>CALIBC010000253.1 GCA_938045615.1 uncultured Clostridia bacterium | reverse complement strand
AGCACTTGACTTTTAATCAAGGTGTCCGGAGTTCGAATCTCCGATGGGTCACCAAGATTTTACGAATGCCGATCGTATGGAGAGGTGTCCGAGCGGTTGATGGTGCCGGTCTTGAAAACCGGTGTTCGTAAGAACCGTGGGTTCGAATCCCACCCTCTCCGCCATTGATGGACTCACTTATGCGCCGATAATAATCCGTGGAGAAGTACTCAAGTGGCTGAAGAGGACGGTTTGCTAAACCGTTAGGGTTCGTTTAGGGCCGCGCGAGTTCGAATCTCGCCTTCTCCGCCATATTTATTATAGGGGTATAGCTCAGTTGGTAGAGCAGTGGTCTCCAAAACCACGTGTCGAGGGTTCAAATCCTTCTGCCCCTGCCATTTGATTAAACAGCGTGATTTTCATAGAACAATCGATAAATACAGGCAATGATAAAATAAGAAATAATAAGAGATATAGTAATAAGAAATAAAGAGTATTTGATGATCTTGACCGATTATTTTCGGGGTGTAGCGCAGCTTGGTAGCGCAACTGGTTTGGGACCAGTGGGCCGCGGGTTCAAATCCTGCCACCCCGACCATTAAATGACGTGGGCCACTAGCTCAGTTGGTCAGAGCATCCGGCTCATAACCGGCAGGTCCCGGGTTCAAGTCCCTGGTGGCCCACCAAAATTTAATATTTACGCTATTGTTGTGCTCAGTTAGCTCAGTTGGTAGAGCAAGGGACTGAAAATCCCTGTGTCCTTGGTTCGATTCCGAGACTGAGCACCACCTTAACGGATTGGAAGCCACTGCCAACATCGAGTTCGGTGGTTTCTTTTTTGTTGGATGATTCTTTTATGGTGTAAAAATAAGACCCATATGAGAAAAATAAGGAGGATGGAATGGGATTTCATATAGTGCTGGTTGAACCTGAGATACCGCCCAATACCGGAAATATAGCAAGAACGTGTGCGGCTACCGATTCGGTTCTTCATTTGGTAAGGCCGCTTGGTTTTGACATAGACAGCAAAGCGGTTCGCAGAGCGGGTCTGGACTACTGGCCTTTCGTAAAACTTGAAGTTCATGACAGTCTGGAAGAGTTTTTGAAAAGCCACATGGACAAAAGGATGTTTTTGGCGACAACCAAAGGCGGCAAAAGATATACGGATGTGAAATATGAGTATGGGGACATGATTTTGTTTGGCAGAGAAACCCGTGGCTTGCCCAGAGACTTTATAGAGAAGAAAAAGGATTCGACGATCAGAATTCCGATGAGTCAAAATACGAGGCTGCGATCATTGAATCTTGCGAACTCGGCAAATATTATTCTATTTGAGGCCCTGAGGCAGCTCGATTTTCCCGGATTGGGATAGAGGATTTCTGGATTATAAAATTGCTTAAAATTTAATTTATGCTATTATAGTATTTGGTTTGATTTATGACTGTAGGGCGTATCCATGTGAAATTGACGAGTGTATTGTTTTTTGAACACGTGGGGAAGCTATCACATGAAAACACTGGAGGTCAGCATGTCAATATTCGGTATCTTTTCGCTATTGGGTGGAGTTGGTTTGTTTTTGTTCGGCATGACGATAATGTCATCGGGACTCAGGAATGCGGCAGGAGCCAATCTGCAGTCTGTTTTGGAAAAGGCTACCACGAATAAATATGTTGCGGTTCTGGTGGGACTTTTCATGACGGCGCTTATACAGAGTTCATCGGCAACTGATGTCATGGTTATAGGATTTGTCAATGCCGGTCTGATGAAACTCACGCAGGCCATAGGAGTAATAATGGGAGCGAACATAGGCACAACCGTGACGGCACAGATCACCGCATTCAATCTTAGCGCTTATGCTCCTCTTATTTTATTCTTTGGCGTGGTTATGTATCTGTTTATAAAAAAGAGCATGGTAAAATACATCGGTGAGATTATAATGGGGTTCGGTATGTTGTTTGTTGGGATCTCGACCATGAAATTGGCCATAGCCCCTCTATCGGGGAGTCGGGAATTTATCCATTTTATCTCAAACCTGAATAATCCCGCACTGTCAATATTGTTCGGTGTGCTTTTCACGGCTCTATTGCAGAGTTCATCCTCGTCTACGGTAATTTTTCAGACATTTGCGGTGCAAGGACTGTTGAGTTATAACACGGCAATTTATCTTGTTATCGGTGCGGCAATAGGCTCCGTAACCCCAAACCTGTTGGCATCTCTCACCACCAACCGAGAAGGCAAGAGAACCGCACTTCTGAATCTTATGTTCAATCTGTTCAGAGCGGTGATTCTTGTCGTATTGATAAATGTGGCGCCGAATATATTGAATTTTATATGTGGCTTGTCCCCGCACGATGTGGGACGGCAGATAGCGAACACACATACGTTTTTTGCAATAATTGCGGTGATCGTTCAGCTACCGTTTACCAATCAGATTATAAAGCTGTCGAGGAAAATAATCCCGCTTCTTCCAATAGAGAATGAGCGAAATGAAGAAAGAACACTCAAATATATGATAAATTTGTCCATGATGCCTATTTCAATGGCTATAGATCAGGCACACAGAGAAGTTACAAGGATGGGCAGAATAGCGGCAAAAAACTTAAGGAATTCACTTAAATGTTTCTTTGATTACACCGGTGAGATGGCGACTTCGGTCAGAGTAAGAGAAGAGACCGTAAATATACTCAATCACAGCATAGCGGATGCAATGGTTGAATTTAAGGCTTTGGAACTCAACAGCGAAAACATGCACAAAGTTTCTGTCATGACCATATCCATAACCGATCTAGAAAGACTTTCTGACCATGCGGAAAATATTGTCGAGTATGCCGAGGAGATGAACAGAAAAAAAGTTACAATGACAGATGATGCATGGCAGGAACTCAGGGAAATGGCGGATGATGTTTTGGAAGAAGTCGAGCTGGCACTGGACATCTTTGAAAGCGGAGATTACACGAAATTGGACAGGGTTGAGGAGCTGGAACATAAAGTTGACAGCATGGAAACACAGCTTGTAGGCAATCATGTGGAACGACTCATGAATTCACATTGCGAGCCGATGGCGGGGGTCGTGTTCTGCGATATGGTGACAGACCTTGAAAGATGTGGAGACCATGGGATCAACCTTGCGTACGGATTTAAGGAAGGCAAGTGATTTGAGGCGCTGAATTATCATGAAGATCGGTTACGAGCTTACAACAGAACAAAAGGCAAAATTATCCATGACGCCAATGCTCATTCAGGGAATTAAGATCCTCCAGATGAATAATATCGAGCTGATGGATTATATTGAAAGTGAGTTACTGGAAAATCCCGTGTTGGAAGAAAAAAAGCAGGAAGAATTTTCCGTGGAAGAGCCGGAGGGGGATTCCGGCATTCAGGAACCTGATTTTTCAGTTGAGGCGCAAGACGATTATTACGATCTGGCAGAATACCGTTTTGAGGTGGGGGGATGGAAAAACGACTCCGGCAGGCAGGAAGATTACACCGGGCGTTTTCCATCGGAAGAAAAGAACCTGCAGGATTTTCTGTTGGAACAACTGGGTTTTCTCGATTTAAGCAGACGTGAGCGGGCAATAGGTATCTATATAATAGAAGAAATAGACGATAACGGATATTTGCGGATCTCAAATGACGAAATCTCAAGTATAACGGGCGCAACCGCAGGTGAAGTTGAAGCGGTGTTGAAACATGTACGCGACATGGAACCTTGTGGTGTCGGTGCGCGAAGTATAGAGGAGTGCCTGGAGATGCAACTTGCTGCTGCGGGGAAATTGACGGAGAAAATATCACACATAATAGAACACATGCTGGAGGATGTGGCTGCTAACAGAATAACCAAGATTGCGTCAAAACTTTCGATAAGACCCGCTGAGGCACAGGCTGCCATAGATCTGATCAAAAGTCTAGAACCCAAGCCGGGGCGCAGTTTTCCGGGAGTTGACAGAGATATCGGCTATGTAGTTCCGGATCTTCTGCTGGAAAAGGAGGATGGCGAATATACTCTTTCGGTAAACGATTCGGACATTCCTGCACTGATGATAAGTGTTTATTATAAAGACCTGCTTGCAAATGCCAAGGAGGATCGTAATCTTAACAAATATTTGAGTGAAAAATTCAATTCTGCGCAGTGGTTGATAAGGAATATTCGTCAGAGAAAGGAAACTCTTTTCAGAGTCGCCCGCGAAATAGTGAAATTTCAAAGGGATTTTTTCGACCGAGGGGAAGAACATTTGAAAAGCCTTACCTTGAGGCAGGTGGCGGACAGTCTGAATATTCATGAGTCCACCGTCAGCAGAGCGATAAGCGGTAAATACATGCAGACACCGGAAGGGATTTTTGAACTCAAGCATTTTTTTCCGAGCAGAATTTCCTCGTCAAATGAACCTGAGGGATTGTCATCAAGTAGCGTTAAGTTTATAATAAAAGACGTGGTCAACGGAGAAAATCCCGTCAAACCATACAGTGACAGAGAGATCGTTGATCTTCTGAAAGAGAGGGGGATAGATATCTCCCGAAGGACGGTCGCCAAATACAGGGAGGAAATGGGGATATTATCTTCATCCAAACGGCGACGTTATGGATTTGCCTGAAAATCCTTGGATAGTATTCTTTGGATATGATGGATATATTAAACCGCGCATGCTCAATAAAGCCCTTCAGGACTTATTGAACGCGCATTGAATACTTTACTTATGCCGAAAGGAGAAATTTGAGATGGCAATTAAGGTAGGAATTAGTGGATTCGGAAGAATAGCAAGAGTGATAGTGCGTGCAGCCATGGATATGCCTGATATAGATATACGCGGCATCAATGTTCGAAATGCGGATATTGATTACATGGTTTACATGTTGAAGTATGATTCTACATTCGGACGCTTTCCGAGAGAGCTGGGAAGATACGAGAGCGGTATCGTGATAGACGGTAAGAAAGTTCCGGTGTTCAGTGAATCTGAAGCGCAGAATATTCCATGGAGTGACTGCGGTGCGGAATACATAATTGAAGCAACGGGTGCATACAATACTACCGAAAAGGGAATGATTCATATAAATCATGGGGGAGCAAAAAAGGTCATAATCACGGCTCCGGCAAAGGATAAGGAAACTCCTACATTTGTCTATAAAGTCAACTCCGATGAATATAAAGCCGATATGACGGTGGTTTCAAATGCTTCATGCACGACCAATTGCCTTGCCCCTCTTTGCAAGGTGATCAACGATAATTTCGGAATAGATCAGGGACTTATGTCCACCATACATGCGGCGACCGCAAAGCAAAAGGTGGTGGATGCACGCTCACAGAAGGACTGGAGGACAGGCAGGAGCGTTTTCGGAAACGTGATTCCATCGACAACGGGTGCGGCAAAGGCGGTCGGACTTGTGATCCCGGAATTGAAAGGCAAAATGACGGGAATATCATACCGCGTTCCCACTGCGGATGTATCTGTTGTGGATCTTAACGTGATAACCAAAAAAGCGACATCATATGAAGAGATCAAGAAGGCAGTTCAGGAAGCCTCAAAAACCTATTTGGAGGGCGTTATCGAATATGTAGATGATGAGGTCGTTTCCGGCGACTTTGTGGGGGATCCGAACACGTCGATATTTGACGCAAGAGAGGGGATTGAGCTAAACGACAAGTTCTTCAAACTGATCGCATATTACGACAATGAATACGGATATTCCCACAAAACGCTTGAATTGATAAGACACATGCATGCGGTGGACAACAAATAGCGGCGGATCAATAAGTTCCGCCTGCGATAATTGCATGCTTTATTTATGCGAAAGATTTAAGCTTAGCCTGGAGAAATTTATGAAGAAAACAGTCAGAGACGTTGAGGTCGAGAAGAAAAGAGTTATAGTTCGCTGTGATTTCAATGTTCCCATAAAGGACGGAGAAATAACCGACGATACAAGGATCAAAGCCGCACTGCCGACTATAAATTATCTTATTGAACACGGAGCGGCGGTTATATTGATGTCGCATCTTGGAAGACCGAAAGGTGAACCCAAAAGCGAGTTTTCACTTAAACCTGTTGCGGAGAGGCTTTCAAAGTATCTGTGCAAAGAAGTGAAATTTGAACCTGCCGCAAGAGTGGTGGATGAAAACATAAGAAAAAACATCGGAGAATTAAAATCGGGGGAGGTATTCTTGCTCGAGAATGTGCGCTTCCGCAAAGAGGAGACCGAAAATGATCCGGAGTTTGCAAAGCAATTGGCTTCACTTGCAGACATATTCGTCCAGGAAGCCTTCGGTACTGCGCACAGGGCGCATGCATCGACTGCGGGGATTGCCAAGTATATTCCTGCGGTTTCGGGTTTCCTTATAGAAAAAGAAGTGGAGTTTTTGGGGAATGCCCTTGAGAATCCCAAACGACCTTTTGTTGCTGTTATGGGGGGCGCAAAGGTCGGGGACAAGATACCGGTCATAGAGAATCTGCTGACAAAGGTCGATACGCTTATAATAGGCGGCGGAATGACATATACATTTTACAGGGCACTTGGCTACGAAACGGGCACATCCATAATAGATGAAGAAAATATTGAACTCGCCGGCAAACTTATGGACAAAGCTAAGCGTTTGGGAGTCTCATTGCTACTGCCGCTAGATTCGGTTTGCGCCGAGAAATTCTCTGACGATGCAACACCGGTGATCTTTGATGCGGACAAGATAGTGCCGGGATACATGGGGCTTGACATAGGTCCCAAAACCGTTGAATTGTACGAAAAAGAGCTTAAAAAAGCCGCTACCGTTGTTTGGAACGGTCCAATGGGAGTGTTTGAAATGAGCACTTTTGCAAAAGGAACCGAAGCCGTGGCTAAAATTCTTGCCGAAAGCCAAGCCGTTACGATCATAGGAGGAGGAGACTCTGCGGCAGCCGTTGAGAAATTCGGGCTTGCAGACAGGATGTCGCACATATCGACCGGCGGAGGGGCTTCTCTGGAGTTTTTGGAAGGCAAGACACTGCCCGGAATAGATGTGATAGAAGACAAACCAAGGAGTTGATTGATATGAGGATTCCGTTGATGGCGGGAAACTGGAAGATGTTTAAAACAAGGGACGAAGCACGTAGTTTTGCCGATAGTTTTAAAAAGCTTTATGCAGATACGGATGTCAAGGCGGCCGTATGTGCTTCGTTCACTTTGCTTGATACGCTCAAGAGAGCTTTTGAGGGAAGCGGTATAGGAGTGGGAGCCCAAAACGTTCACTTCGCCGAAGAGGGGGCATTCACCGGAGAAGTTTCCCTTTCCATGCTGAAGGACATCGGGGTCGACTACTGCATAGTGGGACATTCCGAGAGAAGAGAGTATTTCAATGAAACCGACGTGACCGTAAACAAGAAGCTGAAAAAAATCTTTGCGGACAGTGAAATTACGCCTATACTTTGCGTAGGGGAAAACCTTCGGCAGCGCGAAGAAGGCAAGGCAGAGGAGATTGTTTCGGCACAGCTTTGCGCAGACCTTGAAGGCGTATGCGCAGAGTATGTCGAAAGAATCGTGATTGCATACGAGCCGATCTGGGCCATAGGTACCGGTAAAACCGCAACCCCGCGGCAGGCCGGAGAAATGTGTGCATTCATAAGAGAAACGATCGCCGGATTGTATGACGAAGATACGTGTGACAAAGTCATAATCCAGTACGGAGGCAGCGTAAAACCCGAGAACGCAACGGAGATAATGAACATGGATGAGATCGACGGGGCGCTTATCGGAGGTGCCAGTCTGAATGCCGAAAGCTTTATGAGGATCATAAATTTTTAGCAATATCTTCCGCATTCATGACCTTTGTTCATAGTTTTACGACAGCGTAGGGTCTTTGTCCATATTTTCTCGTATTTTTGGCGGAGTTTATCGTTGTCGGACTTGATTTTCAGGTCATGGTGTGATATTGTAGCATGGTTACAGAAAAAAATAAGGAGTGTTTTTATGCATACAGTATTGATGGTTATTCTTGCCGTTGTGAGCGTCATACTCATCTTGAGTGTGCTGTTTCAGGAAGGAAACAGTGACGGGCTTTCAGGCTCCATTGCAGGGGGTGCGGAACAGCTTTTCGGAAAGAAAAAAGGCCGTGGATATCAGGGCATCCTGAATAAGATCACTATCGTAACGGCGGTTCTGTTCATAGTCCTGTCATTGATCCTTGTGACAGTTGGCAGATAATTTTTATTGATTCAGTTTATATTTTTTTCGCAAGGAGGTGCTTATCTGGCTCCTCCTATATAGCGTTAAATTTTATAAGTTATTATTTAGGAGGTATTATATGGAGTTAAAATTGATTGCTCCTCTTTGTGCTGTGATTGCGCTGGTGGTGGCTTTCGGTCTCGCCGCTTGGATCAAAAAGTGCAATGAGGGAAATGAGAGGATGAAGGAGATATCCGGATTCATCAGGGAAGGAGCGTTTGCTTTCCTTAAGCGGGAATACAAGTTTATGTTTGTCGTTATCGTCTGCATGGCTGTGCTGCTTGGGGTGTTTATCAGTAAAGAAACGGGAATCCTTTACGTTTTCGGTGCTTTGCTCTCTGTGCTTGCGGGATTCTTCGGAATGAACGTGGCCACTTTGGGCAACGTAAGGACTGCAACGGCAGCACAGGAAAAAGGAATGTCCAAGGCGCTTAAAGTTGCTTTCAGGAGCGGTTCTGTCATGGGACTTTGCGTTGCCGGCTTGGGACTTTTGGGACTGGGCGTAATAGTTTGCGTTCTGGATCTTGCCACACTGGTTGAATGTGTTACGGGATTTGGACTGGGTGCATCGTCCATGGCTCTGTTCGGAAGAGTAGGCGGCGGAATATACACAAAGGCTGCTGACGTAGGTGCCGATCTTGTCGGCAAGGTGGAAGCCGGCATACCGGAAGATGACCCGAGAAACCCTGCTGTTATAGCGGACAATGTGGGCGACAATGTGGGCGATGTTGCGGGCATGGGCTCCGACCTTTTCGAATCATATGTCGGTTCTATTATTTCCGCAATCACACTTGCTGCTGTGGCAGTCAAGACGGCGGGCATAGGAAGTACTTTTTCCGAAACTCAAGCGGCCATGTTTCCACTGATACTTGCAGCCATAGGTCTTGTCGCTTCCGTGATTGCCATTCTGTGCGTAAGAGGCGGTGACAATGATTCGAATCCTGCAAGATCCTTGGATATGGCGACTTATATAAGTGCTGTGATAGTTATCGTTGCTTCGATATTCTTGAGCAGGCACATGCTCGGAAGCATGAATTATGCTTATGCTATTATCGCAGGACTGATCGTAGGCGTGGCGATAGGTAAACTGACGGAGATTTATACGTCGGCTGATTTCAAAAGCGTAAAGAAGATAGCCGACCAATCACAGACGGGATCGGCCACAACGATAATAAGCGGGCTCGGCGTGGGAATGATGTCGACACTCTGGCCTATAATCTGCATAGCGATAGGTATTTATGTCGCATTCCACTTTGCGGGTGTATACGGGATTGCCCTTTCGGCCGTGGGGATGCTCTCCATTACGGGAATAACGGTTGCCGTGGATGCTTACGGTCCTGTTTCCGACAATGCCGGAGGGATTGCGGAGATGTCAGAATTGCCTGAGGAAGTCAGAAATATAACAGATAAACTTGACTCGGTTGGAAATACGACAGCTGCCATAGGCAAGGGATTTGCAATTTGCTCAGCTGCGCTTACCGCACTTGCGCTGTTTGTCTCATTTGCCTCGGTGGCGCATCTACAGTCAATAGATCTGCTCAATCCTATAGTTATAATAGGATTGTTCATAGGAGCGATGTTACCGTTCATATTCTCGGCAATGACCATGAATTCCGTCGGTAAGGCTGCAAACAACATGATCGAGGAAGTTCGCAGACAATTCCGTGAAGACAAGGGCATAATGGAAGGAACGTCAAAACCCGACTATACGAGATGCGTCGATATTTCAACCACTGCGGCTCTGCGGGAAATGATGATTCCGGGTCTGATGGCGATCGTATCGCCTCTTGCAGTAGGTTTCATACTCGGCTCGGATGCTCTTGGAGGGATGCTCGCCGGAGCACTTGCATCGGGTGTGCTTCTTGCCATCATGATGGCAAATGCAGGTGGAGCTTGGGACAATGCCAAGAAGTACGTTGAAGAGGGCAATTACGGAGGAAAAGGTTCCGAAACACATAAAGCGGCTGTCGTAGGTGACACCGTGGGAGATCCTTTCAAAGACACTTCCGGTCCGTCAATCAATATTCTCATCAAGCTGATGACGATAGTATCACTGGTATTTGCGCCTTTGTTTGGAAATGGAATTTTGAGTTAGTACAATCTTGAATTTTAAAGCTGTAACATGGCTCCATCCGGATTTTGTGTTACAGCTTTTTTAAAGAAACCGTTTTAATGGAAATCTTAAAAGGGGTAGTGATGCCGGAATTATTTTTATATATGGCTGTGTTGACCGTAGTAGGGGGGCTGTTGTTATTTAAAGGCAGAGATATGTTTAAACCCATGGTTTCAATAAGTTGCTTTCTCTTTATATTCAACATAGCGATAGAAAAACTTGGAACCGAAAAACAGGATCTTATAATCGCCGGACTTTGTGCGACGGTGGTTGCTCTTATAACGGGTTTTATAATAAAGGCGGGTATCGTTATTTTTGGAATCGCCGCAGGTTTTATTGCAGCAAAGCTGATAATGCCGCTGTTGCCCAAAGAAATTACGGAATATAAATATGCAGTCTTTGCGGTGCTAATAGTCATAATGGTCATTGTATTCTTGAAATCGGTGGATTTGATGATCACGATATCCACCGCATCAAACGGAGCTTCGCTCTTTAGTCTGCCAAGCATGTATATGATTACACACTACAAGACTCTGGCATCCGGTATAGGAACTTCTCCGCAGCTGACCATAAAACACCTGAATCACAAGATCTTTGTGAACTTTATAAAGGACGAGCCGATGATGGTAACATGTGTGGTTATTGCACTGACAGTTATAGGTGTGATAGTTCAGATCAAAACAAACAGGAAACATGTATATGTATAGAATTTTAATGACGCTACTTATTTCAATGGCTCCGGTGGCGGAACTCAGAGCCGCAATACCGTTTGCGATGACACATGATCTGAATCCGTGGCTCACTTATGTCCTCGTGGTGGCAGGGAATATGGTACCTGTGCCTTTTATTATTCTGTTTATAAGAGAGATATTCAAGTTTTTGAGAAAAAAGCATCATAAAATAGATGATTTCATAAAGAAATTGGAAAAGAGGGCGGATTCCAAAGCTGATACGGTCAGAAAGTATGAGAAGATCGGTTTATTTATCCTCGTTGCCATTCCGCTTCCGGGAACCGGCGCATGGACGGGAGCTCTGGTCGCCGCAATGCTTGAGATGAGATTGAAAGATGCGATACCGATGATCTTTCTGGGTGTGTGTGCGGCGGGAGTTGCGGTAATGATGCTGACGATCGGAGTGATAAATCTCTGAACAGATCAAAAAATATCAGATCAAAAAACTCAAATTAAAAGAACCTTGAATTGACGGTGCTTGCCCGGCAAGCCCCGAAAGCGTTATCAATTGTTTTAATCCTTCGGGGCTTGCAAAAGTGAAAGACTTTTCACAATATGCCTGGCGATGATTTATCGATAGGCACTGCAGGCACTATTTATTTTTCCATTCAGCCTTCCGCTTTTCAAGAAAGGCCGACATTCCCTCGAATTTATCTTCGGAACCAAAGCAAACAGTGGAGGCTTCCACTTCAAGTTGGCAGCCTGAACGCAGATTCATATCCAGGCCTTCGTTTATTGCGACCTTTGCCTGTGATACCGCTATAGGAGCCTTAGAAACTATGGTGGAAGCGATCTTCTCACAGGTCGCCATCAGATCTTCCGCAGCCACTACTTTTTCGACAAGACCGATGCGCATAGCTTCATCGGCATCGATCAATTCTGCCGTGTAAATCAGATATTTCGCAAGTCCCTTGCCCACAAGACGGGAAAGCCTTTGAGTGCCGCCGAATCCCGGAATAATTCCCAGTCCGACCTCCGGTTGACCGAACTTTGCTTTATCAGAGGCTATACGGATGTCGCATGCCATAGCAAGCTCGCAACCGCCTCCAAGCGCAAACCCGTTGACCGCCGCAATGAAAGGCTTAGGCATTCTGTCTATCGCATTCATTACCTTGTGACCTGCGAGCATCATTGCTCTTCCGTCAACTGCGTTCAAGTCTTTCATCTGAGCAATATCCGCACCTGCCACAAAAGCTTTTCCTTCGCCGGTCAGAATTACGGCTTTGAGATCATCGTTGGATTTGATTTCCCCGAGAACCGAAGAAAGTTCATTCAATACATCTGTGTTCAGTGCATTCAGCGCCTTGGGTCTGTTGATCGTCAGGTAACCTATATTACCCTTGATTTCATACTTAATGTTTTCGTACATTTCATGTCTCCTTTACTGGATCAAAGTCAAATAACCTGTAACGGTATGTGTGCAGTAAGGCTCTTTGGTCTTCCGGACACGCACTAAATATAACATTTTACATTCGGCATTTCAAGAAGCGATCCCAAATTTGCAGAGTTCTCAATCGTTTGACTGGATAACAAGCAGTTTACCGGAAGTGAATGAAAGTTCGGCACTTTCTTTCAGAATCTCATTGCTAACACCAAGTGTAGTGTTGTCGGACAGGTCGTATTTTTCAAGTGGGTATTTGACTCCCGAAACACTCAAGTTCTCACATTTTATTTGGTACGAAATAAGGCCCAGATATTTGTAGATGCTTTTATGTATGATGTAAGAGCCGGGGAGGAGCATAAAAACTTTATTATTACCATCCACTATGCACAGCTTCTTGTCTCTGCCTAGATATTTTGCTAGCATTCCTATATTGCCCATGGTGTGGTCAAAACGTCCGCCGATGCCGCCAATAACCGTTATGTCATTGAAACCGTCGGAGATCGCAAAATCTATTGCCGCCTCGCTGTCTGTCATGTTTTTTTCCATTGGAAGTTTGATGATCTTCTGGTTTTGCGGGAGTTGCATGGAATCGTAGTCGCCAATCGGTATGTCCGGGGAAATACCCAGTTTTTTCGCAATCTCAAGACCTCCATCCGCACAAATTACACGGTCGAATTCGTTTGAGTCTATATGTATTCTACTTAAATTCTGGACAAATGATGTAAATATCAGAGCTTTTTTCATGGTGATTTATTCATTTTCTCATATGCTATTTTATCTCGTTAAGGAGATTGATCATTTCTATTGCATTTTCCGCACAGTCAAAACCTTTGTTTCCGGCTTTGGTTCCCGCTCTTTCAAGAGCCTGTTCTATGCTGTCTGTGGTCAAAATCCCAAAAAGAACCGGGATCCCGGTCTCAAGGCTCACATTGGCTATGCCTTTTGAGACTTCCGCGCAAACATAATCATAATGCGATGTCGCACCTCTTATGACCGCTCCAAGACAGATGACGGCATCATATCTTCCGCTTGTTGCCAGTTTTTTCGCCGTCAGGGGAACCTCAAAAGCTCCGGGGCACCATGCAATTTCAATGTTTCCGTCGGCAACATTGTGCCGCTTGAGTCCGTCGAGTGCGCCCCCCAAAAGTTTTGATGTCACAAGCTCGTTGAATCGGCCGCAAACGATAGCAATTTTGGCTTCCTTTGATACCAGTTTACCTTCATAAATTTTCATTTTTTACCTCCGTAATGTTTGTCTTAAATAGTTATTTTGATTTTTATTTTGAAGCGAGCGTTTCAAATATCGGGATTTCTTAGTAATCGAGCATATGTCCCATTTTTTTCTGCTTGGTCTTAAGATAAAAAAGGTCATGTGCGGTGGCTTCCATCTGTATGGGCACTCTAGACATAATTTCGATCCCAAAAGCCTCGAGTTGATATACTTTTTCGGGATTGTTAGTCAGAAGACGCATGGTTTTGACACCAAGGTCTCTCAAAATCTGTGCCCCTATGTAATATTCGCGTAGATCTGCCGGAAAGCCAAGAGCTATATTGGCTTCCATAGTATCCATACCGTTATCCTGAAGCTCATAAGCTTTCAATTTGTTGATCAGCCCTATCCCGCGGCCTTCCTGCCTCATATAAAGGAGTATTCCACGACCTTCTTTTTCGATTTGTGAAAGGGCTGAGGCCAGCTGTTGACCACAGTCACATCTTGCGGAACCGAATGCGTCTCCCGTGAGGCATTCCGAATGAACACGGCAGAGCACGTCCTTGCCGTCTCCTATTTCTCCTTTTACCAAAGCCACGTGGTGTTCACCGTTTAATTTGTTTATAAAACCTATTGCGCGGAAGTTGCCGTAGTAGGTTGGGAGTTTGGTGTCCGCAACTTTTTTTACGAGAATATCGTGTTTTTTGCGGTAATCCTGCAATGCCTTGATCGATATAAATTTCAGATCGTGTTTACGAGCCAGTTTTATGAGATTGGGAGTTCGCATCATAGTACCGTCCTCGTCCATAATTTCACAACATATCCCGCAAGATTTAAGTCCGGCAAGGCGCATAAGATCGACGGTCGCTTCCGTATGGCCGTTTCGTTCAAGAACGCCGCCATCCTTGGCAAGCAGAGGGAAATTGTGTCCGGGGCGCCTAAAATCGGTGGCTTTGCATTTTCCAGCCGCCACCATGCGGGTCGTAAGCGCCCGTTCTTCCGCAGAAATTCCCGTACCTGTGTCGATATGATCGACCGAGACAGTGAAAGCGGTTTCATGATTATCGGTATTTTCGGACACCATCTGTGTCAGGTTGAGTTTGTTGCATATTTCGCGATCCACAGGCATGCAGATGAGTCCTCTTCCGTGCATCGCCATAAAGTTTATGTTTTCGGTAGTTGCAAATTCTCCCGCGCATATGAAATCCCCTTCGTTTTCCCGATCCGGGTCATCGGTGCAGAGGATGATTTTTCCTTTTTTCAAATCCTGTAGAGCCTCTTCCACGGTGTTGAATTCAAAAGCTTCTTTCGTATCTTTATTCATGATTTTTCCTTTCTTTCGACATATACAGACTGTAAGAAATGAGTGCAGTGTTTTCAAATCGCTTTGATATGGATTGATTTGGCGCAAAGGGCGCTAAGCTTGTTATTTTTCACCTAAAAGTCGCTCCACATATTTACCTATTATATCAGCCTCGAGATTGACGCTGTCCCCGACCTTTTTAAGCAAAAGTGATGTTTCCGACAGTGTATGCGGAATGACGGAAACCTGAAATTCTCCGGATGACATTCCCCGCGAAACATCCGTGACCGTAAGACTGATACCGTCGATTGCGACGGAGCCTTTTTCTACTACGTATTTCAATATGGAGGCTTGCGCCGTGATTCCAATGAGAATCGCATTTTGGTCACGCCTTAAAAAAGATATCTTTCCTATGTCATCTATGTGTCCCGAAACAATATGTCCGCCGAAGCGACCGCTGCAAGGCATTGCCCGTTCAAGATTAACCTTGCTACCGGGACGCAACCCGCTCAGATTGGATCGCAAGAAAGTTTCGGGCATTACGTCGGCCGTGAATGTGTCGTTTCTGATTTCTGTGGCGGTCAGGCAGACCCCGTTGACGGCGATGCTGTCGCCGATCGCAGTAGGAACCTCCGTCGTTGAGCTTCTTTGCATTGATCTTTTTTTTCCCAAAACCGTGCGGCAGGAAATCACAAGTTTAGCTTCCGTCGAACCTCGTCGTATAGCCTTGACTGTTCCGACTTCTTCAATTATGCCTGTGAACATTGTTCTATCTCTCCTTCCAGAAAAATATCTTTCCCTATACGTTCCAATTTGACATTCTTTAATTTAAACGCATCATCAGGTAGCTCCTTGCCCAATCCCGCAACGGGAGTCGGTGCATCGCCGCCGCCGAATATTTTTGGAGCCAGATACGTTTGAACTTTCCTGACTATGCCGGACTTGAGCGCCGACCAGGAGAGAAGACCTCCGCCTTCAAGTATAAGACTGTCGATTTGCATGTTTCCCAGTTTATTCATAAGAAGAGGCAACGAGATGTGCCCGTCGTCTTCCTTTTCGACATGAACAAAGACGATCCCGGAATCTTTATATGGTTTCAGGAGTTTTTCGTCCCTGACGGCTGTCGCTATTATAGTGCGCGGCCAACGATATTTGTCGGACATCTGTTTTGCTGTAACCACAATATTTGAGTTCAAGGGTGTGCGCAGATGCGTATCGCATACAATCCTTACAGGGGACAGCCCCATGGAATGTCTACATGTGAGATTCGGGTCATCCTTTAATATGGTGTTGATCCCAACCATTATCGCCATATTTTCGGATCTGAATTTATGTGCGTGAGCCCTCGATTCTTCACCGGAAATCCACTTTGACATCCCGGCTTTGGTTGCAATCTTCCCGTCAAGTGTCATAGCATATTTCAGCGTGACATAGGGGGTTTTGGTCGCAATGTAGTGAAAGAAAACAGGGTTCAGGCTATCACATTCTTCACGACAAAAGTCCCTTACAACCTCAATTCCGGCATCCTTGAGCTTACGTATTCCTTTGCCTGCCACAAGAGGATTGGGATCGCAGGAACCAATTACCACACGCGTAATTCCGCTTTCAATTATCGCTTGAGTGCAGGGTGGGGTTTTACCGTGATGGCAACAAGGCTCCAAAGTTACATACATGGTTCCTCCTGCAGGATCCTTTTTGCATGCGGAAAGCGCATTGCGTTCTGCATGGAGAGTCCCGTATTTTTGATGAAAACCGCGTCCTATGACCTCACCGTCTTTGACTATGACTGCGCCCACAAGAGGGTTGGGGTTGACAGAACCTCTTCCTTTTTCAGCAAGTGATACCGCAAGCGACATATATTTTTTCTCATCGTGCATATGGTTTTGCATCTTGTTCATATCATTCTCCCAAAATTAAAAACCGAAGCCGAAGCTTCGGGGGTGGTCAAGAAAAACAAAAGTCTCGGAAAAATTCCGAGGCAAACAAAGCATAATTTCTTCTCTCATCCAGACTGTACTGTCGGCTTCGGAATTTCACCGAATCATGCCTTAAAGGCTCGCGGGCTTTGACCGCCGGTAGGGAATTTAACCCTGCCCCGAAGATATTCAATTAATGCAATTTTAATCCTACAAACGTACTTTGTCAATATGGATAAGGGGAATGTATGAAAATACATTTGATGGTAAATAATGGTTGACAGTCTATGGGGAAGTTGATAGAGTTGAGGCAAATAAAATATAGTCGAGAGAAAAGCGGCTTGCGGAACGGGGAAGCATATGGCGGTTATACACATAGGAATCGAACTTAAGGACAGTGATTTTGCGATTGCATTGGCAAGAGGAATTTCAAGGCAGGGAGGGGATTTTCAGATACATCTTGAGAATCCGAGGGAATGCGATGTACTTTTGACGGACAGACCCGGATCAGAAAAAAAGAATGACGGAAAGGTCATTCTTCTTACAGAAAAAAGACCCGGAGCGCAGGACTCCCCGTACTCGTCGTATAAATTTGAGGACAGCAGAGAAATAATGCGAAAGATAATTTGCATCGCAAACAAAGATATGGAAGGAGAAGCCGATCTTGCGACGACAAGCGCTGAAGCTTCCTGTCGAACTCGCGGGAAGATGAAGGTGATAGGATTTTTCGGAAGCGGTGGCGGATGTGGAGTAACATCGTCCATGCTTGCGATATCAAAGTCCATAGAAGCCGGCTTCGGAAAAAGGACACTTTATCTCAACATGCAGAGTTTGGATACCTCATGGGATTATTTTCGCGATTCTTCGGGGAAAAATTCGCAGGAACTGTTTTTCGCACTTGAAGAAATGAAGTTTTTCAATCTTAGCAAATTTATCATCCCCGGATCGCCCGACCGAATAGTCAGGGGACGGATTGACAACTTCATGGAAAGCGCGTCTTGCGGAGACATCGAAAAATTGATTTGTACCGTGGATAAAGCAGATAAATATGATTACCTTTTTATTGATTTCGGTTGTGATTTTTCCAAAAGAAACAGAGAAGCAGCAAAGATCGCAGACTGCATGATCTTGGAAAAAAACAGCGGTATGGGTGATCATTTCTCGGGTTCGGAAGAGCTTACCGCATATTTTAGAAGTATGGGAGGCACTCTTATGAAAATTCACAACAGAAGCGCCTATGATTGTCAAGACTATGAAATGAGTCAGCAAGTACCCTGCGACAGAGACGCCTTTATGGGTGGAGACCGCGGGATTGCAATAAACCTGAATTCCGATTACGGCAAAGGGATCGCAAACTTTGTCTACAAATTTGAGAGAGTCATATCAACCTGAGGAAAGGAGACAAGATGGAAAATCCAAACACCAACAGGATGCGGAAGTATAGGATGATGACTGAAGCGGTAAAAGCAAATCCCAAGATATCGGATCATGAATTTGAAAGACTTTTGAATCAGACGATTTTGGACGGGGAAACGCCTGTCAACGAATGCAGGGAAATATCTGAATGGATAAGATACAGGATGCGGAGCAAGCTTGGGATTTTGGAACCGTATGTCAGAGATGAAAAAGTAAGTGAGATTATGGTAAATGGTTATGGAGAAATATTCACGGAAAGAGCGGACGGAATAAGAAAAGAAGAAGTGGCATTTGAAGATAGGGATGAGCTTGAAGAGATAATGAGAAATATCGCAGCCTCAGTCCATCGTGAAATCAATGAGCTGAACCCCATACTGGATGCAAGGTTATCGGACGGTTCAAGAGTAAATGCGGTGTTTGAAAACATATCGCCGGACGGAGCCGCGCTGACAGTTCGGAAATTTTCCAAAGAGCACATATCCATAAAGAAGATGACCGAAAGCGGAACATTGACCCCGGAATGCGGTAAATTCCTTAAATCGTTGGTGAGAAGCGGATACAACATATTCATAAGCGGGGGGACATCATCGGGAAAAACCACGTTTTTGAATGCGCTTGCGGATTATATACCTAAAAATGAAAGAGTAATAGTGATAGAAGATTCACGTGAACTTTCATTGTCGCAGATAGAAAACATAGTGCAGATGGAGTGTCACGATTCAAACACCTTAGGTAAGGGGGAAGTCTCCATGGATATGTTGATAAGAACCAGTCTCAGGATGAGACCGGACAGGATTATCGTTGGCGAGGTGAGAGGAAAGGAAGTTGGTGACATGCTGCAGGCAATGAACACAGGCCATGACGGCAGTATGTCTACAGGACACGGGAACTCGGTCGAGGGAATGCTGCGAAGACTTGAAGCCATGTATCTTATGTCGGCGGAGCTTCCCATCGATACAGTGAGAGCACAGATTATAGAGGGTATGGACATATTTGTTCATCTGGGAAGATTTCAGGATGGAAAAAGACGTGTGATGGAAGTGCAGGAATTGCTAGGGTTTAAGGAGGGGGAATACATTATGAACCCGTTGTTTATCCTCAATCAAAACAGAAGACTCGTAAGGACGGAAAATGATTTGAAAAACACGCAGAAAAAGATAAGGCGATATGAATGAGAAAAAGGAGGAGATATATGCCAAGCTGGAATTCCGCATTTTCAAAGAAAATGTTTGTGACAGTCCTTTTGTTGTTGTTCACAGCGTGCATGGGGATACTGTTTTACAACACATTTGCGATGGCAGTATTTACGGTTTTTTTGTACAGACCGACTCAAAAGTATGTGAATGAGCTTATATTGCAAAGAAACAGAGATGTTCTCTTGATGCAGTTCAGAGATTTTCTTTCATGCATCGCCTCGTCGCTGTCGACGGGAAGGCACATGGAAGAGGGGATAAGAGAGGCGGAAAAGGAGCTCTTGAAAATATATACGAAAAAGGATCCGATTATTGTAGAAATAGACTGCATATTGGCAGAAACAGACAGCATAAACGGCAACGTATCGTCTGCACTGCATCATTTTGCGGAACGTAGCGGCATAGAGGATATCGAAACTTTCGTAAGGATATACGAGTCGTGCCTCAGAAGCGGTGGGGATTTTGTGTCAGCCATACATAAAACATCCGATCTCATAAGCCAAAAGATTGAAATTGAACGGGAGATAAAGCAGATCGTTAGTCAGAGGAAGTTTGAGGGAAGGATAATAACGATGATGCCGATTGTCGTAATCATGTTTTTGAGATTGCTTTCACCGGAGTATCTTTCTGTGATGTACCGAACCTTGGAGGGCAGAATAGCCATGACGGCGGCACTTGCGGGGGTATTTATGGCATACAGAATGATGGACAGAATCACTAATATTGAAATTTGATATTTGGGAAGTTTACAGGTCATATAAAATGATCCGATCTTGCGGAATAATCGAAGTTTGAAGAGTGTATGTGGGGATGAGCCTTGCGACCGGGGAGAATACACATGAAGATAGATATAATAGAAGAATTCAAAAATTTAAAAGTGTTTCTTTCAAAACGGGAAACGCGAAATAAGCTTATGATTTTGCTTACGGTGACTTTTTCCGTAATAGGGATACTTTTGTACAGAGATATAAGCGGAGAAGCGGAATACATGGTGGATAAATATGGGAATCTGCGCGCAATAGAAAGGAAAACGGGCAAGGATTTTGTTTCATATCCGGTAAAGATCAAGGCGCAAAAAGGTTCCAGAAGTGTGGAAGAAAGTGCAACTATTACCATACGGGGCAGTAACGGGAAGATAAAGAGAGAAAGTGAAAAGGTCGATCCGGAGAGGGAATTGATAAATGCGATAAGAAATGCTGTGGACACCGTCAACGATTCCTCCGGAAAGATGGTGATTTTGCCCGACAGAGCAGAAAACAGTACAAAACTTTATTGGAAGCGGGCAAAAAACTACAATGCGGTTATGCTGATAGCAGTTCCCTTTATGATCATACTCATAATGTATTTTGATATAAGGAAGAAAGAGTATGAGAGAAAGAAATACAGGGATGAAATGATACTCAAGTCTCTTCCGGGTTTCAACGATCAGCTTTTGATGTTGCTTAACTGCGGTCTGATATTCAACGATGCATTCAGAGCCATAGTAGGTGGTTACCGTAAAAAAAATAAACTGGATTATTTGGGAGAAGTCCTGTCGGATGTTAAAGAAAAGTCCGTAAAAAGCAATAAGAATTTAATCTCTTTATTACAGGAGAGAGCTGAAACTATAGGGAACAGGTGGTTTTCCAGAGTCGTGTCGCTTATTGCGGACAATCAGAAGAAAGGCGTTGATTTACGTGAAAAACTTAAGGGTGACGGTGAAATGATATGGGAAGAACGGAAAAAGAAAGCGATTGAAAAGGGCAAACTTGCGGAATCGAAATTATCGTTTCCGCTGGCGATTTTGCTGGTGGTGCTCATCGTAGTTACGGCATTGCCGGCCATGCTTCAGGTGAAAGGAGGATAATATCATGTTTAGCAACTCAAAAGTTAAAAGAAAAGGGGATGCGTCGGAAAGCGAAAAAGAAAGGAGGAACGGAAGAATGTCGCAGAAATCGGGGGATCGAAGAATGTTGGAGAAATCGAGTAAGAAAAAAGGTGAGAGGGTGTTGGCAAAAATAAAGGAAAAGAGGGGAAGCATTATGCCCATGGAAATGGTTCAGGTTGCGATACTTATCGCTTTGGCGGTGGCATTGGGGCTGATTTTCAAGTCTGAAATTACTTCATTCATAAATAAGACCTTCAATACTTTGAATTCAAGGTAAAAGATATGAAGCTGGCGAAAAAATCAAAAATAACAAAGTGGAACAAAAGAGGGGAATCCACGGTGGAGGCGGCAATAGTGATTCCGGTGGTGATACTTTTGATTTTGAGCATGATAATAATGTTGATTTATTTCTACGAAGGACTTCACGTTCAGGCGAAAATGCATGAACGACTTTCACAAAAAGCCATGAACAGCAAAGTCATATTTCATGTCGAAAACGAGTCAAAAGAAGTCTCGACAGTAATGAAAGGGATAGGAAGAGGGATTTTAAGAAAAGAAATTTCCGGGAAATGCTATATGCTGAATCCGAGCGATGCCATAAGATTGAAAAAGGGATTTGAAAAGAAAACAGGAAAGTAGGCAATACGGGAAAAGTGGAGAGAGATCAAAGAGATAAATTTATTTATGCGATGAAAGAGGAATGCGATGTTAAAAAGCAGAAAGGGTTCGGCGACAATTTTAATAATGCTTTTATTCGTTACACTTGTGACGATGGTTACCATATTTGTAAAAGCGGCGAAATCGATCGGGGTCGCCAGCTCGACAAGGGAATTGGGCCTAATGTGGTGTGAATCTATCTTGGGAGAATATGATCTGAATCTGCAAGGAAGATACGGAATATTTGCATTCAACGGTATAGAGAGAGATGTAAATGAGAAGCTGAATTTCTATGCATTGACCTCATTCAAGAACAAAAAATACGTAGAACTTGAGGGGATTGATTCTGATCTTGCATCGCATTCTTTGAGAAGCACCTTGTGCTTTAATGAGCAGATAGTAAAAGAAGGAAAGTGTGCTGTTTTAAATAAAGACAGAGGTATCAAGGAAATAAAATCAGCCAAGAGTGCTTCTCCGATCTCTTTTAAATCCGTGAAGTTTGACGATCTGCCGTCGCATGAGGCTTCCGACGGCTTTTCGATAAAACGTATCAGAGAGACTTTAAAAAACATAAAAAGCTTCGACGATCTGATAAAGAAAGGTACAGACAAATATTTTCAAAGAAAATACATAGAAAAGTATTTTAAGACCCGTGCTGATGATAAGGATCTGGGAAGCACTTTTTTCAAATGCGAGGAAGAATATATCCTTAACGGAAAAAGTACGGATGAGGAAAACGAAGCGTCCACCAAGAGAAAAATAATACTTCTAAGAAGCGTGATGAATATGATATACCTGCAAACAGATAAGGTTAAATTGGCGGAAACATTGGCGGCTGCGGAGTTGTTGACTCCTGGTCCATGGGCGGTTGCTACACAAAAGGCCATCCAAGCCGCATGGTCGCTTGCAGAGGCGAGAAACGATTACCATCTTTTGATCAACGGTGAAAAAGTACCCTTTTATAAAGATTCGGCTTCATGGGCGACAGACATTGAATCCATCATTAAAAGCGTAAAAGGAAAGCATAAGAAGAAATCGATCGGCAAAAGTGAGAAAAAAGAGCAAAAGGAATTGACGGTGAAAGATTTTGATTCAAAAGTTCCTTATATAAATCCGCACAATAAAAGAGGCGAAGGATATGAATCGTACATATCCGGTATGATAATGCTCATCGACAACGAGACCAAACTGTTGAGAATGATGGATATTATTGAAATAAATATGAAGACGGCTTATTACGGAGGATTCAGGATAGAAGACTATAACAGTGGTTTGACGGTGAGATTTAAGATAAACGGTGAAAACTATGTTTTTGAAAAGAAATATGGATAAGCACAAAGGCAACAAGAAAGGAAGTTATATAGTTGAAACTGCCGTTATTTTACCGGCGTTTATCATTACGATGCTTCTGCTTATAGGAATCATTCCTGCGATACGAACTTGGGAAAATATGAATTTCGGCATAGCTGAAGAATTACGCCTTGAGATGGCAAAAAAGGTGATCATAAAAACACCTGCTTCACTTCCGCTCATGCTTAATGTAAGGGTAAGAAAAGAAAATCCGGCGCTGGAATCTTTTAAAATAGATGAATACAGACATCTTTATTCAGAACATGGGATGGATGATCTTGTGAGCGTATCATTTGAGGGGAGACTAGATAAGAGAAATCCCCTTGGCGCGATAAGCAGCATGAAATACAACGGTAAACTGATGGGAAGAGCTTTTTCCGGCACATACTACGGCGGAAAGGATTCCGGCGGACCTACTGTATACGTTTTTCCGGAAGCCGGCACACGTTATCACGATAAAAACTGTCGGTATCTGAAAGCTGCATGCCACCGGGTATATCTGAACTCAAGGACAAAGGAAAAGTTTCACGGTTGTCCAAACTGCGATGCGTCAAAAGCTTACAATGGAACACCTGTATTTTGCTTTGAAAATTCCGGCAAAGCGTATCATCTGCACAGTTGCAAGTCGGTAAACAAGTACTATATAGGGATAGGAAAAAACGCCGCTGTGGAGAAGGGATACAAACAGTGTAGCAAGTGCGGCGGTTGATCGTCAGGATTCATATGAGTTCAATTGCATCGGAAACAGGGATTTAAAGGAGAGAGAATGAGCGGCTTTTTAGAATTGAGATACTCAAGAAATGCATTAAAAACTTTTCAAAAGGAAATCTTGTCGCAGAAGATTGGCGGATTGTTTTTTTCGATGTCATTTGTGGATTTGAAAAAGGAAACAATTGCTGTTGTGGACACGGCGGAATATATTCAAATATCGGCAATAGAGCATATGAGTTTTGGCGAGGCGGCGCACTTGATAATCTCCGTCATGGAGAAAATGTTTGAAACGGAGAATCATTACTTTTACATAGGAGAGTACAAGGTTGCCCCCAAATACATAATGTATGATGTTCGGCGATCGGATGTGGCGATGATATATGCGCCGTTCACATATAAAAACAGGGAATCCATAGCTGAAGATCTTATCGAAGTCCTCATTTGTCTTTCAAGAAAAACAGAATTGAGGGACAGGGGGCTTTTGTCTCAGGCATACAGGATATTTCAGAGAAACAAGGGAGATCTGAAAGTGATATACAGAAAACTGAACAGACTTCTTTACAACAATCGGTGACTCTCAAAAAAACCAAACGGGCTTTTCAGAAAATCGTTTCCCCAAAGCCCGTTTGTTGTTTGTTTGAAAAGCAGGATTTTATGTGCATGGTGCAAAATAAAATCCTACGATTTTTTTATTTTGGATTAGCAACCTCCGAATACATCGCAGAAGTTATCATCTTCTTCAAGGACGCCCACAGCCTCTTCGGATGCCTTTGACTTATCTTTATCCTCATCAGCAGTATCGGAAGGACTACCCTCATCACCGGTGTCGGCAGCGCTTGCTTCAGGCTGCTCTGCTACATCCGATGCAGCTTCGGCATTGCATGCGGCATTTTCATTGTCTTCGCCGGCTTCGGTAACTTCCTCGCTTGATGTCTCGGCGTTGTTGACTTCATCAGTAGAAATGTTTTCCGATTCAACGGCTGCATCGCAGGTATTTGATGCCTCCTCAACAGGGTTTTCATTATTGGAATCGATAACTTCACCGTCATTTAAGGCTTCTTTGATGGAAAGACTTATTCTACGTCTTTCTGTGTCGATGTCCAGAATCTTGGCTTTGATTTTCTGTCCGATCTTCAGTTCGTCCCCGATATTGACCACGCGCTTGTTTGCGACTTCGGAAATATGAACAAGTCCGTCAAGTCCCGGCTCAAGTTCCACAAACGCACCATATTCTTTAAGTTGTACAACTTCTCCGGATACGATCTGTCCAATATGGTATTTTTCTCCGATGATTGACCACGGTTCAGGTGTCGTTTGTTTCAATCCGAGAGAAATCTTGCCTTTTTCCCGGTTCATGGACAGTATGCGCACATTGATTGTCTGATGCATTTCCAAAAGTTCTTCAGGATGCTTGAGTTTGCCCCAAGAGATCTCAGAGATGTGGAGAAGTCCGTCGATTCCTCCCAAATCGACAAACGCACCGTATTCGGTGAAGCGCATTACCTTACCCTCCACGATATCATCGACGTTGAGAGTTTCCCAAATCTCGTCGATTTGCTTACGTCTTTCCTCGTTGAGAACCGCCTTGTGTGAAAATACGGCTCTGTTCCGCCTTTGATCAACCCGTATAACTTTCACGGAAAGAACCTGTCCGATGAATTCATCGGCGGTTTCAACAAACTTATTTGAAAGCTGAGACATAGGAATGAAGCCGGTAACCTCTTTGTAAGCGGCAATCACGCCACCTCTTACCTGTCTCAGCACTTTGACATCGATTGTGGCCTTGCTTTCGAAAGCTTCATTGATCTCGTTCCAGTGTTCACTGACTTCCAATCTTTTTTTCGATAGCAAGATGCCGCCGTCGTTGTCGTCGGTTTTGATGACTTTGGCTTTGACTTCGTCGCCGATCTTGAATACGTCTGACAGTTTCTGACCTTCCTCAAGAGAAATTTCGTCGGCCGAAAGAATCCCGTCTTTTTTGCAGCCCATGTTTACGATCACTTCAGTGTCGTTAACCTGATCGACCTTGCCTGTAACTATATCGCCGTTACGAGGTAAGGCCATAGTTGCGTCGATTTCGTCCATGATATCTGCCATTGAAATGTTGTTTTCGTTGGTGATGTTTTCACTCATTGTAGAAATAACCTCCTTAATTACGCGTTCAGGTGTCGATGCACCTGCCGCAACGCCTATTATATTACATTTTTTCAGTTTTTTCAATGGTAAATCCCCAATATCTTCAATGCAAAAAGAATTTTTTTGTTTTTTCTTACAGATATCATATAATTTTTGCGTGTTTGAAGAATTTTTTCCGCCTATTACCACCATGGCATCAACGACTTCGGCAAGTTCCGAAGTAGATTTTTGTCGCTCGGATGTCGCATTGCAGATAGTGTTTTGTATCTCAAGCTCCACGCATTTCTCTGTGAGTGTGTCGATCACATTGGAAAAAATGTTTTCTGTCAGCGTGGTTTGCGCTACCAGAAAAGCCGATTCTTTGTCAAATTGTGCGGCTTCCTCGCCTGAAGCGAAAATATGCGCGGAATTTTTGCACCAGCCGTTTATTCCAATTACCTCGGGATGATTTTTGTCGCCGACTATGACGATATTCTTTCCGTCATTGTAAGCCGAAGAGACGAGTTCATGGATGCGTGCTACAAAAGGGCATGTGGCATCGACAACATTGATGTTCAGCGATTCTGCCCGGCGATAAAAATCTTCAGGCTCACCGTGTGATCGTATTATTACGGTATCGCCGCAAGAAGCTTCCTCCGGCGAATCTATGATTGCAACGCCTGATCTTGCCAGCTCATCGGTCACGTAAGCATTGTGAATAAGCTGACCGCATGTATATATTCTACCACCGGTAGAATCACCTGCGCGCTCAATTTGTTCAAGCACGGTTTTTATGGCTTTTTTGACTCCGAAACAAAATCCGCTGTGTTCGGCAAGTACAATCTTCATTTGTGTAGCTCCATTATTCCTTGTATATGTATAATCCATGTATAGTCGTACAGTCAAAAATTGTTTTAGCGCAATGTTCATCGCCTTATAGTCCTGAATTTCTTATCGCTTCGATAGCTTTCAGAAAGTCGCCGGGAAGAGGTGAGGTCAAATTAAGAATTTTGTCGCTTACGGGGTGACGGAAACTCAGAGCGCCGGCGTGCAGAGCCTGCCTTGAAATGATCCCCGGAGATTCGCCCCCGTAGAGAGTATCGCCGCATAGCGGATGACCAAGGTGGGTCAGATGAACCCTAATTTGATGCGTTCTTCCGGTTTCCAAATATAGCTTTACAAGAGCATAGCCGGATGAAAAGCGCTCCAATGTTTGAACATGGGTAACTGAAGGTTTTCCTCCACGTGCCTCATCAAGCACTTTGCGGACGGGGCTTTGCGGATCGGGACGTCCTATAGGAAGATCGACCGTGAATTCGTCATGTTCCGGTATGCCGTGAACCAGTGCGGTGTATATCTTCTGAACTGTCTTACGCTGCATCTGTCTCACGACATTGTCCTGAGCATTGGAATTCTTTCCCACGATAAGAAGTCCCGAGGTGTCCATATCAAGCCTATTGACAAACCTGACTTTAAAAGGGGTGCCGTTGATACGCATGTACTTCATGAGACCGTTTGCGATGGTTTCGTCCTGATGAAGCCTAGTGGGATGAACGGTTACGCCGGGCTGCTTGTCGATCACGAGAATGTCGGCATCCTCGTATATCGGATGTATAGGTATGTCGGCTTCGGGGAAAAAACTTCTTTCCTCGGGAAGCAGCGCACTGATGGTGTCGCCGCACACCGGTTTCATATATCCCTGCAGAGGAACACCGTTCAAAAAAACACGTTTTTGTGCACTGAGCCGCGCAAGAAGCCTTGAAGAAAATTTGAAACGCTTTTTCAGCAATTTTCTGAGTCCCAATCCCTCATCTTCTTTTCTTACTGTAAATTCAAGCTCTCTCATAACATTTCTACAACAATTTCTCGCTTACGTTGGCCCAGAAATCGAACTCCGTCGAACGAATAAGCCGAACTTTTTTGTCAGAGTAATCCACTTCGATATCGGTTATGTCCGTGCATTCATGGTTGTATCCGTCACGCACTATGCAAAGATCGCGATCGCGCTCCATGGCGGGAACGAGTTTCAGAGAAGATTCCGCAGGTATGAGAATGCTTGAGGACAGCGTCTTGTAAGCTATGGAATTCATCGGAGCGATAGGAGTGATCTGTATAAGATCAAGCCTCGGATCCACTATGCTGCCGCGCAGAGAGTAGTTGAAAGCCGTACTGCCTGTGGGGGTTGAGATGACAAGTCCGTCGCCGTTGTAGCATTCGATCGGTTTTCCGTCTATGTAAATATTGAGATGAATGCTTCTGAAATTCGTGTTGCGTATGGTTATTTCGTTGAGACTAAGATGCTCGAATGCATGGGTTTTCGTTTTGACCCCGGTTCGTATCAGCGAAAGGGTTTGAAACTTGTAATTCCCGTTCACATAGTCGTCCACGAAAGTATCGAGTTTTTCCGGAAGAACATCCTGAAAAAAGCCAAGATGCCCGGTATTTACACCTATTATGGGCACATCGGGGTAGTTGAACTTGTGGATCGCATCGAAAAAAGTGCCATCACCACCTATACAGACGAGAAGTTCGGCATTTTTATCATAAACACGCTTTACCAAAAAGCCTTTTGATTCGAGTTTCTCGGCGAGCTTCTCTTCTATCTCGGGGGAGCGCCCTTTGCCGTTGGTGTGGAAACTTATGAGTTTTTTCATGTTTAAAATAGTCCTTTCAACTCAAGCACCAAATCGCGGAATGTCTGCATAGCAAGGCGCACAGGCTCTCTGCTTTCCATATCAACACCCGCAATTTTCAATAATTCGACAGGATAGTCATTGGTTCCGCATTTCAAAAATTCTATGTAAGCATCACGCGCGCGACTCCCGCCTTCAAGCAGAAGTCCCGATATTGCAGTTGCTGCAGAATATCCCGTAGCATACTGATATACGTAGAAACTCCTATAAAAATGAGGTATCCGCGCCCATTCATACTGTATAAGGTCATCGTGGGTTAGCGCAGAACCGAAATATGCCGTATTAAGCTCATCATAAGTTTGATTCAACCAGTCGGCGGTAAGAGCTCCGCCGTTTTCCACGTGGCTGTGTGTAAGTTTCTCGAATTCGGCAAACATGGTCTGCCGAAAAAGAGTGGTTCTGAATGCCTCTATGTACATGTTCAGGATATACTTATGAGTGTCCGCATCGTTTTCGGTTGTGAGAAGATGCCTCATGAGCAGCGATTCGTTGACGGTGGATGCAACTTCAGCGGTAAATATTGAGTGTCCCCCGTAAACGAAAGGTTGGTTTGATCTGGTGTAAAATGAGTTCATGGAATGACCCATCTCGTGGACGAGTGTGAAGACATCCTCAAGGCGATCGCCGTAATTCATCAATATGAAAGGATCGCTGTTATATGAGCCGAAACTGTAAGCGCCGCTGGTCTTGCCCCGGTTTTCATATCTGTCTATCCATCCGCTTCGGATGCCATTTTTGAACTGTGTCACATACTCATCGCCAAGAGGTGCAAGCCCCTCCATGGAAAGATCCACAGCTTCGGAAAAGGTAATTTTTTTCTCCGGCAGCTTGACAAGAGGTACGTAAACATCGTGCATTTTAAGTTCATCAAGTCCCAAAATTTTCTTTCTAAGAGATACGTATTCATGCATGACCGGCAGAGTGTCGCGTACTTCGGCAATAAGATTGTCGTACACCGATTCCGGAATATTGCTCCCGAAAAGAGCTGCGTTTCTGGAAGAAGGGTATTTTCTGATTCTGCTTGTTATCACATCGGTCTTGACGTTATTACTGTAGTTGGACGCAAGGGTATTTATCAGCTTTTTATACGCAGTGTAGCAACAGTTGTATGCCTCTTGGCGCACCTGCCTGTTTTGGGAGCGCATGAAGTTTATATAGTTGCCGTGTGTAAGAGTCGTTTCGACCCCATCCTCATCTTTGACATTGCCGAAATCCATGTCAGCATCGTTGAGCATGGTGAAGACGGTGTCCGCAGATCCGAGAACCTCACCGATCTGCGCCATGAGGTTTTCCTTGTCGGCGGAGAGAACATGCTCTTTTTTTCTGATGATGTCCTTTATCAGGTGCTCATATACTTTTAGCCGCGGTTCTTCATTCAGAAAGGAAAGGAGGGTTTCTTCCGCAAGCGCTGTTATCTCAGGGGTCACAAAACTTAAGATAGCGTATATTTTGGCTATATAACGCTGTGACTTGTCATACATTGCCTGCTGTTTTGAAACTCTGTTATCCTCGTCCAGTTTCATTCTGGAATAAACGAAAGCCTTTTCAAGCAGAAGTTCAATTCTATCACTCATCTCAAGCGCATCGGCAAGTATTGAAGAGCTGTCGCCAAGATGCCCCCTAAACTTATTGAAATCCTCGGCAAGTTCTTCCGCAGTCGTAAGATCTCTGTCCCAGTCCTCACTGTTTTTGTACATTCTGTGTATATGCCATTTAAAATCCGCCGACACTTCGTCACGGTTTTTTAATTTCTTGTTTCCCATTTTCGTTCTCCTGTTGTATAATAAATTCAGGAGCAGTATAACATAAAAAAGAGATGAAAAACAGTTCCGCCAAAGCAGGGAGGAACACAAAAAATATATTGGGAAGGGATACACGGGATACATATGGACAACAGGCCTATAGGTTTTTTCGACTCCGGAATAGGGGGACTCACGAGCATACCGTATATAATGAGGCACTTACCGCATGAGCGTATTATTTTTTTTGGGGATACTGCGCGAACACCATATGGCTCAAAATCAGCAGAGACCATTCGTCAGTTTACCATGCAGATAGGAAACTTTATGGCAAAAAATAACGTCAAGATGATGGTTATCGCCTGCAACACGATAAGCGCAACGTGCATAGACCTGCTCAGAGAAACTTATCCGCAAATACCCGTGGTCAGCGCGATATCGCCGACTGCCCGAGTGGTGGCGAAAGTCTGTTCATCCGAAAATTGCATCGGAATACTTGCTACCAAGGCCACTGTGAGAAGTGGGGCGTACACTGACAAGATATTAAATAAAAACCCATCTCTCCGAAAGCTGTACTCCCTTGCGTGTCCCGCTTTTGTGCCTCTGATCGAGGAGGGGATAATCCGAAATGAAATCATGGATCTCACTATAAAGTATTATCTTGAGGATTTCATAAGGAAAAACGGCATAGACACGCTGGTTTTGGGGTGTACGCATTACCCCCTTATAAGTGAAAACATACACAGAATTTACCCTGACGTAAACATAATAAACTCCTCGGAGGAAGCTGCGACCGCTGTAAGCATCGAACTCAAAAAGCGTGACATGTACGCAAAGGTCAAAAGCGGTGAAAACGTGTTTTATGCCAGCGATCTGTCAGAGAACTTCGTGAACATGACCGAGTTGATTTTGGGCAAGGAACAGGAAGAGCTCAATATAAGATTTAAAAATCTGGATCTTTAGTGGGAGAATGGGATTGAAAGAAAAAGAAAATTTGAATTTTATAAGCGTGGCGGGCATGTATGTCGGTGTGATAGTGGGTGCCGGTTTCGCTTCCGGCAGAGAGACATGGCAATTCTTCGGCCTCTTTGGCAAAGGCGGATTTTTAGGATCGATACTCGCAGGAACGGCATTCGCTCTGCTGGCGTTCATGATCGGTTTTATTGCCGTGGAGCTGGATACTTCCGATATGGGGAGGATAATCTCTGTTGTAGACAATAAAAAAGTTGCGGAAACCATTGGCTATATGATGGCGGCTTTTCTCTTTACAACCATAATTTCGATGACGGCCGCAGGAGGCTCGTTTCTCTATCAGCAATTCGGGATTCACAGGGCAGTAGGAGGAGCATTGATAGCGATTTTGGTGGCTGCAACGGTTTTGGGAGATTTTAAACGCATATCCAAATTCTTCAGATATATTGTGCCTGTCCTATTTTTGGTTGTCATGGGTCTTTGCGTGTACGTGATATTTTCCGGCACGATAAAAAGTGGAGGAAAATACGAACCTGAAAATCTTGGAATGATCTCAAAATGGTATGTTGCGGCGCCTCTCTATGTCGCATATAACATATTGGGTACCATCCCGATAGGTGCAACCACATGTCTTAACGCAAAGAGCGAAAAAGATGCTTTGACCGGTTCGGCCATAGGCGGATTGCTGCTCGGATTCATGACTTTTACACTGGTGGCGGCGCTGCAGAGGGACATGAGTTTTACAGCAGGACTGGATTTGCCGATGCTGGGATATTCGGCACGGATATCCGTCTCCGTGAATGTCATATACGGTGTGGTGCTGTATATTTCCATATATTCAGCCGCAACCAGCGTTTTTTACGGTTTTACAACCAAAATTCCCGAAGGCCCTCACAAGAAAAAAATCATTTTATTCGCTATCTTTATAGGATATCTGCTGGGGCTTGCGGGCTTTAAAAATATAGTGGCATATATATATCCAGTAGAGGGGTGTTTTGGAGTAATAATTATACTGATGTTGACACTGCATTTTTTGAAAATCGCATGCTCCAAAGCTAAAAAATAATGAAAAGCGGGTAGTGGGGAGTAATTATGGGTAAAAAGTCAATATATATTATGGCAGCCGTGATATTTGCGTTTTTGATAATACTGTCACTTGCGAAGTTTCTTGGCGCGGCGCTTGGAAAAAAAGCCGAAATGATAAGCCTTGTAGCTGTTGCGGTGGTGCTGGTTGTCTTGCTTGTCCTGAACAACAAAAACAAAGAGTAACCGAAAGAAGGATTTACTGGAGGGAAAAAAATGAGCGATCAAAATGTGATAAAAACCAAAACTCTCGATAACGGCGTCAGACTCATCATGGAAAAGATGCCGCAGGTTCGTTCAATTGCCTTGGGAATAATGGTAAGGGCAGGCGCCATAGACGAGGAGAAGAACAATGCGGGAATATCGCATTTTGTTGAACATATGATGTTCAAGGGAACCGAGAAAAGAGGACCTTACGACATAGCCGGCGACATAGACAAAATAGGCGGTCAGATAAATGCGTTCACTTCAAAAGAAATGACGTGCTACTACGTAAAATCGGTTGCTGAGAATTATAAAAAAGCGGCGGATGTTTTAGTTGATATGATAGAGAATTCTGTTTTTGATTCAGAGGAAATGAACAGGGAGAGAAAGGTGATCTGTGAGGAAATAAAGATGACAAAGGACGATCCCGACGATCTTGCCCACGAAAGCCTTGTGACAAATATATTCAAGGGAGGAAGCCTTGCCAATTCAATATTGGGCACGGCTTCGTCACTTAAGAAAATAACGCATGCGACAATAAAAAAATACGTTGCGCAACAATATACCAGAGACAGCATAGTGGTTTCGGTCGCAGGCAACTTTGATGAGCAGGACGTATGCGGATACTTTGCGGACAAATTCAGCAGACTTGCGGAAACCAAGGAAAAAAACAAAGAGACAAAAGGAGAATACAAACCTTTTGCAAAGCTACAGGTCAAGGATATAAATCAGACACATCTTTGTCTCGGGACGAAAGGCATGAAAACACTTGATGACGGCTTTTATGCTTTTCAGGTTTTGAACAATCTGCTCGGTGGGAGCATGAGCTCCAGACTTTTTCAAAACATAAGGGAAAGAAAGGGACTTGCATATTCTGTATATTCCTCCATAGGAAATTTCAGTTCTGACGGCTATTTTGAAATCTATGCCGGAGTGGCTCACGATAAAGTCGGAGATGCGGTGGCCGGAATACGGGAAGAACTGAAGAAACTCTCTCAAACAGCCGTATCGGATGAAGAATTGAGATCGTCGAAAGAACAAATGAAAGCGAGTTATGTTTTCAGCGGAGAAAACACCACCACAAGGATGATGCTCAACGGGAAAAATTATCTGTTGTTGGACTACGTCTTTACGCCGGAGGAAGTCATGAAAGGATATGATACGGTGACGAAAGAGTCGCTGGACGAGGTAAAGGGTATTATTTGCGACTTTGAAACCTACAGTGCATCGTGCGTCTCGGGAAAACGAGTGAACCTGAAAAATATCGTCGGAAGAGGTTAAGTATGGAACTGAAGATAATAAGTGAAAGCGGCGTAGTGCCCGAGTACAGGTCCGAGGGTGCTGCGGGGTTTGATATAAGCGCATTTCTGGATGAGGATTTGGTGCTCGCCGCAGGATGCAGAGCACTTATACCCACAGGACTTTATTTTGAGGTGCCCGCAGGATATGAGGCGCAGGTAAGAGCAAGGAGCGGACTTGCCATAGAACATGGCATCGGGGTCGTGAACGGAATAGGAACTGTGGACAGTGACTACAGGGGAGAAATTAAAATTCCTCTAATAAACTGGAGCGACACCGATTTCACGATAAAAAACGGCGACAGGGTGGCGCAGATCGTGATCGCCAAGACGGAAAAAGTGAGGATGGTGCCGGTTGCAAAGCTTTCCGACTCGCAGAGAGGAAGCGGAGGCTTTGGACATACCGGAATATGAGGACTTGATTTTACGGATATGCAAAAAAGGATCGAATTGGAGCAAAAGGAAATACGTGAACTCTCACCGTTTGCCTGCAAGGCGGCATGCGGTGCGGGTAGGCAGGAAGATGAGGAACCCTGCCCTTTCCGTACGGATTTTCAACGGGATAGAGATCGGATTATACACTCAAAGGCATTTAGAAGACTTATGCATAAGACACAGGTCTTTCTGGCACCTGAGGACGATCACTACAGAACCAGGCTTACCCATACGCTTGAGGTAAATCAGGTCGCGCGAACCATCGCCACAATACTGAATCTAAACGTTGATTTGACCGAAGCCATAGCGTTGGGGCACGATCTTGGGCACACCCCGTTTGGCCACAATGGGGAAGCGGTTCTCAACACCATCCACCCCGGAGGCTTTCGCCACAACGAACAGAGCCTGAGAGTGGTTGATATTCTTGAAGAACATAAAAACAGGAGAGGGATGAATCTTACACATGAGGTGCGTAACGGAATTCTGAATCACACGGGATCCATTGTCCCGAACACGGCGGAGGGTCAGGTCGTAAAGATAAGCGACAGGATCGCATATATAAATCACGATATAGACGATGCTGTCAGAAGTAAAGTCATAAAGCAGGAGGATATTCCGGAGACATCCCTGAAACTGTTCGGCCACACGCACGGAGACAGGATAAGGAATATGATAGAAAATGTTGTAAACAACAGCGATGGAAAGCAGACTGTCTCCATGGACGATCAATACGCCGCGGAGCTTTCCAAACTGAGAAGCTTCATGTTCGGAAATGTCTACAAGAGTCCAAAAGTCAAAAAGGAAGAAGATCTGGCAAAGATTGAGACCGTGATAACTTCGCTTTACGGATATTTTTTGAAACATACGAGAAGAATGCCGAAAGACTTGCAGGGTCTTGCAAAAAAAGAGGGAACAAATACGGCGGTGAAGGATTACGTTGCCGGCATGACGGACAGATACGCACTGTCGCTGTATACGGATCTGTTTGTTCCCAAGAAATCTGTTTTTTGAAAAAGGGGATGCGGACACAAATGGGTTTTTCGATTTCACCTTCGACAATTGAAAATATAAAGGACAGGATCAGCATAGTCGATGTTGTGGGGCAAGTGGTCAAACTTGAAAGAGCCGGATCGAATTTCAAGGGACTGTGCCCGTTTCACCATGAAAAGACTCCGTCTTTCATGGTTTCCGAATCTCGCAGATCCTATACATGCTTCGGATGTGGGGCGTTCGGTGATGTCATCGGATTTGTTAGACAGTATTATAATATGGATTTTACGGATGCCGTGGACAAACTTGCGCGTGAGCATGGAATCAAAATTGAACGGGGCGCCCGGTATGAGAACAGAGACGAGTATTATGAAATAAACAGGTTGGCGGCACGTTTTTTTTACGATGCTTTCAAAGACGGGAAAAACCCGGGTTATATTTACATGAAAAAAAGAGGGATACGACCGGAGATTCTCAAAAAGTTTGGAATAGGATATGCGGACGAAAATTGGGACAGCCTTTACAGATACCTGAAATCTCACGGCGTGGACGATAAAAAAATGTTGGATTTAAGTTTGATTTCATCCAAAAGTGGTAAATGTTATGATAGATTCCGCAACCGTGTAATGTTTCCGATAATAAATACCGCAGGGAAGGTGATAGGGTTCGGTGGCAGAGCGATCTCGGGCGATGATACTCCTAAGTACCTGAACTCATCGGAAAGCAAGATCTTTCGTAAAAAGAACAACCTGTATGCGCTGAATGTTGCAAGGCAGGCTGCGGGTAAAAAAGGGAATATGATACTGGTAGAAGGCTATATGGATGTGATTTCCCTGTTCCAAAGCGGGATTGAGAATGTGGCTGCCAGTCTCGGTACCGCGCTTACCGAGAATCAGGCGAGACTGCTGAAAAGACACGTCAATGAAGTGGTCTTGAGCTATGATGCGGATGCGGCGGGCAGAAAGGCGGCATTGCGCGGGATTGAAATCCTCAGAAACGAGAATGTAAAAGTACGGGTGTTGCATGTGACAGACGGAAAAGACCCTGACGAATACATAAAGAATAACGGGAAGGAAGCCTTTGTGGAATTGGCCAAAACAGCTATACCTTATGCGGAGTATAAACTTGAATCGGCAAAGGAAGGCTTTGACCTTGGAAACGACGAAGATCGACTGGAATATTTGAACCAAGCGATCGGTATACTGGCAAAACTTACACCGATCGAACGAGAGATATACAAGAAGAAAGTATCAAAAGAAACCGGAATAGCGGAAAGTGCGATAGAAAGGGAATTGGACAGGACTGCGACGACCGGAAAGACAGTGAAAGAACCCGGATCCAAACGACGTAAATTCCCGGAGGCGCATGGCGCGGGTCGGGATGAGAAAAACGGCGCTGTTTCATCACTGGAAAGGGTGCTGATCAAATTGGCATTGACCGACGATGTGTACATAGGCAAGATTATGAATGAACCCGGATTGGTTCGATCCGCTTTTTTAAATAGAGTGCTTACGGCCGCCAAAAAAAGTTTCGGACGGAAACGATTTATTGAGATGGAAGATGTGATGGCGATGCTTGAGGACGAGGATGGGATGAATTTGCAGGACATACTTTCATCCACCGTAATCGATGGCAATCACCACAATTTATTCAAGGAATGTGTTTCAAAGAATAAACTCGAGATTTTGTCCGAAAAAGAGAGGCAGCTTTTTGTAAAGCTGTCGATGGCGGAAGAACAGAGCGACGAAGAATTTATAAGGGATATTACGGATGAATTGATGAGGGTTCAAAAGGACAAAAAATTGATTCAACGGTAAATTGTAAGGGGTAACGATGAGTAAGAATACAATCAAAAGTGAATTAATTGGTTCCGATATCATCAAGGAACGAATGCTTGATGAGGGTAGAGTAAAAACCAATGCCGGTGTTGACGTTGATACGGATGTGGATGAGAATGTGGAAATCCCGATTGACGAGACGGAAGATCCCGTAAAACTCTTAAGTCCTGAACGGATGAAAGAAGAACTCATTTTGCGTCTGATGCTTCGCGCAAAGGAAAAGAACAAGGTTTTAACTTACTCCGACATGGCGGATTATCTGGACTCATACGACATAGACAAGAATATGATCGATGACATATATGAGTCATTACTGTCAAGAGATGTTGAAATAACATCGGAATCTTCACCCGAAGATTTTTCGATTATGCTGGGAAACGAAGATGGTGAGGACGACGAAGATGATCACAAAAGCGATCCGGGCGTTGCGGAGATAAAAAAGAGCGGTGATGTGGGTGCGGATGTCGCCGTTCCGAAAGGGATAGCGATAGACGATCCCGTCAGGATGTATTTAAAGGAGATTGGAAAGGTTCCTCTTTTGACGGCGGATGAGGAGATAGATCTTGCGAAAAAAATGGAGGCGGGAGACGAGTATTCCAAGAAGCGCCTGTGTGAAGCCAATCTCAGGCTTGTGGTCAGTATCGCCAAAAGATATGTCGGACGCGGAATGCTTTTTCTCGATCTGATACAGGAAGGGAACCTCGGTCTTATCAAGGCTGTAGATAAGTTCGATTACAGGAAGGGTTACAAGTTTTCTACTTACGCCACGTGGTGGATAAGACAGGCGATCACAAGATCCATCGCAGATCAGGCGAGAACCATAAGGATTCCGGTACACATGGTGGAGACCATAAACAAGCTGATACGGATTTCCAGACAGCTCCTTCAGACATTGGGCAGAGAGCCGACGCCTGACGAAATTTCAAAGGAAATGGGGATAACGGTAGACAAAGTGCGAGAAATACAAAAGATTGCGCAGGAACCCGTTTCCCTTGAAACACCGATAGGAGAAGAAGAAGACAGTCATCTGGGAGACTTCATTCCCGACGATGATGTCCCCGCACCTGCCGAGGCAGCGGCTTTTTCAATGCTGAAGGAACAGCTGGTTGAGGTTTTGAACACGCTCACGGACAGGGAGCAGAAAGTCCTGAAACTCCGTTTCGGACTGGACGATGGACGAACCAGGACTCTTGAGGAGGTCGGCAGGGAATTTGACGTGACCAGAGAACGCATTCGCCAGATAGAGGCCAAGGCTTTGAGGAAATTGCGTCACCCGAGCAGAAGCAAAAAATTAAAAGATTATCTTGAATAGCTAAAACCGGTCGGTTAGAAAAATCCCGGTCGGTAAGTTGTTCGGATGGCGACTTGATGAGATCGAAAGTCGGCATAGAGGCGTTTATCGCAGGTTTAACTTATTCCGGAACTCCATCGCTTGGGTGGGGTTCTTTTTAAGAAAGAAAATTAAGGAGAGCGGGAGAAAATGAGGTTAAGCGAGAGATTACAAACAATAGCGGATCAAGTGAATCCGGGGGAGAGTGTGGCCGACATAGGCACGGATCACGGGTTTCTTCCGATATACTTGACACAGACCCAAAAGTCACCGAAAGTTGTTTTGTCGGACATAAGCGGTGAGTCATTGAAAAAAGCTCTTACGGACTGCAAGGAATACATGCCTTCAAAGGAATTTGATCTAAGGGAGGGGAACGGGCTCAAGGTTCTGAAGCCGGGTGAAGTAGACACAGTCGTAATTGCCGGAATGGGGGGGATCCTGATCTCCGAGATAATCAAAAGCGACCTTGAGCATGCAAGAACATTCGCAAGATACATCCTCCAGCCGAGAAACAATATTGCCAAATTGAGATTTTCCCTGAACGAAATAGGGTTTATAATAGAAAAAGAAATACCGGTGCGTGAAGGGAAATATATCCCGCTGGTACTGACGGTTGCAAGCAGTGGAACGGATGAGTCCGCAGACAAGCGCCCTTTGCGAGAAGATGTGCGTTGGGAGTACCCGGATACATTGTTACGTGATCGCAACAAATACACATTTGAATATCTGAAAAGGGAATGGAGCAAGCACTGCGCAATCAAAGAAAAAATAGAAATGAATTCGGTGAGTGGCGCGGAGGTTGGCAGCGCCGGCAAAATAAGAGAGCTTGAGAAAAAAATACTCAGACTTGAATTTTTGATGAACGGACTAAAGGAAACGGAGGACTGACAGACGATGGATAAACAATATTTTTTCACTGCCATGGAGAAAATTTGCCCCGGAGAACTTGCGGAAGAATGGGACAACTGTGGCATACAGGTAAACACACAAGGAAACGAAGTCAAAAAGATATTGACTGCCCTTGAGATCACGGATGCTGTCATAGATGAAGCCATTTCAGAGAGTGTGGACATGATAATCACGCATCATCCGATGACAAGGCAAGGGCTGAAGAGCATAGACAGCCGCGAATTTACGGGCAGATACATAACAAGATGTATCGAGCACGGGATATCGGTATATGCCTGCCATACATCGTTTGACAAGATGGACGGAGGAAACAACGACTATCTGGGTAAACTCCTTAAATTGCAGAATGTCGGTTTTTTTGAAAACTGTAATCCTTTTTGCAGAAGAGGATTCCTGAAAGAAGAGATGAGCATTGAGGCGCTTGTCCGATATGCGGCGGAGGTTTTTGGCGTGGATTCAAAATACTTCAAGTATGTGGGAGAGCCAAATATCAAAGTCAAAAAGCTCGGTTGGTGTACGGGCGGCGGCGCCGGATTTATCGACGATGCTGCAAAGGAAGGCTGTGATCTGTACATTACGGGGGATGTGAAATATCATGACGCACAGGCCGCAAGAGCGATAAACATTCCAGTGCTCGATGCCGGACATTACGGTACGGAGAAGATATTTGCACCGAACATGTGCAGTATACTGAAGGATTATTTTGAAAAAGAAAACTTTGGAAGCGATTCGATTGGAGAGTGTGATATTATCGCTTCTTCAATTGATATCAACCCTTATCTGTGGTAAAATACATATTTATGGGTAGGTCAGATGGTCGCGTGCCTATGGCATGAGGAAAGTCCGGGCTCCACAGGGCAAGGATGCCGTGATAACGTCCGGCGTAGGTAACTATAGGGAAAGTGCAACAGAAACATACCGCCGAAACGGATAATGCCGTGGTAAGGTTGAAATGGTGAGGTAAGAGCTCACCGGC
>CALIBC010000252.1 GCA_938045615.1 uncultured Clostridia bacterium | reverse complement strand
CATCTGTCGTATCATTCGCAGAAGTAAGGTGTCCAGTTTCTCTGCTGCATTGAAGAAGCTATACGACTTCCCAGAGATCTCGCTCTATAATGAGTAAATTGATCTTTTGAATGATATCCATAATCTGCGCCACATTCTTGGTTCTCTTGTGCGAGGAATCGTGTCCGAAATAGACATCCAAAGAGTGGTGCAACTTGTTCTCTATCGCCCAATGCCCACGGATAGCCTGTTTCAATGAAGAAACATCCGTTAATGACGAAATGTAGTAGACCACTTCTTCACTCGTTTTGTCGCTCCTTTTATCTCTTCGTTTGCGTATAACTTTGTGTATCGACCTCAAGCCTTTCCAGCGAGTCAATACCTCGTTGGCTTCTATCTCCAAGGGGTTGAGAATACTTTCATAGCGACGTGTTTCTATGCGCCCGTGAGATAGTTCCGTCTGCTCGTCAAGGAGGATATGTTTCTGAAACAGAGGGCAGAAATAGGCTTCAATCTCTTGCAAACTCAAACTTTGATTCGCCTTAACACACAATACATAGTCTCCGCCCTTATCGATGATTTGTTCGGCAATGGCTGTTTGCGTACCTATAGCATCAATGGAGACAACAGCCCCGTTCAAGTCCAGCAAATGAAGAAGTTGATGTATAGCAGGTATTTCGTTTGTTTTTCGGTCAATATAGAGTTGGGCAAGACTGCACATATCTTGTGGTGAAAAAGCAGAGACGACATGGGATTGGGTATCAAAAGAAAGTTTCTTCACTCCCCGCATCGTCTTGCCATCAATGCAAATATGTTTACCTGAAGTGGCCGAGATAAAGCCTTCAATCCATCGCTTATAAGCTCCCTCAAAAGCGTCTACATCCAACAGACTGATGCTCCTGTTAAGAGTATCATGGGATGGCTTAGTGTGCGTAAGCTGATGACCGGTAAGCAGTTCGTATAGACTTTTCAATTCTTCTTCGTATTCCTCGGCATAATCTTCAATCTCATACCAGGAGGTATTGCCTGAGAGTGTAGAGAGGAAAACGATCAGGAGTAAAAAGTCAAGAGGATAATTTTTTTTACGCTCTATCCGTGGGTCTGGAACCATACAGAGGCTTTCTAATAGAGAATGATACACAACTAACGGAGTTTTAATGTCTATAAAAGTACCGAGAAAGCTGTTTTTAATGCGTCAGCCCTGGCGAGGTGATGACGATTCTCATCCTTTTCCACTTCTCCTCTTTTCGAGATCTGAAGCATTTCCATCTCTTTGTCCAAGCACATATGAAGTCTGATTTCCCCCATACTGTTTCCTACAATCGATTTATAGAGTTGGAACGAAAAGTCTGTGTTTTTCTTGCCGTTTCCCTCAAAATGAGAACTTTGGGACAAGGCACTGGTATATCTTTTATCGATTCTACACCCATCCGGAGCTGCCATATCAAAAGAGAAAGGCAGCATAAAACTTTCAAGGATTTTGCCCGGAAAAGGAAAGGCACCCTTGGGGTTGGTTCTATGGATTCAAACTTCATTTGATCATCAATGACAAGGGGGAATTGCTTGATTTTCTCCTCACTCCGGGCAACGTGGACGACAGAGCTCCCTTGAAACACATGGACTTTCACAAACGGATCTTCTGCAAGCTCTTCGGAGACAGGGGCTATATCTCGAAAGACCTTTTCGAACAGCTCTTCATTGGC
>CALIBC010000251.1 GCA_938045615.1 uncultured Clostridia bacterium | reverse complement strand
GAAGAAGAAAGCCTTAATGCTTCAATATGATAAGATCATGCTTCGGAAAAGATCTCCGATTGAAACCGTTAATGATCAACTAAAGAATATCTGCCAGATAGAGCTTGACCCGCCATCGATGCTTCCCGAACTTCATCATCAATCTATTATCGGCGTTGGCAGCTTTCTCCTTCTTCGACAAAAAGCCTTCCATCAATACTGCTGAGGAGTTTGTACATCCCTCTTTCCTGTCTGTCGCTTAGGTCGAGCTTATGTTAACGAGCATTATCGGTGATGATGTAGATGTTTTCGGCCTTTAGGATGTTTCTCCAAAGTCGCCTTGTAAAGCGCTATGGTAGAATCGACACTGAGGCTCGAACACTCATGGGCGATCACGTCCGTCACATCGTGAGCATTAAGCAATCCGTTGATGTTGATACGGTCACGGCCGCTCACCGTGGGCTGCTCTAAGGGTTTGCCTTTCCGTATCCAGGTATAAGTGGAACGTGCGTCGTGAGTCGGATGCGTATCATCAACATAATATAAATATCGCCCTATTTCTTAGCATCGAAGCATGTCTTTATCATTTGGACGAAGTTCAGCGTTTGCTTCACAAGGAACCTCGGTTGTCTTCTTGTAGGTGAAGCCTATGCGATTCAACAGATGTACCATCCCGCCCGGTGTATAATCCTATCTCGAAGGTGTTCTTTACCCATAGAGTCACACGTTTTGCATCTGTATAAATATGCCTTTTAAACTCTTTACAAAGCAAGCTAATTTGTTCACTATAAAGACGTCCAGAATAGCCCCTATAGCGATCTTCCAAAAGACCGTCGATACCATCTTGATCATAGAGTTTCTTATAACGATAGACTGTCGCAACGTCTATGCCCAAGCTCTGTGCGACAAAGTCAGGACTGCAGCCCATGGCCAGCATCAAGATACAAGTAACCCGAACGTAATCCGCACGCCTACTAACATTGCGCTGAAGTTTACGAAGCTCCTCTATTTCTTGTACTGATAGTTTGATTGACATAGAGGATACAAAGATGATTCCGTTTTACCGTTTCATTTCATATTCCTTTTCCGTTTGGCTATAAGATCGCATAATTTGTTTTTGTGGACGATCTCTCTTATCTTTGCCTTCAAATTTAACATTGAATTTCATGGGTATTATTGCAACACTTATTATTGGAGCCATTGCAGGATGGCTAGGGGGTACTATATATAAAGGTAGTGGATTGGGACTTGTTGGGAATATCATTATTGGCCTTCTTGGGAGTGGTCTGGGGTACTGGCTTTTAGGAAGTGTATTTAACATCTCTCTTGGTGAGGGATGGGTTGGTTCTATCTTGACAGGGGCTATTGGGGCTATTATTATATTGTTTTTGATGAATTTGATTTTTAAGAAAAAAAAGTAAGCAAAGAGGCGTGTTTGTGTGTATTTTTCAAGCCTTCCATCTCCTCCACAAAACAAAACCCCTAAGGCATATAATGCCTTAGGGGTTTTGTTTTGTGGTTTTAGAAGCATTAATTTCTGCTGGCAGTCCATATTTCTC
>CALIBC010000250.1 GCA_938045615.1 uncultured Clostridia bacterium | reverse complement strand
TCTTCCACGCGGAGATTGTGGTCGATACCGCCAAAGTGTCCGCTGAGATGAAGTCTTACCGCCCGATCCCCGTCATCGCTGACTTCCGCGACGCTGCAGGTAACGACACGATGAAAGCCTCCATCGACGCGAACTATCGCCAAATCAAGCAGGAGATCCTCTCGCTCGTGGACTCCGAAATCGCCCGCATTAAAGCCGACCCGAAGCTGAAGGGGCTGATGAAGGGGTGAGGTGGAGTGCGGGACATGCACAGCAGCTTCCGTTTTGTCTTTTTTGGTAAACTGTTACTTTCGCGTCTTCTTTTCGAAAACGAGATACAAATGGAAGTGATGACTTGTAGATATATAGGATTGATAGGAGTGTTCATCAGTGTGTTTTTCTTCAGTTCGTGTGATAGCCATCGTGCGAATCGTGAGATGAAACAGGCTGAGGAAATGATGGCGCAAAACCCCGACAGTGCGCGGGCGATGCTGGAAAACATAGGTTCTCACCATCTTATGAATGAAAAGTCGTATGCCCATTGGTGCATGTTGTTGGGGCGGGTGCGTGATGAGCAGCAGAAGGCGAAGCGTGCGAACAACCCAATTTCTACGCGTCAATGGCTCAAAGCGCAGGCCTATTACGATCGCAAAGGGACGCCGCGGGAGCGGGCCGAGATCCGGCTCTACACCGGGCGCTCTCAAAAAGATGATGGCGATTACGATGCTGCGGTTAATACGTATAAAGACGGACTTTTATTCGTTGCTAAGACCGACGATTATTCTCTGGCAGGCTATTTATCGAGCTATTTGGCTGATCTGTATTTAGAAAAAGGACTATATGACCGTGCGTTCGAAAAATATAACGAGGCCGCGGGATTTCATGCCCGATCTGGGAACATACGCAGTCAGGCGTTGGCGCTGAGAGATGCTGTGTATTGCTATTTGGAAGAGGGCCGAACGACCGAAGCGCTCTCCGTACTCCAAAAGGCGGATTCCATCGCCGGCTTGGCCGGTGATTCTATCGTCATTCGTGCCATATCCGCCGATTTTGGAGTCGTTTATGGTGAAACGGGAAGGCTGGATGAGGCTGAAACGCATCTATTGACCCATATAAACCCCAATGATCCTTGGCCTACTTATCTGGCCTTGGCTGATGTCTATATCAGGAAAAAAGAATACGCAAAAGCACGGGAGTATGCCGAAAAAGCCATATCCGAAAGCACCAAGGGGGATGTTCTTCGGCTGCAATATCTGATCGAGAAAGCAGAAGGAAACCTGACTGAAGCGATTGACTATTTGGAGCAGTATAAAGACTATGTAGACGCTCACTATGCCGAGCAAAACAGGATCAATGTGTATGAGGTGGAGCAGCGGTATGACAAGTCGCAGCTGGAGAACGAAAACATCCGCCTACAGGTGGCCATTCTATATCGCACACTCGCGATTGTCATCCTTTCGGTCTGCGCGGCCATCGGGCTTCTGATGTTCCGACGCGCCAAAAACCGCCGAATTCGCAGGCAGCAGGAGGCGCTTCGCCAAAAAGAGAACGAGATCCGCTTCCTTACGGTACAGATGAATGAGATGAAAAGCACGCTGGATGAGCGACAGGAGTCGGAGGCCAGTCGTTACCGGGCGCAGGAGGAAAAGATCAAAGCCCTTGAGGAGGCCCTGGCGGAAAAGAAGGGGCAGATACTCCGATCTTCATCCGTCGGGAAAAAGATCGTCCGCGTGATAGAGCAAGGGGCAGCTTCAAAGACAACGCTCTCGGCCCGAGATTGGTCGGCTTTGGAGAAAGACATCCGAGCGCTCTACCCCTGCGCCTACGCCTTCTTCACGGAAAAGATCGGCGCCGAAAAGTGGGACACCTACCAGCGACATTGCCTACTCTCTTTCTTCGACACCGACACCAAAGTCGAGGCCTTCCTGCTCGGCCTGACCGACGACACGACGGCGCGACAGTGGCGCTACCGGCTCCGTAAGGCTTTGGGGGTAGATGGCGCGCAATCGCTGGCCCGCTTCCTGCGGAGTTTGGACTGATTTCGGCGACAAAAAGTCCCCCAAAACGGCCTCGATTTTCATTCTCGCTTAAACAGCTGATAAAGATGGAAATGAGAAGCCTCCGCGTAACGCACTTTTTTGCAACCGACTGATACTCAGCATCGGCTTGTAACGAGATTTTTGCCCCTTTTCCCCTTGTTTTCCATGCTATATCTTCAGTTTTGGCGCCGTAATATCAAACCCAATAAACAATGAACACAGCAAGAATTTTAGCAGCAATGATGGTCGTCGCAGCGATGGCCATTTGTGGAGTAACGCCTGCAAAGGCGCAGTTGAATTTCGGTGCACGCGTCGGGTGGGCCATCTCGGATTTGGGACAGGAGAACTCGGAGGAATATCTGGCTGGGCCATCGGCTAGCCTGATGGCGGAATATTACCTGCCCTCGTCCTTCGGGTTTCGCCTTGGCGTAGGTTATGCGCGGAAAGGCTCCGGGCTGATCTACGGGCAACTTGGGCCCAAAGAAAATTGGAGTGGTTTCAGGCCTATGCCGAACGCTCCCGTCTACATGAATGCCGGGCTGGACTACCTCGACATCCCGCTGCAAGTGCGTTACAAACGATCGATTGATGAGAAGGCACGCCTCAGCGTTGGCCTCGGCGGATATTTGGGCTATGGCCTCGGCGGCGATATGAACCTAGTCTATCCTGACGAGTTTCTCAAGAGCTACGTCTTCAACGGCACCATGCACGGGATCCGCCCGGAGCGGAGCATCAAGGCGTTTAATCGCACAGATTTCGGCGCCCTGATTGACGTGGAATTCGTCTATCGGCACTTCGCTGTAGGGTTAGACTACCGGCTCGGACTGCGCAACGTGCACGACCACTTGCCGGTCTATCCGAATGCCACGAATGCCACGGCGCGCAACTACACGCTCAACATCTCCGTCGGCTATAATCTTAAGTGAACTCACTTGTAGCTCCATTTCTGAGTTCGGAATGAGTCCAACCTTGCGGGATAGGTCTTTCCTGTGATTCGGAAATGGGCTACATATTATTTGGGGGTACGAAAGGACGACCGCTTGCAATGACATCATGACCTAATCAGCCAACTGTATTCCCGTCTTTTCCCGCCTTCTCCCTCCCAAGCCACACCGAGTCATTCCGCATAGCCACCCCGGATCGGGGTGGCTATTTTCGTATCTGTTTCATCTTAAAATCAGATACTACTATGGAAGAAAATTCGGATCGCTATGTCCTTGTGCTGGAGGATCGGAGAGAAGCAAAATCGCCGACTGATCCCGGCCGCCTGTCCGTTATTTCGGGGCAGGACGAGAAAGGGAAGATCAAAACCGTAGAACCAACCGAGGAGAACAGAGCGGCTTTCTTGGTGTTCAAGAAAAACGATGGGCTGCTGAAGAACTTCATGACGAACCTCCGTCGACAGTTCAATGACCCGACGCATTTCGGCGTTTATCGGGTCGTAGCCGATCGAGTGGGTGAGTCGGTGGAGGCACTGAAGAGCATGCTCGCCGCGCGTGATGTACCTCAAAATAAGGCTGCATTAGACAGCATTCGCGTCAGCTCGGATGAGTCTCCGGCCCAAAAGCTGCCCGCCATCGACCCGGAAAAGGTGGATTGGAAGGAGCTGGAGCGCCTCGGCGTGAGTCGGGAGAAGCTCGAGGCGGGCGAGAACTTAGATCGACTGCTAAATTGGCAGAAAACGGGGCTTATTAGCCTCGCTGTGCCCTTCGGAGACACTACGATTTATACCGAAGCACGGCTGGCTCTCCGTACAGGGACAGACGGTCGCCTCAGTCTCAACATCCATACGTTGCGACGAGAACCGCAGCTCGATTTCCCCTATATGGGGCACACGTTTTCGTCCGAAGAGAAGGAGCAACTCCTCACTTGGGGCAACCTCGGACGAACTGTCGAATTAACCCCTAAGAAGGGCGAGCCATTCCGCGCTTATGTGTCCGTCGACCGGCTGACAAACGAACTCGTTTCACTGCGGGCTGACCGAGTCCAGATCCCAAACGAAATCAAGGGCGTCCGGCTCTCCGAGGAGCAGCACAGGGCGCTCACCGAGGGACGCCCCGTGCAGGTGGAGGGCATGCTTTCGCGTCACGGCAAACCGTTTGACGCCACGCTACAGGTAAACGCTGAAAAGCGAGGCATCGAATTCATTTTCAAGGACTCCCTATCGAACAAAGAGCGCCTGAAATCGTCTGCCAAAGAGGCTCCAGCCGTTCGGAAGGCCGAAAACAAACCACAGAAACGGGGGATCGGCAGGTAAATCATCCCCTATTTATAGCGGATATTAACCGCTAACCTTTCGAGTTATGATTCTACGACGGGAAGTTAAACGCAAAACTTGTTACCTAATATCCTGTGACATGAAGTTAATCAGCAAGCTTATGACTTAATATCCTGTCGCATGAAGTTAATTATCAATCTTACGACCTAATATCCTGTCGCATGAAGTTAATTATCAAGCTTGCGACTTAATATCCTGTCGCATGAAATTAATCATCAATCTCGTGACTTAATATCCTGTCGCATGAAATTAAATGCAAAGCTTGCAACTTAATATCCTGTCGCATGAAGTTAACTATTAACCTTATCGATTAATATTCCAATCCTCATTTCCACCTTAAGACCATGACCTACCACAAAAAAGAGGCTTTGCAGGCAAATCTCGATGCCGTCCGCACCCTGCTTACCTTAGAAAACACGCGCCGCGCGCCGTCGGAAAGCGATCGGGTGACACTGCGGCGATACAACGGCTTTGGCGGCCTCAAATGCGTCCTCCTTCCGGCCACTGAGCCGGCCGACATCGACCGCTGGCCGCGCGCTGAGCATGAGCTATTTCCACTCGTTCGCGAACTGCACGAAATCATCAACCAAGGCGCCTCGGAGAGCGATGCCACACGCCTATGGAACGGCATCAAAAGCAGCGTACTCACTTCATTTTACACCGACGAACGCATCGTTCGGGCCATCGCCGCGGGGCTTGGAATGAGCGGTTTACTTCTCCGCCGCATGCTCGACCCATCGGCTGGGATGGGTGTCTTTTCCCGCGCGCTGGCGGGCGAACAAACGGACGTCGTCTCGTTTGAAAAAGACCTCGTGACGGGGCGCATCTTGCGACTCCTCACGGCTGACAATCCGCGACAAACCGTTCGCATCGAAGGCTTCGAAGAGATCGAGGCACGCGAGGCCGGACGGTTCGATCTCGTGGCAAGTAACATCCCCTTCGGAAATTTCACCATCTACGATCGGGCGTACAGCAAGGGTAAAGACCCGGCGAAGCGGGAGGCCACCCGTGCCATCCACAATTACTTCTTCGTCAAGGGGCTTGACTGCCTTCGCGAGGGCGGGTTACTGGCCTTCATCACCTCCCGCGGCGTGGCCGACAGCCCGACGAATGCCCCCATCCGCGAGTACTTAATGG
>CALIBC010000249.1 GCA_938045615.1 uncultured Clostridia bacterium | reverse complement strand
TCGGCGCTGTCACAGGGGAAAACGCTGCGCGAGGCCTGCGAAGAGGCGAATCGAGCAGCGGCAATCGTCGTGCAGCATGTTGGATGTTCCATGGGATAAGATGTGCTTTGATAGTAAAAAGCCAAGATCATATGGGGAAAAGTTTCATTGGCATAGATCAAGGCACTGGAGGTATATTATTGAGATGATGCAGGGAAAATAGATATTTTTTAAGGCAGGATGGCTGAAGATTGATATTATACCGAATTAAAGAAGGCAGGGGTACAGAATGCGCGATAATTTTTCGGTGCAAGATAAGAAATGGTCTGCAAGGGAAGAAGAAATTAATAAGGTGATCATCCAATATTGTAAAAACTATTTCTATCCGTATGCGCTCCTGCTTGATGGATCATGGGGGAGTGGAAAATCATATTTTATCAGAAATAAGGTTATTAACTGTTGGCCAAAGGATATGAAGGTTACTCCAATTTATATATCGCTTTATGGGTTACGTACAGTGGCGGATTTCTGGGATAAGGTATATATCAGTGTGCTTGAAAAGAAAACAGGAGGATATGCGGGTAGGTATGTAGGTAGGAATATAGGCCGATATTTGATTAATACTCTGCGAGCAGGAAAAATTATTGTTGTTGATGAGATTTTACCGAAAATTGGGTGGGGAATTTCAGAGAAAAGTATGAAGAAAGTCCAAGAGGTTTTTGGAGACGTAATATGTCACATGGAAAAGTACTGTTTTATCCTTGATGATTTTGAACGTTGTATGATTTCCATGAACGAGATCCTTGGAGAAATCAGCAGAATGCTTGAGGAACATCAAGCAAAAGTTTTGATTGTCGCAAATGAATCAGAAATAGGATTTCATAATATACAGCAGAATGTGGAGATGAAGACCATTGCTGCAGCGTTGGCATGTCAGCAAGCGAATGAAGCAGGTTCCAAGGCGAAGAACGGGGAAGACTCGACAGAAGACGTAAAAAATAATATAAAAGAATTCAGAGAGGGGCTTTTCGGTGCGGAAAATTCTCTGTATAAGAAAACAAAAGAAAAGATTATAGGCCAAACATTGTACTATAATTCTACAATTGCTGAAAAAATAGAATCTGTACTTGAAAATATGATGCAAAAGGAAACACCGGAAGGAGAGCAGTTTTCCCAAGATTTCCTGGAATGGATCATAGAACAACGGGATTTTATTGTTCGTCTTATGGAGCATCTTAAATGCAGAAATTTACGGACATTGGAGTTTGCGGTCAGTAGGTTTATGGAGTTGGAACAATATATACAGTGGCCATTATGTGATAAGAAACATGTGAATACTCTGCGGGAATATATATTGTATTCCACCTTTCATATTTCTGTTCAGCTTCGGGAAAGGTCGGAACAAAGACGAAACTGGGAAGCAAACAAAGTATATGTATTTCATACAATGTATCATGAAACGACAATATTTGACGAATTTTCATCGTATGTCATATTAAAATTTGTGGAAGACTATATTTATGACGGCTGCGCAGACCAAGAGAATATAAATAAAGGGGTAGAACGGGTCGCCGCACTGATAATAAGCCGTGACAGGAAAAAGAATGATCCTCTAAATACCCTTCTTCAGTATTTGAATTTAGAAGACCATGACGTAATAAGTCTCTTGGCCGAAATAAAGAGGAACTTGAAGAAAGGTGATTATGGTCTTGGGGACTATCAGTCAATTTTGGGCCTTTGCCAAGAATTGTCCAATATCGGCTATAAAGAGGCCAACATAACATCTTGGGCTCCCCTTATAGAAGAAAATCTTGAAAAGGGAAATGTTTCCGAAGATGCAGTGGGTGCTGTCTTTATGATTCGGGATCAAGATGATCCTCCCTATAAAAAATGTCTGGAGGAAATAGAAGACTATGAGTTTATGCAGTATACCCGTCCATTTGAAGAGCAGATCACCGATACACTCAATAATAATCTGCCTGTAAATACACTGATATCTCTTATCCGGGAGGATGCTCCGGGATTCTTTAGTCATGGACTGTTTATAAAACTGCCCGTAAAGAACTTAGCCGAATATTTAATACGGCGCCCCAATCGTGAAATTCATCAATTTTACGAAGTGATACGCTATCAATATCATCTACAGAATATAAAAGATTTTTATCAGTGTGATTTTGATCCTCTTACTGAATTTGTAGATGTTCTTAAAGGGAAAGAAGATGAAATATCAGGTATAATGAAAAAGCACCTTGTTGAGATGCTTTGTAATTTGATACAAGATATTTGCGGTAGAATGGCATAGGATGTCAATATATGGGGGCTCTCGGATCGCGAACACGTTGATTATACGACATTCTACTGTTCGGAAACATTATTAACAACAATTAGTAAGAGCGTATCCGTGCAAAAAAAGTTCAAGAGACAGTACTGTAAAGAAGCAGTATCTGGAAGGATATATCGATTCCGATATAATGAAAAGATATTTTCAGTTCTTTGCCGTTGGATAGTCTTAATCCCATTCCTCCGTAAGCAGAAAATCTCTAATATTGTGATGGCGGATTCCGTGTCGGCTGCGGTCAAACTCGTCCAAAGAGAGGACGTATTTCGGATAGTTGTCGCGGATGTTCTCGAGCGGTTCGAACTCGCGGTCAATGGTCTCCTCTGTTGCAAGGAGGTAGGTAACCTGGATGTAGATTCGTGAACCTTCTTTCGTGGCAATAAAGTCGATCTCGCGTATATCGGATTTTCCGACGGTGACATGCCAGCCGCGCCGCAGCAGTTCCATGCAGACGATGTTCTCCAGCAGCTGATCTATGTCTCTGGTATTGCCGCCAAAGATTGCTTCCCTGAGACCGTGATCGACGATGTAGTATTTTTCGTTGACAGAGAGAATCTTCTTTCCGACGATGTCTTCGCGGCTGAGCTTGTAAAAGAGATAGGCATCGCATGCAGCGCGGACATAGTTCAGGATGGTCTCAGGTGCGGCTTTTCGCTGCTCGTTTTTGAGATAGTTCGTAATGCTGCGTGCACTGAATGTGTGTCCGACATTTGCCATGATGTAGGTGATGATGCGCTCGAGAAGGTCAACGTCGCGAATGTTGTTCCGTTTGATGATGTCCTTCAGCACGACAGAACTGTAAATATCACGCAGATATTGGCGTGCAGGTTCCCGTACGTCGATAAAGTTCGTGAGGAAGGGCATCCCGCCGCACTCAATATAGGTGCGAAATGCTGCCGCAGTGTCTATGGTGTCACCGTGGGCTGTCCTGCTTACGATGTACTCTGCGAATGAAAAAGGATAGATGACGAACTCAACATAGCGCCCGCCGAGGCGGGTGGCAAGCTCTCCTGAAAGGAGTTTTGCGTTCGAACCCGTGATGTAGATGTCACAGTCGAAATCGACACGGCAGGAGCTCACGCACCGTTCCCAATCACTGACTTCCTGTATCTCATCAAAAAAGAGATAGACCTTTCCCTCTGTCTGTGCGATACGATGTGTCAGTTCCTCATAGAGGGCGGCGGCAGTCAAGAGTTTTACGTTGGCAAAAGATTCAAAGTTAAAGCTCATGACTTGTGTGTCATGGACGCCTTGTGTATGCAGTTCCTCCTGAATCAGTTCGAGCATGACAGACTTCCCGGAGCGACGGAATCCGGTGAGTACCTTGATGACGTCACTGTTCATGAAGGGACGAATTTGACGCATGTATTGTTCGCGGTGGATCATGAGAAACTCCTCCTTATTTGTTTGATGATCTTATTTTAGAGCATCTATAACTGATAAACAAGGATAAAAATAATATTTTGTCAGTTATAACTGACAAAAATGGAATACTCAAAACAACAAATCCCCCGCCGTTTTCGGCGGGGGATTTGTTCGTAAGAATATAGGAGAAGTATCGGTGTCCTCAGGTAATGGATGCCCGATAGATGCTGTCGACGGCCTTTTTGAGGACGGCGTC
>CALIBC010000248.1 GCA_938045615.1 uncultured Clostridia bacterium | reverse complement strand
TTCCAACGTGAGGCGGTATGCTTTTTCTCTTTCATCGAATAGATCTTACTACATGACTACAACGGGGATAACAGCTTGAGGAAATAGAAGTTAGAATGTCGTAGAAGCCCCAACCCCTTCATACTACCTTCCAACTACATAACACGATATGAGTTTCTTCTTCCCCGTAAAGCTATGTTCTACATTGTTGTTACGTCACCAAACTTTGACCACGCAAGACGCTTTTTTCCTCTCCCGTGATCGAAATTTCTTCATAGAATGGCGCCTGTCGCTCGTGACACTCTTACAGAAGGATGTTGGAGAACCTGAAATCTTTTCTTGTGAAAGGAAAGAGTAACATCTCCCATATTCCCAGCCGGTCACTGCTGTGATTTTTCTGAACCGACTTGCTTTAACGTTAAATCTTTATCTTTGCTACGGTTTCAAGGCAATAAAACAGATCCAGAATTAAACAGAAATTACGACGCCATGCCGCAAGTGATGATCGAATTGAAGCGATATACGAACCGGGGGGGCCACCCGTCCGCCCGTTTGCATCGTATCGGTATGCCTCAAGCGCTGTCAGTTTTGGAAGCCGTTAAAAATACCCCCCCCCGCACAATAAAAGTTTGCAAATCGATCTGTGCAGACGTCGTCAACTGCGCAGAACAACAAAAAGAGGAGAGGAAAGAGGTCGTCTTATGTGTCCTCAGTCCCCTTCCACTGGCTTGTGTCCTGACAGCAAGCGCAAAGTGTCTACTCCATCGCACTTCAAGTAACAACTATAGTATTAACCCATTTGAAAAACGAGAAGTATGAAAAGGAAATTATCCCTGCTGTTGATGTGCCTCGTTGTAGGCATCATGTGGGCTTCGGCCCAAACGCAAAGAGTCACGGGTACGGTAATCTCGGAAGAAGACGGATTGCCAGTCATCGGTGCCTCGGTTCTTGTGAAGGGAACGCACGTCGGTACGATCACCGACATGGACGGCAAATTCGTCATGACGGATGTGCCCAGTTCCGCCAAGTTGTTAGTTGTCTCATACATCGGTATGAGGACTCAGGAAGTCGCCGTAGCTCCCACGCTGCGCATTGTGCTCAAGCCCGCCACGGAGATGATCGACGAAGTGGTTGTCGTAGCCTACGGTACGCAGAAACGGCAATCTGTCGTGGGCGCCCAATCGTCCGTATCATCTAAGGACTTGGAGAAACGCCCCATCACAAACGTTACGAGTGCCTTGAGCGGTGCCGCCTCCGGCGTACAAGTGACCACCTCCACCGGTCAACCGGGTGAATCCAGCACCCTCCGCATCCGTGGTTTTGGCTCCATCAACGCTTCTTCGGCACCGCTCTACGTAGTGGACGGAGCCATCTACAACGGCGCCTTGGGCGACATTGCACCGGCAGACATCCAAAGCATCAGCATCCTCAAAGACGCCGCATCGACCGCCCTCTACGGCTCGAGCGCCGGTAACGGTGTGATCCTCATCACCACCAAGAGCGGCATGGGCGCACGCGACGGTAAGCCCAAGTTTACCTTCACCATGAATCAAGGTGCCACCCGTCGCGGACAGGCCGACTATGAGAAGGTCGGAGCAATGGACCACTACACCATGCGCTGGCAGCAGTGGTTCAACCAAGAGAAATACTCCAATGGCCGCAGCGACGACTTGGCCGGTAAACTGGCAGCGTATTACGTCTATCGCGACCTCCGCTATAACCCCTATGCTGGTCTGAAATCCGTCTACGAAGAGAACCCGGAGACCGGCGAGATCACCATGACAAACAACCCACACCAAGGCTGGGACACCTACCCGGCCATCGTAACCCCCGACGGCAAGCTGAATCCCGAAATCAACGGCCTCCTCTGGGGTGACGACATGGACTGGGAGAAGGCGCTCTTCCGCACCGGCTATCGCAGCGAGTACTCCCTTAGCGGCGGCTTGAATACGGACAAGATGAAGAGCTTCATGTCGATCAGCTACCTGGGCGAAGAGGGCTACAAACGCCACACCTCTTTCCAGCGTTTCTCTGGTCGCGGCAACCTCTCTTACGACGTCAATAAGTGGTTCTCCATCGGTAGCAACGTCTCTTTCTCGCGTGTACACAACACGGCTCCGAAGAGGGCCAGCGACAGCTATTCGTCCAACCCCTTCTACTTCAAACGGAACATTGCGCCGATCTATCCCATCCACCGCCACAAAGCCGACGGCAGCTACGAGCTCGACGAACAAGGCAACAAGATTTATGACCACAATTACCTGCGTCCCTACAACGGTGGATTCAACCCCGTGCAAGAGGGTGAACTCGACCACTCTACTTTCGATCGCGACGCTATCACCAGCCGCTCGTTTGCAGAGTTTACTTTCATTCCTGAGTTGAAGCTGCGCACCAACCTCTCTTACGACCTCGTTCGTGGACTCTCCAAGAAACGCTTCAATAACGTCATGGGCGACCAGCCCGCAGGCTACTTGCAGATCTCGGACTATCGCTACTCTACCATCACCTTCAACCAGCTGTTGAGCTACAAGAAGAGCTTCGGCCTCCACAACTTCGACGCCATGCTGGGACATGAGATCTATTGGCTGCAAATGCAAAGCACCGATATGCGTAAAAAGGGTATGGGTATCTTGGGTATCGATGAAATGCCGAACCTCTCCACCCCGGTCAGTATGACCTCTGGCACGGACACTTATTCTAAAGAGGGTTACTTCGGTCGCGTGAACTACGACCTCGACAGCCGCTACAACCTCTCGATCTCTTATCGTCGCGATGGTACTTCACGCATGGCTCCGGACAAACGCTGGGGTAACTTCTGGTCCTTCGGTGCCGGCTGGAACCTCGCCCAGGAAGCCTTCGCGAAAAAAGATTGGCTCGACGAGCTGAAACTCCGCGCCTCTATCGGACAGACGGGTAACGACCTCATCTCTTGGGCTAGCGATTCAGACGAAGACTCGTATTATGCTTATCGGACGCTGTACCAACTGGGATACAACAACGGAGATTATCCCGGAGTGCGCCTCGTAGAGCTGGGCAACTCGAACTTAAGGTGGGAGACACAGACAAGCACCGATATCGCCGTAGAGTTTGGCGTCTTCAATCGCCTGCGTGGTACGGTGGAATTCTTCAACAAGGAATCCAAGGACTTGATCTTCGGCTATCCTCTGCCCGAATCGAGTGGAGCGAAGTCCATCAACCGCAACATCGGTAAGGTGCGTAACTACGGCTTGGAGTTTGAACTGCAAGGCACACTCGTTTCCACCAAAGACTTTAAGTGGAACCTCAGCTTGAATGGTACAATTCTCAAGAACAAGATTGTCCGCCTGCCAGACGAAAACCGCAAGGACGGCATCGAGTTCAAGTATAAGAAGTATGAAGAAGGTCGCAGTGTCTATGATTTCTACCTCAACGAGTGGATCGGTGTAGACCCGAAAGACGGCATGGCGATGTATCGCTTAGACACGGAGAAATATGCCGACTATGCAGACCCCTCCAAGCCCAACTTTGTAGGCGTAGGTAAGGAAGGCGAAGCCGCTACATGGACGAAAGACGCCCGCTTCGCTCGGAAGCATTTCTGTGGCACTGCCATCCCCGATATCTACGGTGGATTTGGCACACGCGCCGAGTGGAAGGGCTTCGACGCGGAGATCCTCTTCTCCTACCAGCTGGGGGGAAAGACGTACGACACCGGCTATCAAGACCTCATGGGCCGCGATCTGGACGGTGGACGCGCCATGCACAAAGACATGGAGAGAGCTTGGAAAAACCCGGGCGACCAAACCGATGTACCGCGCTTAGACGCTGGTAACGCTGGTCGGTATGACGCTGAACGCTCTGACCGCTTCCTCATCTCCAGCGATGCCCTGATGCTGAAGTCCATCAACGTGGGCTACACCTTCCCCCGCATGTGGGTCAAGAAACTCGGCGTTGACGAACTGCGCCTGAGCGTAGCTGCCGAAAACCTCTTCTTGCTCTCCGCCCGCAAGGGGTTGAACCCGATGATGAACTATAGCGGTGTGACGGCTACAGCCTTCTACGATTACGCCAAAACATTAACCTCAAGCATTTCCATCAAATTCTAATCCTGTCTGCGATATGAAAAAGACAAATTATTTCTTGGCCGCTCTCCTTGCCGGAGGCCTGTTGATGAGCGGATGTTCAGAAGACTTTCTGAATAACGACCCGACGACGAGTATCACCGACGATATGGCCTCTAAGAGTGCTTCGGGACTTCGAAGCATTATCGAGGGTATCCATAACATGATCTACTCCTATTCGTCTGACTCTGATCAGAGCTTCACGCTCGGTCAGCCGGCCTTCAACATTCACTACGACATGCTGGGCGACGACTTCATCAACACCATGGCCGCTTACCACATGTCCGTCTATCGTTGGCAGGATCACACCGATCCGTACGGCGACATCAACGAGCGCGCTTGGGACTTTTATTACAAAGTCATCCAGCATGCGAATCAGGTGATCACAGGCGTCGAGAAGCTCAAAGACGCCCCCAGCTCTGACATAGCATCGCTCAAGGGCGAGGCCCACACACTGCGGGCTTGGGCTTACTACAACCTCGTGCAGCTCTTCGGCAAGCGCTATGTGAAAGGTGCCG
>CALIBC010000247.1 GCA_938045615.1 uncultured Clostridia bacterium | reverse complement strand
TCGGCTTTGCCGGTTCCCCCATCTCAGATGGGGGATTAATAGCTTTTTTCATTTAGTCTTCGTCAATAATATTCGGCTCTACAGCATCATATTCAATGCCTGCAAATGTTTTCAAAATTGCTTCAAATATTAGTTTTGCGCCTTCGCAGGGAACCGCCATACCAATCTGCTTTCTTACCTGTTCCTTTGAGCCTTCAAAAACATAATCATCCGGGAATGTTTGAAGCCTTGCTCTCTCTCTGTTCGTTAAAGCTCTCGGCTCTGCCCAATGATAAATATGTGTTCCACCTCCGCCTGATCCAGTCACAGTATAAGACGGTTTCTCAGGATCAAGTCTTTTGTAGATTGTACTTATTCTGGTTTTAGTATTAATCTTCAAGTCTTCTGGCAAATCCACATCCCAAGCATTCTGTCCTGGTCCAATCAAGTTTAATCTTCTAACAACCTGTGCTGATTGTCTTGTTGGCTCATTATTGTATGCATCAGCTGGAATCGGTGGTTCTTCAATTGCCTGACGACAGGTTTTCATTTCGCCTGTTGGAGCAGGAATTTTGAATTCGAACTGAAGGTCATCTCTGATGCCCACAATAATAATTCTGTGTCTTGCCTGCGGGATACCATATTCTTCAAATTTATATAAATTCGGATAAATTCGGTATCCTGCTTCTTTCATATCTGACAAGATCTTATCAAATGCTTTTCCTTCATTTGCACTTCTTAGACCGCCAACATTTTCTGCAAGAAACCACATTGGTCGGTACATTTTCAGCACTTCAATTCCGTATGTGTATAGAGGACCATATTTCCCTTTAAAACCGAGTTTTGAACCAACAAGAGAAAAGTCGTTGCATGGGAAGCCAAATGCAAGTGCATCAATGGCTCCCAGCTTTTCTATATCGAGCGTATGCACATCTTCACAATAAACGCTCTCTGGTTCATTCGGGCAGATATTTCGTGTGTAAGTACGGCATGTAGATTCATCGAGATCATTTGCCCACTGATGCACAATTCCAAACTCCTCATTTCCTATATCTGCATGCGTGGCTCCCCAGCCGATTCCGCCAGGCCCGCAGAATAATTCTCCAAGATGAAAAATCATAATTTTTTTCCTTTCCTTCTATTGATAAAATCGATCTGATATTGAATATGCTCCTTTTCGTCTTTATCAAGAAGCTCTATACCTTTAAAGCCCGACAGATATTCCTCTAAATCTGATGGTTCTAAATAGCCAGCCATAATATAAATCGGTATGATTGCTGCTTCATATATAGCGGCCAATTTCTTTAATTCCGCCGGATTAAGCGTATTATCTGCACCATTTTCTGTTTTAGATAAACGAGAATTAGTAATTCCGGTCAGTTTAAAAACATCAGCTTGGCTAATTCCTTTTTCGTTTCTGAGTTGTCTCAGATAATCTCCAAATTTGCTCATAGATCCACCTCTATATTATAATACCACAATTGCTGCGAAAAATCAAGCTATTACATCATTTTTGCTGCATTATCGCAGCAACTACATTTCTGTTCACAAAAGTCCACTCTCGGTGAAAATAAGCCATACACACTGAACGATACCTAACACCCTTTACACGATAGCTCTTCATGAACGATAATTCTTTTCTGCTATCGTTCATTGTTTGCACCCACCCATTCTTCCAACCGCTATCTGCTACTCGTCAAACACCGCAAAAAAGGCAAAAAAAAAGAAGGCTTCAGAAATCAAGCATTTCAAAAAGCCTTATATCAAGCGGTTTTTAGCATATTCTGTTGTCTGTGCGTATCGTGTCTTTGTATCAATCCAATGGTCTTTATTTCGATTATCTTGATATCCTCAGGACTAAGCTTTGCGTACTCTTTCCTGATTTCATCAAGTTTTTCCTGTACTTCTGCCTCCTGTTTTGCTTCTTCCAAGTAGTACTTCCAATTTACCTTTAATTCATCATTAGGATGTCCTTCCACCCATAAGCGTCCAAGACTGTTTTCCACCATGTAGCGAACTATCCAGTCCGGTGTAAAAAGCTGAGTTGCTGCCGGAATATCCTCTTTCCTTATTTTTGTACCCGAAGGTCTGCCAAAAACCTGTGCTTTCGGTTCTGTATTGTAATACTGATACAGCCATCCGATAATTT
>CALIBC010000246.1 GCA_938045615.1 uncultured Clostridia bacterium | reverse complement strand
GGGCATGCCGGGAGCGTGATGCTGGCTTTGCAGGAACGGGCGCTGAAGAACTGTCAGGAGTATGTGAATCCGCTGTCGGAGGCGCGGATGACGTCCGTCATCGAACGACTGAGCTGATGGCAACGAAAAACGACGTGATGGAAACGAAGTATGAATCTGTAATCGGCGAGCTGGGCCAGCGGTTGGAATTGGCGCAGGCGGACGCGGAACGACTGGAAGAGGAACTGATGGACGAACAGATCGTCCAAGCGGCGCACCCGCTATATGTGGAGTTGCTGCGTGCGCAGGCGCGTATCGACGCGCTGAGCGATGCGATAGAATTGATCATTAAGAGCTGAAAAACGAAATGGATAAGGACACAATGGCACTGGGGCCTTCGGGGGTGGACAGCGCTCTTTATGGGTTTGACGAGCTGAGTTACTTACTGAAAGGCGTTTTTGTCGCTTCCCCCCATACGACGGAGGGCATCGAGGAGCGTAGGCATCTATTTGTCGAGCGGATCCATAAGATGGCGGACGAGCTGGAAGAAATGGTCGAAGAGAAAGGCGAAGTCCGTGCGACGATTTTGGTTGCGATCGAACGGAGTGGTGAGGGCGAGTACTTCCCTGTTGTATGTGTCTCATCAAAAGGCAGCAATGAGATGCTGGTGGAGGCGTGCAACTTCATTTATAGCGATAAGCGCCTGAAATGGGCGATGGAGGCTGTTTTATACAGAGAGTTGAGCGTGATAGAAAGGAGGAATTATATATGAAGGCAAGAGAATTGAGGCCCGGCGCGTGCTATTGGTACACGGGCCGGGGGCGGCGCGAAATGCTGCGATACCGATACCGGGAGTTGGATGTCTACTTGTTCGATTCGGACGATGGGCAGTCGGTCAGACTGACAGCCGAACGGGTGGAACGATATATCCAAGGGAGGGCGTAAGTGCAACGAAAAACGAAAAGTGAAAAATGGAAAACGGAAGATGCAAGAGCGGGCATTCATCCCTCACGGGATGCCCGGAGGGCGTATGCGATACGCCCCTACGGATGTTTTTGGGCGCGCTGCGCATGACCAGCGCGGGGATGTGGCTACGGTTTGGGTGCCTCGGGGTGCTGATTTCGTGCAGTCCCACGGTGGACTGCCATCCGGTGGTCGAATCGGCCCTGTATGCGGCTTTGATCGCTGTGGCATGGCTGATTTATCGATGCGACCGGAAGCGATTCAAACGAATCGCGGACTACTTAGAGAAATACTGATTGCTTTTTTGTTCGAGGCGTACACGGGCCGGCCTATATCGGTCTGCTCCCTACAAAACGCCGATAAAATGGGTTTCAAATGGCGTTTAAACGCCGCTTCCGCAGTTTTCTTTCATCTCTTCTTTCTGCTGCGGGGGCACCGGTTCAGGGCTTTGACGGCTGGCTCTCACACGGCCGCGGGGGTTCGACTCCCCCGAACCGGACAATGATTTTCAAGTTGATAAACGAATAACGAAACACGAAACGGCCAGCCGGCCGTACTATCCCCCCACACACACTTAAAATGAAGTCAAGAACACCGATACAACACTGGCTCTCCGACGCATGGAGCGTGATTCGGTCGGCTTTTTCCTGCCGGCCGACGCCGGAGGAATTGGAGGCGCTGCCCCTTATGCAGCTGTTCCTATCTCGAGAGGCGCTTGAGGCTATACCCCTTCCAGAGGCATTGACAAACCATGCTGTGAACTACCTGCGGATAGACCCCTTCGGCCGGTTGACGTTCGAGCCGATAAGTCAAGCTGTAAAGAAGTAAAGCACCATGTATCAAATGATGGACGGCCACTTGTGCCTGAGCGTGGAGAACTGGTTGAAAGCGGGGCTGACCCGGAACCAGTTTGAGAACGACTCTAAGCGCGGCGATCTCACGATCTACCGCCGGAGCCTGCACGACCGCACGCTGATCGACGCGTGGTCAATCCGTCGGCCGGAGCGCATTGCCGCCATCGAGCGGGCGTTCGGGCGGCGGGAGGAGCAGGGCAAGG
>CALIBC010000245.1 GCA_938045615.1 uncultured Clostridia bacterium | reverse complement strand
TACGCTTGCCTTACCAGAGATACCCCATGAGCCATCCCACCTTGGAGTAAATTGAACAGATATATCCTGCTGAGCGGTGCGATAAATCGCACCGAAAAAACGAGATGAAGATTCTCCAAGAACCTCGTCAATCGTTGCCGCCGTAGTTATATTCGTCATAACGGTATCTTTCTACTCTGGGAACCAAATCTAACTGACTGCATTTTCCAAGTAGACAGTTGAAGACAGAAAATAAATTGTGGCTTACTATGCTATAACAACGCAGATACAGCCTATTTTCTATCGCTTCCATCCCAGTTCAGTGAATGTATCAGCAGACAAATTACAAGGATCAAGACGAAGCTGGAGATGTTGATCTGGACGGACTATAAAGGCCTCACGGCCCTGCCCTATAATGCTGGTAAAACGCGGCTCTAAAGCAGTATCTGCAAGGTCAATAATCTGGAAGTAAGCGGGAGCAACTGAGCGAATGCGAGCTACTTCTTGACGCCATTGTTCAGCGGAATAAACAGCACCCGGTGTCAAAAGAACCGATGGAGCCGCAGGATCATATCCATCTCGATAACGCAAAACTGACTCGGGCAGCGGGGGAATACGAATACCATCTTCCCCATCAAGCTGAGCCATCTGTCGTGGAGAGGGCATACCCATACCAGGAGCTTCCGCTTGAGCATTTTCATCGACTTGCGCTGTCTGAGCACGTGTCCAAGCAAGAACACCATCCACATGAGAGCGACGCTCTTTGTCATACTCGTCGAGGGAACTTTGATCAAGGTGTCCCAAAAGGATATGAGCTAAACGCCATCCCAAGGCGACAGCATCCTGGAACCCTGTATTCATACCCTGGCCCGATGCTGGAGTACTCAGATGTGCGGCATCACCCGCTAAGAGGACTCGTCCAGACCTATACGTAGAAGCTTGTTTCACAGATGCCTGAAATTGCGCTGCATACCGAACACGGTTAACTTGACCTGATATATTCATTTCTTCAAGCAAATCTTGTAGTGTTTCGGTCACAGAATCTACACTCTCAGGTGTAAATGCGCTAGTCGCAAACCGGAAAAGATCCGGACCAATGGGAGCTATCGCCAACCTCCCTCGCATCCCGAAATAATAGCCTGCCTCATTCGCCGGTAACCCACTCGCATAAGCGTCAACAAGAGTGAAAATAACTGGGACAACTTCACCGTTGAACGAGATATTAGACTTCTCACGAACCGTAGATGAGCTTCCGTCAGTGCCTATTACCCACGCAAATTGACGCTGATCGAGCGTACCATCTGAACGCCGAAGTGTTACCTCAACCGCATGATCTTTTTGTTCGAGATCAACAAGTTCTGTTCCTCGATCGACAAAAACACCAGACTGTCGCAGATGTTGTTCAATAGCCGTCTCCGTTACTGGTTGCGGCATAGTGAGAGCAAAAGGATACGGAGTGTCCACAAGGTCTGAGAAATTATATGATGCAATAACCTGGCCATCACGATGAAA
>CALIBC010000244.1 GCA_938045615.1 uncultured Clostridia bacterium | reverse complement strand
ACTGTACGTTTTCGAAAGCCAGACCATACTTATTACCAACTCGATGACCAAACTCTCGGTTGATAATGTTGATCGGAGAAGTGGTCTCAGAACCTCTGTAACGCTTCTCTACGACCCACTGGAAAGAAGGAAGTTCTTCTGGATGTACAAACTCATCTAAGTAAGTCCAAACAGCCGAATCGTGAGCAGAGTACAACGGGACATGCAGATACTGTCCATCAGTATTACGAATCAGATACAGATCAGCCGGAATCGAAACGCGATCAGAACCAACAGCGGTACAAGGATTATAATTGCCATAATTAATATGGACGTTCACACGACGATCACCGGCAGGCAACATGCCAGTATGATTAGAGTGCAGAGTCACAACACGACCCGAATTCAGGTTCTGAAGTGATACATACAGGCGATGATTGTACTTGTAAGGCAAAGGCGCATTAGCAGCCCGACTGTGAGTACCCATAAATCCGTCTCTCAAACGCAGCGTCTTCACATAATTACTATCAAGCTGCAAAATAGTATTCCCAGCAGCTGCGGTATCTATAGCCAGACCAGTCGGACTCAAATGGGTTACCATAATAGCAGAATCGGGGAAAGCCGCATAAGTAAAATATTGCTGTGTCTTCCACCCTGTAGCCATTACGCTAGTATCTCCATTATTCCAAAGAACTGGATCATAAGTTGGCTTATAAGAAGCCTTGAACGGATTTATATAGATACTATCTCCTGAAGGATAATATACCAAACGCCATACGTATTGTCCATACATTAACGAATCAATGTGGCGTTCCATCGAATCCCGCTTGTAAGCAGGTGTGCTCGGATTAGTCCATGTTGGAAGAGATCGGAACATATCTCGACGCGTACTCCAACCAAATCTCAAGAACTGATCTCCACCGGCATTACCCGCATGGTAAAATGTATCAACAAAAAGATAAGGCCCCGTGGCTCCATTTCTTAAATAAAGATACCCCATATGATCAAGTACCGTATCCCTTATAATTACAGTATCGGGATGGCTTAACATCGGATTTGTCCAACTAGCAGTACTAGTGGAACGTAAAAACGCCCTTTCTACAATAGTAGCACAAGAATCATTCAAATCCAAATGCTCAGCCTTTAAAGTCGACAAAGCGAAGGGATTACCAGAAACAGCCGGATCAAACTTTAAATTGTTCACCGTAGTAGAAGCAAAATGACTGTTGATGTCACTTGCATCTAAAGCAAATGGCATGGCCTCATGCAACGTAAATAGAAGCATACCATCCACCTTTCTCTCCTGAACATCTCTAGCTGATGCTATCTTTACACAAACCGCGCTATCTAAACGAAGTGTATCCCTTGCACCAAGATTATTCCTAGCTCTAGCAAGACATAACACAGCAACAGTATCATGCGTATCATCTAAGTAAGAGATCAGAGGCCTATTCCGATTGAGCTTAGTCGCATACGTCTCCGAAAATTCCCATCCAGAAAGGCCACCTGGCACCAAAGTCGATGTAGACGAAGTTCTCCAATCACTTGTAGCATTTGCAAAATATCTTGAGCTATCCAAGCCCCAGCGATCACGATCAAAGACATCTACTTCCAACAATGCTTCATGTTGTTTATTCGTAAAATCAAAAGTTGGATTCTGGCCCTGATCGTAGTTAGTTACATTTATGCACCACAAAGCAGACGCTGAAATTTCCGTATTTGGATGTTTATCAGAGAACATCTTAGCCCACTGATCCTTCATCTTATAATCTCTAGTACCCGGAATCCTCTTTACGACATTAATTGTATCGATGAAAAGGTGATACTTCCCCGAATTACGGCCCACGGTATCCTTCGCCATAAATAAAACAAGTGCATTCTTTGATGACCCTCCACGATTAAAACCAATATTAGCAGTATCATTAAGAGCATTGTGAGCTAAAATACCTGCTTGCGCGCTAGAGGGAGGTGGAGTGTTAATGCCATATTTACCAATAACACTGTCCACCGCTAAATAATAGAAGCTCGGGTTAGACCCCACCTGTAAATTTCTCACGGGCCCTCCCACACGCAAATCTTGCCTCCTTATGAAGGAATTCCTTCCAGACTGCGCATTACTAGGAATTGCGAACAACCCCAGCATGAGAATTCCCGCTAATAGCGTGAAAATCTTTTTGTTCATAATCATTATCGTTTTAATATTCA
>CALIBC010000243.1 GCA_938045615.1 uncultured Clostridia bacterium | reverse complement strand
TCGATTAGTAACAACCATCGCCATCCTGGCGGCCCTATTCGGCTCCGGTGGCGGCACAGCGTGGGGGCAGCTGAGTCCAGGAGCTGTCAACAATGTGTTTGGTGCAGGTGAATCTGCGTTTATAGGACAAGGGAATAATGGGGCTCAACAGGTAAGTGCGCCATGGGCTTTGCCACGAACGTTTACCTATCACTCCGCTCCTGATGCATCAGATAGTCCCACATCTTATAGTGGATCTTTTACGCATGCTCTTGCGGTCCCACCTCCTGACATTCAATTGGGTGGTGTAAAAAACACCGTGATACATGCCTATACCGGTAATGGTTTTGCAATGGCATGGATCTCTGTCTTAAATCGTGTGGCTGAATACAACAATTCGAGTTGTGGAACTCCAGGTGGAAATTGTACTGCACCATCCTTTCCAGACAACAATTACTATTTGAACACCATCGCAAACTCATACACAACACCCACTCATTTTTGTGGTGATGCTGCGGGGTCTATCTATGAATTTTCGTTCAACACGCAGAATTATACGAATTACGCCTCGTCAAACTGGACTTCTACTACGGCTCCTTGCGGATATCCTCTGTTTCAGGCTGCGCCGGAATCTTCTTTAGGCCCATGGGGTTTTAAGGTTTGGACGCATATCTTAGGTCCAGGGGGTGCGGTAGGAATAGCTGCAAATCCGACGAATAGACCTATCGGATTATATACCTCAACGATTGATGGCTCCTATCAAAAGACATGGGCCGGAGGTACTTTCCATAGTTCGAATCCCACCGACATCTTCTTTCCGACAGATGATGATGTTGCGCTTGTCCAATTTAATGGGAATAGTCTGATGACGGGGTCGGCATTAGCCAGCCAACGTAAGTTGAAGTCCGATAAGACGGCTCCCTTGGGTAGCAATAGTGGGTTAACCAACTGGGGAGTTGAAACTACAACGCAATCCTTTACTCAACTATCTAACTATCGACGCCCAACGACCATCATTGTTAAAGACGGTGCGATGAGTGGCACTACTCCTAATCATCTTTTCAATAGTCTCATTGTGAAAGATATCGAGTGGCAATACTTGGTAGACTCTGTTTCTGCAACTCCAGGGACGGGTATCCAATTGTCAAGCTGTTGTTCAGGAAAGTCGAAGGCTTATCCTTGGACGGTAGCTTGGACAAGCGATGCTCCCTATACGGGTGAGACCTTGGTCGATGGTGCGATTGTTTTGCAGCCCAATGCTTGGGTCTGTGTGGAAAACGATGTGAAAGATGCCACTACAGATAGAGCTTCTGCACACGATGGAACGGCTAACCCGAACGATAAGACGGATGCTATTATGGTGTTCCCAGATGTGAGCTCCGGTGGTCGTTTTACGCTGCGTGTCAGAGGTAATATCGACAGTATGAACATGGCGCAGCGCAACACAGCAACGTCTGTACCGGCGGCCAATCTGTTCTTTAAGCAAGGCACTTTCCCCACGCCCGCTGCTGATATTTTGCTGACAAAGGATGCGGCTAATGCTCATCCATTCAATACGCCATTGTTGGGCCAGTTCAAGAACAATAATCCGAACGCCTTCATTACTCACCACCCAATTGCTGCACCTCCGGCTCGGGCCGAGGCTTCTATCTTCGGTGTGTATGGCAGTTATTACCACGAGACAGCCAAGAATGCCAAGATCCATACAGATACGGCATCACAGTCAGGATACAAGGACAATATCCCCGGTGTGATTGAGCTCGGTCCCTCTGGTGCGGGACGTGATTACTTGTATGTGCATTCTGGTGGTATCGTGAAGAACTTCGAGAGCTGTACGCCGCTTGCCAACTTCGCATTGAACTTCGGCGGTGGCTTTGGTACTCCGAACTTTGATATCAACTCGGACTCCACCTTGTACATTATGAACTACGGCAATGATGACGGCGATGGTTGTGCAGCACATATCCGCTTCCACTATACGTCCGGAACCGACACCCTTCAGAATGCGATCAATAGCGCTTCCGGTAAGGGGCCGCTTCGCATTCAGGCGCTAAGCAATGTGGAGTTCCTCACGGACGAAACATGGACACCGGCAAAGAAGAACAACATGTTGATTCTGTCTGATGCAGGAAACGTGATCTCTCAAAAGATTAATTATACGGGTCAATACGCTGACAACATCGCTGAAGGCTTGCTGACCTTCTGGGCAGAGGATTACGAACCGGCACATGCCACTTTTAGCTCTTGCGGTAACAGTGTAGGAAATCGGAACAGCCAGCGCGGTAATGTCTATATGAACGACAAAGTTTCCGTGACTCGTGGCGCAGGTGCCAGCTCTACAGAGACGAACGTGATTGCTGCCAATAACGTCCGTACGGCAGAGTTCAAGTTTGAAAGCAACAACACCAACAGGGATACCACGAATGTGATCTCTCGCAAGGGTGATCTCTATTTGGGATACAGCGTCAAGGCTCCGGTCTATACATCTGGTTCTGCCAGCCATACGTCTTGGAACTTTGACAACAATCTGTTCGATTATAAAGTTACTGTGCCCTCGAACGACGGTGAGTTGAATATCAAAGCCGGTTGGGACGATACGCAAACGAACATGACAATGTCCCCA
>CALIBC010000242.1 GCA_938045615.1 uncultured Clostridia bacterium | reverse complement strand
CTACTTGTCTGCGGATGCTTGTTGCCGTCCGCAGCCATGTTCGCGCACCCTTTTGGTGCAAACTGAGCGATACAGACACACGCATCATCAACTTTTCGATAGAATACAATGAATAAATTTCAAGAACAAGAGTTGGAACAAAGCGAAGAGATTGCGATAAAAGAGACGGTCGACTTGGATTTGTTGGGAAAGCAGCTTGAAGAACGTCTCCAAGAAGAACTCCAAGATCTTGAAGACTTGAAGGAAGAGCATGAAAAGATCGGCAGTCCAGAAGCATTGGGTGAAACCGTGATGGAGGTTGTTTGGGAACAAATCGTCAACCAAATCGGAGTGACGGCTGGCGAAGAATTCATTAAGGAAAACAAGGGCCTCAATCTCGATTTGAGTAAAGACGCCCACTACCAAACCACAGAAAACTTTGCCAAAGGCAAGATTGCAACGCATAATACGATAGTTAACTATCAAAAGCGTTATGATGATTGGCAGGGAAATTTCGAACATGAGGCTAATGGACAGATAAAAACTCACCAGAATCGAGTCAAACGAGAAGAGGCCAACATAAAGAGTGGCGCAAGAAAACCTTTCGATGAAGGTCGCCCCTCTGGAAACAAAGCAAATAGGACGGATATGGATCATACCGTTTCGGCCGGAGAAATCATACGAAATCCGGGTATGAATGCGCATCTCTCGTTAGAGCAACAAACAAATTTTGCCAATAGCGAAGACAACTTGCTGGAAATGGATAGCAGTCTCAACCGTTCCAAGAGTGATCTTAAGTTAGAGGAGTGGCTGAATAATCCGAATAGCAAAGGCCAGTTGCCGGAAGAGATTTTTGAACAACTTACCCCGGAGTTGAAGCAGAAATTTCGCGAGAAGGATCGTCATGCCAGAGAGAAGTTGGAACAACTTATGAAGGAGGCAGAGCAACGCTCGAAAGACGCAGGGCTGCAGTCTCGAATCGGTGAGACAAAGCGTATTGGAAAACAAACGCTCAAGGCCGTAGTGATGACTCTTCTTGCCTCTTTGGTCAAGGACATTCTTCGCCATCTTGTGTCATGGTTCCGATCAGGCCAGCGCTCATTAGAGAGCTTCTTTAAGAAGATGGGAGAGGCTATACGGACATTCGTACACAATCTCAAGCAACACCTAACAAACGCCGCAGACGTTGGGTTGAGCACCATCGCAACGGCCATCTTCGGACCGATTGTGGGGACGATTAAGAAGGCTCTGATTTTCCTCAAGCAAGGCTGGCTGTCGGTCAAGCAAGCCATTGCATTCTTCCGTGATCCAAAAAATAAGTCACTCCCTCTCAGCAGAAAGCTGCTTGAGGTGAGTAAGATTGTAGTGGCAGGTCTTACAGCAGGCGGTGCTATTGTTATGGGTGGAGTCATAGAAAAAGGGTTTGCCTCGATTCCGTTTTTTGCGATTGAGATCCCGCTTCTTGGAAGTTTGGGTAGCATCATAGGTGTTTTTGTGGGAGCTTTGATCAGCGGAATTATCGGAGCCCTTTTGTTGCGCTTTATCGATAATCTCATTCAAAAGCAGCTGCGCCGAGAGAACGAGAAGAGCCAGATTGAGCGTGCCAATGTCGTACTTAGGACACAGTTTCAATTGCAAGAAGTGACTGTGGCAAAGGTGGAACAGATAAAAACAGAGACGGCCGGATCAATCATGCAGCGCCATAACGAGGCCGCAGACTATGCTCGACAGGTGTATAACGATATCGATAAAACAGCTCAAAGACGGACTGAACAAGATCAAAAAGACAAACAAATACAGAAAGAGAGCGAGGAAATGCTTGACGATATTCTTCGCGATTTAGATAACCTATAACCTCCATTTTTTATGCGTAAAACAAGATTTGAAGTAGCCCGACACAGCTTTGATAGGCAGAAAGAAGAACTCAGGAAATTCTCAGAGACATCTGAAAATCACTTTGAGTTTCGCGATTTAGATATAAGAGGCGGCCTCTTTGGAATGGTTAAATACAAGGTGACTGGTGAAGATTTCAATGAATTCACTCGGAAGATGAGTGATGTGATGATCAAGAATCAACAAAACATCAATTACCTCACAGCTGGATTTGGAACTGTTTATAAGACCATTGAGACGCTCGACAGTGACTACATCGCGGGCATCGTGCAGAATGTCGAGCAGATCAAAGAAGTTAGCGATCGAGCCGAAAATGCTGCCGAAAATGCTTCTCAGGCAGTTCAGGATATAGGAAAAACGGTCAAAGGCCTGATGAAATTGAAAGACGTCGTTAAGCGGCATTCCGAACAACTGGAGATCCTTCAGGAGCAGCTGAGGTCTCAAGAAAAACTGTTGGAGAAAGCTGAGACACTTTCATCTGCTCAGGTCATTGTCTATGCATCACAAAAGATGCGTCGTCTTTGGTGGGCTGTTGGTGTATCGTGGAGTCTTATTCTGCTTCTTCTTTTAGCACATTTCCTGCATTGGGGTTGATGAAAGACAAATGCAAGGAAGACTTACTGGCTTGTGCCGCCGCACTTGATGCTGCCGCCCGAAAATCCGGTCGGTTCACGATGGTTACACAGGCGCTGCTGCGTGGTGATCGACAGGCCGTGCGAACGTTTGTTAGCCTGCTCGGAGAGGTGCTGAAGTCCTTTGCTAAGGATGAACGAGTAATTCAAATCGTCAAGGCCGCCAAAAAGAATGTAGCCCTGTGGCTGGGACTCGAACAGTTGGACGCCATTATTCGCGAAAAGGGAGGAAGCCATGCTGAAGAACAGCGCAGCCTTGAGGACTGGATGAATGATCTTAATCAGCTTATTGGGTTAGATCGAGTCAAGCGAGCCATTTCTGATCTCGTAGCCTATCAGCATATCACCATGCTCCGTGAGAGACAGGGCCTCAAAGCACAACGCAATACACTACACATGGCCTTTACCGGGAATCCGGGTACGGGTAAGACAACCGTTGCGCGCATCGTGGGAGGTATCTATTGTCGTTTAGGGCTTCTTTCAAAAGGGCATTTCACAGAGGTCTCACGCACAGACCTCATCGCTGGCTACCAAGGTCAAACAGCGCTGAAAGTAAAAGATGTGGTGCAGCGGGCACGAGGTGGGGTCTTGTTTATTGATGAGGCATACAGCATTACGGAAAACCAAAACTCCGACTCCTATGGGCGAGAATGTCTGACAGAGCTGACTAAGGCCTTGGAGGATTATCGGGAGGATCTTGTGGTCATTGTGGCAGGATATACCACACCGATGCATGAGTTCTTCGAATCTAATCCGGGTCTGCGTTCACGCTTTAATACCTTCATTGAGTTTGACAACTACAGCTCCGCAGAATTGGCTTTGATGCTGTATAAAATGTGTCAGGATAACGACTACCAATTGTGCGAAGAAGGTGGAGAAATGCTGAATGAATATCTTCAAGAGCATAACACACTCCATGAAAAAGAATTTGCCAACGGCCGTTTCGTGCGAAATCTTTATGACGATTTGGTGATGGCGCAGGCGCGTCGACTGAATGGAGTGAAACACCTCACGCGCGAGAAACTCCAACAGATTACTCGCGATGATTTCTCTACGGTTTTAGCTCCGCCGACGCGTACTTCCAGCGCTGCTTTTTGAAAAGTGACTCCGGAAGTGCAGCTTCCAGCACTGCTTTTTGAAAAGTGACTCCGGAAGTGCAGCTTCCAGCGCTGCTTTTTGAAAA
>CALIBC010000241.1 GCA_938045615.1 uncultured Clostridia bacterium | reverse complement strand
AAAAAAAAAAAAAAAAAAAAAAAAAAAATTTTTTTTTTTTAAGGGGGGGAGGAACACCCAAAAATGAATCCAAAAGCAACGGTCATTGCCTGCGTAAATCAAAAAGGCGGAACCGGAAAGACAACAACCTGTGAAAATCTGGGAGCAGGGCTTGTGATGGAGGGACAGAGGGTATTGCTGGTTGATACCGATCCCCAAGCCTCTCTCACGATTAGCCTTGGTTATCCAAAACCAGAAAAACTGCCGATAACCATTACGGATATGATGAAAAGAGTGGTGGAAACAGAACCCTTTTCTTTTAGAGAAGGAGTTCTGCATCATGCAGAGGGGATGGATCTCATGCCCTCCAGCATAGAACTCTCCGGCATGGAAATATCTTTAGTCAACACGATTAGCAGGGAAACCGTGCTAAAGGAATGTTTGAAAGAGGCAAAGAGAGATTATGATTTCATTGTATTAGACTGCTCTCCCAGTCTGGGAATGTTAACCATCAATGCTATGGCAGCAGCCGATACATTACTGATTCCTGTACAAGCCTCCTATCTTCCTGCCAAGGGATTGGAGCAACTTTTGCAGACCGTCAATAAGATCCGGCGACAAATCAATCCCAAAATGAAGATTGAAGGTATTTTGCTGACGATGGTTGATTCTCGTACAAATGACGCAAAAGAAATCAGTGAATTAATCCGAAATGCTTATGGAGGAAAAATCCGAGTCTATGACACGGAAATTCCCCGCTCCGTTCGTGCTTCAGAAATCAGCAAGGAAGGAAAAAGCATTTTCAAATATGATCCGGAAGGAAAAGTCGCACAGGCCTATCGGCAGTTGACAAGGGAGGTGGTAAAGCATGCCGAGAAAAGGCGGAAACATAACCTTGAGCAGCTACGATGATATATTCTCCACGGAAGAGAGCCGAGAAAAAAGTCAACAGGAGCATGTGCAGATGCTTCCACTCTCTTTGCTACACTCCTTTCAAGGGCATCCCTTTCGAGTAATCGACGATGAGGAAATGCAAAAAACGGTGGAAAGTGTAAAACAATATGGTGTTTTAACTCCAATCATTGCCCGCCCGGATCCACAAGGCGGCTATGAAGTCATCTCTGGGCATCGACGGCTGCGAGCATCCGAACTTGCCGAATTGGAAACGCTCCCAGTGATTGTGCGGGACATGGATGATGATACTGCCATTATTTTTATGGTGGACAGCAACCTGCAAAGAGAACATATTCTGCCCAGTGAGCGTGCTTTTGCCTATAAGATGAAACTGGAAGCCATAAAGCGACAAGGCGAAAGAACGGATTTACACAAGGATGCGACTTCCCGACAAGTTGTCGGGAAGTCGGAAGCAGCGGATAGGATTGGGCAAGATACCGGTGAAAGTGGTCGACAAGTTCAAAGATTCATTCGTTTAACGGAATTGATTCCAGAAATCCGCAGCATGGTGGATGAAAAGAAAATCGCCTTTAACCCGGCAGTAGAACTTTCCTATCTAAAGCCAGAAGAGCAAAAGCAATTTTTGGAAGCAATGGATTTTGCACAGACTTCTCCTTCTCTTTCTCAGGCGCAGCGCCTCAAAAAACTCAGCTTACAAGGAGACTGCAAACCAGAAGATATTTGCAGCGTCATGAGCGAAGTCAAAAAAGACGATATGACTACCATTACGATTTCCCATGATGTGCTGCAAAAATATTTTCCAAAATCCTATACACCACAGCAAATGCAAACTATTATTGTAAAGCTTTTAGAACAGTGGCAGAAAAAAAGAACGAAGGAACAAACACGATAAGGAGGTTGGGATGATTTGTCAAAATATTCAAAGAGGTATGTCAAAAGAAGAAATTTCCAGGGCTTTTCAAGTGTTGCAGACACTTCTTGATTTT
>CALIBC010000240.1 GCA_938045615.1 uncultured Clostridia bacterium | reverse complement strand
TGTATAATTATGAGGGGTAATCATCACTGCATCATCTCCCATCTCATCAAATAAGGACTGTGGGGATGAGAAAAAATAGAGATCAGAATCTAAATATGTACAGCTCTCTACATTAAACCGATCTAATACATACAGTATGGTAGACGAAGTACATGTCCAACAATATTCTCCTCGTGTACGAACCGGCTTAACACGCAGTAATTCATCATCCTCAAACTCACTCAATGAGATCACCGTCATCTTATTCAGAGATAACGACCTCAATGTCGTGTAGCAGGCGTCGTTAAATGCAAAAACATACAAATGAAATTCTTGGCAATGGCGACAAAGCGATTCATACATCGCTAAGCCTCGCGATAGATAGGCGGAGTCAAAGAGAGTACAGAAGTTAAACATCGGGCTTTCTGCATACCATAATGATACTCTGCCCAAAAGACTTCTTATGCTCTCCAGACAGTTTGTAAAATTGAGCTAATATTTTAGCCACCAAACGCACAATCTTATATGTAAACCTATAATCAATCATCCGAAAATCTCTTCTTAGAAGACGATTAAGGTAAGTCGTTGACATTGTATTATACCACCATTGTCTATGGACGCTGGACACCGGTTCTCTATAGATATCCAGAACCTCCAAATTATATTTCTCAGCCATAGACCTTAGTGATCTCTCATTCCAATGAAGAGTATGATGGGGAGGTAAATTCAGGCAAAAATTAGATACATACTTAATAAATCCATCATTATCTGGCGTTGCAACAATCAAAAGTCCTCCCTTCACAATGCAATCAATTGCAGAACACATGAATTTATCCAACGAAGAAATATGTTCTATTACTTGGAAGATAGAGACTACGTCAAACCTCTCTTTATTCTCCTCACTAAATTCTTCTATTGGAATTGGCAAAACATTTGCTCCATCCTTTTTAGCAAGTTCTATAGCTTTACTACTAAGATCCAAGCCCTGATAATAATTCTTCTCTGACAAATAATGTCTAAAAGCACCTCTTCCAGCACCTATATCTAAGACTCGATCATCCTCTTCGATGAACTTACGCGAATAATCATATTCCGTTTTCCCCTCATGCAGATAGTACCATTCGTCTTTTAGCAAAATATTATAAAAATCATCATCCCCCGATATGATTGGATGAAAAAAACGCAGACCACATTTTTGGCAAAGAACATAGTCCAATCTCTCCACACTTTTCCAGATATAGTCTATATTCTTTTTGTAAACTCTTCGATACAAATTAGATATATCTATAGTTCTCACACTCTCTATTCTACTCTTTATTATATTGCCACAAAGCGGACATCTGCAATTCGATTCCCTCATAAATCTAAATTTAACCCTATCGCTTCACTTGAAAATAATCTTTGTTTTTAGACTATTCCCAAAGAGAGCATCATCCATCCAAACTAAAAATTGAAACAATTCGCTCACATGCCCTCCCGTCACCATATGGATTTATAGCCCGACTCATTCTCCTATAATATTCCT
>CALIBC010000239.1 GCA_938045615.1 uncultured Clostridia bacterium | reverse complement strand
AAAGATTATTTTTATTCCTATGGAGCGTTATTGCTTTAACGGCATGCTCTAAAGAAGAGGGCGTTGTATCAAAAGAAGACACAGCGCGAAATGTCAAAGACGTGGAATTGGTCCTTATAGAGGCCGATGGGAAGAGGTTTGAGGTAGTTGATGATAACGCCATTTCTTTACGTAAGGGCAAGTTATCCAAAGTATCCAACTATGCTCTTCATTTTAAAGATGAAGCCGCCTACATGAATGCCATTAGACATTTTGATGCTCAGCACTTTGGTCAGCCAAGTTTAAGGCGTTTGCTTGCTACAGAATCGATTAAATCGAATTCTATCGTAGATCTTCCAACAGGATTCTATTCTTTGGAAGATGCCTATGTAGAAGCAATGAAAGAAGCCGAATCTTATTATGAGAGGCCGGGAGGGTATGAACAGTTCAAAGCAAAGTATAGCTGTTTGTACTTTCCTGAAAAAGAGGGTGACTATAGTGCATTTCGTCCTGTTAGCGACGAAGCTGTTGCTCGATTAGTGAATCCTGATGGGTATGTTGTTGTTGGAGATCAGATTTTCAACAAAAAGGATGTTTTCTCCTATGAGCGATTAAAAGAGTTAGGACTAACTATGCCTGAAGATAAAGATGAAAATCAACTGAGGTCATCCGGAGGGGAAGAGCAGGAGATAGACGGAATGTCTCCAAAGTATAACGATAGAAAAGATCGTAAAGTTTGGGTAAATGTAAAAGGTAATCGTGCACATAGAATCTTCGAAGTTTGTTTTAGAAAAAAAGGACTTCTTGGTGCGTGGTACAATTATTGGTCGGAAACAGAGCTTAAGATACAACATCAGTATCCTCCGGAAGATTCTCCGTTCCAAGTCAACTGTTGGTATGAGCATAAAGAAACAGGCTACTCTTCTCACGACTATATAGCTTTACTACCAATACGACCAAGCATTTGGGAAGATTTCGTCGTAATTAAATATCGAGGGATACCTCGAGAGTTAGTATTTAAGGCTCGTTTTAATACAACTCCGGACAACCCATAAAGAAGTGTCTTTGCAAAACAATTAACACAACGACCAGTATGAAATATCTTATTTCACTCACTGCTATTGTAGTGGCAGTTTTGGCTTCATGTACCGATAGCAACGACGATGTCGTGCCTGTAGTAAAAAAAATACAGGGCGAGAAGGTAGGAGTCGAATTAGTTCTTATCCAATCCGATAGAAAAAAATTCGAGAAAGTTGACGATAGCATTATTTCTTTACGTAAAATGGGGGCTGCTGGAGGTGCCAATTACGCCCTGCGCTTCAAAGATGATGCAGCATTTACTGCTGCAATTCGAGAATTGGAGCATCAGCAATTTGCCCAAGCAACAGTCGGTTCGATACAATCTCCTATAAGTGTAAAATTGAGGAGGGCGGCTTCATCACCCATAGCGTTTCCATCACAATTCCGATCACTGGAAGATGTCTATACAGACGCGTTAATGGAAGCCGAGTCTTATTATGAGAGAGTTGGTGGATATGAAGAATTCAAGGAGAAATACAGTTGTTTGTATTTCCCTGAGGAAGAAGGCGATTATAGCGCATTTCGCCCTGTTAGCAATATCGTCGTTGCTCGATTAGTGAACCCAGAAGGATATGTTGTGATAGGAAATAAAATTGTTAATAAAAGGGATATCTTCACATACGGACAATTGAAGAAGATGGGGCTTACAATGCCAGAGGAAAAGAGTGAAGTTCGGATTGGCGTAAATACATCATCGCTGGAAGTCAACAAACTTTCCACGAAATACAATGATAGAAGAGATCGCAAACTCTGGGTTAATGTTAACAGGAAGGCCGACAAATTCCATGATCATGACAATGTGTATATGTTTTTTCCTTACATGGAAGTTGAAGTTTGCTTTAGAAAGAAGGCTGCATTTGGCGTATGGTATAACTACTATTCATCGACATCATTAACTCTAAGAGGTGAGCTGTCGGATGTTAAATACAAGTCAGGCTATTCTTCTCATGATTATCAATGGAGAGGCATTCCTCGTTTTTTTTCTACGTTAGCGACTGTTGAATATAGAGGTATTCCTGGAACATTTGATTTTTATATCAACTATGATGCAACACAGCAAAATTGACGTATGAGGACGATTGGACGATATAAATGCAAGAGAAAGGTTGTTTCAACCCTTCTTCTAATTACAGTTTCCCTGTCTGTAATTAAATCTCAGGAGATTAATCACGGTGTGACACTTGGGGGCTCACTCGGATTTATTAGCAACCTTCAATATGATCACAGTGATAACATCAATGGAGGAAGTGCAACCTTCTCTCGTAGGGGAGGTCTCTTTATTGGATATAAATTGCGTATGATTTACCGACAAAAGCCTCTCTTTTATGATGTGGACTTAGTCGCCGGAGGTAGAGCGATGGAATACTCACGTTATTTAATCTCCTCTTTATTAGTAGGTAACTCCATTCTTCCTTCTGGACAGATTGCGCTTTATTCACTATCAGCAACACCGAGTATAAACTACCGTTTTTGGAAAGGTCTTTATGCTGGATTCGGTATATCTCCTACTCTTTATTATAGACGTGCAAAAGATGACCGATGGGTTTTTGATACCTCTATTACTCCAAGATTAGGATACACTTTTGGGAAAATAGACGTCGCACTTAGTTATAGATGGGGACTTCTAAATAAATTGTTGGATGTTGACGATTTCAGTGGTGGAAGATTGAATAGTTTAGATGCCCAATTATTTATATCCTTCTAAAGTTCCCACAGAGTAGATATTGAATGTTCATAAGCGCAAAAGGTGGAGCACACTATCTAAATCACAAACGTCATCCTTCAATAAGAAGGAGATAGTTGATAGATAAAGATAGTATCTTTTCTTTACGCATATATGGTTTGAGTTGGTTTCGACAATGTCTTTGAGACTGTTGAAGCCAACTCATTTTTCGTACAGACATTACTATATCGACGACCCGCTGGCGGGTTTTATCGAGGCGACCGTCAGCGAAACCTCAAGAGAGCCGGCATCAGCCGATGGTCGGCAAAGGGAAGTCACGATCCGATTCACTTCTGCCGATCATCTACATTCTGGCGACGTGATGGACGGCCGGATCATTCTGTCCGACGTCCCTGTCTTGCAGCGTTTTCTACAATCGGTGGGGATAGGGCACTAAGAAAGATCTCCCTTTCTCCTCCCTCCTTTTCCCGCCTTCTCCCTCCCAAGCCATACCGAGTCATTCCACATAGCCATCCCGGATCGGGGTGGCTATTTTCGTATCTGTT
>CALIBC010000238.1 GCA_938045615.1 uncultured Clostridia bacterium | reverse complement strand
ACCACGTCAGCGCAGCCGAAGCCGTGCTCGACCTGGAGCGCCTCGCCGCCTTCCGGCGGAAGTTCCCCGTCTTAGAGGATGGGGATGCGTTTGAGCTCCGATAGGAACATCGGCAAATTGCTATCGATGAGGGGCGGGATCAGTTTTTCCGCCCCTCTTTGTTTTACAAACCACAGAATAAGGCAGAAAATGGAATTGTCATTGAACGAATTTGAGGAGCAAGTAAACAAGACGATCCTGAAGCGAGGTCGCGACTATTTCGAACATGACCACGTGGTGCGGGTGAAAAGACTCAGCGAAGGAGAATTTGAGCTCGCGGTGATGGGAACGGAACGGTACACGGTCTATTTGAGATTTTGGGGCGACACCATCACAGACCACGATTGTAGCTGTCCCTACGTTTGGGGGCCGGTCTGCAAACATGTCGTGGCCTCGCTGTTTTACCTGCGCGAGAATGGTCTCTACACTGCGCCACCACTGAGTAAAGAGATGGAACACGATCGCTCCGTCCCTAGACAAGTGGCGACGATGCTTGAGGAGATGAATTACGACGATCTGCGACTTTTCGTCCACACTCTCTGCAGGGACGACAGCCTCTTCCAGCAAATCTTTTTAGTGAGAAACCTCCAATTCCTGCCCACAGTGTCGCCCGACCTGTATAAGCTACATCTTCGGTCACTCATCAACATGTGCAATCACCCAATAACTACTCCATTCTCTTACGACGACATCGATCGATTGATTGACGCTGTGGACGATATCAGTTTCTCTGTGGATGATGAGATCTCCTTGGGTGATCCGATGAAGGCTCTCTACATATCAACGGCCATCATCGAAGAAATGAGCACGTTCAGTTGCCAAATCGAGCACAGCGGAATCGACGATAGCATTGAGCATGCATTCAACACACTGGAGCGTCTGACCCACGCAGAGCTTACCGACGAGCAGCATAGTAAGCTCCTCGACGCCCTGCTATCGCTCTCCTATCGCCTGGCGCTGCGAGACGAATGGGGATGTCTTCAGGCCATTAAACTATCCATCGACATCATCCAAAACGAGCAAGAGAAGGCGCGCGTGGTATTTGCACTAGATAAATCGCAGCAGGCCAAGCCCCCCCTATGCAAAGGGCAGGCCCTACGTATGCAGCAGCTCAAGCAGACGCTCATCACAAAGTTGTCCCTCACGGCTGGGGATCTATGAGAAAAAGCCTCGCCTTGGACAGAATGTCTGGCGAGGCTCTTTTATTTCGTTTTGTTGCTGAGCGCTTTCTTCTTCTCA
>CALIBC010000237.1 GCA_938045615.1 uncultured Clostridia bacterium | reverse complement strand
GATGTATCTCTTGCCACGGTCTACAGGCACCTTGCCAAGGCCTTTCTTTCTATATAGATCCTCTTGACCTGCCACGAAAGGTTAAATTCAAGCCACGCAAAAAGAGAGCGCCTTCATACGTTCCTTCAGGCATACGCATAGGCAGAAGCCATGAAGACTTCATGCAGTTCATCCAAGAAAAAGCTATAGGCTCATGGGTTGAAATGGACACTGTAATAGGTACACCGGGCGGCAAGGTGATATTGACTGTGGACTTTACCTTCTGTAATTTCATGGCTGCGTTTTTACTTGATTCAAAAGCCTGCGCAAATGTCTCAAATGTCTTTGCCGGCATTAAGCGTAAGTTCCGGGAAAACGATATGCGTTTTGGTGATATCATACCTCTGGTCCTAACCGATAACGGCAACGAATTTTCGGATGTGAACGCAATTGAACTTGATCTTGATGGGGCAAAGGAAACATCCGTGTTCTTTTGCAGACCGATGAGACCTTCGGACAAACCACACGTGGAAAAGAATCACACCTTGTTCAGAGATATATGCCCAAAGGGTACAAGCTTTGACAATTTCACGCAAGATGGTGTCAATCTAATCTTTTCACACGTTAACTCTATTGTAAGAAACAGCCTTGGCGGAAAAAGCCCGTATGACCTTTTTTCTTTTACTTACGGAAAAAAACAGCTTCCCTGCTTGGCATCGAAAAGATACCGAGCAGGGAAGTTATCCAAAGTCCACTACTGTTAAAAAAGTAGTGGACAAAACCCTGTATAGTATACAGCAAAATCGCTTATGAGGGTAGAGAATATTTCTCAAACTAACTTCATTTGAGACGGAATTTACTTTGAGAAGCTTTTTCTCAAGGCTTGTTTGCCATGCCATGAATTACTGAAAAAGGTCAATATACCCTTAAATTTGATATGTTTTTATAGGCTTCTTAAACTTAATTCCGTTGATTTCTCACAGTAAAGGCAACTTCCGGCGTCACCGGAACTTACTTTGCGAATTTACCCAAAGCTTTTATCACAATTTCAAAGCTTTTATCACATCGCCGATATCTCCATCCACACAAATAGAACGATTCAAAATATCCTCCGGGCAAATTGCCTCGCCGTAATTGACGCAGGCATAGATGGATTCCGGGTTCTTTGCCGTCATCTGCCAAAAGGGGTACTTGATAATGACCGGCGTATTGTACCCTACGCCGAGCTCCAAATACAACACCCTGCCGCCACGGGTACTAAGGAAGTTCTCATACCGATCAGCCGCTTGATGCCAGCCCTCGTCCTCAACAAACTTATCATCGGAGCGGAGATTCATGGTCAAAGGCTTGCCGCAAACCGGACAGACGGGCAGGATCTCGGTAGGAACTTTCATTTTCAGCGTGGTGCCCTTCGGCACGATCAACTCATTATCATCCCTGATCTCACAACCCTGCGCAAGCACCATGGCGCGAACCATATCCTCGTTCTCATAGGTCTTGTCATGGCACGGCTCGCTACACTGGAACAGTCCATAATCGCCCTGTGTATAAAACAGACGTTTTTTATCGAATCCCGCTTTTTGAAAGCAGTGATCTACGTTAGTGGTAATGACGAAATAGTCCGTATCCCTTATCAAGTCCAGAAGCTCGTCATATACCGGTTTCGGCGCATCCATATATCGGTTTACCCAGATATACCGGCTCCAATACGCCCAAAACTCCTCCTGTGTGGAATAGAGATAGAAGCCGCCGGAATACATATCCGTAAAACGATATTTCGACGCAAAATCCGAGAAATACTTTTCAAATCGTTCCCCGTTGTAAACGAAGCCCGCCGAGGTAGAGAGCCCGGCCCCCGCACCGATTACAACGGCATCTGCGTTTGCAAAAGCTTGTTTCAAGAATTTAACATTATTTGAGTAAGTCCCGGTAGATTTCGTAATCGACTTCCTTGAAAACATTGAAAATCACCTCAATATTGCTGTGTGTACTTGTTTGATAATCCTTCACCTTCCGCAGGGCGATCTCCGCTTATCGATGCGGGCATACGCATGTTGAACAGGCTTCGCAGTAGCTGCCTTTGCTTCCTTTCATCGGATGGGATTTTTATATCTCGATATACCGGCTGTTCGTCCAAAAGAAACCGGATCAGAAACAGCCGTTTTTCTGTTTGGCTCATCGTTTCATCCTCTGTCAAATCATGAGGCTTGTCTGCTCGTCGATCCATGACTTCTGGGGCACGTCATGGATCACATCTCCGTCCTTGTAATTGCCGATCAGGAAAGGAGATGCAGGGTCATGCAGGCGGCTCTGCGCCAGAACCTTTGAAGACTCCGCATTTGCATAGCAGTACCTGCACAGATGCTTACAGGTATTGTAAGCGCCGATATCGCAAGAGAGATAACAGGCACATTCCGCCCTCGCGCCCTTTCTTTTGGGCGCATCAAGGCGCTTGCCGATAGCCTTTTCGTAATCGCTGATCCTCATACACCCACTGCAATCGGCACCATAGGCAGCAAGCTCGTCCCCCTCCGCGCATGGCTTGACCGTCATACCGTGGGCAGAGGCAATCTCAACAAACTTCTTACCCAGCGTCAAACACTGTTCCCTTGTGACCTCCCGAGCTTCCGGAAAGTTTCGTTTGACCTTCGGATATAGGTCGATAAAGCTGATGACTGCGGTTTTCGTGTAACCGCCCAATGTGGATGCAATTTGCTCAAAGGCTCGGAGGTGATACTCCGTGGTATATCGCTCCGAAAAAAAGATCGGATCATAACGCCATCCGACAGAATTGATGCCGATCTTTTCGGACAACTTCTTGAAATCGTCAAGCAGACGATGCTTATCCGGCACATTCGGCTCAATATCCCGCCCGTAAGGCGTGATGCTGACGAACCAGTATTGCCCGTAATCTTTCAGCAAATCTATATAAGGGAACATCGGTGCAGGATTCTTTGTGCAGAAACCGATCACGTCCACAACAGAAGGATCGAGGCGGTAGCGGCTAACCTGATTCGGATTATAGGGATTGCGGACACAGACAAAGCCTTCTTTCAGTCTGTTCGCAAACCACTCGGCATAGAAGGCCGGGATGTCCGTTCTCTGTCCGGTATTGATGATCATATCGCCTTTTTCTTATTCGTTAAAAACATTGTTTTTGTTCTAATACCTTCGATGCCTTCTATGAATTTATCTGCTTGCTCTGTAGTTAACGCCGGTTCATGCTCAACAAGCTGATATTGAATATTTAACTCTTTCAATTTCTCCGCCACACAACTGAATAATTCCATTTTCATCTCCTATAACTCCAAATTTTTCTCTCTAAATATTTGCCGATATTATACCATTCTTAAAGTGTTTTTTCTAATTGCTTGCTCATAAAATCATATTTTCTCCATTCGATAAATAGTTTCTGCTAACAGCTAATCATCACGTTCTTTCATTGACGTTAAAAACGTGAATAAGTAGAATAAAACACAGATTAGATGCGCCTAATTTAATTACATATTGAGCAAAATCTGCTTTCAAGTTTTGTGTTAAGGAGGAGAAAAAATGGAAATCGAAAAATACCTTTATGCCATGAAAAAAAGATGCTCTCGCAGAAAGTATACAAATAGACCGATTGATTCAAAGTGTGTAAAAGAAAGCGAAAAAATAATCCTTGAAGCGACCGCAATGGGACTCTCCACCTGCTGGGTAGGAACCAGTTATGACAAAAAGACAGCGACGGCATTATGTAAGGAAAACGACACATTAGACTGTGTGATAGCAATCGGTCATTATTATTTTGATTCTAAACGGAAGGAAAGTGATAAGCAATGAAAGTCGTTTTTATTGTATTTAGTCCATCAGGCCATACTCTCATCGCGGCACAAAAATTCATGCATCTGCTTGAGGATAATGGAATTTCCTGTAATATGATCAACATCACAAAAAACGATAAGTATCTTCAGGACCTCACAATTAGAAAAACATTGCTCAATGATCTCGGCGAACATCATCTGTTGATTCCCTGTGCGCCGGTATATGCGGGACATTGTGAACAGAATATGCTCAGGACAATACGGGCGCTCCCTCGAAAAAAGAAAAAACAGATTCCGGCGATTCCGCTTGTGACATATGGGGGAGTGCACAGCAGTGTTGCACTTGAAGAAATGGGTAAAGCGCTTAGCGACAGAGGCTATATTCCGATTATGGGCGTTAAGATTGCTGCGGAGCATACTTTGACAGCGACTTTCAAAAAACGGATCAATCCAAATCTGCCGGGAAAGATTGAGGATCAAATCCTTGCGGAAGCGGCAGAAATAGCAGAAAAGATTGTGAACGGCAAGATGGCTGTGCTCGATGCAGGAAAGAAACTTGCATATGCACCGTTTATGAAACGAATTATGTTCCGCATTTTCAGCCAGGAAAAAATTCATGGAAAATATAAGAAAGTTACAATCAATGCAGAAAAATGCATTGGCTGTGAGCAATGTGTTGCGGTCTGCCCTGTCAATATGTTCGCATATATTGACAACACAATACGAATGGTTCGTGACCCTAAGCACTGTATTTTATGTGCTGAGTGTTATCATCACTGTCCTGCAAACGCCATTACGTATCCCTATATTGAAGTTGCACGAAAGAGACTTTCGGACGGTTTTGCAGAGCTTGAAACCCCACAATCTGAAATTTATCGCTAAAACTGATAGCCGTTAAATGTAGAATCAAAAAGTTATGTCATGAAAAAAGCGGTGTCCTCATGCTTCCTTTAACAGAAGCGGGGGAACACCGTCTTTTTCGATTTCCGGCGAGACTCTTCTAATAACTGCCATAGAAGATTAATTTACAGAAAAAATCTCACACTCGGAGGTGCGGACATTTTTTGGGACAGCCTAGGCGGCAAGTCCGATAGATCCACTGAATTTTTAATAGTTCTCGGCATGAACCTCGAAGAAACTCTGAGGGTGAAGACATGTCGGACATACTTCCGGCGCCTTTGTTCCAACCACGATGTGTCCGCAGTTTCTGCACTCCCATACCTTTACTTCGCTCTTCTCAAATACCTTTGCCGTTTCAACGTTCTTCAAAAGGGCTCTGTAACGTTCCTCATGATGTTTCTCGACCTCAGCGACCAGCCTGAACCTCTTAGCAAGTTCCGGGAAGCCTTCTTCTTCCGCAGTCTTTGCAAAGCCGGCATACATGTCGGTCCACTCGTAATTCTCACCTGCCGCCGCAGCACCCAAATTCTCGGCGGTACTTCCGATTCCATTCAGTTCTTTAAACCACAGTTTCGCATGCTCTTTCTCGTTCTCGGCGGTTTTCAGGAAGAGATCCGCGATCTGCTCATAACCCTCTTTCTTTGCCACCGACGCAAAGTACGTATACTTATTTCTCGCCTGTGATTCCCCTGCAAAAGCGGTCTCAAGATTCTTTTCCGTCTGTGTTCCCGCATAAGGGTTTCCCGAAGATGCCGCAGCCTCTTCCTTAACGATTTCAAGATCGTCACCCTCTGCCTTGCATACAGGACAGACCGGTTTCTCACCGCCTTTAACTTCAAAAACTTCTCCGCATACCTTGCAATGATATTTCATTTTCTTTTCCTCCTATTAAAATCCATAATATTTTTTTCACTGCATTTTTAAATTCATAATGCATAAATATGCAAACGATAAACCTTGTTTATTCATCCTCTTCCACGAATTTCGATTTCGGCGCCTTGCAGATCTTGCAACGGAAATCTTCCGGAAGGTCTTCCCACTTGGTTCCCGGCTTTATGCCCATGTCTTCCGCACCTTCGTCCTCGTTATATACCCATCCGCAAACCGTGCATACAAACGATCTTCCGCCGCCCTCTCCTGCGGCTTTCTCTTTCCCGCTTTCCTTGGCTTTCTCATCATTTTCTTTCAGCAAGGCTGTTACCATCTCAGGAATCTTTTCAAAATCCTCTTCTTCGGGATTCCAGTTCGTTCTCACCTGCTCATCGACAACGTCGAAACCCGCCTTTACAAGTTCTTCCCTGATTATCTTCACGGATTCCCCACTCCAGCCGTAGCAACCGAACGCAGCCGCTTTCTTGTCCTTAAACTTAAGGGTTTTCAGGAATGACAGCCATCCAGCAACGCTCGTCAGAACGTCGTTGACACACGTAGGCGACCCCACGCATATCGCCTTGGACTTGAACACCTCGGTCATTATATCATTCTTGTCGACCTTTGAAATATTCAAAACCTTGACGATTGTGTCCGGACTCTGTCTGTTGATTTCCTCTCCGATGGCATGTGCAAGCTTTTTCGTTCCTTCCCACATGGTGTCGTAGACTATCGTAATCTGATTTTCCTTGTACGCATCCGCCCACTTCTTGTACGCCTCGACTATCTGCATAGGATTGTCCCGCCAGATCACACCGTGCGCCGGCGCAATTATATCTATAGGCAGATTGAAACCCTCGATTTCCTTTATTTTAGGATTTACAAAGGCCGCAAACGGATTCAGTATGTTGGCAAAATATTTCATCGCTTCTCTGTACAACAAATCCTGATCCGCCAAATCGTTGGTCAGTTCCTCCACTGCAAAGTGCTGACCGAAGGCATCCATGGAGAACAGGATGTTGTCTCCCGTTAGATACGTAGCCATAGAGTCAGGCCAGTGAAGCATCTTCATTTCCACGAATATGAGTTTCTTTCCGTTACCGACTTCAAGCTCGTCTCCGGTCTTGACCACACGCAGATCCCATCCCTGTTTTCCGTACTGACCCTCAATGCTCTTTACCGCCGCTGCAGTACAGTAAATAGGCGTGTTTGGGATTTCACGCATCAACGTCGGCAAGGAGCCCGAATGATCCGGTTCACCGTGGTTCACTATTATATAGTCTATCTTTTTGAGATCCACACTTTCTTTCAGGTTTTCAATAAAATCTTCCCTGTGCGGCGTCCATATAGTATCGAGAAGAACAGTCTTTTCTTCCTCAATCAGATATGCATTCTGACTCGATCCGTTGTTTATCGAATACTCATCACCGTGAAATTTTTCAAGTTCCCAGTCTATGTACCCGACCCAACTCACATTACCTTTTACATGTTTTTTCATTTCTTTTTCCTCCCAAATCCAAACGGTGTCACATCTTCATTAGCGCAAATACATTTTGTAAAATAAAGTTGCATTATAGATACCCTGAAAAGGCATCCCAAAACAATCTTGCGGAATATATTTTAAATCAAATAGTCAATTCCGTGTTCAAATATTCCTGCCAGATTTCTTCAGGCACGAGCCTTCCTCCCGTAGCCCAGCATATCTGAACGGAATTTTCAAGTTTCTTCTCCGTAAGACCATTCCTCGCCGCATATTTCCTGCCGTTTTCATGTTGCAAAAGATTTGCAGGACCTGCAAACGCCGCGCAGCTCGACGGTTCGATCCTTATGTCTTCCGTTTTCATGAGCATACGCATGTAGTCGTACAATCTTCCGTCGTTACAGGTGAAATCGCCTGAGACAAGATTGTTGTCGATTCTCGTGACAAAACCCGAGGGGCTTGCGCATGCAAGACCGTCCGCATGAGTTTCTCCGCTCAATCCGAAGTCCTTTACATTCGCGTTTTCAAATCTCTGAGAAGCGAATCCCACAAGTATCGAAGGACACATAACCGGTTCTGCGAAAAAAACATGTACATTATCACCGTACAATCTTTTCAGACCGTACGCGATTCCGCCCGGAGCGCCGCCGACGCCGGCAGGCACATAAACTATCAGAGGATGGTCATTATCAATTCGCAAATTCATTTCTTCAAGCTGCTTTTTTAAGCGCTTTGCGGCCACCGCATATCCAAGGAACAGATCGACGGAGTACTCATCATCGACAAAGTAGCTCTTCGGATCCATGTCGGAATTTTTGCGTCCTTCTTCCACCGCCTTGGAATAATCATCCCTGTACTCTATCACTTCGACACCTTTGCTGCGCAGCATGTCCTTCTTCCACTGCTTTGCGTCGGAAGACATGTGAACCTTGACTTTGAATCCTAAAAATGCGCTCATGATGCCTATCGACAATCCGAGGTTGCCCGTGGAACCGACCTGAACGGTGTATTGCGCAAAAAAATTTCTCAAATCCGCAACCTTTGAGTAATCATCACTCAAACTTAACTTTCCGGCTTCAATTGCAAGAGTTTCCGCATGTTTTAAAACCTCATAGATGCCGCCTCTTGCTTTGACCGAACCTGCGATCGCAAGATGACTGTCCATCTTTAGAAGAAGTTTGCCCGGTATGCCGCCACTCAAACTCTCCGCGTCTTCACTCTGCCCACCGGAGCCATATGCAGACTCCGGATCCTTCCGCCATCCTGCGCCATCGCATGCAGTCTCCCGCATCCGCTTTTGCATATTGGGGATCTCCTTGAGAGGTGATTCTATGAGCCCGTGTGTTTCCGCCGTTTCGGGAAAACACTTCTCTATGTAAGGCGCAAATCGCACAAGTCGTGCTTCCGCATCCGCAATGTCATCATCGGAAACAACCAGTTCGCATAATCCTTCAATCGTCTGAAACGGAAGTAGCCTCTCGTTTATCCATACGGTTTCTTTCTTATCAATCACGTCGCGGATCGCAGAATCGTCCGTTGCCAATTTTTTCGCATACTCTTTCAGTTTCATACAGACCTCCTGTTATATTGCATACAATCAAGTTGCCACATCACCTGACCGGCACGCCGGTCAACTTTCTTTAGCATATGAAATTATATACTCCATTCCGGCATCATGCGTTATTCCGGGAACCTTGACGATGAATTCTCCCGAAACTCCGCACGCCTTAGCTGCAAGATCAAAGTGGCACATTGCAATCCCAATATCCACTTTCTGAAGATCCATTCCCTTTTCGGCGAAATTACCGCTTTTCTTCTTATAAAAATGTGCGTAACCTCCGTTTACAACAACACGCCACGGTTGCAGATTTGCCGCAGATGGTGCCAGTCGCACCATTTCAAGCGGTATAAGCAAATCTCCAGCATATTTTTTTCTGAGCGATGATGAAAAATCATTTTCAAAAAAGATATCTTCAAAATCAAGTCTGTTGTCAGCTTTTACTTTTTTTCTTATAAGAACTTCTCTTATCGAGCTGCGATTTGCCTTCAAGCCAACCGGCAGCACGCAAGGCATAAGTTGATTTTCTTTTTTGTTCAAAGCTGCCTCAAAATTTTTACGTTTCGATATACTGCCCAGACATACCGTTCCAAGCCCCAAGCTTTGCGCATATAGAACGAAACTCTCCATCGTGTATCCGAAAGCCGCCTCCGCAAACGGTACAGCCTGCACGGTTCCGGCGACATATGCTTTTTCCCCGGTGACAAACGGTGAAGAAAGGTGAAATTTTCCGGCGTCCAGATACTTTAAATCAACCTTTACACCAAAGGGATTGTCCGCACTCTTCAAGAACGATTCGATTTTTTTCACAAGTTCATCCGAAAGTCGCTTGCCGTCATAGCTTCTGACGCTTTTACGTCGCTTTATGGCATCCTGTACGTCATAAAGCATGCCGAGTTTTTTACCCCCTTGCTTTTCTTTCACTGTCACTCCTTTGCCTTTGCTCTGTCTCGATTATATTTCTCCGTTGCACTTTTATCTGTTTCTTTGTTTTTTTCAGTGGCGATTTTCTCGTTTTTCCTATATTCCACGGCTCTCTCAAACCACAGTTTAATCAGAGCCGCAACAGGAACGGCTCCGATCATTCCGACAAAGCCCCCCACCTTGTTTCCCGCGATCAAAGCGAGGATCACGAGCATTGGGTGGATTTCTATGCTGTTTGAAAGAAGTTTTGGGTTTATGACGGCGCCGTCTATCACCTGAATAATACCGATAATTACAATAGCTATGACCATCGTTTCCGTATTTCCTGTAACAATACCCGCTATCAACGTCAGCCCGTATCCGACTATGGGACCCATGTAAGGAACAAGGTTTCCTATCCCCACCATTACACCGATCATCACTCCGTAAGGCATTCCGATTACGGTGAACGCTATGCTCACAAGCACCGCCATCACCAGTGCATCGGTCACTTCCCCCCTGAAGTATCCGCTGAAAACCTCATCCACATCTCTGTAGATATAGCTTATCCTGTTGTTGGCTTTCTGCGACCACATGGTTCTCACCACACTGCCCCAGTATTTCTTAAGATTTGGACCATCCAGTAAAAAGTATACCGCAAACAAAAGCGAAAACATCATGGTGCTTGCACCTGCCGCGATGCCTGCAAACATGTATGGCAATCCCCGTGTTTGGTTCAGCAGTTCCGTGATCTTATCCACAAGTGTTTTTTCAAACTTAAGCAGGTAGCCCTTTTCTATGTTCAGGTCGTTCAACCAGTTTCTGAAACTATGCTCAAAAGCTTTCGCCTGATTGATGACGCTGTTTACAAGCGTATTTACACTGTTGCCGTTAATTCCGTCGATCTGCTTTGTTATGGCAAACGCAACCATGGTTATAATCGTCGCCAATATCAGAACGAATATCAAAATAGTGATAATCGCTGCTATAAGATGGTTTCTCTTCCCGTCTTTGCCTCCAAGCCCGGTTTTGGCGATTCTTTTTTCTATCGCTCTGCAGACAGGATAGAGAATGTAAGCAAGCACCGCACCTATGAGCATAGGTTTGACTATATTTCCTATCCAACCAAGTGCGTTGAATATACCACTTCCGATGGCTTTATACTGACCGAGGATCAGAATAAGCCCATACGCCACCCCCACGGTCAAAATCACATAAACCGATATCTTGAAATATTTTTTGTCTAATTTTTCACGGAATCTCACTAAAATATGTCCTCTCAAATTCTCACAGTGGCAAACAAACACGAACCAAAATATATTGTTACACTACTCGCATGCACGTAACTCAATAAATCCGACGTGAAGTTATTGCGTCAGTTACTGTCTGAAAACTACTGACCGTATCGGAAAACAGGCATGCATACATCAACAGAGTACACGGATAACTAATCGGCTGATCGTGCAGGCTTTTTCTTTGATATGTATAAGTTTAAATCTTGCGGTATTTTATGTCAACAGTAAGGGGTGCGGACATTTTTTTAATATTTTGATTGTCTCCTTTAAGACATTTTTACAAACATATTCGTATATCATACACCGTGGTTTCTGATGGCTTCGTATATCTTGTTATTTTTATGCGGGATGCAGTCCTCAACCCAATTCCACCAGAAATACCCTCCGATAAAGCGCTTATGATATTCGGGCATGCCGTAATATTTTTTAGCCATTTCTATTTTACTCTGTTCGGTTGCGTTTTCAGCGATGTTGCCGCACTCCCCTATGCCGAGAAAAGCCGATGGAAAAAGTTTGCCGAGTTCCTTGAATATGCTCTTCCATTCAGGGTAATAACCGTCGTTATCGTCTTCATAATAACTCACAAGACAGTAGTCAACGGAACCGGCCAGTTTTGTAGGAATATATTTTTTCGTCCATTCTATCATATCCTTACGAGGCGAATCGGTGCAATACAGCGTCAATTCTATCTTCTCTCCCTTGCTCTTTATAAAATTTGCCGCCGAAGATATTTTATCGACTATACTCTCAGGCTTTTGCTTTATCCACTCCGTTCCGTTGATTTCATTTCCAACCTCCCAAATGTTTACATACTCAGACAAATGTCTGTAAGCATCTTTAAACCTCCGGAGATAACTTTCACTGTCTTTGAAATTTTTCATTTCGGAAGAGTCTACAGGGCATGCCATTATATCCGCATAAGGCTTTACGGATTTAAACAGTTTTACATATTCCGCCGGCTTAATTTCCTTTGACATTACTATCCTGACCGTCGGTCTTGCTTTAAGGTTCTTCAGCCCTCTGACGACATCTTTTAATGCAATATCGTCATACCACGCATCATCTATGGTGAGTCCGTAAATCATGCTGTGCTTTTCCACATCTTTTTTTATATTCTTTTTCACATCTCCGCAGCCGTAAAGGCAAACAGCCGAAACGATCAGCAGCAGTGTACACGATATGATTTTACAAAGTATTGACCTTTTTATTATTGTTTTTCTGTTAGGCATAGGTTCTCCTTTGTCAGTTAAGGGGAATTGTATTTAAGCATTGTATTTAAGCTTTGCGGTTTACACATCAAAAAAACTAAGTTGCTTTGAACCATCCTTCTCATCAAATAAATTGAGGTACTTAAAGATAGCCTCATTATCGTGAACTATATTATTCTGCTCACAAAACTCATGAAATAAATTCATTAACTTATTGTTATTTCTGCTATTTATCATATAACTGTTTCCATATTCTCTGATATATCGTTCTTTCAGCTTTGGAATCTTTTTATCTAACTGGGAATAAAAATATTCTCTATTCCCATCTCTGAGTGTCAGCCCCATACCGAAGCATATTATTCCAAATACCTTTACTTCTTTGCAATAATCTAAAATCCCAAGAATGTTTTCTTCTGTATCGTTAATAAACGGGAGTATCGGAGTCAACCAAACCACTGTTGGTATCCCCTCATCACTCAAGGTTTTTAATGCTTCAAATCTTTCTCTCGTACTTGAAACATTAGGTTCAATTTTTTTACAAAGTTCTTCATTATAGGTCGTTAGTGTCATTTGAACTACACATTTTGTTTTTGAATTTATATCTTTAAATAAATCTAAATCTCTTAAAACATCAGCTGACTTTGTTATAAGCGTTATACCGAAGCCATATCTGTTTATCAGTTCAAGAGCTTTTCTTGTGTAATTTAAATTTAACTCTTCAGGAATATATGGATCGGTCATAGAACCTAAGCCGATCATACATTTTTTTCGCTTTCGTTTTAGCCTCTCTTCCAAAAGGATGATTCCATTTTCTTTTACTTCTACGTCTTCAAAATTATGGTTCATCTGATAGCATTTACTTCTTGAGTCACAATAAATACACCCATGAGTGCAGCCTCTGAACAAATTCATTCCATTCTTTGAAGATAGTATTCCTTTGACTTTTGTAAAATGCACTTTACTCCTTTTCAAATCGGCGTTAATTCTATAGATATTTGCAGAAGAAATTTAATTTTTGTTTTGAATAGTTCTCCCGCTCATAAAAATTAACTGCTTTCGGATTGGTCTCCTCTGCAAACAACTGAAATCTTTTATAAGTTTCAACTTTCATTTTGTCTTCTAACTCTTGGAGGGCTTTCTTTCCATAACCTTTTCCTCTGAATTCTTCAATAATAAAAAAATCATCTATGAATAATACCTTTCCGTGCTCCCAAACACTTATAAAATATGCTGCGTTAATAAAGCCAATGACCTCTCCCTCCTCTTCGATAAAAAATAAAATATTGGACGATTTATTATCTCGGATAATTTCCTCGAACACATCACCCGGGTTACCTTTGGGAAACATTTCTTGATGCCATTATACCATACAGGCGATTGTCCACTACTTTTTTAATAATAATGGACTTTGGATAACTTCCCTGCCGGCTTATCGTTGTTGTCCTCTGCCGTCAGATAGACTTTCCTACCTTTTGCGCTTTTATACGCTGTCTGGCTATACCAGCCTCCGCCGCATCTCACCCTTATATAAGGCGAAACATTGATAGCATCTTCGGCTTCAAGCCAAAAGTCGGTCAAAGATCCCTTACCTTCTCCTGAGCGGATCAGAAGAACCGACCAACGATTCGATGCAGGAACATTTCCTCTACGCCAACCATTCGCATCCTGACCATTTTCCTGATTATACGACACCCTGAAAAAGAACGGACGAGACTTTGCAAATACGTTTGAACTTGAAACTGTAAGCGCTACACATGCCATGATAAATACCATTAAAACGGCGACCGTAACCCGGCTTTTCTTTTTTTCTACATTCATATGAATATTCCTCCTCTGCCTATGCTTGCACTTGGCTCAACAATTTGCACATGACTCAATAACTCTTTACCTATTGAGTCACCACTTACCGAATCGTTAACCGTATCGTATCGGGAAACGACTGTGCATGTCCGGCATACCATAAAAAAACAGCCGCATTTCACGACTGCTTTTTCTCAACTTGCTTTTGCTTTTCAATCTTTTTCCTGCCGATGAGAGATGTGGAAATCGCTCCGTGTGGGCAAGTGTCTATGCACTTTCCACACCTGATACACTCCACGCTTTTGGGCGTCCGGTAGATCTTGACACCCATTTGGCACGCCCTGTGACATGCACCGCACTTTACACATTTCTCGCCGTCTATCTCATACTGATACAGTGAAAACTTATTGAAAATCCCGTAGATGGCACCCAACGGACACAGATATTTGCAAAAAGGCCTGTATATAATGACGGACGCTATAACGACGACCGAGAGAACCATAATCTTCCATGTGAACAACGTGCCGATTATGCTCCGCAGCCCCGGATTCAAAGCCACCAGAGGGATTCCTCCCGTCAACGTCCCGGACGGGCATATCAGTTTGCAAAACCATGGTTCGGAGATTCCGAGAGGATTCAACAGGAACACGGGTAGGATTATGACAAACACGATCAGAATGATGTATTTCAGATATCTCAACTGCCTGTCGCCTTTAAAATCCCTCATCTTTTTAACAAAAGGAATCTTATGGAGCAGATCCTGAATCAACCCGAACGGACACAGCCAGCCGCACACCAATCTTCCCATCAGGCTTCCTATTACCATCAGTGTGCCGATTACGTAGAAAGAAAACACGAAGTCCTTATTACCGATTACCGTCTGCAACGCACCGATGGGACAGGCTCCGACCGCGCCGGGACATGAATAGCAATTAAGTCCCGGTACGCATACGCCTTTGCTCGAACCTTTGTATATGGTACCTTTCATGTATCCCAGAATGTACCCGTTCGTCAGTGCCGTGAAAATCACCTGCACCGCAAATCTTATCTTGTTTTTCTTTGTTTTCTCGCAGATTTTCATGGAGCCACCGCCTAACCGATCCCTATACACTGCAGACACACTACGCTCGCCTTTGCAAACACCGCCCGCATCTCGCCCCTGTACAAACCCGCAAGCACAAATACAATTCCAAGCGCAATCAAAACCATACCTGCTATGCGTTCTTTGCCAAATCTGCCGCTCCGTCCGTTCCTGAATTTGTTATTTTTCATCATTACCCTTATTTCAGTCCTATTTGACCTTTTTGAGCGCTTCTTCGATCTTCGACGCCCAGTCTTCATAGTCGTGCGAACCGAGTACTTTTTCTATGATTTTTCCTTCGGAATCAACAAAAAATGTTGTTGGCAACGCACTTATCGACGTGAGTTCTTCCGCTTCGTTCATCTTCTCCGAAATAACTAGTTGCTTGTATTTTGCTCCTGCTTTCTTCAGTACGCCTCTTACCTTTTCCAACACATCCTTTGAAGTGGTATTGTCGGCAGTATCGTGCATTATCCCCATAACGCCGACTTTCTTTGCTTTATACTTTTCGCTGATTTTCTGAAGTTCCGGCATTTCGGCAACGCAGGGGCCACAGCCTGTGTTCCACACGTTAACGACCGTAAGCTTGTTCTTTTTGAATACGGAAGAATCCACACTTTTACCGTCCAGGTCGGTGGTTTTCATACTCTGAAAAATTCCCTCTCCACTTTTGGCGTCACTTTTATCCTTTGCCGTCTCCTTATCCTTGTTTCCACAGCCCGCCAGCGCAAACACTACCAGCAGCGAAATGAGCGCCGCCACTACTTTTTTCATATTTTTCTTATCGACATTTCTATACATTTTAATAATTATCCTCCTAAACATTATTACTGTATAACTATCGGCACCGGACATTATCAAATCTTTTTCTTTATGCTCAAACAGATCGGATCCGATACCGTACTTAAGACACTGCTATAATATCATCTCAATATGAATCCTATATGAAAGACAGAAAAGAATTCAAGGTTTTGCCGTTCTGTTAAGCTCGTAATTGATATTTTTCAGAAACAAGCGTTCAAACATCATAAACTTATCGCATCCTACGGTTATTTTCTCGCTTTCAGGTCGGAATTCTTCGCATATATGAACGGTTATGCCGTCTTTGAGCACATCCTGAAATTCCAGATTCTTATCCCTTAATTTCGTCGAAACCGTAAAGTCATCGTATGTGCTGCAGCATGCGCGCCTCGTTACCGGCTCTATGAAGATGTCATTCAACTTCTTTTTTCTCAGATATTCCTTTGCTTTTTCTTCTATTACGATATTCCACATAAAATCACCTCTCATCCGCCGTTTCAGAAGCGCCCGCCGTCAGGCAAAAGGTTCCCGGGTATCCGCGGAATCATTTGCATGGGATGTGCAACCTCTCATCTCAGGATTTTTTATACCCGTGAATCTCTATTTTAAAATCCATCCCTTTTTCATACGGAAGAAAACTGTAATTGATCCCTTTGCTCTCCAGCAGCATCTTGACTATATACAAGCCCATTCCGCTGCCGCCCATTTCGGAATTCCTGCTTTCATCTATCCTGTACAATGGTTCAAATATCTTCTCAAGTTTGTCCTCATCAATTGGAACGCATTGATTCTTTACTGAAAGATAGTTCTGTGTCAAAGTGATTTCAACATTTTTGTTTTTTTCCGTGTAATGAATCGCATTGGAAATAATATTGGACAGCACCTTTTCAACTAAGGAGGCATTGTTGAAAACGGTGACCGGTTCGGTATTAACCGCAACCTTAACGCCTTTTGCCTCGGCGAAGATTCTGTACTCGTCAAAGACGTTTTCCAGAATTCCGTCCAGCCTGACTTCGCTCTCTTCGTTGTATGCGCCGCCCTTGATCTCATCGTGCGAAACCATAATATTGCGTATCATCTCATACATCTTATCAACAGTTGCAATCGACTCATTCAGGTATTTTGTATGATCCTTGTATTCTCCGATATTCAGCATCATGTTTTCCAGCATGACGCGCAAACTCGTGAGCGGGGTTTTAAGTTCGTGAGATGCCGCTCGCATAAATGTCAGCCGCTCTTTCTCCATTCCGGAAATCCGTATATTCTCTTTTTCAAGCGAATCTATCGTATTCCAGAGATCAGAATACAACTCGTTTATATGACTTCCCAATACGTTTATTTCATCATCTCCCATGACATTATAATGAGCATTTTTGTCGAGTTTCTTCATACTGCCGGTTACTTTTACCATGTTTTTAATCGGTTTGGTCGTAAAGCGACTGTAGAAATACGAAAACAACAGCGCGCATATCAGTGAGACTGCAATACTGTACGGCAATGTTTTTAGGGTTGCCGCTCTTGCCTCGGCTATGGGTCTGACGTCGGTCATGAGCTGTACAGTAATCACGCCGCCTCTGCTGTCTTTCACCTTTCTCACTTTAAGTATTATCGAGTTCATATCCACATACTTGTCGTCTATGATTATTGTCAGATCCCCGGTGATCTCGGCGGACGGCTGCATATTGACGGTCTTGAACTGCTGAAAGAAATACTCTTTCTTACCTGAAATTATGTTGACATTTACGTTTTTTGATTCGGAATACTCCTTGGCTCTTTTTAGAATTTCTTTTAGATTCTTCCCGTTAATTTTACCCGTCAGTTCAGTAATCTTTTTCGATGTGTAGCTCTCTTTCTGATTGCGATATATCTGAGGGATCAGAAAAAAAATGCAGGTATGAATGATTATGCTTACGGCGAGGAAGAGGGCCGTGGTGAGCATGAATATCTTCGGGAAAAGCTTAATCTTCGTCATATCTGTAACCGACTCCCTTTACCGTGGTCAAACACTCCAGATGAAGTTTTTTTCTCAAATTCTTTACGTAGACATCGACAACTCTGTCAAACGGCGCCTCGTCGTCCGTCCACAGTGCCGAGAGAATATATTCTCTGCTCAGCGCCCTGCCTTTATTGTCGACCAGCAGTTTGAAAAGTTTGATTTCCTTTGTCGTCAACTTTGCATCTTTCCCCTTGTAATAGCCCTTATATCCCTGAAAATCGACGCCGGCAAATCCTTTCTCCCACAGTACCGTCTCTTTTTCGCTGTTTCTGCGCAAAAGTGACTCTATCCTCTTGAGCAAAATCATCAGAGAAAAAGGTTTGCTGATATAATCGTCCGCAAGTTCGTTGAAAGTCGTGAGCTGAGTCCCCTCGTCCGAAAGAGCGGTCAACATTATGATCGGTACGTTGCTGACCTGTCTGATATTTCTTAGCGTTTCAATCCCGTTAAGCCTCGGCATCATAATATCAAGAAGCACCAGAGAAGCATCTCTGAAATGATCAAGGACTTCTTCTCCGTTCGCAACCGCGATTACGTTAAAGCCCTTTGATTTCAGGAATTCTTCGATGCCCTTTCTTGTTATCTTCTCGTCTTCCGCTATCAAGACCGTATATTTACTGTTTTCGTTCAAATTATCCCTTGTTCCGGACACTTGTCTTCCTCCCGATAAACCCATGCTTTCCGGCGTAGCTTCCATAAGCTTTACCGCTGCAATCCACTTATAAACCCACATATATTTTAACCTCTTGCATAACAATTATGCAAGAGGTTTCACAAGGTGTCTTACCTTATCGCGCAGTCGGTTATTTACATAACTATGTTCTTTTTTTTCAATGTCAAAACCTTGTCCGCCTCAGCTGCAAGTTTCTTACTGTGCGTAACCACTATCACACACTTGTTTTCTTCATGTGCCACCCGCTTCAAAAGTTCGATAATCCCCCTGGCTGTTTTTTCATCGAGGTTTCCCGTAGGCTCATCCGCCAGAATAACGGGAGCGTCCGAAACCAGAGCGCGTCCTATCGCAACACGCTGCTGCTGCCCGCCCGAGAGTTTCATTACGTTCCTCGTCGTTTCATCCTTGCTCAGTCCGAGATTTAGCAGAGTTTCCTCTCCAGCATCAGGGCTTACCAGTTTCAGATTTTCGATGGGCGTCATATAGTCGATCAGATTGTAATTCTGAAAAACGAGTGAAATCTGCTTCTGTCTGTGATGTGAATGACCTTTGACCGTTATGTCTTCCCCGTTGAACTTCACCACGCCTTTGCTCGGAGAGTCCAGACCTGCCAGAAGTCCGAGCATTGTCGACTTGCCTTCTCCGGAATTCCCCACTATCGCATACATGGTTCCTTCCTCAAATTCCATGCTCACATCCCTGAGAACCTTTTTGTTCATCTTCTCATATGAATAATCTACGTGTTCCATGCTTAATATACTCATTATATGTTCCTCCTTAGCTCATCTTCGATAAAATTTCCTTAGGTTTCTGCACGGCTATCGGCGCGTAGGCGATCGAAACTGAAATCAGTATTACCAGTATCCCCACCAGACAAACCAGTGCATATTCTCCTCCGCTCAAAGCATTGTCCATAAGATTCTTTGAGCTTATTCCGTCATGTGCTCCCCCCGATACACTTATAAAAATGCTGCTCAGGCGTTCGGCAATGAATTTCCCCGCCGCAAACGACGCCACAAGACTCGCCGTTCCTATGATAAACAGTTCCATAATCATCTGCCTCATTACGTTCGCCTTTGAAATTCCGATGGAAACCAATATCCCGATTTCATTTATTCTACTTCTTATCCAGAATATCAGTACAAACGACAATATCAAAATACTTGTAATCCCCATACCGATCATAAATATCTTTATAATCTTTTCTACATTTTCCAGCGAAGAAACAACCCCTTTTGACGCTTCGCTTTCGTTTCTGATACTGAGTTTTCCCCACGGCAGGTTCTGCATTTTTGCCTTTTTTACGACTTCGTTCACTACTTTCGGATTCTTTGTGAAATACCACGCCTTCGAAATCTCAGGCTTCCCCTTCTTCAAATTCAATGCCTGCGCGGACTTGAGATCGGTGAAAATATTGTTTTCCACCATCTCGGAAGGAAGAACTCCCTGTCCCTTGTCGTTTCCCGAAAAAATCCCGACAACCTTTAGGGTAATCTTCTTTTCACCGCTTCTGATTTCAAATTTGTCCCCCGGCTTCAAGTGATTCTTTTTCGCAAACACCTCATGGATAAGAGCCGCTCTCCTGCTCCCCGTTCCGATATGCTTCCCCTTGACGAGTTCAAAGGCCTTGCTCGAAAACTGCGGGTAGGCGCTGCTGTCGGAAATTCCGTTGATCCCCGCCTCTTGATGCCCCTTTGCGGCATCGCCGATGTCTATATTCTTATTCCTGTTTTCGACGAGTTTTTTATCGGTCGTTGCAACGTAGTTGAATTGATAGTTATGTCCCCTCACGCTGTCAAGTTTGAGCAGCTTGTCTGCATCTTTCTGCGAAAACGCTTCTTTTCTGCCCTCGACCGAGAAAGAGGAATTTATACTTTTATCCACTTTCTTTTTCATCGAATTCATCGCCTTGTTCACTGACAAACCGCCGGCAATTCCGGAGAAAATCACGCTCATTATCAGAAACATGATCAAAGTTTTGATTTTTTTTCGTCTTACTGCTGTTATTCCACGGCTAAATGTGGTCAAAATATCTCCTCCTATCTCAAACTACTCAAATTCAGAAAGTAACTGTTTAGGCTTTGCTCTGAGCATAGGCAGCGATGCGATCAACACAGCCAGCGCAATGACTGCGGCTCCTATGAGTACCAGATACAGAACATCCATTCCCTGAATGCTTACCGAAAGGTGATCTATTGTCTTGGTGAGCACCGATGAATCCGCATCCGCTCCGACATTCATCTGATCCGAAATGTCCGCCATGCTACTGTCCTGCGCACGCTCCAGCAGGTGATTGCCGACGTTCTGTACTATGGCCTTGGTACTCAGTATTGAAACTCCCGCGCCTACCGCGAAAACTATCAGAAGTTCGGAAACGTATTGCAGCAGCAGTTTTCCTTTTGAGATACCCAGTGACATGAATATAGCCAGTTCTTTTTTCCTCTCCTTCATCCACATAAACAGAATCAGGGTCAGGAGTATGATCATCATTATCACGGATGCTATCAGGATCATGTTCGTAAGTTTATATATTCCCGTGATGGTGGAATTCGCAACCGCGAAGTAACTTCCGTTCTTTATCATTTCATACTTTTGCCAGTCTATGTTCTCCTTCTTTGCATCATTTATGATCGACTGGACTGAACTTCCCGATTTTGCGAAAAACGAAGCGTCGTTGTATACATCGTTCCTGCCGTCGCTCCGATAACTGTTGAGAGTTCTCGCCGTATGCAGGTCACTCATTATTATGTTCTCGTAAAGTTCCAGATGTGATGCCGGCGTTCTCGAATTTTTTCCCGAGAAAATACCGACAATTTCCGGTCTTGCCGTCTTTTCTCCCTTGCCTTCATTCTCCACGACTTTCGTGTTGGTCGTAAGCTTGAGTTTGTCTCCGATTTTCAGGTTGTTTTTCTTTGCCAGTTCTTCGTGTATGAGAACCTTGTTTTTGTCGTTCTCCCTCAGATGTCTTCCCTTTACAAGTTTAAGACTTCCCGAGCGGAATTTTCCTTCGATCTCCGATTTGTTCACACCTATCACATCCGTCGCTTTCATGACCTCCGGTTTTGTCTGTGATTCATCATCGAGATGTTTGAGCTCTCCGTTTTTGAAATCGACCGTCGCCACCATCCTCTTTACATGGTCCTTCACGTGCTTGGATTTGAGAACCTTATCTATCTCTTCGTTAGTTACGGTTCCAAGACCTCTACCCTGATCGGATGTATACCTGATGTCGTTTTTGAGGGTAACTCCCGCAAATATGGTTCGCTCCAGCGCTTCAGCCGACTTGCGCATTGATGTTTTTACCGCAAGTCCGCTCAAAATAGCCGTCGACATCAAAATCAGCACCAACAGCATTATAAGAGTTTTAACTTTTTTTCTTGTAATATAGAGCCATGCTCTATTTAAATATGACATATCTTCAGCCTCCTTGATTTTTTATGAGGCGAATTTATCATATCCATATGAAACCGATATGAAACACTGAATTTCTTCTCAATAAATCTTTTTCCCCCTTTGTTCTGTATGCAAGGCAACCTTGAAAAATCAACATCTGCGGCTTATGGTAAACGCATTAAAAAAGCGTTGAAACCTATGGGTTTCAACGCTCGCTGAAGAAGATTCTTATTTCGCTTTTAATCACTCGCCGAAAAATATTTTCAGATCGTCTTCTACTGTCCCGATTCCCGCAATCCCGAATTTCTCCACGAGAACATTCGCTACGTTAGGCGACAGGAAGGCCGGAAGCGTAGGCCCGAGATGAATATTCTTCACTCCCAGATACAGCAGTGCCAGAAGCACTATCACGGCTTTCTGCTCATACCACGCTATGTTGTACGCAAGAGGAAGTTTATTCACATCGTCCAATCCAAACACTTCTTTGAGTTTCAAGGCTATAAGTGCCAGTGAATATGAGTCGTTGCACTGACCAGCATCCAACACTCTCGGAATACCGTCTATATCACCCAAAGGCAACTTGTTGTATTTATACTTTGCGCAGCCTGCGGTAAGTATGACCGTATCTTTGGGAAGTTTCTCTGCAAATTCCGTATAATAGTTCCTTGATTTCTGACGTCCGTCACACCCCGCCATTACTATGAACTTCTTTATCGCGCCGGACTTGATGGCATCCACCACCTTGTCTGCCAGCGCAAACACCTGCTCATGCGCAAATCCGCCTACGATTTTGCCGCTTTCTATCTCCTTCGGCGGTTCACATGTCTTTGCCTGTTCTATAATCCCGCTGAAATCCTTCTTTTCGCCGTATGCGCCATCGATGTGTCTGCATCCTTCCACTCCCGTGGCGCCCGTGGTCCACAGACGATCCTTGTACTTGCCTTTTGGCGGAATGACACAGTTGGTCGTCATCAGTATAGGACCATTGAAAGACTCAAACTCTTCTTTCTGTTTCCACCATGCGTTACCATAGTTTCCGACAAAATTGTCGTATTTCTTGAAGAACGGATAGTAGTGAGCCGGCAGCATCTCAGAGTGTGTGTATACGTCGACTCCGGTACCCTTGGTCTGCTCAAGCAGCATCTCCAGATCTTTCAGATCGTGCCCGGAAATCAGAATTCCCGGGTTCTTTCCCGCACCTATGTTAACTTCCGTAATCTCAGGGTTTCCGTATGTAGAAGTATTGGCAGCATCGAGCAGTGCCATACCTCGTACACCGAAATTCCCGGTTTCCAGCGTCAGTGCCACCAGATCGTCCACAGTCAATGAATCATCCAACGTCATCGCAAGCGCTTTCTGGATAAAAGCATCAACCTCTTCATCGTCGTTCATCAATGCGTTTGCGTGTTTTGAATATGCCGCAAGACCTTTCAAACCGTATATGATCAGCTCCCTCAAGGATCTCACATCCTCATTCTCCGTTGCAAGCACACCGACTGTCTTGCTCTTTGCCGCAAACTCATCTGCCGATCCGTTCCACCTGCTTGCCTCCGGCAAATCGTCCCTATTGTCCAGTTTGCCTACCAGTTCCTCTTTTCTCGCAAGTGTATCCTTGATCCTCTTTATTATCGACTCATTGTCGAAGTTGGCGTTTGTGATAGTCGTAAATAGATTGAGGGTAACCATATGATTTGTATCCCTGCAAACTTCTTTTCCCTCTTTCCTCAGCTGCACACATACAGCAGAAAGCCCTTTCGTGACATAAACCAAAAGATCCTGCATTGCAGCAACTTCCGGATTCTTGCCGCAGACTCCCATCACCGTACAACCCGTACAACCTGCTGTTTCCTGACACTGATAGCAAAACATCTTTTTATCCATCTTATTGCCTCCTTGATAGTATATTCATCATAGAATCCATAACGTGCGCCGCTCTTTGCGCAGTCAAGTACAAAACTTTTTTCACCGTTATATTATCAAGGCTTCTTGCAAGTTTCAGTAACATATGTTACAGGTATTTTTGTAATGTGGTAATACATATATTACAAGTATTTTTACACTGTGATAAGATATTAAGATATGCATTACAAGTATTTTTCTGTTTATTTTTGAATTTGTTCTATAGATACTCCTCCAGCCTGTCCTGATCCAACACCCTGAGCATCCTTCCCTGAACCGCTATTATCCCCTCATCCGCCATTGCGCTTATCTCGCGTGAAAGAGACGGCCTTGTCACGCTCATATAGTCCGCCATCTGTTCTCTGTTCATCACAAGAGAATCATTTCCTTTATCCGCCTGCAATCCGCCGAGCAGTGCATCCTGACCCTTATGTCCCTCTTTCCTTTTCCTCTCCTGTTGTTCCACGATAAACCTTGCCACCTTGCCGCGTATTCCCGAGGCGCCCAATATTCTCAAGCGTCTGTTCATTTTGTACGCCTTTTGAGCAAATATGTACAACAGATTGTCACGTATCTTTGTGGATACGTTCAGAATTTCAACGCCCACACTTATCACTTTAGACTTTTTTTCAGCCTCCACGTACATGTCATATTGGGGAATACCTATAAATGGATATACCTCCCCAAACATGTCTCCCGGCTCCACGATCGTCGTTATTATAAGCCTTTTGCCGTTAAATGTGTCTTTTGCCACCGTAAGTTCTCCCGAAATAAGCAATAACAGGTCCTCCGGTTTATCCAACTCGGAAAAGACCATCTCGCCTTTTTCATATTCCCTGATCTTACTTTTTGCGATGATATCAACGATTTCTTCTTCCGAAAGCCCCCTGAATATCCTGCTACCGGAAAGTGCCTCAATCACTTTTTTGTTTTTCATAAGGTTCCCCGTTTCATCCTCCAGGTATCTATATACGAATAACTCTACTCGGATATGCCTACCCGTACATCTGAAGTTGAATACCCATATCCATACATCCACGTATCCACGTTCAGACATCTATATCCGGTTTGATGTCAAAAGTGAAGTCGGGATACATTCTCCTCACATCCTCCACTATGTGCCGGTATATAGATTCTCTGTCTTTGATATCAAAATCTATTATCACATCAAAAGTCACATGCTTTTTCTCCGGATCCACATAAAGGCCGTGCACTTGCAAGACACCCTTATGACCTGTGACCACATCCATGATATTTGCGCGCATTTTCATCGCAATGCCTTCTCCGCAATTCCTCGAGTATATGCCCACGGCTCCCAGCAGTACACCATGGTCGGCATACACATCTTCCATGATTCTTCTTGACAAAGAATCTATTTCCCTTGCGGATAAATCCTCGTCCACCTCAACATGAAGCGAACCCAGGAATCTGTCCGGCCCATAGTTGTGCAGAAGTAAATCGTAAACACCATAGACGGCAGATTCACGATTTACGGTTTCCTTGATCTGATCCACCAAAGCCCTGTCCACTCTTTTTCCGATCAGATCGTTGAGCGTATCGAGAATCATTTCAATACCCGCTCTTCCTATAAACACCGCAATCACAACACCTACGTATGCCTCGATATTTATTTCCAAGGTCATATACAAAATAGCCGAAATAAGTACTGCGGCGGAAAGCAGCGCATCGAAAAAAGCATCCGTTCCCGAAGCCGTCAGTGCGCTTGAGTGAACGCTTCTGCCTCGCTCAACGACGTATCGCCCAAGTAAAATCTTCACCGCGACGGCAACTGCCGGTACAAGGAGTGACCAAACGGAATAATCTGCCGCTTCAGGAGTCATTATTTTTTCGATAGACTCCACCGCCGCCGTTATAGCCGCATAGAGTATGATTGCGGCTATAATCAGAGTACTTACGTACTCAATTCTCCCATGACCAAGCGGGTGCGCTTTGTCCGGCGCTCTGCCCGCAAGCTTGTTTCCCACTATTGCAACAATGGAAGCGACCGCATCGCTCAAGTTATTGATACCGTCAAGCACTATCGCTATAGAACTTGCAAGTACCCCGACAAAAACTTTGATTCCCGCCAAAACGATGTTTGCAAAAATACTTATCAGTCCCGTTTTCAGTATTATTCGATCACGTTCATAAAGTTTTCTTTTTTCTGTCATAACTACATATCCAAAATCGAATACAACAACTCTTTTAGCTTTTCCATCTCTTCCGGTTTGAATGACAGACAGTCGCCCATCTTTAGAGGGATGTTTATAGCCTCGTCTTTCTTCTTTAGACCCTGTTCCGTCAGAAAAACGTTCACGATTCTCTCATCCTTGTTACTCCGGGTGCGTTTCACATATCCCGCACTTTCCATCTTTTTCAAAACCGGGGTAAGCGTCCCTGAATCAAGGTGAAGCTTGCTACCCAACTCCCCCACCGTTATTCCGTCCTGCTCCCAAAGAACCATAAAGATTATATACTGCGTGTACGTCATTCCAAGTGGCTTCAGCAGCGGCGTATAGGCACCTATTACTTTTCTCGAAGCCGCATAAAGCGGAAAACACAGTTGATTTTTCAATTTTAAAGCTTCTGTCGAATTATATCTCATTATCCCATCCTTCTTTGCGTTTTTCTACAATTATATTGCGCAAAATATAATTTGTCAAGCGCTGTAGGAGGCAAAAACGATATTATCAATAATTATTAGTGCGTCTTAATTGTCAAGATTATTAATGGACCAACGCTTCCTCGCCTTGTTACAATCACAGTACCGTCGCCTTATTTCAATAACTGCTTAAAGCTCCCTCGCGCGCAGTTCCTCAAGAAGCTCCGCCACAGTGATACTCCTCACCGGATCTTTAAAATTCGGTGCTATTTCCGACAGTGGACCAAGTACAAAATATCGATTGTACAAGTCGGGGTGCGGAATTTTCAATCTGTCTGTGTTTACTGTCCTGTCTTCTGCGTAAATTATATCAAGATCTATCGTGCGCGGCCCCCAGTGCACCGTCCTGATGCGACCGAGTTCCTTTTCGACTTCCAAAAGCGCATCCAAAAGTTCTTCCGGTTCCATATCCGTATCTATCGCAACAACCATATTCAAGAAATCATCCTGCTCGGTAAACCCATATGCCTCCGTCTCTATTACGGATGACTTGCTTACTATCTTACCGATCCGCTCAGCCATCTTTTTCTGCGCAGCCTCCAGATAGTACTTTCTGTCACCTTTATTGGATCCCAACGCAACTATACATCGCATGCAAGTTCCTCCAACATTCTTACTGCCCAAAGATTTTCTTTTACATCGTGAACCCTTGCCATCTCTATGCCATGCATGCGCGCAAACAGTGTGACCGCAACGGTTCCAAAGAGTCTGTCCTCAGGGTCTTCTTGATTGAGTAACGTTCCGATAAAGCTTTTTCTTGAAATGGCGAGTAGATGGGGACAATTAAGTTCCGCAAACACATCTATATTCCTAAGAAGTTCCACATTATGCTCATACCTCTTGCCGAAACCTATACCAAGGTCGATTATGATCTTTTCCCTGTCAACGCCTCTGGCGACCGCATAATCTCTCTGTTTCTCAAGATATTCGTATACTTCCTTTACCACGTTGTCATAATGCGGATTTTTCTGCATCACATCAGGTCTTCCCTGCGTGTGCATTATGATCACAGGAACACCTGTTGCAGCGACCACATCTACCATATTCTCATCAAAGGTAAGTCCGCTTATATCGTTCACAATATCGGCTCCCGCTTCCACCGCAGCGGCCGCTGTGGGTGCGTTGTAGGTATCCACCGACACGAGAATTTCGGGATACTTTTTCTTGATCCGACTTATCACAGGACATACCCGCTCTATTTCCTCGCATATGGAAACTTTTTTTGCGCCGGGTCTTGTCGATTCGCCTCCCACATCTATGAAAGTCGCACCTTCCGATATAAAATCTCCCGCTTTTGCCAGCGCCTCTTCCGTTCCGTTCACCCTTGAACCTGAATAAAAAGAATCGGGGGTAACATTTATTATCCCCATCATCTCCATCCTGGAAAATGTTTTTTTACTTCCGTCTTTTAAAATAAAATGTCTCATCCCACCACCATCGCATAAGCCGAGTGATTATGTATACTTTCCCGGCTTTCAACTTCAATGCAAAAGTTCTCTACTTCTTCCAAATCAATGATTCTCAATTTAACTTCTCTACAAACATCCTCCACAAAACGCGGGTTGTCGTACGCAAGTTCAGTGACGTACTTCTCGTCGGGACGTTTCAATAGAGAATACACAGGCGCACTTGCCGATTCTTCCGCAATCTTCACCAGATCCTCGATCCAAAGGAATTTTTTCATCTTTATATTTATGGAAACGTCAGCCCTCTGATTGTGAGCCCCATAATCGGATATCTCTTTTGAGCAAGGACACAAGGTCGTCACCGGCGTTATGACTTTCATGTCAAATTCAAACTTGCCGGCGGCAAGCGAAGCGCTGTATTCTATGCCAACATTGAAATACGAGGCAATGCCCGAAACGGGAGCCTCCTTTTCAATAAAATACTCAAAATTCATTCTCACAAACGCCGAGTCGGATTCAAGTTTTTCCTTGGTTTCCTCAAGGATTTTCTTTACGTGGTTTAGATCCATTCGCCTGTTTTGTTGTATGATATCGACAAATCTGGACATGTGAGTCCCTTTCTGTTTCGCATCAAGTCCCACGAAAAGACTTACCGTGGCCGCGGTGCTTATCCAGTCCCCTTTCTTGTTCCTGAACTCCATCGGAAGCACAAAATCCTTGATTCCCACCTGATTGAGATATATGTTTCTGCCATCTGTCTGCTTTTGAACATCTTTCATTCTTTAATCTCCGTTGTACACTATGCCCGAGGTCTTGGTTTCCCAAACTTCTATTTCATATAGATGCGCATTGCCTGTTCTTACCGCAGGCTTGAGTTTGTTCCAAATATATACCGCTATGTTTTCCGCCGTGGGCTGCTTTATGAAGTCATTTATGTAGCGGTGATCGAAATCTTCAAGTATCTCTTTTTTCACCAACTTTTTCAGATCCACAAAATCATAGACCATATCTTCGTGATCGGGACTCCCCTTTAATTTGACAACAAGTTTATATGTATGCCCGTGAAGTCTTTCGCACTTTCCGTGATAGTTGATCAGATTGTGGGCTGCATCAAATTCAAATTCTTTTATCAAAATCATCTCAAGTAAATCTCCATTCAAAATACCGGGCTTCCGTGCTCCGTGTATTCTACCATAGCTTAAGTACAATATCAAAAAAATGAGGCCTGCGGCACGTGGCGCGGGCTTTCTCCGTCAATACGGGGACTCCTCTGTTTCCGTGGCGCAAACCTCGATTTCTATCCATTCATTTTTATTTATTTATTTGTCCGTCGCACGCAGCTTGACACAACTTTTCATACCGGATTGTTATGCCGCTTCGCTCTCGGTCTTGCTTTTGCCCGTAGCTGCCGTAAGTACCAGTCCTATCACGGTTCCGACCGCCGCAGGCACTACCCAACCCATTCCGTATTGGGAAAGCGGCAGCATTCCGTAGAGTTTATCTATGCTTTCCCAAGCCGGGATTGCCGCTCTTGCTCCGTCGGACAGCGCACGAATCATGTCACAAACCGCACACACTGCTGTGAGCGCCATTGCACATACAAAGACTTTCTTTTCATATCCAAAGGCTTTACCGGCAAGGCAAAGAAGTATGATCACAATACTCATAGGATAAAGCAGTACCAATACCGGAACCGAGAAAGATATGATTCTTTCAAGACCCATGTTCGCCAATACGAACGAAACCAGTGCAAAAGCTATGGCATAAGGCTTGTACTTGAATGAATTTGGGAACATCTCTTCCGAGAAAGTTTCCGAGCAGGACTGTATCAATCCAATCGCTGTCTTCAGACAAGCAAACGTGATCGTGATTCCAAGGAGAACTGATCCGAATGTACCGAAGTAGTGCACCGCGATTCTGTTGAATGCGCTTCCGCCCTCTTCGGTAGGCGCCATGATGTTCACCGACTGCGCTCCTGCATAAGTGAGCAATCCATAGATTACCGCCATGAGTACAACACTCAGTATTCCGGCTTTGACGGTGGTCATGGATACCCCGACCGGTGATTTCACACCCAACCTTCTGATCTGCTCTATCAGGATTATTCCAAACGCCAGTGAGGCAAGGCCGTCCATGGTATTGTATCCCTGCAAAAGTCCGGTTGAGAAGCTCTTCGTCGCATAATCACCCGTTGCTGCTACATCCGCTGTGCTTCCCATAGGCTTTACGATGACCGCAACAAGCAGTATAGCAAGGAATATCAGAAACAATGGATTGAGGATTTTACCTATCCATGTCAATATTCCGGACGGCTTGAGCGCAAAGAACAACGCAACGCCGAAAAATACCACCGAGAACACCAGCAGTGCAACCGTCTGCATGTTTTTAGGAACAAACGACGCAACTCCGACCTGATAGGAAACCGTCGCCGTTCTCGGTATTGCGAAAAGCGGTCCTATCGTCAAGTAGAGCGCACATGTAAAGAAGTAACTGAACCCCTTACCGACTTTCTGTCCCATATCGAACAGACCTTCACTCCGTGACACACCGATTGCGGCAACCCCAAGCAGAGGCAGCCCCGCACCGGTGATACAAAATCCGATCGCAGCCGGTGTAAGATTTCCTCCCGCCAGCTGACCCATGTGGATAGGGAAGATTACATTTCCCGCTCCAAAGAACATTCCGAATAACATCGATGCCAAAAAGACATACTCTTTTGTTGATAATTTTTTCTCCATAAAATTCCTCCCATATATCCTATCATCATCATAAATTTTAATAATGGACACATTCTAATATAGTTCAAAAGATAATGCAAGCACTTTTTTATCATTTTTAACAAAAAAATATATATTTTTTTGTACCGACTCACATTCATATAAAATTGATCCACAAACGTTAAGTTTTTGCACAATAAAAAAACGCCGGATGGTACGCATTCGACAAGTCGTTCATCTGCATGCATCGTCACTTCCGGTATTTTTTCTTCCAATCTTTTATCTGTTCGTACCGTTCCTTGTACTTCGCCTCAAACCCCTGTTCTCCCGGATGGTAGTATTCTTTTCCTTTTAGACTGTCCGGCAGACATTCAAGCGTGGTCAGGCTTTCCTCATAATTGTGAGCATAAAGGTAACCCTTTCCGTATCCCAAATCTTTCATAAGCTTTGTCGGTGCGTTTCTTATCTGCGGTGGAACAGGTTCAGCCAAAGACTTAAGCGCATCCGATTTTGCTTCCATATAGGCTGTATACATGGAATTCGACTTGGGGGAAAGCGCACAATATACCACCGCATGCGTAAGATTCACCGAGCACTCCGGCATCCCTATCAGGTGACAAGCCTGAAAAGCCGCAACGGCAACTTCAAGAGCCTTTGAATCGGCTATACCTATGTCCTCGCTGGCAAACCTTGTTACTCTGCGTGCAATGTACATCGGATCTTCTCCCGCTTCCAACATACGCGCAAGCCAGTACACCGCCGCATCGGGATCTGAATTTCTCATGCTCTTGTGAAACGCCGAAATCAAGTTGTAATGCTCTTCTCCGTTTTTGTCGTACAACAAAGACTTTACCGATATACACTGCTTGACGGTTTCTTCCGTAACACGGATTGTGCCGCCTGTCATTGAGTCACGATTTATCTCAACGCCCTCTTGAGTTTCGATATTTTCATCACTACGGATTTCACCGTTCAATATCACCATCTCCAAAGTGGACAATGCACTTCTGGCATCCCCGTCGGCAAATCCTGCTATCGCGTCGATCAGGTTGTCAGCGATAATCACCTTGCGGTCGCCGAACCCCCTCGGATCTTCTATTGCCTTTCGCAGCAGAATCGCAAGCTCCTGCGTCCCAAGTTGTTTCAAAACAAATACCTTGCAGCGGGAAAGCAACGCTCCGTTCACCTCAAACGACGGATTTTCTGTGGTCGCACCTATGAGTGTAATGCTTCCTTTCTCAACAAACGGAAGAAATGCATCCTGTTGCGCCTTATTGAACCTGTGTATCTCATCGACAAACACGATGGTTTTCTCACCGTAAAAGCGCTTTGAATCGGCATCCCTCATAATTTCGCGTATTTCCTTAATGCCGCCGTTTACCGCCGAAAACTCGATAAATGAACTCTTTGTCCTGTTTGCTACAATCTTGGCCAGAGTAGTCTTCCCAACCCCGGGAGGTCCCCAAAATATCATAGACGACACTCTGTCACTTTCTATGAGGTTTCTAAGTATCTTCCCCTTACCCAAAAGATGTTCCTGACCGACAAACTCATCGAGATTTTTCGGTCTGAGCCTGTCAGCCAACGGCTGATTTACATTTTCCAAGTTAAAGAATGTCTGTTGTTTCATGTCCGTCCACCTTGACGCTTCAATCTTTACTTTTCCTGAAATAGTTGTAATTTTTCCCCGGAAGCAGTTTTTTTCCCTGTATGGATGCCAGTTCCGTCACCGTGACCGTTTCAAAGTCTTTCTTTTTCAAGAACTTACAGATTTTATCCACAATCTTTGCAGTCGCTTTATGTATATCGTGCATCAACACTATATCTCCATCCCGCACCCGTTTTCTTACGGTCTTAAAGGTTTTTCGGCCGCTTCTTGTTTTCCAGTCCAAAGTATCCACCGACCATGAAATATTGGGACGCTTCATAACGTCAAGTACCATGTGGCTGATCCCCCCATACGGCGCTCTGCAAAGCTTCGGGAGGATCCCTACCGACTGCTGCACCTTATCGTCGGTTTTAGAAATTTGGTTTCCTACTTTTTTCTTTCCAAGGTGCGGCAAAAACGGATGGCTGTAGGAATGATTGCCTATCTCGCACCCTTGTGAAACCTCTTGCTTTATGATATTTTTCGTATCTTTGTTTATCATTGCCCCCACAACAAAAAATGTCGCTCGGCAATTATTGTAACCCAACGCTTTCAGCACCACGGGTGTGGTTTTGCGCGACGGACCGTCGTCAAATGTCAGAGCCACGTGTTTCTTTGTGAGATCATATGCCAGGATTCCGCTCTTTCTCAGATACCCATATTTGCCTCTTCCCATCTTAAGTTTGTACCAGTCTTCGATTTCTCTGTCGGCCGGCACCTTATCCCCAAAAGAATAGGTTCTCAACACCTTGGCACCATCATCCATACTCCCGTACACATACACTTTTTGCCCCGTTACGGTAAGCCCCGTTCCATCCGCCACCGGTTCAAATTTCACGGGCTGATGTGTCACAGGAGTGTAAATGTACACAGCGGCCGCCACCGCCAAAAACACGATAATTTTTATTACCACTCCCGATTTTATTGCCGCCGCTGCTTTTATTTTTGTTTCCGAAAAGTTATTTGATGACATCTCTTTACTCAAATCCTCTGAACCCGTGTGACTCAATCCGTTTTCTCTTTCACTGCCATATTTTACGACATTTCATGAAATCGATCAAGACTTTCGGCATCGGGATTGATCAAGGCTTGCGCAATCTATTGAACCTTGGCAAATTACTGTCGATTAGGACTTGTGGCATCTCTTTTTAGGGGCTGCGGATTAATTTTCAAAATCCATTCATTATCTCAATCAAAAGATCGCGGCGTCTGTTGTCGTTGCGGCTATATAGTTGTGTCCGCAGCCATGCCCTATTTCCGCCGGCGCATCGTACTCGGTGGTAATTCCGACCGATACGTCCTGTCGTCCACTGTCGCACACATCTTTGAAGCATCAGGGAATGTTATGGAAATCCTTCGCTATTTGAAATCCATTTTAAGACAGATATTCTGTTTGATTACAGTGTGGCAGGTTTTGTCAACAGGTTCACGAATGAGGGAGTCAATTCTCTACTTACTCTATTCTTCACATCATAGCCCACATAAACTACTTCGGAATAGACTAAAAGCTCATCCTCGCCCTCTCTTCTGAACTCATACCCGATGGTAAAGCTACGAGTACCGATGTTCACAATCTTGACTCCGATTTCAACTAAGTCCTCTGCATAAGCACTGCTGAAAAACTCAAAGGACGACGCCTTATGGCAGACCTCAAAATCAAGATTCTTAGACAGATCATTGTAGGAACAGCCCCTGTTTCTCAGAAATTCACAAAAGGCGAAATCGCCATAGACTGCATAATTTCCGTTATACACTATTCCCTGCTGATCCACCTCTCCATACCGGACTCTTACATTGCAGAAAAAAATACATTCATCTCTCATAGTAATCCCTTCATTCTTTCCGTTCCAAGTTTTAAAAAAAAACGTCAACAGTTCTATGACTGTAATTATGTATCATAATCGATTCACAGGTAGAACTGCTGCGGTTTATATCAAAATCAATTCCCCGAAATATGACAACAGCGCGACACGTGTCACATTACTATGCATCAGATTTCAGGGAATCCTATCGTTTATTCCGTTGCATTCTCTGCTGTAGCGGCTATCCCTCGATCCTGCAACATTTCTTCCCTTTGAATTTCGAGATTTCTATCATGAACCCCGTTTAAACTGTCTTCTTTCAGCCATTTGAACAAACCTAACGCCATGCCGGCAATTATGACAATAAACGGTACCGAAACAATTATGGCAACCTGCTTGATTGCGTCAAATCCGGATCCTGTAATGGTTACCGCAAGCGGAATCACTGCCAGCGCAACGCACCAGAACAACCTGACTCTCATCTTAGGTTCTCCCGATTTTGTAACCGTTTCAGAAAGCGCCAATGCGGCAGAGTCCATGGAAGGAGCTACAAATCCGACAATCAATAACAGCATAACCAATGGGATCAACGTTCCTCCGAAAGGCAGTATATCAAGAATACTATATATTGCCGACTGACCCGCACCGGAATTCGCCAGACTTACCACATCAACCTTACCGGTGATGAAAGCATGCATCGAGAAGCTTCCGTCAATTCCAAAGAATATCCATGTGCAGACGGACATTCCAATAACCGTGGCAGCGGCCACCTCACGAATCGTTCTTCCCTTCGAGATCTTGGCAATGAAGATTCCCATCATTGCCACATAGTTCAAATAAAATGCCACAAAGTAAATCGTCCATCCTTCAGGGAATCCGGTCTTCCTGATCGGATCCGTAAACAAAGCGATAGGTATCAGGTTATGGAAGCATTTGCCCAGAGAATTTACCGTATTCTTGAAAATGAATTGTGTAGGACCTGCGCATAAAACATATATCAGGAATGCGACGCACAAAACAGCTGCCGCGTTGCTCAATACCTTCATTCCCTTGTTGGTTCCAAGATAAGAAGTGAAAATATATACCGCCGCAATCACCACAATGATTCCGATTTGTACGATCGGTGTGGCTTCCATTCCAAACAAAACCTTCAGTCCTCCGGATGCCAGAGGAACTGCAAGTCCCAGAGAAGAACTCAATGCACCGAGAATTCCCAAGATAACACAAAAGTCTATTACCTTTCCAAGAATCGTTTTCCCGTTGTCACCGAGACGTTTTCCTATCATAGCGTTACAAACCGCAGAAGTCTGGAAAGATTGAACTTTTCTTACATATACACTGTATCCGATAGCAACTCCTGCAAGCGCATACAGCGCCTGGTTCACCATACCCCAGTTATAGAACTGGAAACTCAACGAAGATTCAAGGGCTTCATCTGTTCTCGGTTTAATTCCAATTCCCGGGGCTTCATAGTAAAAGGCCCATTCCGTAAGTGACCAATACAACGCCGCCGCAGCAAGAGACGCAAGCATCATCATTGCCATCCAGCTGAATGTGGAATATTCCGGTTTAGAGTCACCCAATCTGACCTTTCCATACTTACTGAACATCAGAATCAACGATACTATCAGGGATCCAAACGCCAGTAAAAGGAACAGCGGACCCAATGTACCGATCATGCCCTGGAAAAATCCACCTATGCCGCCAATGGTCTTTTTCGGATTCAGGATCATGAATACGAGGAACACTCCCAGCACAACCAAAGCCGTAATCATCAGACCGATTTCTGTATTATTTTTCTTTGACTTATCCATAAGGACTCACCTCCTATGCTTTTTAAAAAAATAGGATTATAGCCGCTTATACGGCTTTCCTAATAACTTATTAACTTCCCTCTTTCTCTGAAGTCTCTTCTTCGCAGCCTTTGATGTCGTATTCCTCTTTCGAACCGCATGATAAAATGCCGCACTCTCACAGACGTCAACACAATATCCACAATTAATACAAAGATTAAATGCTTCCTCAACCGGGATCGGGTAACCATCTTTCGTCAAGTCAATGACACCCATCGGACAGATTTCAGCGCACCACCTGCACCTTATGCATTTTTCTTTATCGGGATAAAATAACTCTTTCATAGAAGATACTCTTTCTGCTTTAACTGAACTGACTTATTGAACCGTTCTCAAGAAGCGTATCGATCAATTCATCGCTGTATCCGATTTTCTTCATAATTTCCACGCTGTTTTCTCCCGGATGCGCAGCTGCGGGATGATTCGGATCCACCGGGGTCTTACTGAATTTGATAGGGGTATTTACTGCGATATAATCACCAAATTCAGGCTGATTAACATCAATAATTACCTTTAATTCCTTCGTTTCAGGCTGATTGTCAAATTCCGCTAAAGTCTGGACTGCAGCTGCCGGAACCCCGGCTGCGCAAAGAGCGGTTTCGAGCTCATATCTTCCACGCTTGGAGGTTCCTTCTTCGATTGCGGCAATCAGAGCCTCACGGTTTTTAACTCTCTGTTCGTTGTCGGAGAACCGTTTGTCTTTCGCCAGTTCCTCCAAATCGAGAATCTTCAACACCTCTGCCCACTGTTCTTCGGAGGAAGCCGCTATTACCACGTTCCCGTCGTTTGTTTTGAACTCGCCGTAAGGAGCATAATTCTCAATATGATTCCCGGTTCTCTTGCTGAATTCTCCGGTAATCGAGTATTCCAGTACCGGATACTCGCACATATAGAATGCGCAATCAAGCATAGCAATATCGACTCTGCATCCTTTTCCAGTCATTTCCTTTTGCAAAAGACCCATGGACAATCCTCTGAGAAGCTGCAGTCCCGCCCATGTATCACAAAGTGAGAATCCCGGCTTAATAGGCGCTTCGTTTTCTCCCCCGGACGTTCCTACCAAACCGCTTCTGGCCGCCGCAATAATATCCATGCATGGCAGGTGTGACAACGGACCGTAGGTCCCGAATCCCGCAATCGACCCATAGATGAGCTGAGGATTGACTTTGATCATATCGTCAAATCCAAGCCCCATCTTATCCAATGTTCCGTATTTAAAGTTTTCTATTACGATATCCGCTTCCGCTACCAGATCCATGATGACTTTTTTGCCTCCCTCGGATCTCATATCTACGGCGATATCTTTTTTCCCTCTGTTGAATTGACAAAAGTACAGGCTGATATCATTCTTATAAGGACCGTATTCCCTTGAAATATCACCAAGCCCCGGTCGTTCTACTTTGATGACCTCCGCACCCATGTCCGCAAGCATCATCCCGCAGAATGGAGCAGCTAAAACCTGTGAAAAATCAAGGACTTTAATGCCCTCAAGTGGTCTGTTTTTCATCATCTTTTCTCCCTCTTATATGATGCCGTTATCTTTGAGTTGATCGATTTTTTCCGAATCATATCCCAAGTCCGTCAAGATTTTTTCACTCTGTTCCCCGAGTGCGGGGGCATCCTTAATCGGTGACTCTGACTCTCCGGAAAATTTTATTGGGCGACCCGGCATACGGATTGTTCCCAGTTCTTTCGTTTTCAGATCGACAATCATGCTACGTTCTTTCAGTTGCTGCTCATTGAGAGCTTCCTTGGTGGTACTGCACATAGTCCCCGGAATCAGGTGTTCATCGCAGATATCCGTAATCTCCTGCATAGTGTAATTGGAAAACAGTTCTTCGATCTTGATTCTCAGATCTCCGAAATAATGATAACCTCTGACCAGGTTTGAACAGTACTTCTCGTCCTCGTCCCATTCCGGCGTGTTAAAGGCCTTGCAGAACTTCGTCCACTGTGCATCCGATGAAATCCCCATCGCCACATAACCGTCCTTACACTTAAGGATATCATAAGGATTGATGAGAGGATGTGCATTCCCGGTACGCATAGGGTCTTCATTGTCCGCACCGTAGGTTATGACCTTATCCTCTGAAATTGCAATCGCAGAACCTGCAAGTGTCGTCTCCACCATCTGTCCTTCTCCGTATTTCTTTGCACGATAAATTGCGATACATATTGCAGAAGCAAGGAAACTTGCCGCATAATGCTCCGAAATATTAAATCCGATTCTGGTTGGCGGGTTTTCAGGGAATCCTGTAAGGTGCATAACACCACACTTTGCCTGAGCAACAAGATCCGACTGTGGAGTCTCCGCTCCCTTTCCTGTGGATCCATAGGCAGAGATTCTACCATAGACAATGGTAGGATTGATTTTGGATAAATCTTCATATCCCAGCCCGAGTTTTTCGAGGGTACCGGGTACGAAGTTTTCTATGATTGCGTCACTTTCTTTCACCAGTTTTTTGAGGATGTTCTGACCTTCCGGCTTCTGTAAATCCAAAGTTATACTCATCTTACCGCGGTCGCGATAAATATGATGAGGACTGGCTCCATCTTTTAATGGAGCCAGTCTGCGCAGCGGATCTCCTCCGCCGGGTTCTTCAACTTTGATCACTTCTGCGCCATAGTCTGCCAGTTCCATCCCACAATAGCTGGAATTTATTGTTAAATCAAGAACTTTAATTCCTTTTAATGGTTCCATAATTCCTCCTCTAATGCGAGCTTTCAGGCTTTTCTATTACGACAAAAGCATTCGGCTTACTCTTCGTACGCCCATTCAGTGTAGAGGTCAGTTCCTCTCTTCTTGATCATTCCTCCGATTACGTTCCTCTGAATTTCAGAAGTACCTTCCCAAATTCTGTCAACGCGCTGGTCTCTCCAGAGTCTCTCAACCGGGTTTTCTCTCATGTATCCACGTCCGCCGAGGATCTGAACGCCCATGTCAGTTACTCTGTTAACCATCTCGGAGCACCACAATTTGATCGCGGATGCTCTTGCATGCTTCAGCTTACGATCCATGTCCCCGGAAATCTCCCAGCACACTCTGTAAAGCAGAGATTTTGCAGCCATGATTTCCATCGTCATGTCAACCAGCATGTGCTCAATCACCTGATAATCTCTGATGATCTGTCCGCCCTGAACACGGTTTGCAGCCCATTCGTTAGCTACTTCCAGAACCCTTTCAGCTCCGCCGACACATCTTGCAGCGATTCCCAGTCTGGCTTCTACGAACCAGTCCTTTGTCATGGTGAAGCCTTCTCCGATTCCTTTCAGGATCTTGGACTCGTCAACGACTACATCTTCAAAGGTGAATTCAGGGTGCTTGAATGCGAAATGATGCGTGAATTCAGGAGTTCTCTTGATGCTTACTCCCGGAGTGTCCTTCTCTACGAAGAATACCGTCGCCTTTGCAGGATCTCCGTCGAGATGGGTGTGGACCAACAGGAAGTCTGCGATATTACCGACGGTTACGTACCATTTCTCACCGTTGATTTTGTATCCGCCGTCACACTTTACCGCCGTTGTCTGGCATTCAGTAGGGTCAGAACCTGCATCCGCCTCTGTGATTGCGTAAGCATCTCTTCTCTTGCACTGGTTTGCAGGAATCAGATATTCTTCAATCTGCTCCTTAGTACCGAACTTCATCGGGAAGGAAGGCTGAGGAACTGCGTCCCAAATCGCGCCTGTAACCTTACCGAACTGCTCACTTGCCAGCATCTGCTCGAACAGTGTGAAGCCTGCGCCGCCGTGTTCCTTGGAATGGTTCGTTGCATTGAAGCCCCATGCCATAACCTGCTCGGTAATCGCTTTGTGGCTCTCCGGTGAAAGACCGTTGTTCTCTTCGCACTCGATCTCATACGGGATCAAATGCTGTTCAGTGAATTCTCTTGCCTTTTCTGATAATGCTCTGTCCTTTTTGCTTAATGTGAAATCCATGATGTCTCCTTTCAGCACTAAATAGAGTTAAAATTGTTCCAATGCATACGTTGTCCCCGTTAAAACAACTTACGCTTATTGTGCTTTAATTATAGGCTTTTCAGAAATCAAAAGTAAATACGGACTAACGACGCAAACTTTTAACAATGTCGCTAAACATTTAAATTTCAATGCTTTTCGAATGGCTCACAGTATATAATATGTAGTGACGAGTAGTCTTTCTGTCCTTTTTTTGTAGATTTTTGTAGTTATTTCAACGATCAGGATAAAAAATCTCAATACATCAAATTATTGAAACCCTTTAGTTTTAGCGGGTTTAGGCTTTCTCCTTCCCAAAAAGAAAATTTAAACCCTCTAAATATCAAAAATATCAATTGTTCATATGCTTTACATCAGATATAATTTAACTTGTAAGATCGCGTATATACAAGTCAACTTTCCGTGTACGACTTAGGAGGTACGTCATGTTTTTGCTCAAAGAGAAAAGAAAAGCCGGTATCTATCTGAGCATCGCCCAGGCATATCGGGATCCTGTCACTAAAAAATCCAAACGAAAGAGGATTCGCAATCTCGGCTACCTCAAGGATCTGCAAAAGGAATATGACGATCCCATTGCGCATTTCACCGAGGTCGCAGAAAAGATGACAACAGAATATAAAAATTCAAACGGAGTGATTGAGATGAATATCAATTTCTCGGAGAAAATCAACTCCGACTATCATCATTCCAAGAGTTTCGGGTATGTCGCGCTCTCTTCCGTTTATCACTCGCTGAAAATCAATCAATTCTTTGATAACAGGCAGGCTTCTTACGGTGCCGATTATCGCCTGAATCAAGTGATGAAGCTCCTGACTTTCGGAGAAATTCTTTATCCCGGAGCATTATCTTACACATACTCCATCCGCCATCGTTTCTTTGAAGGCTGCGATTACAGTCTGGAAGATGTATATAATTTCTTCACTTTTTTAACGCAATACCGCGCTCAGTTTAAATCATGGACCAATGAAAGCATCTGTAACACTATGGGAAGAAATACCGATACGGTCTTCTACTATACCACCACCCATTACTTTGAGGTGGATTATGATAAATGGTACGAGGCAAAAAAGGATACCGGCGTGCCCAGACCGAATCCACTGGTTCAGATGGGACTCTTTGTGGATAAAAACAGAATACCGATCACATATAATTTGTTCAAAGGGATTCCGGGGGATATTCCCGTCATGGGTCCCATATTCGAGCGGGCACGCTCCGAGTTCAACATGCATCGAATTATCATCGTTGCCAACCACAGGGGTTCCGGCTACAACTATCTGTACAGGATTCTCAAGTCGGGTCACGGATATATAGTCCATCATAATGTGAGGGACATCGATGAGGCCACACAGAAATACCTTTTGAACGATGAGGGATATCGTTTCCTGGGAAACGGCAGAAAAATCAAGTCGCGCATATTGACACAGACGATCCGTGTAAAAAACAAATACGGAGAAAAGGAATTTATCCGTATCAAGGAGAAACAGGTTTTTATTTTCGATGACAGCTACTCCCGGTGGGAAACAGCAACCAGAGAATCGATCCTGCTCATGGGAAAGGATCTGATCTCTGCCAACCGGAATGTTTCCGGGTATACCGGTCACAATCATCCTTTTGATATAAATCAGTCGATGCTGATGAAGGAAGAAATTCTGGACGGATATTATATGTTTTCAACCAGCGAACTGGAAATGGACGATGAGGAAATCATAAATGCTTACGAGGATCTCTGGGAGGTCGAAGAATTATTTAAAGAAAAAAAGAATGACTACAGCGGCAGACCAAGTGAACTCTCTTGGGAAAATCATTTATCCTCCTTCTTTATGATCCGTTATGTCGCTTTAATTATCACAAGGATCATAGAACATAAAACCGGCCTGCAATATCAGAAACCGTCGATTATAAGAAGTCTAAAAAAATGTATGACGGTAAATATCGGGCAAAACATCTTTATGACAACCTATACCGATGAAACCCTGAAAAGGATCGGGGATGCCCTGAACATCGATTTTGCCAAAAGATATCGAACGCGACAGGAAATACGAAGCATTCTCAATCTCACGAAATTAACGGATTTCGATCAACATTCCATTGATTCCGAAGCCCCGTAAGGATTCCGAAGCCTCGTAAGAACAGAAAAATGACCGGCTCAATCCCGGTCATTTTTCTGTTTTGACATGCTCTCAAAATTTGGGTTATAGGACAAAACCTACATCATGCCGCCCATGCTGTCCATTGCTCCCGCCTTTCGGGTCCCCAGAATCTTGTCGATGGAACCCTCGGTGGGAACATCGACAATGCAGGCTTCCGTCGTAAGCATCATCGCAGATGCGGATGCGGCGTTCTGTATGGCGGATTTCGTGACCTTGACAGGGTCGACAACTCCTGTTGCAATCATATCCACATACTTCTCCGTCTTTGCGTTAAATCCGACGCCGACTTCCTTTTCCATAACTCTTGCCGCCACAACACTACCGTCAAAGCCCGCATTCTCGGCAATCTGTCTGATAGGCTCTTCCAAGGCTCTCAAGATGATCTTCGCTCCGGTTTTCTCATCCCCTTCCAGAGTTTCCGCATAAGAAGCCACCGCCGGTACTGTGTTGGCTAGAGCCACGCCGCCTCCGGCAACGATCCCCTCCTGTACCGCCGCTTTCGTCGCATTCAGTGCATCCTCTATTCTCAATTTCTTTTCCACCAGTTCCGTTTCCGTTGCCGCTCCAACTTTGATTACGGCAACTCCGCCGGCAAGTTTCGCAAGACGTTCCTGATATTTCTCCTTATCGAAATCAGTTTCAGACTGCTCCATGAGAGTTCTGATTTGTGCAATTCGCTTATCTATGGCAATGCGTTCACCATTGCCGCTGATGATGATCGTACGATCCTTGGTTATCCTCACCGTAGCGGCAGATCCCAAAGTCTCCGGTGTCACATCGCTGATGCTGAGTCCCTTTTCCTCGCTGATTACAGTACCGCCGGTCAAAATCGCCATATCCTCAACCAATGCCTTTTTGCTCTCACCGAATCCCGGCGCTTTTACCGCCGCAAGGTCAATTACCCCGCGAATCTTGTTAATGACCAGCGTATTCATAACTTCGCTCTCAATATCGTCTGCGATAATCAGAAGTTTTCTTCCCGCCTTGTTTACGTTCTCAAGAAGCGGCAGCAATTCCTGGATGCTAGTTATTTTCTTGTCCACAAAGAGGATATACGGATTTTCCTGAACAATCTCCATTTTGTCCGGATCGCTGAGCATATACGGCGACATATATCCCCGGTCAAACTGCATGCCCTCTACCACGTCCAGCTCGGTTCCCATCGTTTTGGATTCTTCCACCGTTACCACGCCGTCTTTTCCTACACGACCCATCGCCTCTGCGATCAGTTCACCGATGTAATCATCAGCAGCAGAAACAGCGGCAACCTGAGCGATACTCTCTCTGGTCTCCACAGGCTTGGAATTCTTAATGATTTCTTCTACTGCGACCTCGACAGCCCCCTGAATCCCCTTTTTCAGAACCATAGGATTAGCTCCCGCAGCCACATTCTTAAACCCTTCCTTAATGATGATTTGCGCCAGAAGAGTTGCCGTTGTGGTACCGTCCCCCGCCGTATCATTGGTTTTGGTTGCGACCTCTTTTACCAGCTGTGCGCCTAAATTCTCGGCGTCATCCTCAAGCTGTATTTCCTTTGCAATGGTAACTCCGTCGTTTGTAACCATCGGGGGAACGAAAGCCTTGTCAATCAATACATTTCTTCCCTTGGGTCCCAGTGTGATCTTTACTGTATCTGCAAGCTGATCCACTCCGGACTGCAGCTTTCTTCTTGCATCTTCTCCGTACAAAATCTTTTTAGCCATGATTCCTCTCCTTACCTAATCAAATCAAACAATAATTTTCTGTTTTCCGCTCCGCAATTGCCAAAACATCTTTCCGCGACATCACAGTCAGAGGTTTTTTCGTTAACCTTCACGTCAGTTCTGTCCGTTTCGAGAATAATCCACACTTTTTACTAAAGCTCCCAATAATTTTACATTGTTTTTTAATTGTGTCAATATTTTTGTGTAAACTGCTTTGCCGGTGTCTCTCTGCGCTTATACATAATACACACTGCATGCCTATCATATCGCAAAAGCCGTATGCGGCGGTTCCCCGTCACACACGGCCTTTGCGAGTTATTAGTTATTATGAGAAAGAATGTTATGTAAGAAAGTTATCGTCATTTAGGTTGGTTTGCTGTATATTGTTAGCCTCATCACCTCTTGACGTCTACAAGTATAACCGAACTATGTGAAGATAACTGCGTGATATTTTGGTTTTTTCCGGTTTAGTTTTTGTCATTTCAAACATACACATGGCATTGATACTTCACAAACTTCACATGCTACGCAACGTCACATGTTTTACGTCACTATTCTTTTTCTAATTACAACGGATAAGATCCCCGCATAAAGTAACATAATCCCGTTGTTATCTTGCGAACCCGGGAACTTTCGCAAGGGGGTTCCTTTATGATTCGAAATCAGGTTAACGGTCTACAGACAAACCGCAACTGACCGCACGCCGCTTACCGGTCTTTTTCCCTCTTAGTTGCAATCAAACTCTCGGGTTTTTTCTCATTTTTCCCCTGTATTCGGTGGGTGACATTCCCGTATGTTGCCTGAACATATCCGATAAACTGCCGATGTATTTGTAACCGACCATTTCGGCGATTTCGGACACTGGAAGTATCGTATCCCGAAGAAGGTGTTCAGCCTGAGTAATGCGGCGCGTAACTATATACTGCTGAATGCTCATATGATATATGTTCTTAAATACGTATTTCAGCTTAGCCTGACTCATGCATGCAATTTGCGCAAGAAAGTCCATCCTTATGTCCGAGGTATAATGATCGTTTATATAATTAGCCACCGATATTACAGCCTCCAAATCTCCATCGGGTATTGAAAACCGCCTTTTTCCATCCCCTTTGTTACGCTTTATTGACTTTTCAAGAATTATGGAAAGTGCTTCATTCACCTTGCCTTCATAAAACAACTTTGCCGAAATCCCGTCGCCGTCATAATTCTTGATCTGATTGAAAATCAAAATAAGCTCGGGGAAATCCGTGCAACCGTCTATCCGTGCGAACGCTTCTGCGGGATTTTCGTAAAGCTCCGGGTATCTGTCATTCAAATATTTCTTGTAATATTCGGGCATCAAAGTTATGCTCACACTGTCTACGGGGATTTTTTTGTGAATCACCATACGATACTCACTCTTTTTGCCGACGTACGCCTGAATTGCTCCGGGAGTCAAACGACGGTACGGTGTCAGTATTTCACCGGAAATCGAATAGAAATAGCCTACACATATGTATTCCGGTTGCTCAAATACAAAGTGCGTATCCTCATAATGTATCTGATCCATAATTGTTATGGTCACATAAGGGTTGCAACGATATATCCGCAGATATCCTTCGCCGAACTCGGGATTCATTTTATAAAATTCACCCTCCCGATTGCATCCGGGAACGGCTTCACACGGAATCACACCCCTGCCCTCAAAAATATCACGGTACATTTTCTCCAATTGCCCACTCATAAAATCACATTTTCCTCATCCGACAAACTATTTACGCCAATAGCCAATAATCATGCCTGCACATTGACGCCGTAGCTATTGCTAAGTAATACAAAGTATAAGTTATCTGCCACTAATTTGATTGTATATTAGATTAAACGAACTTTCAAGTTTTATATCAAGCGAGCTTTGCATAGTGATGTATAACGAATTTTCAAGCTTTATATCAAGCGGACTTTTTATAGAGATGCACAAAGAAAGGACGTGAGAAGAGATGAAAGCGGTATTTCTTGTGTTCAGTCCATCCGGACATACACTTCTTGCGGTGCGGCAGTTCATGAGTTCTCTGGAAGGTAAAGGGATTATGTGCCGTATGATCAACATCACAAAAAATGACAATTATATTCACGAATGTACACTTAAGCAGACATTGGCAAAAGATCTCGACGAGCATCAGCTGTTGGTGCCTTACGCTCCTGTGTACGCCGGACATTGTGAGGGGAACATACTGAGAGTCATACGGTCACTGCCTTTGCAAACCGATAATCAGATTCCGGCGATTCCGCTTGTGACATATGGCGGCGTGCACAGCAGTGTTGCTCCGGAAGAAATGGGAAGATCCCTTCGCAGTCGAAATTATACCCCCATCATGGGCGTCAAGATCGCCGCAGAACATACTTTGACCACTACTTGCAGAAATCGTATAAATCCACACATGCCGAGCAATACGGAAAAGCGGATTCTCACAGAAGCGGCCGCAATGGCCAAAAGCGTTGTAAATGGAAATACAGCGGCACTTTATGCCGGCAAGGCGCTTGCTTATGCGCCTCTTCCAAAGCGGTTGAGGTTGCAAGAAAACTGCTTTCGGATGGCCTTGCCAAGCTCGAAAATCCGCAATCCTTCATCTATCGTTAAACAGTCTCTCATTTACCGCTAAACAATCCTGGATTTATCTTCGAACAATGCGATAAATGCTACGAAAGTGCAACGTCGAGAGCCATCATGAGAGTGAATCCAACGGCAAAAAATATTACCCCTAGGTTCGAATGATTCCCCACAGACATCTCGGGGATCAATTCTTCCACCACCACATACACCATCGCACCTGCCGCAAAACTCAAAAGATACGGCAATGCTGTCAAAATCAGACTTGATGCGGCAATGGTCAAGAGCATACCGACCGGTTCCACCGCACCTGAAAGAGTTCCGTACAGAAAAGACCTGCACTTTGTCTCTCCCTCACCTTTCAGAGGCATGGAGATTATTGCGCCCTCGGGAAAATTCTGAATCGCTATACCTATGGTAAGCGCCAAAGCCGCACCTCTTGTGATTCCCGAGTCACCGGCAATCAGTCCGGCATACACTATCCCCACAGCCATTCCTTCGGGGATATTATGCAATGTTACCGCAAGCACCAACATGGTCGTTCGCTTAAGTTTTGAGGGAGGTCCCTCAGCCTCATCGCTACCCCTGTGCAAATGCGGTATCACGTGATCCAACAGCAACAAAAATACGGTTCCCATCCAAAATCCAACGACCGCCGGGATAAAAGCAAACTTGCCCATTTTTTCCGACTGCTCCATTGCGGGAATAATAAGACTCCATATGGACGCCGCCACCATCACTCCGGCGGCAAAACCGGTTAAAGATCTCTGTACGTTTTCATTCAGCTCCCTTTTCATAAAAAATACACAGGCTGACCCCAGTGTGGTTCCGAAAAAGGGAATCAACAATCCTTCAAGCATCTTGTCCTTTCATAATCCGGTAATTTGATTCAATAACTTTCATTCCAAATCCGATAATTCTATTCACTACCTTTCATTCCAATCATCTGCACAATAAATTCACAAATATCTGTTACCCTGATTTACCTCATGTGAAACTTCATTATAGCTCAATATAACAGGGTATAGACTGCACATCTTCTTTGTTCGGGGTAAAAAGAAATCGGAAGCAGCGGGAACGGAAAAGGGTAGAGATTGAATATATTTTTTGTGAGGGTAACATTTGGTACGGATATTTTATGAAAAAGTGGGTATAGTACAAGACAGGTAAGGCGTTAATGTCCATCCGGCGAACGTCACTACCGATCCGTAGACTATATTTGGGATAATACAATGAACATTAGGAGGAAAATACAATGGCAAACAATAAAGTGACAAAAGACATTTTGGTGGGCGAACTCGTTTCAAAACACCCTGAAACAATCGAAACACTGGTTTCAAACGGCATGCACTGCCTCGGCTGCCCGTCGTCGCAGGCCGAATCTTTGCAGGATGCTTGCTTTGTACACGGTCTTGATGCCGACAAGGTGCTTGATGCCGTAAACGACGTTATCGAAGCAAATGCGGCGGAGGCGTAAAAATGAGTGCGTTTCTGGGGCCTATACATTTCTGGTTGTATAATAAAATACGTTTTCAGGAAGGTCTGAGTGATCGTATCCTGCATCGTGCAAAAGAGTTGAATCTAAACCATGCCGATGAGATTGCAGCAAAATATGATGTTCCCGAACCCAAGCCTTTGGAGGAATCTATCGATTTAAGGAATATCCACGGCTGGCTTCAATCTAGGATTCAGGAAGCCGAGATCAGATATGCCAATATTGTTACCGAAATCCTGGCGAAGAATCCTTCCGTTCTTCCTGAACTTGAACAGATCGCATACAATTTCGGCGCAGAGAATCCCGTTGAAACAAAAGATGCGGCTTCGGACGTATACAGAAAATTTGACGACACTCTCCTGAACGGTATGCCTTGCGACCGTGTCAACGTGATAACCTCACAAGACAGCGACATATATACATGGGAACAGGCTGAAGACATCCATGGCAGTTATTGGAAAGCTGCCGCAGGCAACCCCGAGGTATACTACAGACTGAGGTTGAAAGTTATGGAAGGCATGCTGAAAAACAGCCGTATGCACATTGATTCAAATGACTTCTGCCACTACGCTTTGGCAATGCGATAGCACACAATGCGCAGAGAACACTCAATCAGAAGCAGTGAAAGGATATATAGAATGTATAGTATAGAATGTATGGTTTCCGAACACGATAACATAGTAAGGATGCTCAACGTCGTAAAGAACGCATGCTGCGGAATCCTTGAAGGTGCGGAAATCGACGATGCCGATTTTCGTCTTATGATAGATTTTATCAGAAATTACGCGGATAAGCATCACCACGGTAAGGAAGAGAAGATTCTTTTCCCTGAAATGGTGGCCAAACTTGGACCTGTCGCAGAGGCTCTGGTTACGCACGGTATGCTCGTGGAGCACGACCTTGGGCGCAGTCACATTCTGGGACTTGAAACGGCTCTCAATGAATATAAAAAGAACAAGCGCACCGATTTAAAACTCGACATACTCACGGAAGCCATGGGATATGCTCACCTGCTTCAAACACATATTGAGAAAGAGAACAGCGTAGTCTATACCTTTGCGGAACGTCAATTAAAAGATGAAGACTTCGTTAAGATCGATGCAGCCTGCCGAAACTTTGAGGCGACGGCTGAGGACATCGGAACGCAAAGACACTATCTAGATATACTCGATAAGATGGAGAAAAAATATTTAACCGCATAGACAATGAATTCCCCGCCGGAGCCTGTAGCTCTTGCGGGGGAATTCAACGCACATAAATCGAAAATTAAGCACGAGCCCAATCATAATTGAACAGGACTTGTGTTTTTATTTGAACTGAATTTTTGTCCTATAAACCGGCTTTCATGCTCCATGACTGCACTTACCCGTGCTGCGTCGGAGGATCTTACATCAGCAAATATATTACCGCCGCAAGCATAACACCTTTCACTATGTTCCACGCAAGCCCGGGATAACCGCCTCGTATGCTCAACGAATGAATATTGTCTGCAGGGCATACGTCCACACACTTGCCGCACGCAAAACATTCGCCCATGTTCGGATCTCCTTCCTGGTCAGGAATTTCCGATATATCGGCATCCTGATCTTCATCAAGCGTCGTATCCGTTATCTTAATATTCGCAGGGCAAACATTTATGCACTGTTTACATTTATTAAGACATTTTGATCGGTTTCTGCCCAGCTGCGAAAACGGCAGTATGGGCATTATCGAAAATATCGCCCCCATCGGACACAGAAATCTGCAGAAAAACCTTTTTTCAAAGAGCATCAACACGCTGATTACGGCGAAAATTATCACACCTGCGAGATTTGCGGGATCGGGAATTTTTAACGCCTCCAATCTTGAAAACGCCGTCCACGGGCTTATGTTGCCTATCCATGCCTCTTTGCCTATATAGCAAAGTAACAGCAACGCCAAAAGACATATGTATTTCCCGTACCTCAACCACAGTCCCGCTTTGACGGAAAATCCAAACGGCTGTTTTTTAAATTTCTTCCTTATTCTTGATGATATTTCATACAGTACATCGCCATAAGTTCCGAACGAACATGCAAAACCGCAAAAAAATCTGCCGAACAGTACAGTAAACAGGAGAAGTCCTGTCAGTATGCTTATAAACGGGTTCAACTCTATGGGCTTACCGGATGCAATCTGCGAAACTATATTCTTGGCTCCCGTAAAAGCAGACGCAAACGCCGCAGGGAAAGCAAAGAAAAACGCGCCGCGCATAACAACTTTTGCCGCTGTTATAATGTTCCTGTCTCTCTTTTTCAATCTTATCATCGTTCCGCTTTCTCCAGCGCGGCGATTACCGCATTGATTATTCCGCTCGACGAAAAGGTCGCACCGCTGACTGTGTCCACATCGGTGGTCTGATTTTGCAACATCTCACCTATTACAGACTTGGCGGACGTGAGATATGACGCATCCTCTCCGGAGGCGTTTACGATGTCTATGCTCTTTATCTTGTCGCCTTCAACCGTAACTTTAACCGTTATATTACCGCCGAACCCCTTTGCGCTCCCCTGATATGCTCCATCCTTGTATGCGGAAGAAGTTCCCGAGGTTCCACCCGCGGCGGTTCCTCCTCCGTTCTGCAGTTCCTTAACTGTTTTCTGCAGCTTTGCGATTTTCTCGGCATCCTGTCTGTGAATCGCAATGGCCTGATATACTCCCAAAGCGCCTATGATTATAATTATGTTGAGCATGGCGATCAAAAATATCTTACTCTTCATTACTTACCGCTCCCTGCCGCCGCAGTCGTTGCGGACGCTTTTTCCGCATGCTCGCGCATAACATCCTGAGCCGCCTGTATCAGAGCCTTTGAACAGCAGGTCGCTCCGCTGACAACATCTATGTTGTTATAATCTGTGGCAGCGACGATCTTTGCAGGCATGCCGTTTGCCGCTCGCTTTTGGTAAGGGATATTATTTGATTCGCTGTTGTCCCACGTAATTCCGGTCACGCTTATTATTCTGTTGCTCTGAACTCTAAAGTTCACATTTGAAAGTCTGTAACTCTGCCACAAAGTCGTATCATCGGATTGAACTGCGATTCCTCCTCTGGTATATTCATATACTTGTTCGCCGGTATCAGGCGGAGGCGTCGGTGTCTGAGGTTTTTCCTCCGGCGTATTCGGATTCTGTGGTCCTGTCGCCTTGTTCGGCTTATTTACGACATTTCCGGCCTTCTTTTTTTCAAGCGCCTTTTTCTTCTTCCCTTTCTTGCTTTTGGCAAACTTTGTTTCCGCTTTTTTCAGCGCATTACGTACGGCATTTATTATACCGTTGGAAGAATATGTCGCGCCGGACACCACGTCAACATTGGTGGTTTTCTTCTTGCTTATGGCATTTGCAACGACCTTGGCTCTTGCCCAGTACGAAGGCGTTTCCGCAGCGGCGCTTAAAACACTTACCTTAGAGATCTTTCCTTTTTTTACTTTCACGGAAACGCTTATGGGACCGCCAAAACCTCTTGCGCTCCCTTTATACGTACCGTCTTTATAAAGTCTCTCTTCCTTTACCTTTGTCACTCTTCCGGCTGCCGCCGGAACCGCCGGCATCGTCGTTTTCCTTGCCGTGACCACCTTTTTCTTCCCTGTCAGCTTCTTTGTTTTCTTCGCTTTCGCAGTCGCGGCGCGTGTCTTCGCTTTCTGCCCGGCATTCCCCACATCCGAATATGTCGGCTGTTTGTATGCGTTCACCGCCGTTATGACAAGAAGCACCACCAGTATGGCTGGTAAAAGAGCCCTGACCGCGGTCAACTCTGAAACGATCTTTTTCATTAAAATCTCCTCACTTATATCAACATTATCTTTACTGTTACATCTTTATACTATAATGCTCATAGGGTTAAATCAGATTGCTTAGACCCTACTAACCCAATGCCGCACCGGAACCGATTTTCCGAAAAATATCAGTGTTTTACTGACGATCTTGTCCGGTCGGTAAGAGTTCTCGTACATAGTAACACACTGATAATTTATACACAAGGTTAAAAAAGTTTTTTTATTAAAATTATGCCCCGGCTTTCCACTCAGTTGCCAAGTCAGCACTTAAACAATAGCCCCGGCTTTCACCGCTTGCCTGAACGAAACTCCCGTTTCCAGAATCTCGTACAACTTCTGTGGTGCGACCATGAAAAAAGTATTATGACCACCGCCAGACATACTGTGGATATCATGGCATTTTCTTTCGACATCGCCTTGGAAACATAATATGCAAGCGCCGCAAGGCCAGAGCCTGCCAGTAGCGCCCCGAACCATGTGAACATCCTTGTAATGTTGCCTCCGCCTCTGTTTGCGAGCTGCATTATGTTCTGCCACCCCAGATCGAGTAACTTGTAATCTCTTTTAAAGTACACGTGACAGATCCCCAGTGACGTCAGCAGTAAACTGAATATGGCCGCAAAGATCAAAGAAACCGGCATATCCAACCACAACAAAAGCGCTGTCAGTGTCACCACGGGAAGCAGATTCTGGATCCAGTAGAAAAACCAGAACTTGTACATCAGATATTTATACATATCAACAGGCAGAGTTTTTATGAAGTTATAGTTTTCTCTGTCCAGTGATATGGCTATTGAGTTCAACATCCCCGACGTCACGAAGGCGTACAGTGCGCCTATCACGAACATCACGATACCGTATCTTGCATCCATATGCAGGTCACGTAGGCTGTCCTGAAGATTGTAGGTGATTATGACCATGGATATTGGCATAATCAGCTGCGGCATGAGTATGAATTGCGATAGGATCGTTGTGTCCTCAAGGAGTCCCGCATTATATGTCAGCATGTACGCTCCGAATGACCTGCTCTTCCCCGCTTTTTTCTTTTTCTTTCCGACAGCGTTCTGTTCCACCAACAAAATATTTTCGTAAAATCTCGGAAGGATCAATTTATATATAATCACCGCGCATACTGCGATAAATGCCGCCCAAAAACCTATGCCCCGCCATGCGACCGGACTTGCGGGGTCTTTCGAGAGTTCAAAGAACGGACTGAACGGTGCAAAAATATTACCGCTGCGGTTGAGCAGTTTATAAAAGAAGAAGTTCGGATTGATGGCAAGAAATCCGAGTGAAAGGATGACCGTTGTCACGGTGGTGATGAGTGCGGAAAAGAATCTCTTGTGTTTCCTAAAAAATCCTGTTTTTGTCAATGTATTTACAGACACGAACACAAGGCAGGATACGCCAAGAAACATTGTCACAAAGCTCAAAATTCCGAGAGGGATAGCGATCCGGACAGGATTTTCCGACTTGAGCTGAACGAATATGCAAAATACAAACATGGGAGCCACAAAGTCCATGACCGCCGTAAGTACGGTAAAGCTTTTCCCCACGATCACCTCTGCGGTCGTTACCGGAAGATGCCTGTACGACTGCATGTCCTTGCTCTCATAAAATACGTTAAAAGTGGCAAGTACGCCTTGCAGGAAGGTCATAATGAAAAATATTCCTATAAACTGCGAAAAGGTATTCGGTTGTTTTGAAAAATCCGTGATCGTCGCCATCAGGACAAACAACCCTACATAGAGTACGCTTATCAACAGCTGTGTGCGCAATATCCTGAGCGATATGCTGCTTTCCGGATTTTCCTTATGCCTTTCTCGTATGCTTCCGAGTGCCACGGGATCTATGGAATACAGGAGATTCAATCTGATTATCTCAGCTATTATCTTTCTTCTCATGCTTTACTTCCATCCTCTTCTCTACCCGCCATGCCCAGGTATATGGATTCCAACGACATCTCCGGATGCGTTCTCTTCAAGTCCTGTATGGTTCCGTGATAAATGAGAACTCCCTTTTTCAAAATGGCGATTTTGTCGCAAATCTGCTCCGCGACCTCAAGAACGTGCGTCGAAAATATAACGACATTTCCCTCATCGGCATGCTTCCTCATGAGTTGCTTGAGGTCAAATGCAGCCTGCGGGTCAAGCCCCGTCATAGGTTCATCCAATACCCATATGTTGGGGTCCGGTAACAGTGCGCCTATTAGAAACACCTTTTGTCTCATGCCGTGCGAAAACGATTCTATCGTCGAAAATCTGTCGTCCTCCAGACTGAAAAGTTTTACGAGTCGTTCCAGCCTGCCGTCTCTTTCCTTATCGTTCAATCCGTAGGCTCTTGCTATAAAGCTCCAGTAATCATTTGCAATCATACGCAAAAATAAATCCGGAGAGTCCGAAACGTAGCCTATCTGTTCCTTCGCCGCCACAGGATTTTCCCTTATGTTGAGATTGTCAATATATATCTCACCCGCGGTCTGTTCTATTACTCCGACGAGTGCTTTTATCGTCGTGGACTTGCCGGCGCCGTTGTGTCCAATCAAGCCCAGTATCTCTCCGTTTTCGATATTCAGGTTCAAATCGCTTAAAGCGGTATTCTCCCCATATTTTTTGGTGACGCCTTCAAATTTGATCATATAACCTCTCTACCACCGGTAAACAGCAAGCCGGTTATTTATATTTCTGCCTATGATGGCAAACAACTTTCCACGAATCGTATATTTTTTCATCTCCTCATTATAGCTTGTCTCCGAAAGCAAATGCAACCTCGGTTCTATTTCTTCATATTCTTTTCCTGACTTGGTTCCCCAACCGAACTTGGCATTTGTATTTTTAATGGCGTCATGCTTTTCGGAGTGCTTCTCAAGGAGCGGCGAATGCAGCTCGCCAAGTAAGTATCCGTGTTCAAAAGAGTCGCACAGCATCTTCAAACACGTTGTAACCTGTTCCTTTGAGAAATATTCCAAAACCCCCTCAACAACCACTATCGGCAGCCTGTCCTTTGGTATATTCTTTGTCCATTCCCCGTCCAACGCATCACCGTCAAGCATTTTGCATCGCTGCGTATCCTTGTAAACTTTTTTGCGCACGGCTATCTGGTCGGGCAAATCGACATCGAACCATATTATCTTCCCGTTGTCCACCTGCGAAAATTTGTCGTCGAATCCGCATCCAAGGTTAATACCCACGGCATCCGGATTTTCTTCAATAAGTATGTCTAACTCGCGTTTAAAAAGTATTGTTCTGGCAACGACCCCCTCATGCGATAAAAACGGATCAAATTTACTCACGTCGACTCCAAGCAAATCTATGATCTCTTTTGCCTTTTTATCTATAATTCTCGGTTTTTTTCGTGCCGTTTCACTCGCCCTTATCGCAAGGGTAATGAGCGCGGTTTCCTGCACATCTCCAAACTTCAATTTACCGTCATTTTCAACTTTCATGTTTTTTTCCGTTCCCATACTGTTTCTCCTATCTTTGTCATCGTCGCCACAGCACATGATATCCGCCCTTCTGCCATAACAATCTCCACATCTTCATATCCTGCATCCAAAAAAAATCGTTTATAATTCTCCGTCGTAAAACTCCTTTTAAAATCCACTCCCGCCTTTGCTACTGCAACTTTCAACACATTTTTTCCTTCTTTATGATTTTTGTTTACGTACGTTGGAATTATCAACACACCGCCCGGTTTACACACGCGATTCAGCTCTTCCAATGCTTTGATCGGTTGATCCAATAAATGTATCACATTCCCGGCAACCACCTTGTCAAAATAATTGTCCGGATAGTTAAGTTCCGTGATGTCGGCAAAGCTAAAGTACACGTTTCCGCAGACCCCGCACTTCTTTGCCGCTTTCATGAGCATTTTTAGCGAAAAATCCGTTGCCGTAAGTTCCTTGCATTTGCCCGCTATTACCAAGCTCAACATACCTGTTCCGCATCCGCACTCCAACACACTGTCTCCGGCTTCAATCTCTGCAGCAACGATTTCCTTTAGAGCCTTATGCGTTTTTCTGTTGATAATATTTACGAATACGTCATACACTCCCGCAACACTGTCCCAAAACATATACCCATGCTCCCGATGCATACAATCAACTTGATTGTTCCTTTGAATTCTAAACAATCTCTTTGTCACTATCCATTATTTCTAAAAAATTTTCTAAATTAATCCCACCGGAACCTCGCCATCATATTATATATCTTCTTTTTAGAGATATCAAACACTTATAGGCGTATCTCACTTGACACCTTCGGATACTATATTTAGCTTGTTACTACTTCCTTTTCTTGGCTCTCTCTTGTTTGTCAACCTCTGCCCGGTTTATACATTTCCCTATCGCAACTCTAAGCATTTGATCCGGCCATATTCCACCTCTTCCTTATTATATGCCTAATCACGGCCTTTAGCTTCTCTGGTGCAACCTTTTGGAATCACTCCGGCCGATGCTTTTCTTTTCATCCAAATCTATTTATTTTTGGACGAAAGTTATTTGCTGTCTGCACGAACATAAAATGTGCTTCTGCCGGAACCTTCTCTGATAATGAGTCCCTCCTCAGTAAGTTTTTTTAAGGCGGCCAGAACCGATGACCTTCCTATACTCGGACAGTTGTCCATAACATCCGAGCCGCTAAATTTGCCGATTTTTTCTTCCGTATATTTTTTTACAATATCATAAGCTGTACTTCCGTTTCTGCTTTCCTTCATCAATCCGACACGTTCCTCAAACTCCGTATAGCACGCCAGAACGACCTGAAGCATATATCTGATAAATGGTGTCGGATCATTTTCTTCTTCATGCCACCCGGCATCAGATTCTTGAAGCGTGTCGTAATAGCGTTCCTTCGTTTTCTCTATCTGCTTTTCAATGCTGATGTATTTTCCTACACTGTATCCGTTCTTGTACAAGAGAAGCAACGTGAGCAGTCTGCTCATTCTTCCATTGCCATCATTAAACGGATGAATGCAGAGGAAGTCACAGATAAAAGTCGGAATCAACAGTAAAGAATCTATTTTTTCATTTGCAATAGCCTGCTCATAAGCATTACACAAATTCTCTATAGCCTCAGGTGTGTCATAAGGAGTAATCGGTGTAAATCTTGTAACTACAGTTCCATCCGGCTTTGTCTCATTAATATAGTTTTGAACATTCTTGAAATGTCCACCATAAGAAAACCCTGCCCTCTTTAAAAGATCTCGGTGAATCTGAAGGATATACAATGTACGGATTGGGATGTACTCATTGCTCTCATGAATCGTATTCAAGACATCCCGGTAACCCATAATCTCATCTTCATCCCGATTTCTTGAACCGGTTTTTTCTTCAAAAAGCTGCTTCATACGAGTGCCGGTTATGACGATACCTTCGATTTTATTGGATGCTTCCGTACTCTGTATCTTTGCAATTTTGAGCAGACGATCCAATTCTACAGGCTTTTGACGAATAAATAAATCCTGCCTTCCTTTGCACTCATGGATCTTCGCCACAAGGTTTAGAATATCTGTATCCCAGGCTTTATCACAGAGCCTACTGTAATCAAATGATCTCATTAGAAATCCTTTCGTCCAACGCTTTTCTTTTTTGTCCAATTGTACTCGATATTGTACGAAAAAACAATCTGTTGGACAAAAAATAACCCGTAGTCTTCAAAAAAGAAAATCACGGGTTTATACTGTTCGTCCAAAAATATACTCTGTAGTTTTACAATAGATGTGAGACCTCAGGGATGGAAAAAAGCGATTGAATCCGTTAGAATGGTTTTTACCACAACACCACCAAAGAAAGGATATTCAATCGCTATGAATAGTATAACGCATTCTCAAAGATATTTGCCTCACACTATTGACACAAGGTATTACTCCGTAAAGC
>CALIBC010000236.1 GCA_938045615.1 uncultured Clostridia bacterium | reverse complement strand
CTGAAGCGGAAGCTGGTGCGCGTCGGCAGCGGATAGATACCCTTGCTCGGGGTCGTCTTCACGCCTGCCGTCTCCGGCATCGTTACCGTATGCGTCAAGCCAGGCGTTACTGCGTCGCCTACGCAGACGTAGACAATGCCGTCGGTCGATACGTTCAGCGACAGCGGATACTCCTCGCCGTCGATCATCACCTTACGCGGGTTCAGCTTCAGGTTGTTGAGGCTGTTCGGCGTCACCGACTTGTAGTACATGATCGGATAGCAACGCTTCTGCATCTTCTCGCACGGACGGATCTCGATGTTCACGTTCACCGGACCGTAGGTCGTCAGACGGTCTACGTCGATAGCGTCGCTGTATTCGCCATTCAGACCCTTCGTCGTACCAACAGAGAAGTGGAGCTCAGAGCCTCCGTCGAGGCGGAGATCCTTCATCGTCAGCGTACCGCAAACCTGTTCGTAGCACTGTCCGCGGAGGCGCAGCGAGGTAAAGCCCGGATTCAGGTTGGCACCGTTCTCCACGTGCACGTCGGTGTACTGGATACCGAAACCACCAAACGTCGACGTCGTGATCACGTCGAGTGCAAGACCCGGAAGCCACAGCTCACTCGTCGGGCGACCGCAAGCGCCGATCGGCTCCAAGTGCAAGTGACGCGTGTAAAGACCAGCGTAATCCTTCGAGCCCATTTGCTCCTCAGAGATCAGTTCGAGGTGACCGTCACGCTCATGCTTGGCGTCGGTCCAGAACTCTACCTGGTTGCGGATCTTGGTCGTGTCCACGAAATAGCGTGCGTGCAATACATCGCCTCCCTTCACATGATCGAACGAGTCGGTAAGGAAGGAGAGTACCGTGTGGTCGATCACCATCACATTCTGGCGTTCCCACTCTGTGTCGGGACCAAACTTCACGAACATCGTATCGAGCGGCGTTTCGCCCGGAGCATACACTTTGCCTTTGTAGTGCGTCACGCACTCGCGGCAGAGCTTCTGCGTACCGCCATCGTCGTAAGCGTATTCATAGAACGGCGCGGCCTTACGGCTATAACCAAGCTTGATAATCGGCTGGTCGTTCGGCAGACCGCTCCATGTCGTCAGCTGCACTTTGCCTTTACCCTTACGGATCAAGCTATCGTGGCAGATCAAGGAGTCCGTCTTGATCGTAATCATCGCCTTGGCGCCGGCGTTATCCTCGGCATTCAACTCCAGTACACCGAAGGTCTCGATCACCGGAGACTCGAGATGTACGTGCTGGTTTTCGGCGTAGAAACGTGCATCGCTGTGGAAAGTCATGCGAACCGTGTTATGCAAGAAAGCCGTAGCCGGGCGACCGCCTTCGCCGCAACCCGTCGGAGCACACGTCGTGGGGCACTTCGGTGCTTGCAGGAGGATGTTGTCCGTCCAGTTCTTTTTGTTGGCTTGCGTCTTCATATAAAGACCATAGCCAGCCACATCCTCGCCGTGCAGCGTACCAGTTTCCGGCACCGTGCTCAGACCTGAACCGTTACCACCCTTATAGATCAAGTTTTTGTAGACGTCGATCATGTCCGAAGCCACAGCTGCGAAACCGCCTGAGGTGACAGGTGTACCACCACCATTGAAGTCGAGGATCAGGTCGCGTGCCTGGTTCTCGTCTGCCTTCAAATCACAGTGATAGAAGCGATCGCAACCGCCACCATGCTTATATCCACGGCCAATCTTCTTTACGGCACCGTTCGGATAAGTCTCGCGATCGGTGCTCAAGAACGGATCCTGACGCGTACCGATGTTTGTCAAACCGCCATAGTTCAACTTGATGTTGTTGTCAGCGCCAACAAACACGCTACCGCTGTTGCCTTCAGCCTTGTACTCGAAGTCTTGCAGATAGACGTTGTTACGCTCTTCGTCGCAACCACAGACACCGATCTCCGAGAGCTTGCTGAAGTTCTCCAGCTGAGCCAGGAAGAGCAAGCTACCCTTCATCTTCTTTGCGTCAAACGGATCGCGCATATCGATATCGCCTTCGCGGGTACGGAACGTAGCGTTGCCGTTATCGTCTTGGAAGTTGAGCAGGGCGCCCTTATTCAGAATGATGTTACCACGCTTACCGGCGTCAACTTTCAGATCGCCAGTATTGCCGAGGTAGAGCAGAGAGGTGTCGTTAGCACCCATTACCATGGTAGGTGTACCCTGTGCAACCATGGCATACTGCGCAATATTCTTATCCCTATGGCAAGCACCCAGACCGCCGATAATACCCGAATGCTCATAACGCATCATCGAGGCACCCTTACGCTCGTGGAGCAGGCCGTCGCAGGCACTACCGCAGATATACTCGTTAGAGTAAGGGATACTGATCTCCGTCACGTGCTTCTTGGTAGCTGCCATGATACCACGCAGTGCGGTGAAATAGATGTTACCACCGCCATCGTGGTTCGTATTCGTAGCATCCCGATAGCCAGCCTTGATGTTCAGCAGACCGCCGTCGCCCGTTCCGGAGTATGTGAAGCGGTTCGTGTTTGGTGATGTGGGGTTGCTATAGCCCAACCAGATGTCACCCATATAAGAGGTAACGTTCGTCGTATCCTTAGCCGCTGCATTCGTGATGCCCACTTGGTTCGTGCGGATATTGTTCATCGCCAAGATATCCGTTGTGGAGTTCGTGGCTACGGTACGCGTGATCGTTACAGAGTCATTCCAGTAGATGTTACCATTCTGGTTGTTGCGGTTGCCCGGAGTACAATCCGTGTAAGGAACGTTTGGATTATTAGCCACGCCGCAGCCTGAGGTCTGTTCGGCGGAGAAGAGCACGCGGTTCGTGTTCTCCGTAGAGATACGCACCTTATTGTTCGTAGTGATGTTACCACCGGCAGCCTGGAAGGCCATGATGCCCGTTTGCGTACCCGTGTAAGAGGCGGTCAGGATACCGTTCGTGGTGATGTTACGGCGAGCTACCCACGTCAGCGTCGAGCCGACATCATTGGTGCTGAGGAAGCTCACGTGTGCATTGGGTGCTGAGAAAATGTCACGACCGGCATATACGCGTGAGGTGATCTTATCGTTATTCTCAGTAGAGGTGAACGGAATGTTGAACAGCACATCGCGGCCGGCCATCACGTCCAAATCACCTATGTTGTTACCGGTGAACTTCACATCAAACGTTTTGCCCGCTCCGCTGAACGATACATCGCCAGCATTCGACTGAAAGGCTACGTTCGAAGTCCTTGCAGCAGTCATCTCTACCTTACCGCCACCGTTAAAGTAGACACCGCCAAAACCGTCCACAAAGAGGTCGTTCACCGTGTAGTTAGATTCATAATTGAAGTCCTGTCCTACGGTTACCGTGCTGTGGCGCGACTGGATGGCAGCATCGCCTTCGCCGCCCGTGAATTTGATTTCAGCCTTCTGATCGAAAGTCACAGCGCGTGCACCTTGCACTAACAGGGCGCCCTTCTTGCCTTCATATCCAAAATCGCCACCTACGCGTACATAATCCCGATCAGACTGGATGCGCGTTTGCAGCGGGGTGGTCAGGTTGGTGTGTGCTGCAGCTACGGTAGTGAGCTGATCGTTGCAATAGAGATCATAGCGCAGGTTGCTGCTGTAGTCAGGAACGTACGTAAACAAGTTTTGGAAGCTGTTCGTCGTCTGCTGAGAGGTAACTTTCACATCGCCTGTGGCATAAATAAATCCTCGGCAAGCTCCGGAGACGGTGTCACCTTGCGCCCAAACGGTCAGGTTAGCGTCGTAGCCAGCGCTTGTACCCGCACCGCCTTTGTATTCCAGTCCGGCCAAGTTGATCTTCGAGAGCTCTGAGATAAAGGCTACGTTGTTGTTCTTGCTTGAGGCATCCATTGTTATGTTACCCGTAGCAGAGATTCCACCCAAGGCCTGTACATGCAACGCACCTGTTCCCGTATGGGAACTGCCTAATGCATTGCTAATAGCCGTTGCGCCAGCACCGCCGAGCAAGATGTCTGCGCAGCAGGTGTTGTTATCCGTACCGCCATCGTTCAAGATGTTCAGCGGCTCCGTGTCATTGATTATAAACTCAGGTGACTTATTGCCTGTCACCATATCAATCTTTTGGCAAGGAATGGGCGTCGCACAAGTGCTGCGGAAGTTCTTGAACGTACCGCCAGAGTAGATCTTGAACTTATCGTAAGTGGCATTCGTTGCGGCTCCGACTTCAATCACAGCGTGGTTATTTCCGGTCAGGGAGGAAGATGATTCAGCCGTATGGATAATGGCATTGCCAGCGTCATACGTGCCGTTCACACCGAAGATACCGCCCTTAACGTCGTACGAAGCCAAATGGGCGCTGATGCTATTTGCATGATTCGTTGTCAGCGTGCCCCACTTCTTCTCAGCTGTGCCCCATGCGCTGGAGGTACCTTTTTGCAGGTAGATGTCGGTTTCATTGGTGGTGGGGTATTGAGGACCATGAGATCCCGTTTTGGAATACCACCCTGCTTTAGTTTCGGCTTCGGTAGCTGGAGCCATATGCCAGTTGAATTTTTGGAAGTTTCCGCCTACACGCAGCCCAAAATGACCATAGCTCGTTCCCGGAACGACTAAATAAGCATCCGACTTTCCAGAGTGCGTATCATTCTCTGCATTCCCTTCAACGCAAGTATACGACCCGGTCAAGAAGCGGACCGCAGCGTTTACGTAAGAACCGGACAGATACTGAGCTCCTAACGGATTAAATGAGGATTTATAGAGCAGATAAAAGAACCAGCCACTAAAATGACCACAGTTCGCAAGCGTATTACTTGATACCTGATGAGGCCCTGTAATAGTACCTTTTTTGGGCATCCACCACCATTCGATATCCGATACGCGTAATAGTTTGAATGCATTCTGATTGCCGCTGACCATCACCGTAGTCGGGCGAACGTAGGACTGTGAATTAAATCCAGTAGCTCCCTCATAATCCGAAATAGTAGAGGTTGAAGTTGATATAGTATAGTATAACGTCTTACCGTCGTCTTGATTAGCTGATTCCCTCGATGATGTATACACAGCCCCACCAGCGTTTGATATACTGATCTTAAAACCATAGTTCCAACCACATGCTATATGGTTATGCACAGGAAAAACTGCTGTACTATCATTTAATTTGACAGCCGATGCTATTAAACCATAATAATCTTGGCCAGGAGCAGGTGGGCTACCTCCAGCGGAGGGAGGGATATAGTCCGCTCCCATAAGAGCTACGCCAGGCGATACTATTGTAGGGGCAGTACATGCTGTTCCATAAGAAGGCAATGCAGCTGCGCCTGGATCAGTTGCAGAATTATATTGGAGAGATGCAAAATACATTCGATCTCCGGCCTCTGGCCCTAGAGTATAAGATGATGTATTAACTCCAGCGTCCTTAATGTGTACATGTTCAATTCGCCCTGCAGCACCACCATTACTATCGTAAATATCAATAACGACATTCTTGGAATATTCTGATCCTACGCGCAGTACCGTCGGACTGGCGTTAAGACCATGTGAAAGCCCCGGCGCTGTCACATTGCCATTAGAGACAATGGCCGATTCACCAGCGCCGAACTCGTTGTTCACATTTGTCGAATCGACAATATAACCAGCCGGTCCGCCGTATGTGTGGGCATTCCCTCTCCGCAGCTTTTGTCGCTGCTCATTACCTGAGAAGACATAGCCCTTCTTATAGGCTTGCCCCCAGGCTGTACCGCCACCGGAGCCAAATAGGGCCGCCAGGATGGCGATGATTGTTACTAACTGAAGTCTTTTTTTCTTCATATTACAATGTATTTAATGATGAGTATTTGTACCCCCCGATGAGGGGGGCACGATGATTTATTCTATGCTAATTCTCTCTTCGGCCAGATCATTCCTCCGGAAGCGTGATGTCGGGGTTGCCACTGTCGCCGCCACCGGGCTTTGGCTTCTCGTCCGGTTGCTTGGGGGCGTCGGGCTTCTTCGGGGCCTCGGGCTGTTTCGGATCCTTGGGATCCTTCGGGTCGGCGGGTTTCTTGGGTTCGTCCTTCTTTTTCGGGGAACCGT
>CALIBC010000235.1 GCA_938045615.1 uncultured Clostridia bacterium | reverse complement strand
AGAGAATTAGCATAGAATAAATCATCGTGCCCCCCTCATCGGGGGGCACAAATACTCATCTTATTAAATACATATCGATATGAAAAAGAAACGACTTCGATTAGTAACAACCATCGCCATCCTGGCGGCCCTATTCGGCTCCGGTGGCGGCGTAGCGTGGGGACAGCTGAGTCCTGCAGCTGTCAACAATGCTTTTGGAGCTGGAGAATCCTCGTATATTACGAATGGACTGCATGGAGCACAGCAGGTGCAGAATCAAGGAGTGTGGGCATATCCTAATCCAACACCGGATTTCTCTTTCCTTTATGGAAATGGATTAAGTACATCGCCTGACGCAGATATACGTCTCGGTGGCCCCAATGCCGTGAATACGGTCATCCGAACTTATACCGGTAATGGTTTTGCAATGGGATGGATTTCGGTGTTAAATGTGACAGCAAAACTTCCGATACCCCCAAGTACACAGAGTACTGCAGATCATTGGCCTGATCCTGTTTATGCAAATAATTCCATATCAGGTCGTTATCAGGCCCCTCATGGCTTTTCGAAAAGTGATGCTCAGCCTATTTATGAGTTCTCCTTTAATCGATTCAATATTTCTGCTTATAACAGTTGGGCTGGGAATTTGCCTCCTTGTGGATTAGATGTGTTTACGGCAATCGTTACTCCTGCTGCCAGTGGATGTAGTAACGTTAAAGTAAAACATCATTCAAGTGGCTACTACGGTGCAATCTCTTGCCCTTCAGCAAGGCCGACTTATCTGCAGACCTCTACGGTAGACGGCTTTTATGCGAAGACTTGGATACAGGGCACTTTTGATGAGAGTGCACCAACTACAATCAACTTTCCAAAGGATGATGGAATAGGATTGGTACAGTTCAATGGGGATAATATGACTTCCGGATTGGCTTTGGCTAATCAGACACCGCTGGTATCAGCCGTAGGAACACCTGATGGGGATGTAAGTACTGCAACTTTTGATGGTATCAGCGCGACGAAATTGGCGAATTATAAACGCCCGACGACCATCGTGCTGAACCCGTTGAATCACCAGTTCGTAAATATCCTATTCGATGATATTACTTGGCAGTACGAGCAAAATAAAGTGGTAGCAACAACACCCACCTTTATTAGTAATCTGGGATCTTGTAACACTGGAAAATCAGCAGCCTATTCGTGTGGTGTTAGTTGGACTACTCCTGTCATACAGACAGGGCAGACTTTAGTTGATGCTGCTGTGGCTTTGCAGAGCAATGCACGTGTCTGCGTGACGCAAAATGTAACAGATGGAACGGCAACCTCTGCAACATCACATTCAGGCGCTTCTCCTGATGGAAAGACGGATGCTATTATCGTATTCCCAAATCAGGCAACGGGGCGTTTTACATTTCGTGTAAAAGGCAACATCTCGGAAATCAATATGGCTCAGGATGCCACCGGAAATGCAGCGAACAATGCAAAGTTTTATAAGCAGTCAGACTTTCCAGCGAATGCAGCAGAAATCTTCTTATACCCGGACGCAAATAACGCGCACGACTTTGCCACACCGCACTTAAACGGGTTTAAGAACAATAACCCGAACGCCTTTATCACCAATCACCCGATCGTGCCGGCTCGGACAACTGCTGTGGGCTCTATTTTCGGAGTGTATGGAAGCTATATTTTCAAGGCGCACAATGCCGAAATCCGCACAGATATTACGACAGGCTCCTATAACACAAACAATCCGGGCGTTATCGAACTTGGCCCTTGGGGTGCAGGTCGTGCCCATCTCCATGCTTATTCGGGCGGTATGGTGAAGAACTTCGAGAGCTGTACTACGATCTCCAACTTCCCAATGGATTTTGGTGGAGGTTTCGGTACGCCTGATTTGAAGATCACAGCGGATTCCACACTGTACATTATGAACTATGGTAATGACAATAGCGATGGCTGTGTTGCACACATCCGCTTCCATGAGACCCCGAATGATACTTTGCAGGCGGCCATCAATGGAGCCGGAGGTAATGGAGCATTGCGTATTCAGGCGCTGAGCAATGTAGAGTTTCGCACGAATGAAACATGGACACCAGCAATGCAGAACAATCTGCTGATTCTGTCAGATGCCGGAAATATTATTGCTCAGGAGATCAACTACACCGGACATTACAGTAATGGTATCGCCGAAGGATTATTGACGTTTTGGGCTGAGGACAACCATTCCCAAGCTAATTTCTCCGGATGTCCTAACAATGACGGTATTCGCAATCGCCAGCGCGGTAATATCTATGAATAATGATGTGTCGGTGACACGTGCCCCTGGTGGATCTACAGAGACGAATGTAATTGCCGCAAATAATGTGCGCACAACCAAGTTTACCTTCACGAGTTCTAACACGGATAAGGACACAACCAATGTCATTTCTCGTAAGGGCGATCTCTATTTAGGTTATGCCGAAAACGCACCCGTCTATTCGGGCTCTTCAGTAGCTCCCAATGGGAAGAACACCAACCAGAACCTCTTTGATTACACGATCTCAGCTCCGGCAAATGAGGGTGTGTTGAATATCAAAGCCGGTTGGGACGATACTAAACCGACGATAGCCACGACGCAAGGTATGGAAGGCGGTAACGTCTATTTCACGGGTATTAAAACCAATATGGCTGCTACGGGTAAGTATCCGACATTCATTACGATCCCCTACTCGAGTGAATACATCTGCGATGACCAAAGAACTCATGAGAGGGAACTGCTGCATAACCGCAAGGATTCCTATCAGGCTTATGAACACTCTGGTATCATTGGTGGTGTAGGTGCCTGCGGAAAAGATGGTGCTTGGGGTGACTTTGGCGGAAAGCTGCTTGATGCAGCATCAGGTCTAACCCAGTTCATACAAAAGTCTTTAGAGTATAAGGGCAATAAGGGAGATCTGACTGTGGATGCTGGCAAGCGCGGTAATATCATTATGAATACGGGTGGCCTGCTGGACTTCCAAAACGATAATGGCAACGCCATCTTCCGCACTCGCGAGGGCGATATCGATATGCGCGATCCGTTTGAGGCCAAGGAAATGACGGGTAGTTTGCTATTCTTAGCTCAGCTGGAAGACCTGACTAAGCTGTCAGACATTAAAGTCTGCGGCTGTGACGAAGAGCGTAATAACGTTTACTTGCAAGACTTTAAGTACACGGCTTCTACGGCGAATAATAGCGGTAGCGTATTCATTGGCGCAGACAACAATATCAAGCTGAACTATGGTGGTCTGACGAACATTGGTACGCGTCAGGATCCCTTCTTGAGCAAGCCTTACGAGACATACTCTAACGGTGCTGTGAAGAAGATTGGTCGCGGATATACAGCCGGAGGTGGTTGTGGGACAAGCTACCACTGTGATTTAAATGATGACGAAAATCAAGCAAGTCCCTTGTTACTGAACTTTAGTGGTACGGTCACCTCTGGAGGTTTCGCAGCTGTGGCTTCGGATATGATCGACGTCTATAAGAAGCTGGAATACCGCGGTGGTAACGGTTCAGGTCTGAGCACCGTGCCGGGTACGGGTACGCTCCACGGCGAGAATGTAGCTGGTTACGGTCTCTTTATGAAGACACAGGGCAACAAGCACAACTGGACGGACAACATCCTCCTGCAAGCTCCGAAGTGCCCCACGACGTGCTCCCCGACGGGGTGCGAAAATTTGGCACCGAATGCACATCCCACAGGCTTCTTGCATAACACGGTGCGCATGACTTTCCACAGTGACGCACGTTTCTATGCCGAAAACCAGCGCGTACATCTCGAATCTCCGGTGATTGAGACCTTCGGTGTGCTGGAGTTGAATGCTGAGGATGGCGCTGGCGCCAACGCGATGATTACGATCAAGACGGACTCCCTGATCTGTCACGATAGCTTGATCCGTAAGGGTAAGGGCAAGGTGCAGCTGACGACATGGAGCGGTCTGCCGAAGGATCAACCGATCATCAAGC
>CALIBC010000234.1 GCA_938045615.1 uncultured Clostridia bacterium | reverse complement strand
GTTATATCCCGAAAGTGGGAGATGTTATCTTCTTCTATAATTACAGGAAGGGGCGGGTAGCACATACCGGGATTGTGGTAGAGGGTGATGCGCGCGGTAGATAACGTATAGTAAGTAGCACAAATTCATATAAAAATAGACATAGTCTATTACCCTCGGTAAAATTAAGTTACCACTCAAAACCCACCGAGGAGGCAATAGCTATGTCTGATAACATTATACAGCTCAATGAGGATCTGATAAAGAATAACCTCAAGGATCTGATGCGTAGCAGCGTCGAGGAAACCCTTAATGCTCTGCTAGATCACGAAGCTGATGCGCTTGTGAATGCTGATAAATACGAGCGCTCCGGTGACCGAAAGGGCTACCGTTCCGGCCATTATGAGAGAAATTTTTCAACTACTTCAGGGGATGTGACTCTCAAAGTTCCAAAACTTAAGGGCATTCAGTTTGAAACTGCCATCATCGAGCGATATAAGCGCCGTGAGTGTTCCGTAGAAGAAGCCTTGATTGAGATGTACCTGGCTGGTGTTTCTGTTCGTCGTGTTGAGAACATCACTGAGGCTCTCTGGGAAAGCAAAGTTTCCCCAGGAACCATCAGTAAGTAACCTCAACAAGAAAGCGTATGAGCACATCGAGGAATGGAGTTCCCGTCCTCTTACTGAGGAGTCCCCTTACGTCTACGTTGATAGTGTTTACCTGAAACGTAGCTTGGGTGGTGTAATCCAGAATGTCGCTGTCCTTGTGGACATTGGTGTGAACAATGAAGGTTATCGCGAAATCCTTGGCGCCGCCGAAGGCGTGAAGGAAGATCACGAAAGCTGGAAGAACTTCTTTGTATGGCTGAAAGAGCGTGGGCTTAAAGGCGTTCGTCTCATCATTTGAGACAAGTGCCTTGGTATGCTAGAAAGCATTCCTGAAGTGTTTCCAGAAGCCCGGTATCAACGTTGTACAGTATATTTCTACCGAAATGTATTCACCGTCACACCAAGAACAAAGATGCGAACCGTCGCAATGATGTTGAAGGCCATCCATGCGAAAGAAAGCAAAAAGTCAGCTCGAGAAAAGGCTGCTTCTGTAGCACAACAACTCCGCGAAATGAAGCTGTCTGCCGCTGCCCAAAAAGTGGAGGAAAGTATCGAAGAGACGCACATATATAGACTATCCAACTGAACACTGGAATCGAATCCGGACCAACAACACCATTGAACGCGTCAATCGGGAGATCAAACGCCGAACAAAAGCGATTGGAGCATTCCCTGATGGTCAAAGTGCTTTGATTTTGGTCTGTGCCCGACTGCGCCATGTGGCAGCATCGAACTGGGGAACCAAGCAGTATCTCAACATGAATCATCTGTTTGATTTGGAGCTCCAGTACAAGGCTGATGGTCAGTTCACAGCCAGCTAAATATAATACACTGGCGGTTGAAATTGAATTTGCGAAAGAATATTGACACAATCAGCGCACGCATACAGGGTTTACCCTGTATAGAAGTGCGCCCTTGTTACCAAGGGATTTCCAGTTTTTCATTCATGGGGTCAAGCTCCTTTCTGAATAATAGACAAAACAAAAGCGATCAATTTGTTACGATTGATCGCTTTTTGTTGTGTTGATTATTTTTTTATAGTGTAATTAACTTCCAACCCGTTATCGGGATGATAAGTCCAATCAATATCCAGTTCAGATGCCGAATAGGACTGAACGCCATCTATGGATCTTGTATGATTCATTTTATTCGAAACAGATTCCGGCAATCCCAACGCTTTATTAACGGCCATAATTGCTAAATAGGCATCATAATCTGTGTATCCATCTTTGTTCCTCGGATTAGTATCAATAGAAAGATATGAGCCATCAGAAGCAATAGAAGCAAAGGTTGATGTGCAATACTCGTTGTAAATTGCCTGCAAGTCAGGCCCTGCAGGAGCTACCACAACAGAACATGTATCAGTTTTTCCGTTTTTCGTTTTAACAGTAATCGTACAATCGCCTTCATTGATTCCTGAGATGGTTCCGTCATTCACTTTTGCAATAGACTCATTAGAAGAAGTCCATGTTACCGTTTTATTTTTGGTATCATCAGGGTCAATTGTAAAAGAGAGATCAACGGTTTTTCCGACTTTCACAGTAATACTATCTTTGTTCAACGTAACACTCTTCGCTTGTGTTCCACGAATCATGAATATGGCAACCACAACTAAAGCAAACGCCGCAACTGCACCAATAATAATTTTAACTTTGTTTCCAGAGAGTAATTTTGATGGTTCGTTTTCCTCCGACGGCAAATCTAATTTTTCTCCTACTTTTTGTCCGCATTTCGGGCAAAACATCTGACCATCAAGAATTTCTGCCCCGCACTTTACACAGAACACATTTTCTCCTGTTTCTTCGGCCTGCGTCCCCTGTGTTTCAGCAACAATCTTTTCTTCGTTCATAATAGTCTCCCTCTCTGTCTTAATACTCAATGTTTGATATTAGCGTGGTGTATTCTCCTTCTACAAAGGTTCCATAATTGACTACAAAATCATATTTTTCATTAGACACATACGTCATTATGATTGGGTGTTCCGCATCACAGTATTTTGAGCCATTCGTTAATACATCTAAAACCTTTGATGTAATTGTAATAGCCGAACCACCAACTTTGTACTGATAAAGGGTACCATGCGTTCTGTAAGAATCCGTTATCTCTTTTTGGTCTGCAGTATAAAAGATGATATCGTCGGCATTCGTAATATAAACGCTATCCTCTTTTGTAAAAGAACTTGAAATAAGATTTGGTTTATGCTTCTTATCACTCGTTTCCCAATAGTACAAACCACCAGACTTCACAATATACGCATACTTCCCTGAAGGAGAAATATATATATCATCAACGTCCGTCGTTATCCTGTCATCACCAGCTTTCTGGTTAAGTTCTTTTCTGTACAAATCTCCGTCCATATTTACATAATATACGGTATTATCACGAAGTTTGTAGTTGGTATTTGCAATATTATCTATAATAACCGACAAACCACCATCAGGGGACAATCTATACAATGCGCATTGATCGTTGCTCTTATTCTCCTTGACAGATAAGTAAAAATCGTGGATTACATCATCATCAGAATCAATATATTCTCCGTTTGCATTAACCATTGTTGCGTACGCTAGAGTTCCTGGCAGGACAATTTCATTTGATACATCATCTTGTACAAGAATTAGCTGAGTGCTATTGGCGGAAAATATAACACATGATTTGCTATTATTATAGTAATGGCCACGCAGAGAGCTATATTTTTCTGAATTAGTAATCTTACCTACTCTTTCTGGAGCACCGTTTTTCAACGAATAAACAGAATATGTATTACCACTTTTAGTACTCCAAAACAAATTACTGCCATCATCAGCAACGCAAATGATCTCGGCATCAGAACCGATATTACAAAGCACTTTCTGCTCTGCCGTGATCTTAGAATAGCTTGAAAGTTCTCCATCGGAATTGACACCTACTACAACATTCTTTCCCGCCGAGAATGTGAGGTCACTACCCACAAAACCTATATCAATGTTTTCGTTTTTTGAAAAGTCATATAAGAATAGACGCTTTTCTGTACCAACCGAATAATACAAACAAGTATCACTTATTGCGTCAATTGATTCTACATTAGATGCTATTTTAATCCCATTATCATTTTCAGCGTTACACAGGAGAAGTGTTCTATCTTCAGACAATGCAACTATATTACCATGATTTGGGGATGTTCTTGCAGAAGAAATCGGTCCTTGCAGAGAAATGACGTCAATTCCAGATATGAAGTTTACATTCTTGTCTTTGTCATAGAAACTATAAAGACCGCTTGGTGAATATGTGACCTTATCCGGGTTCAGTAAATTATTGCTCCAAATTTTCCCAAACGTGAAAACAGCAATTCCAATGACGAGGCAAGCTACAACACCTCCAATAATCATTTTCTTTGGAATTGCTCTTATCTTAGGTGTTTCTATCTTGATGCTAAAGTCACTCTTACCCTTCTTTTTATCAGGTTCAAATTCTCTATAATTAGGATTTATTGCGGCGCATTTGGGACAACGAAAATCATTTGCTTCGATTTTTGCACCGCACTTTGGACAAAACATTTTCTCACTTCCCTTTAACATTCTTCAAAAAGGTGTATAATATTATCGTATCACGGGCAGACAAATTTTTCCATACTGTTTTGGCAAAAAAAAACGCACAAAACAGCGAAGTAAAAACTGGTTAAGTTTTCTTTACAGAAAGGTACAAATTTTGATATCTCGGCGGATGGAGTGTCGCTTTCGCACTCACGCGATGGATTTGGTGCAACGTTTGATGGTTTGGGGGAAGAACTGATCCCAAGACTCTCGAATTTGTCGCTGGAAATTGACAATGCGCCGGGGCGCATCGAGGTTTCGGTGGAAGGCACTTGGATAAAGGTATCGCTGGTGTTTGAGAAAGTGATGCATGTTGCAGAGGGACAAGATTTTAAGTTCTCTATCGGATTAACCTGGTGGGTTCGTCCACTGGATGATGATCCGCGGCCGCCTGCGGTTCCTATGGAGTCGTATGATGCCTTAATTTATAACATCAGAACTTTGCAGGGCAAGGTAAGCTATGAGGAGAATTGGGCACCGCTGGGAGTGAGCGCTGCTATTTTGGTCATTTTGGTTTTGGCTGTAGCGACACAAAATCCCGAAACTGTGAAGAATCTAGCAGAGAAATTTTGGGAGTTTGTGATAAAATGGTACGAAGGACTGTTAAGGGCACAGCCTCAGTTAACACCGCGGTTAGCACATTGAAGATATAATATATGGGCAGGGGGTCCTGCCCATATATTTTTATAAAAGGTGGAAAGAATGCGAGATGTAATTGTTGTGGAATATTACGATACAGAAGAATCCGTGCGCTGTATGCAGTGGGCTGAGCCAAAAAAAAGGTTGGATGTGGCAAAGCATTGGCTTGCTTGTTGCTTTGCAGGAGTCGGGGGGGTGGGCTTTGCAGAATCGCTGGGAGATATTAAACGTACACAGATATTTTGCATTCTAATGGGGTTCGGATTCACTTGGTTGCTCATGCAACATATTTGGCGGAAATCAAAAACGATTCGTCAGATGAGAAGGCAGGAATACGAGTTACAAGGCATTAGAATGATTCTGTGCGAGAAAGGGATTGTATTAAAGACCGGTAGGCGAAGTTGGCAAGGAATTAAACTGGTTATTGGCAAGGAGAGCTTAGCATTGCTGAGTTCCATACGAGTTTACCTAGCCATTCCAAAGACAGAGTTGTCAGAGGAACAGATTTCGCAAATTCGTATATGGATGCGAGAGGCAAAGAAAGCGGAAGCAAGAGGAGAAAAGCAAGAAGATCAATCAGGTATTTGTTGGGGAGAAGTCAAGAAGATGTGCTTCCTGGGTTTTCTCAATATGGGATTCCCGGTCCTTGCACTGAGCTTTTCGCTGGTGTTGGGACTTATTGTGTGGGTTTTGTTTTACAGGATATCCGATATGTTTTGGAGTGTACTTCTGGGTGTTGAGATGGGAATCATACTTCTGATAATCGTTAGTACACTCGAAGGAATGCTCTATAGATGTATATGGTCAGTGGATGAGGCGAAAAAGGTGGATCCGAGTGCTCCGGAAATGGAATTATATCGGGAAGTGTTTCCTAAAAGAGAGATTTCTGAGGAAGAAGCGCGGGAACTTTTCCCGGATATAGATTCGATTTACACGATTTCCTGTAAGCATGGGAGAATTATTATGTACGGCTATCAGGGATTTATTGTCCTGTATAAAAACATAGAGCGTGCCCTGTAGCTGAAAAGCAGATGTTACAATGCGGTTTCGTCGGAAGAACTATAGCGCGGCATTCGCTTTGTATATTTGGCGCTGACTGCAGCGGAAATGGAGGTTCTAAAAATTTATCGAGTGGTGTTGTCAGAGGGCAGTTGAACTTGCTCCGGTAATTAACGCGCAATAGAATGAATTCCAGGCAGCAGTGAAATCTACTGCCTGGGATTATATTGAGGACTGATATGAACGATAAAATAGTTGTTCCAAAGCTGGAAAAGAAACGCTTAATGGAATATTTCTGGGCGGTGAGAAAAATGCCGTTATTTCAGCGCCTTGATAAAATCACGGGAATCGCATTTCTTTCCGTGATTATTATGCGGAATACGAACATCCTGACAAGCGAATATTGGAATTTTCTTTTGGGATTCAGCGGACTTATTTTTTTCGTTCAGTGGTTGCTCCGGGTGGAACAAGTGACGAGGCTATTGCAGGCCGATGACGAAAAGTTTCTCCTTTCAAAGGAGGGATTTCTGATGCGAGAAGGCATGCGGACTTGGAAGAATAAACGCTTGCTGGTGCGGAAGGATTATGCGACGATTGTATCGGAAACGAGTATCTATTTTGTTTTTTCCGTGAGGGATATGTCAGATGAACAGTTGCAGCAGCTCATACAATGGGTTTCGGAGGGGAAGTAGCAATGGAAGAGCAAATGAATCAAATTGAGATTCCCAACAGACCGCTTAGCGGAAATCAGCAACTGAATTGGCAGGAGATTCGAACATTTCGCTTTTGGTGTCTGCTTCAAAAAAACTTTGCCTGGGGGCTGTTTTTGATTCTGCCGTTTTCCGTTCTGATTTCGGGGTATAATATTGCGATATCGAAAACCCATGCGCAGCTTCTCTTTGCCTTTTTGCTGCATGGGGCTAGCATCGGATTGATTTTTGAATATGCGATGACAATCATACGGACTGTGCTTTGGGATGTCCGGGATATGCGGGAGTGTAGCTATACAGAGGAAACGATAGCGGATTTGGAAATGCTCTATGAAGGAAGGACGGCACTCTGTTTGGATGCGGATGATTGGGAATCCGCTCGATGGATTCGAGGCAGAAACGGATATGTGCTAAAACTGAAGAGAAAGGTTCCGAGACCTTTTGAACAGCGGGAATTGCAGTATTGGTTTTATAAGACGCAGCTTGGCGAAGCAGAGGCAGGTGAAATTCAGAAATTTGTCGATACAGTCAATTGCTGAGATGCGGAAAGCCGGAGGGAGGAAAGCATAGGATGCAAAGCATCATTACGGTAGAGTACGACAATGTCGAGGAAGAGGTGCGTTGTATACGATGGGCGGCAGGAAAAACACGCTTGGCTCTGGCAAAGTATTGGAGTAGCTGCCTGATTGCGGGACTCGGAATTGCGGGTTTTAGTTTTGATGGGCTAAGAAAATTTCCGACGCAAGTGCAAAGGAGCACATTATGGAAGAGAAAATAGTTCTGTCATATCCTGCTGAAATGGAAGATGACTGCTTAAATTGGTCCTATGATCAGATCGGCAATATAAAAGCGGATCATTGGGTGGCGAGAGTTATAACTTGTCTCGGTGTGGCGGG
>CALIBC010000233.1 GCA_938045615.1 uncultured Clostridia bacterium | reverse complement strand
ACTCGAACACTGCGGATGGCTTGCAGGACATTGCAGACGCTGTCGATATGGCCTTCCAAAAGGGGCGAAACATTCGGTACGTAGTGATGCGCGCTGACGATTTCTCGCTTTTGAGAAAACAGAAGTCTACGATTGAGGCCTTGAAGGGTTGGCTGAACCAATCCGGCAAGCTCGCACCCTCTTTCAAGGTGATCAACAACTACCTCGCAGATCAAGAGTTCCCCGTCGAAATAAAGCTCGTAAAGCCAGCCGTGAGAATTGAGAATGCTGCGCACGTGCGCAAGACCGTTTGCCCGTGGGAGCGCAAGCGCATTGCCCTCATTGAGGACCTGAGGGTGGGCGATATTCAGCACGGCCCGATTGCCTCTGAAACGCTGGCTTCTATGCGTCAAAATGCGCTGATGGTGAAGAAGGACTTTGTTTTGGTTTCCAAGTGGTCAGAACCGGAGCCGGTAAAGGAGTGGACAAAGGCAGAAGCCAACGCCATGCCTGTTATCAACGACCCCGAGGGACTTTTCATCCTGAAAGCTGACGGAACGAGCTGGAATGACGACACGGAAGGCACGGACAATGTCCCGGCAATGTTGCTCGGAGAAACGGTGAAACCGGAATCGCTTACCATCGAGGAATAAAAGCAACCGAGCGCGGGTAACGGAATGAAGACGGTCAAAGATGCGATAATGGCTTACCCCGGTGTGGCAGACGGAGAGGAATTCCTCTCCGTCGTGCTCACTGATCGCGGAATGGACGGCGATGCTGTGTATGCGGCCGAGGCCGGACGTGATGTGCGATTGGCCGTGGCTGACGTGTACGCCATGATCGGAGGCTTACCAAACTTCACGGAATACAAGCTCTCAGTGTCTTACGATCGGGCCTGGTACCGGAGTAAGGCCGCCGAGCTGTACCGTGAGAATGGTGAGGCCGAAAAGGCTAATCGACTGGGAGGAATATTCGTTCCGCGCGGTAAAAGCAACCAGACATGGTGACACGCTATCCTAAGGAACATGACGCTGAGGTGGTTTACGATTCCACTGGACACTTGGAGCATGGCGAATGGATACCGGGCGTTCATAAGACGGTGCACATGCACGGCCGTTTCGATCACTCCAATAGCAGTCGCCATGTATTGAAACGCGACAGCAACGGGAATCAGCTCGAGGTATACGGTGAGTATTACACTCGTATGCGTCGACCGAATGAGGCCGAGCGCTGCCTTACGTTACGCATCCCAGGTCTCGGTATAGAGCGTCCTATCATTGTGTGGGAGAGTTATCAGACGCACTCTGTGATCTACGTATGAGCGCATCCACCAAACCTTGCTTAAAACCGCTTTGGACAAAGCAGCAAATGCATGGCATGTTTGAACGTCTACAAGACCGTACGGATGAGGTGATAAAGACTCTGCTTGCAAGGGCAGGCGAAGAGTTTATCACACTGGCCCGCAGTATTCGCACCTACAAGGATCGCACGGGGAACCTGCGGAGCTCGACCGGATACGCCATTTTCAAAGATGGCAGACGCGTAGGATCGAGCGTCTTCAATGCGAATGTCGGAGAGCCCGGAAAGAAGGACGGAGAAAAGGGCGTTATGGCCGGAGAACAAATGGTCAGAGCGGTAGGTCGTACACATTCGAAGGGCTACGTGCTTGTCTGCTTTGCGGGCATGAGTTACGCCGCCGCGGTCGAGGCTAAAGGGTACGATGTGGTCACCCATTCGGCAGATAAGACCGAGGATTTTCTGATAAGCGAGGCCGCCAATCTGTTGCGCGCGCTCAAAGTATAATCCAGCATGGTAGACTTCTTCGACATTGTAGACATCGTCTTTGCGACTGTGGACGGCGCAGGAACGGGATTGCCTGCCTATAAACATCGGGCAGAGACGGGCGTGAAGGTCGACCACATCGTGGTTAACACGACCGGGGTAGCAGTGAAGACCTACGTCAATAAGGCGCCGGTGGTCAATGTTAACCTATTTATTCGCCCGTATCCCAACGGTATGATCAATGCCAGACAGATCCAGATGCAGGCCGGAAAGATCAGAGAGGCGATCAAGCACCCACCCGCTCCACCGGGTATGTACTTCAACGCCCGCGTGGCATGGGAGGGAGAGATAGAGACCGACGACAGCTTTACCCTCTACAACATCCGCGTGGAGGTAATCACCGAGAAATAGAAACATGAAACCAACTTCAATCAATTAGAACAATACAGACATGGCAGAAGAAAGAAAATTGGCGATTGATGTCGCATACGTAGGCGTGGCCGATCCCGGCGACGGCGTTCCAGGAACGAGCTTTACTCAGGTCTCGACGGTAGAATCTGGGTCTATTCAATACAACGTAAACGATCCGCAGAAGACAGAGTTCAAAAAGTACGGTAGCGATAAGCCTTGGGCCATCATTCTGAAAGCTGGAGAAGCTGATACGTTGGTTCTAAACATCCCCTCTCCAACGATGGATGAGCGCAAGCTCTTTATGGGTGGGGAACTCAATGGAACCAAGGACGAATGGAAGAAACCCGTCGTCACGCCAAGCATTCGCAAGACGTTGATGCTTAAGACGAAGCCGTACGGAGGGAAGCAGCTCATCTACACGTTTGTCAATTGTGACGTGTTTGCTAAGATTACTCAGCTTCCTGGAGAGGATACGACTGAAATCTTGCAGGTGCAGTTCACTGTCCTCGGGGCCACCACGGCTGCGGGCGTTGAGAACACACCTATGATCGTAGAATCGAAAGACGCAGCCTAATCAGCTGCGACTCTCATAGATGTGAGGCCGACTTTTTTTTCATAGTGATTAGTGCTTGGTAGGGTTGCGGGGGCGAGAATCTCTCCTGCAACCCACCTTTCTTGCCGGCACAGACCAATTACAACCAACAACGACCAACCAACAACCCAGCAGAACCACAATGAAAAGTATCGATTTCAGTCAGCTCGAGGTGGAGACTTCGATCGGCGTATTTGAGAAGGCTGACCTTAGAAGTGCGCTTGGAAACATCATATACCAACGAGCGACCACCCTCGAACAGGATGCTCTGGCAAGATCCATTTTCGGCGCACCTGAGAATCAAACGAAGGTATTTTCGGATGACGAATATGCGGCCATGATGCAGGCTTTCAAAGCCGCCGGAGTGCTTTATCCTGTGATTCGAGCCATCGAGAAACAGGTCGAACCTAAGCCGAAAGGGAATACGACCGCATGAAAGTCTTTTACAACAGCCTTATTCCTTTTCGAGGCTTTACGGCGATCAACCTCTTTGGGTGCGTCTTTGCCCGCCGAGAGTTTGAGCCGGTCTCCGATCGCATTCTCCGTCACGAGGCTATCCACACGGCCCAGATGCGCGAGACGGGCTACGTGGGCTTCTATC
>CALIBC010000232.1 GCA_938045615.1 uncultured Clostridia bacterium | reverse complement strand
AAGAAAGTAGAAGAGCCTTCTTTAGGAGGCTACCAATAAAAATGGTACTGCGAAACCCCGCCCTTGGCGGAACCTGAGAAATACCCCGGAGGGGTTAAAATTAAACCCCCATTTGAAATGGGGGTTGTTAACTAGAAGGGTGCAGACTATTCATATGTAGTTTGCACCCTTTTTCTATTGAATTATGTCATTGTACAGCTGCAGGAGATTTTCTTCTGCAGTTTTTTTCTTTAGCTGGCATTCCCATATGGTCAGTACCCGCCAGCCCTGTTCAGTAAGCGTTTGCGTGTTTTCAGCATCTCTTTCGATATTGCGATTAATTTTTTTGTGCCAGTATTCCCCATTGCTGGATGGCCACACAAAGCGTTTACAGTTATGCTTATGCCAGAAACACCCATTAACAAAGACTACAGTTTTATATTTTGGAAGTACGATATCAGGACAGCCTGGGAGCTTACGCACATTCTTCCTGTAGCGGAGTCCTTTTGAAAACAGATATTTTCTAACTGTTTCCTCTGGCTTGGAATTTGTGCTTCTGATAAGAGACATATTTTTGCTTCGCACTTCTTTTGAATGAGTATCAGCCATATCAATCCTCGATTACATCGTAGTAAACGGCACCATCCGGCAGTTTGATATTCGGAACCCATAACTGTTTGCCGCCCCAACCCTTTGTTCCGGTAACTTGGTACATCGTAAGAACTATCTTTCGAGGGAAAGAACCTCCAAGATTCCAGTCATTAGGAGACAGCAATGCGCCCGTTCCTTGGGCAATGTCTCTGTTTCTGCGAACAATCAGTATTCCTTGTGTAGTTGGTGCTTCGGCAAGCATCACATCGATAATGGACATGAATGATTTAAGCTTGAAATCCGGACTGGCTACCACATGTGAAAGTACTTGTTTCATGAGGCGCAGGCTAACCTGATAATATAGCTCTGTTTCCGAGAATACAGAAAGCAGATTGGATATATCTTCGATGGTGTTATTGTCTGGGTAGAACGGATAATAGTTTGTGCCGCCGGAAATTGCCTCTACATGGTCTGTATCAAGAACATTCTTGCGGGTAGGGTTTAAACCTTCTGGATAGTATATCTTGATTTCATCAAGGTCCTGCTCGACCTGTGAGATAATTGCATTATTGGTTGCATTAATGTCCGCAAACAACTTATAGAGACGCTCATCAATATACACCATCATCATTCCAGGATCACGGTCATAGCCAAACATACGGCTATGCTGCCACATAGTATCTGCCTGAGGCTTCTTGGCTGTTCTGGTATAGTACAGAGTTTGCAGACTTGGGAATGTTACACCACGACCTAAAGTGTTTCCGCCTATAACGAAATTGCATTCAACAGAATACTCGTCACTTTCAACTTCTGTCTTTCCGTTCATTACTATGATTTTAGCTTCATCATTTGTAAGAATTTTCTCTATTACAGCCATGATTTTCTTGAAGGAAACCTTTTCGCTTTTTGCAGGATTGAGCCGCATGTACTGCTTTTTTAGTTCAGCAGAAAAGCTACCATTCATGTTTGTTTTGCACCAGTCGAGTTCAGCTTTAATATTTGATGCAAATTTCTGGTGAGCCGCTTGGCGTACACTTGGATGAATCAGACAGTTTGACACTGCTCCTCCGGATGCAAAAAGCTGTGCTGAAACAAGCAGATGTCTGATAACAACATCCCGCTCCGGCGTAATGAGACTATCAGCAAAGGTTATACAGTCTGGCTTTCCTGTCTTTGGAAAGAAGAAATCGCCGCCAAGGTACGCTTTACCAGGTTTGAAATAATGCGTGAAAAGAGGATGCCATCCAGATTCCTTGGTCTGAAGGAATATAGCCTGCGGCGTTCCGGTGACCTGCAGATACAAACTGCTTGCAGCACCATTGCGAATGGAGTCCAAATACTTATTAATAGATGACTGACGGTTTCTGTTTACCAATGTATTCAGAGAAGCGGCATCAGCCTCATCATCTATGATAAAAAGAGGATTCCCCCGCATAAATCCCGTAGAGCTGAAGATGTTGGCCCACAATTTGAGAATACGAGCATTCTTTTTCAAGACAACGATTGTAGGCTGCATCAGACTGTTATCAGCAAAGATGCGGGCATCGCTCTCTCCACAGATACAGTAGCCTTCCAAATCGGCCTTTACTCGGTCAAGAGTCTGCTGCTGAAGCACAACGTTATCTGTGGTCAGCAGAACAAACACCGGAAATCCAAGATCAGTTGCCTTGCACATGATGCCAAACATCTGTCCGGTCTTTCCAGACTGCACATTACCTAATAAGAGTCCAATTTCATGAGTTGTAAAAGAAAAATTTTTAAGGTAACGATTTCCTACTTCTTCAGCAGTAGAAGAAATAGACTCAGCAAGCCCTGCATTACCGCGAGAAGTAATTTTATCGAGATAGGTTTTCAAATACTGCATTAGTCATCCGCTCCTTCCGCATCTTCTGGCTTGAAAGAAAGCATCCAGACATCAAGAGAATTACCTTCTTCATCAAGAGCTTTCTGACCGGTTTTCTTAAGGTAAAGATTTTCACATCCATATTCCTGGAGAATTTCTTTAGTTATCATTCCTTTACGATCTGTGTCCAACTGTGTGTCATTGATTGGAGTAACAAGACCAGCAGCGGCAAGACGTCCTTTGAGCCATCTTCCCATGATTAGTTCATCACCGACAGCACTAAACTGTTTGTTGCCGTCACTGGTAGTGTGGGCTTTAAACCAATAGCCATCATCAGTGATGACGAAGAAAGGTACATTTTTTTCTGGGTATCCATCAATTTGTGTGATTTCTTTGGCAACTGTAAGCTGGGTTTCAAACCAGTCACGAGATTTGCGTTTACTTCTTGGGGCAGCATAGCAAACATTAACATTCGACTTCGTGTAATGCTTTCCGTCATCCATAAGGCGTTCATCGGAAGCAGGTACTTTTAGAGGAAGAAGAAATGACGCATATGCCATGCATCGCTTGTAGAATTCAACATTTGAAGGCGGAACTTCCGTAACAAGCTCAACCCCAGTCAATGCGGTATTCTTCTCAAATATCAGCGGCATATCGGTGATATCATTAATCTGCGCAGAACAGTTTGGAAGTTTGAGTTTCTCAACAAAATCGGCAATCTCCCGGCATTCTGCAGTATCTGTAGTCAGAGTTGAAAACTCATATTGCCTGAGGTTGGAAGCTTCCATTTTTATAACACCAAGGTTTGCAGAACCTACGATGGCGGCAAAAGGCTGCCCATCTTTATAAAAACAGTAGATTTTTCCATGATATTTGAATGCTCGAACCATACGGATTTCACCGATGCCCGCGGTCATCCACTTTCTGTTGATTTTCACAGCAGTGTGATAAGATCCCTCCGGCATTCCCTCTATATAATACATGCCAATGTTAAGGCACACATTTTTAATATCGAATTCAGATACTATTGAATCCAGCTCTTCCAGTGAAGCGCGGGAAACATATCCAACTGCGATTTCAATGTGATCAGCTTTTGCTGCCTGTTCCTTGAAGCAGTCAGCAATTGTCTGCTGCCCGTCATTGATTCCGAGCGGAAGTATATTAGAATATAGCATTTTCATTTTGATTCCTCCTCATCTATTGTGGTAGTGTCAAAAACTACCTTTTTTTATTATTCTAAAATCCTTTAAAACCTTGATTTTTTAGAGGTTTGCAAATAAAAAGAGCAATTACCTCCATTTTTGTGTATAATGTCAATCGCACAACCAACCTCATACAACGGAGAAATTGCTCATGAACATTATACTTTATTTACTCAACATAATTCAACAACTTTATAAACAGAATTATTTTTTAATTCAATTGCTCCGCAAATATATTCCCTTAAAGCAGTGGGCTTTCGATGATTCACACTCTCCTAAGTACCAGAAGTTTAAGATCGATAAGCTCCCTAAAATCATATCATTCAAACAAGAATGGAATTGGACTGACCTTATCGCTTATTATAAGAAACGCTATAACAAGATCATTAAGCCGGTATTCCGTCGCAGAGAATGTGATGTCCCCACCGGCTGTACCTGTCCTCAATGTAAGGCTCCCTATCATTATCTTATGTGGAACGATGGC
>CALIBC010000231.1 GCA_938045615.1 uncultured Clostridia bacterium | reverse complement strand
ACCTGTACGAAAAAATCAAAGGGCTGATCAAGTGGCAGAACATCTCTGGCATCCCCTCGTGGATCTCGTCTACAAAACCGACCTACACCGCCAGCGAGGTGGGTGCACTGCCGGACACGACGTCGATCCCCAGCAAGGTGTCCGACCTGACCAACGATTCGGGCTTCCAGACCCAAGCACAGGTTGCGGCGCTGATCGACACGAAGACCACGGGTCTCTTCTCTTACAAGGGGAACGTGGCCAACAAGGCCTCGCTGCCCAGCTCGGGCAATAAGGTGGGCGACGTGTGGAACACTTCCGACACCGGCAAGAACTACGCTTGGAGCGGTACGGACTGGGATGACCTCGGCGGCAGCTTCACCGTCGAAGCCCTCACTAATGGTGAGATCGACACCATTTGCTCGTAAACGACAAAGGATCTATAACAATTCAACATCATGGCTTATTTGGATAACACGGGACTGTCCCAAGTATGGTTCAAGGTCTGCGCCAGAATCGACTCGAAGGTCGAGGGCGCAAAAGGTAAATCTCTCTACCAAAGCTGGCTCGACACCGGACACACCGGTACCGAGGCAGACTTTGTGAAGGACATGAAAGGCAAACCGGGTGATCCCGGTGAACCGGGCGAACCGGGCAAGAGCGCCTACGACCTGTGGAAGGAGCAGGGCAACGAAGGCAGTGTGCAAGACTTCCTCGACTCTGTAAAGGGAAAGGATGGCAAGTCTGGAAAGAGCGCCTACGAACTGTGGAAAGAGCAGGGCAACGACGGCAGTATGCAGGACTTCCTCGACTCTGTAAAGGGAAAGGATGGCAAGTCGGCCTACCAGCTCTGGCTGGAGAAGAACCCGATGGGCGGCAGTGAGGACGACTTCCTCGCCTCCCTGAAGGGTAAGGATGGCGCCGCCGGCAAGGGACTCTACCAAAGCTGGCTCGACTCGGGTCAGACCGGCAGCGAGGCGGACTTCGTGGAGGACATGAAGGGTGAACCGGGCAAGAAGGGCGACACCGGTAAGAGCGCCTACGACTTATGGAAGGAGCAGGGCAACGAGGGCACCGTCACGGACTTCTTCGAGTCGATACGCGGCCCGAAGGGTGACCCGCTGAAGGCCTCGACACGGACGGTCACGTTGGACGTTGCGGGCTGGCCATCTGACCGGCATCGCATAGCGGCCGTAGAGGGCGTCACAGCCACTAATACGGTCATCGTCACTCCAGCGCCGGAGTCGATCGGAACTTATGGGAAGTGCGGGGTCTATGCCGCCGCACAGGGAGAAGGCAGCCTGACGTTCGTATGTGCCAAGCAGCCCGAAGAGTCACTCACCGTTAATATGTTGATCGTATGATACTGAACCCATCGTTACCCGCCCCGTCCCTGCCGGACGCCGGGCGGCCCTTTGTAGACTCTTGCACCTTCGATGCCGCCACCCGGAATGTTAAGGTGCGCGCTCGCAACGCCCAAGCCGGCGAGGTGAAAACGCCGGAAGGAGAGGTGCAGGAGTTTCCGATCAGTAATGTACTGCAAGGCAATGGCTGGTTCATTAACAAGGTCCGCTACCAACTGTTGGTTGACAACAAATCCAGCAGCGTTAGGCAGATCCGTAATAATTTAAGCAATGAGCTATATAGCATTCAGCCCGGAGAGGAGAAAGTAATAGATGTCTATACAGATGCCCGTTCAGGCACCCCGCTTGCTCTGTACACATTCATTGGAGGGCTTGTTAGTCACGTTATTCATCCAACCAGTGGATTACTGACTATCGCCATTGCCGTGAAGTATACCGACGCGATCGAGCTCTAACCCTCATGTTATTGTCTCCTTCATAGGGGCGAACCTCCGTTTGCCCCTACCTTCTCTTTTCGCCCCCGAAACTCATCTGGTTTTGCACAAAAAACTGATTTGAAGCCCGAAATGAGCCTCGGATTGCACCAAAAACCGATTTGAAGCCCAAAATGAGCCTCGGATTGCACCAAAAACCGATTTGGAGCCCAAAATGAGCCTCGGATTGCACCAAAAACCGATTTGAAGCCCGAAATGAGCCTCGGATTGCACCAAAAACCGATTTGGAGCCCGCGGCGAGGGTCATTTCGGGGCCACATTCAACGACGCATAAACAGATAAACATCTATGGTGGG
>CALIBC010000230.1 GCA_938045615.1 uncultured Clostridia bacterium | reverse complement strand
CCTTCTTATCGGACGCGAGTTGGAGTCGCTTCTAACTCTGAACTTCCGCGTAATCAATTCGCAATCCATTTTTTATTGACTATACAAGGGAGGAGGGAAGCGGTAATCCGACAAGAGGGGGGAGAAAAATAGGACCTCTTCGCATAAACAAATGCACAGATGCCTGAATGTACTTTCGCACACCCCATTCCTCCTCTTAGCTTTTCTACCTATTCGGTTAACTCATACGATTCATTATAGTGCTGAAAACTTCCCCCTTCCGAGCCCCAAGTGAGGCTCGGAAGGGAGAAAGGAAACCCCTCAAAGGGCTCTCAACTCACCTTATCGACACTCTAAAAAAATGACTCCGAAAAGGAATGAGGAGGGTATGTAGATTGTGCAGAGCCCTCTCGTATCGTGTTATGTAGTTGGGAAGGTAGCATGAAGGATTTCGGGCTTCTACAACATTCTAACTTCTATTTTGTCAATCTGTTAGGCCCCGTTGTAGTTGCGTAGTAAGATCTATTCGGTGAAAGGAAAAAAGGCATGTTAGGACAGCCGTACAAGGATCACTCTGACGCCGCTTGTTGCTTCCGGATCAGCTTGTCCATGTCTTCTGAGATCTTTTTGTCCGTCACCTGCGCATAGATCTGCGTGCTGGATATAGACGCGTGCTCCATCATTTTGGCGATGCTTTCTATCGGAATGCCGGCGCTGAGTGACAACGTCCCGAACGTATGACGAGCCATGTGGAAAATATCATCCATTTGAGGAATTGGAAGAACATAGAGAATAAACCGGTAACAGGTTGTGAATTAGTCGATTTTCTATATTTTGCGAGTGTGGCAGAAAAGCAATCCGGCATGGAATATTGAATCCTTTCGGTTACCAAACCGTTATCCGTTGGTTTCCCCAATAAAGAGAGGTAACGAAAAAAAGGAGAGATTTCTATGGAGAGGTTTCTATCTCACTGTTCCGCAATGTTCTGCTTATCAAAAAAGTGATTTAACGACGGGTGATTTTGCCCATAAAATTAAAACATATGAAAATAGAGAAATTCAAGGTGTTGCTTTACCTCAAAAAGAGCCGATTGGACAAGTCGGGCAAAGCCCCCCATCATGGGACGTATCACCGTCAATCGTTCGATGGTGCAGTTCAGTTGCAAAATCTCCTGTACGCCCGATTTATGGAATCCTCGTGAAAGCCGTCTGAAAGGCAAGAGCCATGAAGCCGTGGAGACTAATGCGAAGCTGGACAAGCTGATGCTCTCCATCCACACGGCATTCGACACGCTTGTGGGAAGAAACGTGGATTTCGATGCGGAAGCTGTCAAGAACCTGTTTCAGGGAAGCTTCGAAACACAGATGCCCCTGTTGGGAATGACGGACATCGTCTGTGAGGAACTGAGGAAGCGTATCGGGATAGACCGGGCAAAAGGAACCTACCCTGCCTATATCTATACCCGGAGAACCTTGGCAGAGTTCATCGAAAAGGAGTTTCGCACCAAAGACGTTGCTTTCGGTCAGATGACGGAGCAGTTTATCCACGATTACCAGAGTTTCATCTTGGACGAGAAAGGACTTGCCATAGATACCTGCCGGCACTATCTGGCTATCGTCAAGAAAGTATGCCGAAAAGCCTATAAGGAGGGACATGCCGACAGATGCTTCTTCGCCCACTTCAGTCTTCCCCAACCAAAGGAAAAAACGCCGAAAGCCCTAAGCCGAGAATCCTTCGAGAAAATCCGTGACTTGGTAATCCCCGAACATCGCGCCTCCCATATCTTGGCAAGAGATCTCTTTCTCTTTGCCTGCTATACGGGAACAGCCTACGCCGATGCCGTTTCCGTTACACGTGACAATCTGTTCACGGATGACAATGGCGGGCTGTGGCTTAAATACCGCCGCAAGAAAAACGAGCTTCGTGCCTGTGTCAAGCTGCTGCCCGAAGCCCTTGCCTTGATAGAGAAATACAGGGATGACGACCGTCAGACTCTCTTACCGATGTTGCACTATCCCAATATGCGCCGCCTCATGAAATGTCTGGCTGTCCTTGCCGACATCAAGGAAGACCTGACCTACCATGCCGGCAGGCACTCGTTTGCATCGCTGATTACCTTGGAAGCCGGCGTTCCTATCGAGACCATCTGCAAGATGCTGGGGCATTCCAACCTGCAAACTACTCAGGTGTATGCGAAGGTTACGCCCAAGAAGCTTTTCGAGGATATGGACAAATACATCGAAGCGACAAAGGATTTGAAACTTGTATTATAACACTCCACAGATAACAAACGAATTTATGCGTAGTACATTTTCTTTAACGTGAGTTCGACGTAAGAAAAGTGGTAAAAAGAAGTGGGAGTCAAGAGTGAGATTTGTATCTTTAATGCGTTGAAAATAAAGAGCAAACCCAACAATGATTCCCACCAATAAAACTGTAGA
>CALIBC010000229.1 GCA_938045615.1 uncultured Clostridia bacterium | reverse complement strand
TGAAGGCTGCAGGTGCTAATAAGTTGGCTGTCGTTAAATTGGTGAAGGAACTTACCGGTCTGGGCTTGAAGGAAGCTAAGGACTTGGTTGATGGTGCTCCCAATAATGTAAAGGAAGGTGCAGCGAAAGCCGAGGCTGAAGATTTGAAGAAGAGGTTAGAAGAGGCTGGGGCTGAAGTTGAGCTTAAATAGTCTCTATCTCCTGTTTATCAGGTAATATGGTTAAGTCTCCCCTATGTGTGGGGATACTTAACCTTTTTGTGTCTATCTCATAAGTTCAGAATAAACTCGTTCAATAGAAGATGTCTTCAACAGCCCAAGTCCAGAGAATAAATTTCGCTTCGATAAAAAAGTTTCTACCCTATCCGGACTTTCTCGAAGTACAGTTAAAGTCGTTCCAAGACTTTTTGCAACTCGATACGCCTCCAGAGAGGAGGAAGAAGGAAGGGTTGTATAAAGTGTTTTCTGAGAACTTCCCCATAGCGGATACGCGAAATAATTTCGTGTTGGAGTTCTTGGATTATTATGTAGATCCGCCTCGTTATTCGATTGACGAATGCATTGCACGTGGACTGACGTATAGCGTCCCTCTAAAGGCAAAACTGAAATTGTATTGTACGGATCCGGAGCATGAAGATTTTGATACGGTCATTCAGGACGTTTATTTAGGGCCGATTCCATATATGACAGAACGGGGAACGTTTGTTATCAATGGTGCAGAACGAGTGGTTGTTTCTCAGTTACATCGTTCGCCAGGCGTCTTTTTCGGCCAGAGTGTTCACGCTAATGGGACGAAACTCTATTCAGCTCGAATTATCCCATTCAAGGGCTCATGGATTGAATTTGCTACAGACATTAATAATGTCATGTATGCCTACATCGATCGAAAGAAGAAACTGCCTGTTACGACTTTACTTCGCGCCATAGGCTACGAGAGCGATAAAGACATCTTGGAGATATTCCATTTGGCCGAAGAGGTGAAGGTGTCTAAGGCCAATCTGAAGAAATTTATCGGGCGCAAATTAGCGGCTCGTGTATTGAAGACTTGGGTTGAGGACTTTGTGGATGAAGACACAGGTGAGGTGGTTTCGATTGAGCGAAACGATGTAGTGATTGACCGTGAGGCTGAGCTGGATGAGGACAACATCAACACAATCGTGGATTCGGGTGCACAGTATGTGTTGCTCCATCGTGGAGACCAAAATCTGTCAGACTACGCGATCATTTATAATACGCTGCAAAAGGATCCGAGTAATTCGGAGAAGGAGGCCGTGTTGTACATCTATCGTCAGTTGCGTAATGCTGATCCGGCGGATGAGGCAAGTGCCAGAGAGGTCATCACGAATCTGTTCTTTTCCGAGAAACGCTATGATTTGGGCGATGTGGGGCGCTTCCGGATCAATCGCAAATTGAATCTGTCGACAGCGGTGGACACAAAGGTGTTGACGAAGGAGGACATCATCGAAATCATCAAATACCTCATCGAGCTGATCAACTCCAAGGCAGTTGTTGATGATATAGACCACTTGAGTAATCGTCGTGTACGTACGGTGGGTGAGCAGCTGTACAATCAATTTGGTGTTGGATTGGCACGTATGGCGCGTACAGTGCGCGAGCGAATGAACGTACGCGATAATGAGGTCTTTACTCCGATTGACCTGATCAATGCTAAGACGATCTCGTCTGTCGTCAATTCGTTCTTCGGAACGAACGCTTTGTCGCAGTTTATGGATCAGACGAATCCGTTGGCTGAGATTACACACAAGCGCCGTTTGTCTGCTTTGGGACCGGGTGGATTGTCGCGTGAACGTGCCGGATTCGAGGTGCGCGACGTGCACTATACGCACTATGGCCGTCTGTGCCCCATCGAGACACCAGAAGGTCCGAACATCGGACTGATCTCGTCGCTGTGTGTGTATGCCAAGATCAATGACCTCGGATTCATCGCTACACCTTATCGAAAGGTTGAGGACGGAAAGGTGGATTTCTCGGAAGACGCCAT
>CALIBC010000228.1 GCA_938045615.1 uncultured Clostridia bacterium | reverse complement strand
AAATGGAGATACGTTTTCCCTTGTAATCCTGGTGATTGAGTTCAATGATATTTCCAACGAGCTTTATGGTCAGTCCGTCGATGCAGTCCAGCTTCTCCACAAATCTGCGAATGGAATCATCAGATATGGAATACCTGATAAAATCCAGATCGAGATCCTGCGTGGCACGACGGGCATTACCGGAAATGCTTCTCATGACAACGCCGCCTTTTATCGTGGCATTTTGCGCCATACAGCTGTCGGCTACAGCCTTCAGCACGATGTCCTGTCCGAGCTTTGACTGGGCATTCTGCTCACTGTAGCCGAACGCCTTGATCTTTTCTATTTCTTCATACAGGTTCATCAGAGCACCTCCATCTGTATCATATTCATCAGTTTTGCGCTGCTTTTGAACATGGCGGCATATTCCTCGACGATTCCGAAATCTAGCTCGAAGGAAATCTTACGGTAATTATTGATAATTTCTTTATAATAGTCCAGCGGTATCCTGGACCTAAATCTCATAAGCTCGATCAACATACGCTCCCTGTCATATATACGGATGTTGGAATTGTTGTATTGTATCTCTGTGATGCCGGCATCAAATATTTCGTCTGTCAGGAAAGATTGAATGACGCGGGGATCCTTTATCCTTGTATCCGTTCGTCTGGTCGCAAGGTAATAATAATCCGGGATTACATCGGTAAGGGAATGGTAGTAAAAAGCACTTTTCCCGGTATATACCGCTTTCGGGTATTTCCGCATGATTACATCTATTTCGGAAGCATTCCGCTTGGTGGAATAGATCCCCTTTTCCTTCATGATTAGAGCGCCGCTTCCGATTTCCTATTTGATAATCGCTTCCGTATTTATTCAGGCATTCCTGATAGGTCAAAAGCATGGAACCACCTCCGGATAAAGTAATCGTTCACACAGATGTGATTCTGTGTGTATCATTGCTCTAATCATAGCATCGATCTTGGGAAAATCAAGATGTAATTAGATCAAATATACACACAGCCCTAACACAGTGTGTATGATTACTAAAACATATCGGCCTTTCACAGTTCGTGGGAGGCTGCTTTTGTTGAATAGAACCTCACAGGCTCGGATTTTAGTGCCTTGGAGGCGCTAAGAAGCAAAGCCGGTTCCTAATAAACTTACCCCAGAGCAGCAGGAACTGCTGCTCTGGGTACGGCCAAGGCTGCTGTGCCCGGGACCTTGATTTCTGATTGGGTTTAATATACAAATTCCATTCGAGTTAATATTTGTTTTTAAAATTACCGGTAAAGTCAATATTTATGTGTGAACCGGTTTGTGCTACCATATATATGGAACTCTCATCCCCGAAAGGAAGCTGATTATGACCACAGCTATTTTTTCTAAAGTACAAGTTGATATGGGGCGGTTCTACGGTCGAGTAAGCGCACGGATTTTATTGAATGTGCCGCAAAGAGAACTATCCTATCAGGCCTTTGATGAAAAGCAGGAACTGAAGAACAGCATAGGACTTGTTTTGGATGAGACGGAAATGCAGTCCTTACTCCCGTTTCTTAGAGCCGAATTGTTTGAGCCGTATCGGGATCGCGAAGATATGCATGACGAAGTTGGCTATCTGGACGAGTCGTGGAGGATGTTTACCGGGATATCAGACTCTCATGTACCGATAATTCGCTTACGCATGAATGTGATTCATGACCTTGCACATCGGTGGCCCACGGAATTGCTATATGAGCAAATTGTTCGGGTCATAAGAGCAAGGAATGACAGACGATTCCGGAAAATAGTTTTGTAGTCTGCCTTTTGGGTAGATCGGTGAAAAGACAGGCGAACAGATTATTTTGAGTCGTTCGACATCAAAACGGAAAAATCAACAGGAGTACCCTGAGCGCTTTGCAGCGGCACAGCTATCTTGTAACAGTTCTGCCGAATCACGTATAATGGTTGCAGAATAGAAAAATACATGATTTGAACGCCGAGGGAAGCTTTCTTGTATCGATGTGATGAGAAGGGGAGAGCTCCGCTTGTCAGCGAGCAGGAGGGATAACGACATGGGGATCTTTGATAACTTAGAGCCGGAGAAGTACGACGAAATCGTTTCCGCTGTATTGATAGAGCAAACGCAGCTATATAAAAACAAAACGTTCTGGGGACGGATTTATTCCGGTTCATTATTCGGAGATCCGATTGCCATGAATCAGTCCGTGCCGGATGGAGCAGAACTGTCATTCAGCGTCACTTACAAAACCGGTAGGAGAAAGATTCTGAAAGTGATGTCCGGAACGGCACTGGCCGACCGCTTATTGCAGATGGCAATGGATCCTGACATAAAGCAGAGGGAAGCAAAGCAAGCAGTCGGCAAAGCTTCGCAGAAGGTTTCTCACACGAGCGAAAAAGCGCTGATTCAACTCAGGAAGAATCAGCTGCCGCAGGGAAGATATATTTTTGGGAAGGATCTTCCGGTCGGAACATTTGACTTTACCTGGGTATGGGGCAGCGGTTCCATTGAACTGTACGGGACAGCTGAAAACACGACCCTGGGAAATTGTCGTTACTATCAGAATGTAGGAAATAAACATGATTATGAATACCGGCAGTGTCTGCATGTACAATGTGAGGCCGGAACTATGCTGATTGTTGGGAGTAACCTTGTTGTTGAAATCTCAAGGTCGCCGAAGCTGGAGATTGATTTGTGAAGGGGCAATTCAGCTCCAAAAACAGAATGAGCTATGCCGGGCAGTGTTAACTGTAACGGCATAGCTCTCTTTTTTAGTATTCCATGCTGATACCTTTTTTTCTGCCGTGTCTCATCACAAAGTGAAACGCCGATAGCCCGGTGAAAAGATAGGCGAGCGAATTAAGTACGAGTAGCCCGACATCAAAAACAGAAACCATGTTCCCTTCGATGATGCTGCGTGAAATATAAATGCCCTGTGAAAGCGGCATAACATAATGGGCAAAGCTTTGAATGTTGCGCCCATCGACCACTCCCGAAAAGAACAAGAGCAAATAGCCTGCAATGGATATGAACGAAGCGGTTTTGGTAAAAATCAGTGTCAAGGCCGAAAGGAAATAGGATATCCCTATGAGCCCCAACATGGTAATCGCGAACACGGGGAGAACCGTACATGAAAAAGCCATGGGGATAGAAAACATCACATGAATCGCTGACATGACCAAAATGATTTCGACGGACTGAAACAGCAACCAGCAGACTGCTCTGCAAAATAAAATGCCGGAGAGACCGGTGGGCTTTATCAGCAACTGTTCAAACGTTCCGCTCTGCTTTTCAGAAGAAATGGCCATGGAAGATTCACCGATGATGCCGTTGGCGTAAAACCAATACACGAAGCCTATGTAATACGCAGAGTTGGGGCGTTCGGCAGAGTTTGAGAACAGTTTGAAGAAGCCGACGAACATGATAAACAGCACGAATAAGTTGACGATATGATCCGGATAATAGCATTTCGCTTCCAAATAGTACTTTCGCAACTCAGCGGTAAAGCAACGCCTTATCTTAGCCATGATGATTCCTCCAAAAAGCAATGAGAACTTCTTCCAAGGTCGGCGTTTCAGGTGTGACAGCTATGATTCTTATATGGTTCTCTGCACATAGTTGTACAAGAGAGTACGCAAAAGCTTCCTCGGACTCGGAAAGGCTCAAATGAATTTGTTTTTTTTCTTCATGGATACTGATTGCTTCTGAGGGCATAAGAGATGCGAGCGCCGCAATGGTTTCTTTCGTATAGGGCAAGGTGTATTCCGTACGTTGTTGTCCCTTGTGCGCGTTTACGAGAGCATCGATGCTACCCTGATAGGTTGCAACGCCGTTTTCTAAGATGATGAGTTTATTTGTAAGGCGCTCCAATACATCTATCTGGTGTGTCGTCAGAAAAACAGTCGTGCCCTGTTCTGACATCCTTCGGATTTCGGAAATAACACTCAACTTCG
>CALIBC010000227.1 GCA_938045615.1 uncultured Clostridia bacterium | reverse complement strand
TCAAAACGAAACTCACCCGGGCATTCTGCTTCCTCGCCTTCTACACATCGAAATATACGGTCGAGCTTAAACGTCAGGGTCTTATTATGGAACTTAATGCCGCATACCCGACTATTTTGAAGGCTTATATCGATGTTCCTGCTTCTATCCTGTATAAAGTCCATCCGCTTCCTCTGTTATCGCCCTCTGTGCTTCTCTTTTCGCTTCTGCTGTTTTAACAGAAACAGGCGCTCCGCTTTTGCCTGCTGTTCTTCTCTGTTCTTTTTCCTGCCTTCCAGACGCTTCGCTCCATGCTGCAGTTTTAGCGCCTGCTGCGACTTTGTCCCGATTCCGACCTGTTGCATTTGTCTCTTCGCATCACGCTGTCCTGTCTTCGGGTTCTTCTTTGCTTCCCTTCGTTCCGTCGGCACAGACTGACTGAAGCGCAGCTCATAAAAGTGTCTTTGTATGAAACCGGCGATTTCAAAGTCCTTGGGTTCTGCACCAAAAGTGATTTTTGTTGCCGATAAATGTCCGCCCGCAATCCGCTCAGCTACGCCAACCCAAAACGGATCTGCAAAATAAACCGTCAACTTGATAACTACTTTGTCCATGACAATCCCTCCTAAAATTCAATTCATGAACAAAGAACGGACAACCCGGAGGGCAGGTTACTTACCACGACTACGCCGTGACGGCCGGGCTACCTACCGGCTCTGGCATACATTGCTGTACACGTTGCGTTTTTATCTTTGTTGTTTTTTATCGAGCTCATCAGGTTCTCCTGTATTCTTCCGTGAGCTCATCCGCCAAATACATATCACTCATGCAACGTAAATCCGATACGCCTTCATGTAGCAAAGGGTACAATTCGGACTTGTAAAAGAAATCCGTCGCTTCATCCAATGAGATATGATTTTTCTCGGCAAAACATGCTATGACTCTTGCGAATTTCTTCTGCAATAAAACAGGACTCGCTTTCATATCTTTTCGCACCCCATATATCTTAAGCAAGTAAGCGCAGCGTCTGTTCTGAAGGCAATCTGCATGTTTGGTTTTTCATTTGCGATACCACCACAGACTGCATCACAATCAGAGCTATCCTTGCCGCTTCTGCAAGTAAGTATAAATTCAAGCCAATCTTCGGAGTAAGAATCAAATCGTAATACTTTGAGCCGCTGAAACAGCTCCTCATCGAATATGTAATTCGATATAACTCCTTGTTTTCCCCTTTTGACAAACTTCCCGCACCATTTTACTGCTTGCTCACGAATGGACGTCAGGTAAAACCCTTTTCCAAAGTCAAGATTCGGTCGCGAGTGTAGCAAATCCGGATTTTCGATTGCAAGATAAGAGCCATGATAAAGAATCATACTTCTACACCTCTTTCCTTCATGACTTCCAAGATATCATCCACAATATATTCTTTACTTTGCGTGTGAAGCATCTCATATTCCGGCACAATATAGGATTTTAAAATATCGCTTTTTTCCGTCAGTGCTCGATAGACACTCTGCGCATCCGTATGCAGAGCCACTGCGAGGTTTTCGATACAGAAGACTACAAACTCCAGTTCATTCTTTGATGCTATCACCTGCGACATTGTATTCCTCCCTCACTTCTACACCCCTCTACGGCAACGCTACGTCTCCACAATGAATGCATTCCCCCTATTAACTTTCTCCCTTTTGGGGTTTCTGATTCTAAATAACAATGCCGAAGCAATAACTAAAGAAGAGTCCTGCTGCTATGGCCGAACAAAATAAAATGGCAAAGAGGAATAACACACTCAGAATAACATGTCTTGCTAAATGGTTTTTTCTATTTTTCTTTCCATCTGTCAATGCAGCAGACACCAGCTTTTTGTCTTCTCCCGACATTGTTCTTTCTCCCTTGTAAGAGACCTAACTCATTCCAATGTCTACTTATAAATACTATGCAGAATGAGGTAGCCTTCTAATTTCATGGATTTCCCTGACTTGCAACGCGCAGATGACAAGTTGATCTAATACAATTACGATCATCAAAAAAGAACGAAACTTCAGAAATAAAAGCATCAGTATAAATCCAAGCGTCAAGATCCCGTTGCACAAAATTCGTCCAGTGGTATTCCTAAGATTGCCCCTGCTGTAGGGCAGGTTCTGATGCTTTTTTAAAGAAACTTTCCCTAAAAAACAGGAGATGAGGGAAAGCGCAAAAACAACGCCTAACATCACCGCGATAAAAGGAGCCAGGGCTGAGAAGACCGCTCCCAAAGCCTGCATAAGGATAGGGATGAGCGCCATATCGTCGTTGGGAACCGATGTCCGGGCATACCGCACTCCCCATATGCCAAGAGCTGATACACCTGCTGCAATCAAAGCACCAAAAACAGCTATGAACCCATTGAATATGGTCCCAATCCATATCCAGTTCCTGACTTTTGCCATCAGCAGTTCCTTTCCAGCAACTCAATTTTTCCCAATTTGCAACAAACAAAAATCACTTAAATAGTATAACAAATTGACAGATCACAAATCTATGAATGTGAGTGGTGATAGAAGCAAATCCTTTCAGGATACCTTCATTCACGTAGTAGAACAGCTCTTTTCCCTGTGGCGGTCGTGTAAAGGATAAACAGATAGCGAAGAAATTATTAAATTAACACAGAATACCATGAAGGCTGGAAGAAGATCATTCCAGACCCTCCAGCCATTGTGTGATCTCATTCAGAGCCAACTGATAATTCCCGATCTGACAATGCTGTTCGCCGCCTTCCGCCTGTGTGAAGACACGCTTTTTTACCGACCTTGCATTTGGCAGACTGCTCTGAAGTCGTTCAAATTGGTCTATGGGAATATAATGATCTTTCTCTCCGGCAAGAAGCAGGCAGTCCTGTGTGATCCTGTCGGAAACGCCTCTCAGGGTATGCTTTTGTACTTCCTGATAAAAGCGGTACGGGCTTTTCGTATGGGTGATATATTGACCTTGCGATAGTGCCCAGTCCGCCAGAACGCTTTTATGCATGGCAAACCGGACCAGATGATTCACCAGCTTTTCTTGTTTGTGAGCAAATACCCAGCGGATCAGCCTGCGCAGGATCGGAGGGAAGACGTTTGTCATGATCTCTAATCCATCATCCGCGACATCATAGGCGACAACCGCAGAGATTCTTTTTTCAAAGGCTGCAGCACGCATCACAAAATATCCTCCCCAGGAAATGCCGATCATCGGGCAGTGGTTGATCTGATAATAATCCAGGACACATTTTGTGGGTTCTTCCCATGCATAGGTTAGTGGCAAACCATATTTAAGTGTTTTCCCCTGCCCATCGCCCTCAAAGAAAAGAAGCGTATACCCCTGGTCCAGCAAACCGAGAGTGGCCGGTATAAATTCCTCTATAAAGGAATCATACCCGCCGCAGACCAATAAGATCTTTGTATTGGTCTGCTCGCCTACCTTAACAGAATGCAGGAAAGCGCCCTTGTAGGGAATATCACAAATGGTATAAGGGATATGCAGAACGTCAAACGCTTTATAAAAATTTTCTATCGCCTTTTCATACATCCGCTCTTTTTCCGGATGCGTCTCTTTCAGGAAAAACTCTGCCATCCGGTAGGCATAAGCGGCATGCATGTACCGATTTTTCTGTTCTGCCCTCTGTCCGATGTTTCGCCAGGCAGAAAACCATGTGTCCAGATTCCTTACACCAGACAGGGCTGTGACGATTTCATCATGATCTCCCGCCACTTCTCCATAGATCAATACCCGGTTGATCTGGAAATTCAACTGCTGAATGGGCGTTATCTGTTCATATGCCATTTCCCTACCTCAAAACTTCCATATTTCCGTATTTAAGTATCTGTGGTCACTTATAGATTATCACGGTTTGCTATGGCTAACAACATACTTTGCAATATCTCAAAATCCAAAACACCCCCCTAATAAGCAATATCCCCAGTACTTGATCCTTGCCTACTAGAATAACTTTGACTACCCCTGATGCACCTAATGGAATCGTTTCAAGTTGCTTAGTAACTCAGATTTTGCTTCTTCCGCACTCCGTCTTGAATATCCGTTTACAAAAATACTCCATAGTGTTGTTCCTCTCCCACAGAGAGAAATTCTTCACGGGAATTCTATCAATTCTCGTAGCAAACATTTTCTTTATGGGAAAGGAATCTTAAATCCGATATACAGTCGCATTCCATCTATATCCTCAGATATTCGGTTCTACAATAAATGTTGGCGTCGAGAAATCAGTAGGTAAGAGAATTCCTCCTGCCTGCTGACGGTGTTATAGTTTATGCGTGTTTTCTTTTTCTATTAATCAAGAACAGAAGAACTCCAAGAGAAGCAATCTGCATACCTCCATAAAGTAGAATATCGCTGTTATCTCCTGTCTTTGGTGTTATTGTTCTAGTGGTTGGTTTGCTCGGTGTCCTTGGTGTATCCTCGGTATTCGTAATGATAAAACCGTTCTTGGAATCACCAGTAATCGTGGTCACATAACCAGGTACCTTTTCCTCTTGAACCGTATAAGTGATTTCCTTGCCATCCTTATACTGATTAAGGTCTTGGAAAGTATATTGCCAGTTATTCCCCTTACTCAGAGTAACGGCATCTACTTCTGTTCCATCTGCATATAGATGTACCGTTACGGAATCTGCTTCTTTACCTATCCACTTCTTGGTCACCGGAACAGATACCTTACCAGTAATTGTATTCGTAATTGTGAAACCTGTTTGTACTGTACCAGAGATAGCACTTGTATATCCCTCTACGCTAACTTCCTTCACCGTGTACTGGATTTCATGTCCATCTATTGGGTCATACTTATACAATTCTTCAAATTCACCCTTCCAATGGTTTGCTGCACTCAAAGTAAGTGTCTCTCTTTCTTCGCCATCTACCAACAGTTTCACATCTACTCGAGCTACTGCTGGTCCTACCCACTTCTTTTCAACCGAAACGGATATTGTTTCTCTTGCCTTAAACTTCGCGACATAGGTTTC
>CALIBC010000226.1 GCA_938045615.1 uncultured Clostridia bacterium | reverse complement strand
ATGCCGGTTATCCTTTTCTGTAAACTACCGAAACACCACTGTTTGAAATGAGTTCAGACGGGAATACAATTCCTCCGTCAGAGTTAAGGTTATATTTTGATGTGTCGATGTAACCCGCATATACTAGCTGCGAACAATAGAATTTTGCTCTTGTACTTGTATTCCAGAAATTCCAATTATATGGTTTTTTAAGCCATGATCTGCATTTTTCCGCAGCAGCACTACGCTTGGATGCAGAAAGCGATCTTATGACGCCTGCCCTACAATGAGTTTTTTGATACCAGGTGTTTTTTCCCCAACCCACTCCACTTGCCGATGCCTCAATCACGTATCCACTTGAATGGACAATCGCCGCATGTCCGACGATACCCGCAATATTCAAATCGGTGTCTTTAGTCTAAAGAATGGTGCCTTTGTTCTTATCTGCATTAGGGTAAGAACCTGTTGCACGTTCAACCTCACGATCTACCCTGAAACCCGGCTCAACGATATTACCCTCATCATCTAAAGAACAAAGCGGTTTATTGTCAATTATCCGTTGATTCTCTATGTCTTTCTCACGAAATTCCTATTGCTGTGTGTCAGCCAATACAACAGATCCGCTTGCCAAAACCAATAACGTACTCAATAAAACTAACAAATACTTTTTCATAACTTTCTTCTTTCTCAAATGTGCAAAATTGATTTCTGATAAAAATCTACCACATTTGTGAAATTATGTCAAGAGGGGCGATTCCGCTTCGGTTTGCACCAATGCACAAATTCATTTTCTCACCTAACCCTTATGCTGCAATAGACCGACACATATATCTTTTTTATTCGTTCATCGATGCAAAAATCCAACACCTTACCGCCTCAAATATGTTATACTTTCATTTACCGAACAGGAGAGTTTATGTTAACTATTTTAACCAAGGTTTTTGTTATCTTTGCGATAATTTTTATCGGCATTCTCGCAAGCAGGCTAAAGATTTTGCCTGCGGAATCAAATAAATATCTTGTCGATTTGCTCATATTGATAACTTCACCATGCATGATTCTGCACGCCATGGCGACGAAAAGGCTGAATCCGGAGTTGATTTCGGATACGTTTCAGACTTTGACACTTTCGACGGCGTTTTTTATCCTTGCGCCGCTGTTTTCGCTTTTGGCGGTGAAGATTATGCGCCACACTCCCCCTGAAGACATAGGACTTATGACCGTGATAATGACCGCGGTCAATTCGGGCTTCATGGGCTTTCCTGTTACCAAAGCACTGTTCGGGGATTATATATTTTTCCTGATTGTAATCGCCAACATCCCGCTGAACATCTATCTTTATTTCACGGCCGTATTTCAGATGAATATCGGTAAAAGCAACAATTATAACCTGAAAAAGATTCTTAAATCCATGTTCAACCCATGTATAATCGCGGCTGCCACAGGCTGCGCACTTCTTTTTCTTGATGTAAAGCTACCGAATCCATTTTTGGAATTCCTTTCAACGATAGGTGATGCAAGCATTCCACTATCAATGCTCATAGTCGGAGTTCAGTTGGCCGGTAACAATGCCGTATCCATCTTGAAGAACAGGGATCTTCTCAAAGCATCCCTGATAAATCTGCTTTTGATACCCGTGGTGACGTTCCTTGCGGTGAATTGGCTTCCCGTATCGGACGGCGCCAAGCTGACGGTCGTTTTCTCCGCTTCTTTTCCATGTGCCGTATCTACTGTAAGCGTAGCTGCCAAAGAAGGTCATAATGCCGATCTGGCTGCGGAGGGTGTGGCTCTTACAACCACTTTATCGCTCATTACACTGCCTATAATCGCAACTTTCTTGTCAACACATTACGGATTTTGACACCGTCTGCGCCGGCGCCTTTCTTGACACAATTGTATGAATATCCTTTACTCTGCAACGGCAAAACGCCTATAGGTTTCGGTGCATTCGCATCGGAGTTTTCCACTATCGCATGCGCAGCCTTTTCTTTGCGGAATATTTTCCGTAAATGGTCTTTGAGCCGCTTTTTGAGACTGCGCGAACTCTGTACACATACCGACCGCCGAACTTAAGTTTTTTGTCCGAAAAGCTCGTCTTGCCGGTGGACTTGATGAGTTTGAATCTAAGTTTACCTTGCTTGCGTTTGCCGCTCTCTGTCGCTCGATATATGAGATAACCGTCCGCATTCCGGGCTCGCTTCCATGTCAGAATCACTTTTTTCTTGTTTTTCATTTTTATCTTCAATCCTGCGAGCCTGCCGGGAAGTTTCATGATCGGCTTTGCGGCTTTCCTGTCGCTTCCATGTGCTCCTGCGCCGGCGTTTGCGCGCAAAGCACCTCCGAAGTTGCCTTTATCGGGGGCGGCTTTATCATTCGGGATATTTTGTTCGGGTTTGTTTGTGTCTCCCGTTCCCTGCCCGTTTTTTTTGATATCCGTTTCCGTTCCGTTCTCTGCGATTTCTCTCACCATCTTATTTTCGTTGTCCAGAACATACAGCTTCAAATCTCTTGTTGCCGTATCATCGCCTACTTCGCCTATCATCCTCTTACCTTTGTACACGGTTATATTCACAAAATTCTTTTCCGCTTCAGAACTTCCGCCCTCAATGTGGTTGAGAGTATCTTTGACCATGTACGATGTTTTCCCTCCGTCCTTAGCCTTCAATTCCACGGTATATCCTTTGCCGTCTTTTATAAATACGACTTTTTGACCGTTGCAGACAAGGGCTTCAACTTGCTCAGAACCCACATTTTTCACTTCCCCCGACTCTATTGCGGCAACCTGCCGGCCTCCTGCATCTTTAACGTATATGTCCACTGCACCGGTTACAAAAATTCCTCTTGCGGTTTTTCCACGCTCAGCAAGCGCCTCGGCTTTCTTTTCGGCGGAACGGTGCCTGTCGATGTCGTCGAACTTCTCACCGTTAAGCAACAGCGCCATATACGCTTCGGTCATATGCGGCGCAATCCATGCAGGAGCTGAAACTTCATAAGGTTTTCCCGCAATCTTTTCATACACGGAACAGAATGCTTCCCTCTTATCGGAACCTGAAGATGAAATCATCACATCTTCTCCGTACCTGGACAGATGCGGCGCGATACCCAAGCGGGTCACGAGATCTCTGTCATACACTATATTTCTTATATTGCTTTTTCCGTTGGAACCGGAATCCTCCTTTCTCACCGTACCGGGTGAACCGAATGTATACGCAAAAACATTTTTCTCACCGCAGCCTCCTTTTATCAGCTCGCATGCCGCAAGATTAGCCACGGCGCCCCCAAGACTGTGTCCCGTAAAGAGAAACCTGTTGTCATCATCTTTTACATCTATATTGTTTTCTTTAAGTATTGCTTCTATCTCATCCACAATACTTCCGGCCTGCTTTTTCACATCATCGAGGTTAAGCCGGCCGATCGTGTCTTCTATATCCGCACTGCCGCGTATAACCACGGTTATAATATTGTACGGTTTATCATTTCTGTAAAATCTTCTTACACATATGGTTTGCCCGGTTCCTTCTCCCCATTTTTCATGCTTGCCCGATTTGCATACATCAAGTCCGTCGTGTTCGTTTTTGTCACGCAGTTTTAGCATTTTAAGTGCCTGCTCCACGTTGCCTTTTCGTATGCAATCGCTCATGTATAGGCAGCCCATTGCCATATCCTTACTGTACCCTTTGGAATTTCTGAGTAAATCGGCAACATCCCAATCTAAATCTATGTCGATCTCTCCGAACCTGACCTCTCCATTTCTACCGTTTGAATCTTTCTTTTTGTGCACTATTTCCCATTCTATGTCCGGCGTATCGGATCCGACGATCCAGTTTCCCAAACCGTCGTTTTGCAATTTCACGTACGAGGCATCTCCCGATTCACGCTTTTCATTGTCAGCCATCAACTGCGTCATATTCTCATACTCAACGCCTTTTGGCCGGCGTGCTGTCCCGCTTCCAACAGCGCGCCAGTGAGCTATATTCTCATCCCTGACATCGGCATGGGGTTTTACGGTCAAAAGTTTCAAACCCGCCGGCAACCTAAACGTTTCACCGCCCCTGAAATTTCCCAGGTTAAGACTTACAAGGCTGTCGCAATCCCTGAAAATGTCTTCCGTGTATCCGAGACTTGTGGAATCACAACCGCCGAAATCCACACTTTTCAAAGCGCTGCATCCGCTGAACATTCTCTCCACAGTCTCAAGCTGCGGTGTTTCAAAGCTACTGAGATCAAGTTCTTTAAGAGTTTTACAATCTTTGAACATATCTTCCATGGTCTTTACATTCGAAGTCTCAAAACCGCTCAAATCCAAGTGCTTCAAAGATACACAGCCGCTGAAGACTCCGGACATGTCATTTACGCAATATGTACGAAAATCTCCAAGATTGACCTTCTCCAAACTTTCACAGCCATTGAACATATTGTACATGCTCATAAGAGCCGAGGTATTCACTCCGCTCAAGTCGATGCTCTTTAAAGCTGTGCACCCCTTGAACGCATTGCCCACAAACTGAAGTTTTACGGAATTGAATGTTCCAAACTTGATATTCGTAAGAGAAGCACAGTTCATAAACGTCTCCCACATACTCGTCACTTTAGGTACCCTTAAACCACTGAGATCAAGGCTTTTCAGAGCACGACAGCCACTGAACATGCTGCGCATCTCTTCAATCTTATCCGTCTTAAGTTTTTTCAGGTTCAACTCGGTCAGTGAGGCGCAGTTCATGAAAATTCCGGACATACTTTTCACTTCACCTGTGTCCAACCCTCCAACATTTAGAGTCTTCAACTTGGCGCAGTCCCTGAACAGACTGCTCATCTGAGTAACTTTTGCGGTATTCATTTTTCCCAAATTAAGTTTCTCCAGCTCACCGCAGTTCTCAAACATTGCATACATGTCCTTATTCAGCAAGGTATTGAACATGCTCACGTCCAGTTCTTTCAGAGAAGAACATCCACTGAACATCTGACTTGTAGTCTCCACCTTGCTCATGTCAAACCCGCTCACATCAATGCTCTTGAGGGTGCTACAGTTGTGGAACAGTTCACTCATCCACCGTACGCGAGACGTTTTGAAATTACTCATATCGAGTTCTTCCAAACTGCCGCATCCGTGGAACATCCCTTCCATCGTCCAGACCCTAGCCGTGTTTATCTTCTTCAGATCCAGCTTTTTCAGTTTTCCGCAGCTTCTGAACATCCCCGCCGTCTGCTGCAGTTTCGGAGTATTAAATCCTTCTATATTCAGATTTTCAAGCTTGTAGCACCCGTCGAACATGTTCGTCATATCATCCGTTTCCGTGGTTTTAAAACCGCTGAGATTCAAATTTTTCAATGATTCACACGATCTGAACATACTCTTCATGGACGTGACATTGGAAGTGTTCAAAACATGCGTATCTATTTGTTCCAATTCGTACATACGTTGAAACATGCCTTCCATCGTGGTCGCCTTTGAGGTGGAAAGCCCCGTCAGCTTGAGATTTGTTATCTTTTCACATCCTTCAAACATCCCTTTCATGCTCTCGACCTCACTCGTGTCAAGGTTTGAAACATCAAGGCTTGTCAGAAGCCTTAAATTTATAAACATATTGCTGCAGGTGACGGCTTTTACGCCGGGCATTATCTTCACTTTTTCAATATTGTCCATATTGTACCGCCACGGTGGATTGCTTCCCCAATCTTCAAGCTTGCCCGCGGTTCCGTTTGTAGGTTTGATGATCAAAACTTTGTCTGCGTCAATCTTCCATTCACAGCCGCCGCAGGCTTTCCAATCCGTCTCGGCATACGTTTGTTTACCGCACAAAAATGTCAAAATCACAATAAACGCAAGTGTCATAAGCATTACAATGATGTGTTCGGTTACATTGTTTTTCTTACTAACGCTCAGTCCTCCCATAATATCTTTCACTCCCATAATATTTTTCACTCGTCCCAACTGCCATTGCGGTGATTGATCTTCGGTAAAGGGACACTAATGCCTTAATTTTATACTTTAAATCGCTTCCTTGCAAGCCATGCCAAATTTTTATTCCCCACCATGGCGAGTTTCTATTCCCCATAGGTGAAATACCCGCACAGCTTCACAATTCTTACGAAAATCTTAAGAATCACCTATTCACTTGTAGCCGCATATTGCCCGTGCTATAATTTCCGTAGTCAGTTATTTCTCCACGATTAGTATGAAAATGGAAAGGAAAAATTATGTTAGCTAAAGAGAAAAAACGAATACTGGTGTTGTTGCTCGCTATTGCGACGGTGTTCTGCTTCATGCCTGGATTTCAGGCAGTTGTAAAAGCAATAACGGTAAAATCCGCGGCGGACGGCACCATCATGGTGGACTACGACAACGGTGGGAAGGACAAATTCACATTTAAAAAGAATGTCGGAGAAAAAGCGGAATTCTCTTTCACCGCTACGGGAAATTTCGAATATCAATGGTACAAGGGAAAGGATGAAATCGCCGGAGCCAAGACATCTTCATATGTCATCTCAAGTGTCGCAAAGACAAGTTACGGAACTTACTCCTGTAAGGTTGCTCCTGCAGACATAGCCGATCCTGTGGAAAAGGAAAAGAAAACGGTATGGGTTCGCTTTGAACTGTGGCCTACTTCGGGCATCGTTTTCAAAAATTCCCGCAGCCACTTGCACATTGAATCGGGCGGCACCGCAACTTTCGACGGAACAGCTTATTCGACACAGAATCTGGCATTGAAGTATCAGTGGCAGCTGTATGACGGCAGCAACTGGAAAGATGTTTCCGGCGCAACTTCCGCAACTTACACCACTCCTGCCATCAATACTCTGCCTGCAAAATATCGCTGCAGAGTGGAAGATCCAAACGGAAGTGTCAAGTTCAAGGAATTCACCGCAGAAAAGAAAATGGATCTTTCCGTAGTAGTAACAACCCCTCAAAGACTCCTCTTTGAGAATCAGGATGTTACTTTCACCGCAACGGTAAGAAACAAAGCAAACAAAAAGATCGCAATGCAGTGGTATATGTCCGACGGTCAGGGCAACTACACCAAGGTTGCCGGAGGCACGGGCACCACATTCACGACCAAAACACCTGCGGTCAAAGATCTTTATCACCAGTTCGAGGAAGTGCACGTATTCTGCAAAGTTTACAACGTGGACAATCCTGATGAGTATGTGACAAACCAAACGGTGGACAGCAGCTACGGCGACAACTACTACGATAACGTGTCTTCCCTGATCGTTTACAAGACGCCTACCGCAGCAACCGCGCTTCCAAAGGCAAGCTGCGCTGATGCGCCGAGCGTTGCGATGGTCAAGAAAGCCGGATACAAATCTTTGAAGATTTCATTCGCCAAGAAGAACCTTTCGAATAACGCCTCCGTGACAATCTTCGATTCCACAAAGAAGGTTGTCGGAGTATACAATGGTTTGGAACTTTCCGAGAAGACTGTCGATGTTGACGGCGACACAGCTTACATCGCTTTCTCGGGGGCAATGACACTTACCGACGATAAAGTGACGGACAGCAGCACCGGAAAGAATCTACTCGGAAACCCTGCTGATTATGGGTATCAGGTGACCAAGGTCGATGGAATCAATCCTACAAAGAGCGTTAAAGCTTACAATTCTTCCATCGCGATCGCAAAGGGAAAGACCAAGACGGCTACCGTAAATGTGGATGCATTCTACAATGCTGCCGCAACAACCGACGTTGTCAAAGTAAAGTCTTCCAAGACCAAGGTTGCCAAAGTCTCCAAGGTAAAGACCGTAAAAGGTAAAGTTACCATGAAGATCAAGGGCTCCAAGGCAGGCAAGAGCACGGTCACCGTAACGGTTGGATCCAAGAAAGCCAAAATCAAGGTTACCGTACTCAAGAAGAAAAACGATGCCAAGAAAGTAAAAGCTGCCAAAAAGAAAGTTTCCGTTTCCGTAGGCAAGGGCAAGAGTGTCGTTGTCAAGGTTACGGGCAAGAAAAAGGGCATGGTTACTTCTGCGGTCACCGCAAAAGCAAACAGCAATATCAAGGTTACTCAGCTTAAGGAATCAAAGGGGAAGGTAAAGGTTTCATTCTCAGGAGTGAAAAAAGGTAAATCCACCCTTAAGGTAAAGGTGGGCAAAAAGACCGCCAAGGTAAAGGTAACCGTAAAATAAAGGGGCAGTAGAATCAAAACTTTTACAAGTTACTCTGACTTGTTGAAATCCAAAGAAAGATGCCGCCAATGTTTTGGCGGCATCCTTTTTGATAGCGATGCAAATGAATTAAAACTCCGCACTTTTGGGCGTTCTTGGGAAAGGCAGAACATCCCTGATGTTGCCCATTCCCGTTATGTACATTATAATACGCTCAAATCCCAGTCCGTATCCCGCATGCTTGACTCCACCGTATTTTCGCAGCTGCATGTACCAGCCATAATCTTTTTCATCAAGATCAAACTGCCTCATGCGCGCCTGCAGAACTTCCATGCGTTCCTCGCGCTGAGAGCCTCCGACGATCTCGCCGACGCCGGGAACAAGCATGTCACAAGCCGCCACCGTCTTTTCGTCGTCGTTGAGACGCATATAAAATGCCTTTATATCCTTGGGATAATCCGTCACAAAGATAGGCTTATTGAATACATTTTCAGTCAGGTATCGTTCATGTTCCGTCTGCAGATCCACACCCCATTCAACCGGATATTGAAATTTCCCGCCGCTGCTTTTCAGAATTTCAACAGCCTTTGTGTATGTTACCCTTTCAAAATCGGAATCGACTATGTGCTTAAGTCTATCCAAAAGTCCTTTATCCACGAATTTATCGAAGAACTCCATTTCCTCGGGGGCATTCTCAAGAACATAATCTATTATGTATTTCACCATGGCTTCCGCAACATCCATATTATCATCAAGGTCGGCAAACGCCATCTCCGGCTCTATCATCCAGAACTCGGAAGCGTGCCTTGCCGTGTTGGAATTTTCGGCGCGGAACGTAGGTCCGAATGTATATATGTTTCTGAAAGCAAGTGCGAATATCTCTCCTTCAAGTTGACCGCTTACCGTCAGATTGCAGGCCTTTCCGAAAAAATCCTCTCCATAATCCACCTTACCGCCTGCGGTTCTTGGGACATTATCCAAATCCAATGTCGTAACCTTGAACATCTCGCCTGCGCCCTCAGCATCGCTTCCCGTTATAATCGGGGTATGCACATAGACAAAACCTCTGTCTCTAAAGAATTGGTGGATCGCAAATGCCACAAGCGAGCGAACCCGAAAAACCGCCTGAAAAGTGTTGGCTCTAGGTCTCAAGTGTGCGATTTCCCTAAGAAACTCCATGGAATGCCTCTTGTTCTGAAGCGGATAATCGGGATCGGAATCAGCCTCTATCACAATTTCCCGGGCATGGATTTCAAACGGCTGCTTGGCCTGCGGCGTCATGCCGAGAACTCCTCTCACCAAAATACCTGCGGAAAGATTTGCCTTTGCGATTTCATCGAAGTTGTCTATCTTATCGGACTCATAAACTATCTGAACCGGCTTGAAAAAGGAGCCGTCATTCAGCGCAATAAACCCGAACTTGTTTGAGCTTCTATTCTGCCTGATCCAGCCCCGCACAAATATCTCTTTTTGATCATATTTCTCCGGTTCCTTGTGCAGTTCGCTTAATTTTATATCTTTAATTTCCATTGATTTTCGCCTCTCCTTTTATTGGTATAACCACTCGATCCGCAATCGCTTCTCCGCTCTGAAAGAATTTTTGGATCCTTTGCCGCTACTTGCCCGGTTTGAAAGAACTTTTAAGATCCACTATTCTGTTGAAAACCTTTTCGGTATCCGTGGTCAAAACGCTGTCTGCTATATAGTAGCCGTGTCGGAAAAACTGAAATCTTTCTCCCGGCTTGGCATTTGCAACGGATGGCTCAGCATAGCAAAGTTTCTCCTCAACGGAATTTGGATTAAGGATGTTCTCGCCGTGTTCATCTTCAATATACAGCGGCGCATAGTTGCGAACTCTTATAGGCACAGCGGTGCGGGCATCTACGAAATGTATGGTTCCCTTGACCTTTCTGCCCTCAAAACCGCTGCCCGATCTGGTTTGCGGATCGTATGTGCAGCGAAGTTCCAAAATGTTTCCGTCATCGTCCTTTACGACTTCCCTGCACGTAATGAAATACGCGCCCTTAACCCTGACTTCATTGCCAGGGAAAAGCCTGAAATACTTTTTGACCGGAGTTTCCATAAAATCAGCTCCGTCTATGTAGATCTCCCTTGAAAACGGCAATTCGCGCTCACCCATAGCAGGAACGTTTCTGTTGTTTTCCACCTTTATCATCTCGGCTTGATCTTCCGGATAATTGGTTATTACCACTTTGACGGGATCCTCCACGACATTTCTGTTTTCGACTTTTTCCTTTAGATCTTCCCTTATGCAGTACTCCAGCATAGCGGAATCTATGGTGCTGTTGCTCTTGGCAACACCTATTTCCTCACAAAAATTCCTGATCGCTTCCGGTGTATATCCTCTTCTTCTAAGACCTGCGACAGTGGGCATTCTCGGATCGTCCCAGCCATCGACCGCCCCGCTTTCCACAAGTCCTTTCAGTATCCGCTTGCTCATGACTGTATGTGTAAGGTTGAGGCGGGCAAATTCTATCTGTTTCGGCGGATGCTCCCAAAAGCCGACGTTCTTCAAAACCCAGTCATAAAGCGGTCTGTGATCCTCAAATTCCAACGTGCATATGGAATGGGTGATCCCTTCCACCGCATCTTCTATCGGATGGGCAAAATCATACATCGGATATATGCACCATTTATCTCCTGTATTGTGGTGCGATATATGGGCGATTCTATAGATTATGGGATCTCTCATATTGATGTTCGGTGATGCCATGTCGATCTTGGCTCTCAAAACCCTTTCACCATCGGCAAATTCACCGCCTTTCATTCGCCTGAAAAGATCCATGTTCTCTTCAACCGGTCGCTTCCTCGCGGGGCTTTCCTTTCCCGGCGAAGTCAATGTTCCTCTGTACTCTCTCATCTGTTCGGGCGTCAGATCGTCTACATAGGCAAGACCCTTTTTTATAAGCTCTTCCGCAGCATCGTACATGATTTCAAAATAATCCGATGCCCACAATCTGTTTTCCCACGAGAACCCCAGCCATTTAACATCTTCTTCAATGGCGTCCACATATTCAAGATCCTCTTTTACGGGATTGGTGTCGTCATAGCGCAAATGGGTCTTGCCTCCGTACTTTTGTGCGGTCGTAAAGTTGAGACAGATGGACTTTGCATGCCCTATATGCAGGTATCCGTTGGGTTCGGGCGGAAAACGCGTTAAGACCTTGCCTCCATACGTACCCTCTTCATTGTCCCTGTTTATGATCTGGTGTATAAAATTGGTGGACTTGTTTTCGCTCATAATACTCCTCCATGCATGCGTGTAAATATCCGACGACCGGTAACTTGTCAAAGTTTTCGCTCGCATCACTCCCCGTGCATGCCCGTGTTACTGATTGCCTTGGGAAATGCCTGTTCTGTTCACTATCTCATTGCTGATTTTGGAAACTGTGCCGGACGGTGAACTGCCGCTGCCGTCAAAAGCCTTTCTGTGCAGCCATCTTACATTTGCCGATAAAGTCGCAGGCACCGCATACCAAACACCTCCGATCACTCCGCCGTAAAATGTTTTCGGCCAGCTGACTCCCTTTTCCATATTGAACATCGGACTTCTGAGCATAAGTGTGGCGACCTGAAATTGTGTCATATTCGTTCTTACTTTCGGCATCACTTTCTTTGACAATGTTCCGATTTTAGCGGGAGAGGTTATTGCCTTCTTGAGAACTCCCGCCATGACTTTCTTGTATCTCGTCGCTCTGCCCGTATCTCCGCCCGAGTTTTTTCTTATCCTACAGTATGTGGTCGCCTGAACACCACTTAACGTCTGCACACCCGTATGCTTTATCTTTTTGTACTTCTTGCTCACATTTTTGGCGGTATCAGGTCCCCAATGGTTGAGATCCCCTATCTCGTTTGACTTTACATTAACGCTTATCCCGCCAAGGCAGTCCACGGTATCGGCAACGGCTTTCCAATTGAATACCACATATTCTCTGATATTCAGATCCAAATTCCTGTTAAGAGCCTCAACCGTATTGATGCCTCCTCCATAGGCATGGGCATGGGTCAGTTTATCAAATACAACGATTTTCTCTCTATTTTTCATCTTGAGGTATGAATCTCTCATGACGGAAATCATCTTAACCCTGCCATCTCTCTTTCTGATGCTCAAAATTATGACCGCATCAGTCCTGCTACCGTCGTACCCCTCACCTTTTCTAGCATCCGATCCCAATATTGCTATATTTCTGTATCCGTCTAAGTCCTTGTCGACCCGGGAATTTATAGCAAAGTTTTTGCCGTCGGTGTTTTCCCTGTCCAGCTTTGATGTAACAGAAAGCACATACGCAAAAAGAGCAATCAAAAACATCAGCAACACTATGACGATGTTCCTGAAAATCTTAAGTTTGTTCAGTCTATATCTCTTGCGTTTCTTGGGTCTTATCTCATAGGCGTCCATATCCGAGCGTCTACGGCCGTTTTTTCTTCTTCCGTGAATCTTACTTCTTTCACGACGTTCATATTCTTCTGCACGCTTGGTATATTCCGGATCCTCGTGTTGTCTGATAAGTTCCGGACTGTAATGCGCATCTTTAAAATCTTCCGTTCGTCTATCCATACTGATTATAATACCATCCGATAGCTGTTACTGCAAGCATTTCAGCTGCAAGCTCTTTTGCGCATACTTTAAAAGTTCTTCACTTCGGTTCGGGATTTTCTCCTCGATGACCGCATCGAGCAGCTCGTCGAGCAGCTTTCCCGTCAAGCGTCCGCAGGATCGTGCAGATTTTTCTTGCCCCCCATTGTCCGTGAGAGTGCAAGAAACGAGATTTCTTATTTCATGACCCGTAACATCCAGCTGTTTCAAGCTGTAGCAGTCTCCATCCCGTATTATTTCATCCAACGTGCACCGTGATTCTCTATTTAAAATCAATGCCTTTCCTACACAGGATTCGCCGTACTTTGCGAGCATTTTTTTGAGCTGTATTTTTTTTGAGCGGATAATTACATCCGGGCTTGCGCATGCTTTATGCGTGGACCTGCATGGGTAGCCGCGCTTTTTGTAAAAAAGTAGCTCACTGCTTGCATCATGGATATCTCTCACCTCCCGAACGGTTTTATTGTCAAACCTCATTCTTTTAAGATCAGTGAAAGCAAGGAGCTGCGAAGTCAAGAATTCTCCTGAATCATAAGCTGCAACTCCCGTACCATACTCATCGGTCAGCAGTGTCGCCAAACGCAACGCCTTGTCTTTCGGCAGGTAGTCGAATTCTATTTTTTTAGGGAGTTTAATCTCAAAAACTTCTTCAAATATTTTTTTGTAACGCTTTATCACTTTTTCCCCGAAATTGCCCAAAATAATTTTGGCAAATTCCGCATTGAGTCTTTCGTATGCGACGACCTTTGTTGTCAAATATAAATCGTATATAGACGATTCTGTCGCATTTTCAATGGAAAACCCGGTTTCAGCCGCAAAGCGCATCGCTCTGAAGATACGCAACGCATCCTCGGAAAATCTTTGTTCGGGATTGCCGACAACTCGTATGATACCGTTCTCAATGTCTTTGTATCCGCCGAACAAATCTATAAGACCGCGTTTTTTGCCGTATGCCATGGCGTTCATCGTAAAATCGCGTCGCGCCAGATCTTGCTCTATCGTTTCAGAAAATGTCACTTTGTCCGGATGTCTTGAATCGGAATATTTTCCGTCACTTCTGAACGTTGTGACCTCATATGTTTTGCCGCCCACCGTCAAGCCGACCGTTCCGTGTCCAATCCCCACATCGGAAGTTTTCAGGCGGTGAAATACTCTCTTGACATCATCGGGTCTTGCCGCCGCGGCAATATCCCAATCCCTCGGCTGTTTGCCCATGAGGCTGTCGCGTATGCATCCACCTACCGCATAGGCTTCGTATCCTGCGGATTCAAGTTCTTCCAAAATCATATTTACTTGTTCCGGCATCTTCAATAGCAAGTTCGGCAATTCACTTCACCCCCACGGTACATTATAAAAACCGCCCACATGGGGCGGTTTGAATTTATACACTACTCTTTCGGATCTTGTCAGTCAAGCGTCAAAGACGGCGCCGAGTAGACTCTTCCCGCCAGCTCCTGATCCAGCATGTACAGCCCCTTTGCATCGGTACCGAACATTTCCATCTTCTTTATCAGATTGCTCGCAGTATCTTCCTCCTCAACCTGCTCTTTCACAAACCAATCCAGAAACTGCATTGTGCGGAAGTCCTTTATCTCATGAGCCGCCGCATAGATATCGTTTATCAGCTTAGTAACATATTGTTCGTGCTTCAGCGCCTCTTTCAGAGGCTCCATGTGGCTGCTGAATTCCTGCGCGGGTTTTTCCACCGCCAAAAGCTCAATGGTCTCTCCGTTCATCTGCAGATATTTGAGCATGAGCATGGCATGATCTCTCTCTTCCTGTGCCTGAATCGTGTACCAGTTATTGAAGCCACTCAAACCCTCGTCTTCATAATAGTTGGCAAAACCCAAATACAGATATGCTGAAAAGAGTTCCTTGTTTATCTGCGTGTTGAGCAGGCTTTTCACTTTTTTGTCAAGCATATTCCTACCTCCTGTTCTTTGTGGGAATCAAATGTTTGTAAAGTTAGCACTTTTCAACGATGAGCGCAGTTCCCATTCCGCCTCCGATACAAAGTGTAGCAAGACCCTTCTTGGCATCGTCCCTCTTCAGCATCTCGTAGATCAGCGTAATGAGGATCCTGCAGCCGGATGCTCCGATCGGATGTCCCAGTGCAATAGCTCCACCGTTTACATTAAGCTTTTCTTTGTCGAATCCGAGCTCCTTGCCCACAGCAACCGACTGTGCGGCAAATGCCTCGTTTGCCTCGTAGAGATCCATATCCTCAATAGACAGATCCGCTTTTTCCAAAGCTTTCTGTGAAGCAGGTACGGGACCCACTCCCATGATCGAAGGATCGACTCCTGCGGATGCATAGCTGACGATTTTAACCAGTGGCTTAAGTCCCAGTTCCTTTGCCTTGTCGGCCGACATGACAACAACTGCGGCACCTGAATCATTGATACCTGACGCATTGGCAGCCGTAACAACTCCTCCGTCTTTCTTGAAAGCCGGCTTCAGCTTTGCCATCTTTTCCAATGTCGCTCCCATCTTAACGTACTCGTCGGTATCGAATACGACAGGATCTCCCTTTCTCTGCGGAATTTCCACAGGAACTATCTCATCTTTAAACTTACCGGCTTTGATTGCGGCTTCCGCTTTCTGCTGTGATTCCAGAGCAAACTGATCCAACTCTTCTCTAGTGAGCCCCCATTTCTCGGCAACGTTTTCTGCAGTCATGCCCATGTGGTATCCATTGAAAGCATCCCACAATCCGTCGTTCACCATCATGTCCACCATCTTGGCGTCGAACATTCTCTGTCCCCATCTTGCCGACGGTACTGCATATGCCGTGGACGACATGTTCTCCGCACCGCCTGCCACAATTATATCGGCATCCCCTGCCTTGATTATCTGAGCGGCAAGCTCCACGGCTCTCAGACCGGAACCGCAAACCTTGTTGATTGTCATCGCAGGCACTTCTTTGGGAATTCCTGCATCCAGGGTCATCTGTCTTGCCACGTTCTGGCCAAGACCACCCTGAAGAACATCACCCATGATAACTTCCTCAACCTGTTCAGGCTGAATACCGGCTCTTTTCATCGCCTCTTTGATCACGATTGCTCCAAGTTGCCTTGCGGAGACCGATTTCAAAGTTCCTCCGTACGATCCGATAGCCGTTCTTGCTGCGCCGACAATTACTACCTCTTTCATTTTGCATACCTCCTATAAAACGAAGTGTCCGATAAGTCGAATTCCATCCGCTCATCCAAACCTAAATCAATGTGTACCCGGCGACCTCCGACAGACCTGACTGTCTCAAATGTCAGTCCTGTGGTAGCCTCCGAGATGCAAAAGTTCCATTTTTCCATGAAGCTCTTGCATCTCGCGAATCCTCAAAGCATCGGATTCCAAAACGAACTTTCCGGTTGGCAGGCCGCACTCCGTCCGCTTGCGTATTGCGGCAATCATCAATTATCGTAATTCTACTACATGAATAGGTAAAAATCAATACTTATGAATTGAAGCGAGGCGGGCGCATACTCCTCATCTTCCATTCATTCGATCCGACAGCGCCTCCATCAGATATCTGTTTTCCGCAGGCGTCCTAACCGCAATTCTGTAATAATACCCATCGACGTCTTTGGGGGATTCGGCGCCCCCTGGTTGAAATATTCCTTCATAGTTGTCACAATTTCTGATAATTATTCCATACTGCATGAGAAATCTTTCAAGAGGGATCTCACTTCTGAAAAATATGTAATTTGCACATGAGTCATACAATTTGAAACCTGCTCGGATCAAAGCGGCCACAAGTTTTTCCCTCTCTATCGCAACCAACGCCTTTGTCCTGTCGGCGTATCCGTCGACCGAAAGTGCCGCGACGCCTGCTGTGGCGGCCACCGTGGAGACCGGCCATCTTGTGAGGCACTCTCTGATCTTTTCCGCCGTTTGAGAATCTCCGCACACACAATATCCAAGCCTCAATCCCGCCATCGCAAACAGTTTGGTGAATGATTTCAATATTATCGCTTTCGGCAACCTTGAGATTTCTCCCATGACCGTGTACTTCTCCGCATCCGAAAGAAAGTCCATAAAACATTCATCCATTACCAGCATTGAATCCGTCTTGTCGCAGGCATATATTATGTCCATCATTACTTTGCGTGGCACCGGAATGCCCGTGGGATTGTTGGGGTTGCAGATGAAAACCAAATCATAATCTCCCCCGTCGATCTTGCCCGCAATCCCCGCATCCGGAATAAAATCGTTTTCTTCGGAAAGATAAAAATGATCGACGCTGCACCCAAAAGTTTCCAGCGCCTCTTCATATTCCGAAAATGTCGGCGCCACCACAAGAGCGTTTTCCGGGTTAAGCGCGCATACGATACGGTATATCACATCTTCTGCGCCGTTTCCGCATGCGATGAGCCCCTCATCAACGCCGTGATATTCTGCTATCGCTTTCCGAAGTTCGGTATTTTTCGGATCGGGATACGCTTCATAGGCATCCATGTTTTCGACAATTGCGCGTCTGACCTGCATAGGTGTTCCCAAAGGATTGAGATTGGCAGAAAAATCATATACTTTTCCTGCGTATTTATAAATATTTCCGCCGTGCTCTTTCTTCAACTTCTTTTCTCCATAACTTGTGCAACCTCACTTATGCGACAACGTGTGTAACCGAACTTACATGACTGAATTTATACAGTCGAACGGTCAAATTCCAAACAGTCAATCACTTATACCCGAATCATGCCGTGACATGTATCTGACCATGAGCAGAGCGATCACATCCATAATTGCGATATACGCGAAGAAAACGACCGAAAGACCTGTTCCCGTGGATATTGCGGCAAGATCGTACGCACCGTGCATTATAAGGGGTAGGAGCAGACTGAGAAGCTGATAAAAGGTTTCCCTCCTCCACAACTTTCTCACGGCATAGTACTTTGATACACCATAATAATAGCCCATGAATATCCCAAATATGCAATGTGCAGGGATTGCCGTCACGGCACGTCCAAGCGCATTGAAAAAACCATAATTGAAAACATAACCTATGTTTTCAAATGTCGCAAATCCCAAGCTCACAGCCACCGCATAAACTATGGCGTCAAATCTGTGGGTAAACTCCGGTCTGCGCCAACTTATCCGTTTGAGAACCGTGTGCTTGAGTCCTTCTTCCGTCCACGCCACTATCATAAAATTGAAAATAAATTTATATGCGGATGCTTTTTCGGAAAGAGGTACGCGCAGCAATCTACCGGCAAAGCTTTCAATCAGGCCTGCAAAAACAGTTATCGCCGCCCCGAAAAAAAACAATTTCAAGATCAGACCCATCGGCTCTTTTTCGACCTTATCCGCCTTATATATGCGGTACATCAGAAATATCGGCGGTATAATCGCCATAAGAAGAAGCAGTGTTCTCATTCAAATCCCCCGGACTGCCTGCAATACATCATTAACGATGCACTGCGATGCCAACAAGTATTATATCACAAACAAATCCATACATAAACGAAACGACGGCGCATCATGAAAGCGGCGGCATGTAGCAAGCCGTGACGTCATGAAAACCGCAAGCGTGCGGGCGACTGCGCATCATGAAAGCCGCGTCGTGCGCTCGGATACAAAATTCATTTTGCAAGCATATACTTAACAATAGTTTCCCTCAGTTCCTCCACATCAGTGATCGTGTTAACGGTTCGTCTGAACTCTGCGCTCCCCGGCAAGCCCTTGACGTACCAGCCGCAAACTTTGCGCATCTCCCTCACAGCCACGTACCCACCTTTCAGCTCGACGGTTTCATCAAGCTGGCGCAGCATCATTTCGCCCTTCTCACGCCTGCTTGGTGGCGCCGGTGCTTTTTCGCCGTTCCATGCGCATCTAAGATCTCTGAATATCCACGGATTACCCAATGCTCCACGTCCTACCATAACAAAGTCGCAGTTTGTCTGTTCCATCATTTCCATCGCTGTTTTCACATCCACGACATCACCGTTTCCGATTACCGGTATCCGCAGAACTCTTTTTACTTCGGCGATCGCTTTTCTGTCCACCTCTCCTGAGTAAAACTGAGCTCTTGTTCTTCCGTGAACCGCAACTGCGGAGGCGCCGCCTTCCTGAACGGCAAGTGCCGCCTCAATCGCATTGTTTTCGCCTGCCGCAAAACCGATCCTTATCTTAGCCGTCACAGGCCTGTCCGTATTTTCCACCGCCGCGCGAACAAGTTTTTCTATCAGTTCGGGATTTTTCAGAAGAGCCGAACCCTCTCCGTTCTTAACTATCTTGGGAACAGGGCATCCCATATTTATGTCGAGCAAAACATGTTTTCTGCAATTCAGCCTATCGGTTGCATAAGCTATCATATCCGGTTCATGTCCGAAAATCTGATATGCGGTATTGGATTCGTCACCGTAGCAAAACAAAAGTTTTTCCGTATTTTTATCGTTGTAATACATGCCCTTGGCGCTAACCATCTCCGAATACGTCAACGACGCTCCCAATTGTCGATTTATTCGACGCATGGGGGCGTCGGTTATACCCGCAAGAGGCGCAAGAATGAACGGAGTGTCCAATTCAAGATTTCCTATACTTTTGATCTTCTCTTTCGACCTTTTCACCTTTTTCATCCTTCTCGGTCTGCGCATCGCACGGCTTTCTATCTTTTGAAGAATGTCTTGCGTTTCTACGATTCTTTCTGTAGATTATCTCAAGACCTTCCAGTGTCAGGAGTCTGTCCACGCAATCAATACAGTCAACCCCGGCTTCTATCATGGCTGCAAGTCCCCCGGTTGCGATGACCTTAACAGGTGCGCCGCTTTCCGTGATCGCACTGAGTTCTTCCTTCATCTTTCGCACTATAAACTCCACCATGCCCATATGGCTGTACACCAATCCCGACTGCATACTCTGAATGGTATTTTTGCATATTGCATGACCCGGTTCTTCCAGTTCAACCTTAGGTAGCATGGCAGTCTTCTGAAAAAGCGCCTCCGATGCGATCTTAAGCCCCGGCGCTATCGTCCCACCAAGATATTCTGCTTTTTCGCTTATCGCACAAAACGTTGTCGCGGTTCCGAAATCGATCACGATCAACGGTCCGCCGTACTTTTTGTAAGCCGCCACCGCATTTACAATTCTGTCCGCTCCGACCATCTTCGGGTTGTCATATTTGACAACAAGCCCCGTCTTGACACCCGATTCTATGACTATGGCTCTTTTGCTGAAATACTTTTGCGACATATGCTGCATCGTATAAAGTACAGATGGAACCACCGTTGAAATTATAACATCTTTTACCGCACTCATCTTCAGCCCTTCATATTGAAAAAACTGGCTTATGAGCATGCCGTACTCATCGGCGCTTTTATTTGTATCTGTTTCTATTCTCCAATTTGTAACAAGTTCCTCGCCCTTGAAAACCCCAAGGACGATATTGCTGTTGCCAATGTCAAATGCCAATAACATATTTTTCCTTTACCGTGAACGATTGAAATATTCGCGCCTATTACTACTTTACCACAGGCTCAAGGCGTTTGAGCGCAAGTGCGATGGTCAAACCGGGTATAACTCTGTTTCCCGTCATTTCCGCACCGAGGACATCATTTATTCTCTTTAGTCTGTACTGAACCGTATTGGTGTGTATTCCCATGAAAACACTGGTTTTTCCGCTGTTCATACCTGCATCCAAAACGAAGGTTTCCAATGTTTCAAGAAGCTGCTTTGCTTTGTTTTCACCCATTTCACGTTTGAAGGGTTCCAAAAGCTCCATATAAGTTTTCTTCAAATAACTGTTCTGTATCTGTATATTTACGCAGTTGGAAGCAAGTGAAAGCTCATACTTGGTGAACACCCTCTTATACGGGAATACACTCTCAACGAAGTTCCACGTTTCCGCTATAAGGTGAAACGCATCCGCCGCGCCCTCTATTCCGTTTATGCCTGTTACGTGAAAAATTCTCAGCGCCTTATTGTCTTCTTTCAGATTCTCATACATCTTGAGAACTGCGGCTTTTTCCGTAAAGGTTTCATCCGTGGGCAAATCCCCCTTTTTAACAACCACGCCGTATGACTCGCCGTCTTCGGCAATTCTGATGACTTCAACATTTTCTTTCCGCTCGAAATCCAAGATTATGGAATTGCTCTTGGCTGTTTCTATACCCTTGTAATAAAATACGCTCATGATGTTCTCGCCGATCAGCTCCATTTCATCCTTGAGCGAATACGCAAGGCTCTTTTTGGAACGTATGAGAGCTTTTACAAATTCGGCTTTCACATCACGTTCTGGGGTATACTTCCACATACCCATCGCAAGTTCAATGATCTCGGCAAGTTTTGTGATCTCGCCCGCCGAATAATTATCCTCGTTGTCCACCAGAAACAAGAAATACTTTTCATCTCCGATTTTTATAGATCCCCAGTATGTCAGCACCCCGTTGACATCGATAAACGTGTATACGCTCGACTTATCGACATCTCTTTCCTTACCCATCCTGATCGCATCTGCGATAGTGGTTTTCTGGCGCGTTTCCACGGTCAATATGGGATTAAAATCCGGAGACAGCAGCACAAGCTGAAATTCATTGCTTACGGCAGCCTCTCTCAGCGCACTCTGAAAACTGCTGTGCCTCTCAAAATCCAAAAGATGATATATCGTATTGTTTATCAAACCGTTTTTGAAATTGCTGCCGTACAGAATTTTGTCGACCACCTGCTCAATCACATCCGCATATCCCGAGGAGTTTGTCCCCGGAATGGCAACAAGCGGAAGTCCATTCTTCTCGGCACTTTCAATAAGCGGTTTCTCCAAGGATGTGAGTCCGTTTCGGAGATGAAACACTATCAGACCCGATGCGCCTTTGCGCGAAATGCTCTCCACGATTCTGCACTTCTCGGCGGTATCAACCACCCCGGCAAAGGATGTCAACAACAATTGTTCGTTCAGATCTTTCAGCTTTTCCACAGAAACTACGTCACATACATCCAAAACGGAAACGGATCTCACCCTGTTTTCTATATTTTTTCTGCCGGCGGCAAGTATGCTCGGAGTTAGAGAGTCCAAGCTTAGACAATCATTAACTGTAACTTTCATGGTCATCACCAACTTTCCTTATGCTGTAGGTCAATCGCCACTTAATCAAGCTTTCCGCGTCTTATCTGTCGTCTGCGTTTTTGGATCCTTCCTCTTACTCTTCCGTGTCCGAATCGGAATGATCCTTTTTTTCGTCGGTCTCCGAACCGGATTCATCCATAAACCTCTTAGGTATGCTGATGGTTATCGTCTCAGCCCTATCGCTCTCCTCGTTCATATAGTCGGTATCGTATTTGGCGAGCTCCTCCTGCATGCGTCTTTCTTCTTCTTCGCGTATGCGCTTGCTCTCCTCCGCTTCTTTGGCATTCTGCCTGCGTATTTCATCTTCTTTGTCGCGAACTTGTCTTTCTATGCCGTCCGCATCGATCTTACCCGTGTAGAGAGCTTCAAATTGTTCTCCATCGAGAGTTTCCACCTTCATCAGCGCCTGTGCGACGACTTCCAGTTTATCCATATTTTCCGTAAGGATTTTCTCAGTCTCCGCATACGCATTCTGTATTATCTTCTTGACTTCCTTGTCAATCTCCGCTGCAACGCCCTCTGAATACGATTTGGTCTTACCGTAATCACGGCCAAGGAAAACATCGCTTGAATCGTTGTAATTCACCGGTCCTATGGCATCACTGAATCCATACTTTGTCACCATGTCCCTTGCGGTTTCGGTCGCCCTCTGAATATCGTTGCTTGCTCCGGTGCTGATATCGTCCAAAGTCAGGGCTTCTGCGACACGGCCTCCAAGCAGATGCTGTATCTCATGTATCATCTTCTTCTTGGTTCCGTATGTCTTGTCTTCCGTAGGAAGCGACATGGTGAATCCACCCGCGGCGCCGCGCGGAATTATGGTTATCTGATGTACGGGATCGGCATCCGGAGTACTTCTCATCACTATCGCATGTCCCGCCTCGTGATAAGCCGTAAGTTTTCTCTCTTTCTCGCTTATTACCCTGCTTTTCTTTGCCGGACCGGCAATAACCTTGGTCGTGGCTTCTTCGATCTCAGCCATCCTGATCTTGCGTCCGTTTCTTCTTGCGGTTATGAGCGCGGCTTCATTCAGCAGGTTCTCAAGATCCGCAGGCGTAAATCCCGGCGTTCTCCGCGCCAAAATCTCGGGAGAAACTTCCTCACCCAGAGGTTTGTCTTTGGCATGAACCCTTATAATTTCTTCTCTTCCCTTGACATCCGGGATGCCTATGACGATCTGGCGGTCAAAACGTCCCGGTCTGAGAAGCGCCGGATCCAGTATGTCGGGTCTGTTTGTCGCTGCGAGAATTATTATGCCCGAATTCTCCCCAAAACCGTCCATTTCGACAAGAAGCTGGTTGAGCGTCTGTTCACGCTCGTCGTTTCCGCCGCCTAAACCTGCTCCTCTCTTTCGTCCCACGGCATCTATCTCATCGATGAATATTATGCATGGCGCATTCTTCTTCGCCTGCTCAAACAGATCTCTTACGCGCGAAGCCCCAACGCCCACAAACATTTCCACAAAATCGGAACCTGATATCGTAAAGAAAGGAACTCCCGCTTCTCCTGCCGTCGCCCGTGATACGTAAGTTTTTCCGGTTCCCGGAGGTCCCACCAAAAGCATCCCCTTGGGGATCCTTGCGCCGACCTCGTTGTACTTTCTCGGATCTTTGAGAAAATCGACAACCTCCTCAAGTTCGGCTTTCTCCTCTTTGAGTCCTGCAACATCGGCAAACGTGATTATCTTTCCGTCACCTTTATACATCCTCGCCTTGCTCTTTCCGAACTGGAACGCCTTACCGTTTCCACCCTGATTCATCATAAGGTAGAACAGGAATCCTAGTGCCAGAACCATTATTATGGTAGGCAGCAACTGGAATATGAACCCGGTAGAACTCGGTTCCTTTGGATCGTAGGAGAGTTTGTTGCTACGAATCCCTTTTACGATGTATTTTTCAAATATCCACTGCTGATCTATCACACTGTTGGCATATGTGTACACATACTTGCCGTCTCCAATTTTTCCGGTGATCTTGTTATCGGCAATGTTTATCTCCTTTATCTTCCCCTGCTGAAGATACTGAACCATGGTCGAGTACTTGACCTTCTGGTTGCTTGTCCCCAAACTGCCCTTATATATCATCGCTCCCACGAGCACAAGGGCAAACAGAACTATATAGATGGTAATATTTTTCGCAAACCTTTTCAATTATCTAGCCCTCCAAACTGTAGTGAGTGGTCAAACCCCCACACACAAATTAACCCGTTAATTCTATCACACGCCTTTTACTATTTCAATGCAAAAAACTTTTTTTGTGTCTCCGCAAACGGAATATCCGCCACTGTACTTTCCCCTCTTGAATACCTCGTTTGATGCCGGTATAAACAGTATTTCACTACCGATCGCCACCATGTATATTTCACCCCTATTTTCTCTGGGGATTTTTTCGTCCACGAACAGATTCTGTATTTTTTTTCTGCCCGAGCAGCCCTTGATAAACATGTAATCGCCGGATTCCCTTGTCCTCACGCGCAACTTATCCCGGAAATCTTTCCCAAATCTTTTCTCAAGCAGCTCTTGATCAAATTCCGCATGCATACCGTTTTTTGCCGCATCTCCCCGAATTCTCCCTCTTTGGTGCATATCCCCACGCTTCTGAGCGAGCCTCTTTCTCTCCACGCTTGCGCACGACATTTTCGGAATTTTTTCGGCAGGCTTGCCCGGCCGCGAAAATATGATCTGCTCATAGGATTTCCTTACCGCATATCCTCTCGGAAGATTCACCGATGCCGAGGGGCTGTGACTCTTTGCAAGTTTTTTCATCTCGGCGAAATGGCTTGACTGCAGATCTTCGGAAAGCCCCAGTCTCTTGAGGATTCCGACAACCCGTCTCTTCCAAATCGCCGGTGGATCGTCAAATATGTTTTCGCAGGATATTTCATACGGTTTTGTAGCGACTACCGCATTTCCCGGCACATCCTGAACGGACATATCTGCAGTGTCGCTCATCCCGTCGGATACCACCGAATCTCCGGCGTCGGTCGGCGCGTCGGTCCGAAGCGCCATAGCCTGCAAAAAGTCACTATCCTCCCGCGCCGCTTTTCCAAGTCTCAATATTGCTTCTGAAATGTTCGGATTATACTTTTCCAGATAAGGAATTAAATCGAGTCTGATCCTATTCCTATCATAAACGGGTTCCTCGTTTGTGTGATCGCTGCAAGGATTAAGTGATTTTTCTTCACAGTAGGCAACGATGTCTTTTTTCCATACACCCAAAAGCGGTTTTATCACTGTGAAACCCCGTTCATCGGTTCTGATTTCCCGCATTCCCGCCAGACCGTCGATCCCCGTTCCGCGAAGCAGGCGAAACAGAATCGTTTCCACCTGGTCATCGGCGTTGTGGGCTGTGGCAATCGATATGAGTTCGCGTGGAACCCCCGTCCGACATATCTTGCATGCGATATCGGAAAAATACTCATATCTCTTTAGCCTTCCGGCTTCTTCCGTCGTAATCCCCAGCTTCTCAGCAGTTGCCATGCAGTCAAAAGAAAAGACACTGCACCGGATTCCTCTGTCTTCGCAAAGCTTCTTGCAATACCTCATATCGTTTTCCGCCGCTTCGCCTCTGATCATGTGGTTAACGTGAACCGGGTGAATCGAAAGGTCCATCTCATCTGAAAGTTCCAACAGAATACTAAAAAGACACACCGAATCCGGACCACCCGACAGTCCCAAAACAATGTGCTGTTTGTCACGTATATATTCATTTTTTTTTACCCGGTCATAAATTTTATTTTTTTTCATAATAAAAATCATAAAAGTCCTTGACATACTCCCGATATCGACTATAATACGTAAGTGAAGTGACTTCCTCGTCACTTTAACCAACCACCTGTCTGGGCTGCGTTCACGATAATCTCGTGGAGGCAGCCTTTGACATTCAGTTTATGGAAATACCGGCAGCTTGGTGAAATACCGTCAGTCTACGGAAATCACGACGGAGTTATCAAACGATGCCGTAAAAATTCTTTGCATTTTCGCAAGTCTTTTTCGCAACCTCTTCAAAGCTCATCCCTTTCAGCACGGCCACTCTCCTCGCCACGTATTCCACATACGGCGACATGTTCTGCTTTCCCCTTTTTGGAACGGGCGCAAGATAAGGAGAATCCGTTTCCACGGTCAGAAACTCTATCGGTATGTCTGCGGCGACCTCGCTCGTTTTTCTGTTGTTTTTGAACGTGACCGGACCGCAGATAGAAATGGTTGCACCGAGTTCAACGTACTGCCGTGCGGTTTCCCTGCTTCCCGAAAAACAGTGTATCAGCACGCGGCTATCACCCACCTGCGCGCCGGAGGCGTCTTTTCTCGGCAGAAAAAAATCCTGTCTCTCTTTTGAAAAAGCCCCCTCTTCTTTGAGTATCTTCATGGTTTCGGCTTCCGCCTCTCTCGAGTGTATCACTATCGGCAGTTTCAACTCATTCGCAAGCTGTATCTGCCGTCTGAACCAATATCTCTGCACATCTCTGTCCGAGTGGTCATAGTGGAAGTCCAGCCCTATCTCCCCTATACCGCACACCTTCTTTTCATGAGTCATTGCGGCAAGTTTCTTCAAACCGCCCTCATCAAGTTCCTTGCTGTCGTGCGGGTGAACGCCCACCACGGCATAGCACCACGGATACTTCGCCGCATCCCGCACCGCCTGCCCGGACGACTTCAAATTCGCCCCGGCATCCATCACGTACGCGACCTGCGAAGCCTCTATTTTTCTTGCAAGTTCTTCCCTATCCTTTTCGGAAAAAGACTCTTCATTTATATGAGCATGCGCGTCAAATAATATTTTTTCCATAACACGTTTGTTTCCTACTCCCTATTCAATATTACATATTACAATACACGGGACAATACGCGAGAGCCTTTCCCGAATACTAAAGTGCTTCAAGTTCCTTGAGTTCCTTTTCGATATCGAGCCTCGGGAAAAGCGCATCCCCCCTGCACACCTTGTTTGCGTCGAGTTTATCAAATTCAAATGCATCTTCCCACTTCACCTCGCCGGCTATGCCAAACTGCCTGCGGATTTCTTCCGTGGTACTGTGCATGTACGGATAGATCAGAATCGAAATTATGCGTATCGTCTCCGCCAGATTGTGAAGGCAAGTATTCAATTCTCCCCTGCGGGGTTCATCTTTTGCCAGTATCCAAGGCGTTTTTTCATCTATATATTTGTTTGCCCGGCGCACAAGGATCCATATGCTCTCAAGCGCGTTGTTAAATGCAAACTCATTCATGTGTTTTTCCACCTCGGAGCCGGCTGAGGTTGCGATTTTTTTCAGATCAATGTCCGTATCGTCTTCGTAAACCGCAGGCGGAATGATTCCTCCGCAGTATTTTTCTATCATGGCGGTAGTCCTTGAAACCAGATTGCCGAGATCGTTCGCCAGATCGAAGTTCATCCTCTTCAGCATCACCTCATTGGTAAATACTCCGTCCTGACCGAACGTGTACTCTCTGAGCAAAAAGTACTTGAGCGCGTCTATCCCGTATCTTTCTATGAGAACGACAGGATCCACAACGTTCCCCTTTGATTTGCTCATCTTGCCTCCGTCTATCAAAAGCCAGCCGTGCCCCAGCACCTGCTTTGGAAGCGGCAAGTCGAGCGACATCAGGATCGCGGGCCAGATTATGGAGTGGAACCTTACGATTTCCTTTCCGACCAGGTGCACATCCGCAGGCCAGTATCTGTCAAACTCCTGCGGCGAGTCCGGGTACCCCAACGCGGTGATGTAGTTTGTGAGCGCGTCAAGCCATACATATATGACGTGACCCGGATCTACAGGTACACGTATCCCCCAATCGAAACTCGATCTGGATATGCATAGATCCTCAAGTCCCTGCTTAACAAACTCGGTCATCTCATTTCTTCTCGTATCCGGTTTTAAAAAATCGGGATTTTCCTCAAAAAGCTGTAAAATCCTGTCCCGGTATTTTGACATGCGGAAAAAATACGCATCCTCCTGCGCTTTCTGAACAGGTCTTCCGCAGTCCGGGCAGCGTCCGTCTTCGAGCTGACTCTCCGTCCAGAACGACTCGCACGGCGTACAGTACCAGCCCTCGTATTTGCCCTTATATATGTCCCCCTTGGCGTTCATTTTATTGAAAATCTCTTGAACGCGGCTCACATGTCTTTCTTCCGTGGTTCTGATAAAATCGTCGTAGGAGATTTCCATGGTGCCCCAGAGTTCTTTTATCCCCGAAACCACTTTATCGACATATTCCTGAGGCGATACGCCCTCCTTGTCGGCAATCTGCTTTATCTTAAGTCCGTGCTCATCTGTTCCCGTCAGGAAGTGAACATCGTAGCCCGAAAGTCTCTTGAACCTTGCCATGGCGTCCGCCATTACGGTGCAATACGTGTGTCCTATGTGCAGGTTGGCACTCGGATAATATATCGGCGTGGTAATGTAATACGTTCCTTTGCTTGTCTTTGTATCTGCCATAATGTAATTCCCCTAATTCCTTTCCTCAAGTCCCGCCCGAGACGCGGGGTCGTTAACGCCTAACATGGTATCACAAAAGCCCCCGTTCCTCAAGCCTTGAACGGGGGCATGGAGAGCGTTCATCAAAGAAAAAGGTCCGAGAAAGCATATTCGCCTTCTCAAACCCTTTAATTACAAATCTTCAGCAGTAAAAAGCGCTTTACCACACATTCAAAACACTCCAAAGGATCATTTTGACAAAACTCGTGCATTGAACTTACAGGATGTCACTGCTTTTGTACATATCCGCCTGTTCTCGTTAAATGTAGCATTCTTCTTTTCCGTGAGGCGGTAACAAATATCTGCTTTCACCCCATCCGAGTATGGACATAAAGAACGGTGTGAGCACAATCAGACCGATCCTGAAAGGTACACTCTTTCCAAAGCTCTTCCCTACTTTGTAGTACAGAACAGAGTGTATTACCAAATTCACCATAGCAAGCGCCATGAACACCGTAAACATACGTACAGCAGCATCGGCATTCGAACCGTATGATACAAGCGACAAAATGAAAATCAGAGATTCTGTTAAAACCACCGTCAACCATATATTGAACATACTGTGCTTCCAGCAGAGTTCAAACAGGCAGTTGACATTGTCAAACGGTATTACGGCTCTCACAGAAGAGATATTCATTTTGCGGAACGTTCCCCACATGCCTATTGCCGACACAGCACACAGCGCAAGCAACACCGTATAAAGCGACAAGACATTTTCGTCTATAAACCCTACGGTTTTCATCAATAAACCTGACATATCACTTCCGAATCCCAAAACAGCAGTTCTTATTTCAACTATTTCTGATTTGGCATCATATCACGATGCTTATTGTCAGCCACTCTCAGACTCCTGCTTTAGAATCCTCCCTCCTTTCTTGCTTATACTATTAATTTACTTATCTTAACCGGCATACCTAAAACGCATGCTTTCTATTGCGTATATAATACCACAAATTTTCAAGATATAACAGCTCACGATATTTTTTTTAATTCAGCGCCGCTTTAGGGTAGCATAGATGCCCAGCTGTCGAATCAAATATCCGGCGATTTCCTGCTTACTCGTTCAGTATATGTAACCGACTCTTTATCCTCGAGTCAACACGTGAGCAGTAACCGCATTCCGGCCGCCTACTCATCCTTCTTGTCCCCCCAGCGCAGCAACAAAGCGTGCAAGGGCAACACCACGGGTGTTAAAAACAAATATAGTTTAGCCCAATGTAACGTGAGTCGTCCTATCGTTGCGCTTGTAGCAAAATCGACAGCAACGGCCATAACCACTATGATCAGAAATGACGGCAATTCCCACTTCAACGCTTTATAGAAATACTTTTTCATGTTTCTTTCCTCCTCATCGCGGTATGTAGAATAGCGGCTTCAATAAACTTGCACCATTTCCTATAAAAATAATACTGCCGCATATTGTGTTTGTCAAGATAATGCGATGAACCGACGGCGGGCGTGAACTGCACGCAAAAACCGGCACCTGCTCTCAAACGCAAATGCCGATTCAATCAATGCGTGTTCCACACGCTATAAACATCAATCCCTACGATATACACATCGCACGCCACGAACGCCAACCCCTGCGTTGGACATTTCGCACGCTGCAAACGCCCGTTTCTTAAAATTCGATTTTGCCTTATTCAATTTCCGTCAAATCACTGAGTTTTTTAAGAGAGTCCGAATCCATCGGCTTGACTCCTTTAAGACGATATTTGATTCCCAGTTTATCGTACTTGGGTTCTGCCATATTGTGATATCCCAGCAATTCTATCTTCCTGATGTACTTTATACGCTTCAGAAATTTGTTGAGTTCTCTTATATACTCTTCATCGTCGTTGAACCCCGGAACTATAACCTGCCTTATCCAGACCGGTTTTTCCTGACGGTTCACGGCATCTATGAGCAGGGAAAGCGTCCCCTGCTCTCTGCCCGTAAGTTCCTTAAATCTGCTCGGGTCTATGTGCTTTATATCCAGAAGCACCATATCGCAATGAGAAATCACTTCTTCCGATTTCTCGTCAAAATACGTGCCGCTGGTGTCTATCGCCGAGTTTATCCCGTCTTTTCTGAGGGCGTCCATGGCTTCTATGAGAAAATCAGCCTGCAGAAGCGGTTCGCCGCCGGAGAATGTAACTCCTCCATTTTCTCCGTAGTACGGTCTGCCCCTGCGCGCTCTGCTGATCACCTCGCCGACCGTAACCTGCTCTCCCGCCTCTTCTTCCCATGTATCGGGATTATGGCAGTACATGCACCTTGCCGGGCAGCCCTGCATAAAAAACACCGTCCTTATTCCCGGGCCGTCCAAAGCACCGAAAGTTTCGACAGAATGCAATCTCCCTGTCGCCATAGCCGCTTTCTCCTAAATCGCCTGATGGAAGGTTCTCTCGATAACCTCTTTCTGGTGAGCCTTCGACAGGGCATTGAACCTTACCGCATATCCCGATACGCGGATCGTGAGGCTCGGATACTTGTCCGGATTATGATAAGCATCAATGAGCGTGTCCCTGTTCAAAACATTTACATTCAAGTGATGCGCGCCCTGACCGAAGTATCCTCCGAGCAGTGTGACGAGGTTGTCGACTCTCTGCTCATGATCCTTTCCGAGAGAATCAGGCACTATGCTGAACGTGTTTGAGATTCCGTCCTGACAAGTTTCCCAGTCTATCTTTGCGACCGAGTTGAGGGAAGCAACCGCACCGTGCGTATCTCTCTGATGCATAGGGTTTGCTCCCGGTGCAAAAGGCGTCATCGCTCTTCTTCCGTCCGGCGTGTTACCTGTTTTTTTGCCGTACATCACGTTTGATGTGATCGTCAGAACGGACAGCGTTGTGACCGCATCTCTGTACGCCTTGTGCTTTCTGAGTTCATTTATGGACTTTTCCGAAATGGCAACCGCAATGTCATCGACTCTGTCATCGTCGTTGCCATACTTAGGGAAGTCGCCCTCAGTCTTGTAATCCACGATTATTCCGTTTTCGTCGCGTATAGGAGTAACCTTGGCGTATTTGATGGCGGACAATGAATCCGCCGCAACGGAGAATCCCGCAACGCCGAACGCCATCAGTCTCTTCACCTCCGAGTCGAGGAACGCCATCTGCGATCTCTCATAATCATACTTATCGTGCATGAAGTGGATTATATTCATGATGCGCGCATAGACGCCCATCAGCCATTCCAGATAAATGTTGTATCTTCTCCAAACCTCGTCGAAGTCCAACGGTCCGTCGCCCATAGGTTCCATCTGCGGACCCAGATGCTCGCCGGTTCTTTCATCTATACCGCCGTTGATCGCAAGAAGCAGGCACTTTGCCAAGTTGCAACGCGCTCCAAAGAACTGCATCTGCTCGCCCATCTGGATAGCCGACACACAGCAGGCTATGGAATAGTCGTCCCCGTAATTAGGTCTCATCTTGTCGTCGTTCTCATACTGGATGGAATCCGTATCTATGGAAACCTGTGCGCAGAATCTCTTGAACGGGTCAGGAAGTTTCTCGGACCAAAGTACGGTCAGGTTAGGTTCCGGCGCAGGTCCGAGGTTGTAAAGCGTGTTGAGATAACGGTATGTCATCTTGGTCACCCTGTGTCTTCCGTCAGCTCCGATTCCGCCAAGACCCTCGGTGATCCACATCGGATCTCCTCCGAACAGTTCGTTGTATTCGGTCGTTCTCAGATGTCTTGCCACCCTCAGTTTCAGGATAAAGTCATCTACAAATTCCTGTATCTCTTCTTCCGTATATTTGCCCGATTCCAGATCCCTTTCCGCATAGACATCGAGGAATGTCGCGGTTCTGCCAAGCGACATGGCCGCGCCGTTTTCTTCCTTTATGCCCGCAAGGTACGCAAAGTAAGTCCACTGGATCGCTTCCTTAACGTCGGTTGCAGGTTCGGAGATATCAAATCCGTACCCTTTCGCCATTTCCTTGATTTCCTTAAGCGCGGCGATCTGGTTCCAAACCTCCTCGGCAAGTCTGACGTTTTCTTCCGTCATCTCTTCTCTCGAAGTGATTTCATCATGATCTTTCTGTTTCTCCTCGATCAGATAATCTATGCCATAGAGGGCGGCTCTTCTGTAATCTCCTATGATTCTTCCTCTGCCGTACGCATCGGGAAGTCCCGTAATGAATCCGAGGTGTCTCGCCTTTCTCATCTCCGGCGAATACGCCTTAAATACCCCGTCATTGTGAGAGGTCATGTATTTGAAGAGATACTCGATATTTTCCGGAAGTTTCTCGTTGTATTCCGCAACTTCCGAGCGCACCATCTTGATTCCGCCGAACGGGCAAATCCCGCGTTTCAAAGGTTCGTCCGTCTGCAGTCCCACGATTATATCTTTACCTTTGATGATATATCCCGGCTTGTAAGTGTTGATACGCATAATCTTGCTCGCATCGACCTTGAGCGTCCCGCCGTTCTTTCTCTCCTGCACGAGCAGATCCTTGACCTTTTCGTTGCATTCGGTCGTCCTTTCCGTAGGACCTGCAAGAAAGTCACTCTCTCCATTATACTGATGATAATTCAAGTTGATAAAATCATCCACATAAATCGTTTCCTGCCAAAGTCCTTCTTTAAAACCTTCCCAAGCTTTTTTCATTTCAATCCCTCCAAATAAATCATTTTACAATACATTGCCGGCACACTGCCTGCGCCACACCGCCGGCATTTTATAATGTGTATCCTACTTGTGATATGCGCCCACCAAGACTTCTCACGGTTCAAAAAAGACGTGCGGAAAGATGTGGCGAATCGCATAAATTTGTATCTTGTATACATGGATATTAACATCAGAAAAAGCCCTCCGTCAACAGGGAAATTGCATTATTTTTGTTTTTTTTGATGTACATTGCAACTTCTCTAAGCCTTTTGTCATGCGAGTTACAGAGGTTTGCCCTTGTGCGTTTTTTCAAAATCCGAGCAAAGAAAAAAGTCCGTTGAAATTTCAATGAACTTTTACCTAGGGGACTTTGGATTGGATTTTTATGGTAATTTGCCTGTAAAGGATATGCACTGAACCGGTTACACTGTGCTCACCGGATATCTATTCTACGGCAACTTTTCCTATAGCCTCATGCCGCCGCCAGATCCCGGAATCACGATGCATGTAAATCACCAGATCCCCATAACTTTCTGCATCAAAATACTGACGCAGGTTATGGCGACCCAGCAACAAAGACCCATGAAAATAGGTTTTCCGCTGTTTTTCACCAAGTCGATAATGTTCGTGTTCAGTCCGACCGCCGCCATCGCCATCACTATGCAGAATTTGCTGAGAGTCTTGAGCGGGGCAAAAATTTCTTCCGAAGCCCCAAGTCCGCCCGCAACAGTGGTTATAATCGATGCCAAAACGAAATACAAAATGAACGTTGGGAAGATCTTTTTCACGGAAACCCGGCGCTTTGCAGGGTTATTTTTCGACTCGACCCAACTCTCTGCGTGTCTGTTTTTCGACTCAATCCGACGCTTTGCGGCTTTGTTCTCAAACTCTCCCCGGCTCTCTGCATACTCATCGCTTCCCCTGCTTCTCATATACGCAATCGCAAGGGTTATCGGTATTATAGCAAGAGTCCTTGTCAACTTTACCGTGACAGCTTTATCCAAAGTAGCATTTCCCAAATTCCACATCGCATCCCACGTTGCCGCGGCAGCAGTAACCGATGAGGTATCGTTCACTGCGGTTCCCGAAAAAATACCGAAAGCATCTCCCGAGGCTGTGCTGAATCCAACCAGATGGCCAAGCTGCGGGAATATAAGAGCCGCAATTACGTTAAAAAAGAAAATTACCGATATGGCTCCCGAAATATCCTCATCTCCGGCTTTTATGACTCCTGCCGTCGCAGCAACCGCAGAACCGCCGCAAATCGACGAGCCGACCCCGATGAGTGTGGATATGTCCTTGTCCACCTTCATCGCTCTATGCAGTATCCACGCAACCAGCAAAGATATGGTGATAGTAGAGATTATGATCGGAAGCGACTGCAATCCCGTCTTTGCGATCGCACGCAAATTAAGACCGAACCCCAAAAGCACCACGGCGCTCTGTAGAATCTTCTTGGATGTAAAGCTTATACCTTGCGCAAACACGCTTTTATCTTTTATCGTAAGGCACAAAAACATGCCCAGCAGTATACCGAATATCGGTCCGCCCACGATCGGAAAACGTTGTCCCAGAAACCATGCAGGCATCGTAATCACAAGACAAAGCACAAGGCCCAAACCTTTTTCTCTGAGAAAACTCATACTCTATTCAAGTTCCTCCTCGGCCCAGTCATCCCCAGACCATTCCTCATCCGGCCAGTCTTCATTTACGAATATCTTTTTCATAACTTGATTCAGTCCCAAAACAACCGCCGCTCCCGTAACCAGACCTATGCCCAGAACAGAGAAAGCGACCTTTTTGGCCTTTGAACATTTTTTTCTTCCGTTATCCGCCTTGTTTTTGCACATTCTACTCATTTTATTCTCCTTGTCTTTACGAACTGTACTACCAGATCCGCAATTTCGTCTTCACCCATGTAGCTGCTGTCTATCATGAGGTTATAGTTTCTGTAATCCCCCCACTTTTGGCATGTGTGATAGCTGTAGTAATTTGCGCGCGCTTTGTCATAGGTGGCTATCTTCTTTTCGACACCCGCAGGATCATCCCCGTAGAGCTCGACACATCGCTTTATTCTGTCGTCCAACTCCCCGTATACGAATATGTTGGTGACATTCGGTATGTCCTTAAGTATATAGTCCGCGCATCTTCCGACTATAACCCCCTCTCCAAGTTTCCCGATTTGCTCCACCACCTCAAACTGGGTGTTGAAAAGCGTTTCATTGATCGAATAGTTCTCGTATGCGATCCCCGGCCCAAGGTTGATTGCCGAAGAAAGCGAGTACGTAAAACCGCTCTTTGCCTTAATCTCCGCCGATTCTACAATCTCCCTCGACAGACCGCTCTTTTCCGCAGCCAAATCTATGAGTTCCTTGTCATAGATCGGAACTCCCAATCTCTCGGCGATCTTGGCTCCTATGATTCTTCCGCCGCTGCCGTATTCCCTGCTGACCGTTACCAATGACTTCATAACCTCCTCCTCTCTGCATCCCTAAAAACTCAGGTTACAAGCCCCTGAATAACTCCGGTTACGAACCCGATTCACAAAAGAGCCGTAGCATGTGCATGCACCTTCCTCAATCGGTCGGGCACGTTTCTTCTTCCGATCATTATATACCTAAACTCCGCTAAATTCCAGTCCCCGGATCACCATTTTCATCTTTAGGTGCGCTCTTTTCCTCCTGCTCAGTTTCTTGCGATCCCGGTGCGCTCTTTTCCTCCTGCGGGGTCTCTTGTGGCTCCGTCGCGCTCTTTGGCATTTCAGTATAGCCCTGCTTGGTGTATCCTGTAAGCAGATTGTAAAATACCGTCTTTGCGGTCTGCGAATACGTCATAGCAACATACACAGGCAGCGATGCAATCAAAACCACTAAAAATTCATTTACGGTTCCCGGTCTTGGATCAAAATAGAAAAATCCTATGGACATCGGAATGCTCGCCAGTATGTTCCATCCCAGAAAACTTATGTTTAACAGAAAGTACTCCCATTTATTTCCGTACATTCTGATTCTGCTTTCGGTAATGCACTGTAAAACTCCCTTTTCCGGATTTTCAGCGAGTATATAGTACGACTGACTGTATGCCATTGATTTCACAATCCCCGGTATTACAAGCAGCAATGTCCACAATGCGATGAGAATCCCCTGAAGCAACGCAAGCAAAAAACACTTGAAGTAATATTCGAATCCGCTGAAAACATATGCCGGGTTTATATCTTTTTTCCTTGTAAAATTCAACATAAACGATGCAACCCCAAACAGGAAAACATCGGATATAAAAATGCTGTAAAACATTGCAATTGTCGAAAACGGTCTTTCTGCCGAAGGTATGGTCGAATTACCGTTGATCCTGAACATCACAAGATCCATAAAATTTCCATATCCGTTTCTCTCGGCAATACCCAAAGATCCTATACGGCTCACTTTTCCAAACGGCACGCAGTCCGTGAAAAAAAGTACCATCATTCCTGAAAACAATGCCGCGAGCGCTATTCCCACATACACGCGCGTCCAGTTTCCCCGCAACATATCCCGCGCCTCCGCACGGTAAAGATGCATTTGCCTGTCTAAAATTATCTTGTCCATACAAATCTCCATACTGATTTTCGATTTCTGTCCTGTGCATACCATTCTAATACATTTTTAACCGATTTTCAATTTCAACATGCCCGCAACCCACATGTCGGTGTCAAGTCTTTGCGGAGTTTTTCCCCGTCATTATACGTGAACGGATTTCAGACTTCCCTGTAAAATGCGGACATGGGCATCCGGCAACTCCTCGTCGCAGGCAATCGCACGCCTCACTTGCGGAAATTGAGTGGCGGCGTGAACTCGGGCATCACCACTTCAACATGCCCTCAAACAGCACGCCCGCCACACTTCAATTTCCTTGCGCGTTTCCGGCGGTGATTGCATGCTGCTCCTGCGGAAAAGCCTAATGCCCATGTCCGCGTTTTACAAGAACTTCAGTAACGAGCACATAAAAATTATCCCGATGGTAAAACTCCATAATTATTTTACGCGATTATGCGCAGCCTGCATGTCTCCGAAAAGTAAACGGCGAACCGTTTCAGGGTGTTCTCTCTGTAAACGGTTCGCCGTCAATCTTCTAAATCAAATATTTTAAAATATTATAGGCTTTGCCCGGCTTATGCTATATACGCAACGCCCGGAATTGCATCGTACCCGTTCTTCCGCCGACAGCGACACATGATGATATGTACTCATGTTCGGGATGGTATGTATGCATGTTCGGAATTACATCATTCCGCCCATGCCTCCCATTCCGCCGCCCGGCATTGCTGCAGGCATGGATGGGTTTTCCTCCTTGATGTCCACGATTCCGACTTCCGTGGTCAGGAGCATAGCCGACGCAGATGCCGCATTCTGAATTGCAGATCTTGTAACCTTTGCAGGGTCAACGATACCCTCGGCTATCATATCCACATACTTCTCTGATTTAACATCGAAACCGTATCCGGCTTTCTGCTTTTTGACCTCGGAAACCACAACGCTTCCTTCGTGACCCGCATTTTCGGCGATCTGCCTTACCGGTTCTTCCAAAGCTCTCACGATGATCGCTGCGCCCGTTTTTTCATCACCTTCAAGAGTATTTACATACTTTTCAACCGCAGGGATCGCTCCGCAAAGGGAAACTCCACCGCCTGAAACGATACCCTCTTCAACTGCGGCTTTGGTCGCATTGAGCGCATCCTCGATTCTGAGTTTCCTCTCTTTCAGCTCTGTTTCGGTCGCTGCACCCACTTTGATAACGGCAACACCGCCCGAGAGCTTTGCAAGTCTTTCCTGAAGTTTCTCCTTGTCAAATTCCGATTCGGTCTCCTCGATCTGATTCTTTATGGAGTTGATCCTCGCTTCGATATCGGATTTTTCTCCCGAACCGTTTACGATGGTGGTATTATCCTTGTCAACTTTCACCGTTCCCGCCTGTCCAAGCAGATCTATAGTAGCTTCTTTCAGATCGTATCCTACTTCTTCGCTTATAACCGTACCGCCTGTAAGGGCTGCGATATCCTCCATCATGGCTTTTCTCCTGTCGCCGAATCCCGGAGACTTGACAGCCACTGCATCTATAGTTCCGCGCAGTTTGTTCACAACCAGTGTCGCAAGCGCTTCACCCTCAACATCTTCTGCAACAATAAGAAGTTTTCTTCCCTGTTTTACGATCTGCTCAAGGAGCGGAAGAAGATCCTGAATGTTATTTATCTTCTTGTCCGTAAGAAGTATGTACGGATTCTCCAAAACCGCCTCCATCTTATCGGCATCGCTTACCATATACGGCGACAGATATCCTCTGTCAAACTGCATTCCCTCTACTACATCAAGCGTGGTTCCCAGTGATTTGGACTCTTCAACCGTGATGACTCCGTCCTTGCCAACTTTCTCCATCGCTTCAGCAATCAACTCACCTATCGTGTCGTCGGCGGCTGAAACTGCGGCAACCTGAGAAATGCTCTCTTTGGTCTCGACCGGTTTGGAATTCTTTCTTATTTCTTCAACGGCAACGTCGACCGCGCCACTGATTCCGCGTTTCAATATCATCGGATTTGCGCCTGCCGCCAAATTTTTAAAGCCTTCCCTTATAATCGCCTGCGCAAGAAGGGTCGCCGTGGTCGTTCCGTCTCCTGCAACATCGTTTGTCTTGGTAGCAACTTCCTTGACAAGCTGCGCGCCCATGTTTTCAACGGAATCCTCCAGCTCGATTTCTCTCGCAATTGTAACACCGTCGTTGGTTATCAGCGGTGATCCGAAAGATTTTTCGATAAGAACATTTCTGCCCTTGGGTCCCAGCGTTATCTTTACCGTATCCGCAAGCTTATCTACACCCGCCTGCAGTTTTCTTCTAGCGTCTTCTCCATAAAATAAATCTTTTGCCATTTTATCATCTCCCCTTTGTTTACTCTACAATAGCCAGAATATCATCTTGGCTCATAATCGTGTATTCTTCGCCCTCAAACTTGATGTCCGTTCCGGCATACTTGGAAAACACAACTTTGTCCCCCACTTTAAGCTCCATCGGCTCATCCTTGCTTCCCGGGCCTGCCGCAACGACTTCAGCAACCTGCGGCGCTTCCTTTGCGGAACTTGTAAGAATGATTCCACCCGATGTCTTTTCCTCTGCCTCAAGCTTTTTCAATGCAACTCTGTTTCCAAGCGGTTTGATACCAAAACTCATTATAAATACCTCCATATCGTCTCATCTTTTTGTTTATTATTAGCACTCATCCGTTATGAGTGCTAACCACTGTGTATAATGTACTACTTGTAAGAATGGATGTCAAGCACAATTTTCATTTTTCATCAAAAGTACACATTGCCAGGGGGTTACTTTCCTTGTGGGGCTGTGCTTTCTTTGTCACGCATATAGAAAAACAGGTATTGCTGTGCAAATCCCCCGAGATTTCCGAAGTGCTCAGCGGCAAAGCTCTTCATTTCTTGCATATCGCCCTGTCTCAATCCATACAGCTCGTGCATCACCTTTTTCACCCAAACATCTATCGGAAAGCTTTTATACTTCGCCATTCCGAATAAAAGGATACAATTTGCCACTTTCGGCCCTACTCCCATAAGTTTCAGCAGTTCTTCTTCCGATTCCGGCAGACCGTTTTCCATGATTGCCTGCGATACCGACAGTATGTATTTTGCTCTGTATCCGAGCCTTACGCCCGAAAGGTCCTCGAGCGTCAATCCGGCAATCTCCTCTGCGGTCGGGAACGCATAAGGGCGCAAATCCGTTCCACCCTCAAAATCAATGTGCGGAAGTTTAGAGTCAAGCCTCTTTCCAGCAAGTTCGCAAAGCCTTTCTATGCATCCTTTGATCCTTGGAATATTGTTGTTCTGGGAAATGATAAAGGAAATTATCGTCTCCCAAAGATCCTGTCCGAGAATCCGTATCCCATAACCGTAATGCACCGCCTCCCTCATTACCTCATCATCTTTGCAAAGGCGTTTTTTTATCGCGCCGTAATCCCTGTCAAGGTCGAGATACTTCTTCCAGAAGCCCTCAAACTCCTCGGCCGTGCACGGTGAGATTTCCAAGTTCACATGAGTTTCGGCACTCTCACATCTCCCGCTTTCCTCCGGTCTTTGGATCCGCATGGTCACGATCCTGTCCGATGCCGCAACCAGATACTCATTTTCAGCAAGTTTTCGATTGCGAAAACACTGCCCGCACTCAAACACATGTGTCAGATTGAAATCCTTTAAACCATACGCCGTATGGCTGCAGACAGCATTGTTTTCTAACGCACCATTGTTTTTTAAGCCGCTCTTGCTTTTTTTCATGCTCATATGACCTTATACAACTCATCCGCCTCGGGCGGTGCGATCTCCGACAACTCGCCCTTTTCCGAAAGAACCTTTACCCCGTTTTCTTTCGCACGGACTTCCCCTATCACCGAAACCCTGATCCCTTCCTTCTTGCATTTTGAAATTATGGAGACCGCCTGTTTTCTTCCGGCGACTATAAGCATGCAACCGCTGGATATCAAGCGCATTGGGTTTATTTCAAAGTGATCCGCTATTTTTTCAGTCACGGGGTCGATAAAGATTTTTTCCCTATGAATTTCGGCGCCCATTGATGCCAGTTTGCACATTTCCCATACGGCTCCGTATACGCCGCCCTCTGTCACGTCGTGCATACCGGACGTTCCTATCTCACCTGCGATAATACCCTCCTTGACAACGCTCACATCTTCAAGCATTCTCTTGGCTCGATCGATTTCATGCTGACTTAAAATGTTTTTCAGTTCATCTTCGCGATCGGATGCTATTATTCCGGTTCCCTCAAGACCTGCGTTTTTTGTCAGCAAAATAAGATCGTTTTCTCGCATATTCTTGGCATTTGCCGATTTTCCGGCTAATACACGACCCAAGGCTGTGGAAACGATGACAGGTTGTTTTACCGCCGGCGTGACCTCGGTATGACCCCCGACGATCTGAACCTGCGCCGCCTTAGCCGCCTGTGCCGCCTGATCCATTATCATCGTCAAATCCTCCTGAGTGCTACCCTCAGGAAGCATAACCGCCAGCGTTATCCCAAGCGGTTGAATCCCGTCGCTTGCGATATCGTTGCATGAAATATGAATAGAAAGCCTGCCTATATCCCGAACCGATGCGGTGATTGGGTCGGTCGAAACCACGCAATCATAATTCCCAAAATCTATCACCGCGCAGTCTTCTCCCACGCCCGCACCGATCCGAACTTCCGGTCTTTTAAATTCAATCCTGTCCAACACGAGTTTTTCCAGAATATCACTGTCCAGTTTTCCGATTTTCAACTTTTTCATTCCATAATACCCTTACTGCATTTTTGTCATCCGATAATACTCTTGCCGCATTATTGGACGTCAGGTGTGTCGCTTTTTCTTTCCCATGGGTCTCTTTCCGGCGGCAAGCCACCTTGTGACCGTATTCTCGTCTATTATCTCCGTACCAAGTTCAATTGCTTTCTTGTTTTTTCCGGACGTGGACTTCAGATCGTTATTTATCAAATAATCCGTGCCGCCGCTTACAGAGCCCGCCACCTTGCCGCCTGCCCGTTCTATCGCCGCTTTCAACTCTCCTCTGTTTTCGTAACCTGACAGAGTTCCGGTTATCACAAAGGTTATCCCGCTGAAAAAGTCCTGTTTTTCATCCGTATTTTCTTCAATGTCCAAAAACTCCAGCAATGATTCCAACGCTTTCCGATTGTCCGGGTCGGCAAAATACTTTACAAAAGCATCGGCCATCACATCTCCGATCCCATCTATAACAACAAGATCCTCTTTCTTAAGCGTCTCTATTTTCTTCCAATTTCCGGCGCATGAATCGGCTATGAGTTTGGCGTTTGCGGCGCCTATACCGGCTATTCCGAGAGCATAGAGCAGTTTCCCCGCAGAAGTGTGTGCGGCTTTTTCCACAGAAGCTATCAGATTTCTGTACGATTTTTCCCCGAAGCCTTCCATACCGACTATTTCTTCTTTGTGACCCCGCAATCTAAAAAGATCAGCAAATTCTTTCACTATGCCCATTGAAATGAATTTTTGCAGTGTCGCCTCGCTCAATCCTTCTATGTCCATTGCATTGCCGGACACAAAAAGTGTGAAACTCTTTATCCGCTTTGCAGGACATTGCGGATTTTGGCAGTGAAGCGTTTTTACCGCATTCTCATCGCGTAGCTCAAGCTCTCTACCGCAAACGGGACAGATGGACGGGAGCGTGATTTTGCCACTTCTTGTAAGATTTTTGGCTATCTGAGGGATTATCATGTTGGCTTTGTATACCAGCACACGATCTCCGATGCCAAGCTCAAGTTCCTCCATTATACTTATATTGTGAAGCGATGCCCTCGATACTGTGGTTCCTTCAAGCTGCACGGGATCAAAAAGTGCGATCGGGTTGACCAGCCCCGTTCTTGAAGCGCTCCACTCTATTTCTCTCAAAGTCGTTTCTTCTTCTTGATCCGCCCATTTGAATGCAATTGCATTTCGCGGAAATTTCGCCGTACTCCCGAGCGAGCGCCCGTATGCTATGTCATCCATCAGCAATACGAGTCCATCCGACGGAAAATCGTTTTTCTCCACCCTCTCACGGAACCACTGTACGGTTTCCGCCACCGTCTTGTCGCTGACCTCTCTGTATTCCACGACTTCAAATCCCTGCCCGCGCAACCATTTTAAGCGCTGTTCATTGCTGTTTTTGAACTCGGACAGATCCGGCGAGGCGGCATCCATCTCTTCTTGCGCCGCCGTCACCATCCCTGCGGCACGTCCCGGATCATTCGCCGGTGCGCCGGTCAAGCGCTCATTTCTGATTTCTACAAGCGCAAATGCAAGAAAATGAACATTGCGGCTTGCCGTGATTTTCGGATCCAGTTGCCTGACGGAACCACTGCATAAGTTTCTCGGATTTTTGTACTTTGCATCTACATCCTCTATGCGCCGGTTTATTTTCCTGAAGTCCGAATACGTTATTACAGCCTCTCCCCTAAGAACCAATCGTCCTTTGTACGGAATGGTCACGGGTAGGTTTACAAATGTTTTCGCATTGTTTGTCACCACTTCGCCGACATTGCCGTCTCCACGCGTGAGCGCCTTTGCAAGTTTTCCGTTTTCATACGTGAGGACTATGGTCAGACCGTCGAGCTTCCACGAGAGCAGACCTTTTTGATCACCGAGCCAACTCGCCAGCAAATTTTCGTCTTTTGTCTTGTCGAGTGAAAGCATTCTACTTGCATGCTCCTCTTTGACAAGCCCCGACAGAACCTCAAATCCGACTTTTTGCGTCGGACTGGAAGCCAATATTATCCCCGTGTCTTCTTCAAGCGCAGCAAGCTCATCATACAACCTGTCGTATTCCATATCAGACATTATTTCCCGTGCTTTCTGATAGTATGCCATGCTCGCCTCGTTCAAACTTGCGACGAGTTTTCTCATTCTTTCTCTTTTTTCCATAGGCGAATTCCTTGATTTCTTTTTTTAATGCCCGATGGCAACCACGCTTACCTGATTTTCTCAATGGGCGCCACGTCTTTTGCCAATTTCTTTATCCCGACGCTGTCAAAGGCGACCGTGACGATTCGATCGTTTGCCTGTATCACAAGACCCTCTCCAAATTTTGCGTGGCTTACCTTATCGCCGGCGTCAAAACTAACATTTGTTTTGTTCACGCTTTTTTGCGTTTCCGCAGTCGCATACTTCAGGTAATCATATGGTTTGAATGCTTTTTGCGAATATCCGTCCACACTCCCCGTGGAAACCCCGGGGCCGGATGCCGCTCCGTACCCGGCGCTGTATTTCTTCGGTTCATAAACAGCATCCCCCGACAGCAGTGTTTTGTCAAGCTCTCTGAGAAACTGTGACTCTCTTGTATATTCCGTCCTGCCGTATCGCATCCGTTCTCCTGCACTTGAAAGACACAGAAGTTCTTTGGCTCTGGTCATGCCTACATAGCAAAGCCTGCGTTCTTCTTCCATTCCGGAAACGCTATCAAACGCCTTGTTGCCCGGGAAGAGTCCGTCCTCCATTCCGGGGAGAAAGACCACGGGAAATTCCAATCCTTTGGCACTGTGCATGGTCATAAGCGTCACGGCATCCTGTGTTTCATCGTAATTATCCACTTCCGCCGCCAGAGTCAAAGTTTCCATGAAATCCTCGATCGTCGGATTCTCCGTCTCGTTCTCATAGTCGTATATTACCGATTTGAATTCCATGAGGTTCTCCATGCGTGCCTCGGCTTCAACCGAACGAGATTCTTCCAATGCTTTCAAATACCCCGTCTTGACAAGGAGATTGTCATATATATCAGAAACCCTGAGGTTCTCACGTTCGTCGCGGCACAGTTTAAGGCACTCCACGAGTTCTATCACCTTGTCGTAGGCTTTGCCCGGAAGCGTTTCCCGCACATCCTCATCATCGAGAGCTTTCAACATGCCCTCTCTGCGAACGCCGGCAAACGCTCTGATTTTTTCCACGGTTTTCTCGCCCATGCCCCTTTTGGGTTCGTTTATAATCCTGTTCAAAGAAAGATCGTCTTCCGGGTTGACCACAAGGCGCATGTAAGCAATCATATCCTTGATTTCTTTTCTGTCGTAATAGCGCATACCGGACAAGACCCTGTAGGGCACCCCGAGCGCTGACAAACTCGCCTCAAACAATCTTGACTGGGCGTTTGTCCTGTATAGTATGGCAAAATCGGTGAATTTTCTGCCTTTTTCCTGCATCATGAATATCTGTCTTGCTATTGCGGACGCTTCTTCCTTATCGGTATCCGCCCTGAAGTACCTTATTTTTTCGCCTTTTTCCTGCGCTGTCCAGAGTTTTTTCGACTTTCTGCTACTGTTATTTTTGATTACCGAATACGCCGCCGCCAAAATATTGGCCTTTGATCTATAGTTTTGCTCAAGTTTGATGATCTTTGCCTCTTTAAAATCTCTCTCAAACTCCAATATGTTCCGTATATCCGCGCCACGCCACTGGTATATGCATTGATCGTCGTCTCCCACTACGCAGAGATTGTGATGCCTGTCCGCAAGCATATGTATGAGTTCATACTGTATCCTGTTCGTGTCCTGATACTCATCCACCATTATGTACCTGAAGCGATTTTGGTATTTAAGCAAAACCTCTTCATCTTTCTCAAAAAGCAACACGCAGTTCAGCAGTATATCGTCAAAATCCATGGCATTGTTTTTTTTCATCCTTGCGCAGTATTCCTTGTACACCGTGCCAATCGCCTTGGTCTTATAGTTGTCATCCATAGTTTCGATATACTTTTCCGGCGTCATTTTCTTTTCCTTGCATGAGCTGATTGCCGAAAGCAGATACTGAGGAGTAAATTCCCTTTCGCTGATCCCCTTTTCCTTGATGATGTTTTTTACCAGAGTTTTCTGGTCGGCGGTATCGTATATGACAAAGTTTTTTTCATATCCCACGATTTCAGGATAAATACGCAAAATACGCAGGCACAAAGAATGGAATGTCATTATCCACATCTCATTTGCCACTGCGCCCACCAGATCTTCCACTCTTACTTTCATCTCCTTTGCGGCCTTGTTTGTAAATGTCACCGCCAAGATCGAAAACGGCGAGACTCCGCATTCAAGCATATACGCGATTCTGTGGGTCATCGTTCCTGTCTTTCCCGATCCTGCGCCCGCAAGGATCAGAAGCGGCCCGTCCATGTGTTCAACCGCCTCACGCTGTTTGGGATTCAAATCATCAAAGCTCATCTGTGTTCTCCGTCTTCAAACCATGCTATCGCTCTTACGGGGGCACCTTCGGAATCCTCCGCTTCTATAGGGCAACAGCTAAACCAAAAGAAATCGTTTCCACAAAGGTCAAGATCTTTGTGGACATGTCAAGTATATTATAAAAAAATCACTTCTTAAACTCAAGCATGACCGTGGAATTTTGCACCCCTCATACCTCAGAATGTATATATAAATCTCCCGTGCTGCCTTGCCTAATTCTTACTATTGTAGTCCACGACATAATGCCACAGGATCTTATCCCTGTTTTTGACTTTGTATTGCGAGCAGGACAGATTGGGGTGCTTCCCGTTGACGCTGTACATCCATCCGCTCTTTTTGCCTGCATCAAATTCCGCAAGATGCCCCAGTGACTTGATATACACTCCTGAATAGCCCACTTTTTGTTCCTTTATAAAGGCTATGTCGTTTTCTCCGCAGGCCTGTTTGAGCACATCATAGGCGGTAGTGCCCTTTTTGATATCTATCATCGTCTTTTTTAAAATCATTCCATCCTTTGGAATATATTTTTTCAGATTTTTATTTTTCAGTTTGGAAAAATCGTTTACAAGCTCCTTGCATTGAATCGATATCGTCGCTCTGCCCGCCGCCTTGCCCGCAGGATGCGGCGTGACATCCCTTTCAGTTCTCAATTTCACAGTCACTGCCGCCATGACGGCAAACACCGTCAAAATTAGCAATATCGCCACTTTTCTGCGTTTCTTTTTCCCGCTCTTCTTCAACAATTCATCCTGCATTTTTATATACCTTCTCTACTCATTTTTTCTTTTTCCGTAAAATCCGTGTAGGCCTGTGCTTCTTTACCCTAAGTACCATGTACACCCGTTTTCCTGACACCCATACAAAAAATCCATTTTTTCAAAACAAAATGGAGCAGGGTGACGGGTCCTGCCCCAAAATGAAAAAAGAATGAAAAGCAATTGGGGCTTCCACAGTTTTTCCAAAACCTGTCCCTTACTACCATAAAAAGGACTGTGGCATGCCCACAGCCCGTATTCGCTGATGCAGTGTTTTTACGATCGGTTCACCGCCGATTAAAAACAATTTTATGCAGGTCTCCTGGCTTATGGATCACCGCTTCCCGCACCTTCCCGGTTTCCCAGTGGTATATCGCAGGTCGCTCCCCAAACACAGTGGCGGGACCGCTCAGGATTTAAACCTGATTCCCTCTTAGCCTCCACGTATCGTGGAAGAACATAAAACGCATTTTCAATTGCATTTCCATTCTAACAAGAGGCATGCGCATCTGTCAAGGATTATTTATTTACCTTTCATAAATGCTTCTTCCCTGCATACCCTGTTGTATCGCGGCCAGCGCCCTGAGGGACTGCTCCGTTGCCATGGCGTCGGTTTCGCCTCCCTCGGTATGGGAAAATCCGTCTTTGGTGGCATATCTCATAAGCCCATCCCCAAGATCCTTACCGCCCTTGATGAATTTGCTCTCTTTAAGAGGATTGTACCGCATCGCCCCTATCGCCATTATGACCTGCGCGACTGATTCACACGTATCGTATCCTCCGTTTTTGTTTTGCTTTTTCGAGAGATACTTTAGAGCTTTTTTTACGACTTTTCCCGCCTTTTTGCTCTCCTGCGAGTACGGCGCAAGTGCCTGAACGGCCATTGCGGTCATGTCCACATCGGACTTCTTTCCTCCGTAACTGAACCCACCGTCCTTATGAGCGGCAGCCAGAACATCCTGCAGGTATCTTTTTTCGTTTTTGAATCCATACTTTGCATAGCTGTTCAGAATCAACGCATAAAATTCCGCATTAAGTCCCTGCCCTCTCACCGCATTGTAATTGTCTGCCTTTGAAACTATGTTGTGCCCCTCGATGCGCAGAGGTTCTTTGTCTATTGCCAATGCAGCCAAAGAAACTTTGATGTTTTCCGTATAATTCTTTTTATCCAAAACTCCCTTCTTCGTCTTGACTTTGACACGCACGCCGTCAAAGTATTCCTTGAAGTAGTCTTTCGGCACAGCCTTTTTCTTATTGGAAAAATCGAGTTTTGCAAGGTCGAATATGAGCCAGTCCTGCCCTGCTTGCGCTATGTCTTCGGGCTTGTTTTTCTCGATGATGCTCTTGCTCACGGTGCTTATGAGCTCATCCATGGATTTCCCGCCGACCTTGACCACTTTTGTTTTGCCTGTGGCATCCTTTTTATCGGCTTTCTTGTCGCCGCAGCCCGCAAGAGCGCCCGCTATAAGCATGATCGTCATCACTGCCGCAAAAACTTTAAAACTTCTTTTTTCGATTTTCATTTTAACCTCTTTTCCAACTTACACACATCAATTTGTTATTCTTATTTGACAAGCATCGCCACACTCTACTCACAACCGATCCAACAGCCATTTGATCTCATCGCCCGTCCGGCGGCTTTCCACAGTGACGGTCGCATCCTTGTCGCAGTAATCGTCCATATACGCAAGCAACTTTTCCATATCCAGCGACCCCTTGTCTATGGGATCATGACTGTCACAGGTGCCGTCATTATTATGCAGGTGGAAATGCCCTATATGCCTACCCATTGATTTTATCCAGCAGTACACACTTTTGTCAAGCGTCACCGCATTGGCGTGGCCTACATCAAGGCACAGTTTTACCCTGGGGTCATCTATCTTTTCCACAATCTCAACAAGTGGCGCCGGATCCGGATCAAATACATTTTCTATAAATATGTTGAAATCCGCAGGTTTGTTCCGCATATACTCAGACCAAAAGTCAACGGATCGTTCTATGTGCCAAGTATCAAAATACATGATAGGAAGAAATCCGGAATGCACCACCATCCGCTTAAGTCCAAGCCTCGTACACGCCTCAAATGCCTGCTCAAGCCGCTTTTTTCCGGCTTGCACAATAGACCGATCTATTCCCTGCGGATAAATTTCGGTAAACGGTCCGTGCACAAAAACCTTTTTGGGGTCGGTGATTCCGCAAAACTTCATATCCTGCTTTATTTGGAAAATCGTTCGATCCACAACTTCTTCATCCAAGCTTTTGGATATGCAGAAGTGATTGCTTTCCATCCCTATTTCAAGTTCTTTTATTATAGGAAGCGCATTCTCCGTAAATGTGCATAGGAATAAATCTCTCTTCATACAATACCCATGCTTTCCTGTTTTTTTGCCAATAACACTCTTAGTTTATGCATCCTCGCAATCATCCTGCCGTTTCATCTGTATATTCCGTACTTTATTTTGATCCTCTCAATCTTTTTTACGAATACGCCGCCGAACAGGAAGATGAAAACTGCGGCTGTCCCTGCATGCTCCAGATCGTAGGGCACTCCCGTAACGTATAGAAGTCGAAGCGCATTCCAGCTTATCGACTTTCCTCCCGGCATTACAGACGACATTACCATAGCGCACACGTTCATTATTCCACCGTAAACTATAAATGTGACAAAAAAGGTAAACAGCGCCATTGCAAAACCGCTCACGTCAAGTCGCTTTCTTTGCAAAATCACGCCTGCCACAAGTCCCGCAATTCCAAATAAGTAAAGCCGCCACCCCAAAAAAGTGTCCTCCTCGCCGGGCAAAAGCAGGTATGAAACATATGCCGCAACTATTGCAAATATTATACTCAACACCGGACCTGCGATCGATCCTGCAATAGATACTCCACTTCCGTCCCCGGGATTTTCGGCTTCTGATTCAGTGGCGAACGCCTTATTTTTAATATTCCTGTAATCAATTTTATTGAATGCCATACCCGCAAGAAAACCCAAAATCCCCCAACAAAACATCTGCCAAGGAGTCCATGGCCCTTGCCCCATATAGAAATTGCACACAAACCTTGCGAGCGCACCCACCAGAAAACCCGCTTCCGATCCCAGTGATATCCCCGATATTATGACCATTGCGGTGCCTGCCTGAAGCGGAAGCGTCAGGTGGAAGAACATATGTATTACCACGGTAAGAGCCGACATCATCGCTATCAGCACTATCTCCCGCGCCTTGGGTTTACGTTTTTCAAAGACCATGAAAAACGGGATCATGGTGCAAATTATGATGAGAAGGCTCCCCGCAATATATGCATCACTTCCCGCAAGTCTTGTCAGGGCAAGAATACCTATGGGAATCGCACAAAAAATAAGCAGTGCCGACACGGCGGTTCTTTTTGCGGCCGCCGCACGATATTGAGTCATGTCAATGCCTCTACGCACCGAACAACCTCCTCCCATGTCACCGCGCCCGGGAAGTGCTCCCTTGCGATTTTGTTTGCCATAGTCGTATAAAAATTATTTCCCGAAAAAAACTCATGCGCCGCGCTCACGGACACTATGCCACCATCGAAAAACATCGCACAACGATCCCCGTGTTCGGCGCAAAACTCTATGTCATGCGAAACCATCAGCACAGTTTTTCCGACACCCGTGAGCTTTTTTAAAATTTTCGCAAGGGAAATCTTGAAAAACGGGTCAAGACCCTTGGTCGGTTCATCCAACAGGATTATATCCGGATCAAGCAAAAGAACCTTTCCCAGCGCAAGCCGTTGCTGCTCTCCGCCGGACAGATCGTAGGGATGCGACTTTCGCAGATGTGATAATTCCATCAAATCAAGCACTTCCAGCACTTCTTTTACTTTACTCTCATCGCTTTTTTCCTCATAATACAGAGCCTCCATCAATTCATCCTCAACGGAAATCTCCGTAAACAGCGCCTGGGGATTTTGGGGAAGCATTGCAAGTCTGCCTTCCGTCTTGATCTTGCCGCGCCGGATCTTTATTATTGATGTTATCGCTTTCAACATGGTGCTTTTGCCAACGCCGTTTCCGCCCAGCACGCAGAACAATTCACCTTTTACCACATGAAGATTCAGATCACGCAAAACATCCTGCGTGTTCTTCTCATAGCGGAAGCTGATATTTTTGAGCAAAACGGCGGGATTTGCACTTTCGCCGGTTTCCATGCACACACTCTCGCTTCCGGGGCGCTTCATGTCCGAGCCTTTTCGCTTGTTCAAAGCCATTATCCCGTCAAGCCAAAGTCTTCCTTCTCTGATGCTAAGCGGGCTCCTTTTTGCATCGCCTCCGCATGCTTTTTCCACTTCTTTCGGATGTAGTGGCCGCGCCATGCGCTGCTTCGCATTCGCATCATCCCGGTCGCACGAATCGCTTTCGCCATATGCGTGATTCGAAACGCTATGAAAGATCTTTGTGACGGTGGGAAGTCCATAAAACATGGGGTGCCTGGTTTTTTTGCTTTTCCCCTCGGCGACAACGATGTCTTGCTCATCTATACGCCCGCCCCCCGCAAGAAAGCCGCCGACAGCACCCGGATCGGCATCCACCAGTATTTTTCCGGCATCCATAACAATAACCCTGTCAGCCATGGCAAAGGCCTCCTCAAGTCTGTGCTCAGACAATATTACGGTGACGCCCAGATCTCTGTTGATCTTATACAGTGTTCCGAGAAACTCCGATGCGGCTATGGGATCAAGCTGCGACGTCGGTTCATCCAAAACAAGCAGTTTCGGTTGCATAAGCATTACCGACGCCAGGTTAAGAAGCTGTTTTTGCCCACCCGACAGCCTGCTCACGTCCTTTCTGAACCATGTCTGTATGTCAAAATAGCTTGCCATCTCCGCAACTCTTCGCTTGATAGTCAGATTGTCAAGACCCAGACTCTCAAGTCCGAAAGCAAGCTCATGCCATACTTTGTCCGTGACAAGCTGATTGTCGGGATTCTGTTGTACATATCCCACTTCCGAAGCACTTTTCTCATCGCACAATTCCGATACGTCTTTTCCGTCGTACACGATTCTCCCACTCAACTCACCGTAGGGCATCATATTCTTTTTCATATGCCGCAGTAGCGTGGTCTTGCCGCATCCCGATTTTCCGCAAATCACCACAAACTGTGATTTTTCAACGGAGAAGCTCACATCGTTCAATGACGATGTGTTTGAAAGCGGATAAGTGAATGTTACATTGTCAAATTCGATCGTCTTGATCTCTTCCACCTCATTTCTCCATATATATCCATCGACAGGGGCAACATCGCCAATCCGAAATAAGCAACAAGCGCCACAACGCTTTTCATATCGGGATTATAGTTAAAGTCCGGATAGAAAGAAACCTTTCCCGTCCCCGCATATCCGCCGTAAATAACAACCGAAAGAAGCGCAAACATGATCAGAACAAACAATATGTCGCACTTTTGTAGTCTGTACAAGTGAAAAGATGTTCTTCCTTTCAGTCCGTAACCTCTTGCCTCCATAGAATCCGCACTTTCGATGGAAGATTCCAGCGACCAAGAGATGAGAATGGATACTTCCTTGGCGAATCGGCGCATTTTATTGAAAAAACCTCTCCTGTTTCCTCGTCCAAGGCACACCTGCCCCATGTGTATTTCTTTGTATCTCTCTTTTAAAAGCGGTACGTATCTAAAGATCATCGACAGCGTCAGCCCAATGACCGGGGCGGCTTTGCCGAATATGTATATCAATTTTTCCGAGCTCATTATCACGTTGAAGCTCACAAACCACGTTATGACCGAACTCAACATAACCGCCGAACAAAGTCCGTAGATAAGAGCTTGCAGCGTGATCGCATTATCATTCAAATAAAACAGTACGGTCACACCTTCATGCGTAAAAAACATGTTGATAACCGTCATTACAATCAAAGTGAACACAGTGACAAAAAAATTTTGCAGAATCACCCCGCTGCCCCTCAAGAGTATTGAATAAGTCCATGAAAGGACAAGATTTGTAACCAAAAACGCAGGAGACATGGAAAACATCGTCACCCCGATCACGATAATAAAGTATGTCAAATTAACCAGAGGATGAAACCCTGCGAATTCCGAGTTTTCCCCGATTCCGTCCCTCAGCATCTTATATTTGCCGCTATCGAACGTCTATTGCTGCGGCCAGTATATGCAGTAACATTCATAGTTCTCGCCCATATACACCCAAACGCTGTCACCCATTTCAATGGGTTCATCAAAATACTTGTTCGGAATAAATACTTTCAGGCTGGTTCTCTTCTTGCCTTTTAGATTTATTCCCTCTTTTACGGGATTGGCTCTGTACTCATCGAGTTTTTCCCTGAGATTTTCTATTCCCGTTTCCTTGCCGAAATTATCACAAAATTGATTCACATCTGCATAAACCACGTTGTCCGGGTTCTTAAACCAATTTACATTCATACTTTCAACCTATCCTTTCGCTCAATCGATCCGCAAACGTGCGGATCCATGAATACCTTTATTTGATATGGGCTGGCGGAGAGTTCTTGCGAAAATCTCACTCCGTCCTGCCACAAGACACAGTCTGTATCCGGTTACTTGTTTTGTTCCTGCGCCACCTTCATTATATCTTGATACCTCTCAAGAATCTTCGGGTAGTTGTCTCTGACGTGCGGAAACAGGCATTCGCTACAATCCTTAAACCCGTTCTCGGTGTATCGGAAATTGCCGCCACAACGATTTCCCAGTGCGTAAAGCGGACAATAGCAAAACAGGCAATTGAAATCCTCCGGTTTATCTGTCTTATGGCAAGGGAAAAATTCGCAATCTTTATGCTGAAAAAAAGTATATTTCTTATCTCTGAAATCGTTATCCATGATTTCCCTCCTCTGCCTTACTATACTTGAATCAACATAGGTTAGTCAAACCAAACACTTTTGGGAGAATGGACGATAAGACGAGGCGCTGTCACGGGCACCGCTTTTACGGCATTTCGATTAGCTTTCCTTAACAAAAAGTTAGCAGATTTATACATAATTGTCAATGGGAAAATCGGTTTATGCCTTCGGAGATTTATATGGCGTCGTGCTGAAATCAAAACTACGATAACGACGGTTTTCGCGACGGCGGCTTTTATCCAACGCCGCGTTCACACCTGCTGCAATTTAAAACTCCCCGCAGTTTTTCTTTGCGAGGAGTTTTGAATAATCCTTTGTATGCTGTAGAATGCTCGTGCTACGACCTTGCGACCCGTGCCACATATAAAGGCTCATGAGCGCAAAGATCCATGTTCAAACGATTACACAAAACCCTATGCGGAAAAGTGGCAAAAGGTCATGCAAAAATTCTACACAAGCTCAAGAAAGACCGTCTCCGCACAGTCGCCTCTGCGAGGTCCCAGCTTGAGTATTCTCGTATACCCGCCGTTTCGCTCTGCGTATTTGGGTGCGATTTCCTCAAACAGCTTGCTTACCACGCTTTCGTCGTAAACGAATCCGAGCACCTGTCTTCTCGCATGCAGATCTCCGCGTTTTGCAAGCGTGATCATCTTTTCGGTCATGCGACCCGCCTCTTTGGCTCTCGTATCCGTCGTTGAAATCCTACCTTCGCGAAGCAGATCCGTAACGAGGTTTCTCAACATCGCCTTTCTGTGAGCCGAATCTCTTCCCAGTTTTCTGTATCCCGGCATTTCAATGCTCCTTTCTTGCTATTTTACTCGCTATTCTTCACTCGGCTTGAGGCTGAGTTCCAGCTCTTCCAACTTTTTCTTGACTTCCTCAAGAGATTTCTTGCCGAGGTTTCTGACCTTCATCATGTCTTCCTCGGTTCGCTCGGTCAACTGCTCGACAGTGTTGATCGAAGCCCTCTTAAGGCAGTTGAAAGATCTTACGGAAAGCTCCAGTTCTTCGATCGTCATTTCCATGACTTTCTCTTTTTGATCCTCTTCCTTTTCGATCATTATCTCAAGTCCATCGGCATTGTCATCCAGCTCGATGAAGAGGTTCAGATGTTCCTGCATGATCTTTGCGCCGACCGAAACCCCCTCTTCCGGGGTGGTTGAGCCATCCGTCCATATCTCAAGTATGAGCTTGTCGTAGTCTGTGACCTGACCGACTCTGGTGTTCTGTACGGTAAAGTTCGCCTTGCGAACAGGTGTGTATATGGAATCCACCGGAATGACCGAGATCGGAGTATCTTCCGTCTTGTTCATCTCTGCGGAAACGTATCCGCGCCCGCGAGCCAAGTTGATCTCCATCACAAGTGCAGCATTGTCTTCAAGTGTGGCGATATGCAGATCAGGATTGTATATTTCCATCTCGGCATCTCCGATTATATCTGCCGCTGTTACTTCTTTTGGTCCCACGGCGTTGATTATAACTCTCTTTGTTTCATCTCCCGTAAGTTTGACCGCAAGCTGTTTAAGATTTAGTATTATTTCCGTGACATCCTCTTTTACGCCCGGAATAGTCGAGAATTCATGCAAAATACCGTCGATCTTGACCGATGTCACAGCCGCACCGGGCAGGGAGCTTAGGAGAATCCGTCTCATGCAATTCCCCAAGGTGATCCCGTAACCTCTTTCGAGTGGTTCAATAATAAATTTTCCGTAGCAACCATCCTCGTCGATCTCTTTCACAATGGTTGGTTTTTCGATTTCTATCATGATAAAAACCTCCTTTCGGTATCCAAACAAATAACGTACGCAGAAGCGACACGTATATACGCACCGGCTTCCTTGCGGCAAGTTTTACCGCCGGAAAACCCGGCGATATCCCGCCAAACAGACACGAATTATTTGGAATACAATTCGACGATCAGATGTTCCTCAATAGGTGTGTCGATTTCTTCTCTTGTAGGCATTGCGACAACTTTACCTTCCAACTTCTCGGGATCGACACTCATCCATGACGGCACGACTACCTGAAATTCCTTCAAGTCCTTGAATTTGGAAGAGGAGCCGCTCTTTTCTCTGACCTTGATCACATCTCCTGCTTTTACCTGAAATCCCGGAGAGCTAACCTTTCTCCCGTTGACCATGTAGTGACCGTGCACCACAAGTTGTCTGGCCTCTCTTCTGGTAAATGCAAGCCCCATTCTGTAAACCACGTTGTCGAGTCTTGACTCAAGCATGAGGAGCAGGTTTTCACCGGTCATCCCCTTTTTCTTTGCGGCTTTTTTGAACGTATTTCTGAACTGCTTTTCCTGCATCCCGTATATAAATTTCGCTCTCTGCTTCTCTCGAAGCTGCAAAGCGTATTCACTCATCTTCTTTCCGCGCCTTACCGGCTGTCTTTTCGACTTTTTGAATATCCCCAGATGACCCGGATCGATATCCAGCGATCTGCATCTCTTTAAAATAGGATCCCTGTTTGTTGCCATAATCTAAATTCCTCCCTTCTGCTATACTCTTCTTCTCTTCGGTGGGCGGCATCCGTTGTGCGGAATAGGCGTAATGTCCTTTATCATAGTGATTTCAAGACCTGCGGCCTGCAACGCACGAATTGCCGCTTCTCTTCCGGAACCCGGACCTTTTACGTAAACTTCCACCGTCTTGAGTCCATGCTCAAGCGCGCCCTTGGTTGCTTCTTCCGCAGCCATCTGAGCAGCGAAGGGGGTAGATTTTTTGGAGCCCTTGAATCCCAGCGAGCCCGCGCTGGACCACGACAAGGCATTTCCCTGCATATCGGTCAGCGTAACCAATGTATTGTTAAAGGTGGACTGTATATGCGCCTGGCCCTTTTCAATGTTCTTACGCTGAACTCTTTTTCTTCTTACAGTTTTCTTTCCTGCTTTAGCCATTTTGGTCCTCCTTTACTTTTTCTTTCTGCCCACTGTCCTCTTCGGACCTTTGCGTGTTCTGGCATTGGTTTTGGTTTTCTGTCCTCTGACCGGAAGACCTCTTCTGTGTCTTATACCTCTGTAGCTTCCTATCTCCATCAGTCTCTTGATGTTCATGGAAACTTCTCTCCTCAGGTCTCCTTCAACCATGTACTTTGCCTCGATGATCTTTCTGATCTTACCGGCTTCTTCCTCTGTCAGATCCTTGACTCTGGTGTCCGGATCTATTCCCGCTTCCGCGAGGATCTTGTTTGCTGATGTGTTGCCGACTCCGTAGATGTAGGTTAACCCGATCTCCACTCTTTTCTCTCTCGGTAAGTCAACACCGGCTATACGTGCCATACGTATCCTCCTTCTCCCATCTTCCGTCACTCATCCGGGGTGATATAGACGGGCGTTCTTAAAAAATAACTTTTCAACGGTCGGAATCCCGGTCTTCCGACCCAATACCGTTTTGTACTCCGCCGACGATTTCACCGGCATTCTCGTCTTTCGCCGATGAATTTGCGACTTATCTTTCCTATGTCACCTTCTTCATCGACATCATACGTCTTTTTAACCTTGTCTCTGCTTGTGCTTAGGATTTTCGCAGATTACCATGACTTTGCCATGTCTTTTAATCACCTTACACTTTTCGCAGATCGGTTTTACTGAAGCTCTGACTTTCATTTTAAAACCTCCTTGCCATCAATGTCCTTTATCTCTCCATATAATCCTGCCGCGTGTCAGATCGTAGGGTGAAAGCTCCACCTTGACCTTGTCTCCCGGCAGAATCCGTATGTAATGCATTCTGATCTTGCCGGATATATGCGCAAGAATTTCAAACCCGTTTTCCAACTTAACCTTGAACATGGCGTTTGGCTGTGCATCCACCACTGTTCCCATCGCCTCTATGACGTCTTTTTTGGCCATGCTTGTATCTCTCCTTTAAATCGTGAGTATATCCGGCTCGCCATCTGTGATAGCCAGGGTATTCTCATAGTGTGCGGCCAGACCGCCGTCTTCCGTCACAACGGTCCAGTTGTTTGAAAGCGTATCCGTTTCATAGGAATATTCGACGATCATCGGCTCAATGGCAAGGGTCATGCCTGCCTGCAGTCTGGGACCTTTGCCCGCCTTACCATAATTGGGGATCGGCGGATCCTCGTGCATTTGGGTGCCTATGCCATGACCGGTGTAATCTCTTATGACTCCGAAACCCTCATTTTCCACGACTTCCTGGATCCTTGCCGAAATATCAAAAAGCCTGTGTCCCTCTTTGGCGTATTCGATTCCCGCAAAGAAAGCTCTTTCCGCAGTGTTTATGAGTTTTTTCGCCTTTTCGCTTATCACCCCGACTCCGAAGGTTCTGCAGGAATCCGCCATGTAACGTTCGTGCTGAACCACCAAATCCACACTCACTATGTCACCCTCGCAAAGAACTTTTTCAGGATCCGGGATGCCATGCACCACTTCCTCATTGACCGATGTGCAAACATTGGCCGGAAATCCTCCGTAGCCTTTTTCGGCGGCAATCATTCCATGCTTTTTAATTACCTCTTCCACATATCGATCTATGTCCATAGTGGTGATACCGGGTTTTATAAAGGTGCGAAGACCATCGAATATCTCCGCGTTCACCTTACCTGCCGTACGCATCAATTCAATCTCATGTGATGATTTTAGAATGATCATTGGCTATTATTCCCCCAGCGCCGCCACAATTTCTTTAAAAGTTCCTTCAAGACCTGCCGCACCGTCTATATTCGCCAGGGTTCCGGCTTTCTCATAGTATTCCACAAGTGGAAGTGTCTCCTTGCGGTACACATCGATACGATTCTTGGCCGTTTCTTCATTGTCGTCGGGGCGTCTGAACAATTCTCCGCCGCAAATATCACAAACTCCCTCTTTCTTTGGAGGCATGCTCACCACATGGAAGCTTGCTCCGCAGGCTTTGCACACCCTGCGCCCGGTGAGACGCCGCATAAGTTCATCTTCCCCGACATTGAGGTTGAGAACCTTGTCCAATTGTTGGCCGTGCGCCGTCAGAAATTCATCGAGTTTTTCAGCCTGATAAACCGTGCGCGGAAATCCATCCAGCAAAAAGCCTTCTTTACAATCATCTTTCAGAAGTCTGTCCGTGGCGATATCGCAAACCAGATCGTCCGGTACCAGCTCACCGCGGCTTATGTACGACTGCGCTTTCTTTCCGAGTTCCGTTCCTTTTTTGATGTTTTCTCTGAAAATATCTCCGGTCGAAATGTGAGGTATCTTGTATTTTTCGACGATATTAACCGCCTGCGTACCTTTTCCCGCACCCGGAGGTCCCAATAAAATAGTTCTGATCATCTCAAATTCTCCTCGTACTATTTCAATTATTTCAGGAATCCCTGGTAATTTCTCATAACCATCTGATTCTCAAGCTGTCTCATGGTATCGAGCGCCACGCCCACCGCAATCAGAAGCGATGTTCCCCCAAAACGGATATCCAGACCCGAATACTGGGAAATGACGGTCGGAAGCGTGGCTATGAGCGCAAGGAAGAGCGCACCGACTATGGACAATCTGGACATAACTTTGCTCAGATATTCCACAGTGGCTTTACCCGGCCTGATACCCGGTATAAATCCGCCGTTCGCCTTCATATTCTGTGAAACTTCCATCGGATTGAAAGTAACTGCCGTATAGAAGTAATTGAAGAATATTATCAATAAAATGTTCAGTATCGCATATACCCAAACTCCGGGGTTACCCGCCGGCGAGAGATATTTCTCGCAGAATGAGTAAAACGCCGTTCCCGGGAAAAAGTACATTATAGTAATCGGGAACTGCAGGATAGACAGCGCAAAGATGATCGGGATTACTCCCGCCTGGTTTACCTTCAGCGGTATATGGGTGGATTGACCACCGTACATCTTTCTGCCTACTACACGCTTTGCATACTGAACGGGGATTCTTCTCGTACCCTGTTGGATTTCGATTACTCCCACTATTACGAGCGCACCCAACACGACAAATATCACCAGAGTGACGATTGACAAGGTGCCCTCCTGATATTTATTCCATAATTCCAAAACTCCGCTCGGGATTCTGTCCACTATTCCTCCGAAGATTATAAGTGAAATACCGTTTCCTATACCGTTCTCATTGATCTGTTCACCAAGCCACATCAGGAATGTGGTTCCCGCCGTGAGTATCAGTGTAATCACTATAAAGGAAAATGCGCTCTGATCGGCAACGGTTTTCCTGAAAAGTCCCACGGTCATTCCAAGTCCCTGGATAAGTGCCAGAACCACCGTAAGATAACGCGTGATCTGCGCCATCTTCTTGCGACCTTCCATTCCCTCTTTGGCAAGTCTCTCAAAGTAAGGGAATGCGATCGTAAGCAGTTGGATGATGATGGATGCGGTGATGTACGGTGTGATACTCAAAGCAAATACAGTAAAGTTACTGAACGATCCACCCGAAAACAAGTTGAACAAGTCGAAAAGTCCCATGTTGTCTCCGGTAAACATCTGCGCAAGAGTCGATCTGTTTATTCCTGGAACCGGTATATTCGATCCGATTCTGAAAACCACCAGCATCAGCAACGTGAAGATCATTTTTCCTCTGATTTCCTTAACCTTTAGAGCCTGAGAAATCGTCTTGAACATCTCCATTAAATCACCTCTGCCTTTCCTCCCGCGGCTTCAATTTTCTCCACAGCGCTCTTGCTGAATTTATGAGCCTTGATCGTCATACTCTTTGTCAGTTCGCCGTTGCCCAAAATCTTGACTCCATCTTTAACCTGCTTCAAGACGCCTTTTTCTATCAACAATTCTGGCGTAACTTCGGTTCCGGCGTCAAAACGATTCAGATCCCCTACATTTAGCGTAGTATAGACCGTTGCAAATATATTTGTGAATCCGCGCTTTGGCAGACGTCTGTAAAGTGGCATCTGACCACCCTCAAAGCCGAGCCTGACTCCGCCTCCGCTTCTCGATTTCTGACCGTTCATACCGCGACCGCCGGTTTTTCCTTGGCCGGTGGCTGTACCGCGGCCTCTTCTCTTGCGAGCTTTTTTGGATCCGGCAGGCGCATTCAATTCATGCAATTTCATAAGCTTGCACCTCCTATCTATAGTTCTTCTACAGTAACAAGATGCTCAACCTTTTTGACAGCACCTCTTGTCGCAGGTGTGTCAACAAGTTCTACTGAATGGTGCATCTTCTTTAGTCCCAACGCTTCTACTACTTTTTTCTGTTTAGGGGAAGCACCTATTGTACTCTTTGTCAAAGTGATTTTAACCATTTTCGCCATGATCGCTCCCCTCCTAACCTAAAATTTCTTCAGGCGTCTTGCCTCTCAACTTTGCCACCTTTTCAACAGTCATCAGGCTCTTCAAGCCTTCCAAAGTAGCATATGCAATGTTGCCAGTGTTGTTAGAACCGACTGATTTTGCCTTAACGTCTTTCAACCCCGCAGCCTCAAGCACAGTACGTGCGGAGGATCCCGCAATAACTCCGGTACCCTGAGCAGCGGGCATCAGAATAACCCGTCCTGCGCCGAATATGCCGAGGTTTCTGTGTGGTATGGTGGTTCCGACCATTGGGACATATATCAAATTCTTCTTTGCATCTTCCGTAGCTTTTCTCACGGCTTCAGGGATCTCCTGAGCCTTTCCGAGACCCACTCCCACGTGTCCGTTCTTGTCCCCGACAACAACGGTTGCGGAGAATCTCATGTTTCTTCCGCCCTTGACGGTCTTTGCGACACGTCTGATGTTTACGATGGTCTCATTCAAGTCCAGCTTGGAAGCATCAATAATATTACGCATTATTTCTCCTCCTGTTAGAATTTCAATCCGCCTTTACGAGCGCCTTCCGCCAATTCCCTGACTCTTCCGTGATAGAGAAATCCGCCTCTGTCAAAGGCAACGACTTCTATACCCTTTTCCAACGCTCTCTTTGCAATAGCTTCGCCTACTTTTCCGGCAGCTTCCTTGTTTCCACCGTATTCGATCTCAGATTTGAGTTCTTTGTCCAGCGATGATGCGGACACCAGTGTCTTGCTGTTCTCATCGTCAATAATCTGGCAGAAAATATTTCTGCTTGATCTGAAAACACAAAGCCTCGGTTTGTCAGGAGTTCCGAACAGATCTTTTCTGACCCTGGCATGCCTTTTAAGACGCTTGTCGTTTCTGCTTTCTTTTGCCATTTTTCATCACTCCTTTCTATGCCTTGGCACCGGTCTTACCTTCTTTTCTACGTACCTTCTCACCTTCGTAACGGATACCCTTGCCCTTGTACGGTTCAGGTTTTCTCCATTTCCTGATGTTGGATGCGTAGTTGCCGACCAAAGCCTTGTCGATACCGTTTACCACAACAGTGTTTGCATCAGGGGTTTCTGTCGTGATACCTTCCGGATCTTCCATCTCTACAGGATGTGAAAATCCCAGATTCATAACCAGTTTTTTCCCCTTCTTTTCTGCCCTGTATCCCACACCGATGATTTCCAGCTTTCTGGCATATCCCTCTGTGACACCGATAATCATATTGTTTACCAGGGTTCTTGCAAGCCCATGCTGCGATCTGTCTTTTCGGTTGTCGGTCGGCCTTGTAAAGATAACTTCATTTTCTTTTACTTCAACTTTTATTCTTTCGTCAATTCGCTGTTCCAGCTGTCCTTTAGGGCCTTTTACGGTCACGAGATTCTTCCCGTCCACCTTGATCTCTACCCCGGCAGGAAGCGTAACAGGTTTTCTGCCTACTCTCGACATATAATCTACCTCCTACCAAACATAGCAAATAACTTCGCCGCCGACTCCCAGCTCCCTGGCTTTCTTGTCGCTGATAATTCCGCTCGATGTTGAAATTATTGCGATTCCCAGTCCACCAAGAACTTTTGGAACCTCGTTGGCCTTGGCATAAACCTTAAGACCCGGCTTTGAAATTTTCTTGATTCCGCTGATTACTTTTTCTTTGTTCGCTCCGTATTTCAGAGTCACGCTGATGCTGCCCTGCACGGTGTCGTCATTGATCTTGTAATCTTTGATGTATCCCTCATCAAGCAAAATCTGCGCAATCGCTTTCTTCATATTCGATGCGGGAATCTGCACCGACTTGTGACCAACAGAATTTGCATTTCTGATTCTTGTCAGCATATCCGCAATCGGATCTGTCATTGTCATATTCTATATCTCCCTTCTTGTGTGATTCGAGAGCACAATCTACCAGCTGGCTTTCTTCACGCCGGGGATTTCTCCCTTGTAAGCAAGCTCTCTAAAGCAGATACGGCATATTCCGTACTTCTTCAGCACGGAATGCGGACGGCCGCAAATGCTGCATCTCGTGTATGCACGAGTTGAATATTTAGGTTTTCTCTGCTGTTTTACCTTAAGAGATTTCTTGGCCATTTACTTCCTCCTACCTGCTACTTCTCAAACGGCATTCCCAGAAGTTCCAGCAGTGCCTTAGCTTCTTCGTCTGTCTTTGCCGTCGTCGTGAACACAACGTTCATTCCCTTTACCGTATCTACGTCATCGTAGTTGATTTCCGGGAAAATCAGCTGCTCTTTCAGACCCATGGAATAGTTTCCTCTTCCATCAAATGAATTTTTGCCAACGCCCTTGAAATCCCTTACTCTCGGAAGAGAAATGTTAAAAAGCTTGTCGACAAAGGTGTACATGTTTTCACCTCTGAGGGTCACCTTTGCGCCAACGGGCATTCCCTGCCTTACTTTGAAGTTAGCAATGGATTTCTTGGCTTTTGTCACAACGGGTCTCTGTCCCGAAATAAGCCCAATCTCTGAGATTGCCGATTCCAGAACTTTCGCATTGTCCTTTGCTTCCCCCAGTCCCATGTTGATGGTTACCTTGGTGAGTTTGGGAACTTCCATTCCGTTGGAATACTTGAACTTCTCCATCATGGCTTTGAATACTTCGCTATCGTATAATTCTTTTAATCTTGCTGCCAAAACTTTCTCCTCCTTTCTCAGTCGATTACCGCCCTCGTCTTGCGGTTTACTCTGACTTTTCTTCCGTCTTTGAACTCATATCCGATCTTAACCGGTTCTTTTGATTTGCTGTCATAGTACATGACGTTTGAAACATTTATGGGGCCTTCCACATGTTTGATTTCCGCCCTGGCATTCTGAGTCTGTTTCTGATGCTTAGTCTGAATGTTAACGCCTTCCACTATCACTCTGTTTTCTTTCGGAATGGCCTTGATCACCTTTCCGACTTTGCCCTTGTCTTTTCCGGTAATAACGATTACCATATCATCTTTTTTAATACGCATTCGTTACACCTCCTAAAGCACTTCCGGCGCAAGCGACACGATCTTCATGAATCCTTTTTCTCTCAGCTCTCTTGCCACAGGTCCGAAAATACGTGTCCCAACCGGGGTTTTATCGTTCTTGTCTTTTATTATTACGGCTGCGTTCTGGTCAAATTTTACATAACTTCCGTCCGGCCTTCTGGCACCCGACTTTGACCTTACCACCACGGCTTTGACAACATCGCCTTTCTTGGTGATGCCGCCCGGTGTTGCCTCCTTGACAGCGCAAACTATTACATCTCCTATGTTGGCATACTGACGACCCGTTCCGCCCAAAATTCGTATGCACAGAAGCTCCTTTGCGCCGGAGTTGTCGGCAACCTTCAATCTTGTTTCTGTCTGAATCATGATCCGGCGCCTCCTTACTTCGCTTTCTCAACTATATTCACAAGTCTCCATCTCTTGTCCTTTGATAGAGGTCTTGTCTCCATTATTCTTACTTTATCACCGATGTTGCACTCGTTCTTCTCATCGTGAGCCTTTACTTTCTTGGTTCTCTTCACAGCTTTCCCATAAAGAGAATGTCTTACGAAATCTTCAATTGCAACGGTAACAGTCTTATCCATCTTGTCGCTCACAACCATGCCGACTTTGGTTTTTCTTCTGTTTCTTTCCTCTGCCATTTCACATCCTCCTTTCCGTTATGCCCGAACCTTGTCAAGCTCTTTTTCTCTGATGATCGTCTTGACTCTGGCAATATCGCGTTTTACCTCTCTCATTTTCACGGGATTCTCAAGCTGACCCGTAACATGCTGAAATCTGAGGTTAAATAGTTCTTTTTTCATCTTGTCAAGTTCAGCGTTCAGCTCGACATCCGTAAGCTGTCTTATTTTATTCAAATCCATTACGCCTCACCTTCCTTTGCTTTCTCATTTCCCTTAACGACAAAGTCCGTCTTCACCGGTAGTTTGTGGCTTGCCAGTCTCATCGCTTCCTTGGCCGCTTCATGCGTAACCCCTGCGATTTCAAACATTACTCTGCCCGGTTTCACTACCGCTACCCAGTATTCCGGAGCACCCTTACCGGATCCCATACGTACTTCAGCGGGCTTCTTTGTGACCGACTTGTGTGGGAAAATTTTTATATATACCTTGCCGCCTCTCTTGGTATATCTGGTCATTGCGATTCTGGCAGCTTCGATCTGGTTCGAAGTAATCCAGCCGCATTCCCTTGCGACAAGACCGTACTCGCCGTAGGTAACCGTGTTACCTTTGGTCGCTACGCCTTTCATTCTACCTCTATGAACTCTTCTATGTTTCACGCGCTTTGGCATCAACATGGCTTAGTTCCTCCTTTCACTACCGCTTATTCCTGTGCCGCTTCAGCCGATGTTTCGGAAACCTGAACTTCCTGCACCGCTTCCGGAGCCGTTTCAGTCTTACGCACTTCTCTTGTCTTTCTTATTCTTGGACTTACCGGCCTTGCGGTTTCTTGTCTGCCGCCCCGATCGTTCCTTCTTCTGTCGTTTCTTCTTCTGTTGTCACCGTCTCTTCTGGATCTCTTTCCTCTCTTTTCGCGTTTCTCTTCGCGAACAGGACTCTGCAATCCCTTGTCGAGGATCTCACCATGGTTGATCCAAACTTTGACGCCGATCTTGCCGTACGTGGTATCAGCCTCGGCAAAACCGTAATCTATATCGGCTCTGAGTGTGTGCAACGGAACGTTTCCTTCGCTGTACTTTTCGCTTCGGGCAATCTCCGCACCGTTAAGACGGCCTGAGCAAAGAACCTTGATCCCCTTGGCGTTGGATCTCATGGTTCTTCCCATAGCCTGTTTCATTGCTCTTCTGAACGAAACTCTGTGTTCCAAGGCTTCGGCTATGCTCTCCGCCGTAAGTTGAGCGTCAAGCTCCACTTTTCTCACTTCCTCTATGGAGATGATGATTTCCTTTCCCGTGAGCCTTTCAAGCTTTACTTTGAGTTCATCTATTCCGGCTCCGGATCTTCCGATCACCATTCCCGGTCTTGCCGTAAGCACGATGATCTTGATTTTGCTTGCGGCCGGTCTTTCCAGCAAAATTCTGGAGATCCCCGCGCCGTACAAAGCTTTTTTTACAAACGTTCTTACCTTATTGTCTTCTGCAAGGAATTCGGCAAAGTTTTCTTTGCTCGCATACCATTTTGAATTCCAGTCCTTGATCACGCCTACTCTTAACCCGTGCGGGCTTACTTTCTGACCCATTCAACGAACCTCCTTAATTATCTTTCTCTTTAAGAGTCACGCCCACATGGCTGGATCTCTTAAGAATCATCGATGCTCTACCCTGGGCTCCGGCTCTCCATCTTTTCATTGTCGGACCCTGGTTGGCATATACCTCGGCAACGTACAAATCATCCGGATTCAAATCAAAGTTGTTTTCTGCGTTTGCAGCAGCTGACTGCACAACCTTTTCCACTATTTCCGAACCCTTGCCGGGCGTAAACTTGAGAATGTTCAAGGCATCCCTTAAGTCTTTTCCTCTTACTAAATCCGCAACAGGTTTAAGCTTTGAAGGAGACATCCTGACATACTTTGCAACTGCTTTTGCTTCCATTTTCTATCTCCCCTTCCTGTTATTTGACCCTGCTTGACTTGTCGGCGGCATGACCTCTGTATGTTCTCGTCGGGGCGAATTCCCCGAGCTTGTGTCCGACCATATCTTCCGTAACATACACGGGAACGTGCTTTCTCCCGTCATGCACAGCTATCGTGTGTCCCACCATCTGAGGGAAAATCGTCGACGCTCTGGACCATGTCATGACTACCTTTTTTTCGTTTGCCGCATTCATGTCTTCAATTTTGCGCAACAACTTCGGGTCTACGAAAGGGCCTTTTTTAACCGATCTGCTCATTTTATGCTCCCTCCCTATTTCTCATTTCTCTTCTTAACTATGTACTTGTCGGAGTGCTTGTTCTTCTTCCTCGTCTTATATCCGAGAGCCGGCTTACCCCAAGGGGTAACAGGGCTTTTGCGCCCAACCGGCGCCTTGCCTTCACCACCGCCGTGAGGGTGGTCGTTAGGGTTCATTACCGAACCTCTTACCGTAGGTCTCCATCCCATATGGCGTTTTCTTCCCGCCTTACCTATCCTGATGTTTGAGTGATCGACATTTCCTACTTCCCCGATTGTGGCTCTGCAGACCATGAGGATCTTCCTCACTTCTCCGGACGGAAGCCTCACCTGAGCGTATTTCTCTTCCTTTGCCATCAGCTGTGCACCGTTACCCGCCGATCTTACCAGCTGTGCGCCTTTTCCGGGCTTGAGTTCTATATTGTGGATAACGCTACCCACAGGGATGTTTGCGATCGGCAGTGCATTACCGACCTGAATATCCGCATCTGCACCAGAATAAATCACATCTCCGACCTTAAGTCCCACAGGTGCCACTATATATCTCTTCTCTCCGTCCGCATAGACGATCAAAGCTATGTTGGCACTTCTGTTTGGATCGTACTCAATCGTTGAAACCTTTCCCGGTATCCCGTCTTTGTTTCTCTTAAAATCTATGATTCTGTATTTTCTTCTCGCGCCGCCGCCTCTATGGCGAACGGTAATTTTGCCTCTGAAGTTTCTTCCGGCTTTTTTCTTGAGAGCTGTCGTTAACGATTTCTCCGGTGTACCGGCAGTGATTTCCTCAAATGTAGAAACCGTCATCCCTCTCACACCGGGAGAAGTCGGATTATATTTTCTTATTCCCATTTATGACAACCTCCTATTTTACAGACTTGAGAAGAATTCGATCTCTTTGCTCGCTTCAGTAAGCTTTACGATAGCTTTCTTATAAGCTGATGTGGTACCGACGTATCTTCCCATTCTCTTTTTCTTACCATTTACGTTCATTATGTTTACTTTTTCGACTTCCACCTCGAATATCTCTTCGACAGCCTTCTTCACCTCTGATTTATTGGCGTCTCGGGCAACCTTGAAAGTGTATTTTTTTTCACCCGCCATATCCATGCTTCTTTCGCTTATGATAGGTTTGATGATTACATCGTACGGACTTCTCATTACGCATACACCTCCTCGATCTTCTCTACCGCATCCTTTGTCAGGATGAAGCTGGTGTGGTTCAGAATGTCGTACACATTCATCGTCCCCACCAAAGCCGTCTTTATTCCCTTGATGTTCGCTGCGGATCTTACTACGTTTTCATCCTTTTCCACCGTAACTATCAATGCTTTTTTCTCGGCGCCTATGTTGGACAGCGTATTCACCATGTCCTTGGTTTTAGGCGCATCGAATTTTAATTCATCAAGCACGATGATCTCATTGTCGGAAACCTTTGCGGAAAGTACGGACTTGAGCGCAAGTCTTTTGACTTTTTTAGGAACTGCATAACTGTAATCCCTCGGTTTCGGGGCGAAAACAACGCCTCCCCCGATCTGTGAAGGATCCGTCGTGCTACCCTGTCTGTGGCGGCCGGTTCCTTTCTGCCTGAAAGGCTTTCTTCCGCCTCCTCTGACTTCGCCTCTTGTCTTTGCCGACTGAGTTCCCTGTCTCTGATTCGCCAGGTAGTTCTTCACGACCTCGCGAACGGCATTCTTGTTTGGCTCAATGCCGAATATTTCGTCTTTAAGCTCAATCGTTCCGGCTTCTTTGCCTTGCATGTTGAGCATTTTCACTTTAGCCATTGTACGATTACTCCTTTCACCGACCGTTATTCATCCTGACCCTTGACAGCGTATCTGATTTTCAATGGGCTGCCTTTCCCTCCGGGAACCGCACCCTTGACCAACATCAGGTTTCTGTCGGTGTCGATTTTCACAAGTTCAACGTTCTGGACAGTCACGGTGTCACGTCCCATACGCCCCGGACCTGCGTTGCCCGGGAATACCCTGGACGGATAAGTCGCTCCCGCAAGAGCTCCCGCAAGCCTTTTGTGCTTGGAACCGTGCGTCATCGGACCTCTGTGATGTCCGTGCCTTTTGATATTACCCTGTGTTCCTTTACCTTTTGAAACTCCGGTTATATCCAGCTTTTTTCCTTCTTCAAAGTCGGCAACCGTTATTACCTGTCCAAGTTCGTACGTTTCACCTTCATCGTTTCTGAACTCGGCAACACGTTTCTTTGGGGTCGTACCGCTTTTCTCAAAATGGCCTGTCAGCGGTTTGTTCACCCTGTGCGGTTTCTGATCTTCAAATCCCACCTGTACGGCATCATAGCCGTCTTTTTCGCGTGTCTTGATCTGCGTCACCACTTCAGGTCCCGCCTCAATTACAGTTACCGGAACGACTTCACCGGATTCTTTGAAAATCTGTGTCATTCCGACTTTCTTTCCCAAAATTGCTTTCATTATCATTTTCCTCCATTCTTACATTGGTCCGCCATTCTTGCGTACATCTAAGGGAGAGTCCCTTATAATTTGATTTCAATATCGACGCCGGACGGCAGATCCAATCCCGTCAAGGCCTCGGTCGTCTGAAGCGTCGCATTGGTAATGTCGATCAGTCTCTTATGCGTTCTCTGCTCAAACTGCTCTCTGCTGTCCTTATACTTATGAACCGCACGCAGTATGGTCACGACCTCTTTCTCTGTCGGAAGAGGTATTGGGCCGGAAACTTCCGCTCCCGTCTTCTTCGCAGTTTCAACTATCTTTGCCGCCGATTTGTCCAGCAAAGCGTGGTCGTAAGCTTTAAGCCTGATTCTGATTTTCTGTAATTCGCTCATCTTGTCCTCCTATGTTTCTGTACTGTTTTCGCTATTCTTGTACAAGGACTTCCCACCGCATGTTTTTTCAATGTTTTCGGTGCCTGCGATCCACTCGTTCACAGCCCCTTTCTCACCGTACACGCCCCCGTGCGTTTCCTTATTATTTCGCACAAGATAAAAGGTGGCGAATCCCCTCGCCCCTGTCAGGCAGGGACAATTCTCAGCAGAAATTACCTGATAGCTCAGCAACTTCCTGCCTCCTCGCCATGTGCAAGCCCTACTAGTATAGTGCATCTTCAGGCGCAATGCAAGTATTTTTTTGCAAGTTGTGTTTTTTCGTCGCCAACCCTTCGTCCACCTGCGATTTACGCCTGCTTTCGTCAACAACGGTTTGCGCCTGTTTTTCCTTTCAAATTCGTCCAATTCCGTCTATCGTGGCGGCGTCCGGCTCCACGCAACCTAACTTTCTATGTAATTTCCCAGGAACGTAAATTGCTCCGGCTGGGACTGAAGCTCAGACAGCAAGTTCAAAACCTCAGGCTGAAGCACGGATGCTTCCATATCGAAATAGAACATAAATTCAAAATCACTACCCGGAACCGGCCTTGACTCCAATTTTGTCAGATTCACCCCCAAAGCCGAAAACTTTGCCAGCATTCCGTACAGGGAATTCGGTCTGTGCGGCAGGGAGAGCATCAAACTGATTTTGCTTGCGCCGGGATAAATCTCAAGATCCCTTGTAATGCAGATAAATCTCGTATAATTGTTGTCACTCAGCTGAATCCCATCCTTAAGCACCGCAAGCCCGTAAAGCTCGGCGCAGTCTGCGGAAGATATCGCCGCAATATCCGTTCTGTCAGAACCGGCAACCATTTCTGCGGCAACGGCGGTGTTGGGGCAGGTTGTGATTTTTACATCTCCCAATGTTTTTATAAACTCTGCGCATTGTCCCAGAGCCTGATCGTGAGAAATAATTTCCTTTATGTCAGGGATCTCCGTCCCCGCCTTTCCCATCAGTTTGTGGGAAATATGGCATTTGAAGGATTTTGCAATATAAAACCTATGGTTCTTCATAAGGTCGTACACCTGACCCACCGAGCCGTGCGAACTGTTTTCCATAGGCAGCACCCCATACCGGCACAGACCCTTGTCAACTGCGGAAAATACACCCTCAAAACTGTTAAAATACATTATTTCAGGCACAGAAAAAATCCGCTCCGCCGCATGCTGTGAATACGCTCCCTCTATGCCCTGACACGCAACCGTGGCTTTCTTGGGAAAGAGAGCTGGGGTATTGGACAGTGCGGTCAAAATCCGCTCTCTCAAAGGACTTTCCCAATTTTTCAATCTATTTTGGTAAGAGCGGCTTACATCAAACAAAGCGTTGTAGAGAATTCTTGCATATCCCTCTAATTCCTCCCCCGCTTTTTCGGAAACCCTGCCGAGAATCTCCCGTTCCCTTGCAGAACTCAATAAAGGCGTGTCCATCGAACCGTTTTTCACCGCCTTTCCCGCAAGCTCCATCCTTTTCACAAAAAGCGACACGAATTCATCGTCTATTTCATCTATCCGTCTCTTCCAATCCTCATTACTCATGCAAAGCCTCTCTTACTACTATTCACTGTCATTCACTGTTATTTTTATAATCGGCCGCAATATCAATCGCAGGATCGATCCCGAAAATGAATCGAAAACTCAAACACAGGCGATACGGGCGGCTTTTCTTCCGTTTCCGCTTCCGTGCAGACGCCGCCGCAATTTCATCAATACCGTCTCTTCTTCAGCGCCTGCTCCATCTTCCTGCCTGCGTCCCGTTTTGCGACATCTTCTCTCTTGTCATAGTTTTTCTTTCCCCTTGCAACCGCAATCTCAATCTTTGCAAGACCGTTTTCATTTATATACATGCGCAGTGGAACAAGGGTGAGCCCTTTTTGCGTTGTCAATCCGAGAAGTTTTCTGATTTCCCTCTTGTGCAACAACAATTTCCGGGTGCGGAGCGGCTCGGCGTTGAATCGGTTCCCCTGTTCGTACGGGCTTATGTTCATGCCTATGATCACAAGCTCCCCGCCCTGTATCTTCGCATAGCTCTCTTTGATGGACGCTTTGCCCGCCCGCACCGACTTTATCTCTGTTCCGGTGAGAACTATGCCGGCCTCATATACATCATCTATAAAATAATCGTGCCTCGCCTTTTTGTTGTTCGCCACGATTTTCCTTTCTCTTTTCGGCATATCTCCGTCCTACTTTCTCAAGCCCCCGATTTTGTTGAAAGGATAAAGCCTGATCAGCGCTTTTCCTTCGATTGCTTCCACAGATACACATCCTATATCTCTGCTGTCGGTGAGGGTGGGGTTCATCGACGAACCCTTTACGACCACGGGTTTGAAAAATACCGTTATCGCAAAAGCTATTGCGACCGCAATCAATATGTCTTTTGCAAAACCCTTCCACGCCTGCTTCTTTTCCAAAATGCTTCCTCTCCTTATTTGTAAGGATTATGAATCGTACCGAACTTGCTGAACGGGTAAAGTCTGAACACTACCTTACCCACAACATCGCCGGTGCTCACAAGTCCCACTTCCTCATATCTGCTGTCGATGCTCACCTCACGGTTGTCTCCCATGCAAAAGAGTTTTCCTTTCGGCACGCTCACATTGTCGACAAAACCCTTGGTGGTTCTGTCTTTGGTGTACGTCTGAGAATCCTTGCTGCCGTTCACATACACTTCACCGTTTTTGACTGTTACCTTATCACCGGGCACTCCGATAACGCGCTTTATCAGAAGCTTTTTGTCGCCGCTGTCCGTCTGCAAATCCGACTTGAATACGACAACATCGCCTTTTTTCGGTGAATTTCCGAAGTTGTACGCCATTTTGTAAACGAATAGATAGTCATTCTCATAGAAATTCGGCTCCATTGAGCTTTCCTTGACTATCGTGGGTTTTATAAACTGAACTATGATGACTGCGATGACAACTGCGATCAGGATGTCCTTCACCCACTCTTTCCAACCTGCTTTATTCTCCTTTTTCCCTCTTATTGCTTCTTCCATTCTCGTCCCCTTTTTCTATCTCCGTTCTATCTCTGTTCTATTTCATTCGCTTTGCCCGGCGCCGACAATTTTTTACATATGTCCGAAAAAGTGTTCCGCGGCCGTGACACTATCTCCAGCCCCTCCATCGCGGCGTAACCCTGCGGACAGTTTGTAAAGCTGAGCTTGTATGCATGCAACAGCTGGGTTGTAAGACCTAGCCTTTTCTTTACCTCGGCGTTTACCTCGGCATCGCCGTATTTCGTGTCGCCGATTATGGGATAACCTTCACTTGCAAGATGGGCGCGTATTTGGTGTGTCCTGCCCGTCAAAATCTCAACTTCCACAAGAGTGTAGCCGTTTGCCGTCTCTATGGGATTCACTTTGGTTTCCATAACCTTTGCATGTGTGGAACCGACACCGCCGGAATCGTCCGAAACGACCGTGATTCTGTTGCTTTCATGATCTTTCAGCATTCCCGATCTCAAATGAAGCCCGTTTTTAAGTTCCCCACTTACCACGGTCAGGTAAAACTTGCGGATTATGCCGCGTTCTTTTATCATGCGGTTAAAATCCTGCAGCGCCACATAATTTTTGCAGAAGATAACAAGCCCGGATGTGTTTCTGTCAAGGCGATTTACAGGTGCCGGGGAAAATGTTCTCTCGCCCGCCATGTCGTAGTCGCCGCGCCATGCCAAAAATGTAATCACCTGATTTGCGAGGTGATTCTTCTTTTCCGTCTTATCGCCGTGGGTGAGCAACCCCGTGGGTTTGTCCACAACCAGAATGTTTTCGTCTTCATAACATATGGAAAACTGCTTTTTCACACCCCGGGGATTTCCCCTGAACGTCAATGCACGGAGTTCTTCATCGGATATATACAGTGCAACCTCATCTCCCACACGCAGTATGTACTCGCCACCCTGTCTTTTTCCGTTCACCTTCACGTTTTTTCTGATGGATTTAAAAACGAAGCTCAAAGATGCTTTGCACATGTATTTTCTCAGAAATTTATCCAGTCGCTGCTTTTGTTCATTGCTGCCGATAATCAATTTCCTCATGTCCGACATTATACCGCATATATATGCCCATGTAAAATTATTCTCTGCGTCCGACGCTGTCAAGTTTGTAGCTTTACAATAGATGTGAGACCTCAGGGATAGAAAAAAGCGATTTGATGGAACCGGAGACTCTCTTAGATATAAGTTCTATCAATACACGATGATTGACGAGGCTTCAAGAGAACGATTCATTTATCCTTATCTTGAACAAAGCAGTTACAGCACAATTGATTTTGTAAAACGTGCAATAGCCTACTTTGGATATAAGCCTCAAATCATCCAAACTGATAACGGCGTTGAATTTACATATCCCAAGGATTACAAGCGCATACATCCTTTTGATCGCTTTTGTGAAGGCCTCGAAATTTATCACAAACTGATTCGTCCAAGAACTCCATGGCACAACGGAAAGGTTGAATGCAGCCATAGAAACGATCAGGAGCGCTTCTACAACTTTCTTTTTGACAATTTTGGTCTCACATCATTAACTAATGCACACTCAGATGAATCGATGCGCAGTGCGAAAATCTCCCATTTTCCTGTCCCGTATGTTAGAATATCTGCATGAAGAAATCTATCATCTATATATTAATTTCACTATTGCTTTTCACATCCTCCTCTTTTGCCGGAACCACAAAAGAATACGGGGTGTTTATTGGCATGAACAAAAACAAAGTGCTTAAATTGAAGGGTTATGATGTGCTTGTTGTCGACGCCCAGTATCTTTCTGCGGGAAATATCAAGCATCTTCATAAAGACAACAAAAAAATCTATTCCTATTTGAATGTGGGCTCGATCGAAAATTTTCGTCCTTATTATTCAAAATTCAAATCCATAATTTTGGGCAAATACGAAGATTGGTCCGAAGAAAGCTGGGTTGATGTTTCAAGTGGAAAGTGGCAAAAATTCATGTTTGAAAAGGGGGAAGAACTGCGCAACAAGGGAATTGACGGTTTCTTTGTGGACAATGCCGACATCTACTATATATCCCCAAAACAAAAAATATACAATGGTTTGACGACCATATTGAAATCGCTCAAAACTCAAAGCACGGACATAATTGTGAACGGCGGTGATGCCTACGTACTTAAAACCATAAAAAATAATCGCAAGCCAAAGTACATCGACGGAATAAATCAGGAAACCGTTTTCTCCAAAATCGACTTTGAAAACAGGAGGTTGCTAAAGCAGAGCGACTCCTCAAAGTCATACTATAAGTCATACTGCCGCAGGGCAAAGCGGGCAAAACTGTCCGTGTATCTTCTCGAGTACACCAAAAGCAAGAGCCTGATGCGGAAAATATCGCACTTCTGCCGTGCAAAAGGCTACAAATATCACGTCTCGTCATCGATTGAGCTCGATAAATTCTAAGGTTTCACCGCAGGACGTTTTAAAATGCTCGAAAACGTTTCATCATCCATTGAACTCGACTGATTCTAAAAGTGTGAACCCTTTTCTCACACTCTCGGTGTTGCATTACTTTGCAAGTTCTTTCAAACTCCAAATATGTGTGTGGTGAATTTCGGCGAACACATCCGCTAAATCGAAAACCCTATGAAATCAGTTTTGTTTCCCCTACAAACCGGGATTTATCGTTCCAACATATACTTTTGAATTTCATCAAAAGTCAATTTTCTCACTTGTGTATCAGGATACTCTTTGTACTCTTCAGCCTTAAAAATAGGCTCCATTTTTTCACAAATTTTCTTTTTATTCTTTTTTAAATATAACCTTAACTCTTCATTACTTGAAAAAATCTTGTATGAAATTCTACCTTTCTCACTTTTTAACTTATAAATGCCACAAGATCTTTTCACACTATAATCAGCTGTACGCAAGTATAGTTTTGCAATTTCCAGTGATTTAAAAGGGAAGTTCCACCTTTGTAATCCTCTGTTTGGATCATGTTCAATACAAATGCACCTACCACAACTACCACAAATATATTGTGTATGATTTGCTAAACACTCCAGTGGATTTAAAAGTGGTGTTATTCTATTTTTATCAACATAGCATTCCTTACACATTTCCATCGCATAGTCTCCACAAATTCTAATTTTGTACTTTCAAATCTTTCTGTGCAACTCATCCCTCTGGATTTTTCCATTGTTTTCTTTTGAATGCTCCACTGCTTTCTCTCCTAATTCTACATAATGGCAAGCGTTTCTTTTCCGCAAATCCATTCTTCTTTCGTCAAACAGGTTAAATGTTCTGTTCGCAAAACGCCCTGCAATGCGCAAGGAACATTGTATGAAGTATGGTGGTAATGAAATCCGCATTTTTCTTGCACACGTTTGGATTTTTCATTTCCGTCAAAGTAGCCGCACCATATTTTTTCGAGGTTCAGCTCTTCAAAGCCATATCGGATCATCTCACATGCAGCCTCCGGAATGAGCCCTTGTCCCCAGTACGGAACGCCGATCCAATATCCGATTTCGCCCTCCGTATCGGGAATGCCGATATTGCTTGCCTTACCTAGCATCAATCCGATACTGCCGACCGGATGTCCCGTGTCCTTCAGAACCACGGCATATGTTTCCGGTTCAGACAAAACGCCTTTGATAATATCTCTGCTGTTTTCCACGCTTGTATGAACAGGCCATCCCGCGATCGGTCCCACCTTGGGATCGCTTGCGTATTTGTACAAATCCTCTGCATCGTCTTCTTTCCACGGACGCAGGAATAATCTTTGTGTTTCAAATGTCATCTGTCTTTACCTGTTATCTTTTCAATACCATCTTCACCAAGGGGGATCTCAAATTCTCGGCTAAATTCTTTGTTTACCCGGTTCTTCAATCCCTCAATATTATACGTCATCTGTTGAAAGACGGTCAAGATTCTACTATTTTGTTTTGTGCACACCGCCGCAGTTCTTTAGGCTCCAAGGCAAGGATCGCAGAGTTGAGATTTGGCGTAGCCATGCCTGCCGGCGACATGCGATGGATATGCGGAGCGGCTGGCAAACTGCGCACATATGGGATATAATGAGCCGAACAGCAGAAAAGTTTATGGAATTTACTTATACAGAAAGGTTTGTTGAATAGATATGAATCCCACAACCCTGACCACAGGCAGTGTGTTTGGAAACGTCATTCGTTTTTCTCTGCCATACTTGCTGTCATACTTTTTGCAGACGCTCTACGGTATGGCGGATCTCTTTATAATAGGTCAGTTTGACGGTGTGGCAAGCACGACCGCAGTATCCATAGGATCGCAGGTTATGCACATGCTGACTGTCATGATCGTGGGGCTTGCCATGGGCACGACTGTAAGCATCGCCCGGTTTGTGGGAGCGGGCGATCAAAAACAGGTCTCCATCAGCGTGGGAAATACCGCTACATTGTTCATGGCGGTTTCAATTGCGATAACGGCACTTTTGCTCCTACTACTTGATCCCGTCGTTTCCGCAATGTCCACTCCCGAAAAAGCCATGGATGGAACGGCTTCATATCTGACCATATGCTTTATCGGTATACCGTTCATCACAGCATACAATGTCATCGCCTCCATCTTTCGCGGAATGGGGGACAGCAAGACACCGATGTTTTTCATTGCCATCTCATGCGTCATAAATATCGGATTGGATTATCTTTTTATAGGAGGTTTGCATCTAGGTGCCGCCGGCGCCGCACTCGGCACTACAATTGCGCAGGCAATCAGCGTTGGCGCCGCTTTTGTTGTAATAGTAAAGAAAAGGAGATTTTCAATTAAAAAAAATGATTTCAAACCGCATAAACCTATCATGAAGAAAATTCTTTCGGTTGGAATACCAATATCGCTGCAGGACGGTCTGATTCAAATCGGGTTCATCGTTATCACAATAATCGCCAACCGACGTGGTCTCAACGATGCCGCAGCCGTAGGGATCGTCGAAAAGATAATAAGTTTTCTCTTTCTGGTTCCTTCCTCCATGCTGTCTACGGTTTCCGCCATGGGTGCCCAGAATATCGGTGCGGGAAAGTCCGATCGGGCAGTACGGACTCTGCGCTATGCCGTGCTCATCGCAACGGGATTCGGTCTTATTTGCTCTGTTTTGGCTCAATTTTCTGCGGAACCGATCGTTTCGCTCTTCACAGATCAAAGCACCTTGGACGGAATCAATGTGGTTCATCTTGGCGGACAGTACCTGCGTGGCTACATATGGGATACCCTCTTTGCGGGAGTACACTTCAGCTTCAGCGGGTATTTCTGTGCATGCGGCAAATCCGGATTGTCATTTCTGCATAATATCCTTGCCCTTTCTCTAGTGCGCATTCCCGGCGCGTATGTCACTTCGGCTCTTTTTCCCACAACACTTTTTCCGATGGGACTGGCGACTGCGGCGGGGTCAGTGCTTTCCGTATTCATCTGCGTGCTCGCATTTAAAATAATTCAGCGCAAAGACAGTAATCTGCCCCCGCGCTGAAAAATTCAATTTAATGCGCTGTATGCATTTAAATCCTCTTTGTAACGATTTATCCCGTCGATATTGCTTCCGTAATCGTGATAGATTTTTTCGCATCTTCTCAAGGCAAGTTCGAGTTTCTTGGCTTCCTTGCTTTGCATATATTCCCCTATCATTTTTTCGATATGCGGTGTTACCTCATCATGCACGTAATATATCTGCGGCAAAAGTTCCGCAATCTTTGAAACTCCGGTATTTCTGCGCGCAGCATTGTTCATCTTGGAGTTTCCATGATTCCATGTGGTTAAAATATAGTTCATTCGGTTATAGCGCGAATCGTGCATATACTCTTTTCTTAAAGTTGTTCCGCAATCCTCGTACAACCTGCTGAGTTTTGCAAAGTGGGCACTCTTTTTGAAGTTATCCCATCCGAGGCGAATAAATTTTTCATAGCCTGTTATTCCGAATTTGAATCCTTGCCTATATGCAGCGTAACATAAGGCATTTTGCTCGATTATCTGAATTCGCGTCTTTCTTGCCGCATTTCCCTCCGAAATTCCCGTAGCCCTAAGATCCTCCATGATACCGTAATAATCCGGGTAGAGGTTCGCTCTGCCCAAAGATTCTTCGGCATTTCTTTTCCATACCCGCAGTTTTATCCTTTTTTGTATCCCGCTGTCGTCTTTTGCGTAAACACTGTCCCCACGCAATATCGGACTCTCGCGCTGTACAAACACTAAAATAACCACAATCAATGTCAACGTTACAAGCAGTATGAATTTCAAATTCCTTTTTGTCTGCGCATTCAAATCTTTTCCTCCCGATATACTCGCATTTGATATTTCCAAGCCTTAAGCGGCCGCGGAATCGAAAGACATCCGCTGCCGCCCCGCAAAATACTTCTGATCTTCCGTTTGCCGCCTATGGGTTGATCTTTGCTATAGGGTCTATGCTTTGATTTTTGCAGCAGACACCTATAGTTTGACCCTTGCCGCAGGGGGCTACAGTTTGACCCTTGCCACGCTCGAAAACTTACCAAACAGTTTTCCCTGCTTTATACTTCTGTATGCTCTGACTCTGTATCTGTACTCACTGTTTCCGCTCACCTTTGCATCCGTGAACGCAAGCTTTTTTGCCCCTTTTATCTTTGCTATCCGGAGGAATTTCCCGCTTCTTTCCGCTCTATACACGAGATATCCGCTCGCCATCTTCCCTCTTTTCCATTTGAGAAGTACTTTTTTATTCTTCACTTTTCCTTTCAGTGTTCCCACAGTCCCGGGGGATGCCATAGTTTCCTTAAACTTTGTTATTTGACGCTTCAACTTTTTATTTTCGATCTTAAGTTCAGTGACGCGCTTATTGAGCTTTGGCAGAGTTTCAACTTTGTCTGAGAGTTCTTTGACTTTATGTTCAGTTTCCTGATCAACAAAGTTGGAGCGCTGCCCTTTGGCATTCACAAAATGACCGTCCGGGGTTTTTTCGCTCACGGCCATACTGCCATCCTCTTTCATGTAATACAATGCGCCTCCGTACTTGATCCACTTGCTTTTTTGAATCACACCGCTTCCGTTTGCATAGTATCTGTGACTGCCCAAGCTTATCCAGCCTTTCAGTATATATCCTGAATCATCAAAGCCGTAATCGCTTCCCTCCACCGTGTGTATACCGTCTTTTAGGAATGTATCGTCCGGGAACACATATTTCCATCCTTTGGAATCGACAACCCAAACTGCGCCGTTATAATGCGGTATATCTTCTGTTGGCAGGCCTCCGGAAAGGGTGATGTTTCTGGTATATCTGCCTTTTATTCCGGAATGAAGTTGCCCTGCGGTCTTTTCGGGGATATTGTTGCTCAACTTCTCATCAAGCGCCACAACCACGGCATCACGCTTGGGCTTGGAGGTATCCGCGGAGTTTTTACTGAATACGTCCCCGGCGGCGATGATACGCGTGCCTTCTCTCATCCTGTCTATGAATGTATTATATGAGTTCTTCATATAGTCAGTGGCGGTACTGCCCGGCATCACATCCGGTTTTAAAGCGGAATGAACTTTTTTGTTAGGGCACAACAGGAGTTTGGCTCCTAAAGTATTTACGTATTCTCTGATATTCGATCCGTAATATCCGTGGTGATTTACCGAGGCCACATCCACTTTGCCTATCTGATTGCGTACTGCAAATTCAGTTCCGGCGAAGTTATCCGCATCCCCGCCTATCACCGCAGTTTTTCCGTTGGATGCGGTGATCTTAACCAGGAGTGACTGCCCGTTTTCATCGTGCAGATCGTGATTGTATACCCTATTGCTTGCATTGTATATGGTAAGCTTGGAACTCCCCAATTTTACATCGTAAGGATCCGACGGAAACGGGAAATTCTTATCTTTGCCATATGAATCCAAAGGGAATGCTCCCGTTATCTTAAGCTTATGTTTTTTTGCCGCGGCTATCATCTCATCGTAAACGATCTGATTGTCCCATGCAACATTTGGACTGCTCAAATAACTGTCATCATACTTAGGGGCTATCAGTTCCGTAACCCCCTCCTTGACGTCAAAAGCATCCATGATCTCGTCCGCAGAACCGATGTGGTCGGAGTGCGCGTGTGTACCTATGTAATATTTAAGATTGTCATTGTTAACCCCGATTTTTTTCATGTAAGCGATAACGAGTTTTTCTATTCCTTCTTCTCTGGGTGAAGCGATTCCCGGCTTGGGGCAATTCTCATCTTCTCCCGAATCCACTATCGCAAACAAGCCGTCCGATTCAAGCAGAAATGCATTTGTGCTCTTGTCATTTGCGATCATATGAACCTTTACCGGGAAGTTCTTGTCGAGATTATCGAGATCAACAGGTTTCGCCGAGGCCAATGTTGCTGCGATCCGAGGTTTTGTCGATGAGTTTGCGTACACTGTGTGCCGGGTCGATCCCTGCGAGGCTCCCGTCATAAATATAAGCATGAAAAGTATTGCAACCACACTTGCTGTAATCTTGGCTGCGGATATTGTCTTAAGTTTTATTATTTCTGCGTTTTCTTCCATATTTCAGTCCCCCATTGACGGCGCCCATTCGATAAAATAATCTGCGATATTTCCGTAATATTTTTCGTGAAGGCTTTACAGTCGAGATATTCTTGATTCGATAACCTCATCTGCGATGTTTCCTTCTTTTCGAGCAGGCGCCAACGAAAAAGAGGTGATTCGTCAAGAATCACCTCGGATCAAATCTTATTGTTACTCGAGGATCTCGGTTACCACTCCGGAACCTACCGTTCTTCCGCCCTCTCTGATAGCGAATCTCAAACCTTCTTCTATAGCTATTGGCGTGATCAGGCTGATCTCCATTACTACGTTGTCTCCCGGCATGCACATCTCTGTGCCCTCAGGAAGTTTAAGATCTCCCGTTACGTCCGTTGTTCTGAAGTAGAACTGCGGTCTGTATCCGTTGAAGAACGGCGTATGTCTTCCACCCTCTTCTTTCTTCAGCACATATACCTGTCCCTTGAACTTGGTGTGCGGATTGATCGTTCCCGGTGCCGCAAGTACCTGCCCCCTCTGGATCTCCGTCCTCTGTACACCTCTGAGAAGCGCTCCTATGTTGTCTCCCGTTTCAGCTTCGTCCAGCAGCTTTCTGAACATCTCCACTCCGGTAACAACTACCTTTCTTCTCTCATCGCTCATTCCCACGATTTCGACTTCATCGCCTACCTTAAGGATTCCTCTTTCTACTCTTCCCGTTGCAACAGTTCCGCGACCTGTAATCGAGAATACGTCCTCGACTGGCATAAGGAAAGGTTTGTCGTTGTCTCTCTTCGGCTCAGGTATGTAGCCATCCACTTCTTCCATCAGCTCAACGATCTTCTCGGACCACTCTCCGTTTGGATCTTCAAGCGCCTTGAGTGCGGAGCCTCTGATGATAGGTGTGTCGTCTCCCGGGAATTCATATTCGCTCAGAAGTTCCCTTACTTCCATCTCTACAAGATCAAGAAGCTCATCATCATCCACCATGTCACACTTATTCAGGAACACGATGATGTACGGTACTCCCACCTGTCTGGAAAGTACGATGTGTTCTCTTGTCTGTGGCATAGGTCCGTCAGTTGCAGCTACCACAAGGATCGCCCCGTCCATCTGCGCAGCTCCCGTGATCATGTTCTTTACATAGTCGGCATGTCCCGGGCAGTCCACGTGCGCATAGTGTCTGTTTGGTGTTTCATATTCGACGTGCGCCGAAGAAATAGTGATTCCTCTTTCTTTTTCCTCAGGTGCCTTGTCTATCTGATCAAAGTCAACGTTCTCTCCCAAGTTGTACTTTGCGTGCAGCACCTTTGTGATCGCTGCCGTCAGCGTTGTCTTACCATGGTCTACGTGACCGATGGTTCCGATGTTGATATGCGGCTTTGTTCTTTCGTATTTCTGTTTTGCCATTTCTGTTTCCTCCAATTATTTACTTGCTGATTTTCTCCAGCAAACTGTCAGGTAATTTTTCAAAGTGATCAAACTGCATCACGTAAATGCCTCGTCCCTGTGTCTTAGACCTGAGGTCTGTGGCATATCCGAACATCTCGGAGAGAGGTACCATCGCTCTCACCGCCACAGCGCCGTTGTTCATGTCAGAACCCTCGATCCTGCCGCGTCTTCCCGAAATGTCTCCTATAACATCTCCCATGTACTCTTCGGGTACGGTAACCTCCACCTTGAACACAGGTTCCAAAAGTACCGGTTTTGCTTTCTTTGCGGCTTCTCTGAATGCCATGGATGCAGCAACCTTGAACGCCATCTCCGATGAGTCGACCTCGTGATACGAGCCGTCGTACAGTTCAACCCCAACGTCCACCACCTGGTAACCGGCAACAGGGCCGACTTCCATTGCGGACTTGATACCTTCTTCAACAGGGCCGATGTATTCTTTAGGAATCGCACCCCCGACGATGGAATTTATGAATTCAAATCCTTCACCCGGCTCTCTCGGGTATACTTTGATCTTAACGTGACCGTACTGACCGTGACCGCCCGATTGTTTCGCATACTTGTGGTCGATGTCCGCATCAGTTGTGATTGTTTCTTTGTAAGATACCTGAGGCTTGCCCACGTTTGCCTCAACCTTGAATTCACGCAAGAGTCTGTCCACAATAATTTCCAGGTGGAGTTCTCCCATTCCTGCGATGATTGTCTGACCCGTGTCCGAGTTTGTGTATGTCTTGAATGTAGGATCTTCTTCCGCAAGCTTTGCCAGTGCAACACCCATCTTTTCCTGACCTGCCTTGGTCTTGGGTTCTATAGCAATCTCAATTACAGGATCCGGAAATTCCATCGATTCCAGGATTACTTCGTTTTTCTCATCACAAAGCGTATCACCCGTTGTGACATTTTTCAGCCCAACAGCCGCAGCAATATCACCCGAATAAACCTTATCGATCTCTTCTCTCTTATTTGCATGCATCTGCAAAATTCTTCCGATTCTGCCTTTCTGATTCTTGGTCGAGTTGTATATGTATGAACCCGACTCAAGAGTACCCGAGTATACGCGGAAAAATGCGAGTTTCCCGACATATGGATCCGCCATGATCTTGAACGCCAGAGCCGAGAACGGAGCCTTGTCGTCGGAAGGTCTTTCCACTTCTTCTCCGGTTGTCGGATCAACCCCCTTGATAGGAGGTATGTCGATTGGCGCCGGCATATAGTCCACAACTCCGTCAAGAAGCATCTGCACACCTTTGTTTTTATATGCGGAACCGCACATCATTGGAACCATCTGATTTGCAATGGTCATCTTGCGCACAGTCTTCTTGATCTCATCTACTGCTAGTTCTTCACCCTCCAGGAACTTCATCATCAGTTCCTCGTCGGATTCCGCCACAGACTCGAGCATCTTCTCTCTCCATTCCTGCGCAAGCTCCTGCATATCCTCAGGAATATCTTCTTCTCCGTATTTTGTGCCTAAATCATCATAATAAATTTCGGCTTTCATCGTTATAAGGTCGATGATACCTCTAAAACTGTCTTCTTTTCCTATGGGGAGCTGAAGCGGAACAGCATTTGCCTTCAACCTATCTTTTACCATATGCACCACTCGGTAAAAGTCCGCACCCATGATGTCCATCTTGTTGACAAAGATCATTCTCGGCACGCCGTATCCCTCAGCCTGTCTCCATACCGTCTCAGACTGGGGTTCCACGCCGCCCTTGGCACAAAGCACCGTAACGGCGCCGTCCAGTACGCGTAACGATCTTTCCACTTCCACAGTAAAATCAACGTGTCCCGGTGTATCTATGATGTTGACGCGGTTACCCTTCCACTGTGCCGTCGTAGCAGCGGAGGTGATGGTGATACCGCGCTCCTGTTCCTGCTCCATCCAGTCCATTACAGATGCTCCGTCATGGGTTTCGCCGATCTTATGAGTTCTTCCGGTGTAGAAAAGGATACGTTCTGTGGTAGTCGTCTTGCCCGCATCTATATGTGCCATGATTCCGATATTTCTGGTCTTAGCCAGCGGAAATTCTCTACCTGCCATATTTTCTCCTTTCCTTTACCATCTGAAGTGAGCAAAAGCCTTGTTGGCTTCAGCCATCTTATGTGTGTCTTCTTTCTTCTTCACCGAAGCTCCGGTGTTGTTTGCCGCATCGATGAGTTCCTTTGCAAGACGATCGGCCATAGTCCTTTCGCCTCTCAATCTTGTGTACTTGGTAAGCCATCTAAGCCCGAGCGTCTGTCGTCTTTCAGCTCTTACCTCTATAGGAACCTGATAGTTCGCACCACCGACTCTTCTTGCTTTAACTTCCAGTACAGGCATAATGTTTTTCATAGCCTGTTCAAATACTTCCAACGGTTCTTCGCCGGTCTTTTCTCTTACACGGTCGAATGCTCCGTACACGATCTTCTGTGCGACACCCTTTTTACCGTCCAACATGATGCTGTTGATAAGTTTGGATACCACAACACTCCCGTATACGGGATCCGGAAGTACTTCACGTTTTGGTGTTTTACCTTTTCTTGGCACTTCTCTTCCTCCCTTGTGTGCTTAAAATTGCATGACTTTCTTCACATCGGCGCACAAGCCTCAATTACTCTGCATCACCCCGTAATTTTGCGATGACACAGTATGTCCGGGGGTACTCGACATCTCGCATTCGGATGTCGTGTGTGCTCCTATATCTATATGTGACCGCTTATATGCGTACACGGTCACACTCCAGAATTGCCTTTTCTTTCGTTTCAGCTTAGGGCACGTTAGTTTCCCGATCAATAGAAATCAGTCATTTACGATTACTTCTTCTTAGGACGCTTTGCCCCGTACTTTGAACGAGCCTGGTTTCTTTCGTTTACACCGGACGTATCCAAAGTTCCTCTCACTATGTGGTACCGTACACCCGGAAGATCCTTTACTCTTCCGCCTCTTATGAGTACAACACTGTGTTCCTGTAGGTTATGTCCTATTCCCGGAATGTATGCTGTCACCTCGATACCGTTGGTCAGGCGAACCCTCGCAACCTTTCTAAGCGCCGAATTAGGCTTCTTAGGTGTTACGGTCTTCACCGAAGTGCATACGCCTCTCTTTTGGGGCGAATTGTTGTCAGTGGCCTGCCGCTTAAGTGAATTCATTCCCTTTCCGAGTGCAGGTGAGTCCGATTTTTTCATCGTGCTTGTTCTACCCTGACGTACCAATTGATTAATAGTAGGCATTCTGTTCTCCTTTCATAGATTTTTATATATCACAGCCGGAACGACATCGGTTTTGACAACCCCCGCTCCGAAAGCGACCAAAGTGAATTTTAACACAGCAAGCTATGCTTTGCAACATATTTGCGGCTCCCGCCGACGCTACGGCCAACATCGATTCAATCGGTAATTTCCGACCCATCTGCCGTGCTGATCTCGTCCGCATCGGCAAACTCAAGATCTGCGCTTGGGTTGATCTCGTCCGCATCGGCAAGCTCAAGGTCATTGGCCGGATTTTCCTCACCGCCATCCACGACCCGCTCCTCCGGATCTGCGGAAACTTCTTCGGAAGAATTCAGAAAGTCCATCGTTTTCGACAATTCCGGATCCATTTCGAACTCCAGCGACCCTGACAGACCTGTTTCTTCATCGTAATTTATTATCGATGAAAGCTCGTCGTCCATTTCGCTTTCATCTCCGCCAAAGACCATTGAATCTTCAAGTTCCGCTTCTTCTGCAATGCGTTCCGCTTCTTCCTTTATACGTTGAAATGAGTTTACGTATTCTTCATTTTCGCCGTAATCGACTTTAACGTTCTTGTAGCGCTTCATACCGGTGCCGGCAGGTATAAGTTTACCTATTATGACATTTTCCTTAAGTCCAAGAAGTCTGTCGGTCTTTCCCTTGATTGCGGCATCCGTCAGAACCCTTGTAGTTTCCTGGAAAGATGCTGCGGAAAGGAATGAGCTTGTGGCAAGGGATGCTTTGGTTATGCCAAGCAACAGCTGTTTTGCCAAAGCCGGCGCTTTACCTTCGGCTTCCGCCGCATCATTGGCTTCCTCAAGTTCAATCTTGCCGTACATTCCGCCCGGCAACAGATCTGTATCCCCCGGATCTTCAATCTTGAATTTAGACAGCATCTGACTGGCTATTATTTCAATGTGCTTGTCATTTATGTCCACACCCTGGTTTCTGTACACTCTCTGCACTTCCATCAGCAGGTAATCATAGACCCCTTTGACTCCTTTGAGTTTGAAAATATCATGCGGATTGAGAGGCCCGCGCGTTATATTCTCTCCCGCCTTGATTTCCTGACCTTCCTTTACCGCCATAATGGCATTGTACGGAACATCATAGGTTTTGCTTTCGCCTGTTTCGGAAGATATTATTGTTACACCGGTCTTGCCGTTCGGACGGGTTTCTATCCCCTGAACCACTCCGTCTTCTTCGCATATTTCCGCAAGCCCCTTAGGCTTTCTTGCCTCGAACAGCTCCTCGACTCTCGGAAGACCCTGAGTTATATCCGAGCCCGCAACACCTCCCGTGTGGAAAGTTCTCATGGTCAGCTGGGTACCCGGCTCCCCGATGGACTGTGCGGCTGTGATTCCGACGGATTCTCCGATATTGACCTCCTCGCCTGTTGCGAGATTTTTTCCGTAGCACTTGGCGCAAACGCCGCTCTTGCTCCTGCACGTCATGACGGATCGGATCTTTATGGTCTCAATTCCCAAGTTTTCAATCTTGGATGCCACAAGATCATCTATCTCTTCTCCCTTTTTCACAAGAATCTCGCCGGTTTCAGGATCCACAATGTCTTCTGCGGCGGTTCTGCCCGCAATACGGTCGCTCAGCTTCTCAAGCACTTCCTTGCCGTCGGTGAATGCGGAAACATCCACACCCTCTTCCGTTCCGCAGTCGTAATCTCTCACTATCACGTTATGCGACACATCGACAAGTCTTCTTGTAAGGTATCCGGAATCGGCGGTACGAAGCGCTGTATCGGCAAGGCCCTTACGCGCACCGTTTGACGAAATAAAGTACTCCAGTATCGACAACCCTTCTCTGAAGTTTGCCTTGATAGGTATTTCAACGGTCTTACCTGTCGCCGTTCCCATAAGTCCGCGCATCCCACCTATCTGGCGGATCTGGTTCTTGCTTCCGCGGGCTCCCGACGTGGCCATTATATTTAAGTTGTTGTCCGGCTCAAGGGAATCCATCAGGGCATCCCCTATCTGATCCGTGGCGACATTCCACGTTTCAACAAGCTTTTTTACCCGTTCGTTGTTTGAAATCATGCCTCTGCGATATGCTTTCTCGTACCTGTCAACTTCTTCTTGAGCTGCATCTATCACATTCCACTTGCTCTCAGGAATCTTCATGTCGGAAATTCCTATTGAAACGGCTGCCTTGGTCGAGTACCTATATCCTATCGACTTGATGTAGTCCAGCATCAGCACCGTTCCGGTGTTTTCGTGAATCCTATAGCAGTGATCTATAATTTCACCCAGTTTTTTCTTTCCGCAAAGGTCATTTATCTCCAACGAGTGCTTGTCTTCTTCGCGGTTTACAAATCCAAGATCCTGTGGGATCCCCTGATTGAATATAAACCGCCCCACGGTGGACTCAACGAGGCGTCCTCTGTCCTTGTCGCCTATATGAACCCTGACTTTCACCCTGGCATGGACACTTACCATACCTGTTCGATATGCCATGATCATCTCATCTATATCGGTGAACACCTTGCCGTCGCCCTTCTCGGGTATACGCTCAAAGCCGTCTTCTCTGTTCTTTTTCGCAATCTGATTGTCGCTAAATTCGTCCATTCTGTAGTAGACTTTTTCTTCGGTTTCCGTATTCTCGCCGGTTTGCGCCGTTTTCGACTTATTTTTTGCTTTTTGCCCTTTTGTCTCCCCTGATCCTGCAATATCGGGGTCTTTTACGACTTTTTCGACCTTTTTGCACGTTCCCGGGTACGTCAGATAATATGCTCCGAGTATCATGTCTTGGGTAGGTGTTGTGATCGGCGATCCGTCTTTCGGCGCTAAAATATTATTTACCGAAAGCATAAGGAATCTTGCTTCCGCCTGCGCCTCTACCGAAAGCGGAACATGGACAGCCATCTGATCCCCGTCAAAGTCGGCATTGAAAGCCGTACACACGAGAGGATGCAGCTTAAGCGCCTTACCCTCCACGAGTACCGGTTCAAATGCCTGTATCCCGAGTCGGTGTAGCGTAGGGGCTCTGTTGAGCATAACGGGATGCTCTTTTATCACCTTTTCAAGCACATCCCAAACTTCAGGCTTTACTTTCTCCACCATTCTCTTGGCATTTTTTATGTTGTGCGCAAAGCTCTGCTCAACAAGCTCTTTCATTATGAACGGCTTAAACAGCTCCAGAGCCATCTTCTTGGGAAGTCCGCACTGGTAAAATTCAAGTTCGGGACCAACCACTATAACCGAACGCCCGGAGTAGTCGACGCGTTTACCGAGCAGGTTCTGACGGAATCTGCCCTGTTTTCCCTTGAGCATATCGGAAAGCGATTTCAGCGGTCTGCCCCCCGGTCCTGTTACGGCTCTTCCTCGTCTTCCGTTGTCTATGAGGGAATCAACAGCCTCCTGAAGCATCCTCTTCTCATTTCTGACTATGATGTCCGGAGCCCCAAGCTCCAACAGGCGTTTGAGTCTGTTATTTCTGTTTATTACCCTTCTGTAAAGGTCATTCAGATCCGATGTTGCAAATCTGCCACCGTCCAACTGAACCATAGGTCTCAAATCGGGAGGGATTACAGGCACCACACTCAACACCATCCACTCCGGGCGATTTCCGGAGTGGCGCAGCGCCTCTACAACTTCAAGTCTTCTGATCAGTTTAATCTTTTTTTGCCCTGTGGCGTCCTTCAAGTCTTTTCGCAGGCTTACCGAAAGTTCATCCAGGTCTATTTTTTCCAGGAGTTCCCTTACCGCTTCGGCTCCCATTCCCGCACGGAAAGAGTTGCCGTACGCCTCTCTGGCGTCGCGGTATTCCTGCTCCGATAAAATCTGTTTCTCATTCAGTCCCGTAATCTTGGGATCACCGGGATCGAGCACTATATACGAAGCGAAATACAAAACCCTTTCCAGATTTCTTGGTGTTATCTCAAGTATCAGCCCCATCCTCGAGGGGATTCCTTTGAAATACCAGATATGCGAAACCGGAGCGGCAAGTTTGATATGTCCCATTCGCTCTCGCCTTACCTTGGATTTTGTGACCTCTACGCCACATCTGTCACATATGATTCCCTTGAACCTGATTCTCTTATACTTACCGCAATGGCATTCCCAATCCTTTGTGGGTCCGAAAATTTTCTCGCAGAACAGTCCGTCGCGTTCAGGTTTCTGGGTTCTGTAATTTATAGTTTCAGGTTTTGTCACTTCTCCATGGGACCAGTCAAGGATCTTGTCGGTCGAGGCAAGCCTGATCTGTAAGGATTCGAAGGTGCTTGATTCCAGATATCCCTTTTTGTTTGTGTTTTCAGTCACAGATTTCCTCCCTTTCCTATATATCTTCTTCGGCGCTCTCTTCGTCGGAAGACTCATCGTCCTCACCGTCTTCTTCAATGAAGCCGCTGTTCAAAAGTTGCTCCTCACTCTCCATTTCCGATTTCATGTTGATGATTCCGTTGATACTGCTCGGTGTGTCATAGTCGCTCATTTCCTTGAGTTCTATTTCCTCATCGTTTTCAGCAAGCACTCTGACATCAAGCGCCAGGGATTGCAGTTCCTTTATGAGCACCTTGAAAGATTCCGGGATTCCCGGCTCTCTGATATTGTCCCCTTTAACTATGGCCTCGTATGTCTTGACACGTCCCACTATATCATCGGATTTCACAGTCAGTATCTCCTGCAGGGTATAGGCAGCGCCATACGCCTCGAGAGCCCAAACTTCCATTTCTCCGAAGCGCTGTCCCCCGAACTGTGCTTTACCGCCGAGAGGCTGCTGCGTGACGAGCGAATACGGCCCGGTGCTTCTCGCATGTATCTTATCATCCACAAGATGATGGAGCTTAAGCATGTACATGTATCCCACGGTAACGGGTTTGTCAAAGTACTCTCCCGTTCTTCCGTCTCTGAGTTTCAGTTTACCGGTTTCCGAATAACCGCAGTCTTCCAGAAGTTCACGGATATCCCTTTCATTTGCGCCGTCAAATACCGGTGTGGCTATATACCAACCCTTTTTCCTTGCCGCAAGTCCCAGATGAACCTCAAGTACCTGCCCGACGTTCATTCTCGAAGGTACGCCGAGTGGGTTGAGCATGACCTGCAGTGCTTGCCCGTTTTCAAGAAACGGCATGTCTTCTTCAGGCAGGATCCTCGAAATTACGCCCTTGTTGCCGTGGCGCCCCGCCATCTTGTCGCCCACCTGAATCTTCCTCTTGGTCGCAATGTAGCAGCGCACCAGTTTGGACACTCCCGGCGGAAGCTCATCGCCGTTGCTACGTGAGAATACCCGTACCTCCACAACTATTCCCTGTTCTCCGTGGGGAACCCGCAGAGAAGTATCCCTTACCTCTCTTGCCTTGTCACCGAAAATCGCACGAAGAAGTCTCTCCTCGGCACTCATATCGTTTTCACCTTTAGGTGTGGTTTTCCCCACGAGAATATCAGTGGAGTTTACCTCCGCACCGACGCGAATAATACCGTCCTCGTCCAGATCCTTAAGCGCATCGTCGCTTATGTTGGGAAGATCCCTTGTGATCTCTTCAGGTCCCAACTTAGTATCTCTGGCCTCCGATTCATACTCAACTATATGAAGTGACGTCAGAACATCGTCCATTATAAGTTTCTCGTTTAAAATTATGGCATCCTCGTAGTTGTAGCCTTCCCATGTCATGAATCCTATCAGAAGGTTCTTTCCAAGGGCTATCTCGCCAAGTTCCGTGGACGGTCCGTCCGCTATGACTTCTCCCTCGTTGACATGCTCACCGTGGGTCACTATAGGTCTTTGGTTAATGCACGTCCCCTGATTGGATCTCTTGAATTTCAGCAACTTGAACTCATCAATTCCATTATCTTTGTCACGTCTTATTCTAATATAATCCGCATCGACAAATTCAACGGTTCCCGAATTTTTTGCCAGTATCACCACTCCCGAGTCGCACGCCGCTTTATATTCAATGCCGGTACCCACATAAGGCGCTTCCGTCACCAAAAGCGGAACCGCCTGACGCTGCATGTTGGAACCCATGAGCGCACGGTTGGCATCATCGTTTTCGAGAAAAGGAATCATCGCAGTCGCAACGGAAACCACCTGTTTGGGCGATACGTCCATCATATCCACCGAACTTTTCGGGAACATCGCTATCTCGCCGCCTACTCCTCTTGCGGCAACTTTTTCATTCAAAAAATGTCCCTCACCGTCAAGCGGTTCATTTGCCTGTGCAACAATAAGCAGTTCTTCTTCATCCGCCGAAACATAACGGATCTCGTCGGTCACTCTGCCTGCTTCTTTGTCAACCACCCTGTAAGGCGTTTCTATAAAGCCATACTCGTTAATCACTCCATACGTAGTCAAAGATCCGATCAATCCTATATTTGGGCCTTCCGGAGTTTCTATCGGGCACATCCTGCCGTAGTGCGACTGATGAATATCCCTAACTTCAAATCCGGCTCTCTCCCTTGACAATCCTCCCGGACCCAGAGCCGATAGTCTTCTCTTATGTGTGAGTTCGGCGAGCGGATTGTTCTGATCCATGAACTGCGAAAGTTGTGAGCTTCCGAAAAACTCTTTTATCGCAGCCGTCACAGGTCTTATATTCATAAGTGCCTGCGGAGTGGTGGCTTCCATATCTTGAATGGTCATTCTTTCCTTGACCACACGCTCCATTCTTGCAAGACCTATTCTGAACTGGTTCTGAAGAAGTTCTCCCACCGTCCTGAGTCTGCGGTTCCCCAAATGGTCTATATCATCGGTGGATCCGACGCCGTAATTAAGATTCAGTATATAACTTATGGAAGCTATAATGTCCGCCATTACTATGTGCTTTGGCGAAAGTTCGTTTTTCCGTTCTTTCAACCGTTCTTTCAGCTTGGCGCCTTTGAGTTTTTCCTCCATGATCTCCTTAAGAATGGGATAATAAACCTTGCGCGGCATCTTTTCCGGTATATCTTTTTCTTTTATGTAGCGGTCTACGTTCACGAACTGATTTCCGATGACCTTCGTTTCCACGGTCTCATCGGTTTTTCCGTGTACGGTAACGGCAAGTACCCCGGCATCTTCTATCACCTTGCCGAGTGCTCTTGATATCCTCTCGCCGGCTTCCACGATTATTTCACCCGTGTTCGGATCTATTACGTCTTCGGCCGCATCGACATCGACCAGACGATCTGCCAGTCCCAATTTTTTGTTGTATTTATATCTTCCGACATGTGCCAAATCATATCGTTTGGGATCGTAAAACAGTGAATTGAGCAGTGAACGTGCGCTGTCCGGTGTCGGTGGCTCTCCCGGCCTGAGTTTTTTGTATATCTCCTCAAGACCTGACTCGCAATCTTTAGTTGTGTCTTTTTCCAGCGTCTTCATAAGTCGCATGTCCGGTCCGAACGTGCGCAAAATCTCCTCGTCGCTTCCCATCCCGAGTGCCCTCAGAAGTATCGTGAGAGGTTGCTTTCTCGTACGATCGACTCTTACAGAAAGAATCTCGTTTGAGTCCGTCTCATACTCAATCCAAGCACCTCTGTTAGGTATGATCTGAGTCGAATAGAGTTTTGTGCCCGACTTATCGGTTTCTTCCCCGAAATACGGCCCGGGTGAACGCACAAGCTGTGTCACGATAACTCTTTCCGCTCCGTTGTAGATGAACGTCCCCTTATCTGTCATCAAAGGGAAGTCTCCCATAAAAACTTCCTGTTCCTTGACTTCGCCGGTCTCACGATTTACGAGTCTGACTCTCACTTTGAGCGGCGCAGCGTATGTAACATCACGTTCTTTGCATTCCTCTTGGCTGTATTTTTGGGGTTCGCTCAGTGAATAATCGATAAACTCCAGGCTTAAGTTTCCCGCGTAATCTCTTATCGGTGAAATGTCTTCAAAAACTTCATGAAGTCCTTCTCTCAAAAACCAGTCATAAGAACTGGTCTGAATGTCAATTAGGTTGGGCATTTCCCCCACTTCATTGATTTTTCCGTAAGACATACGTTCTTTTCTACCAACTTGGATTGGCTTTGGCATTCCTATCACTCCTTATCTCCTACTTTTTATTACTCGCATGGCAGTCTACTATTATACGTCACACCCGTCAAATAGTCAACACAAAAAGACCGAAGTATCGATATATTGCAATTTAGTTATTTCTCTAAATTAAATATATTCCATACGGTTCAAAAGTAAAAGAGCAGTGAGCCGAAAATCGACGTTGCGGTCATGTAGTTCCGCAGGGTCGCTCGATCCGGCTCGCTGCCCGAAAATCAAATCATCTGATTCCCTACTCCGGATTTTTCACCCGGTCTTCCAAGTTTCATATGATTCCAAGCTTTGTTTGCGCTTTGGCAATGTGTGAGTCTTACTTGAATTCCACAGCTGCGCCGACTTCTTCAAGTTTAGCCTTGATCTCATCGGCTTCTTCCTTTTCAACACCTTCTTTGACATTTGCAGGCGCTCCGTCAACCAAAGCTTTCGCTTCTTTAAGTCCAAGGCCTGTGATTTCTCTTACGGCCTTGATGACTTTGATCTTCTCACCGCCTACTTCCTTGAGTACAACGGTGAACTCGGACTGCTCTTCAGCGGCTCCGCCCGCTACCGCACCGGCAACCGCAACAGGAGCTGCTGCTGAAACTCCGAATTCTTCCTCGCAAGCCTTAACCAACTCGTTAAGCTCCAAAACCGACATGTTCTTTATCGCTTCGATTATCTGATTCTTGTCCATAATTTCCTCCTAAATTTATAAAATGTGTTTAAATCAATACCTTGATCTTATCTGTTTCTCTTTTTTCTGTCTTTGCCTTATGGCCTTTTCACGCCTCAGTTGAGCCATCGGTTGCTTGATCTTCGGATGCGCCATCGCCTGATTCCTCTTCAGGCGCCGCTTCGGTTTTTCCTGCTTCAGGCACGGCTTCGACCTGCGCTTGCTCAGTCTTAGCATCCGTCACTTCTTTATCGGCATCATCCGTACTTGCGTCCGCGCCGTCTACAGGTTTTGCCTCTGCAATAGCGGACAAAGTCCTGACAAATGTTCCGATCGGGGATTGAATGCTGCCCATGAATTTGGCGATCAGCTCGTCTCTTGACGGGATTTCGGCAATCTGGACTATGCCCGTATTGTCGTAAAACTCTCCCTCCACTATACCGGCCTTGAGTTCCATCTTCTTGAAATCGTCGATGAGGTTCTTCAGTACTCTTGCCGGAGCGGTTGCATCCGTCTTGCTTACGGCAATTGCACTAGGTCCGGACATAGCTTCCGAAAGCTTTTCAAATTCGGTGCCCTCAACGGCTCTCTTCATGAGAGTGTTTTTGTATACACTGTAATCAACCTCGGCCTCACGAAGCTTTCTTCTCATCTGATCGGCTTCAGCCACTGTAATGCCCATGTAGTCGATCAGCACGGCAGATTGTGCGCCGTCTAGCTTCCCTTTGATCTCATCAATAATGATCTGTTTCTGCTGTTTTGCTTTTTCTGACATGTTTCTCCTTTCTAAAGTATGCGGTACTCAAATAGCGAAAGACCTCATCTTCATAACGAACAATTGCGTCCGTACGCAGACAAGGTCAATACTCTTTATATTGTACCTCGGCGGGAAATTAAGCTTTCGCACCCGCTGTCTACGGTTTTGACTTCATTTTTATTTTTTCTTTCCGACTCCACATTCCTACGCTACTGTTTCAGCCCGCACCCGGATGTGGAGCATTGCGTGCCTACACGGTCACCGCAACCTCGTCGGATCCCTTTTCCTACTGCATCAGAACCGCAGGATTTACCTTTACACCCGGTCCCATCGTCGCAGCCACCGTCACGCTCTTCAGATACTGACCCTTTGCTGCGGCAGGCTTGGCCTTTACCACTGCATCGATAAGTGCTCTGAAATTGTCCTCGAGTTTTTCCGCCCCAAAAGACTTTTTACCTATTACAGTGTGGATGATATTCTGTTTGTCAAGACGATACTCAACTTTACCCGCTTTGATGTCGGCCAGAGCTTTCTCCAAGTCCATAGTCACCGTTCCCGATTTAGGATTTGGCATGAGGCCTTTAGGTCCCAAAACCTTACCGAGTCTTCCCACAACACCCATCATGTCCGGTGTTGCGACCACTACATCAAAGTCGAACCAACTCTCACTTTGGATTTTCTGCGCCAACTCCTCGGCGCCCACGTAATCCGCACCTGCAGCCTGCGCCTCATCGGCCTTGGCGCCCTTGGCGAATACCAGAGCTTTTACGCTCTTTCCCGTTCCGTGAGGCAGCACCATGGCACCTCTGACCTGCTGATCAGCGTGTCTGCCGTCCACACCGAGTCTGATGTGCACTTCCACCGTCTCATCGAATTTTGCTTTTGACGTTTCCGTCACCAGGTTCATAGCTTCTTTTACTTCGTGAAGCTCCGCCCTGTCGAACTTCTCTACCGAAGCTCTGTAATTTTTTCCTCTTTTAGCCATTTTTCCTCCTCGTGGTTCAAACGAAAGCGAGCGACAAAGCCTCTCTCTCCCACAATAAATCAATCTTCTACAACTATTCCCATGCTTCTTGCCGTACCCTTGACCATGTTGACTGCGGATTCCAAATTCGCCGCATTGAGATCCGGCATCTTGACCTTTGCGATCTCTTCGACCTGTGCGGTGGTCAGTGTGGCAACCTTTGTCTTGTTAGGCTCTCCGGACGCCTTGTCCAATCCCGCCGCCTTTTTCAGAAGCACCGCCGCAGGCGGCGTTTTGGTTATAAAGGTGAACGATCTGTCCGCATAAACGGTGATAACAACCGGAATCACCATTCCCGGCTGATCCTGTGTCTTTGCATTGAACTGCTTGCAGAAATCCATAATATTCACGCCGTGCTGACCGAGCGCAGGACCGACAGGTGGCGCCGGTGTGGCTCCTCCCGCAGGGATCTGAAGTTTGATATATCCTTCGATTTTCTTTGCCATTCTCTCTCCTCCTTTCCCTTAATTCAATTTGTCCACCTGGCTGAACTCAAGTTCAACAGGGGTATCTCTACCGAACATCGAAACCTTGACGGTCAGAATCTGCTTGTCCGGGTTTATTCCCAAAACTTCTCCCATGAAGCTTTCAAACGGACCGCTGATGACACGTATCGTATCGCCGACTTCAACATCCAGATCGATATTAACTTTTTCAATTCCCATCCTCGCGACCTCTTCGGGAGTGAGCGGGAAAGGTTCAGAGCCGTGCCCGACAAAACCCGTGACGCCTTGAGTATTCCTCACAAGGTACCACGATTCATTGGTAACGACCATCTTGATGATCACATAACCCGGAAATATTTTTCTGGTCTTGATCTTTCTCTGTCCGTCTTTTACTTCGACGCGATCCTCCGTAGGAACGATAATATCAAGAACAAGATCCTGCATTCCGCGGTTCTCAACCATCTTTTCTATATTCATTTTTACTTTATTCTCGTGACCTGAATACGTGTGCACCACATACCAGTGAGCCAATCCGTCACCGCGTATCCCCTCTCCCTCCAGCGGAGAAAAAATATTTGCGGATCCTTTGTTTTCAACATCAGACATCTGTATACCCACTCTTTAGCTCAAAGTAACTCCGAGAACCGCCTTAAGCGCAGCAAGGAAAGCCGAATCTATTCCCCAGAAAGCCAGTGCAAAAACGGCACACGTGCAGATAACCACAACTGTAAAAGTACCCAACTCTTTCTTGGTGGGCCACACAACCTTGCCGATTTCCTGCTTAACACCCTTCCAGTACTCCTTTGTGGAAACCTTTTCCTTTTTCCGGCTGTTTGCCATCGCCATTCTCTTGGCCTGCTCCCTCACGTTTTGCGAAGTTTCCTTATTGACATTACCCGGTTTGTTCGGTTTTGACTTTGCCATCACAAACCCTCCTTATTTCGTCTCTTTGTGAACTGTCTGCTTTCTGCAAAACGGACAATACTTTTTCAGTTCAACACGATCCGGATCGTTCTTCTTGTTTTTGACCGTATTGTAATTTCTCTGCTTGCATTCAGTACATGCCAATGTTACTTTAACTCTCATCTTGACCTCCGTTTTTTAACTAAAATCCAGAGCCGGAGACCAGCTCTGTTATGTTTCTTTCATAGAGTCGCCCATTAAGTGTACAACATCGCAGTACCGATGTCAACACAAAATTGTCGATCCCGCAGCCTCACGGTCACAATAAAAGAGGTGATTCTTGACGAATCACCTCGGATCAAATCTTATTGTTACTCGAGGATCTCGGTTACCACTCCGGAACCTACCGTTCTTCCGCCCTCTCTGATAGCGAATCTCAAACCTTCTTCTATAGCTATTGGCGTGATCAGGCTGATCTCCATTACTACGTTGTCTCCCGGCATGCACATCTCTGTGCCCTCAGGAAGTTTAAGATCTCCCGTTACGTCCGTTGTTCTGAAGTAGAACTGCGGTCTGTATCCGTTGAAGAACGGCGTATGTCTTCCACCCTCTTCTTTCTTCAGCACATATACCTGTCCCTTGAACTTGGTGTGCGGATTGATCGTTCCCGGTGCCGCAAGTACCTGCCCCCTCTGGATCTCCGTCCTCTGTACACCTCTGAGAAGCGCTCCTATGTTGTCTCCCGTTTCAGCTTCGTCCAGCAGCTTTCTGAACATCTCCACTCCGGTAACAACTACCTTTCTTCTCTCATCGCTCATTCCCACGATTTCGACTTCATCGCCTACCTTAAGGATTCCTCTTTCTACTCTTCCCGTTGCAACAGTTCCGCGACCTGTAATCGAGAATACGTCCTCGACTGGCATAAGGAAAGGTTTGTCGTTGTCTCTCTTCGGCTCAGGTATGTAGCCATCCACTTCTTCCATCAGCTCAACGATCTTCTCGGACCACTCTCCGTTTGGATCTTCAAGCGCCTTGAGTGCGGAGCCTCTGATGATAGGTGTGTCGTCTCCCGGGAATTCATATTCGCTCAGAAGTTCCCTTACTTCCATCTCTACAAGATCAAGAAGCTCATCATCATCCACCATGTCACACTTATTCAGGAACACGATGATGTACGGTACTCCCACCTGTCTGGAAAGTACGATGTGTTCTCTTGTCTGTGGCATAGGTCCGTCAGTTGCAGCTACCACAAGGATCGCCCCGTCCATCTGCGCAGCTCCCGTGATCATGTTCTTTACATAGTCGGCATGTCCCGGGCAGTCCACGTGCGCATAGTGTCTGTTTGGTGTTTCATATTCGACGTGCGCCGAAGAAATAGTGATTCCTCTTTCTTTTTCCTCAGGTGCCTTGTCTATCTGATCAAAGTCAACGTTCTCTCCCAAGTTGTACTTTGCGTGCAGCACCTTTGTTATCGCTGCCGTCAGCGTTGTTTTTCCATGGTCTACGTGACCGATGGTTCCGATGTTGATATGCGGCTTTGTTCTCTCGTATTTCTGTTTTGCCATTTGACTACTCCTTTTAAATAAAATAGTTTTCTTTCAAAATTGGAGCTGTTGAGCAGACTTGAACTGCCGAACCTCATCCTTACCAAGGATGCGCTCTACCTACTGAGCTACAACAGCCTGTGAACAGTATACTTACTTTACTATATTTTCGAAAGCATGTCAAACAAATTGAAATAAATTTTCGGTATTCGCATAGAAAATTTTGTGCAGGAAGCGTCCCGGCGAAATAGCTCGTCGGTTTGCGTGGTTTTGACGGTTTGCCGATAAAAAACTTCGCATTTCGGATCTGCAAAGCAAACTGTGGGATTCGCCGATGCAAGCATAAAACGGTGACTGCCGGAGGTTCACGTCCGCCCAAAAATGAACCTCCGCGCATGAGCATCCTGCTCATGCGCCAATAAGTCCGGCCGGACTTATTGGTCAGTCACCGTTTATTTTACGCTATAGTTAAATCTTGGATTTCAGCGTATTGATATCGGCAAGCAAGATCAATAATCTTGTTTCATTGACTCTATGATGCTGTCCGCCAGTGCGTCCAGTTCCTTTTCCGTCGTATCGGTCACCGACGAAAGCAGCGAAACCTGTTCGTTAAGTACCGTCATCTGCTTCATGCCGTCAAGTTCCTTACACATGAGATCTCCCGCCTGAGGCGCCCACGATCCGTTTTCCACCACGCCAACCACTCTCTTCTGCAGATTCAGGCGCTTCATATCGTCAATAAAGCCCTGCATCGGCGGAAATACATTGAGGTTGTAGGTCACCGAGAGTAACGCCAAATGGCTGTACTTGAACGCCTCGCCTATAAGGAAAGAAACATGGGTTTCTGCAATGTCGTACATCCTCACATTGTGGAAACCTTTTTCATGGATCTTTGATGCAAGTATATTTGCGGCGGACATAGTGTTTCCGTACATGGACGCGTATACGATCAAGACTCCTTTTTCTTCCGGCACATAAGTCGCCCAGTGCACGTACTTGTCTATAAACCAATCTATATCTTTGCGCCAAACCGGACCGTGCAAAGGACATATATACTCGATGTCCAATTTTGAGGCTTTTTTGATCAGCGCCATGACCTGAGGCCCATATTTGCCCACTATGTTGCCGTAGTATCTTCTTGCCTCGTCGATCCATTCCCCCTTAAAATCAACTTCATCCGCAAAAAGCGCACCGTCAAGGGATTTGAAAGTGCCAAAAGCATCCGCGCTGAACAAAACACCGTTTGTCATATCAAAGCTTACCATAACTTCAGGCCAATGAACCATCGGCGCCGCAATAAAGGTAAACTTATGCTTTCCAAAAGAAATTTCCTCCCCTTCTTTTACCTGGATAAAATTCTCTTCATCAACATGGAATCGGAACTGATTCAGAAGGAGCCACGCTTTTTCCGTCGATATCACTTTGACATCGGGATACCTGAGCACGATCTCACCTATGGATGCGGCATGGTCGGGTTCAATGTGGTTGATCACCAGATAGTCAAGTTTGCGACCATCAAGCACATACTCGACATTTTCAATGAACTGCTGACCCACGGTCCAGTCCGCAGTATCGAATAAAACCGTTTTCTCATCCAAGAGCAGATATGAGTTATACGAAACCCCAATGCCGTCTATCGGATGAATGCTCTCAAACAGCTGCAATTTCTTGTCATTGGCACCGACCCAGAACAAATCGTCTGTTACTTTTCTTACGCACTGCATTACTTTTCCTCCTTGCTGGAATATTTTTCAACTTCTACAAAAGCCGTTTTTTCCTCACCGCAGATCGGACAGATCCATTCCTCCGGCAAAGCTTCAAATGTAGTTCCCGGGCTTATTCCGCCTTCTTCATCCCCGAATCCCGGGTCGTATTCGTAACCGCATCCGTTGCATACATATCTCGTCCAATGAGAAGCGTCTTTCAGAACGGTCGCCTTTCTCATCTTGACTCTCGGCGGAGCCGGTTTTTTGGCTTTCCCGTCATCCAACGCCTCGGTCAGCAGTGGAAGTATCTCCATGACATCCCCGACGATCCCGTAGTCCGCATTTTTGAAAATAGGCGCATTCTTGTTTTTATTGATGGCAACTATGGTCGTGGCCTCGCGAATCCCCTTGAGGTGCTGTCCCGCTCCGGATATACCACAGGCTATATAGAGATTGCCTCCAAACTTCTGCCCGGACATGCCCACATAACGATCGATCGGAAGATATTTTAGGGTTTCCGCAACAGGTCTTGAAGAGCCTATCGCCGCTCCTGCCTGCTTTGCGAGATCTTCGATCAGCTTCATGTTTTTCTTTTCTCCGATTCCTTTACCCGCGGAAACCACTCTGTCGGCATCCGCAATCGGCGTCATCGGATCTATCCCCACGCTGAAATCGTATCCGTCGGCCTTAAGTGATTCCACAAGCTTGTCCACTCTTTCACGCGCAGTTCCCTTCGCATATATCTCTTTCTTCCGGTTTCCGGTTATCGGTCCTTTTTCCTTGGACGAGGCCACCGTCGTCTTGGGAGCTCTTCCGAGTATGTGGGCAGCTATCACAACTCGCTGTATCTCATTTGTTCCTTCATATATGGTTGTAATCTTTGCATCGCGATAGGCACGCTCAACTTCCATCCCCTTCAGGAATCCGTTGCCGCCGTGCAACTGGAGCGCATCGTTGCATATTTCAACGGCAACATCCGACGCATACGTCTTTGCCATCGCCGAATCCAATCCGTAAGGAACGTGAGCCTGCTTTTTCTCCGCCGCCGCATACACGAGATTTCTGGCGTTGGTGAGTTTGATCGCCATGTCGGCAAACTTGAACTGGTTGACCTGTTGGAATGCCACCGGCATATCGAACTGTACCCTCTCAAGGGCATATTCTTTTGCGTGATCAAATGCACCCTGCCCTATCCCGAGAGCCTGAGCCGCTATTCCGATCCTTCCCCCGTCAAGAGTCGACATTGCTATTTTGAAGCCCTGCCCCTCTTTTCCGAGCAGATTTTCCGCAGGTACCTTCACGTCATTGAATATAAGCTCCGCGGTCGATGAAGATCTTATGCCCATCTTATCATAATGATCCCCAAAATCAAATCCCTCATAGCCTTTTTCCACTATGAATGCGCTGATTCCGTGCGTGCCGATATTCGGCGTGGTGACTGCAAATACTATGTATATGTCAGCCACGGGCGCATTGGTTATGAATATCTTTCCACCGTTCAAAACGTAATGATCGCCCTCAAGCACCGCCGTGGTTTCCGTTCCTCCCGCATCGGATCCGGCATTCGGTTCGGTAAGTCCGAAAGCACCCAGCTTTTCTCCCTTTGCGAGCGGAATCAGATACTTCTGTTTCTGTTCCTCCGTCCCAAATGCGTCTATCGGATAAGTTCCCAGAGAAGTGTGCGCGGAAAGAATTACTCCCGCACCGCCGTCCACCCTGGAAAGCTCCTCCACCGCTATCGCATAACTCAATACATCAGAACCCGCACCGCCGTACTTCTTATCGTATGGCAATCCCATAAATCCGAGCTCCGCCATCTTCCTTACCGCATCATAAGGAAATTCATTCTCCCGGTCTAGCTTAAATGCGATCGGTTTAATCTCCTCCTCCGCAAACTTTCTCACCTTGGCTCTGAAATCCTCATGAGCCTGTGTCGTAGTAAAAAGCATAAATCTACCTCCTGATACACTTCGCTCCTGTCTGCCCATCAATCCGCGCAGCCCTTTCGCCGCAACCCTGCCGGGCAGTCATCGTCTATATCTTCCATAAATTCAATTGTGCAAAAAATGATTTTATGCAATATTATTACCCGTGGATACCGATTTGAAACGTTGGTTTTATTCAAGAACATTGAGTTTTAAGCAATGGCAAAATCCTGCGTAGTTATCGGTTGTTTTAAAGCAAACGTTAATTTTACCCTTTCGCACGCATACCTTGTGGCTCCGTCGCTTCCCATTCATCGTATCCCATCGCTTCCGTTGCATCCTATTCATCATGCTTTTCATCCACATGAATCCCTGAAATACGGTGAAGAGCTGCTGCGACGTACAGTGTGTAACTGTCCGGAAGAGCCGTGGCGTCAAGCTTGGTAATCTCATGAGCCTCACGCAACCGATGTCTTACCGTGTTACGATGAATGTATAGCAGTTCCGCTGTGGTCTTGACCTGTGAATCGGCATCCAAAAGAAATGTCGCAACAGTCTCAAGCGTGTCACGGTGCTTGAAGTCCAGAAGCGGTGAAAGTTTTTCCGGATATGGTGATTTCTCGTGTGAATCGCCTTTTTTCAAACGCATGCACCGATCCACAAAGTTGATCTCTTCGACCGTGAATACGGTTTTTGTTCTGAAAATCTTTGTGATCGCCTCTATGCTGTTGCAATATCGAGTGTAAAACTCCTTCAGAGACAAAGGATCAAAATGCTCTCCGACGATGATAAAGCGACAGCCGGAAAGGAAACTAAATTTCTCGGGATTCACCGTAGATCCACCTAAAGAGTTGCTTTTTATGAGCGCGATTTCACGTTCGGCATTCGTTTCGAGCAAAAAAGCACCCGACGGCAAGCCCCCTCGGAGCTTTGCCGGCATTGCCTCTTTGGGTATATCGTTACCATTTGGCTTCCGTTCGGCAATCAGTAGCGTATCATATTCGGACAAATTGATCCCACTATCTTCGCACAACTTTCCGACCGACTCGTAATTTCCGACCAAAAGCAAAGTGAGCAGAGAATTTCGGTCGCTGAAGTCCAAGTTGTAGTTCCAAATGGAAGCAAAAAGTCGTACCATTTCGGTAATTTGATCCAACGATAATGATGATAACACACTGTTTCGGCAAGACGCATAAAGGATCAGTTCCGTCTGCGGCTTTACAGTGAATACCTTTCTGTAAAAGCTTGTGGCTCCTGATGTCAAGCGTACTGTGCTGAGATCATCGGGCGTATCGTGAGAATCAAAATACGAAATTATATTCCAAAGTCGATCGATGCCGCTGTTTCGAGGCCAGCATGCACTGCCGATCAGACGGTTGGCGTGGTCGCACAGAAATAATGAGGATTTTACAAATCCCGATGCAAACTCCAGAAGTGCTTGGATGTTTTGTCTGTCCGGGGTGAGCTGTGCAATCATGTCAAGGGTGTTGCTCAATATATTCTCAAACTGCTTTCGATCAATGAAAATTGCTTCCATAACTTCTTCAATCACATCGCAATAGTGCAATCCAAGATCACTTCCCGGAAGCTTTATGATAGGAAGATTCAGCTCGTTGGCTGCCTGTATGACCTTCTTGTCCAAAGAGTGAATGACGAGATCGCTATAGAAAAGCACAACTGCGGAGGCTCCGAGTTTTTTATATTGATAAAGTGCCCTACATTGAGCATCCACATTGTCACGAATTGCGTGAAATGCCGTAATGAACATCACATTTGGTGTTTCAAACTCATCCTCATCCAGAATAAATTCAATCACATCGATACGATTTACGATATTGTTCAATCCATTTTCTCCTGCCGCCACGTATCCCAGTGACAACGTAGGGAGGAAAAGACAATCTTTTACTGTTATACTCATGGTTTTACCTCTCCACTATGCACGTGCACAATTATCTTCTAAAATTATATCACATTAAATAATGAAAGTAAAATGACAAAATGATATCATACGCACTAAATAAATGATGCCGCTCGGTATAAGCTCCCACCGCACTTATTGTGCATGTAGTTGATATCATCTATGCCATCCGGCAAAAAATACGTCAGGACGGTGTTGATCGCGGCGGTTTTTATTTAATATCATCAATGCTATTTAGGAGGACTTGACATGGAAGAAAAAACAAAAAATGGAAGTGCGGAAGTCAGTGCGCTTGCCCCGATTCCCTTAGATCGGAGAAAAAGTTGGATATCGCTGACATTTGTGCAAGCCGGTATCTGTGTATGCGTGCCGTCATTCTTGCTGGGAGCACTGCTTGTCGCCGAGATGCCGGTGTGGCCTGCGATCATTTCCGGATCAATCGGTTACGTGATTGTTGTTATTGTTATGTCCGTACTTGGCATGATTGCAAGTGATCTTGGACGGGCCTCCTGCACTGTGACACAATCAACTTTCGGCGAAAGTGGCGCGCGTTTGATCGTCAGTGTTCTTTTTGCGGTCAATCTGGTGGGATGGTTCGGTATCCAGAACGGTCTCTGCGGAGAAGCGTTCGCGAACTTTATGAAAAGCAGCCTCGGAATTCCTTTTCCTTTGGTGGCGTCAAATATCATCTGGGGCTTTATCATGTTGCTTACGGCTGTATATGGAGTAAACGCCCTTTCGAAGCTTGATTATGTTTCTATCCCGTATCTCATGATCGTAATGGCTGTCGGAATGATTCTGACAATCAAACAAAACGGTATATCGGGACTTGATACCGGTGTAAAACAAACAATGACATTTCTCGAGGGCGTCAGTCTTTCATTCAATTTCTATGCAGTGGGGACAATTTCGGCGATGGACATTACCAGATTTCAAAAAAACCGCAGAGAAACGATCCGTTCAACAGTCCTGGGTGTTTTACCTCTGGGAATAATCACACTGGTAATAGGAGTTATCTTAACCAAAATCGCCAATAACTATGATATAAGCGTTGTGCTTTCCGATGTCGGAATTCCGGTTTTTGGAGTGACATGTCTGATTCTCGCCACATGGACCACCAACTCAACCAATGCTTACAGCGCAGCCTTGGATGTCACAATGGCTTTGAAAATTCCTGACAATCGCAGAAGAGAAGTTACTGTCGTAGTCGGAGTAATAGGAACCCTGATGGGTGCGTTCGGCATCCTCAATCACGTGGAAAGCTTCTTAAGCTTCCTGTCTTTCCTCGTATGCCCTATAGGCGGACTTATATTTGCGGATTACTGGATCGTCGGAAAGGGGAAAGCTATGAGCTGGCACGCTCTTCCGGGATATAATTGGGTCGGAATCATTACATGGGCGGTCAGTGCCGCACTGGCATACGCAATCAAGATAGAGTATTCGGGAATTATTTTCGCGGCGGTTATCTATCTGATAGCGGAGCGCTTCAAACCGTCTGCTTCCAGAAGACTCGACGGTGACGGATATGTACCGGAAAGAAGTGAAGGAAACAGCAAAGAGGAGGTAGGGTTATGAGAACACTCAGCAAACAAGAATCAATTGACATTATCTATGGATGCGCGGTTTTAGGTACCGGAGGAGGCGGAAATCTTCAATCCGGCTTAAAAATGATAGAAGAATGCTATGGGATGGGCAAAGCAGTAGAAATGGCTGAACTTGAAGAATTGGGAGATGAAGACTTTCTCGCAACTCCATACGGGTGCGGGGCGCCTCGGCTGCTTGTCGATGGTGAAGAAGATATTTATGCGGGGCTGCCGCGGTTTGATTATCCCGCACCTCTGCTTGCATTTAGATCTCTGGAAGAATATATGGGAAAGAAATTCTTTGCGGTGGCATCTTCTGAACTTGGGGCGGAGAGCACCGCCGAGGCACTTTACATCGCGGGCATGCTCGGCATACCAATTATGAACTCGGATGCGGCGGGCAGGTCGGTTCCGGATCTTCAATACTCGACATATTTTGTTAAAAAGAAACCTATTTATCCCATGGCTATTGCCACAGAATTCGGCGAGACCGTGCTGGTCAAAGAAGTTGTCGACGATTTTCGCGCGGAGGCTATTGCACGTGCAATAGCAGTGGCCAGCGGTAATATGGTCGGGATTGCAGATCACCCGATGAACGGAAAAGATTACAAAGAGTCTGTGATACCCAATGCCATGACTTATGCGATGCGGATTGGGAAAATCCTGCGCGAAACAAGATTGGCAGGTGGCGATGGATATGCGGTGGCAAGGAAAATCGCACAGGAAAACAAAGGTGATGTTGCATTTCGCGGAACGATCGAAGATGCTCCGTGGGAAACTCGCGACGGTTACAATTATGGAGAAATACACCTTGCCGGTATCGATGAATTTGAAGGTGAGAAATACAGGATCTGGTTCAAGAACGAGAATATAATCTCTTTTCGAAACGATGCCGTGGACGTCACATCACCCGATCTGATATGTATGATCGATGCGAGCGGAGTTCCTGTCAATACACCTAACTTTGAAAAAGGCGGGGAACTTACGATTCTCGTACTGCCTTCTCCTGAAATATGGACATCGGAGGAGGGACTGAAGTGCTTTGATTTGAATTATTTCGGCTTTGATGTAGCATACAGACCTTTTAACGTAGGAGGGAAAGATCATGAAAAAACTAAGTAAGCAGGAGATTGTTGATATTTTATACGGTTGTGCCGTTTTGGGAACAGGTGGCGGCGGCAATTTGGAGGACGGACTTGCTATGATGGAGCAAGACTTTGCGGAGGGGCTTGAGTTAAATATAGTGAGCCTAAACGAACTGCCGGATGACTGTTTTGTGGCGACTCCCTATTGCTGCGGGGCACCGAAAGGCTTGCAAGAAAAGGAAGAAGAACGATTCATGCAGTTGCCGCATTTGGACTACCCGGCTTCGTTGTTGGCGTTTCGTAGTATGGAAGAATACATGGGCGAAAAATTTTTTGCCGTTTCTTCCACAGAACTTGGCGGCGCAAACACGGCGGAAGCGCTCCACACCGCCTGCCGCCTCAATCTACCGATTATCGACGCCGATCCGGCAGGGCGCTCTGTTCCCGAACTACAACATTCAACGTATTTTATAAAAAACAAGGCAATAACACCGATGACGGTCGCGACCGATTTTGGTGAGGTTATAATTGTCAAAGATGTGATCGATGATTTTCGTGCAGAGGATATTGTTCGCGCAATCGCCGTGGCAAGCGGTACGATGGTAGGCGTCACGGATCATCCGATGACAGGCCGTGATTATAAGGAAGCAATCATTCCCGATGCGATCTCTTATGCACTGGATATCGGAAAAATTCTGCGAAAAAACCGGCCGGCCGGCGGACGTGTGGTTGCGGAGGCAATTTCCGAAAAATTCAACGGAAAACTTTTGTTCCACGGAAAATTGAAAAAAGCTTCCTGCGAAAAACAGGAAGGATTCAATGTCGGAGAAATCGAATTGGAGGGTTTGGCTGAATTCCTTGATCAGAAATACAGGATCAAGTTTAAGAATGAGAATATCGTTTCATACAGAGACGGCGAAGTCGACGTAGTCGTACCGGATCTGATATGCATGCTCGACAAGGACGGAATCCCCGTAACAACGCCCAACTTCAGCGATGAAATGGAAATGAATATCTTTGCGCTTCCTGCACCGGAAATTTGGAAAACACCGGAGGGGCTTAAGTGTTTCGGTCCGGAGCATTTCGGTCTTTCGATTAAATATTCTCCGTTCGTTACTCAATGAATATGTTGAACGAAGAGGGTAAATATTCCCTCGCATCCTATTTTAGTGATAAGATTCCCCATATCGAACGACACAGAAATCCGCACAAACATCAAAAACGCCCTGCCTTTACGGCGGGGCGTTGCGGTTCTGGTGCGCCACGGGGGACTCGAACCCTCAACCTACTGATTCGTAGTCAGGTACTCTATCCAATTGAGCTAGTGGCGCCCGATCGATACTACACCAGTATACACACTGCCATCGTGTTTGTCAAAGTTTTTTTAATGCGGATGCGCAAGTACGGAGCGCCCGACAGATCCTCGACGCAGGCTTTTCGTATGCGGCATCGCTTATTCTTACTTTTCCTTTATTATACCTCTGCGGTAAGCGTCAAGAAGCTGCTTTATGTCATCTATCTTTTCCACCATTTCGGCTCCCTGATCGCTGTCCAGAACCATCATTCGCTCAGGTAGCGTTTCCACTATCTTTACGGTCGGCGATGTGAATTTCTGTGTTCCGTCCGCCCTCAAAGGCTCATACGGGCTGTGTTCAGCAAGTGCCATGAACCTCGAGTTAAATATAAATGTGTATCCCGCTATTCCTGTCTGTTTCTGGTACGCCTTGGATATTCCGCCGTCAATTACATAGAGAAGCCCGCCGCCTTTGATAGGACTCTCACCGTCCTTTATCTTCACCGGCACATGCCCGTTAAGAATTTTGGAATGCGCTGCGGAAAGCCCGAACTCATTCAAAATTTTTTCACACGGTGCTTTCTCCTTTATCAGTTTATAGTACGGTCTTGTCGGTTCTTTGTGCGCGGCTTTGTCCGCAATGAACAGTCTTTCAAACGTGGTCATCTTCTCTTTGCCGAACAACGGTGAATCGCCGCCTTCCCACAGATACCACATCAGATCTCCCGATCTGCCTGTTTCTTCCGACTCGCAAGGTGAATAATATGCGGCTCTTACCTGTTCGTCAAGGTAGTCCATAAGCGCCTTGCCTCTGAACATCCTGCCATTTACCGTAACGTCGGCAAACTCGCCGTCCTCTGTCATAGGTATGCACCCGTGATACATCAGATTGCCGTTTATCTTTTTGTAAAGTGCTCCCTGTGAGAATAAAAATCTTATATGTTTTTGGAGTTTCTCGGAGTTCACGATAGAAGCCTCCAGAGAGTTGAGTACTTTTTCTTCCTCCTTTGACAGCTCGTAAGGGTCATCCTTGTTTATCGTAGGAAAATTTGCTTCCCGTAAATTCCATGTCTTTCCCTCTATCTCGACCGTCGCATTCTCAAAGTCGATCTTGTCGAGTATGAGGCGCTTGTCCATGCCGTACTCCGGATGCGCCTTGATACGCTGCCCCTCAACTTTGAACTGCATGATGGCTATCGCCTTGTGCATCTTTGCCGCCAAATTTTCATCTATGGGGTCGTATTCGTTCACATCAAGTATGTGCGGCATGAATTTCTCACACGGATCGTCCACATATACTCTTGCGGCAAACGAAGCAAGTGGTCTAAGGTTTATTCCGTACCCGACCTCAAGCATATCGAAATTATTGTAGCTGATGTTCATCCTCAGTATGTTGGTTATGCACGCCCAATTGCCGGTCGCCGCGCCCATCCACACTATATCGTGGTTGCCCCACTGAAAGTCGACATCATGGTAATCCATGAGAAAATCAAGGATAGCGTCGGGGTGTGCGCCTCTGTCGAATATATCTCCTATGATGTGAAGCTGGTCAACCGCAAGAGTACTGATTGCATCGGCCATCGCTTCAATAAATTCTTCACCTATGCCACACTCCACAATGGAATTTATGATGGATTCGTAGTAGTGGTTCTTGTTTTCCTCATCGTCGGCATGCAGAAGCTCATCCATGGCATAGTCAAGATACTTGGGGAGCCTTCTCCTCACCTTTGATCTGGTGTATTTGGTGGACACCGACCTGCATATCGTAATAAGACGATATATTACGGTTGTGCACCATTTGTTGAAATCCGTCTCGGATTGTTTACGCCTTTCGATCTCGGCATCCGCATTGTATATAAGTGCGGCAAGATCCTCTCTGTCCTGCTCGCTCAAAATACCTCCGTAATGCTCATCTATCTTGCTTCTTATGGTTCCCGATGCACTCTTCAGCATGTGAATGAACGCCTCATGCTCACCGTGCAGATCGCTTAAAAAATACTCCGTTCCTTTGGGCAGCGCCAAGATAGCGTTCAGATTTATGATTTCCGCAGACGCCGCAGCAATGTTCGGATAGTCTTTTGACAAAAGTTCCAAATACTTGATATCAGCCATTATAACCTCCGGTGGTAAATGTGATCCGATTGATGTCTGTTCCCAAGGCAATTCTCGATATATCAGGAATTATCGTCAAGCCTCAATATATTGGCACCGAGATCCTTGAACTTCTTGACGAACTTCTCATATCCGCGCTCGATGTGATATATCTCGGAGATCTCCGTCGTTCCCTCTGCGACAAGACCCGCAAGCACCAGCGCCGCTCCCGCTCTCAGATCGGTTGCGATAACCTGCGCTCCCTCCAATTTTTTTCCACCTTCTATCAGCGCCTTATTGCCCTCGGTCTTTATGTTTGCACCCATCCTGTTAAGTTCCGCAACGTGCATGAAGCGGTTTTCAAACACGGTCTCTATTACAGAACTTGCGCCGTCCACGGTAGTCAAAAATGCCATGAACGGTGATTGAATATCCGTCGGGAATCCCGGATAAGGCAATGTCTTTATGTCGGTCGAGGCCAAAGGTTTTTCTCCGTCCGCGATAACGATCATTCCCTCATCGCACATCTCCACGGTTACGCCGCATTCCCGCAATTTCGCCGTTATCGGTTTCACATGGTCGGGCAGAACGTTTTTGATTAAAATCCTTCCCCTTGTAATGGCACATGCGAGCATAAAGGTTCCCGCCTCTATTCTGTCGGGAATGACGTTGTGCGAACAGCTCCTGCAATGCTCAACGCCCTCGATTTTTATGGTATCCGTTCCCGCGCCTTTGATCCTGGCTCCCATCTTGTTCATAAAGTTGGCCAGATCAACTATTTCCGGCTCTTCTGCGGCATTTTCTATATACGTCACGCCTTTCGCCATTGCGGCCGCCATCATAATGTTCTCGGTCGCTCCCACGCTCGGAAAGTCAAGATAGATACTCGCGCCGTGAAGACCGTCCTCCGGTACTACAGCTTCAACATAATTATCTTTCTGCGTCACGACTGCGCCTAGTGCTTCAAACCCCTTAAGATGAAGGTCTATCGGTCTTGCTCCAATAGTGCAGCCTCCCGGCATATATACCTTTGCGCTGCCTATTTTGGACAAAAGCGGTCCCATGACAAGAAAGGATGCCCTCATCTTGCTCACAAGCTCGTATTCTGCGACATTGGTCTTTACTTGACCGAACTCTATCTGCATTGTGGCATCCTCGGTAACTTTTATCTTGCCGCCAAGGGACTGCAATATCTGCATCATGATCTCAACGTCACGTAGCTCCGGCACGCCCATAATTTCACATTTTTCATTGCAAAGTATGGATGCCGCCATCAGGGGCAACACCGCATTCTTCGCTCCGCTCACATTCACTTCACCGTATAAAGGTTCACTCTTTTGCACTAGAAACTTAGCCACTTTTATCCTCCGCAATCATGCCTTTTCCGGCCATGATGCAACAACTCCATAACTCCACTCTCTTCCGATGCAGAAAATCAGACAAGAACGCTATTTCTTTAGACACCGAAAAAAAACCCGCATTATTGCAGGTTAATTTGTCAAAGGAAAGTCTAAAACTTCTTCATCTCGCGAATGCATTCGGCACATACATTCTTTCCATGCAATGTGCGCACATCTTCAACCGATCCGCAGAACACGCAAGACGGTTCATATTTCTTCAGCATTATGAACTGCCCGTCCACATATATCTCCAGGGAATCATCGGTTTTGATGTTTAGGGTTCTCCTCAACTCCACCGGGATAACTATTCTCCCAAGTGCATCCACAGGTCTAACAATACCGGTCGCTTTCATTCTTTTCTCCTTTCCAAGGATCGACATGCGATCCTAACAGCGTTTGCTGTTTTTCTTATTCCCTTTACGCATAAATCTTTTGTCCCCGCCTGTATCCCTGAAATACGAAAGCGTTGAACTTACGGCTTTTGCAACATTGGTGACCGCACCTATAAGGCTGCGGTTTCCTTTCATTGCCTCAACCACCTGGTTCAAAGCCTCGCCAAGGTCTCCCACTATGCCGTCAACTTGGGACACCCGTTCAGATGCAACTTGCGAAACCACAGATGCGTCGTCTATAACTTTATTTAGATTCCTGACAGCGGAAATAAGATTCTTGACCAAAATCACCAGCGCTATCAAAAGCACAAACAGTGCGAAAAGCACCAAACAAATCAAGGTATATTTTAAATCTATGGTAATCATCCGCAACCTCCTGTTTGCGCTGGCAATTTCTGCTACTTTCGCCAACCATTATATCTATTTTCCCCTGAAAAGGCAATAGGGAATTACCCTATTTTTCATATACTTCCCTGATTTTTTTTGACATCGATCCGTCTTCTTCTCTGACGAATATCTGCGGCAAAATTTTAAGTTCAGGTTTGGCGTTTTTGACACAATGAAGCAGTACAAGATTCGGAACTTCTGCGGATTTGCCGCTTATCAGCTGCATCTCCTTCGGTTCAAGCTTATACTTTCTCAGAGCCGCAAAAATATCCGCAAGCCGGGAGGGTCTGTGGATCATGAACAATTCACCCTTATCTTTGAGCAAGGCATCGGCGCATGCGACGAAGTCACTTAAAGAAGCGTTTGTCTCATGGCGTGCTATATTCTTTTCAGCGCTTGATGCAACCATGCCTCTGCCTTTTTCCGTATAAGGCGGATTCATGGTCACAGCTTCAAAAGAGTTTTTTCCCAACACCTTGCATACCGTTTCCGTGTCGCCGACGTTGCAGTTTATGAATGACAGCCTGTCACTCATGTCGTTTCTGCGTGCGTTGTCCATCGCAAGTTCAAACGATCTTTGCTGTATTTCAATGCCGACTATCTTTTTGGCGTCTGTCTTGTATGCAAGAATAAGCGGTATGATTCCATTTCCTGTGCCAAGATCGCATATCCCGTATATGCCGCTTTTCTTTACGGCAAGCCTCTTGGCCGCAAAATCGGAAACGAGCACGGCATCTATTCCATAGCAAAACATCGCATCATCCTGCGCTATCTCTATATCACCAAATCCTGTTTTATCAATTCTCAATGCCACTTGATGCTTCTCTGTCCCTGTTTTCGATATTCAGTGTCGCTTACCGGCGCCTGCCCTCGTTTGCCGTCCTTTGACCGCAAACTCAATTACCGGTTCCGCTTCACTCTTCCCTCTCTTTTTCTTTCTTCCTGCGGATGGGTTTTCCTTTTCTTTTCTTTCCCGGCTTATCCCCCGCCGGTCTTACAACTTTTTCTATGAGCGAAATCCCTGAACTGCGCATAACTCTTTCGCGTTTTGCACGATCTTTTTTTTCCAGTCTTTTCACTTCATCCTTATCAAAGATTAAAAGTTCGGAACCGAGTTTCTCCAGACCGTGCTCATCAAACTCTCCCGTATAAAGCCTCACTTTGATCCTGCCCTGCAAAATATCGGACTCAACGACTTTTGCCACTCCGTCCTTTGTCTCTACTTTCTCATTTATTTCCGGTACATCCTTGCGCAACTCCATATAAACATCATTTTCATACTTCAAACAGCACATCAATCTTCCGCACACCCCGGAAATCTTTGTCGGGTTCAGCGAAAGGTTCTGCACCTTTGCCATCTTTATGGAGACAGGTTGGAAATCCGAAAGCCATGTCGCACAACAAAGCCCCTTGCCGCATGAACCGACTCCGCCAAGCATTTTTGCCTCATCCCTGACGCCTATCTGCCTGAGTTCGATCCTCATTCTAAAAAGAGACGCCAGATCTTTTACAAGCCCGCGAAAATCAATTCTTCCTTCTGCCGTAAAATAAAATATAACCTTGTTGCTGTCGAAAGTGTACTGCACATCTATGAGTTTCATCTCAAGTCCATGCTCGTCAATCTTCTCCTGACAACGTTTCATCGCCTCAGACTTCTTATTCTCATTATCTGCGTGCCGTTTCACATCACTCTCATCCGCTATCCTTACAATCTTTTTAAGCGGTTTTTTTACATCCTCATCATTAACGGCATTTCTTGCCATTGTTACCGTTCCGAATTCCATACCTCTTGCGGTTTCGACTATCACACCGCATCCGGTTTTCAAGTCAAACTCTCCCGGATCGAAATAGTAAATTTTCCCGATGTTTTTGAACCTTACGCCCACAACATCTATCATTCTGTATTTCCTCCAATTTCCGCATCAAGCCGTTCTCAACATCAAGACCAACTCTCTCACGGCATATCTGTATCCTATATTTCTGCGTATCGCATTCCTTGCTTTCTCAGTCAGCTCAACGCCTCTCATCACCTGCGAAGCATTGAAAACATCGTCTCCGGCGCGTAGCATATCTCCAAAACGGCACTCAACCTCATCAAGAAAAATACATGCGCATTCCTTGTCAAACATACTTTCTTCCAATCTGCTTTTGATGTTGAAAAAATATTCATTGCTCTTCAGCATCCTGATAAATTCATCAGCAAGCAACCGCATATGCAGAATTTTTTCCTCATTGGCACCCGCGGCATCTCCCATGCCCGAATCCAGCAACCTGTATTTTATACACCTTGAATTGATCGTAGGCAGAAGATTTCTTGAATTCTCCGACAGCAACATTATAACAGTCCCTTCAGAAGGCTCTTCAAGACTCTTAAGAAATCTGTTCTGTGCCCTTGTCGTCATTCCGTCGCACCCTTGGATCACCACTATGTTTCTGTCGCCCGACGTCGGTTTAAGCATCATATTTCTCTGTAGTTCAACTATGGCCTCATCCCTTATCGAGAGATTCCCTTTGTTTGCATCGCCGTCTGCGCTTATCCAATGTACGTCTTCGTGATTTTCGCTGTCTATCCTGCCGCATACCGGGCAAACACCACATCCGTTTCCCCGATCGTTCGGGCAGAGAATCGCCTTTGCAAACTCCTTTGCGAAGCCTTTTTTATCTATGTTGTACGCTCCCTCAAAGATATATGCATGTGATATCTTCGATGATTTTATCGCTCTTGCGAGTTTTTCGGCGGCATCTCCGTATGCCGCATAATCAGACAAGCTCACAGCAAATTCCGTTCTTCCAGCAGCGACGTGAGGTGTATCATAAGGCTGTCGTGCATGTCCTGCCTGCTCATCGTTCCGTCCAACACCTTGATTCTCTCAGGCTCAAGAGCGGCAATCTCAAGATAGCCGTTGTACACTCTTTTATGAAAAAGTGCTTTTTCATTTTCCAGCCTGTCTCTTTCTGCTCGATGAATACGCTTTTTGCTTATTCCGGGGTCAATATCGATCAAAAATGTCATGTCCGGCAGGGCTCCCATTACCGCATACTTATTGATTTGTCTGACAGGATCACCAAGTTTTCTGCCATATCCCTGGTAAGCTATACTCGAATCCAAAAAACGATCGCAGACGACCACCTTCCCCTGTTCCAGAGCCGGTCTTATGAGCTCCTGCACATGCTGCGCCCTACTTGCGGCATATAGCAACGCTTCCGTCATATCGCACATTTCATTGTTTTCCTTGTCCAGGATGATTTTGCGAAGCTTCTCTCCTATATCCGTTCCTCCCGGTTCCCTCGTAAAAATGCAAGGTATGCGTTTTGATGCAAAGTATTCTTTTAAATATTCAACCTGTGTCGATTTCCCCGATCCATCCGGACCCTCAATGGAAATAAACAAGCCTTTTTTCATACGAGTTTTCTCCTGTAATATCCACTTTTCATACGGATTCTGCAATGTAGGATCCAGATAATCAGCGCATGCGTCCTGTCTTTTTTGCTGTTTTTACAAGCGACCTGAGTAAAAGTGCAACCAGATACAGAAAAGGAGCGGATATGACAAAGCAAAATAAAATTTTAAATATGATCATAATCGTCCCCCATACAAAACAGCGGTATCATCCCCCACATAAAACAACGGGGCTCCTCACCCTGATCGGCGAAACGGCCAACATTAAGTAGCCTCGACCGTGTAAGATGTATACGTACATTTTGACACGTAATTATATCACGAAAGCAAGCCGCGGTCTAGATATAAAAAAGACAACCCCTTGAGGTTGTCTTTAAAAAACTGAACCGGCAGCGACCTACTTTCCCGGGCAGTCGCCCACCAAGTATCATCGGCGCTAAGAGACTTAACTACTGTGTTCGGGATGGGAACAGGTGTGACCCTCTTGCCATAGCCACCGGATTCAGTGTGAAGAGATAAATCCCTTCTTTTGAGGATACCCTCAAATCTGAACAACAAAGCTTCCCATCACCTTTTCCGGAATGCCAATCATTCCGGCCAAGCTCTCGGTCTATTAGTATCGGTCAGCTACATACATTACTGCACTTCCACCTCCGACCTATCTACGTGGTAGTCTCCCACGAACCTTACCTTACGGGGGAAATCTATTCTTGTGGGGGGCTTCGCACTTAGATGCTTTCAGCGCTTATCCCTTCCCTACTTAGCTACCCGGCTATGCTCTTGGCAGAACAACCGGTGCACCAGAGGTAAGTCCGTCCCGGTCCTCTCGTACTAAGGACAGCTCCACTCAAATTTCCAACGCCCACAGCGGATAGGGACCGAACTGTCTCACGACGTTCTGAACCCAGCTCGCGTACCTCTTTAATGGGCGAACAGCCCAACCCTTGGGACCTACTCCAGCCCCAGGATGAGACGAGCCGACATCGAGGTGCCAAACACCCCCGTCGATGTGAACTCTTGGGGGGTATCAGCCTGTTATCCCCAGGGTAGCTTTTATCCGTTGAGCGATGGCCCTTCCACTCGGAACCACCGGATCACTAAGCCCGACTTTCGTCCCTGCTCGACTTGTTTGTCTCGCAGTCAAGCTCCCTTTTGCCTTTGCACTCTTTGCGCGATTTCCGTCCGCGCTGAGGGAACCTTTGGGCGCCTCCGTTACTCTTTTGGAGGCGACCGCCCCAGTCAAACTGCCCACCTGCCACTGTCCCGATACCGGATTACGATATGCGGTTAGAACCCCAACGCTACAAGGGTGGTATCCCAACGGTGACTCCGGTAACACTGGCGTGCTTCCTTCATAGTCTCCCACCTATCCTGTACATGTAACGCCGAAGCTCAATATCAGGCTGCAGTAAAGCTCCATGGGGTCTTTCCGTCCTGCTGCGGGTAGCCGGCATCTTTACCGGCACTACAATTTCACCGAGTCCATTGTCGAGACAGCGCCCAGATCATTACGCCTTTCGTGCGGGTCGGAACTTACCCGACAAGGAATTTCGCTACCTTAGGACCGTTATAGTTACGGCCGCCGTTTACCGGGGCTTCAGTTCTGTGCTTCGCTTGCGCTTACACTTTCCCTTAACCTTCCGGCACCGGGCAGGCGTCAGCCCCTATACTTCAGCTTTCGCTTTTGCAGAGACCTGTGTTTTTGGTAAACAGTTGCCTGGGCCTTTTCACTGCGGCCTCCCGAAGGAGGCACCCCTTCTCCCTAAGTTACGGGGTCATTTTGCCGAGTTCCTTGACAATGGTTCTCTCGCTCACCTTAGGATTCTCTCCTCATCTACCTGTGTCGGTTTGCGGTACGGGCACCTTTAACCTCGCTAGCGGCTTTTCTTGACGGCGTGAAATCGACTGCTTCCGGCTCTTTTGCCACCCCGTAACGACTTGCTTCCACATGTGCGTACTTTCCTACACACGCTCGCTTGTCGCTTGGACGCACTCTACCAGCGGTGCGCTCAGTCTATCCTTCCGTGTCCCCGCCTTGCTATAACGGTTATCGGTGGTACAGGAATCTCTACCTGTTGTCCATCGGCTATGGCTTTCGCCCTCACCTTAGGCCCCGACTTACCCTGAGTGGACGAACCTTCCTCAGGAATCCTTGGATTTTCGGTGGACAGGATTCTCACCTGCCTTGCGCTACTCATGCCAACATTCTCTCTCGTGTACTGTCCAGCTCGCCTTACGGCTCACCTTCTTCCTGCACACGATGCTCCCCTACCATACTATTATTAGTATCCGTGGCTTCGGTATCAGGTTTTAGCCCCGTTCATCTTCGGCGCAGGGTCACTCGACTAGTGAGCTATTACGCACTCTTTGAATGTATGGCTGCTTCTAAGCCAACATCCTAGCTGTCTGTGCGACCCCACATCCTTTTCCACTTAACCTGAATTTTGGGACCTTAGCCGACGGTCTGGGCTGTTTCCCTTTCGACTATGAATCTTATCACACATAGTCTGACTCCCGTGTATGATGCTCTGGTATTCGGAGTTTGATAGTTTTCGGTAACCGGTGAAGGCCCCTAGAACATTCAGTGCTCTACCCCCAGGCATCTTTTCACGAGGCTAGCCCTAAAGCTATTTCGGGGAGAACCAGCTATCTCCGGGTTCGATTGGAATTTCACCTCTATCCACACGTCATCCCAACCTTTTTCAACAGATACGGGTTCGGTCCTCCATGTCCTTTTACGGACACTTCAACCTGCACATGGATAGGTCACCCGGTTTCGGGTCTACAGCATACAACTTTCGCCCTATTAAGACTCGCTTTCACTTCGGCTCCGGTGCTTTACACCTTAACCTCGCCGCACACCATAACTCGTTGGCCCGTTCTACAAAAAGTACGAGGTCACTTTCGCTCCCTCCGATTGTAGGCACACGGTTTCAGGTTCTTTTTCACTCCCCTCCCGGGGTCCTTTTCACCTTTCCCTCACGGTACTGTTCTCTATCGGTCACTGGGTAGTATTTAGGCTTGGAGGGTGGTCCCCCCTGCTTCAGTCCGGGTTTCACGTGCCCTGACCTACTCCGGATCCCATCCTGCAGGCTCGCTTTTCGCATACGGGAGTTTTACCCTCTTTGCTCAGACTTTCCAGTCTTGTTTTGCTAAACTTACCTGTCTTTTGATGGTCCTCTACCCCAAGTGTAAACACTTGGTTTGGCCTGCTTCCCGTTCGCTCGCCGCTACTTGGGAAATCGCTTTTGCTTTCTTTTCCTGCGGGTACTTAGATGTTTCAGTTCTCCGCGTTCCCTTTGATCATACTACTTTACTCATATGACTATACTTAGGCATTGCCCTAAGTGGGTTCCCCCATTCGGATATCTGCGGGTCAATGGATATTTGCTCCTCTCCGCAGCTTTTCGCAGCTTGTCACGTCCTTCTTCGGCTCCCAGTGCCAAGGCATTCACCTTGTGCCCTTCTTTGCTTGGCCTTCTCGGTATATCTCTATACCGGGTTCTCCTGCCACATATGGCGCTCATATGTGGTCTTTGTCAAGAAATCTTTGAAAAAACTCTTGCTTCTTCGCTTTCTTCTTTGGCTTCTCGGTAAACAAGTTTTCACTTGTTTCACAACATCTTGTTTGTGGAAATCGTAGATCTTCTACCTCGCTATTTCTTTTAATAACTTCTGATATTAAATCTCGATCTCTTTTCTGTGATGCATTGTTTGCTTCGTTGTTCAGTTTTCAAGGTACA
>CALIBC010000225.1 GCA_938045615.1 uncultured Clostridia bacterium | reverse complement strand
TTGGGACCGTCGCCCCATGCACCACCTTGTACAATCTTGGACAGGGCAATCTCATCATCATCACTGAGGGCACGCAGAGCTGATGCATCCAGACGGATTTCTCCCGCCTCATTTCTGCGATAGACATGCGGCATGAGCTCTTTTGGCTTTTGTCCCGGCTGATAGAAGGCATCTTTGTATGCTCTTTCACTCAGCGTTTTCGGGAATGCGTTAACCCCCAACCAGCCTTTTTTCTGTATGAAATACAGGAAGACCAGCTGTCCCATGAGTTTTTTTGCGAACTGCTCGCTGTTAAATCCTCTGGAACCCGCTTCCCGCACAAAGTCCGTATTATGCTCCAAAAACTCTTTCACAGAAAGATATTTTTCCCGATACTGCGCGAAAAACTCCTTCGTCACAGCCTCGACACTGAACGCCTCTTCGAGGTCATCCAATCCGGGATCGACAGCATCCTCTGCGAAGATCGGGTAAAGGCGCTCCTTTGCCGTATGACAGGGTTCACCTTCACCGACCAGATAGGAGTAGCGCTTTGCGGGTGTTAGCTCTACACTTATTTTTCCATCAGAAAAACCGTAATCCATGCGAACCAGGGAAAGCCGCCACCTGCCCGGATCTGCATCTGTATGAAATGCCACCAGAGCCCCTGCACAATTACTGTCTTCCAGCAGAGATTTGACAAAGGAGCGCTGCATACTACGCGCATTTTCGATACTCTTATCATTTTTCAGACAAACAGAAAACAGAGCTACTTTTTGATGATCTTCACCTTCATAGTCTCCCACATGCACATAGTTCTTGATGGCAGCAGAAAACACATTATAGGGTTCCTTTTCAATCTGTGGTCTAAACTGTACATGATTGAGCAATTCACCTAGAAATCTTCGATAAAGATCATGAGCATACGCTTTCGTCAAGGTCTCCTCAAAAATCGCTCGCTTCTTGTCGCTCATTTTGCACTCTCCTTCAGATAGCAGGAAAGGATCACTTGCTTTTCACCTGTAGTTTGCAATACAGCATCTTTGCGGTCATAGAGGTATTGCTCGGGGATTTCGCCGGCTACGAAGAAATACGCTGAGGGAATATCTTTGTAGGTCGTTAAGCCTTTGACGATATTCTTGCTGATATTCTGCGGGATATCACCATTTTCAAGGGCCTTGAGAATCCGAGTAATCGTCGCCTCCTGATCCTCCGTTAACGACGGATCGCGCCCTGCAGCACGCAGAAATTTAACAATAGTGGCGTCATTTCGTCCTAATGGAGCTTTCCCGGTCTCGATTACGTCATCTTGGGCAAAGGACGAATCGAACGCCTCGTTGTTCCGCTCATAGTGATCGTAGTAGCTGCTGCCGACATCCAGTCGGGGTTCCTCCGGCAGACACTCCAAATATTGCGCCATCTCGATAAAGGAAACCTGTTTGGTCTCCTTCCCCGTCATATAAAAGTCCTTCAACGCTCCCTTGCGGATAAAGGTGATGGTAGCCGCCTCTTTCACACGCGTGCTGCTGCGTCCTGTTTTAGATTTTTTAGGCAGACGTTTGATGCGCTCAAAGAGTGTCGCATCCTGATCTCTGATCCGGCGAATGACTGCCAAATATCTGAGCTCCGGACTGCCGGACTCCTCCTCGCCATCCATCCGTGCCGTCAAGTCCTCGAACAGTTTCTGTGAGCTGACGATCTCAGCATCTGAGAGATATTGATAGTCGTCCCCCAGTGTGTCATGAAACGCCTGCAGCTTTTCCAAGATACGATCCTTGAGGGGCATGTGTGCATCGGACTGCGCTGTCGGAAAGAAATTAAATACATAAATTCGTTCATGCTCTGTACCGACACGGTTAATACGTCCAACACGCTGCATGATGCGCGTAGGGTTCCATGGCAGATCATAGTTGATAAGAATATTGGAGCGATGGAGATTGATACCCTCTGCCAGAATGTCCGTCGTAATCAGCACATCATAGAGATCATGCTGCTGATCTGCATATTTGGGGTTAAAGCTATCCTCAATGTCCGCTTTCTGCTTCGCACTGCTTTGTCCCGAGTATGCAATCACTCGTGTGCCATACTGCGCTTCCAGTTTTTTTGCCAGATATTCTGCCGTTTCACGGGACTCGGTGAAGATGATCTTCTTATTCCCGCTCAGTTTTTCATTCTGTGCAAGGGCCTCTTTGAAGGCGTCCAGTTTCGGATCATTTCCTATCGTATTCCACAGATCACGCAGCAGTTTCAGCTTTGCCAGATCTTTCGTCAGGTCGATGATAAAGTTCGGGTGAAACTCATCGGACTCTATGCGCAGACCTTTCTCGTCCTCCACCATCTGTATCAGTTGTTCGGTCTCACCGCCATCCAGCAAATCATAGACATCCACACTCTTACTGATCCAAACGCCTCCCGTGCTTTTATACATCTCGATGAACCGTTCATAGGACTCAATAAATCTGGAAAGCGTCATGCGAAATGCGTAAAAACTGCTCTCCAAACGTTTTACCAGAATCCCCTTCATAAAGCCGCCCATATTATGCTGTGCGGTCATCATCGCCGCATACTTCTTTTCATTCTTCAGATAGGTGAGCGGCTTATAGCGCGCATATTTGAACTTTTTGATCGCCGCGATGGTCTCTCCAAAGATCTTGTCCGTAGCCTCATCGAATGTATAAATGATCTGCTCGGGTGCGCCGAGTTTCGGAAAAACAAGCCCCTGTTTCTGCAAATCCTCATGATAATACTCTTCGATTTCTCTGCGTGTTCGCCGAATCATAATATGGCGAATGAGCTTGTCACGAATGATCTCGGAGTTCGCTCTGCTCTGTGCAAGGTAGTCCGGGCTTCCCTTTTCCAATCCCTTTAGTCGTTTATTCAAAGTCGCAAAAAAACGAGCCAGATTCTTTGTTCCAACGATATTGCTATTATGTTTCGGCTGGAATAGATAAATCTGGTTTTCGATGTCGCTCGTGTAGTTGTTGATCGGCGTGGCGGAGATCAGGACAACTTTTCTGCCATAACATATCTCATGCAGTTTGCTGAACCCCGCTGTATCAGCATTACGGAACCGATGCGCCTCATCGACAAAGACATATTCATAATTGGTATGACCATCCAGTATGGAATCCAGCTTCCCAAGGGAAACAACCTTCGCCGCTGTGTCAAATTCGAGCAGGACTTCCTCCCAATAGCTGACCAATACCGGCGGGCAGATGATAAGCTTCTTCCCTTTGCCAAGAGCCTTTGCCAGCATCGCGCAGATATAGGTTTTCCCAAGACCTACGACATCGGAGATAAACACACCTCCATACGCCTCTAATATTTTTTTCGCCTGCACGACAGCATCCAACTGATATTGCAGACGCATATAGTGATCCGGCAATAAGTTCTGTGCAAGCAATTCCTTATCCGCATTGATCTCCTCTCGAAAGAACTCATACAGGGTTTTCAAGTAGATTTCATACGGCGTTATATCACTCCTAAGCCATGTACGCTTTTCAATCGCTTCCACGTATGCCTCTTCAACGGGCACACTGTGCAGCCAAAGCTCCTCAAAACGTTCCAATGCAAATGTTACATCTGCATGA
>CALIBC010000224.1 GCA_938045615.1 uncultured Clostridia bacterium | reverse complement strand
TTAAAGTTTTCAATACCTTTTAATTCAAAAGAGCTTGAAGAGGAAGGCAAGATAAGCATAAATCCGGAATATGGATATGAATTTAGCCACACCTTAGAAACGCAGATCAGAGGACAACTTAAAAACGGTCTCGCGATGATAGATTTTTATGAATCGTGTGACAAAAGGAATCGATTATCACGGTATGGAAATGACTATATAGCTACACTCTGCATTAAACTCTAATGATACAGAATATACTTCGGGAGACCGGGCCGTTTTATTTATCTTGAGAGTCAATATCTAAATCCAGGTTTGTATAATTGAATATAACGATTCGAGAAACAGTAAATCAGAATAGGTTTACTGTTTTTTTGCTCATTTTCAAAAAAATCCGGATGATTGTAAGATGAACCGGGACGATAAAACAGAGCCGCTGACGAACTCGTGATACGATGAAACTACCACACACCAACAAAGAATCTTCAGTAAGGCTACTTGGTGCAACTGGAATTCTGCCGCATGGGACAGCGATACACTTTTGTGAAAGACAGGTGAAGCGATTGCTTAAAACATTGACAAAATGCTCCTATATAGTATAATTAGAAAACTACTATATAGGAGTATGTGCGATGAACGGCGGATTTCTGGTAACGAAAATAAAACGGCATGGTGACAGGATTTTCGAGCGTATATTGTCAAAGAAAGGGATTGATGCTTTCAATGGAGCACAGGGAAGAATTCTCTATGCGCTATGGCAGGAGGATGGCGTATCCATCAAAACCGTATCGGAAAAATGCGGGCTTGCAATCACATCGCTTACAACAATGCTTGAAAGAATGGAGAAATGCGGCCTTATTCGCCGTGAACAGGATCGGCAGGATAAGCGAAAAACGCTCCTCTATCTCACTGAAAAATCGCGTTCATTGAAAGACGATTATGACGACGTTTCTGCCGGAATGGGCAGGATATATTATAAAGGTTTTTCAGAGGATGAGGTCATACAGTTCGAGTCATATCTCGAACGTATTCAGAAAAATCTTGAGGGGTGGCGTGAAGAATGAGCATATGTATAAAAGACCAAATACAGAACATGAATCTGGTCATAGGCTGTACTGTGGGCTGTCAATATTGCTACGCGCGTAATAATGTGAAACGCTGGCATATGATTGATGATTTTTCAAGACCGGAGTTTTTCCCGCGCAAACTTCGTATGATAGATAAACAGCGCCCTCAAAATTTCCTGCTCACGGGAATGAGCGATTTTTCCGGGTGGCATGATGAATGGCGCAGCGAGGTGTTTGCGAAGATTCGTGAGAATCCACAGCATCAGTTTCTCTTTCTGAGCAAGCGTCCTGATTTGCTGGATTTTGATACAGATCTCGAAAATGCTTGGTTTGGTGTGACAATAACGAGGAAGTCAGAGCTATGGAGAATCGATGTGCTTCGGAAAAATATTCGGGCAAAGCATTATCATGTAACCTTTGAACCGCTGTTTGACGATCCCGGCGAGGTGGATTTTTCCGGCATTGATTGGATTGTAGTCGGCACCATGACCGGTGCACAAAGCAAAAAGGTGCATACCGAGCCGGAATGGGCGTGGTCACTTACGCATCAGGCACATAAAGCGGGAATTCCCGTCTTTATGAAAGAAGAGCTTGCACCGATCATAGGGGACAAAAATATGATTCAGGAGCTGCCTGAGGCTCTTAATAAAGTATTGGAGGCACAAAGAGCATGGCAATGATAAATATGGATGGCATCCTCATCGGCGAGGTCGAGACAAAAAATATCATGACAAAATCCAGCCTGCCCGTGGGCGGCTATTCTGTAAATCCCTATGTGGGGTGTACCCACGCCTGTAAGTACTGCTACGCTTCTTTCATGAAGCGGTTCACCGGTCACAGGGAGGAGTGGGGAACATTTCTTGATGTAAAGCATTGGCCGGAAATTAAAAATCCAAAGAAGTATGCAGGGCAGCGTGTGGTCATCGGTTCGGTCACAGACGGATACAATCCGCAGGAGGAGCAGTTCGGGAATACAAGAAAGCTGTTGGAACAGTTAGTCGGAAGTGATGCGGACATTCTGATCTGTACCAAGTCCGATCTTGTAGTGCGTGACATTGATTTACTGAAGAAGCTGGGGCAGGTCACTGTGTCGTGGTCAATTAACACGCTTGACGAGAGTTTCAAAAATGACATGGATGCCGCAGCCGGCATTGAACGCAGAATCGCCGCTATGAAGAAGGTCTACGATGCAGGAATTCGGACGGTATGTTTTGTATCACCTGTGTTTCCGGGAATTACGGACTTTGAAGCGATATTCGAACGGGTCAAGGATCAATGTGACTTATTCTGGCTGGAGAATCTGAATCTGCGCGGCGGCTTCAAAAAGACCATCATGGACTACATTGCAGAGAAGCATTCGGATTTGATACCGCTCTACGATGAAATCTATAACAAGCATAACCGAAGCTACTTTGAGGCATTGGAAAGGAAGGCCGAAGAAATGGCAAAGAAATATGCCTGCTTGTTCGTGGATAATGAAATGCCATACGGCAGAGCTCCACAGGGGCATCCTGTGATAGTGGATTACTTTTACCATGAGGAAATTCGCGGTTCGGAAAATACGGGAAAAAGAGAAAAATAAAAAAATCCACATAGTAATAGCATTCAGCGTCTCGGCACAAGGCGATTTTTCATGCTACCGGGAGATGACGTGCAGATATCGGAAGCGATTGAAATCTTTGAGCGGCAAGAAGGAACCGCATACAAGTTGTCGAAACAGCATGAGTTCCGCAGAAGCTTAGTTGATACACGTCAGATTACATAGCCACAAGGAACTTGAAAGAGAGGCTCTGTGGACACAGAACGACTTGGAATGTAAAAAAACGCCGGACTTGCGCCCAAGCGAAAGGCGCAGGATTTGACTTCAGTCATGAACGGGGCGACAAGACAGATGTTTTTCCGACTCGGGAAGAGGCCGTGCGTGAAAGCTATCGTTCATACGGGGATGAAGAGGGAATATGTTTGAGCTGACAAAACACAAAGCCTACGAGTTACTGAAAACCACATGGAGTCGAGTGAGTCTCGATTATGTGATTCTATCTGTCGGCAAAGAGTATGAAGGCTATGCCACGCATAAGCTTGCTGTGATTGAGGCGTTCCGAATACTTGAGCTCAGGCTTGCCGCATTTGCGTATCAACTGAACATTGAGGCTGATAACATGAAGGCAACAAAGGTCGATACGGAAGAATTTTTGATGCCGCCGAGCCATGTGTATTATGAGGACAGAAGCAAAAAACAGGTGAGTATCAACGTTCCGACGCCGATGCCCTATTGGTATGCCTTTTTAGAATCGCCGTACGGAACGCCGTATGTAAAGTCCGATTTCATCCGCTTTCATGAAATCCTCTTCCCGAACAGACAAGCACTTGAAGTGTATCGATGGAACGATGATTTTTCGAACTATTTCGACGCCGGCAAAGAGTGGTGGGGGACAGGATTATGGTCCGCATATGACAGGAAAACCGGCACGATGGTTGTGATCGGGGCATCTCAGACGGATTAAGACGACAACGGAATA
>CALIBC010000223.1 GCA_938045615.1 uncultured Clostridia bacterium | reverse complement strand
AAGAATCGGTTGAACACCCTCTCCAAGCTCTCGGACATTGCGCTCGAAAGGCGGCTGCCCATCGAACAGACCTCTTCCGACCCGCGACAAGTGGCTTTCGCCATGCGTAGCGAAGTGCTGCCCGACTTCACCTCCGATAAGCGCACCTTCCTTAAGCAGTTCATCAATCGGCTCGGCGACCGCAACATTCTTGTCTTCGAGTTCGTGGATGTAAGCAACCGGAAAGAGAAGGCCAATGTCGACGGCTTTTATCTGCACCCGAATGCCATCGTGCTCAAAAGGCGGCAAGAATCCTTCAGTCGTGAGATCTTCACCCTGGCGCATGAGTTGGGGCATTATCTGCTCGACCGCGAGGAGGTGGAAGAGGTCGACCTCGCTGTGCTCCCTCGCCCCGAGGCGCCGATCTCAGCCGTCGAGACGTGGTGCAACACCTTTGCCTACTACCTGCTGTTAGGCGCTGAAAAAGCCGCTGAGCTGGACGCCCTGCCTGCCTTCGAGGCTCAGAACAACTATGGCCATGAGTTGATAGCTCGAATCTCGAAGGAGACGAATTTGAGCCGTTTGGCCATTTACACCCACTTGCTCTTCCAGAAGCGGTTGTCCTACACCGCCTACCGAGACATCCGGGATGAAATGGAAGCCGAATGGCAGCAAAGGCAGCTCCAGAAGGCGCAACAGAGAGAACAGGATAAGGAGATGGGAATTGAAGTGAAGGGGCGAAACCCGCAGCCGATTAGGGCCGACATCGTCAAGGGCATCTTTTCCGTCGCCCTCTCGTCAGGCGTGATCGGAGAGCAGGAATACTGTGAGTCCATGCGCATAAAACCCGTGGAAATTAACACATTCAGGTATCAATGAAAACGATTCCCGACACCTCATCCCTTGTTCGTATGGCGCAGTCCTATTGGCCTTTTGATCGCACCGACGCGTTGGGGGCCTTCCTAAGGAGTGAGCTGGAGCGTGGCGAACTGTTGCTGATCGACGCCGTTGCAGCGGAGTGTAAATACGTGTCGCAGGGCATAGCCCTTGATACATTCAATTGCCTACAAAACAAGGCATGGCAGATTTCTACCGTAAATTTGCAGCCACCCCAGAAGTTCTACCGCATGCTTGACAACAATTTCGTAGACCAAGTGTATAAAAAGACGAAGCTCCAAGGCGACGAGGTACTCTATCAGAATGCGCGCGAAGAATATCTCCGTAGCACAGATTGTCGGATCGTGGTCTATGCCATGTGTGAGTTGGCGCGTGAACCGATTCAGGTCTTAACTGAGGAGAGCGCGAATCAGAACGACGGGAAACTCTTTCGTAAGATCCCCTTCATCTGTCAACAGCTGGGAATCCCGACCCTCAATGCGGTGGAGTACTTTAAGCAGCATGAAGACGCATTGACTGTCGTCATCGAGTCTACACCGGAGAGCATGTATGTCACACATAATCAGCGCCCATAAAAGGGGCATCATCATCACATGGTATTATTAACTCAAGTAAATTCATAACGGGTCGCCTCCGTGCGCCGCTCTTCGCCCCGCAAGGGGAATGCAGAGAGGCCGTGGGGGAACCTCATTTTCAAACTTCAAAAACAGATACAGGTATGGAAAAGAAACAACTTATTTCAGTAGTCAAACCCCTCATCGCCGCAGCGCTCCTCTTCGGCAGTAGCGGCGGAGTCGCGTGGGGACAGATCTACAAGAGTCAACGAAACCCAGACAAAGCGCAAGCCAGCGCAGATAAAAAGGAACGGGTGCAGCTGAGAGCTTACGGAGATAGAGATGGAGGATTGAATAACAGCGGTACTGGTAATTTGGGCAGTTGTAATGTTAATGCTTATCACTATGTTATAGAAGGTCGTTTTACGGTAGATAATAATTTTGGGCCTCACGAAGAAGGAACGATTAGACCGGCTGGAGGTGATGCGAACAATACAAATAGCGGAACTTGGGAGAGTTCGGGTGCCTTCAGTTTTAATATTGGTGACGGCATCATTACCGTAGGAGGAACCCACAATCATATTGGGCATCATGTAATCAATACTGCCCCTGCTACCGATGGCACTAAGGGGAATTTTTATCGTACTACAAATCATACTGATGCACTGACTACTATAACCAATAGTCAAACAGTCACTTATGCTCCCAGCCCTTGTATAGGTGGGCCAAGAACTCATCCATATCACATCAGTGATCTTGAGACGTCGACTAACTATATATACACAGGCTCAACTAGAATCTATCTTCAGAATGGATCGTATTCTGCTTATAATAGAAGAGGAACCACTCAGATAGACGTGGCTAATCCGAAAACTCCGAAAACAGGAGGTGGATGGTTGAGTAATAATGTTGAAACGTATACTACTATAACAGAGATTAAAGTAGATGCGGCCACTAAGACACCTGAAACACCTTGGAAATTGCAGGTGTTTAATTTCGCACCAAATAGGTGGTACTATTACGAAACAACGCTGACGACAGAGGGTGGTTCTAGTTGCCCTGTTGTAGCACCTGTAATTTCATATCCTTACTATGTAGCAAATGCTACTTGTGGTTATGATGCAAGCCGCACTACCACTCAAGGACCTACTCGAGACCATTATTGGGTCAAAAGTGTTACTTCTAGCAACAATCATGGAGGCGATCTCGATTCCCGCATTGTTGTTGAAGCAGGATCTAATATTTGGCTTTCAGGAGGAACGGGCAGTTCAAGTGGTTATTCCATTGGAGGTAATAATGGTAGTAAGGATGCCATCTTACAGTTGCCGACCAGTTCCTATACATTGATGAATGATGAAAATGTTGTTCTTACAAACATCAAGTATAACAAAGATGGGAGTAACACGGTTGACCCTGTCTTAGGTACGGATGCTGTATTTGGTATCAATAAAACGTTGGATAAAGATTTGAAGACGAACACGGCTGGTGGTACGATCCTGATCGGTGCCATCGGAAAGACGGATGCCACATCACAAAGCAAGATTCATATCCAAGCCGCTACTGTTGATCCTGGATTGGATCTTGGTTTTGCCACATCGGGCAGGAAAGTGTATACCGGTACGTGTATTCCGAGAGCAGGTACAGCTAACTTGGGAAACTATCAGGCTAATAGTCCAGAAGAGATCACGGTAGACAACAACATCCATCTCCCGGTCCCCCCCAACCCGCTTGTTGCTGGTGCACTACAAATCTTCAACACGAAACATAACTTGAAGATGGATAAGGCCTATACCACCACGATGACCAACGGTCACATGCTGATCATGGCTCACAGGACGTTGAGTATGGCTAAGGCACATAATATAACGGCCAATGGCACAGGTAACACCAATTTAGTGGGTGGCGATGTGAAACTTGGAGCCAATGAGGATTACACGGGAGCACACACCGGTTCTTATCGCGTGATTGCTTACGGAACGGGGAACAATGTACCGGCATCATTTTCTCTCTCTAATGTCATTTGGGGCCGTTGCTCCGGAGCATACGGCTGGTGTGATAACATAGAGCAGGGTCACTTCTTGAAGACCGACGCTCCGGAGTCTGACGCTTCAAATAGAGCGTTTAACAGCGGCGTTGTAGGCACTGCGTTTACAACATCCACTTGCTTCGGTGGATTTTCCGGCAATGGAGATATTATGGATACGGCTACGATTACAAGTACGGTGACGTTAAACGCAAATGCCAGCAGCACCGCCCGTTGGCAGGCTGCGCGTCATATTAATATCGACGTCGCCGGCAGCACGTTCAACTGGACAAGCAACGGAACTGGAAATATGTGGTGGGCTGCAGAAAAGGATATCTATCCGCAAGGCATCATCACTTGGAAGAAGTCTGGATCAAGCTCTGGCGAAGCCTATTGGCAGGCTGGAAATAATATCGAGGTAAAAGGCACAAATACGCTGACCGCTAATTGGGAGGCTGCTGCTGGCGTAACTGAAGCCATGAGATGGTTGGCTGGGAAGGATATTAAATTCCCGTCAGGCTCTACGGTAACGGCCAACTGGGAAACGAAAAGTACGGACAACACGGGCAACATACTTTGGGAAGCTGGGCAAGACATCATCTCTGAAGCCAAGCTGACAGCCAATTGGGTGGTTGACGCGAATGCAGTTGGCACTGCAAGGTGGTTGGCTAAGCAAAATATTAATATCAAGCTTCCTATCTCTTCCTCTATCGCATGGAAATCAAATGCAGGAAGCACGGGAGATTTAGAGTGGGTAGCCGGTGGAGATCTTAAGGTAGATAATGTTGCTGCGTCTCCTGTCACCTTTACTCAATTGGGTAAGACCGGCAACACGCTTTGGCAGGCCCTGGGTAACATTGAGGCTTTAGGTCCGAAGACGTTTACGAACAGCTCAACTGGTATAGTTAATCCGGGCACCGGTGGTAAGACTATTTGGAATGCACGTGGACATATCATCACGGGCAACGGCACAGGAAACGCTGCTCCGCAAACCGTGAAATTCGAGCGTACAACGCCTAACGCTGGCTTGATGGCTTGGCAATCTGGTCAGGATATTCAGACTGGTAGCAAGACCGAGTTTGTGAACAACGCTGCGGGAAATATTTCCAACATGGAATGGTTTGCTTGCAATAACATCTTTACTCAGTTTGGAGCTACAGGCGGAGATGCAAGTGATCATCACGACGTCACCTTCACCAACAATGGTAAAGGAAGTATGATTTGGCATGCCAATCAGGGTAACATTGAAACCCGCAGTAAAACGACATTTACCAACGATGGTGAAGGCCATATGACATGGTACGCCAAGAAGAATATCAAGACATACTTCGGTACACAAACGAATTCGGATCAACTGGCTGAGGGCGTGATCTTCAAACAAACTGCTAATGGAAAGGGGCGCACCGTATGGTGGGCTGACGACGAAAATATCGAGACGCGCACACCAGTCCACTTTGACTGGCGCCAAACGACGAATGATGCAACAAGCATCATGTGGTGGGCCGGTAAGCACATAGAGATTGGTAATAACTATAATCCTGCACCAGGAGGCTCTAAACAAAGCTGGGCGATGTTTGAGACGGCTGTGAACGATACGATACAGCTGAAGTCGAAGAAAGGCCATATCCTCACTAATTCGCAGGTGGACATTGAGCGTAGTAACAATGGCTCATCTCTTACCCAATTGCGGGCCGGTTGTAATACATTCAATGACGCTCATGCTGATGGTATCTCTAATAATATCGATATCGAGAATGTCTTCAATTTTACAGAAAAGACGAATGGGCAAGGAGGTGGCGCCTTGGTACGTTTTTATGCTGAGAATGACATTCTCTCGAATTGGGTGTGCGATAACGACCGTCCGGCACCGATTACGTTCACGTCTCACACTGGATCGAAGACAACGACTCTCTGGGAGGCTGAGCGTAATATTAATCTGAGAGGGCGTGTAGACTTTGTGTATGGTGGTGCAGCGAATATGGGCCCGCTGAAATGGCTTTCTCGCGCTGGCTACATTCTGACGGAGCGCCCCGTAACGGTTACTTATGAGAGTGATAGCACGATTTCATTTCTTGCAGAGAATGAATTCAATAATTATTCTCCAGCTAGATCACCAAAGGTGCATACCAATGCAAATAACACTCGCCGCCGTGGTAATATCCATTTCTACGATTCAGTTGATATCAATCGCAATAACATGGCTGGCGGTTTGACGCAGCTCAAGGCCAGAAGACACATCTGGACAGCAATGTTGAACTACGTCGATCAGCGTTCGACTGGCGATACGATGGATATTATCTCTCACGAGGGTGATATATACCTTGGATATAATGATGGCAGAGCGAATCACTGGCTATCATCATTCCCAGATCAGCGGTATGTGTCATTTATTGACGACGATGCTATTTTCCAGCAGAGCGCGACAGGTTTATATAGCACCCATTGTCAATATCCTTCGGCCAGCAATGTCTCTTACGATTTGAACCGTTTTACCTACAGTATCCCGGGCAGCAACAAGAAGGGGCATTTGTGGATCAAAGCCGGTTGGGAAGAGAAGGCGGATCGCAACATTGTGCCGGACGATGGATCGAGAAAGGCAGGTGGTAATATCTACTTCACCCATATTGATGTAAAGCAGGCCACCGGTAGCATCCACCCGACGGAAATTACCATTCCGTTCTCTGGTCTCTGGCGCTGCGGCAATGCAGGAACGCAAGACAGCTCGCTGTACAACCGTGCAGGAGGTTCTCGTCAGCGTTATGAGAACTCAGGTATCATCTCCGGTGTTGCTCGGTGCTTCCTCCCTTATCCAGGCAATGCCAGCCAAAACACCGTGGCGAGAGACACCGGCCTTATTTATCGCGGTGCAATAGGCAACTTGACCGTGGATGCTGGTAATCGTGGTAACATCATCTTCAACAAGGGTGCTTACCTGAGCTTCGAGGATCCGAGCTCTACAGGCGATGTAGTCTTCCGCACACGTTTTGGTGACATTGATATGCGTAATCCGTTCAATGTAGACACACTGCGCGGTAGCTTGGCTTTCTTGGCACAGATCGAGAATCTCGCTGACCTGTCGAAACTGAAAGGCGAGAAGGCATACTGTAGCTGCGAAGAGGAGCGTAACAACGTCTACCTGCAAGACTTCGAATACAAGGCACACGGCTCAAGCGGTAGCGTGTTTATTGCTGCGGACAATAACATCAAGCTGAACTATGGCGGTCTGCAAAACATTGGTACGCGTCATGATCCGTTCCTTAGCCAGGACTATGAGGCTTGCCCCGACGGCGGTCTGAAAAAGGTAGGCCCGGGTTATAAGGCAGGTGGAGGCTGCGGCGATTCACTCCATTGCGATGCAGATTCAAATGAGAACAAGGCACGTACGTTCTTGATGAAGTTTGATAAGGATGCCAATGGCACAGCAATCACCAGCGGTGGTTTCGGTGCAGTGGCTTCGGACTACATTGACGTCTATAAGAAGTTTGAGTACTACGGTGGTAGCGGTTCGGGTATGGGTACCGTACCGACGACGGGCACGCTGCACGGAGAGGGAGTCAGTGGCTACGGCCTCTTTATGAAGACGCAGGCCAACAAGGGCAACTGGGATACGAACATCTTCGAGAATGCACCGACTTGCCCCACACCGTGCGATGGGACCAACTGCGGACATGATTATCTGCATATGGTTTCGCGTATGACCTTCCACGACGATGCCTATATCGAAGCGCACA
>CALIBC010000222.1 GCA_938045615.1 uncultured Clostridia bacterium | reverse complement strand
CCGCATGATGAGACGTGGAGTCTCATCGTGCAACGGCCCGGCCTTTCACTTTTCACTTCTTAGTTCACGTACACTTTCTCGGCCGTGTCGCCCACTTGGACGATATACACGCCTTGAGGCAGGGCGACCGTCGTCTCACCTGCCGGCGCCGAGATCGTGCGGACGAGCACACCGTTGAGGTGTATAGACACCTACCGGTGCAGCCGTCTGGAGAGTCAGATAAAGCCTTCCATCCGCAGCATAAATGCGCGCCTCGGGGAGGGCGACATTACCCACGGTACTCTCCGAAATCTGCTTGAACTCCTTCCACACCGGCGCCGTAGCATAGGCGGACTTCGATCCCTTCGGTACCGTCAGGGTGACATTGGCTACGGGGACTTCCTCAAAGACGTCTTCGTTTTTATTAATCGCCGGCGGCGTCTTCATGCCTACGGTCAGGCTCTTCAGGCTCTTACATCCCCAGAAGACACCGTATCTGAAGGTCTTCACGCTGGCGGGGAGCGCCACCGAGGCCAATTCCTCACACCAGCCGAAAGTCCAGCTTTCGATCGTATCCACGCCGTCAGGGATCACCACCGAGGTCAATACGGAATTTGCGAATGCAGCTAATCCGATCTTTTTGACGCTTGTGGGGATCGTTATTGAGGTCAAATTTTGGGTGTATTCAAAGGCATAACTCTCAATGTTTGTTACTCCAGAGGGGATAACATATGTAGTAGTTTTCCGCCCTCTGGGGTATGTGATAAGCGTTTTCTTGGCTTTGTCGAACAGCACACCGTCGACAGAAGTATAAGCCGTATTGGCAGCTTCTACCTTGATCTCGGACAGTTCTTGGCAACAACCAAACGCATTCGCTCCGATGGTTTTCACCGTCGCGGGGATATTTATAGTAGTCAAAGCAAAACAAGACTCAAAAGCCATTCTTCCAATCGATACAATTCCAACAGGAATCGTTATTGCAGTCAGTTTTTCGGCAGCCTCAAATGCACCTGCTTCGATGCTTGTCACCTCTTTTGGGATGACATAGGAAGTAGCAGCACGCCCGGCCGGATATTGCACGAGCTGCGTTTTTTCCTTATTCAACAATACACCGTCCACCGCTACATACTTGGTATTCCCATCCGCCACCGTAATTGTCGGCAAAGAACTGCAACCAGCAAACGCACCATCTCCGATGGATATCACACCAGCGGGAATGACCACAGAGGACAGTTTTTTGCACTGATCAAAAGCACCTCTTCCTATTACTTGTAACCCGGCTGGAAGTGTAGCTAAAGCCAAGTTACCACAATACGAAAAAGCATAGTCTCCGATAGAGGTCACACCGGCGGGAAGCGTTACCATCGGTAAGTTTAAACAGCTTGCAAAAGCCTCATCCCCAATTCGAGTCAAACTCTTGGGGAAGGTTGCAGAAACAAGATTCCTCGTATTCCGAAAAGATTCGTTGCCGATACCTGTCACGCCTTCCTCAACCACGAGCTTTTGTATATCTTGGCTGTGCTCCTGCCAAGGCACCGGATGCTCCCAGTCATAGTTCGG
>CALIBC010000221.1 GCA_938045615.1 uncultured Clostridia bacterium | reverse complement strand
TTGTGGATATCAAGACAAAGAAAATAAAGTATGTAAAGTTCAAACACCATCTTTCACAGGTCAAGATAAAAGGTGATAAATTGTATCTCCTTTACAATGAGTATGACAACAACACCACTTTATACAGGTACAAAATAAGAGGAGATAAATTTATTAAAGAAAAGGAGAAAAACGTCTTTAGCCATAGTAAGGGGAAAGATCCTTATTATGTGGGAACGTTCTTTGTACGATGAGTTTTTTGAAACGGCGGTGCGTTTTTGTCGCACTCTATGCTTATGTTTTGAATACCCCCGATCGTTGAAAGTTTACTATTCTCAAGATCCAATGCGATTGCCCGAGTTCGCGCAAGAATAACCGCCAAATAATGAGCTTGAAAACCGTCGATCCATTATGTTAAACTGTAGTAGTATGAAGTTCAAAAAAGTTAATGAGAAGGGAGATTTTTATGAACGAAAAAGAGTTTAAGCCGTTTATCCCGGCGGACAGAGTGATGCCGGAATTTACGGTGACATCTATTATTTTGGGAAGTTTGCTTGCCATACTTTTCGGTGGAGCAAACGCGTACTTGGGATTGCGCGTAGGTATGACCGTGTCGGCATCTATTCCGGCGGCGGTAATATCAATGGGAATTATTCGTATAATAATGAAGAAAGACTCCATACTGGAGAACAACATGGTGCAGACCATAGGATCCGCCGGTGAATCTTTGGCGGCCGGTGCAATATTTACTTTGCCGGCAGTCTTCATGTGGGCGGCCGAGGGGGCGGGAACGCCTCCGAGTTATATGACGATTGCACTTGTTTGTATAAGCGGCGGGCTGCTCGGAGTGGTATTCATGGTACCTTTGAGGAGCGCGTTGATTGTAAAAGAGCATGGAAACCTGCCTTATCCTGAGGGGACGGCATGTGCCGAAGTCCTCGTTGCGGGAGAAGAGGGCGGTTCGGAGGCGCGCACGGTGTTTGCGGGTCTTGGGATCGCCGCAGGTTACAAGTTTATTGCTGACGGACTCAAGGTCTTCCCGAGTGAAGCTGACTAGGCTTTCAAAAAGTATGACGGTTCCGGCATAGGTGTCGATGTGCTTCCTGCGCTTGCGGGTGTCGGTTACATATGCGGACCGATAATTTCCTCATACATGATAGCCGGAGGAATTTTCGGCTGGTTCATCATCATGCCGCTTATAAAGGCTTTCGGAGGAGACATGGTAATGTTCCCGGCAAAAGAACCTATAAGCGCTCTCGACACATGGGGGCTATGGGGAAGTTACGTACGCTACATAGGCGCAGGCGCCGTGGCGGCGGGAGGTATAATGTCGCTGATCAAATCCCTGCCTCTGATAGTGCGCACGTTCAGAGACAGCATGTCAAGTTTGGGGGCAAAGGATACCGCAACCACGATAAATCGTCAGAACAAGGATCTTGATATGAAGTTCCTCGGGATAATCCTGCTTATCGTAATAGCGATTCTGGTCGCTGTGCCTACCATTCCTATGGGAATAGGCAGCGTGCTTATCATAATCGTATTCGGATTCTTCTTTGCGACTGTTTCTTCCAGAATGGTCGGCCTTGTCGGAAGCTCCAACAACCCTGTGTCGGGTATGGCTATCGCTACACTTCTGATTTCAACGATGCTTTTGAAGATGAGCGGAACCACGGGAACATCGGGAATGGTCACCGCGATCATGATCGGTACGGTTATATGTATAGTAGCTGCTATGGCAGGAGATATGTCACAGGATCTCAAAACGGGATATATCGTGGGCGCATCACCTTACAGACAGCAGATAGGTGAAGTTATCGGAACGCTGGCGTCAGGCCTTGCCATTGCCGGAGTTTTGTATCTGCTCAACGCTGCATGGGGTTACGGCGGCAAAATGCTTCCTGCGCCTCAGGCAAATCTTATGAAACTGGTTATCGAGGGCGTTATGAACGCAAACTTGCCGTGGACTTTGGTGTTTGCAGGAGTATTCTTTGCCGTAATCCTTGAAATTGTAAGGATTCCGGTACTTCCGGTCGCTATAGGACTGTACCTGCCTATACACCTGTCGGTACCTCTGATGATCGGCGGATTTGTAAAACTGTACGTTGAAAAGAAGAAATTTAAGGATGAGAAGGCTAAAGAAGCAGCCATCAGCAGCGGAATACTCTATTCTTCGGGCATGATTGCCGGAGAGGGACTGCTCGGCATACTGCTTGCGGTATTTGCGGTCATCCCTATGAGCGGCGGAAAATCTTTGGGAGATGTGATAAATCTGTCCGGAAAGCTCAACCTTGGAAACATCGGTTCAATTGTTGCTTTCGCGCTCCTGGTCGCTACGCTTCTTTACTATTGTTTGAGAAAGAAACCGCAGTCGGGCGCTAAATACGATGCGTAAGAAAAAAGAAATAAACACGGAAAACTATCTCGACAAGATCCCTGCAATTTGCGGGGATCTTGATTGGATGGAAAACAACGGCCTTGTTACCGTTGTACAGGAAAATAAGGGCTTCTACAACAGACTCGCTCAGAAAATGTTCAAAACCCCCGAGGTAAGCAATATAGACCTTGATGAGTTCGGTAGTTTTGTATGGCTGTCGATAGACGGAAAGAACACGGTTTTCGACATAGGCGGCAAGGTTAAAGAGGAGTTCGGCGAAGAAGCGGAGCCGCTGTACCCGAGACTTATACAGTTTTTAAATGTACTGAAAGAAGTCAAGTATATAGAATTTTTATAGGTGGTGCCTTATGTTGAATCACACCTTAATAATCGTAATAGGTATATTTCTGTTTGCCCTGGTGACCGCCGGTTTGTATGCGGTCGGACTCAGGAAAAAGGTCACTGAAAATGAGCGCATGACAGGGATGCTTCTTAACAATGCAGCACTCAGAGTGGTGAAGTACCTGAAAGAACACGATACCGTCACGGCAGACGGCATCGGTTTTTTAATAAAGGAAGTCAAAGCAAAAGAGTTTTATTCCAGGAAGACTGCCGTCATAGTGAACGGAGAGCCATTCAGGGATAAACTGATCGACTACATGCTGCGGGGTAAGCATATAGTGAGGGTTAGAGAAAATGGGAAGACTCTCTACAAGCTTCCGCCTGCGGGCAAATAATGCTGTGACCGCTCAATCAGCGGGCTAGGGTCGGTCTTTACGTATCATCCGGCAAACCTGCGAACGAATAATACGGTCACTCCGTTCGATAAGTTCCCGGCGGGCTTGTCCGGCACGCATCAGTGCATAAACATTTTTCACGGCTGGTTATTCCGTCGGTTGAAGTGGCGGAATGGATATTGATAGGAGATTGATATGAGTAAAAAATTAAACCTTGAACCGAAGGCGGTTTTTGACTTTTTTGAGACCATCGCGTCGATTCCACACGGTTCGTATAATACGAAGCAGATAAGCGACTATCTCGTTTCGTTCGCAAAGGACAGGGGTTTTGATTATTATCAGGACGAGTGTAACAATGTCATTATAAGAAAACCCGCTTCGCCGGGTTATGAGAATGCGGCGCCCGTTATGCTCCAGGGGCATATAGATATGGTGTGCGAACAGACGCCGGGAAGTCCGATAGATATGACAAAGGACAGTCTTGACCTTTTTGTGGACGGTGACTGGCTCCGCGCCAGAGACACAACGCTCGGCGGCGATGACGGAATTGCCGTTGCGATGGCGCTTGCGGTGTTGGATTCTGATGAATATAAGCACCCGAAACTCGACTGCGTGTTCACCGTGGATGAAGAGGTGGGGTTGATCGGTGCGGAGGCGCTGGATGCTTCGCAGATAGAAGCGCGCAAGATGATAAACATAGATTCCGAAGAAGAGGGAATCATCACTGTAAGTTGCGCAGGCGGGGTTTCTGCAAAGGTCATAATACCCGTAAAGCGTGAAAAAGCGACCGGCGTGCAAGCCACGATCTGTGTGGACGGACTTTTGGGAGGTCATTCCGGCATGGAGATAGACAAAGAGCACGGGAATGCGAACATCTTGCTCGGTCGTGTTTTGTATGATCTTGCACGTGTGACAGGATATAAGCTTGTCGAAGTGAACGGCGGGAGCAAGGACAATGCGATATGCAAAAAAGCCGATGCCCGGATTCTCGTTTCACCCGAGGACAGAGAGAAGATAGCGGATAAGGTTGCCGGAATGGCGACGGAATTTTCGCATGAGTTGAGAGCGGCCGATCCGGATGTCACGCTCACCGTGGACTTCGGCGGCACGAAAGAAGAAGCCGCAATGGATGCATCGAGTAGAGATAAAGTCATTGCATGGCTGATGAATACCCCGACAGGGATCCAGCATATGAGCAAAGAAATAGAAGGTCTTGTTGAAACCAGCCTCAATTTAGGCGCTCTGACTACTTTCGATGATGAGGTTACGGCTCTATATGCGCTCAGGAGTGCCGTTGAGACGAGGAAAGAATATCTGTGCAGAAAACTTGAAAGCCTTGCAGGAATTCTCGGAGGAAGAGTTGAATACAGCGGCGAGTATCCCGGCTGGGAGTACCGGGCGGATTCCCCGCTGAGAGAAACTTGCGTTGCGGTGTTCAAAGAACAATACGGTAGAAATCCGCAGGTCGAGGCGATACATGCGGGGCTTGAGTGCGGCTTGTTTGCCGGGAAGATGAACGACGGTGACTTTGATGCGGTTTCCATAGGTCCGGATATGACAGGCGTCCACACCACGGACGAAAAACTTTCGATTTCTTCCGTAGGCAGGACGTGGAAATATCTGCTCGGCGTGTTGGAAGCCTGCAAGTAAGGCAAGTGAACGTTTCGCTGAAAGCGGACATGCAAGATTCACGCGAAGTCTTGGATTGTTGCGATGAGTTTCTTGAGGCATGCCCGCGGAGCGTCTATACACAAAAAATCCTTGAAGAAGTGCCGGCTATGTTATATAATTCTGCCTGTATGACTAAAGAAGATTTTATGCGAGAAGCCTTGCGGCAAGCCACGAAGGCGAAAGATATAGATGAGGTGCCCATAGGTGCGGTAATCGTTAGGAACGGGGAGATCATCTCCGTGGGGCACAACCTCACCGAGACGACCAAAGACCCGACGGCTCATGCGGAGATGAATGCAATACGACAAGCTGCATGTGCATTGGGCGGATGGAGATTGTCGGGCTGTGAAATGTACGTGACTTGTGAACCGTGCGCCATGTGTGCGGGAGCCTTAATCTGGAGCAGAATTGAGAAACTTCATATAGGCACCATGGATCCCAAAGCGGGAGCGTGCGGATCGGTGATGAACATCTTGAGGCTGCCTGAACTCAATCATACTGTTGAGGTGGAATCGGGGATTCTGGAGAAAGAATGCTCGCTGATACTCAAAGATTTTTTTTCAAATCTGAGAAAAAGAACGGGCGAAAAATCCGGGCGACCGCTTCGGGAGAACGGGGAGTCGCCCCGCCGTTGAAGTGATGGTGCAATGCAGTGGAGCGAGTCGAAAAGAAATTAAAAAGGGGAAATTTGATGATAGAAAACGGAGGATCCGGGATTATGAAAAAAATTGGCGCACTTATCGGCATTGTGATCGCAGTCACGATGATGAGCACCGTCTTGAGCTTTGCAGGAACGAGCTTTGAGGTGGACAGGACATATCCTGTGGACGGAGCCAAAAACACTATCAAGGACAACATGTGCGTTAAAGTATACTTTAACAAAGACGTGGGAAACGCTTCGTCTAAGAGAGCCAATGCCAAGGCTTTCAAAATTACGGATTCGTCGGGAAAGGAATATCCCAGCAGAATTTTTTACGACAAGGATGACTCAAAGTATGCCTTGATTTTGATCGACACGACCAAGGTGAACACTGTGGGAAAAGGCAAGTACGTAATCAAGGACGATACGGTCTACACATGTACGATTTCCTCGGAATTTGTAGACAATGACGGCAACAGGCTCGGAAAGGACGTCAAAATAGCTTTCAAGACCATAAATCAGGGCAGAAACACCATGATATACATGATAATGATGGCGTTGATGTTCGGAGGGATGATGCTGTTTAGTTTTAGGCAGTCCAGAAAGAGTCACGATGACGAAAAAGACGAAAAAGAACCCGCTTTTAACCCGTACAAAGAAGCCAGACGTACAGGAAAGTCGGTGGAAGAGGTAATGGCAAAACACAGGAAAGACCTTGCAAAGAAGAAAGCTGGGATTTCCCAAAAGCAAGAAAAACAAGAAGAAAAAATGGAAACCGGTGTTTACAAGGTCAAGGCGCCAAGACCGATATCGGCGGTGGGTATTTCCTATAAGACGGGCAGAAAGGCTGAAGCCGAAGCCAGAAAAGCTAAGGAAAAAGCACGTAAAAGAGAACTCAAAGAAAGCAATTACGGTAAACACCCAAAAAAAAAGAAGAAATAGCGGAAGTGGCGATGAAAAGCATTGAGATCATATCCTGCGCAAAAATAAATTTGTCGATAGATGTGACCGGTGTGGATTCCGAGGGTTTTCATACGGTGGATATGATGATGCAGCAGCTTGCTTTTCACGATGACGTAAAGATTTCCTTTGCCACGTTTGCGACATCTCCGAATTTGGATGAACGGTTCGGGGCAAGCGGAAAATTCAGTGTATCCATAAAGACAAACAGGGCGTATCTGCCCACAAATGAAAAAAACATCGCCTACCGCGCTGCGGAGCTTATGATAAGCAGATACGGAGACAGAAAGCAAGGAGGCTCCATCTCGATAGAAATTTTTAAGAGGATACCTGTGGGAGCGGGACTTGCCGGAGGATCGGGAAACGCTGCGGCGGTGATCCACGGGCTCAATGTGCTGTGGAATCTGGATCTTTCGTTATCCGATATATGCAAGATCGGTGAAGAGTTGGGAGCCGACGTTCCATTCTGTGCGATCGGACAGGCGGTGCGAAACAGGAACTTGCCCAAGAAGATTCGTATGGACAGCCTTGCGGCGTCTTGCGCAAGAGCGCGGGGAAGAGGGACGCTGCTCAAGAAAACGGCGAGCATAAAAAAACCGGTGGTCATCGCAAAACCTCGCTTTGGGGTATCGACAGCGACCGTGTACAAAGGGATAGACGGTTGTGAAATCAAAGAAAGACCCGATAACGACAAGCTCGAGGGATTTTTGCGGGAAAGATCGGGATATATGTACGATGAATTCATAAATGTACTCGAAAATTATACGTTGGATGCATATCCTCAAGTCCGGATTCTCAAAGACAGGATGATGGGAACCGGTGCACGAAAGGTTCTTATGAGCGGAAGCGGACCCACTGTGTTTGCGGTTTTCGACAGGATGGAAGATGCGAAAGCACTGTCAAAAGCACTAAGAAAAGAGAAGTATGAGTCGTACTGGACGCACACCACCGCATGAGGAACACAGCCTTGAGCGGGCGCAGTCTACCACATAAAAGGGAAAAGAAGAATCATGTTGAATTTTGAATTACAAAACCATAGACCTTTACGGGAAATAGTTTATGAACAGTTGAAATTTCAAATTTTGAAAGGAAACATCAAACCGGGTACAAGGATGATGGAAGTGGAACTTGCCGAAGACATGGGAGTGAGCCGCACACCCGTAAGGGAAGCCATTAGAAAGCTTGAGAAAGAGGCATTGGTAGTGATTGAACCGAGAAAAGGAGCCTATGTTTCTGATATTTCCGTCAAAGAGATGGTCGATACGCTGGTGGTTAGAGAAGAGCTGGAGGCACTGGCCGCCTCGCTTGCGGCAAAACGCATTACGCAAGAGGAGCTGGACGGACTTGACAGAAAGGTTGTGGAGTACACGGAGGCGATAGCTTCAGGTGACATGGAGCAGATAATCCACGCAGATGAGAGTTTTCATCACAGGATAGTGGGATTGTCCGGCAACAAGGCATTGATCCAGCTGTTCGGATCGGTTCAGGAACTTTCCTTGAGGTTCAGATATCTGTATTATGAAGATTTTTCGCGTTATGAGAACATGCCGGTTGAGCATAAGCGTATCGTTGAGGCAATCAGGAGCGGTGACAGCGATGCCGCCCGAACTGTTTCCGACAATCACGTGAAAAAACTCAAGGATTTTGTCGTCAACGAGGGTGAATCCGCATTCAGCCCAAGTGAGCCCCAAAAACCGTTCGGAGCTGTAGGCTCGGCTTGAGCGCCGAGCCGTGAGGCCATTATTTATTGAGTGGTCTGAGAAGCTGAAATCAGTGTGACTTTTGCACTGATTTTTTTATTGCTGCGAACCACAACGATATCCACCTTGTCGCCCGCCTTGTGTTTGGACAGTGCCTTTCTCAGTGCCACGCTGTCCTTTATGGTCTTGCCGTCGAGCGAATGGATTCGATCTCTACTCTGAATCCCCGCCTTTTGTGCGTAAGGACTTGTCACCGAGATTATGAAAACTCCTCCGTCGTCAAAACCCTCCGACTGTGCCTGCTCCCTGCCAAGATCCTGTATCGTCACGCCTATCAGGGCACCCTGCCTTGAGGTGTCCAATTTGGATTTTATATCGCCGTTTTTTATAAGCTTTTTTGCTATCTGAGCCGCATGATTGATCGGAATGGCAAAACCGAGTCCTTCAACATCGGAACCTGCGGATTTTGCCACAACTATGCCGATAAGATTGCCGGAACCGTTAAACAACGCTCCCCCGGAGTTACCGGGATTTATTGAGGCATCGGTTTGGAGAAGATTCAGTTTTCTGTTCTCGATCGTAAGCTGACGATTCAACGCGCTTATAATTCCGGTGGAAGCGGTATTGCTGAGCTGACCGAGAGGATTGCCTATTGCAATTACGTTGTCGCCGACCTCAAGCTTGGAACTGTCTCCATAGGTTGCCGCATTGAGCCCACTTGCCGATATCTTCAGAACCGCAAGATCATCATCGGGGCTTGAAGCGATGAGCTTTGCGGGGTAACTTTTGTCGTTGCTCATGTTGACCCTGATTTTGCTCGCATTCTGTATAACATGGTTGCAAGTCAGGATGTAGCCGTTTTTCTGTATGATAACGCCGCTACCGGCGCCTTTTTTGACGTAATTCTGCGCCCAACTGTCTGTTGAGACGGATTCTGTGACTATTGAAACCACACTGGAGTTGACCTTGTGAACTATGCTGTCGTAAGAGAGAGAGTTACTTTCTTTTGACAGAGTATAATTGGTGGCATGGTCACTGCCCTCGGAAAAGTGGTTGTAACAAAAAATTATCCCAAACGTCGTGACGGCCGATGTCACAATCATGGCAAACACAAGAGAAACAATAAAAAATTTCTTGCTGATCCCTCCGGCTGCTCTCCCGGTTGCTTCACCGCCGGCATTGTTGATGTTCCGATGGACTGCACCTGCAAAGTCGTGGAAACCTTGATCCTCATTTTTGTAATGGGTTTCGGCCGCAAAGTCGCAAAGACTTTGATCATACCTTTGGTAATCGGAATAATTATAGGAAGCTTCCGTTTCCCTTTTGTGGTCGGAAAGATCATAGGAAGTTTCCGTTTCCTTTTCGGGAGTGTGTGGGTCGCCTATAAGGATAAAATCGGTGTTTGGGGATTCGGAGGCGGGATATGCGTTTGACACATCGCCGAATGACCCCGGATCATGCGCACACGAATCGTGAAAATTCGCCGGCTTTGAAGAAAATATAGTATAAGTCGGCTCCGGTGAAGCGGTCTCATCGCTTTGTGCGGCGGGCGAAGCGCCATCGTTTATGTGACCGGCGCCGACGTTTTCGGTGAGGGTATCCAAAGGTGAACGTTCGTGGTGCGGGTCGGGTGAACTTTCCGGTTGCCGCGAATCAACGTCGTTTCGTAGCTCGGGCGGCAAATTCTTATTTTCCATATATTAAAAGCCTCCGTATGATTATTCGTCATGCAAAATTGACGTGCAGGCAAGGAAAGAAATCATCCCCTTGCGCAGTCATTATACTATGATTTTTTGAATTTTGGGTATAGGTTTCATGTTATTTTGCAAAGGAGCACCGTATTAGGAATTGTGAAAGCCTTGAAAGTTCTGCCCGGCCGCCATGTCCGAATTTGTTACCTTACAAATCGATTGTTTCGAAATCACGTATAGCCTTTTTATATGATAAACATGTGCATAAGATAAACATTGTGATCCCGATTGCCAATATGACAAGCTGTGGCGCATTTAAGTTTGAGGAATCGTTCAGGTTTTCCAAGCCGGGAATACGATGCAAAACCTCCCCTGCAACAACTGTGACAAAACTCGCTGCGCAGAATATTACAAATGGTTTGCCGATCTTATAAGTTGTCTTAAAAAAGCCTGCGAGAAAAATGCTGTTGAATGCCGAAAATACGATCAGAACATATCCAAGATAAGCCGCATTTGCGTTCATCAATTGATTTGTTGCATAAGCAGCTGCATCCCCCAAAATTTTCATCCTGACAACCGTCAACGATGTGCAGAAGATAAAAGCCGTGAGTTCGATGATCAGAACAAATAAGTATTTGGCCGTAACCACGTCTTGTTTCTTGACCGGCAGCATAACAGTGTAGGTGATATCATCGTATTCCCTGACCTGTTGGTAAGTATGGAAGATGCCCAGACAGATAAAAAAGGAACCGACAAGAATAGGATACCTTGGAATCATTGTCATGGACGAAAAGGCAACAAAGCAATAGCTTAAAGGATTTGCCGCCAGCCTTGCTTCCTTATAAAGAAGTTTTTTCATTACAGATTCACCTCTTCCCTTTCAATATGCACCATTATATCTTCGAGCGTTGGCGCACCACCCGTTTCTTTTGCGTAATGACGGATAAACTCTTCTTTTTTCGCAGATAAAAGCAATTCTCCGTTTTTGATATAGGTAATGGTATCGGCGCATTTCTCCAAATCACCGGTGATATGGGTTGAAAATAAAATCGCCACACCTTTTCCGGCAAGCTTGCGGAAAATTTCATTCATTTCGTCTCTGGACACCGGGTCGAGCCCACTCGTAGGCTCGTCCAGAATCAAAAGTTTTGCATGATGGGAAAGAGCCAAAGTAAGATAAAATTTCACCTTCATCCCCTCGGAAAGCTCCATTATCTTCTTGTTTTCGTCAAGCCTGAATGCTGCGAGGTAGTGACAGTACGCCTCATTATCCCAATTGTCGTAGAAAATGCGGGTAATCCCGACGATATCCCTTAGCTTTTTCCTTTTGTAATAATTGGTTCCACCCACCGCATAACCGATCTGCTGTTTGATTTTATCCTCATTCTCCGGATAGCTCATTCCAAGAATACGGACACTGCCCGAATCGGGGTGTACGAGGTTAAGAATGGATTTGAGAGCCGTCGTCTTGCCTGCGCCGTTTCTGCCTATGAATCCCATAACTTCACCGGCTTCAATATGGAAGCTGACCGGTTTCAGCGTAAAAGCCGGATAGGTTTTCGTAAGACCTTTTATTTCCAGAACATATCCCATCTCATTCATCCCCTTTATTTTCAAAAGTCGCATCCATCAAGTGTGCGAACGCTCCCTTGGGCGGTATGGCGATACCTCGTTTTTCGTCGCCGAGAAGCAGAATTGTATCACCGGGTTGGATATTGAATATCTCACGAGCCTGCTTGGGTATCACTATCTGACCTTTTTCCCCGACTGTGGCTGTCCAAGCATATTTTCCTTTTGGTGTTTTCAATGTGACCACCTCCTTTGAGTATGATTTGTATGATTTATACAATTTATCATACCACACAATCTCAAAAAAAAACAAGTAATTCTATTGAAGAGAATCCATGATATGAATGAATGCATTGATACTTGATTAGAAAAAGCCGATAAAGTATAATTGGAAGCGATTAAAAATGTTGAAACTTATGAAAATGATGTGCCGGCACGTGCATGTGCGGCGGGAGGTAAAAGAATGATAATTGCTATTATTGCGGCTGTTGTGGTTCTCATAGTGTTAATCTTTGTGGTTCTGTACAACAGTTTTGTTAGAGCGAACAATGACTGTGAAGAGGCGTATTCCACCATGGATGTCTATATGAAAAAAAGGTACGATCTGATTCCGAATCTTGTGGAAACGGTAAAAGGGTATGCCTCACACGAAAAAGAAACCCTGCAAAAAGTTATCCAAGCAAGAAATTTTGCGCAGGGTGCGACGACGGTGGAGGACAAGATCGCGGGAGAGAATGCCCTGACCGGCACGCTTAAATCTCTGTTTGCCATTTCTGAGGCTTATCCGGATTTGAAAGCGAACACCAATTTTCTGGATTTGCAAAACCAGCTAAAGAGTATAGAAGAGGATATCGCAAACTCCAGAAAGTATTACAATGCTGTAGTCAAGCTATATAACAACAAGTGTCAGGTGTTTCCTAGCAATGTCATAGGCCGGATGTTCAACTTCAACCTCAGAGCTATGTTCCAAGTGGAATCCGAGGAAGAACGCAGAAATGTAAAGGTGAGTTTCGATGCTTAACATGCCGAAAAAAGCCAAAGGCGCCGGCAGGAAGCGATCTGCGGGGCGCTTAACCGGGAGTTTTGCGGAGTGCTTTGCCGGGCGTTTTGTGGGCACAAAGACTGCATGCATGCAAATGATCGCCGTGAAATCCATCGCATATATGCTTTTTATTGCCGTTGCCATGATTGTAGCGATGGCATTTACAAGATTCGCGTATGCGGCAAGCGACGATTTTGACACGAAAGAATTCAACGTTGCGATGAAAGTAGCCGAAAACCATGTTGTGGAAGTGGAAGAGACTATAAAAGTCGATTTCAACCGCTCGGGGCATCATGGAATTACGCGGTATATACCGTATAAATCAAAGTATTATGATGTAAGCGACATCGATTCGAACCGGAACGTGGATGAAGTGACGACGCAGACACGCACCGAAAGCAGCGGTAAAAAGTATAAGCTGAAATGCATCAGGATAGGCGATCCCGATGAACTTCTCACGGGTGAGCAGACTTTCAAAGTCAAGTACAGGCTTCGGTGCTACAAGGACGATGATGCAAATAAAGACTTTTTTTCTCATAATGTCTTTCCACCTGCATGGGCGACACCTGTGGACGTCGCAAAAATCACGATTAAGATGCCCAAGACTGTAGATTGGGACGGAATCAAATTTTTCGGAGGCTCATACGGCTCAAAGGAGGATATTTCGACTCACTTTACGAGAACTTTGGACAGCGCAGGCAACACCATCACATTGTCGGGAAGAAATATACCGGCATATTGGGGCGTGACCGTGGATTTGGATCTGCCGGAGGGGTACTGGGTGAATCCGACCGATAGATCCGGCTACGGAAAAGTATTGATAGTGTTTCTTATAGCTGTACCGCTACTTTTGGGTCTCATATGGTTTCTGGCGGGAAGAGATCCAAAGCTTGTCAAGCCGGTTGAGTTTTATCCGCCTGAAGGCCTTACCCCGGTTGAACTCGGGTACGTGATAGATGGCAGCGTGGACAACAAGGATCTGAGCGCCATGATTTTTTATTACGCATCCAAGGGCTGCCTAAAAATAAGACAAAAGGAAGACGAGAGTTTGGAGCTTGTAAAGCTAAGGGATCCCGACCCATCGGAAAAATTGTTTTCGCAGCAGATGTTCGCATCCCTGTTCGGGAGAGGAGATGTTGTGGATCCAAATGAACTTCCGGACGATTTTGCGACTGATCTGGAAGCGGTGAAAGAGTCTGTGAGGGATTATTACGAGAACGACGAGAGAAAGCTGTTTACTACCGCATCGCGTATTGCAAGAGCCTTTGGACTGATTGCCACGGTGGCGCTGGGAGTGGTTGCGGTGCTGCTGATACAACTTGAGAGCGGTGAGGATGGGAACAGATACATGCTCATTGCCGAAGCCGCAGTTCAGTTTATCGGGATTCAGTGTGTTATTTCGGCATTTGATGCAAGTGAATCCACCCGGCGCATAGCGAGCATAGCCAAATACATAATAGGGGCGATCCTTATGGTGGCGGGCGTGGCGATTCCGGCCTTTTGCGCATATTACTATCTGAAAGGTATTGCAATAATACCGCCGATATTTGTTTCCGTAGCGCTTTCATACGTTTTCACGATGCTGATGAAAGCCAGAACAAAGGAGAGCGCCGGGCTTCAGGGGAGAATACTCGGATTTAAGAATTTCATAAGAAATGCAGAATACAAAAAGTTGAAAGCTTTGTCCGACGATGATCCGGAGTACTTTTTCAATATAATTCCGTACGCTTACGTCATGGGAATGTCGACTGCATGGGCGAAGAAATTCGACAACATCGCCGTTGAAAATCCGGGTTGGTACGATGGATATAGCGGATTTGATCCACTTACGCCTTTACTCTACTGTTCGATGATTAACTCATTCGGAAGCTCGGTGAGTACGGAGATAGATGCTTCCGGTCTCGGATCCGACAGTGATTTTGGCGGTTTTGGCGGCGGCGGTTTTGGCGGCGGAGGCTTCTCGGGCGGCGGCTTCGGAGGAGGAGGAGGCGGCGCATGGTAAGAACCCCGACCGCTTCGCATACTACCGTCGCATCCATGTCGGGGGAAGCGATCTGAGATGTCAGGGGCAACGATCGGATATACCGGGGTAGCGATACGAATTGTCGGGACAGCGATCTTGATTGAAAGGATGTGATCGCATGGAATATATCGGGGATGTCTTTTACAATTACGGCGCGGATCTATACGCCAATATAACCAACAAATGCCCATGTAGATGTGAATTTTGTATAAGAGACATAGTGGACGGTCTGGGAAGCGCAGGCAGCCTTTGGCTCAAGAGGGAACCGACTCTTGAAGAACTTAAAGAAATGGCGGGTAAAGTTGAATGGTCGGATTTCGATGAGCTTATATTCTGCGGATACGGCGAGCCCACGGCAAGACTTGATGTCATGCTTGAGCTGGTGAGATACATAAGGAAGGATCTCGGCCGGGATATCAAGGTTAGATTGAATACAAACGGCCTTGCAAATCTTATGCACGGCAGGGATACCACATCGGATATGGTGGGACTTATAGATAAGGTTTCGGTAAGTCTCAATGCTCCAAGTGCCGAGAAATACAATCGACTGTGCCACCCGGACTTTGGTGAGAAATCGTGGTACGAAATAATAGCCTATACGAGACTTGTCAAAGAGAAGATAGCGGATGTGACCATGTCGGTTGTGAGCGGAACAATAAGTAACGAGGACATAATGCTGTGTCGGGATATTGCGGAAAGAGAAATAGGAGTGAAATTCAGGGTCAGATAAAGCGCCTGCGTCATAGCCTTTGACAAATGATGCGACCTTTAGCAATGAACGTGGAACCAAAGAAAAAAACAGAAGCACTCCTCTGCAAAAAACGGCGAAAACCACTTTATTTAGATGGTTTTCGCCGTTAGTATTTTGTCCTATAGCCCTGTTCTTGCTTTTCAGGAGTGGATCATCTTAACAGCCCGATCACTGTTATTGTAATAACCCGATCACTGTTATTGCAATGACCCGATCACTGTTATTGCAATGACCCGATCACTGTTATTGCAATGACCCGATTGCTGTTATTGATCGCCGTTATTGAAGCGCCAGCACGTAATCCTCCACATCAATTACGCCATCTTTGTTTTTGTCGTACTTTGACGCCTCGGTCCAGTTTTTGTCGTTTGACTCGGCTCTGTAATGGCCTGTTCCGATGTCCTGTGCAGCGGATTCCGGGATCGTATATTCTTTTGATACCGTCTGATTGTCCGCATAGTCTGCGATTGCGATCTTTGCGCGCCTGATATCTTTAAAAGCCGGATCCTTGAGATCGAATGTAACCGTGCTTTCGGTGCCCGGCTTTTTTTCATCAAGGTTCTGCCATCCGGTAAAAGGAGCGGCGTTTCCTGTGGTGATACCCACCGCCTGAACATAGTGATTGTCTTTGACCGTAATCCTCCATTTTGAACCGGTAAACTCACTCTTTACGATTTCCGGCTTTTTGCTGTCTATGGTCACGGGGAATTTTACGGTGTTTTGATTCTGCGCGCTGCTTTTGTTGAGCAATCCCTTGACGGTGTATGTGTATCTGCCGTCCTCAAGGGGATCGTTCCACTGATCTTCCTGAGACCATCCAACCGGTGCCATAGGATGATAGTAGCCTTCATTGCTGTGATTTGACTTTCTTACATTTGAAATGTACTCTTTATACACGGTCTCGGAGGAAGAATTTTGAACGGAAAATTCCACACGGTGTGCATTTCGCAAAAGCGTGGTTACCGCCGTGACATGCTTATAACCTCCGCCGTTTACCACTTTGCCCTGAACGGCGATTTTGTCCGCATCGTATATCTGCGCTTTTCCGTATATGTTGTGCCCCAAAATTTTGCCGGCGCCGGTGTAGCTGTCGAACTGCCCTAGATACATCGGGTCGATGGCAGCCTTTTTGTTTTCGTATTTGGTAGAATCAAACAGGGGACTTTTCTGCCAGTCTCCGTAAAATCCCATGAACGGTATGCTCAAGGGAACGGTCTGGGAAGCGCTCATGGGCGTCAAGGTAACGAAGCCCTCTATGAAAATTCCGTTCGGAAAGTCTTTTTGCAATGTACTCTTTCCCTTGGCTGTCAGCGCAAGCTTTGTCGAGATTTCCACCGATGCCTTGTCAAGACGCACGTTTGACGGAGCTGTCGCCGTGATTTCATCTTCTGCAAGCTTTCTCGGCTGCTGAGCGATGTGAGCCACCCCGTCTATTTTTCTGACCTTTTCAGTAAATGCGGAAACCTCAATTTTGTAATCACAGTCATGTGACTCTTTCAGGCGTTTCAGCAGGAAAGAAAAGTCAAAACTACCGCTTTGGGAATCGCCTAAACTTATGATGGGTTTGTTGCCGTTTTTATCCGTGAGATATGCGCCGGTTTGCACGGCCGCCTTCAGATTGGCAAGACCTGCACCCTGTTTTCTCGGGGAAATCATGTTGCCGTCCGGATCCTTTACAGCGGTTGCGGTGCTCAAAAGCAGATTGTTGATCATTTTTCTGCGTTCCGGCTGCGTCATGGATGTACCGCCGGGCTCACTGTTGATATACTGCTCCATTATGGCGGATGAGCCGGCTATGTGAGGCGAAGCCATCGAGGTTCCGCTCAGACTGCCGTATCGGTTTGAGTTGAGGCTGGAGTATATATTTCCGCCGGGAGCTGTGATTTCAGGTTTAAGTTTCAGATCCGGCGTGCCTCCCCACGAGGAAAAATCGGACATCTGTCCGCCCGTAATATCCTCAAATTTTCCTATATAATCGGCATCGGTCTTTATCTTCTTTTCGGTTGCGTTCTTCATCTTGGTTCCGTCGGCTTTTGAGATGAACACGATAGGAATACCGTGGTCGGTTCCCATGGATACCAGATCTCCCTCGACATTGTCGTAGACGATAGCTGCGGTTGCACCTGCGCTCTTGGCATTGTGCTCCTTTTGCCTGAAAGTCAGGACTTCCCCGTTTTCTTTGCCGCCTCTTTCGATCAGAGCTATCTTGCCCGGAAGATTTTTATCCTTGAAGTCGCTTGACGCGCCGACACCGCAGTCGACAAATTCATAGTTGCCCGAAAGGGTGGAAAACTTGGTCGTATTGTTTTCGGACGAGTCGCTGTAGCGTATCTTGGCGGTTCCGAGCAGAAAATAGCGGTCGGTGGCCTGGCCGTTGTTGATGCTTGCGACCGCGGTTGCGGAAGCATACGATGAAGGCGAGGCTATTACGGAGTTGTCGGGGTTGGAAACAAGCGGAAGATCGTCTTTGCTGTTTCCGTGGTATGTGGAACTGTAATCGTTGCCTGCCGCGCAGATCAGATTGATCCCCGCATTTTCGACGCGACTGTAGACGCTTTTCATCTTGGATGCAGACGCTTCGGAAAAACCGGAAGCCTGCCCCAAACTCATATTGATGGTTTCGCAGCCGAGCTTGACAGAATCGTCAAGTGCGGCAAGTATGTCGTCATCGGAAGCGCCCTCGGCTTTATCGCCGAAAACCTTCATGGCAAAGAGCTGCGCATCGGGAGCAACGCCTTTGACGGTACCTCCCGAATTCGCTCCCACTATGCCTGCAACATGTGTTCCGTGGTTGTCGCCGCCCTTGACATTGTGATCATTGCCTGCGTAATCGAAGGCGTATGGGATTTTGGAACTGTGATACAGAACGTCTGCCGACAGCTTGCCGACCGTGAGGCGATTATTCTTCAGTATCTTTCCGATAGTGTCCTTATCGTACTTCGGGTTGTTTACCGCACCACGAAAAGCTTCGTGATCCACGTCAAGACCGGAATCCAAAATGGCAACGGAAGTTCCCTTGCCCGTGTAGCCCGTTTCCTGCGCAAAAGCCGCGCCTATGGTCTTGATGCTGTTTGTGAGCATGGGCTTTGCTCTGCGATAAGTCTGAGCGACAAATACGCTTTTCACCCCTTGTATCTCCCTGATTTTATCCAGATCGGAGAATTTTGTGACAGCGGAAAAACCGCTGATCACCGCGGAGTATTCAGACTCTATTTTCAGTTCTATACCGGCTTTTTTAATCTTCTTTTCTACCCGATTCCTGAGTTCGTCTATGGAATTTTCTTTGGAACGTGCCTCTTTTGAAGCCAGATATTTTTTTGTGGATTGATAACCGATCTCGCCGCGCTGTGACAAAAGACAGGCCGAATCCAACTCAACTATTGCGTTAACCTTATCAGCCGGGGAATATTGTGACTCTATTTTGGATGATTTTTCCGGTACGAAGACTTTGCTGTAGTCGGCGAGAGTCTTACCGGTGTCGGTGCCGCCGATATTCAGTGCATATGCAGACGACGCCGAGGTGTTTGAAAATACAAAAACGGTTAAAAATATCAACGATATTGCCAACCACTTCGTACGCATTGATTTTGTTATATTCATTCGTTTGACCTCTTGATTCAATTTTATGAAACACATGAATGTTTCGTGCCTTATATGTTGAGGTCACCACCGAAAGTATAGTATTTGTAAGAATAAAAAGCAAGTTAATTTTTGTTAACTTTTATTTTTTTTTGAGCCCAAAAGTATTGACGTCCGAAATGCGTTTTGCTATACTGGGGCTTGCCTTATATGCAACGACCGAACGAAGTTTCATAGTGTCGCGAAAACTATGAGTAAGAAACGTTGTTTGAGTTGTGTTTTATTCACTCAAGAGCATTCACCCGTCCAAGGTAAGGGATATACTTTATTCATGAGAGCATGCGGCTTACCGCCAAAAGTGCTTTTTTAAAATGCTGTGGGTTAGGAAAAATTAACCCGAAATGTAGCTCTGCACGCTGTGCGACTTCTCTGCACGGTGTGCGGCCACACGGAAAAGCAAGAAGCGAAAAGCGGGCAAAACACCGATAACGACGAAAGGCGACAATGGCGATAAATAAGTAAACTTGAAGTGGTCGAGGTTCACCGGGAAGTAAAGAAAGGACATTGAGAAAATGAAAAATACTTTTAGAATCGTGGAGGATAAGAGGAATCTGCTTATTACAGCTTTGTTGTCGGCAGTATTCTTCTGCGTTTTCTCCGCGTCGGCTCATGCGGCTCAAATCAAGGATCCCGACGGGTTTGTTATCGAGAGAAAATATTCGTACGGATCGGGATACGAAGTGCGACTTGTGGGTTATGAGGGCGACAAGACTGATTTGAAGCTGCCCGCAAAGGTTGAGGAAACCGTGGGGGGCACCAAGAAAGAGTACCCTGTGACGATTGTGAGCGGGAATTTTTTGAAACCGGCTCAAAAGGAAAAGATGAAGTCGGTTGAGGTAACGGAAGGCTACAAAGATATAGATGTGAGCGCATTCAAGGACTGCAAAGCATTGGAAACGGTAAAGATTTCCTCGACTGTGGGGGCTGTGTCCGCGAGCGCCTTTGAAAATTGCACTGCGCTCAAGAACCTTGAGATTGCGGACGGAAGCGTGCCGCTCAGCCTCAAGAACAACGTGTTCATGGGCTGCACTTCACTTGAAAATGTGAAGCTTCCTGCGAGATTGAAAGCCGACAGCGACGGTCTTAACTATTTCGTGGGCTGCACTTCACTTAAAAGCGTAAGCATGCCTGAAAACGACAAGTTCGTGGTGGACGAAAACGGCGCTTTGTATACTAAAACAGAAAACGGTTTGATTTTGACGGTGTTTCCGCGGTCGAAACTTACAAAAACTTTTGATGTGCCGGCTGACGTAAAGGGAAATTCGGTGACCGCAATAGGCGTTTCGGCTTTCAGAAACTGCGATGTGCTTGAGAAGGTCAAGGTTCCGGCTTCCATAAATAAGATCAAGAGGATGGCTTTTGACGGCTGCTTAAACATAAAGGAAATAAAGTTGCTTTCGCCTACGTTGGAAAATGTGGACGAGATGTACAGAACGTTCGCAGGGCTTGCGGACGGAAGCGTTATAACGGTGGCGAATGAAACGGTGCTGAACGCCCTGAAAGAAAAAAAAGAAGACGGGATATTCACTCCGGAAAAGACGAGCCTTCAGCTTGCGACTCCAAAGGACACCAAAGATGTGAACGACGATGGAAAGGTCGATATTCTGGATCTTACCGAGATACACAAGTTCAGCGGTCTCAAGGCTGCGGATTCGGACTGGGAGAAAGCAAAAGCTGCGGATTTCAACGGCGACGGTAAGGTTGATTTTGCCGATATGGCGGCGTTGTACAGCGAAATATACAAGTAACGAGGTGATGATAAATGTCAGATATCATAAAGAGTAAATTCGATAAAAAACTTGCGGTCATCTTCGTCTTTGCGGCTTTGGCTCTGCTTGTGTTTTTGTCAATGGGAACAAGCAAAGCCTTTGCGGATGAGGATGAACTCATAGGAGCACATATAAAGGACGGTGTTTTGAAAAGCTATCACGGTCCGGGAGGGGATATAGTTATTCCCAACACCGTGACAGCCATAGACGGCGAGGCATTTCAAAACGATAAGAAAGTAACGTCGGTAACAATCCCCGGAAGCGTCAGCAACATAGGATATAAGGCGTTCAAGGGATGCAGGGAACTAAAAAAAGTCATATTTTCCGACCCTGTGGACGGAGCGGAAATGATCATTAGATTGGAAGCATTTGCAGCTTGTCCCAAGCTTACACAAGTGATAATACCGGCTTGCGCAAAGTACGTGACCGGCAATGTTTTCAAGGGTTCCGGTTCTCTGAAAGAAATCAAGGTTGATCCTAAGAACAAGTATTATCACACAAAGGACGGCGTACTCTTCGGACCCAACGTCATAGAAGGCGAGCCTCAGTATGATGACAATGAGATAGTGCTCACGGCGTATCCTGCGGGAAAAGAAGAGGGAAAATACAAGGTTCCCGATCAAGTTGCCGGCAAAACGGTAAAACGCCTATGGGCGGGTTCATTCGCGCAGTGCAAGAACCTGAAACAGATAGACATCCCTGCCAACGTCGAAACCCTCAGCGGGTACACATTTGTGGGCAGCGGGCTGACGAGTGTCAAGATACCGGAAACCGTAAAGGAAATCGGCGCAGGAACCTTTGAAGCCTGCACGGATCTGACCGACGTTGAGCTTCCCTCAACGGCAAAGCAGTTGGAACAAGGGGTTTTTGACGGATGCACCTCACTGCAGAGGGTGAAGATGGACAGTGTCAACTCAATAGAAATGAACGCTTTTAGAAACTGCCTCAGCCTGACCAATCTGGTTCTTCCGGAAAGCGTCAAGAAGATAGAAGTTGATGCGTTCAAAGGCTGTAAAAACCTTGAACGCGCATATCTGCCGGCGGCGGTGATAGGATATCCACAGGATGCATATGTTGGATACCTGAACATTTTCAGCAACACGTCCCCGAACCTGCTCGTATATGTTGTTAAGGGCTCGGACGGCGAAAAATATGCGGCGGCCATGAATAAGCTTACGGGCATAAAGTTCAAAACAATAGACAACAGAAATGACCTTGATACCGTTCACGACGGAGACTTCCATCTGATTGATATGGGCAAGAAGGTCAAACTCGGTGCAGACTTCAACATGGGCACGTCCATTGAGGTAAATGAAGTGAAAAGCGGAAAAGAATTCGACGCATTCAAGGCGGCGGCGGGAGAAAAGAAATTCAAGGTATATAGTCTTGCGCTTCTTCCCAAAACCGCAAAGGCTCCGGAGTCAATGGAGCTTGCGATAGGGATACCTGTCGGGATAGACGGCAAAGATGCGGCTTTGTACAGATTCAGCGCAGACAAAGTGGAAAAGGTGGAGGCGGAAAATCTTTCAAGAACTCTTCAAACTACGGTTAACTCTCTCGGATACTTTGCCGTCATAGGAAACAATGATGACAGCGTTGTCCCGGATGTGCCTGTGGATCCGCAGTCTATCAAACTGAACAAAACCAAAGTGAGCCTTAAGGTAGGGAAGATGGTAGTGCTTTCTTCCACGGTGGGTCCGGAAAACGCAAATGACAAGAGCGTTGTATGGAAATCGTCGAATGAATCCGTTGCCTCGGTAGTAAACGGTGTAGTTACGGCAAAAAGCGAGGGGAAGACGAAGATCATCGCAACCACTGTCAACGGGCTTGTGGCTGAATGTGAAATAACCGTAACCGCAGAAGACGCCGTGACGGCAAAAAAAGCGGTCGTAAGCGTGCAAAAGAAATTGGATGCGGAAAACAATGCGGTATTTGATTTTTCGCTTGAGGATGCCGCAAACATCGCCATCGTTGAGATGACTTTCGCTCACGAGGGAGCAGACATGAAAATTGAAGCGGGAGAAAATTTCAAATTGGTCGGGAATCCCGTGAAAAACACCGACGGAACCCATACGGCGGTCATCGCCTATGATAAGGGCGGTAAGCTGTTTTCCGCCGACGGGGAGACAAAGGTTGCCACGGTCAGAATTGCGGGCAAGGAACAGAAAGTGACCCTCAAAGACGTTAAGATAACCGGTTGGGGCAAGGATAAAGTTTCCAAACTCGGAACCATCGAGAGCATTGACAAGGAAGAGGTGGCATACAAGCCTATATCCAAGTACGATATCAATGAGGACGGCAAAGTGGATAAAACGGATATCGATGAGGTCAGGAAAAATTACCGCCTGTCTGCCGGGGATTCCGAATACGACGGTGCCAAGAGATGCGACGTCAACGAGGACGGAGTCATAGACGTGCAGGATCTTGTCGAAGTGAAAATCAACATGTAACATACAGACAGTAAACATAAGGAGGACGGTAAGGCGCAAGCCTGCCACCATTTACAGCTATGAGAAAAATAGAATTCAAAAAAATGACGAGCATTGCCGCAGCACTGATTGTGGCGATGATAGCGGTTGCAATAGCCGTTAACGCTTCTTCTATCAAGGCTTCAAAGGATGTTATCGAGCTTGGGGGAAAAGACAAGGAAGTTAGTTTTGATGTTATCGTTACAGCCGACAAGGACTTTGCCGGAGCGGAATTCGGCTTCAAGCCAAGCTCCGGGGAAGTGAAGTTTGGGAACATCAAGTATGCCGGTGAATTTGCGGAAACCGAAACCGTGTCCGCAGAAAAAAAGGGCACCCACTACTTCGGATTTTTCACGGGAGAAAACAAATTCAAGGCGGGAGAGCATAAGATCGCCACTGTTACGTGCAGCTATGAGGGAAAAGACCCACAGAAGATAGAACTCACGGAAACAAAATTGGTATCCGTCACCGCAGAGAAAAAGACGCAAGCCGATAAAACCGCGAAAGATTTTACGGTTGAACTTAAGAGAGTGGTTAAAGCAGACGATAAACCGACAAATCCGACGGACAAGCCTGCCAACCCGGGGACGGACAATACCAAAAAACCGGATAACGCAGCCAAGAAGAATGCGGATGCGGCAAAGAACGGTCAAGCAGCCGATTCCTCAAAGGTGAGCGCAACAAAGCCCGCAGCTGTTCAGCTTGACGGCGCTTCAATAAAGGGTAAGAGCGTCAAGGTTGCATGGAAGAAAGCAGACGGCGCATCGGCGTACAAAGTTGCATACAAAAAGAGCGGCGCAAAAGATTGGGCGTACAAGACTGTGAACGAAACATCGACGACAATTGACGGAATGTCTGCTAAATCGCGTATTTCGGTCAAGGTTCAGGCATTGAGCAGAGCCGGCGGAAAAGAAATCGCAGGGGACTATTCACAGCAGCAGAACTACATAATGAAATCCGTCAAGCTCAAGAAAGTCAAGAGGGCAAAGAGAGCCTTGAAAGTTTCGTGGAAAAAGATCAAAGGCGCAAAGAAGTACAATGTTGCATACAGTGACAGTTCATCTTTCGAGAAATCGACCCTTGTAAAAGTCAGCGGCAAGAAGAAAGGCGCCAAAGTCAAAAAGCTTTCAAAGGGGAAGAAATACTTTGTTCGCGTGAGAATTGAAAAGAAGATCGGCGGCCTGACCTACTTCGGCGGCTGGTCAAAAGTGAAAAGCGCAAAGGCGAGATAAAACCGCAAATGTAAGGCAATGTCGTAAAGGCGCGATAAAAACCGCAATGTCCCGGAATATGTACAACCCATAATACGGATAAACTTGAATATGCACAACCCGGGATATATACAAACAAAAAGACAAGCCCCGCAATTGCAATGCGGGGCTTGTCGGTGTATTTTGACATGTTGCTATTTGCATTTTATCCTTGATTGAGCTGAATGTAATAGAGCTGACTGCTCTGCTTTGTCGATTGCGGGCGCCGCTTTCAGCCGTGCATCATTTTTTGTGGGAACACATCAGAACATCGCGCATCTTGTGTGCCACCATCTTCTGTATCGCATCGCGTCCGTTTCCGAGATATTTTCTCGGATCGAACTCCGCAGGTGACTCGGTGAGCGTTTTTCTGATTTCTGCGGTCATGGCGAGACGAAGATCGGTATCTATGTTGATCTTGCAAACACCGTGTTTTGCAGCTTCCGTGAGCATCTCTTCCGGAACTCCCTTTGCCCCGGGAACATTCCCGCCGTATTTGTTGCAAAGCTCCACAAACTCCTGCGGAACCGACGAAGATCCGTGAAGAACTATAGGCGTATCGGGTATCAGCCTGTGTATTGTTTTTAGGCGTTCGAAGTCGAGGTAAGGTGTGCCTTTGAATTTATAAGCTCCGTGGCTTGTGCCTATGGCAACGGCAAGAGAGTCAACGCCCGTTTTGTGAACAAACTCAGCAGCCTGATCGGGATCGGTGAATTTTGCGGAAGCCTCATCAACATGGATATCGTCCTCCACACCCGCCAATTTTCCAAGTTCTGCTTCCACGACAACGCCGTGGGCATGAGCGTATTCAACAACCTGTTTTGTGACTCTGATGTTTTCCTCAAAAGGATGCATGGAACCGTCGTACATCACGGAAGTGAAACCGCTGTCCACACAGCTTTTGCAGATATCGAAGTCCGCGCCGTGATCCAAGTGAAGCGCAACATCGACCCCCGTGTCCAGTACCGCAGCCTCAACCAGTTTGGTGAGGTAGATCGGTTTGGCGTACTTCCTTGCCCCTGCGGAAACCTGAAGAATAAGAGGAGCGTCTTCGGATCGGGCCGCATCGACGATTCCCTGTATGATCTCCATGTTGTTCACGTTGAAAGCACCTATTGCGTAATCTGCGTTCAATGCTTTCTTAAACATTTCAGTTGTTGTAACCAATGCCATAGTTATTCCTCCTTAACTATCCTCTACGACATAAAATTATATAATATCCATATCTTTATCTGCGGATTCATATCTGCTCTATTTGTTCTGAATTTACGCATATTTGCGATCCGGCATTTGGCAAGTCCGCCGATTCGAGAAGCCGGATCACTCCGTAATAAGTTTGACGATCTTTTCTTTGGTCATGTCCTTTGTAAAAGTGAAAGATCCCTTTCTGATTTTTTGATGTTTAACGGCCGCAAGCTTGCAGGTCTTTATATATTCTTTTTTATTGGTGAAAAGCCCTGCGTTTATAAGCGACTGTACCCGTTCATTCTCTGAATTCCCGCTCAATTCTATGGTGAAGTCGCCGGCGAGATGATCGTTCTTCCAAGTAGCCTTTTTTTCGCCTGTGGTCACGGTATCCGGCTTGGTCTCATTATGGGTTTCCGCAGGTGTGGTGACCTTAGGATCTGCGGTCCTTGTGACCTTGGTGTCTATTGTCTTCGGATAATCCATTATGATGTTGATCCGCCAAACGACTAAAACGGTGGTTACCGCAATGAGCACCAGCGCAAGCAGTATGTCGCTGTAATTATAATAAAAATCCCTCAAAGAACTTGTTTTTCGCATTTAAATTTCCCCTTTGCTGCGTACAATTTAATCTCTACGGGCATTTTAACATACTTTTAGGCAAAGAACAATTTGTTTATCGGGGGAGCGGCGTCGATATCAAGAAGTGTTAATTTGCAAATTAACAACCAAGACTTGTGCATTAGTCAATGATGTGAGACCAAAATTGTCAAAAAGAAAGTTGTAGAAGCGCTCCTGATCGT
>CALIBC010000220.1 GCA_938045615.1 uncultured Clostridia bacterium | reverse complement strand
GAAGGTAGATGTGCCCGTGGAGTTCCCATTGAAGCCCTATGTACAAAATGTAGGGTCAATGGAGAATAAAGGGGTAGAAGTATCTCTGCAGTATCAGACAAACATTGGCGACTGGACACTTGGCGTAGGTGGTAACTTCACGTACAACAAGAATAAAGTCCTGAATCTGGGAGACAATAAGTACATGAATGGTTCTATAGGGAACACACGCAATGCACTAGGGCAACCCTTTGAGACCTACTACCTCTATAAGGCAAATGGTCTCTTCCAGTCCCAGGAAGAGGCTGATGCTTTCGTTGCGAAGTATGGTACACCCTTTGGCTCTCGTCCTAAGGCCGGGGATATACGCTACGAGGATGTCAATGGCGATGGTAAGATCAATGGTGATGACCGTGTCTATACCAGCCCCGTTGAGCCAGCATATACATTTGCTCTTAACCTAAATGTGGGCTGGAAGTCCTTTGACCTTTCAGCTATGTTTAGTGGTGTAGCCGAGGCTTCTCGTTACTTCTCTGGTGAAGTGTTTGGTACGTTCTCTGGAGACACAGGGCATCCATCTACTGTCTGGCGTGATGCATGGCGTCCTGACCACACCTCAGGGAAGATGCCTCGTGCTTACCTAGATGGTACTGCACGACACAATGAGGCCGCTTCTACCTTCTGGCTACAGAAGACGCACTACCTCCGTCTCAAGAATCTCCAGCTGGGCTATACCCTACCGAAGAGTCTACTCCAGCATTGGGGCGTATCCTCTGTACGTGTGTACTATTCGGCAGAGAATCTTTTCACGCTCGACAACATGCGTGGGAATATAGATCCTGAGGCTACAAGCCAAAGACTATCCTCTTACCCACTGCTGCGTACGCATTCCCTTGGGCTAAATGTTTCCTTCTAACTATGTTCACGACGATGAATAACCTATATAAATGCCTGCTTGTAGGAGCACTCATGATCGGTAGTGTCTCTTGCTCAGGTTTCCTTGATACAGCCCCTCGCAATCAGCTTTCACCCCAGACAACTTGGAAGACTGCTGATGATGCAGAGAAGTTCCTCGTTGGATGCTATGATGGTTGGGAAGACGGAGGTACGCTCCTTTATATGGATTGCCTCTCCGACTTCGGCTATAGCTTCCATGGCTTGTCCTGTAGAATAGCCCGTAGCAGTGGTCACACTGACATTAATAGCCGTGAACAAATTGAAGCGAGCAATGTTGGATGGGCCGTAAACACGCCTTAAACTGCAGAACTCAGAGACTGGAGACATCTTTCCACTTGCTGTGCGTACGTAGATATTACTCAGCTGTTCGGGACGTAATCTGTCGTTAGGTGCGGCCTGAATCATCACACGATAGAGCTTACCATAGGCGTTGAAGTTAGACGCATACATTCCTCCAAGGTAGCCTTGCAACGTAGATAACACCACAGTTGGGGAGATTCCGGCTTGCTTTGTCTTAGCAACATCTACGTCAACCATGTACTGTGGATAGTTTGGATTATATGTTGTCATGGCCTTTTGAACCTCAGGTCGCTTGTTCAACTCCTTGAGGAAGTCCTGCGTTATGGTGAAGAACTTGTTCAAATCTCCACCAGTTTTGTCCTGCATGGTCATCGTAATACCATTCTGAACAGAGAAACCCGGAACCATAGGAGGGCCAAATGCCAAGATTTGGGCATCTTTAATAGAAGCCGTTTGCTTGTAAATCATACCCAAAACAGAATTGGCTTCCAACGGATTTACAAACAAAGCCATCAGATCACCCTGTGAAATCGCATTCTTGATACGGGTGAAGAAGCCACCAGAACGCTCATCAAAAGGCTTCAACTTGATGATGAAAGTAGCCTGATCCGACCCTTGTCCGGCAATGAAGTTATAGCCAATAATCGCTTCGCGCCGCTGAATGGCAGGATTATTTGCCAGCATCTTATCTACTTCGTTAACGATTTCAACCGTTCGTTCCTGGCTTGTTCCCGGATTAGCCGATATCATTACGAACAGCGTTCCCGTATCTTCATTGGGCACAAGCCCTGTTTTTGTGGTCGCCATCGTAATGACCAAAGCCACTATTCCCACTGCAACAGCAAGCGAAGCCCATAGCTTATGGTTGATGATACGGGTGACACCTTTCTTATATTTCTCTGTTGTTTTGTCGAAAATACGGTTGAAATTGCTGTGAAAACGACGCACGAAGTTCTTGTTGGTCTCGTCTTTTTCTTCGTCATGTGGCTTCAACAGGATAGCACATAAAGCTGGAGAAAGCGTCAAAGCATTGAGGGCAGAGATGACAATCGATAGCGCCATCGTCACACCAAACTCGCGATAGAAGGTTCCGGACGTTCCTCCAAGGAAGGAAACCGGCACAAACACGGCCGCCATTACTAAGGTAATGGAGATGATTGCGCCCGATATTTCGTTCATGGCATCAATAGATGCGCTCATAGCATTCTTGTAACCTTGATCTAATTTGGCGTGAACAGCCTCGACAACTACAATGGCATCGTCCACAACAATAGCGATAGCCAACAGCAAGGCCGAAAGGACAAGCAGGTTGATCGAGAAGCCAAAGACCCAAAGGAAGAAGAAAGTACCAATCAATGCCACTGGAACAGCAATCAAAGGTATCAGTGTCGAGCGCATATCCTGTAGGAAAATGTAGACCACAAAGAACACCAATGCCAACGTAATGAACAGCGTTACGATCACTTCTTCAATGGAAGCAAAGAGGAATTCCGTGGTATCTTGTTCGATGGTATACTCCATTCCGGGAGGGAAACTCTTGCTGGCTTCTTTCAAAGCTGCCTTTACATCCGTGGCAATATCGGTCGCATTGGAACCTGCAATCTGGTTAACCATACCCAAAACTGCAGGCTGTCCGTTGTTATTCAGCTTCACATTGTACATCAATGAGCCTAATTCTACCTTGGCAATGTCCTTTAATTGCAATGTCTGACCAGTCGTTGAACTGGTCAAAAGTATGTTCTCGAACTCCGTAGCACTCTTCAAACGACCTTTATATTTCAATGCATATTCGTAGGCAACTGACCCATTTTCGCCCAAAGAACCAGGGGCTGCTTCGATATTTTGCTCTGCCAATACACCCATAATATCTGAAGGAACGAGGCCATACTGCTTCATCTTGTCGGGCTGCAACCATATTCTCATGGAATAAGTCTCTGTTCCTGGCGTCTGAACATCACCTACACCTTTGATACGTTTCAGCAGAGGAACGATATTAATATTGTTGTAGTTGGTCAGGAATTGCCCATCATATCGACCGTCTTCCGTGGTCAATGAATACATGATTACATTGGAAGACTGTCGCTTGGAGACCGTAACACCCACACGAGTCACTTCAGCTGGCAACAAAGCCTGAGCCTGTTGGACACGGTTCTGCACGTTGACAGCCGCCATATTCGCATCAGATCCCTGCTTGAAATACACGGTAATCATCGCCATTCCCGCATTGGTGGCGATCGAAGACATATAGGTCATGTTCTCCACACCATTGATACTCTCCTCCAACGGCGTAATAACAGAGTTCAAAACCGTCTGTGCATCGGCTCCCGTATAGCTGGTCATCACCGATATGGTAGGCGGTGCGATGTCCGGATACTGCTCGATTGGCAGCGAAACCAGACCTATAGTACCCAGCAAGACGAAGAAGATTGATATCACCGTCGATAATACCGGGCGCTTGATAAAGTTTGTAAATGTCATAGTTCTTCTTTTATTTTCCTGTCATTGCACCCACAAAGCCACTTGCCGAGCTTTGTTTTGCACCGAGTTTAGCGGCATCATCAATGCTCTTTTGATAGGCTGCGAGCGTCACCGGTGTGATTTTCATCTTGTCAGTCAGCTTTGTCAGGCCCTTAACCACAATGCGATCGCCTACCGAAAGTCCGCTTGTAACGATGTAAGTATTGCCATCATTCTGTGGATCTACCTTGATTTCGGAGTAGTTTACCTTGTTGTCTTTGCCCACTTTATATACAAACAACTTATTTTGGACAGACGCTGTGGCCTCTTGCGGAATGACGATTGCGTTGCTGTTTGTGCGAGGTATGACGATCTGACCGGCTCCCCCACTCTTCAACAAACGCTCCGGATTGGCGAAATGTGCAATGATTGAATAGGCACCCGTGGCCGCATCGATCACCCCACTCATCTTTA
>CALIBC010000219.1 GCA_938045615.1 uncultured Clostridia bacterium | reverse complement strand
GAAAGAGACGCCCGTCATACTGAGCGTCAGACATGAGATGATCGATCCGCTCCGTACAGGGTGTACTGTGCCGACGGATAATGCCATGGACCTCATAGCCCTTTTCAAGTAAAAGTTCCGTTAAATAGGATCCATCTTGCCCAGTAATGCCAGTAAGTAAAGCCTTTTTCGTCATAACACCACTTCTTCCCAAAACTCCATTCAACGAAACGCCGCGTTTCTCCCAAACTCCTCATTTTGTCTCTATATAAAGCTCTGGCACAACAAATCGCCTCTTTATTTGGAACCTGTTCTCCTGCACCAACGACAAATCTCATTTGTACATTGATGTTTCTGCCACTTATATCGTACACGATAAATACGGGCTACAGGGCTCCATATCGCCTTGCATAAAGAAAATAGACCTATGCGTTTCAAACAAGTTTTAACCGCAACCTTAAAAGGTGAGGCATATGCATCGTTAGGGCTGTGAAATGGCAACTCCATTTCATGATAAATACGATTATATTCCTCCGCACATGCATTTTCATCAGAACTTATTCCTGCGTTCGCAAAATATGCAATAAGCTCATCACTATATTGAATGTGGACTGTTTTATCAAAATAACATTGCAGAAAAAACTTAGCATCTGCCGCAATTTTATAACGCCTGTCAAAAGGATATTTCAACAACAACTCGATTCGAGCAAAAATAGCAGCATGGGGCGGCATATCACCAAAATATTCTCCGCCGTTGAGCAATGCATAATTTATAAATTCATACTGTGTCCCACTTTTTTCATCTACAGACCAAACACCGCCTGCAAATATATCAATATTAGGCTTCATTTTCTGAACAACACGAGAAATTACGTGATAATCGGTCAGCGCGTCATCCCCGCCAAGGACCTCTATATACTCTCCCGATGCCATACCAACACCTTTATTCAGTGCATCATAAAGCCCATGATCTGGTTCGCTAATCCAACGCAGTCCATCTTTTTCGTACTTCTTTAAAATATCAATCGTTCCATCTGTAGAGCCCCCATCAATTATGATGTATTCAAGATTGGGATAATCCTGATAAACAACACTTACTATCGTCTGTTCAATCGTTGCAGCCGCATTATACGATGCTGTAAGAATCGTTATTTTGGGTAACTGCTTCAAAATAAGACTTCTCCTTTTGACACAAATATAAGAGTCTCTAGTTCACAGAAACACATCCAAACATTTAAATCCAACTGTCAAAAGAGCAATTCCTGCCATCTTTTTTTGTTGTACCGATAATCGTATTGCTCCTTGAAAAAAATGTCTGCATTTGCAGACAATTGTTCGCGTTCCCCGCGATGTGACAGCAAACATTCCATACAGCGAATATAATCCTCTTTCGTATCCGCTACGAAATATGGAACAGGCTGTTTCTCATCAAAGGGGACGCCGTCAAAACAATGCGTGGAAGCAATGATTGGAATTCCCATGGAAAGCCCTTGAACCAATTTCATTTTTGTCCCGGATCCTTTTATAACCGGGGAAACAAGGAACAAGCAATTCCCCATAAGACGATACAGTTCCTCTTCCGCAAGAAATCCTGTAAATACGATATTTTTATGCCGAAATTCCTTCTGAACCGACTCCTGATTTTTTCCGGTAATGAGAAGTTTTATGTCCGGATGCCTTTCGACAAATGGATAAAACACCGACGATACAAAGTGCTTCATGCTGTAATAATTGGGATAAAAATCCAATGTGCCGTTAAATACAATATATTTGCTATTTGTATCATGCCATCTGTTCTCTGAGCGTAGGTAAGGCGTCGGCATATATACAATATTGTCCAATTGAAACTCTTTTTGCAAAAGATGATAATCAGCAGGAGAAATAGAAATAACCCGATCGGCTTTCCTTAAATTCGCTTTTTCATAGTGGTAGGTACGGTTTATTTCCAACTTTGATAAAAAGCCAAACTTAGACAGCACATCTTTTTGAAATTCATATTCTACATTATGTGCAAACGTGATAATGCGTATATTCTTGGCCTTTAAGCGGTCATAATCAATGTATTCCCCGGCATAAGGAGACTCTAACAGGACAGTTTCGATTTGATTCTGCGCAATATAATCCATCACCTGCTTTTTATTCTCTTCGGAAGCCAAGACCTGCGCATTTCTTGGCTTCCCTGAAAATATATAGTCCGCTATGGCTCGAAAAGGCGCTTTTCTTACGCTCGCATGGCATCTTTGAAATATAAGCAGATTGGAGAATTCTGTCATATGCTCATGCCAATCCTCGCACGGATCTTCGACATTTCCCATGACGCCATGCAAATCCGCACCTAAAAACTTCAAAATACGGCTGTGCATTGCAATGCACTTCTGACCGCCATCCGAAATCGGGTAATTTTTTCGCGTCATAATTTGCAGGACAGTTTTCATTTAATCCTTCCTTAAACGCAGTATTTTCTCAGACATTATCTACATAAAAGCGTATAGGCAAGCTGTGCCACATCCTCTGCATTGATGCTGCGAATACACCTATAATCCTTACACTTCGGTTTATTGTAACATGGCCAATATTCACAATCAAATTTTCCTGTCACAACGTTGCTGAGAGGAGTCTGCCAAATATGAAAATCATTAGCTCCATTCAACATTATACTGCGGACGCCTAAACTGTAAGAAGCGTGAACAGCGAAACTATCCAAACAAATAAGCAAATCAATGTGCCGAAGCTCTTCTAAAAAAAATTTCAGATCCCCCGCAATGATATTGGAACTCTGATCAATCTCGATATTTTCTTCAAGAATCGCTCGTTCTCCGGGGGAACAAAAGAATTGTACAACACAGCCTTTTTCAAGCAATAATCTATACAATCTATTCCATTTTTCCCACTCCCATAATCTGCATTTCTGGCTGGCAAAAGGATGTATTCCAATAATTGGAGGGAAAGCACATAGCCCGTTGGGTTCCTGCGTCCATTTTTGAACATCTAAATACTTTAGTAAATATGCAAGTTGGATATAGACATTTATCATATCCTTCGGTATGACGACAGGCTCAACAAGGAACGATAGGCCTCGGCGAATCAGGTGATTGAAGGGGTGCCCCTGCTCTCGCTCAACACTGATTATCCTTTTCGGATGAATCAACCACAAAAGAAATCTCTCGCGAAAATCTCCCATTGTATCAATTGCCAGGTCATAACGTTCCTTACGGAGTGTCCATATCGTTCTTACAAGTGTGATGATATTCCATGACTTCATTCCAGCGATGGGAAATCCGGAATGGTGGACTTTATGAATTCGTGTGTTTCTTGAAAATATATCTGCAAACTGCCGCTTTGCCCAGAGATCAATTTGCTCTTCCGGATGCCCTACACCGTACTGAAAGATCAGTGTGTTCTTTATTATCGCATCGCCAAAATTTCTCGCTTCGAGAAACAACACCTTTCTGCACTGTCTTACATCAGACATGTATCCCAATCTCCCAAATACAATATTCTATAAATCATGTAAAACTAACAGAAAAGAAATATTTCACGAACTCCCACCCATATGCTTCAAAAAGATAGAGTCTGCTGTACCCATTTCTTTGATAGGCACAGGCCTTTTCAGAGGCACGTTCCAGCATTTTTGAAAAATTGGCATTGATGCTTGTTCCGCCGGCTTGAAAATAAGCTATAACTTCATCTCCTGGAAATATAACAATTTTAATGGGGAGTTTTCGAACCTTTAAGAACCAATCAAAATCCGCATATGCTTTAAACTGCAAATCAAAGGGGTAATTTAAGTATAACTCTCTCTTTGCAAAGCTGCTGGGATGATTCCAATTTCGGCTGGAAACAAAAGTGTCAAGGCGCGATTTCTTTTTTAGAATTTCTCCTTTTGCCCCCATATATTGAATTGTTCCATATGCAAAATCAAAAGGCAACTCGGCATATGTTTTCTGTACTGTCTTCAGGGCAGTCGGTGTATACCAGTCGTCTGCATTCAAGAAAGCAATGTACTCCCCTTTTGCAAGCAAAACACCTTTGTTAAAAGCATCGTATATTCCACTATCTTTTTCCGAAACAATGCTGTATATTATCCCCGCATTTTCAAATGCAGTGCGATAGGACTCTGCGATTTTTAGTGTGCGATCGGAAGACAGGCCGTCAATGATAAGATATTCATATGGTTTTACATCCTGCGTCAATACTGATTCAATTGTTCTCTTTATGGTATCTTCGCCATTATACACAGAAGTAATTACCGTGATTTTCATATAATTATGCTCCCAGCCCCTTCACGATCTCCACGTTCAATACGCACCTTTTCCCGTGAATACCGTCTTCACAGTCTTGAAGAGGTACACAAGGTCAATCCAGATCG
>CALIBC010000218.1 GCA_938045615.1 uncultured Clostridia bacterium | reverse complement strand
CATATTCTTTACTTGTTTATTTCTCTACTTTTGTATCAAATCATGGCGCAAAGATCTGAAACAAATTTCAGATCGCAAAATTTCACCTGAAATATAATTTAGATCTCACTAACTACAATCGGGTATGGATGAGTTGACAAGATTGAATGCGGCTTTAAAAGCCACCTTCTTGAAGATGGGAATATATAAGAAGGCAGACATGGCCGAATATCTCGGCTACAGGAACCCATATTTTTCCAGTGTAATCAATGGGAAAGAGAGGCTATCTGATCAGTTTCTGAAAAACATTTCAGACAAAATCGGAATAAGCAAAGACTACATATTGAAAGGAGAAGGAAATATGACAGTGAACGAGCAGACCTCGGAAAACAATGCGGGGATCGGTATTATCGGCAACAATGTGAACGGTGGTGGAATTAGCAATAACAACGACTCTGTAATGCTTAGGATGTTAGATCTGTTGCATAAGAAAGAAGAAGCGTTAGAGCGGAGGGATGCGGAAATTCAGCGCCTGCTTGACATTATCGAAAGAGGACAGGGGCGATGATAAACAAACAGGAGTCTGTTGGCCATAAAGGCTATGGTATAATAGGGAACAATCTAAACGTCCAACATGGTGAGTGGAATGCTAACGTGGATAAACGGCTGCGTGCTGTCGAGGATAAATTGAAGGTTAGGCTTATACTTTGTGTTTTCTGTGCTGCTGTTTGTACGGCCTTTCTTATTTACGTCCTACTGGTCAAATTCAATTCACCTCAAGAGCAAGCTCTTTCCGCCTCCTCTCTGATAATTGCTTTTGTCGGAGTGTTGGCAACTTTTATTGTTATAAAGAATGAATCACAGGTGAGAGAGGTGAAAAATGAATTTGAGAGAAAGGTGGTAGAGGTAGAGAAAGCGTCAAGGAAATACACCAAAGATCGAATTGCTGATTATGAGTTGTCTATGGATGCCGTGGCGTATCATATTGTCGGAATGCTTGAAGAATCAAAGTCTAATAGAGAGGCAGCTTTGGATTTATATATGATAGCCCTTGAACGCATAAGTAAGGCTACAGACAAAACTCCGTTGGATGGGATTATGAGTTATGCGATCGGTCTGATTAAAGAAAATCGACGCATTTTGCGGGTGAGCGAGGAGGATAAGCAACGCTATCGTAGCATCGTACGAAAAATTGACCACTGTGATGTACTCCAACTGGAAGAATTGATAAAAGACATCGGCTGCCCGCGTCCCAGCGAATAGCCCCCTCCCCTTGAATGGAAATCCTCTTTGCCAACAGCCAGATAGAGAAGATCTGCACCTCTTATGAGAGGGCAGTGAAGAAGTACGGCGCCCGGTGTGCGGACATACTTGCTATAAGGCTTATGCAGATGGAAAAGGCCAAAGACTTGGAAGAGCTCTCCAAGCAGGCCGGGCACTTCCACCCGCTCACCGCAGGCCGTAAGGGGCAATGGGCTTGCAGGCTGCAAGGCGGCCTCCGGCTTGTCTTCGTGCCCGGTGCCAGTGGGGAGATGGTGCTCAAAGAGATCATCGCCCCCACGCTAACAATAACAGAGATTGTAGACTATCATAAATAAACCGATATGGAAGCGAAGAAGAAATTCCTTATGCCTGTGGCTGTGCACCCGGGCGCACTG
>CALIBC010000217.1 GCA_938045615.1 uncultured Clostridia bacterium | reverse complement strand
AATACCATATGTGTGGTATATTGGTGATTACCCGCATGGAATGCGGGTTCTGGAGGGGGTATGTGGAGGATATATAGTGCTCCGGAACGCGTTGAAGGGCGGATAAATCAGATGGAACATCTTTGCGGCAGGTAAACCGCATTGTATTCATCAATAAAACAGAGAACAATCATGGCTTGGAGCTATCGGAAGAGAGTAAGAATTGCGCCGGGTGTACACCTAAATCTGAGCAGAAGAGGTGTGAGCACCACGATAGGCGTCAGAGGGGCAAGTGTAAACTTCGGGAAGAAAGGGATGTATGTCAATACCGGTATTCCCGGGACGGGCTTCTATAACCGGCAAAAGATCTCGGGTGGCAGAGGACGGCCGCATGCGTCTGTCAAACGCAACATCCACACATCGCCAAGCGGTGGCGGCCAACTTCTCGGCTATGGTTGTGCTGGGATCCTTGCACTTCTCTTTCTTTTTATGGGTTTGATATGGCTGATAGAAGAGAAGCAGATTCTCACCGGTATAATCTTCCTCTCGTTTGCCCTTTATGTTGTAGTCGGAGCCATTCTAATAAACACCTCAATCTCAGCTAAGCCGAAAGCTCCGAGCATCAATTGGGTGGATCAGGCGAAGCGGATGTTACCCCGTACGAGCGGCACGGCCCGGTCGATCCTCCAAAACTTCATCCAATGCTACGAGCTGGCGCAGCAAATCGACGAAGAGTCGGCCATTGTGCAGGGCTTGGAAAAGAAGCTATCAAAGAAACCCAACGAGCAGCTCGAACGCCTTCTGAAAGACTGTCGTGGCGTGTTGACAAAACGCATGCGGCAGCTGGAGGCCACGCAGATCAATGTCGACTCTCAGTTGTCAGAAGAGGAGAAAGCGGCGTACAGCCAGCTGTGCGAGCGATTCGAGGCGCTGCTCTCGACGGACAAAATATGGCTCATCACGGACGAGGTGCTCACGACACAACGAAAAGCATTCTCCAACATCTCCATCAAACGGTGTGAAGCGTCTATCTATGTCGGCGTCTTCAACTTCCTCAAGTCTGCCTTCGATATCCCCGTATTGGACTCCGGCGACGCCCGCTATTACATCTATCCTAAGTTCATCATCAAGGCCACCGACGTCTGCCACTTCTATGTCTATCCCCACGACTTGGACAGACTCACCACCGCTACGGTCAATTACCAAGAGAGCGAAGCCAGGCCCGTGGATGCCGAGTTCCTTAAGTACACCTGGCAGTACGTCAATAAGAACGGCGAGCCGGACAAGAGGTACGCCAACAACTCGCGGTATCCCGTGTTCAAATACTGCTGCCTCTTCGTAAACACGGGGAACACCACGGCCAAATTCATGTTCTCGAACTACACTACGGCGAGCGAGTTTGCCACGGCCTATACCGTTTACGCGAACCTGCTCACCGCCCCGAATACGACGCCAACAGAACCCGCTCCGGAAGTTGCGCCTTCAGAACCAATCCCGGAAGCAGTGCCGACAGAGTCTATCCCGAAAGCAGTGCCGAAGACACCCGTAGTGTCGGTGCGCGGTTTCTCGGCCATCGAAAGAGAGACCACCAACCTATACCTTTATATAAAGAGCCTCGACAGCATGGCGGCCGTGAGGAGGGCTCTCCGCAAACACACGGCGCTGGACTTTGCTGAGGAAATCAAGTTTACGGTCAGTGGGCGACTCGCCTTTGCCGTATGGATCGACGTGTTGAAGTGTTACAAGAAGCTGGGCTACGAGATTGATCCTTCCAAAGGGGAGTGCATCGCATTGTCTGTCTTTGTGGCTGAGTTGTACCTCCCCGACGCCCTTATGCTGGAAATGTCGGAAGACAAAATGGTGGAAGTGCTCCCTGCCACGAAAAGGCTCGTGTCCATGACCGAAGAACTCTATCCCTTCACGGAGCCCGACGACGAACTCCTTTTCGTCAAGGTGCTACGGGCTGACGGTGTGGATGAGGCGATCGTCAACAAATACATGGCACTTCTCCACCAATTTGTCTCCGTGGTAGTCAGAGCCGACGGTCGGGTGGATGAGCAGGAGAAAACTTGGCTGAAGCAGCTGAAGACGTTTACGCCGCTGGAAAACCGAGTAGTTCTCAAAGGCCCGGTAACGAGATGAAGCGCTTCATCTCGGCCTATTCCGACTTTTAATCTCGCTTCAACCGCTACATCCACTTCGGTGACTACAGTATTGCGGAGCCAGAGCTAATGATTGGATCCGTTTGGGCGCATAGCCCCAATCGTTCTGGGTCTATAGGTCCGATTTGTTTGGGCGTATAATGCAAATCAGTTTGGGCCTATAAGGCCGAAATGATAGAACTGTACGATTCGCGCGTCTTATGTCCATTTCGGTGGAATTATGGAACAGTG
>CALIBC010000216.1 GCA_938045615.1 uncultured Clostridia bacterium | reverse complement strand
GAGCTCAACACCGTGAAATCCGGTCGGAACCATGTCCGAAAGCATGCAGGCATCCACCGTGTTGATGTTGTCCGGGAGCTTCGCAAGGTTTCCGTCCGCATCGTTCACGTGGAAGTACTCGGAGAAAACACCGTCTTTAAAGTTGGAGAACTTCCAGCCCGCCAGCATACCGCCGGAGTGCATGGAATAACCCGCCTGTGCCTCCAAAGAGTTCCAGTCCGGGGTGATTGCCGGAACCAGAACACGGTCGCCCGGCTTAAAATCCTTGACAAGGGAGCCGACCTCGACCACTTCCGCGCAACCCTCGTGACCGAGAATCATGTTGTGACGGTCGCCGATAGCACCCTCCCAAAGCGTATGAACGTCCGAGGTACAAACCGCAACTGCCAAGGGGCGGCAGATGGCATCCATCGGTCCACACTGCGGACGATCCTTCTCAATCCAGCCGGACTCTCCGATTTTGAGCATTGCGTAACCCTTCATTCAATACCTCCTTCTAAACTGTGTTTGTTATTTTACTGTATGCCCGTGGCTTACAGCGGTTAACTCTGTTAAATAATTCACTTTTGCTAAGACAAACATAGCATGCGGACGCAAATTCGTCCACGAGTATTTCATTGAAATCGCTGAATTTATGTTCTAAATTTCGTACATTATTCAGGCGGTATATACAACATTTCACTCTGTTTGCATTTATTGTCAGTGCAATACCACGAAATTTCGTCCACAGCTCGGCGTTCCGAAACACATCTCGCTCGGCTCCCGCGTAGCACGCAAAAAAAAAAACAGCTCCGGCAATCACAACTTATCAGCTGATACTTCCGGAGCTACACCACACCATTTGTTATTGTCGTTGCGCCGCAGCGCAGCATCCCACATTGCAAGCAAAGTCAATCTATGTTGCACTTCCCACTGCATCCGCCGTTTCCACAGAATTCGCAGCTCTCTATATGCCCATGTCCATAATACCATCGCCCATAGCGATAACCATAGTGGGGAGGACAATGAGCACAATCTCCCGTGCATCTGCCTGTACTTTTAGGCTTAGGACTGCCCGCCAGAGCAATTCCCATTAGTATACTGCTGAGCAGGCCCGGCTTCTTCGCTTGTGTCTCTTTAAGCGGAAATTCCTCGTCAGGTTCATTCGGATCAGCATACGGAATGCCACTGCGCATTGAAATATCCCTAAGCAGCGACTCATCCACACCATAATCACATAACTCATTCAGCCCTTTTTCCGTGAAAATCGCATCTGTCGAGTCGACCAGCTGATAGATGGATTCCTCATCCGGCAGATTCGGAAGCAGTGTCAGAACATCTTCCTCCGTAAAGTGCGTTGGTTTGGACGTAATCTGATCAATCAACTCAAACACCGGTTCCGAATCCGGAAGACAGTTCAGCAGCGTATCCAGCTGTTCCCCCGTATAAGCATCCACAGCTGTCTGAATCAGCTTTTCCAGTGCTTCTTCATCTTCGATTTGCCCGCTATCTGCGATCTCCGCGACTTCCGCAGCTCGAAACCGGACTCCCGCTGCTAATGCTCTGCGAAGAATGCTTGTCGCTGTGCGGGTATCCACATACTGAATGCAGTCACATATTTCCTCAGACGGACTTCCATCCGGTCCGAAGTCCTTGATAGAGGACAGACGACTGTACTGAGTACTTTCCTGCCATCCTTCATATCGCTCATAATATTCAGCCCAGGTCACTTAGTCGCACCTCCTCCGCAATGCATTGCCATCAAAAATCAGACGGGCAATCACGCCTTGATCCGTTTGTCGCCTGTGATGCTGCTTATATAATCGTCAATATCCCGCACGATGCAATGCTCTCCCATTGTATGCAGTGATTCAGAATAACTTCCTCATAGGTAACCTTGGCACCAAGAACTTTAACGAGATATTCCGTGTCATCACCTTCATTCTTAACTCTTTTTCTGTATTGTAACTCTTTTTAAGTTATGATGCATTTTTTATGTTAAGACCAGTCGCAATCAACATTATAAAAAATCGTCTTCAAAGAAAAAGCCCGGTGCAGCATGAGCATTACACCCACACTGTACCGGACATTCCATCATCGACTGCTTTGTCTATTTGGAACATAGGCATCAAACGTCTTTCGCTGCGCTACTCAAGGCCGGCGTATCCCGATAAGCTTCATAAAAACCCCCGGAAGCCGTATGCTTCCGGGGGTTCGTACATTTTGAAGTATCGATTATCTCTTGGAGAACTGCGGTGCACGGCGAGCTGCCTTCAAGCCGTACTTCACGAAACTGAAGCTCGATTTTGCTTGATTCTACGCGGTTTTTTAAGCTTTTTGCTCTTCGTCCACCAGTTCTTAAACCCACAATTTTGTGGGATTTTAACCCATTTCCTATGCTGAACCAGCCATATCCTTGTCTGATTTTACGCCACAATATTCACCGCATTATCCCTGATGGATGTGATGGTCTGCATCAGTGCCGCTCTGGTTTTTGCGTCGAACAGCTTCACAAAGCTGACCGGCTTATCAAAGGGCGGCTTCATCAAGTCTGCGGTATTTTCCATGTAACCGTTCAGTTCTATGTGGTTGATGATTTTCAGTACAAAGGCAATCTGCCGCTGGTTCAGATTCTCATCGTTAATAAATGACGAGAATGCCTGCATGGCTGCCTCATGATCCAGCTTTGCAATTTTACGGATCAGCAGGCCAAACGGCGTATCGCCGAATTCTCTGGCGTAATCCTCTTTGGAGCCCAGTTCACTCGTCAGCACCTGCTCCAGCTCATTGTAATCGCCGGATGTCAGCGGAATATTATGCGTCAGCTTATAAATTGCCAGTGTGTTGCCATTCTCATTGACATAGCGGTTTACCTTAGCGCGGTAATCCTCAAAATCATATGCAGCTTCCAGCGCTTGTCCTTCCTGCTGCACCGTAATCGGATCGTTCAGATGCGTGATGATGGACTTTTGTCCGTTTCCTCTGTCAAGGAATTTAATCAGTTCCCGAAGTTCCTGCCGTACTTTTTCAAACAGCAGCACATCGTTCGCATCCCAGAAAGAGTCCGTGTTAATCTCTTTAATGATGTCCAGCTTGTCCTTTACCTGCGGAATGCTGACCTTTTTCTCTAAAAGTGCGGCAACATCACAGAGCTGCTTTTTGGCATATTTGAAGGTAGGCATCTGCTCGATACTCACAAGCATCAGGCCATACATAAAGTTATCAAACCGCTTGGCGCATTCGTCGGTATCTTCCATTGTGACGATAGGTGCGAGCTGCGCGATCAGTTCCCCCTTGTCACCTTCACTGATATAAGAAAACACCTGAATTTCCTTGTATTTCTCCACATACTGCTTGCGCAGGCGAACCGAAACCAGCTCATCATTCAGCGCGCAGACCTGCCCGTGGCATTCCGAAACAAGGCTTTGCCTCCACGTCTGATAGCTGTATTCCGAAAAGGCACTTTCCTGCAGTGCTACCGCCAGACGGATTCGCTTCCCAAAGATATTTTCGGAAAGGGATTTTGTTTCCCTGGCTTCATAACCTTCCTTATGCGTGCGGAAATACTCAAAGTTGCCGCAATAGTCAAAAATCATAAAGCGGCGTTTATCTGTATATTCACCGTCAATTTCATCCTGACAGGTCAATTCCTTGCACAGACGCGTACCCCGGCCAATCATCTGCCAGAACTTCGCCTTGGAACGTACCTTTTTGAAGAATACAAGGTTGACGCACTCCGGTACGTCGATACCGGTATCCATCATATCCACAGATACAGCAATATAAGGCGGCTTCTCCGGCGATTTGAAATCGTCAATCACAGTCTGGGCATAGGTGTCGTCGCAAATCACCCTCTGCGCAAATGTCCCGTTGTATTGCGGATAGAGCTTATTGAACCGCTCCAGAATGAACTCCGCATGGCGCTTATTCTGGGCGAAGATAATCGTTTTTCCCAGTCGGTCTCCGCCATCAACATGAATTCCCCGCTCCATCAGGTCCTGCAAGACAATATCCACTGTGGTCTCGTTGAACACAAAATTATTAAGCTTTGCGGACGGGATAAAGTCAGGCATCATGCCGTCTTCAATGAAGTCTTCCTCATAGCGCTCCTTGTCTTCAACAGACAGCTCGTCATAGGTAATACCCTCATCCAGAAACTTGGTTTTGACCTCGTAGTTGTAATAGGGCACCAGTACATGATCTGTATACACGGCAGTTTCGTAGTCGTAAGCATAGGTAGGCACCCCATGCTCCATTTCAAAGAAGTCATAGGTATTGCGGTCAACATCTGTTTTTGGTGTTGCAGTCAGTCCTACCATCAGCGCGTCGAAATACTCGAAAATTGCCCGGTATTTCTTAAAAATGCTCCGGTGGCTCTCATCAATGATAATCAGGTCAAAGTGGGCCGGCGTAAACATCGGAAAGCCGCTCTCTGTTTTTGCCGAATCAATGGCATTGAGCATGGTAGGGTAGGTAGAGAACACAATCCTTGCCCCGCGGTCATCTTTGTTGGAACAAAGATTGCACAGCGACATATCCGGCAAATAATTCTTAAAGTCATCCTTCGCCTGCTTGACCAGCGCAGTACGGTCAGCCAGAAAAAGCATATTTGTGATCCATTTCCCACGGCTAAGTACATCCGTCAGGCTGGAGGCCGTTCTTGTTTTTCCTGTGCCGGTGGCCATGACCAGAAGGTGTTTGCGAAAGCCCAGCTGGGTCTGCTCACATACGGCCCGGATCGCCTGCTTCTGATAATAGCGGTCTGTGATCTTATCGCTGATCGGAACCGTCATCAAATCCATGCGTTCCTGACGGCGATTCATCAGCTTTTGCAAATCATCCTTGCTGAAAATACCGCTGACAGCACGCTGTGGGCTGGTTTGGTCATCCCAAAAGTAGGTTTCAAATCCATTTGTGGTAAACATCATTGGTCTGCGGCCAAATTTACGCTCCAGGCAATCCGCATACAACACCGCCTGCTTGCGTCCAATGTTCGGGTCTTTACTGGTCCGCTTTGCCTCCACGACTGCCAGAGGCCGACC
>CALIBC010000215.1 GCA_938045615.1 uncultured Clostridia bacterium | reverse complement strand
AACAACTTATTTCAGTAGTCAAACCCCTCATCGCCGCAGCGCTCCTCTTCGGCAGCAGCGGCGGAGTCGCGTGGGGGCAATCGATAGTATATCCGAAAGATCCTCATTCAACAAATACTCCACAAAAAATATGTACAGGATCGTGGCAATCTGTCGGGAGTTCGCTCTCTTTAGATAATAATTATGGTCCAGGAGAAGGTCGATCAGGATCGCTTACGACAATTACTCCAACCACTTCTCCTCTTTCTTATGGAACTAGCGGGAGAATTACAGTGGGGGGCACTCAAAATGTTGTACGTCATAAAAACGCAAATCACCCAAGTCCAATTATTGGTAGAAATACTGTGCCAGATACATGGGTGCCGAAGCGTTTACACTATAATGGCAATTGGCATTGTGACCCTGATTATAAATTAGATGGGGCTTATCAGGAGATTCTTACCCCTCCAGCACCCTCTGTGCCGGACGGAAGCGGACGAACTGAAACAAATCCTTCTTACAGCGAAGAAACTTATGTAGAAGTGGATGGTACATCGAAGTCGCCTGGTTCTCCTTGGGTCCTTCAACAATTCTATTTCATGAGCAATCCATGGTATTATTATGACTATGTCGGTGGCTCTGGATCGAAATGTTTTAGTAATGAATGGTCTGTTTCTGGTTGTAATTCTGGAGGTGGCTTTCTGAATGAAATATACTACACAATGACTTTAACGGCAGGAGGTTATGTGGATGGTCGTATTATACTGCGAGCTGGATCTCATGTGCGGTTAGAGGGAGGAAGTGCGATTTCTGCCAATTCAAAAGCCGTCGGCATCGGAGCCGAGAATATCACAACTACGACAAAAGCACATCTAGTTTTGCCTCCATCTCATTATACTTTGATGATTGATAAATGGTTTGATGAAGCCAGTATCACATCCCATGGTTGGACAGACTTAGGCTCGGGTAACGGTACTGCAGCCAGTGATGTGCTTGGTGTGAATGCCGTGTTAGGTATCAAGGACGGATACAACGGAAAAGACTTCAAGACGAATGCCGTAGGTGGTACGATCTTGATTGGTGGTGCCAATCCATTCCCGGGCCAAATCAATATGAAGATTGTGACACCATCGGGTAATGCTGGCGGTGACTTTGGCTTTTCGGGCAGTGGACAAACCGTCTATACAGGGACATGTATTCCGACACTGGGTACAGCGAACCTTGGTAACTACGGTGCGAACGACGTCTATGTTACAGATGCAACGCTTCCTACTGCTTTGGCCGCTGGCGGTCTGCAAATTTTCAACACGAAGCAAGCGCTGGAGATAGACAAGACGTACTCGATCTCCCAAGGCGGTACAGGCCATTTGTTGATGATGGCTCACACGAAGCTCACCATCAAACAGACGCAAACCTTGGCGAGCAGTACTGCAGCAAAGACCAACCTGATGGGTGGTGATGTGGAGTTTGCCAGTGCGGCAAACGAAGCCTTTACGGGTAGTGGCACAGGAGAATACTCTGTGGTAGCCTTCGGTGGAACGAATGCAACGCCGGCCAGAAGTAATACGGGTGTCATTCCTCAAGCTGGCCTTTGCACGCCGATCCATCCGTGGTGTAATGGCACGGAGTTAACTAACCTCGTTGTGGCTCTTCCTTCTACACCGCCTGCAATACCATCAGCTACCTTTAGAGGTTACCTCCCGAAAGTTACTTATGGAGGAACCTGCCATACCGGCTTTGGTGGTGATGGTGACATTACTTACAGCAGTTCAGGGGCTAGCGGCGTTGCGCTTACGAGCTCTCATAAGGCGCAATGGCAGGCGTTCCGAAACATTAATGTGACGAATGGAGCCGCCGTTTTTACTTGGGCTAATGTTAATGGCGATATGAAATGGGTAGCTGGTACAGGTATTAATCTGGCCTCTGGCTCAAAGTTCCCATGGACAGCTAGCGGAACAGGTAAAGCGTATTGGCAGGCAGGCAATGGCAACATTGCATTCGGTTCGAATAATGAAGCCAATTGGACGACCGGTACAGCTGGTGGACACATGGGCTGGCAAGCTAAGGGAAACATCTCCTCTACGAGCGGTATGAAAGCGAACTGGACATCCAGCGCTGCAGCTGACATGTGGTGGGAAGCCGGTGGACATATTTCTATGCCTAATATAGAGTCGCTCAACTGGAGCACAACCAATGCTGGAAACTTGGTTTGGCGCGCAGGCGGAAACATTTCCGTCAGTGTGCCAACCGGTAAATCACTTGCTTGGTCGAATGGAACAGGCGCAGGTGAAATTTTGTGGGATGCCGGAGGTTCGATCATAGCCGACAATGATGGAGCTGGGACAGCGAGCACCTTTACCTTTACACAGACAGGAACAGGAAACACGCAATGGCAAGCCAGAGCGGATATTAAGGCAAAGGGCACAAAGACCTTCACCAGCAATTCGACAAATAATGCTACGATGATTTGGCGTGCTGGTGGTAATATCGAAACGACCACGGATGCGGTTGCTAACACAGTGACATTCTCTAAAGGATCTGCTGCGGCAGGGCTGATGGCATGGCAGGCTACGGGAGACATCAAGACAGACACGAAGATCAAGTTTGAGAACACGGTGGCGGCGAACACCACCAACATGGAATGGCTCGCTTGCAATAACATCACGACTCACTTCGTAAACCCGGGAACTGATGCAACGCCGAACTATGACGTCGTCTTTGAGAATGCCTCACAAGGCAATATGATTTGGCATGCCAACGCCGGCAATATCACGACCAACAGCATGACGACATTCAAGAATACGAATACTACGGGCAGCGACATGGGCTGGTATGCTGGTGGTGACATCACTACGCATTACGGAAAAGATGCCGCTAATAAGACCATGGGTGAAGGAATCGTGTTTGAGCAGGTCGGAAAAGGGAAAACCTCATGGCAGGCCGGCAATGACATCAAGACCTATAATCCGGTATATTTCAATTGGGGTGCAGCTGCAGATGACGCTACACCAATTACTTGGTTGGCTAAACGCAACATCATTATTGGTGGTGATGTAGCTGCACTAGATGGCTACAGCGCAACCGACCCCGAACAGGCCGCTGCAAAGTTTGAGACGGTGAAGAACAACGACATCTTGCTGAAGTCTCATATGGGAATGATCCAAACCAATTCGAAGGTTGACTTCTTGCGTAATAATCTTGGTGCTGCTGTAACGAAGCTGTGGGCAGGTTGTAATACATTCTTGCCGGCGAACAATATCGATATTGAGAATGAGTTCAACTACGTAGAGACAGCTCAAATTGATAAAGCCTTTGTGCATCTCTATGCGGAGAACGATATTAAATCGAATGAAGACGCTGCACTTTCTTGTGATTCACGTCCCGCTCCAATTCTGTTTAATATCTCGGGTGCAACAAGCTCTAAGACGCGCACCCTTTGGGAGGCTGAACGCAACATCAATACGCGTGGTCGTGTAGACTTTAATTATAAAGGTGCTATTCCTGCTCGCGCGTTGGTATGGCTTGCGCGCGCTGGCTATATCCAGACAGAGCGCCCTGTAACGGTGGCCTATGAAGGCAATGACACGGTTTCGTTCCGTGCGGAGGATTGGCGTCATGATCCGGCTAGCGATACGAAAGTGATCACGAATGCGAATGATCCAGTGACTGGAGGTCGTCGTGGTAATATCCACTTCTTTGATTCGATCAACATCAAGCGCTATAATACGGGCGTAGGTGTGACGGAGATCAAGGCAGAGAACCATATCTGGACAGCGATGGTAGACTATTGGGAAAACTCAGGTGCAACAGCCAATAAGATGGACATCATCTCGCATAAGGGAGATATCTATTTGGGTTATAACAATGGCATAACCAATAACTATTCGCATCCGTTCTACATTGCTAATCAGCAAAACCCAGGTTGGAGGGTTACGCAGGAGGCTCCTTCAGCTGGTTGTAATAACCCTACGGCACCGGGTGTCTCCTATGATAAGAACATCTTCAAGTATTACGTTCCGGCAACTAATACAGCCGGTCACTTGTGGATCAAAGCAGGCTGGGAAGAAAAGACGGATCGCAACTCCGTACCGGATAAAACTTCGAATAGCAACATCGACACAGCGCGCGCTTCTGGTGGTAACATCTATTTCACGCATATCAACGTGAAGCAAGAAACCGGCAGTAACCATCCCACGGTGATCAGCATTCCTCATTCTGGCCTCTGGCTCTGCGGACGCGACAGCTTGCTGCACAACCGTAAAGGCGATGCGATGGAATACTACGAAAATGCCGGTATCATCTCTGGCGTACGTCGTTGTCTCCTTCCTTATCCTAAAAAACACGATGTACCAGAGAATATCTCAGATCGGATCGGTCTGATCTATCGTGGCGCCATTGGCGATCTGACGGTAGATGCCGGTAATCGCGGTAACATCATCTTCAACAAAGGCGCTTACCTGAGCTTTGAGGATCCGAGCTCTACGGGCAATGTAGTCTTCCGTACACGCTTTGGTGACATCGATATGCGTACGCCATTCGATGTGGATACCATGCACGGTAGCTTACTCTTCCTGGCACAGATCGAAAATATTGCCGATTTGGAGCACAGCGGTTTCTGCGGATGCACGGAAGAACGTAACAACGTCTATCTGCAGGATTTTGAATTCAAAGCACACGGCGCAAGCGGTAGCGTATTTGTCGGTGCAGATAACAACATCAAGTTGAACTATGGTGGTCTGCAAAACATTGGTACGCGTCATGATCCGTTCCTGAGCAAGGATTATACGCCTTGTCGTGACGGTAGTCAGGCTAAGATCGGTTGGGGCTACGACGGCACAACATGTGGCGATAACCTCCATTGCGATGCTATCGAGAGTGAAAACAAGGCGCGTCCGTTCTTGATGAAGTTTGATAAGGATGCCAACGGAACGGCTATCACCAAGGGTGGTT
>CALIBC010000214.1 GCA_938045615.1 uncultured Clostridia bacterium | reverse complement strand
GCGGAGTTTGTGATTAACGGAAAACATGATGAGAAATGAAGGCGAAGTTCATTTTATGGATCAGCGTGTTGTGTTTGATCGTCGCGGGATGCAGCAAAGAGCGAGAGCCGAAACCTCCGACTCCAGTACCAACTCCTATACCGCCCACATCGCGTGATAGCATCTCCACTGTGCTGTTTGACAAAACATGGAAGCTGGAAGGTATTGGTCGGGTGGCTAACGGTGTCGTGCGCGAACCTGTGCCAAAAGGTTATGGCCGATGCTACACGCTGACGTTTCGTCGCGATAGCTTCCTCACCGGTTTTACGTCTCTATACGAAATGGCCGGTTCTTTTCAGATCCTTGGCAACCGGATTGAGGCTGAAGGAGTTCGTCAGATCTACTCGGATGCCGTAGAATTATTCGATGACCGCATATTCTTGGATGGAATCAGAAGAAATACCCACTTTGAAGTGGACGCTAATCAACTGAAAATCTACTTCGAAGGAGGTCGTGAATACCTGCTCTTTCGTGTGTGGCGGGAAGGGGAAAATGGAGATCTCTCCCCAGGCAAAAAGCCCGACGAGCTGGTGAAGACGTGGCGTTTGACAGGCTTCGTTCGCGTTTCGGACGGCAGTGCAACAACCGTCGATAGCAAAAGCTGCGGGTCATGCTATACGCTGACCTTCCGCGGTGACGGGACCCTTAGCGGACGTACTTCGGCAAACACCTTTGATGCGATTTGCGGCGAAAAAGACCATCGAATGCAGATTTCTGACTTGATCGGGCCGAATAAAGGAGAGCGAGCGGACGATCAGCGCTATCGCGAGGCGTTACTCGGCACCATACGTTGGGAGATCGTCCGCGGACAGTTGCGCATATATTACGATGCTGGTCGATACTTCATGCGTTTCGAGGCGCCACCCCAATTGACGGGTAGCCGGTGGATTCCGGTCGGAATTGTAAACTCTGCGACGGGTGTCGTGCGCTCACTTGCGCCTGAGGGTGGCTATTGGATTCGTTTCACATCCCCAACAAAGGGAAATGGGCATTCGGTATTCAATCGTACGCACATAGATCTCGAGCATCCACCGTTTATCAGCCGGGTGACGGAAGTGGGAGACAGTCACAACGGAGACGCAGCACTTTTTTATAGCATAATTAAGCGGCTCGAGTCTTACACATGGGAGGGCGACGAGCTGAAGTTCTTCTTCGATAACAATCGGCAATATCTGCTCTACAAACGCTCTGTTCCAGACCAATTGACGGGTAGTCGCTGGTGTTTGGTGGGCACGGTAAATGTGCAAACTGGTGCCCTGCTTCCGATCGCGCCTGCCGATAGCTAT
>CALIBC010000213.1 GCA_938045615.1 uncultured Clostridia bacterium | reverse complement strand
TCGTCGGGATAGCCGGTGCGGTTGGGGGTCTTAGCGGAGCCGTGGCTGCAAGCACTTCGTTCTGTTCGAAGAATGCAAAGATTCTTTATGCGATCTCTATTGCCCTTCCAGCTCTAAGCATCTCCTTCATGCTCTTTGCGCAATATAGCGATTCGAACAACTTGCGAATTGGTTTAGTTGGGCTAGGTGAGTACATCTTCGGTTTCTGTATGGTGTTATGCATTGTGTTATTCAACACAGCAAGACAACAATGTTCACCTGATTCTATGGTGGGCAGTATAGCGGCGACAGAACGTACAGTTGCTCTCGGAGGTGAGGTTCCGGGATTTTTGCTCGGAGGAGTTCTTGCCACTGTCTTTTCCCTGGGGATAGCCCTGTTAGTGGCGATTATAGGTATTCTTTTCACTCCGGCCTGGCTTTGGCGGCTGAAGACATGGCCTTCTGGAGATGAATTCAGTGGTTCAGTGCAGACTTGATTCAAAGAGCGGACTTTCTTTACTGACTGTGTTGTCTCCCTTGATTTTTCGCTTTGCGACGTCAGTGAGTTACTCCAGTCACCGCTTGCTCGATCTGCTAAAATTCGTGTGGCTATGAAGGGACAGGGAGGTTCCTTCATCGTTCTATTCAAAGACCTCAACTTTGGGTAGAACTTCCGTACCTGATGCGATTAACACGAACAAGGTCGCTCGACTCTTCAGTGGTAGTGCCACCATAGTGGTCGATTCGATGAAGCATGTAAATAAGGAGGTTGGGGCTGACTAAAAGCATTTCTGACCGTACCGGTCTAATAGCTACCGCTTCCGTATATGTCACTCCTGCGTACGTGGACAGGCTTAATCCTCATACTGATATATAAGGTTTTATGGCATGAGTGATCACGTATGATGTTGGAGACCTTACCGCCATATCCAGGGACAACTGGCTCTCATATATGCCACCACATTGGGTTAACGGAAGCTTATTCAGCATCCTCAAACATGACTAGTCTCTGTAAGTAAGGAAGACCAAGCTAGATAGCATGTTCTTTTTTTCATGCACACCACCAACAAATATCTACATGGAAATGTGGAGATTTTCCCGTAAACTTCTGTATATTGGATATTGATGCGACATAGCAAGGAGACATATTATGTTGGTCGAATATCGGGTTGCTAACTATGGCCCATACAAGCATGCTCTCTCGCTCAATATGAAATCCACAAAGGAACAACGCTTCCGTAATCGAGTACCTCGGTTCCAATCCCGTTACCGGATGTCAATCAATCCGATAGCCGCCATCTATGGCCCTAATGCATCTGGCAAAAGCACAATCCTTGAATCATTATTCCGACTAGCATCCACAATTCGGGGAAATAAGACGACGAGCTGGCAACATGATTACATTTTTGCCCTTGACTCAACTATGGAAAATGAGCCAACACTATTCAAATTGGTTTTCATGTTCAAGGAAAAAATGTATTCATACTTTTTAGCGATCCGTAACGGTGATGTACTCGAAGAATACCTAGCATCGCTAACTGCAGACCAGGAAATGCTACTTTTCGAGCGAACTGTAGATGGCATAGAATTTGGCGAAAAATGGGATGATGACAATTTACTTACTAAAATAGCCGAAAAAGTCCCCAATAACCGTACACTTGCTGGCCGCATAGCTGACGTGCTCAGTAATGATGAAGAATACGATGAAATCAATTCCACCTATTTTTTCCTACGGAAAATAACCTGGATTTCACCTAATGCACGTCAACCTATTATTCCAACGTTTTATAATGATGATAGCAACCTCAGCAATGCTCTTAGCGCTCTAGATACTGGTGTCATTGGCCTAGAGTTCACCCATCTTTCCAAGGAGGACTACCCTTTCTTTGAAGAAGAATTGAAAGATTTTAGCGATTCCACCAATGCAAACATCGCAGAACTTCGTATCAAGAATAGGAAGCTTTACTCGATCGCTCATGATGCGGAAGGAAAACTTGAGGTAACGCATATTCGTTTTCGTCACCATGATGGCCAAGATCATGAGTATTTCCTCGATTGGTACCAGGAATCCGAAGGCACTCGAAAAATAATCATGTTGCTACCATGGCTCTGGATAGCTGTGCGGTCAGTTGATCCTCCCATATTATTGGTGGATGAATTAGATAACAGTCTCCATACGCAGTTAGCCAAAGCTCTTATCCAAGGCTTTCTCCATGGATGTACAAATGACACACGCACACAACTGATTTTCACTGCCCACGATTTATTACTCATGGATCTTGATTATCTTCGTCGAGATGAAATTTGGATCACAGCCAAATCTATTGACGGCGATTCCACTCTCATTGGGTTACCGGAATACCGTGGCATAAGGTCAGATAAGGATATTCGTAAAAGTTATCTTGAAGGACGTTTCGGTGGCACACCCCAACTAGATAGTTTTGCGCTGAAGGAATAAATCGATGTCAAGTAAAAGATATCGTGACCAGATGGGAGGATCGCGCGCTTCAAACCGGTCAGTCAGTACACGGGAAATAAAAAAGCGCTTTATTATCATCACCGAGGGCGAAACGGAGCGAGCATATTTCACCATGGGTATATTCAAACCTCAAGAAGATAGCGATGTAAATGTTCAGGTCATCTGCAAAAAATCAAAAGATGGACGCGATCCGCAATCAATGTTGAAATCAA
>CALIBC010000212.1 GCA_938045615.1 uncultured Clostridia bacterium | reverse complement strand
GGTTATTTTAAAAAATATAAATTTGATAAGTCACAGTTCAAGCTTGGTCTACGAATCTTTAAAACCGGAATTGCTGTTTTCTTAGTTCTCTTGATTTTTGGATTTTTTGGTTGGAAGGGAGTTCAAATTGGGGCTTTGACAGCAGTCTTTAGTTTGAGAGAAAGCTTTGATAAGAGTGTCCATTTTGGGACATCACGCATTTTAGGAAACAGTATCGGGGGTTTCTACGCCCTTGTTTTCTTCCTTTTAAACACTCTATTTCAAGAAGCCTTTTGGGTGACCTTGCTGATTGTGCCAATTTGCACTATGTTAACCATTATGACAAATGTTGCCATGAACAATAAGGAGGGAGTTATCGGCGGAGTTGCGGCGATGTTGATTATTACCCTATCGATACCGAGTGGGGAGACAATATTGTACGTGTTTGCTCGTGTATTTGAAACTTTTATGGGTGTTTTTGTGGCAATACTCGTAAATTATGATATTGATCGGTTCAGAAATCTTTTGGAGAAAAAAAGAAAATAATGTTACATTTTGTGACATTATTAATTGACGTATGGATTTTTTCAGACTATAATAGACAGAAAGAAGGAAATTGTAAATGAAGGAAAAAGAATTTCGTCGAAATATGGCTGTTTTTCCTATCGGTAGTGTGATGAAGTTGACCGATCTCTCGGCGCGTCAGATTCGTTATTATGAAGATCAAGAGTTGATAAAGCCTGATCGAAACGAAGGGAACCGTCGCATGTATTCTTTGAATGACATGGATCGTTTGCTTGAAATCAAAGATTATATCTCTGAAGGTTTCAATATTGCTGCTATTAAGAAAAAATATGCTGAACGTGAGGCGAAATCCAAGAAAGCAGTGAGCCCAACGGAGGTGCGTCGTGCGCTTCATAATGAGCTCCTCCAACAGGGACGCTTTGCTTCAGCACAGTCGCCTTTTGGTCGCGGTTAGGCAATCGCAAGTAGTCATAAATTAAGGAGAAAACTCATGCCAATCACAGCTGCAGATATTCGTCGTGAAGTCAAGGAAAAAAATGTTACC
>CALIBC010000211.1 GCA_938045615.1 uncultured Clostridia bacterium | reverse complement strand
AATCTTTTACAGCTACTGACGTGCCGCTGTTATAGCGGTTGTTATCTACCGGGGCGTCGCCACTGGTTTGGTTGTTACCGTTGTAGGTGAGACCCTTTTGCAGATAGTCAGGGATACCGTCAGAGGTTCCGTTCGGGCCAGTCTTGTCCTCTCCCCACACGGCAAAGAGTGTCGTGTCCTGGGTAATGGTGAAGTTCTGGCCTTTCGTCTTCAGGTCGCCTGGCAGATCGCTGGCCTTCTTGATCAACTCTTTCTGCGTGAAGCTCCAGCCGACAAATGCTGCACCCGTGCGAACAAGGCTACCGGAATCTTTCACCTCAACCTGCGTATTGGCGTTGTAGAGATTGTCATCTGTCGGAGCGGCACCGGTTCCACCGTTACCGTTGTAGGTGACTCTGTTTTGCAGGTAGTCGGGCACATTATCGCCTTGGCCATTGGGGCCCTTCTTATCGATGGCCCATGTGGCGTAAAGCGTCGTGTCGGTCTTGATGGTGAACTTGTCGTTCTCCTTCTTCAGGTCGGTCGGCTCGTCGCTCTTGGCGGTGATGACGCCTTGCTTCTGCGTAAAGCTCCAACCGATGAACGTAGCATCCGTACGCTTGAGGTCGCCCAAGCCCTTTACGGTCACTTCGGCATCTTCAACATAGGGACTCTTCTCGTCCGTCGGGACCGTGCCACTGTTACTGCCGTTTCCGTTGTAGGTCACGTTGAGCGTAGCGTTGCAGCCGTCTACCACGGTTACGGTGTCACTCAGGGGAGATTGACATGTGCCGTAAAAACCGATCACGGTGTATTGACCGGCATTCTGACGGGTAACCGTCCACTCTTTTTGTGTAGCACCCGTGATCGGATTGCCATTCAGATACCACTGATAACGTGCAGGACCATCGCCAGCCTTCAGCGTCACCGACTGTGCCGGCGGGCAGATGAAGCGATCGCCTGTAATCTTGAGCTTCTGGGGATTGACCACCGTGATCTTGGTCGTCAGCGTCATGGTCTCGTTGTATGAGGTCTTAACGACCATCTTGATCTCATGCTGTACATCAAGCGGAAGCGACTGGATCGTCCATTCCAACTTGTCGCGTGCATCTGTTCGCTCCTGACCGTCGACGAACCAAGTGATGGCACCCGAGCCGGATTGGAGTTGCAATTGTGCAACACCCTTTATTTTGAACTCGCCTGCGCAATAAGTTTGCTCGTTGGCGTCCTCAAAGTGGATATCGTTGATATAGAAAGCCGGATTCAGCTGGCGTGCAGAAGAGGCTGCGAGATAGTAGTAAGACTCCGCTGCACCTAAACCGTATCCCATCACAGAGAGACCCGCTGCATTCTCGAAGTAATAGGTAGCTTTCAGATCTGTCAGGGGGATCGAATAGAACGAAAAACCCGATTGAGCGTTATCCGTCCATGTTCCGCCAGAAAGTGCTTGGGGGACACCTCCACCAATTGTCATCGTCGTTGCATTCTTTGTAGCCGTCGGGGTAACGATCAACGCATGATGCTCTTCTATCACAGAGCTTCCTTTTTCTACGAAGGGAGCGATGGCCACATTCATCACGGTCTGCTCGATAGGCGGAACGAAAGCCATAGCCGGGTCACCTTTGTGATAAAGACCGGGATTATCTAACCCCATCAAAAAAGAAGCTACAGCAACAGGCTTATCTGATTGAATATAACAACCACCATCCGAAATGGAAGCCTCCAACTCAACAAACTGTCCGGCATTCAAGACCAAGCCTCCGGCTCCAGGACTTGACAAAACCGTGGCCCCGCTCTGCGTAATCGTAGTCCCATCTTGCGAGGCCACAATTCGAATCCTTTCTTTGCCACGTTTAGTAATTGGAACCATGAATCTATTTCCCCATGAGTGAACCGGCACCTGTTGCTGAAACAGACAGTCACACGCGCCAATATTCCCAGGTACATAGACACATGTATTCGTTGTAAAGTAAGCAATTGGCTTATCCGACGTAATGAGAGTACCAGATATATCGCCTCCGTCCACATACTTAGTGTATACCTCACCACGATTCAATGTAGCGAGCACATTCGTACCTTCACGTACAGTTGTACCATTTTCGACCGCAATAACTGTATAGCCATCACCATCTCCCACTCTAACTGCTTTATAAGCTATATGACGATAGGCCTTACCATAGTTGGTAATAGGCAACACATTCGTAGCATCCGTGGTATGCCTGTAAATATTGATAGCAAATACGGAAATCAATTCATCAGAAACAATGTGCAACGATTTATTAGATTTTCCTGTAGCATTACTGTAGATCTTAGCAGCCTCCTGTGCATTAAACATACGCGTATACACCTGACCGGCTGCTACATTGATTGTTTCAGTCGTATTGTCAATTGTATATGTAAGAGTCACCTTAGTTGGCTTTATCGCAACAATCCGAAGCTGCAACATATTTGCTTGAGGCCCCATGCCTGCATTCTGACCGTAGCTCAACCAGAAATCTCTTCCCTACGTGGTCGACTGGCCTTGCGAGAAAAGCTGGTTGCTGAACAGGAAGAGTAGGGCTAAGGCGCCTACGAACCTGAGTAATAACTGTTTCATACTGTATTCTATTTTCTATTAGTTGATATGCCTTGAAGCTGTTCGAAAGAGAGAGAACGCCCCGCACAATGGGAGGGCATCAAACAGCCCCTTAAGGCACGCTTTTCTTATCGCTTCGTCCCGTAATACGTGTATTCCTCTACAATGGAATGCGAATCACGAGCGTAGCTAATGGAATTCACCAATTGGAGTTCACCTGACGGCGTCACCTTATAGTCATAGGTGTACACGGCTACCATAATCATTCGCTTGATCTGGTTGCCTTCAACCGTATACTCAAACGGTCCGTCAGTCTTGCCATTCTCATACTCAAACACGGAGTTTCCGTCGGCCGAAAAAGTCACCTTCTTCGGGCTTTCGTTGAAGGCTTCCACCTTCTGACCGGCCGAATAGGTGCGCTCGGAGGAGACACCGTCGACGGTCTTTTTGACCTTCACCCGGTTGATGGTCCAGGTGCCAAGCAGATCACCATCGGATACTGCGGGGCTGGATAGCGGTGCCCGAAGGCTGGCCTCTCCGTTCCGTCCACTGGCCTCCGGGCTGGAGGCCCAAGCGTCGTGGGATGGTGCTGCAAAAAACGTCGTGGCCGCAAGGGCCATAGCGAACGTCCTACCAGAAATTCTTCTCTTCTTCATTTTGTAACACTTTATTGATTTGGAATCTGCCCCGAAGTCCCCTTATCTGACATTGGATCCAAAGGAATAGGGCGAGTGAAAATGGCTCTATTACCTCCTCACTTTCATGACTTGGAAAAAGGTCGCGGCCCTCAAGAAGAGGGAGTTTTCCTGATGAAGAAGAGGCGGTCTTCTCTCGTTCCTCTGCGGACGTCCGTAATGTCGCGCGATTCTCTCGCCCGAGAGCGATATCTGAAAACACACCACCTGTGGAACATCGTCTCTTTTGTCGCAAACCGGCAATGGATAAAAGAATCCAGCCTTCTTCCCTCTCCGCGAATAGAGACTTTCTGATGACAGTTTCTCAATAGTTATCGGTTCTACGTTGATCGATAAACACTCGATTGCGGCACTCTCCAATATCCCCATAATACCCTAAAACGGCCCCGCGGAGAGGCGCGGCACCGCCTCATTCATGGCCATGAAAAAAGGCCCCTCAAAGCAGCTAACATGCTGACTTTGAAAGGCCTTCCAGTTAGTCGGGGTGACTGGATTCGAACCAGCGACCACTCGCCCCCCAGACGAGTACTCTAACCGGGCTGAGCTACACCCCGCGTTGCATCGTTTTCTCGAATGCGCGGCAAAAGTAGAAAGATAATCGACTAACCAAAACCCCGTGCGCACTATTTCTTACTGCCCCATGTTCTCCCGATAGAAGTCGAACGACTCGATGACGAGCTCACGAGGCACCTCTTGGTCGATGACGACGTCGCCGATTCCGCGCAGGAGGGCAAAACGAATGCGGCCGCCGGCGTTCTTCTTGTCGTGCGTCATGCGTTCGTAGATCGTGTCGTAATCGCGGCAACTGAAGGCAAAGGGAGGATAGCCCGAACGGATGAAGTGGGTCACGCGGCGCAGATCGTCGGTTGAGAGACCGCAGTGCTTGTGCGAGAGGTAGAGTTCGCAGACGAGACCCGCGGCGACGGCGTGACCGTGGAGGATGGGACGGCTGCGGGCGAAGGAGAGGCTCTCGAAGGCATGGCCGACGGTGTGGCCAAAGTTGAGCGCCTTACGGATGCCCCGTTCGGTGGGATCCTCCTTCACGATGCGCGCTTTGACGGCGACGGAACGCTCCACCTCGGCGGGATCGATGGGGAAGTGGCGGGCGGAGATGTCGATGGTGAGGAGGGCACGTAGGTGGTCGGAGTCGGCGATGAGGCCGTGCTTGATCATCTCGGCTAGGCCGGAGAGGAGGTTGTCGCGATCGAGGGTGCGGAGGAAGGTGCAGTCGATCATCACGCAGTCGGGCTGGTGGAAGGAGCCGATCTCGTTCTTGAGGCCATTGAAGTTAATGCCCGTCTTTCCGCCCACGGCGGCGTCGACGGAGGCCATGAGGGTGGTGGGGATGT
>CALIBC010000210.1 GCA_938045615.1 uncultured Clostridia bacterium | reverse complement strand
TCCGCCACAAAGATGTTTCTGTTTTACCGTTTCTGTTCGCAAGCCTTTTCCGTTTAGCTAAAATAATAAGGAATGCGGAGGTAAGGAAGGAGTATATCGTTGTAGATACCATTGGACTTCCTATGGCTGCTATGATTCATCCAGTAAACATCCATGCATGATTCCAAAAGTGCAATACCTATTATAAAGTGACTTATAGGCATATCTCCTTGCCTTAAAATTCTATGCCAATAGTGAGATACCATCGAGACTCAGAAGCTGTTTCGAATTTATTGGATGAAGTATTGGGAGTCTCTCACTAAGAGGTAAAAGGGAGTAGAAAAAAGATAGAATTTATCGGCCGGCCGATCAGAAAATTCTTCGTAACTTTATGGTTGACATCATCAAAGTGATGAGAGAATACCCAACCACCTGACCGATAAACAGCGGCAAAGTATGAAAGATCTATTCGAACCTCGCGAAAAACGTCGAAAAATCCTCTCCGAGGGATCGTGAATGCCCTACTATACATAACAAAAACGGGGTGCCAATGGTGAATGCTCCCCGTAGATTTTGCTCCGTGGCAAACAGTCTACTTCTATTTTTAGAAAATGGAAACATGAAGGAGTCTTTGAAAATCTGATGTATCGGCTAAGAGATCCAGTTCGAAAACCCTATGGCAGAAGATCTCCGAGTCTTGGTATCATAGACTCTCGAAACGTACGAACCTCTCGCCATGCAAACGGTAAGGAATGCGGAGTTGATGGAAGTAAGAAGATCAAAGAAAAAAAAGAACATATCGTTGTAGATACACTTGGATTTCCTATGACAACTGTGATCCATTCGGCAAATATCCATGATTCTATAGGCGCAATATCTGTAAAGCAACTTGTAGGTCAGGGCAACCGCATCAAAATATAAGAGTCTGATTTTCAGATATACCTTTCGGTCTCTAACATTGAATTCTCGTAGAGAGACTTCTAAGCTGAAACTCATTATCAGACAGTTATATCCATGCGAAAATTTTGAAGCGGTTGCCCTGACCTGTAGGTAGCTTTTCCGACCTTAAAAAGGTCCTTGCCAATGGTGGCTATCGAGGCTCATTGGTGGAGTTTGTTAAAGGACTTGAATGGGATTCTGAAGTTATACTTCGCCTCCAAGAATCTGGTCGCAAATTTGTGATACTCCCCCTCACATGGATCGTAAAAATACAAACGCAGGAGTATTATATCTCACAATTCACAATATTCGACAATATTACGAGTAGATGATTTCATCACTCGATACGTATGTGATAATCCGCATATTCTTTTTGAATTTTAGAAATCGCCATATCAGAAAATCGGATATCATCTCTTTCTAATTATCAGAACAATTAAATACCCCCCCCACTTAAAAAAACGATTCGTTCTCAAAAAGAAATTTCTAATATGTGGACAAAAATCCCACCAGCTATATATGCTATGTTTAGCGAGGATTTTTCGATCTTCTAATTTTAACCCAGCGGAGGCCAAGGTGCTCTTTAAATCATAATAAGAATATTCATAAGGAAATACCCATTTACCAAAAAGCATTCTCACCCATTGAGCGGTTTTATATGGAATAGAAAATTGATTAGGAAAACCTATTATTATCACCCCGTCTTCTGCTAATATTCTCCCGTATTCTTTAAAGGCTTTCTCCAATTCTTTCCTCTTAAAATGTTCTATAACTCCTGCATTGAAAACGATGTCAAACCTACCATCTTCAAAAGGCATCCTAAACATATCGGCAACAATAAAATGGCCCTCCTTTCCATATACGTCAAATAATTTTTCACTCCATTCGATAGCCTTCGGATTTAAATCCAATAGAGTTTTATCGAATTTATCCGACAAAATAAGGCTAGATACCCCCGTTTCACAACCAACCTCGATAATTCTCCTCTTTCCCTCTTCAATATATTTATCTATAAGAACCTTTAGTTCAACTTGGAAGGCAGCCGGATTATCTACAGATTTTCTTAGACTGTCCCACCGTATGTTTTCTATATGTTTTTCCCATATTTTTGCCTGCTCTTTCATTATATTGCAATTATTGATTGTAAATCGTCTTTTGATAATCCCATCCTCTTATAATAAGTAACCTGCTGATTGTATATCTCTCGATCCCACCGAGATAGTTCTTCACAATCAAATTCCCTCAATCTGTTATAAATAAAATTATTTTTCTTTCGAGGAAGGCCGCGAGAAAGTAGATATTGTGTCCATTTAATCTCCCTTAAACCGATAGGGATCCTTTCTTTTTTTCTCTTTTCTCCTCTTCTTAAAACGCGAATAATCTCATTTCCTACCCTAACGTGATTCAGTCCATCATCCCATTGTATTGTTTCTCTGATCACTTCTTCTCTCTCCGATTTCATTGCATGAAAGCCGGGCAATTTATGAGTCGAATAAAAGGTATCTATCGCACCCTGCAACGTAGGCACATCAGGATAATTCGGAGAACCTCTATACACATTAGCCCGAGGAAAATCAATCCCCGTAGGATTTAACAAACATGTTTGTTTCCCTAATAGCCATGCCTCAAGAACAGTCGTAGATTCATATGTAATCCAGAAATCACTTACTGCAATACAATCAACGATCGACTCTTTTTTCAATATAAGCACATTGGGATATCTCTCACATCCCTCAATTGCTGACATATATGGCCCCAATGTATTTCCCGGATGCTCCTTTAACAAGAATAGAATACTAGGATTCCCCTTGATTATCTTCAACAATATTGCATTTAACAATTCGCGATCCTGCCGAAATCTATCTACCCCTGACTCTCCTATAACTTTGACAAAATCAGCATAAAAAGAATCGGCGGGACAGGTGGCTCCGAAATTCCAACACCCAAAACCTATAACTTTAACATACTGACCTTTCTTATGCCTATTAAGAAAGTCATTTTTTTTGACCGGTGTGACTATTCTATAATAGTCAAAGCCCACTCCACCCGATACCTTGACTTTATCATTAAGCTCTGGATAAGCTTCGATCGTTAATAATTTGGTACGCATGCTCCATTGCATATTGATGTCTTCATACATCTTCCGATCTACATTCCATCCCCATATATAAAAAGAGAGCGTTCTATCAAAGAAATTTCCTTCAGATGTAAGAGTTACTACCTTTATTCCTTTAAAGGCGGCGTATTTTACCAACTGAAAATTTATTGGAGCACCCACACCATTCGTTATAAACAACAACCCAGGTTTCAGCTTATCAATCATTTCAAACCCACAGAACACAGAGCTCTCTTTTACCGTCACCCCCATATACCGGAGATAATTACAAACCAACGTCGCCATATTCCTATCTCTTGAAGGATAAGAAGTCCATTCTAAATTAAGAACATCCATTCTACTAAGAATTGCTATGAAAGAAATCTAGTATTTTCTCAGCATCGTCACTTTTCACGCGATCAATCGTAGTTTGAGAAAACTCACTCGCAAAACGAATATCGGCCCGTGAAGTATTGGACACCTTTCTCAGCAGGAGCGAAAATTCATAGAAATCTGCATGACGGCTAACTGCCTCCCCCTGTGTATATCGTATTTTCTTGTTATTCCCAAAGTCCCCTCTCCGAACAAACACATTTAGACTCTCACATGAATATCCTAAAACGGGAAGATACCTGATTAATTTTCTCACATTAGTGAAATGATTAGGAAAACCCTTCAATCTTGCCTTCTTCTCCGCAATAAAGGCAATCTCGTCATCTTTACAATAAGTGCTATTTTTACCCGTAATAAGGCATGTTCCTCCCATCCTAAGTATTCTGTTTATTTCCGCCAAACTTTTTTCTTGTTCTACTATATCAAACGTCCCCAACATGATTATTTTATCAAAATAATCATTAGGGCATCTACTATCCTCTGCTTTAGCGACATGCAATGATGTATAATCATATGACATCGCGTCGTTAATCATTGATAAGTCTATATCAATACCAAATATATTATTCGTATAATGCTTAATCACCGGGAATATACGACCTTGTCCACATCCCAAATCTAATACTCTATCTTTAGAGGAGATCTTCAGCTCGGCAACAAGCTCTTCTAAAATCTCCAATCCTGGCACTTTTGTCCCGTCAGAGGCATGCTTTACACGATCTTTCCAATACTTACTATAGGACGCATCAAATTTAAATCTCTCCATGTAATTGTCCCTAAGACACGCTAAACAATCGTTTTTATGCATTGATTCCCGTATTTGTCGTTACAAGCTATTTTTACGGATACTATTTCATCTAATGGCACAGTATGAATGTCAAATGTGTAATAATATCGTTTTTTAAACTCTCCAAAGTCAAGATTGTCATGTAGATAATCTCCACTCTTCATTTTAATAGCCAGAAAAGGTTGAGGGCCGAAAGGCTCTCCTGAAATAATCTCTATTTGCAATAGATTCCCTTCGATTTTGAAATCCAAATCAACTTTTTCCTCTTGCCCTGTAATACCAATCACATTTCTAAACGCATCAATAGAACGAGCAAAAGAGAAGTCAACATCGCCATACTCTTTTGAGACCTCAAGTAGCATCTTGTAAAATGTATCAATCTCTACTGATATCTCCCTAAAATCATGGTCTGTAACCCCTAGATATACATCACATTGTTTTTTTCGGGCTCTTAAAAAGGCTCCCTGTATCTCGTCGATCGTGATATTCCGAAACCTTGTCTTTAAATTCAGAACACGCGCAATATATCGGTTACAGCTCCCTATTTTCCTCCAATCATAAATATCCGGATGATATATACTCCAATCATGAGGTGCTCCTGCCCAATCTCCAAAACGAGCATTGCAGTAGTAGTCATCATTTTCTACAGACTGGTTGGATGCGTCGAATGGGATCCATTGTTCGAGGAACCAATTTGAATCAGGACGCTCTGTATGAAATCCGGCCCTGTTTATCCGCGGAAAATAATTTCGTTCTATTAATCGACGACATAATATCTGATGCAATATTTCCAAGCTATTGTCATAAGAAGTAGCGCTTATGTTTGCTTGCTTCTTGTAATGTATCGGATGAAAATGCCATTCTACGGCATCGGTCTGACAATCTTCCAATTGACTAAATATTTCCATATAGTGGTCATAGATATTCAGATATCCCATATCTCTATGTCTCGGGTTCGTTTCAAACCCCACATGATCCAATATATGCCAATTATAAATCCATCCGTTGCCAAAACTATCCTTGTATTTATTTCTGAAATCAGATGTTAGGATTCTGAAAAGCATTTCATCAATCTCTTTCCATGAGCTTTTATATTCAAGTAGATGTGGAGAAATAATGACTTTGATTTTTTCTATTTCATCTGGACTGAGAAAATCGACTTCGCCTTTCTGCAACTTTGTCAAGTTATTTTTTGTAGGTGAAAGAGGGATAGTGATACCTATAATTTCTTCTATTCGTTTGAATGTTTCCGAGATTGATTCATACAAAGGCCCCTCAGTATCAACGTGATGGACAATGTATACTATCGGATTCTTCTGACTAACTCTCATAAGCTAAAAGCGTTTCTGCATACATAAAATCATATTGATCGTCAATATCAATAGACCGATACCTGGACATAATGTACTTTTTTTTCTTTTCAAAGTTTGAGATTCCTTTTTCCCGCAAAGACTTCGAATTGATAATAAAGATCGCTCCATTATATTCATAATAAATAGGCATGCTTTGGCGTCTTCCTGCAGCCGGATTTAGTATTAAATCCACAAAACCGAATTCATTCTCTTTACATAAAACAGGAGGTGCGTGTGATATGCTAACAGATACGACCATATCGATAGAATCGTCGTATAAGCTGAACGCCTTTTCTATATCTAGAGATGTTCTTAGGGGAGAAGTCGGTTGAAGCAATAAAACAACATCGTAATCGATACCTCTCCGTTTATAAAAATCAAGAGCATGTAAGAGCACATCATTAACGGAAGACTTGTCAGTTGCTAATTCATCCGGACGAATAAATGGAATAAGCAAACCATAATTTTCTACAATCCGGACAATCTCTTCATCATCCGTAGAGACACAGATATGCTCATCCGATAAGACCCCTCTTGCGGCATCAATAGAATAATAAATCAAAGGTTTCCCGTGCAAAAGTTTGAAGTTCTTACCGGGTAGCCCTTTGCTTCCCCCTCTGGCCGGAATTACAGCCAAAATCTTTTTATCCGTATTTATCATAGATATTTAGCGATCTCTCGTACTTTTGCGTAATCCTCTTTTTTACCAATATCAACCCAAAAGCCCATTAAAGGGAAACGAATGATTTTCCTCTTTCTTTTTATCAATAAATCCATCAAATCAGTTGCATCACAGTATATATTGTCCGGTATTAATCCGATAAGAGATTTTCTGATTAAATATATGCCAGCATTGGCATAGTAATTAAAGAGCGGCTTCTCTTTTACTCCCAGAATATCATGACCATCCAACTCAAACACGCCATAAGGCACAGAATGTGAATACGGAACGGCTGCAACAGACATGTCGGCGCCATATTTACAAAAATGCAAATAGAATTCTTCATAATTAATATTCGTGAATAAATCCGAATTCATAACTAAGATGGTATCATGGTAAAAAGTCGGGACAAGTTTTACCGAGCCGATTGTCCCTAAATAGGTTGGTTCTCGTACACATTCCACTTGTATGTTTTCTCGTTTATCCCTAAAATGAGACTCTATTTGTTCTCTCAGATAGTTTACAGTGATAGAGATATGTTCTACACCATAAGAAAGAAGGCGCTCAACATTATAGTCGATAATAGTTTTGTCACCAACAGGAAGAAGAGGCTTCGGCACTTTTTCCGTTAAAGGACGCAATCGTTCGCCTTTCCCTCCTGCCATAAGAACAGCGTCAATCGGCAAAATTGATCTTTTTATTTTCAGATTGTATATTTCTGCAATTCTTCCTTCAGAATCCAAATATGGAACTAATGTGATTTGATTTTCTCTTAAAAACCTAACTTGATCGACGTCTATTTTTTTTCTGAGAAAATGGAAATTTTTCTCCATCGCTTTCTGCACACAATCCTCTAAAGAGCCACCTGCAACTAACCACCTGCGAATATCCCCATCAGTCAATGCCCCTATTGCAACCTTATTATTATTGACAACAAATAAGGTTAGGGGATCAACGAAAAGTCTATTCAATGCGACCAACGCATCTTTTATTGTTGCGGTATCTTCAATTAGATACTCTGCGAATCTTTTCATTTCAGAGATTGTAAAAGCTTTTTTTGATTAAGTCGTTTGATAAATGGCTTTTAATAATACCGAAAGTTGTCTGCGCCGTGTTTTCTTTCTCATATGGATTACAAACTTCTTTCGCAATTTCAGCCATCTTCTCAGACAAGACTTTTTTAAGTCCATTTCTTATGGAGTCTTTATCGCTATGACAGCTTATAATACTATCGCAAATCACCCGACCTTTCTGACGGTCGCCAATATTCAGTGTAGGGATCCCCAATGAAGGAACTTCAATAATTCCACTCGATGAGTTTCCAATAACAGCTGCGACATAGGAGATCGCAGACAGGTATCGTTTTACTCCCAATGAAGTGAAAGCAATAGCGCGTTCTTTATTCTTGGCAACAAACTCATTGATCTTCTTTGAGATGTATGCACCTCCCGTATCGGAATTCGGCATTGTAAAAAGGACGCGTATATTTTTTTCTTCATCCAATGCCGCAAGGAATTCGTCCATTTCCGTTCGATTATCCCCTTTTATTGCTGTTACAGGATGATACGTCGCAATAACAGTCTTTTTATTCAATTCAAAACCTAATGATTTTTCGATTTCATCTTTACTCATCAATGTTATCTTCTTGATGTTTTCAACACCAAGAGAACCGACATAAAAGACACGATCCGGCTGCTCACCCAGTTGAATGACACGCCTGCTATATTCCTCCGTAGAAGTAAAATGCAGATGACTCATTTTTGTAATTGCATGACGAATAGCGTCATCAAAAGCACCTTCCGTAATTTCTCCTCCATGTATGTGAGCAATCGGTATCTTGTAGACTAAGGCTGCCGTAGCTGCAATCAACATTTCGTATCGATCACCAAGTATGACAATTATATCAGGTCTCAACTCTTCATAAGCATCTGCCATACCTGAAAGTTCTACTGCCATAGACTTTACAATACCATTACTCGTGTCAGCAAGTTTGGGCATCGGCACCTTTTTATCAATAGTAAAACTATCAGCTTCTATTTCTTTATAGGTCAGACCAAACTCCGGAGACATATGCATATTAGTTGCAATAATCTGAAGCGTTAAATCATGATCCGTCCGGATAAGCCACATCAAGCGACTTAACAGGCCATATTCGGCACGGGTCCCTGTAATAACACATACATTCCTCATAATATGATTACATCATTTGTTGCAAAGTCTTGCGTCGCTTCTTTACCTAATACATGCTCCCACTGCATAGGCGAAATCCCATCTCCCGGACGTTTCACAGTGATATTCTCTTCTGTAAAGACATCCCCTTTTTTAATGTCGCATGCCGCAACAATGCTCTTTCGAACAAGGCATCTGTTCTTCTCTTCCGACGCACTGATCTTCTTTTCTGTGCCTCCTAACGCTTTCTCTACATTCCGAATGGCCGATACCATTTGGGCAAGTTCTTTCGGTTCCAGGGATGCTTTGTGATCCGGCCCATCCATCTCTCGGTCAAGTGTAAAATGTTTCTCGATGACACATGCTCCAAGTGCAACGGCTGCAATGGGTATCTCAATCCCCAAAGTATGATCCGAATATCCTACTTTAACTTCTAATTGATCCGCGATTGTTTTCATTGCGTGCAAATGCACATCGCGCATTGGCGTGGGATATTCCGTATTACAGTGCAGCACGGTTAGTTGTTCTTTCGTCACTCCGTTTCGTAATAAGACCTTCATAGCCTCTTCTATATCTGTCATTTCGCACATACCTGTAGAAAAAATTACGGGTTCATGGCGCGATGCAATTCTTTTTAAATACGGATAATTCGTTATTTCTCCAGACGGAATTTTCCATAAACCTAAATGCAGTGAGGTTAAAAAATCAATGCTTGACAAATCAAATGGAGTGGATAGGAATTTTATTTTTCTCTTATTGCAATGTGCGACTAGCTCACTGTGATGCTCTCTGGACAATTCCAACTTCTTCAATATCGAATATTGCGAAGAATCTTCAGTTAAAGACATGTTTCGTTGTTGGTAGGCTGCTTTTCGAGCATCTTTCGAAACAAGATCTTCGGTCTTGAATGTCTGGAACTTTACATAATCAGCCCCCGCCATTGCCGCGACGTCAACCAGCTGTTTCGCAATCTGTATATCGCCATTATGATTTACACCAGCTTCCGCAATGATGATAGTTTTATTCATAGTCTAACTTTTAATAAAGCGGGATTTCCTGAGTAGATACCTCTTATTTTTATATCTTTTCTCACGACAGATCCTGCAGCAATCACGCATTCATCCGTAATACTTCTCCCATTCACCATTACTGATTGGCTACCCAGAAAAGAGGCATTTCCTACACAACAATTTCCATTTACCATTGTTCCCGTAGATATATGAGTATAATCTCCTATTACAGAATCATGCTCTATGTTTGCGAATGTATTTATAATACATCCTTTTCCAATGCGAACATCTGCATTTACTACCGCCTGGTGCATGATTACGGAGCCTTCTCCTATATCAGCATAGCGAGAAATAATAGCCGTAGGAGAGATGAGGGTAGCTAATGTTCCATTTTTGCGGAGTACCTTTTCATGTAACTGTATCCGCAAAGAAGCATCCTTTATATGACCGACGGTAACAATAAAAGAAGCATAATCGATGAGTCTGCAAATATCCTCATCCGTACCAATAACCTCATAATTAAGTACTTTCTTCCCTATATACTCTGCCGTATCCAAAATTCCAAGAATACGAAACCCCGCAGATTCAGCAACATTTATCACAGATTTACAATGGCCTCCACCTCCTATAAGAATTAGGCTCCGGTTCATGCAATGTTTGTATTATTAGATTCCGCATACCATTTATTAACAACGGCATTTGCATCTTTCGGGATATCATTGGTATCTAACCGAGGTAACTTGTAGATCGAATCTTGTATAGAAGATACGGAACATAGAGAAACTTCCGTCGTTAACCCTAACTTACATCCGAATTTCTTTAATAAAGAAATAGTGTCCTCGTTATAACTTCCATAAGGATAAGATATTGTCCAATTATTTAAATTGCCATTTATTCGTTGTATGAATTCTCTTGATTTCTCGATTTCATATTTTTGCTGTTCCTTATTCAACGCCCCAAACCACAAATGATCATATCCGTGACTCCCAACATGCATACCACAGTCTGCCATACATTGAAGCTGATCAATGTTCATATATAATTCATGACTGAAAGATTCCTCATCTATACCCACAACATCGGCAAATAACTCGTCCGTTATCTGCTTTCGTAATTTTTCCTGTAATTCAACTTGCAATAAGCGCTTTACAAAAATAGTCTCTTTATTGTCAAATCTATTTGCGATCGCAAGTTTATCAAAGTAATAATCAAACGATCTTAAATCAAACTCTTCTTGATATTTCAATAGCAATTGCTTTATTTCATTGAGTAAACAGGGAAATCTGTCTTCTGAAGTCAATGCCAAAATAAAGTGTATTTTGTTCACATCCAATACTCTGTGCTCCGTTATTGCTTTCACAGGCGGATAAAAAGCGCCTTGTATATGATACTTCTTAAGAATAGGAAAAACGTTTACAAAATGATCTATATAAGCATCATCAAAAGTCAGCAAAACAGGATTAGGAGGTAAACTGCCTGTTAACACATTCCCACCATTTATCTTACAATCAAATGCTGCAATAATTTGCTCTACAGTGACAAAACTGTAATGCTTCCTTAAATACTCCAATTGTCCTTTGAATAAATGGATATCCAAACCTTTAATTCGAGGATATCGTGATTTCTTTAAATCACGAATATAATGGTACATTATTATTGTCAGTTTAGCCTCTTTCATTGTATAATATTGGGTCGATCTTGATCAGAATCACCTTTAAAAATTACATAGTCAAAATTCGCCTTGTATGCAAATTCAATTCTTATATTCTTCCTCTCAAACGGTTCGAAATAATTTGGAATAATCACATCTCCGATTGGATCCAACTTAAGAAATCCAATGTTAAAAAAGACGTTCTCGTCTATTCCATAATTAAGGATATCCATATATTCAGCCCCAATATCTACCATTTTTTTTTGCAATTCAGCCGACAAGCAGGGGAGATGTTCTATATTTCCTAATATATCAACAATCCTAACCACTTTCGATTTGTTCATTCTTATGATCCGCAAGGTCCATATCGATACAAGTTGATCTGAATCAAATATTCCCCAAAAATGATATTTATAGAAAGGATGTTTTAGATATCGATTTTTTAGGTATGAAATTGATTTCCTTGGCTGATAAGTACAGTCAACCCTTTCTCGTATCTGCTCTATACGAACTTCCCTAATCACAATATTCTCGGGATATTTGGGAATCGAAACTCGCTCCACATCTATATGATCAGCGATATAAAAATCCTTGGCACTTATATTAGGTAAGTAATAATGCGCCAATTCTCCAATCTGCATGCCGGAAATCGTATAGATTTTTTTTGCGATTTCACTAATTCCTATAGCCGCCCACGATCGGAAATTATCTAATTCAAACAATCTCTCCCAAACAGAAAGACCTAAATTTTTAATTTCGACATTTTGTACATCTGAACGCACCTTCCAAATGGCTCCCCAATAATCTCCTTGTTCAAAAAGCCTTTTATCGTATTGATAAGTTGGTATAAACCCTAATAAAGCGTCAATTTCGGCAGTTGTATTATTGATCGCAATAACAAAATTATATTTTTGACTTAACGGATTTAAATACTGAAAATCAAGAAGTTCTTTGGATAGACCTAAAATGTGATCTTTTCTCCAATGCTTTTCAATAAAATATTGGATTTTTGAATAATCACTACTTTCCGCATATTCAACAGAGTAACTCATTTCTTATATCTTTTTTAAGATCACACCTCCCCAAGAATATCCGACACCAAATCCGGCCAACAGGATATTGCCTGATAATTTATTCGCTTCTTTCGCCTGATATAAAGCAATCGGTATCGTTGAAGACACCGTATTTCCTGTATTTTCCAAACATATATAGAATTTATCTTCAGGCAGCTTAAGCAATTTTCTCAGATAATTTATCATATATTTATTCGCTTGATGGAATACATATAGATCAATATCATCTCGAGTTAGGTGATTTGTCCTTAATAGATCTCTAATAAGAATGGGAACGACCTCCGTAGTAAAATTAAAAATTTCACCTCCATTCATATACAAATAATCTCCGGATATTGGATTCCCCGAACTGTCAAAAGTTAGATCGTTTAGAGGGCTTTTATTCCGAAATGCCCCTGTCTTTACAATTAAGTTTTCCGCCCCACGTCCATCCGTACCTAAGCTAAAATCCTTTATTTCCGCAAACCCATCAGTAGATATTAGACATGCAGAAGCAGCATCTCCAAAAATAGCTCTGTTTCCTTTATCTTTATAGTGAAGATGTTTATTATATGTTTCCGCCGTAATTAGCAACACATTACGAGCTACTCCTATCGCAATTAATCCTTTAGCAATAGATAAACCATAAATGAAACCGGAGCATCCCAAATTGTAATCTACAGCTCCACATGACGTCGGAAGCCCTAACTCGTTCTGAATAATGCAGGAAGATGTGGGTAAAAAATAATCTGGGCTTTGGGTACAGAGTAATACAAAATCAATCGTTTTTCTATCTATACGATGCTCATCAAAGAGTCTCTTCGCCGCTGATATCGCCATGTCTGTTGCTGTTTCATCTTCTGCCGCGAGATGTCGTTGATTCACACCAATTTTACTTGTTATTTTCTCCACTGACCATTCCGGAAACTCTTCGGCCAACTGCTTATTTGAAACTGTTTTTTGGGGTAGATAATACGATATTGCTTTTATATACACTTTCATCTGTTGATACTTACGTTATAAAACCCCTTCTCCTCCTCCCGTTATATCAATACAACTCCCCGTCATCCACGAACTTTTGGAGGACAATAAATAAATAGACAAATAGGCGATATCATCGGGTGTTCCATAACGTTTTAATGGATATTTCCCCTGCGCTTTATCTAGATCGTCATAATTAAAACCAATATTTGATATCATGTTCGTTAAAACCATGGCAGGACAAATACAATTCACCCTAATTCGACGAGGCGAGAGTTCTAAAGCCAATACTTTTGCATACGATATCATAGCTCCTTTTGAGGCACTGTATAAAGCATTACCGACACTGGGTGCATAAGCTGCACGAGAAGCAATGAAGACAATAGACGCTTCTTTCTTTATTTTTCTTGCCTTCAAAAGAGCTGTTTGCAATAAGATTGGAGCAACAAGATTCAGAGAGATTGTTTGTTCAATGTCAGCAGGCCCAATTAACTTTGTTACAATTCTATGATTAACGCCTGCACAATGCACTATTCCATCTAAATCGGGAAGCTGTTCCACTAAATTATCCATTGATGCCTTGTCAGTCAAATCGGCGACAAGTTCTATGTGATTTTTGCCTGACATTTGGTGTAATGTCTCTTGCAAACGAGCCTGGTTACGTCCGGTCAAAATTACATTTGCTCCCATTTCAGAACATCGTATGGATATTGCTCGCCCAATGCCGGACGACGCTCCCGTAATTAATATCGTTTTACTTAACAAAGTAAATGGATTTTGTTTCATCATTGCCTAGATGAAACATAGTTAAACAACTCTTCAATAGAGTTAATCTTCAACAAATCACCGCTTCTCATGTTTACGTTGTATTTTTTGGCGATCATATTTAAAATAGTCAAAGCTGTTAATGAAGACCATTCTTCCAACTCTTTAAAATTGGTAGTTGGTACGAATTCACTAATGTCTGTATCATCAAATTGATCTGCAATTTCCTTAATAAACTCATTTAACTCCATAATTTATTTTTCAAATTTACACCACTCGGGATATTTACAATTCGTTCTTCGAGCCATTGTGTATGTTTCAGGCCATCGGTCTCACATCCTTTAAACATTTCCAATTGATTCATAAGCTGCCATACAGGGCGTGTCATGATACCATGGTCGTTCGTATACTGTAAAAAATTCTGTTTAGCTTGCCTGTCTTTTAACAAAATGACATTTAACCAATAATTCGATCGACAATTTTTAGGTTCGACGAAATAGTCTATATTGTCTATTGTGTTAATAAAATTATAATACTCCATAGCGGTCTCACGTTTATTCAAAACGAATTCCTCTAAATGCTCTAATTGCGCACATCCCAATGCCGCATTGATATTGGGCATACGATAATTATAGCCGACCCTGTCGTGAATGAACTCCCAACGATGAGGCACTTTCGCCTGTGTCGTAAGATGCTTGGCTTGAGCTCCCAACTCTCCATTGTTTAACAATAACATTCCACCACCACCGGTCGTGATCGTCTTGTTTCCGTTAAAGCTAATCACACCGACACGCCCGAAAAGTCCGGTATGCTGTCCTTTATATAGACTACCAAGGCTTTCTGCCGCATCTTCAACTAATTCTATATGATACTCTTCACAAACTGTCGCAATCTCATCGATTCTTACAGGATGCCCAAATGTATGCATTGGTACGCAGGCCTTTATCCGACGTCGGGTATTTTTATTAAAACACTGCGAATCCTTTACCTCTGCATTTCTGGAAAGCCACTCACGCATCGCATCCGGCGAAAGTCCCATAGTCGATCGATCAACATCTAAAAAGACCGGATGTGCGTCGATATAACGTATGGCATTACATGTGGCGATAAACGTAAGCGCTTGAGTCAAGACTTCGTCTCCTCGCGCTACTCCGACAAGCAACAGTGCCAGATGCAAGGCATTGGTGCCGCTTACACAAGTAACAGCCCTTACTGCTCCTGTATATTGGGCCATCTTTTCCTCAAATCTATCAACAAATTGACCCACACTGGATACAAGTGTCGTGTCAACACATTCGGCTAAATATTTTTTTTCATTTCCAATAAAACAAGGTGTATGAAGAGGAACCTCTGGTATTCCATATAAATCATGGATAAAATCTACTATTTTCTTGTAACTACTCTCCATAGACACTACACATTATATATTATATATCCCGGATTTATATTTTGCTAGGTTTTTGTTACTCTTAAACCACTCGATCGTTTCTTTAAGTCCTTCTTCGATCGAGTATGAAGGGGTAAATCCAGTAAGAGATTTTAATTTAGTATTGTCTCCCCATAAACGGAAGACCTCAGAACCTGCGGGACGCAGACGTTGTGCATCTTCAATGAATTTAATATCCGCCAACATGAGCCGGGCTATTAGCTCAAATGTATCACGCATAGATATCTCATAGTTGCTGCAAATATTGATTTCCTGTCCGATAGCCTGATTGCACTCTGAAAGTTTGATAAATCCCTTACAGACGTCTTTAACATAATTAAAATCCCGAGTAGGACTTAGATCACCCAGTCGTATCTCTTTCATTCCACTCATAATCTGCGTTATGATAGTAGGGATGATGGCTCGCGCCGATTGACGAGGCCCATACGTATTGAAAGGGCGCACAACGATCACCGGCAGTTCGAACGCATTGTAAAAGCTCATCGCCATGGCGTCAGCCGCAATCTTCGTTGCCGAATAGGGCGATTGCGGTTGCTTCGGATGCTTCTCATCGATCGGCACATATTGCGCTGTACCGTATGTTTCGGAAGTTGAAGTTATTAGCACCTTCTTCACTCCATTTTCTTTCGCTGCCTGACAGATATTCAATGTCCCTTTAATATTTGTATCTACGTAGCTATCGGGAGCTATATACGAATAAGGGATTGCGATAAGCGCTGCCAAATGGAAGATCGTCTCCACATCTTTCGATAGGCGCTTACAGAAGTACGGATCGCGTACATCACCCGTTATAACCTCCAAATCAGGATGATCCAGTCCTTCAAGCCATCCCCAGTCATTAAATGAGTTATAATAGGATAAAGCTTTTACGTGATGGCCTTGCTCCAATAACATTTCTGTTAAGTGAGAACCGATAAATCCATCCGCACCGGTAACTAATATCTTTTTTTTCATGAGAATGGTTTGACTTTTCTAAATATGAAACTAGCGCTTTCCTTTAGAATCGCAGAGTTTGCCATCCATAATATTCCAGTATAAAGTAGAGCAACAAAGGCTATCTTTATTCCGAATGCCAGATATATATTTTCTGTCCCTTTCGCAATAAACCAGGTGACAAGAATCGAGAAGATAGCGGTGGCTGCATACGGGAATATGTCTTTCACAACTGTGCTTATTCGTATCTTAATTGATTTATAAGCAAAATAATGTCTTGCCCAAATACTGAGTATACGAATCAAAATATAGATTATGATCATGGCGAGTATCCCGAATTGGGATACAATGATAATACCAGCTATCTGGAAAATACACATCACAATATCAATATAAAAATTTTCCGCAGGCCTCTCAATTGAAAGCAATAAATATACATAAACTATCTCCAAAAAACTAAAGCACCCCCATAAGCAAAACAATTGCAGATAGACGATACTTCCCATCCATTTAGCGCCAATAGTCAACAAGATAAACTCTTTCGCAACAAAGGCCAAACCCAGCATCAGAGGAAATGTGATAAGAGAACCAAATCGTAATAATCTGCGAACTACATTCACAAGGCGCTCTCGACTGTCAGACGTTTCCACTAAAACAGACTGCACTACACCCACAAACATTCCCGATAAAACGGAAATACCGAGAGTCGCCCATTTTCTTCCTTGAGTGTAATACCCAGTTTCTGTTTCTCTATAATAACGTCCTAAAACAACAGAGAATAGGTTTGCAGAGATCATTCCCACAATAGCACCAAAAAAAACCTTGACTGAAAATCCGAACATGTCTTTGAGCGGAGCCCAGTCAAATTCAAATGTCGGCCTCCATGGCGAAAAATACCAGCGTAGTAAGACAGCTATCAATACTTGAGAAAGTTGCTGGATTACCAGCCCCCAAAAGGCCAAACCGTTTAACGCCAGAATTAACCCTATAGTCCCCGATCCAAAAACAGCGGCCATATCGATGATTCCGCGTTGCTTGGCCATGATTTTTTTTAGCAACAAGGCGTTATGCGCTACACCTGTCGCCGAAACAATAAATGTCAGAAACAAGACGCGCGAGAGAGAGAGCAGCACCGGCTGATTATAAAATCGAGCAATCCATGGAGCGGCAAAGAAAAGGATAATGTATATTCCAATAGCAATGAGTACATTGAACCAAAAAACGGCATTATAATCCTTATGTTCAATGATCTTTCGATTGACCAGCGCTGTGGTGAAGCCACTGTCCATAACGGTATCTGCTACAGCTGTAAAGATAGCGAGCATCGCTACTAATCCATAATCATCTGGCGAAAGGATCCGGGCGATAGCTATACCAAAAGCCATTCCGATCACTTGCTGGATGAAATTGCTGATTCCACCCCAAAACAGACCTCTTGCCGTCTTCTCTTTCAGTGAAGGTTCTTCCTGAGCCACCGCGCTCTGTACAACTTCTGGATCCACTCTTATAATCTTCCGTCGACCCATAGACGAGGCAAAACGCCCCTCACGTCAAATATAAGATAGCATCCTGATCTTTCATAAAAGAAAAATCCATCTGCGCAAACTCATCGTACCCTACGGCCAGTATAATCCTATCATATTGTCGTAAATCAGGTTCATTCTGCATTAAATCAATGCCATATTCAGCCTCTGTCTTATCACGACACGCATAGGGATCATATACATCAACAGATACATTATACTCAAGTAATTCACGCACAACATCAACGACTTTCGTATTGCGTGTATCTGAACAGTTTTCCTTAAACGTAAAACCTAAAATGAGGACTTTACTTCCAGCTATCCGAATTTGTTTTTGGATCATGAGTTTGATCACTTTTTGAGCGATAAAACCTCCCATTTTGTCATTGACATTCCGTCCAGAGAGAATAACCTGAGGATTATACCCTAAGCTCTGAGATTTGTGCAATAAATAATACGGATCAACACCAATGCAATGTCCACCGACTAATCCCGGAGTGAATTTTAAAAAGTTCCACTTGAAAGATGCCGCATCTAAGACCTCACGTGTATTAATCCCCATCTTATCAAAGATCAGTGCCAACTCATTTACAAATGAAATATTAACATCTCGCTAAGCGTTTTCTATTGCTTTAGCGGCCTCTGCAACTTCAATCGATGATGCGCTATGTGTCCCAGCTTTAACTATTGATCCGTATAATTCTTCCAACTCATCCAGCGTCGTTGGAGTGGAGGCAGAAATCACCTTCTTAATCGTAGTCAGCGTATGCTTTTTGTCCCCAGGATTAATTCGTTCTGGAGAATATCCACAGAAGAGATCTTGGTTGTACTTCAAACCAGATTCTGGCTCCAAATAGAGGCACACATTCTTCCTCTGTACAGCCCGGATAAACCGTAGATTCATAGACGACAATGTCCCCTTTTTTTAGGATTTGAGCAATTGATTTTGTCGCATCCAACAAGAAAGAAAGAT
>CALIBC010000209.1 GCA_938045615.1 uncultured Clostridia bacterium | reverse complement strand
GCCGAACAGCAGCTCCGACAGGAAATGAGGTGAGGGCTATCTTTGCGAGACATTTTAATGGGCAACAAGATGATATTAGAGACATACGGATCATTGGAGGAGAAAGAGAAATTCTTTGGTAATGAGGAGAATATGGTTTATTATAAAAGGGTTGATACGAGCAAGAAACTAAAAGAGGCTCTTAAAAAGATTGAAGAGACAAGGGCGAGGTGGGCGACTAATCTCGTTCTCGTTATCAGAGGTGTCAGTGAAGCAAAATGCAAGATCTATACCTCTGCTCAGCGAGAATGGATGACAAACGAATGGTGGCTGCAAGGGATTACCTTTCCCGAATTTGTTGGTAGACTATTAGATCATATAAAGACAGATTTCATCAAGAAGTATTTCCAATCTATGGGAGTCAGCATAAATCACCTACTTCTACTCTCTTTCTTGCAGCATTATAGAGCACCAAGTCCACTATTAGATTTCACAACAGATCCGAATGTCGCTCTTTTTTTTGCATTGGAACATATGCAGGGTATATCTCATGGAAGTCAAGACATCGAGAATTATTTCTCTATCTATACTATCTTAATGGATAAAAGCAGATCATTGGATATCAGATTCTCATATGCACTTGAGAAAATAATGCAGGAAAGACGGGAGGATAAGAAAAATGGGCAACCATATAATAATGAAACGGCCGCAACATTTGGATTGGCTGAAGTTTTAAATTGGCTTCCAAATAAGGATTTTAGAGGCTCTGGACTATGCAAACAGCCGATTCTCTTCCTAACTAATCCATCAGATACGCATCTTGGAATGCCTTCGTATTTAAGCTGGTCTAATCCCAACATCATTGCTCAAAAGGGCTGTTTCCTGCTTAACACTCATGAGAAACAGCCCTTAGAGAAACGATTCTTAGAAGAAAAGGAAAGGGAGGAGCTAAATTATGCAGCGCTTTACTGTCTCGACATCCACAAATCCCTCGCCCCCTATATCCGCGAGAAGTATTTGAAGTCTAAAGGGATTACGAAAGAGAGCCTCTTCCCCGACTTCAATGCTATCGCCAATGAGGCTTACGAGGCCTTCAAGCGCAACTTCCCTGCCAAAATTTCCCTCGCCGATTTGCCCGATTCAATGGGCTGACCTACTTTCGGCGGCGTTCACAACACAGTAATAACCCCTCAAACAATCACTACTTATGGTTGAATACAGTTTAACCGAG
>CALIBC010000208.1 GCA_938045615.1 uncultured Clostridia bacterium | reverse complement strand
CGCCTTGCCCCCGGAGCCTTCACTCTGCGGCGGTTCGGCTCCAAAGTCGCCACCTAATCCCATACGAAAAACTAACCCCATGAATCGACCGAAGAAAACACCCGTTCGCCCCCCCCAAAAATGAGACACTTGTATCAAAGCCGATCCAAAGCTAAGAGGGCAATGAAAGGGAAGTGAAGGGGGCGATACCGTTCGTCTATACGAAAATCGGGCAGGCCAAGGAACTTTCATTTCCTCGGTCTGCCCGATAATTCACTTACACGTTGCTTCTACACAGCAACCATTTCAAGGAGTTAATTCTTGATCAACTTCTCAGTGTAGGTCTGTCCGTCTTTGATCACACGCACGAAATACAGCCCTGCCGAAAGTCCCGCGATTGGAATCTGGAAAGTCAGCTGATTCGTCCTGAACGATTTCAACATCGTTAGCCCGCTCCAAAGTTGGATCTCGTACGTACTGGTAACACCCTTTGTAGTCAAAGAGCCTTGGCCTTGAGAAGACAGAACGCCATCACCCCCTTTCGTCAGTTTGAGTGTCACTACATCTGTGGCGGGGTTGGGGAAAAGGCTAAAAGATGGCCGAGGCTTACCAATGATAAAGCCATCTACTCTCACTCTTTTAGAATCACATGCATTAGCGTAATACAGTTGTATATTAAACGGTAAATCGTCCGTATACGGATTGTTGTCTACCTGTATAGACACAGACGGTGTTCCTTGACCTGACAGAATTCTACAATTAGCTCCTTCCCATCGATATGAATTTACCCCTTGAAGTATGTCTGTGCTGACAGAAACATGTATAGTTCGTCTACTTTTCAAATAAGCACCTTGCTCTATCCCCTTCATTTTGACAAATGGAAGTTCACACAACAAGACACGCTGAAGAATTGCAGTGGTGTCAATGGATCGTTTCATTCTTTCTATCTGCCCATTTGTAAATTTTGTTCGGCATAGAGGATTAGTATATGACATGTAATTCGATGCATCAGGAGAGTACTTTTGTTTATGGCCATCCTTTATTATGCCGGTATATGCACAAGTATTCGTAGACCAAATGCAGGGATCGGCCGGGGTATCTGAAATATAATCCCCACAGGTAGTAGAATTACTTCCATCTACAAATTCCTGACATTGCCTTTTGTCGTTAGAATCCTTTTCATCCCACGTTCCGTGATGGGTATGATAGAGTCCGAGGCAGTGCCCCATCTCATGGGGTAATGCCGAGGTGTTGCGATGATCATTGCGTACGATAAGAGCCGTTGAAGGGATAGAATCGGCTATGCCAACTCTTGTCCATGAATCTTCCGGAACTACATATATGTCAATAGCATTTGTATGTGCATTCATCTTGAATAGTTCCTTTTCTTTGCCATATAGAGGGTTGAGAGAATTATTGCTATTAATAAGGTCCGAACCCAGTAGTACAAATTGGATATGCGCATTTGCGAAAGCGCCATTTAAATCGTTGATTATCGACGGTGCAATCGTTGGACTCGCCCCCTTATCATTACCACTTCGAACTATATGTACAAAGATGTTTATTCGGTATAACTTATTCACTCTGACAGATCTTAGAGATGGATTAAATATCCATTGAGGAGGTTCCGGTGAAGGTGTTGAACACATCTCTTGTGCATTTATGATTGTAACACAAGAAAACAGTGACAAAAGAAAAGCGATCGTCTTTTTCATCTCATTTCGTAGTTAGAATGAATATCAGTCTATAATCTTCAAGGCGAGCGTGGGGAGCATCGAACTTTGTCGGATCGGCTTTCGCCAAATAGATACGATATGGTGTATGATCTATGGAGGCACCTTTGCCAAAGAGGCGTTCAAAGGTATCGAAAAACCAAGCGCTGTCACCTTGTGCTGCTGGCGCATCTCTGATTTCGTCAATCAGTCGGAAAACGTCCTGCACCTCTTCCGACTTGTCTTTACAATAATAGCTTACAGTTCCACATGGCTTGGAGGGAACTTCCAACCGGGTGCTATCTCCATTTATATTCAAGTAAGCATAGATTTTGATCTGCTCCATCATTTGAATACTGTCAAACTGAGCCAGTGAGCAGTTTGTATCCACGTCATCTTTGACGTCTTGGAGTGAAATCAAGATTTCTCCATTTTCACCACAAGCCACTTTGCATGCCTGATGAGTCGTTAGCTCAAAAACCGCAAACTCCAAATTGTGTGGAAATATCTGTTCTTCTTTTGTCTTGGCCCTTTTCTCTTTCTCGCACCCCGTCGCTATCACCAGCAGAAGGGAGAGGATACTAAACCATAAAATCTTCTTCATTTTCATTTTTTATCATGTTTTCCGTTAATCACGATTCCGCTTCCGGATCGATTTATCTCACTGCGCCTCCGGGGTGCGGTTCCTAAGGGTACCCAAATAGGTCTGGTGGAGTATTCTCTATGGCTTTCATAAAACTGATCTATTAATATTCGACACAAATATAGAATATATAACCGTAATACAAAAGTTCTTTTCTGTGATTCTTGATGTTTTATCCCCAAGGATCTCTTTTTCCTACAAAAAACTTTTTATTCGATGAAAAACTTCACTCTCCTTCGCTTCTCGCTTCTCGTATCCTATGGAACTTACAGAGAGGGAAAACTTTCTGATAAGTGATCATTCGTCAGGCGCCCGTCAAACTCGGTATGAGCGTGGAGGAAAAAAACTTTCGCTATCGACAGCATTTCGGTGAAAGGAAGCTACGTAATCATCAAAGGGTGGGCCTTCGTAACCGTTGCGGGAGTTTCGCAGGCCCCAAAACTATTGCTGTGACATTTGCTGAAGATTTTAGTACACCTTTGCGTGCGAGAAATGAGGGGTCTTATGACTACTGCAAAAAGACGAAAACAGGAGTACCTCGCTCGTTTTCTATTCGTTCCCTTTGGGTAAGTAGAGCAATCAGTATCCACTCACTGGCAAGCACTTAAAGCTCCATTCTTTTGTTCTATGTTCTTTGGGTAAGCGCCTATGACTTTCAGTGCCACTATGGCTACGACGATCCATGCAAGCCAAATGATTTTATGCGGTAATGCGAGGAGGCGTCGTTTCGTTTCAAATCTGTTTTGGGGGTGATAAG
>CALIBC010000207.1 GCA_938045615.1 uncultured Clostridia bacterium | reverse complement strand
TGAGAATCATGGGTCTACTGCTTTTATGTTTTATGCGAGTGATTCGAGTTGGCTAAGCCATTGGTCAAAGCGTTTGGCTTTTTCGCGGATACGCTCTAGGCCGATAGATAGGGCTATGATATTGCCGTGAAGCACTTTATTGTAACCTGTAATAATCTGCTCCAATCGATGGGAGGGACTGGTTTCTATATGATTGTTGATCGTCTCAGGATCGGGGAAATCGGCTAAAACCTTTCGCAACTTCGTTCTGCCAATCGAACAATCGATTGCTGCTGCTACGATGCTTTCTTCATCGATGAAAAGCAGGGCTTCAAACTCGTGCAATTGGATGTAAGGAATGAATCGGCTTTGCAACTCCTCATGTATATCCTCCCGCATGGCCTGTTGCAAGCAGTCGATGCGCTGACCTTTGTCAGGGATCTTGTGCGCCTCATCCCATTTGGGGAACTGGTATCTGTTACTGATACCGTAGTAATCAATGAAAGTAGTCACATACGGTTTGTCACCTTCTCGCAGGTGTCGCTCGATTTGTGCTTTCAGGAGATTCCACTTTACTATCCCTCCGTTAGAACGTTTGATCTTGGGATCATTCAGCAAAATTCCTCTGCTGAGAAACGGCGGACGTAAAATATCACTGACAAACTCCTGCTCCGTCTCCCCTTCGCAGACGATAATGATGCGCTTCATCTCTTGGTTCATAAGGGAGAGAGGATTAGGGTTGTCCGGCGGCTATAATATTCTGCTTCCAAAGATCCCCCATGGTATAGTCCTCCAGCCATACTTCGAGTTCCTCTTTGTTTAGTCGTTTGAAGATGCTTGCGCCCTCTTTTTGGTCCACAGTAATGATGTCTTCTGGCTGAAAATAGCTGATCAGGTCGGCAGACTGTGTAGCGATAATCACCTGACAATCGCGGGTTGCGGCTGACTGAATCAGCCCTGACAGCTTTGCAATAGCCGCGGGGTGCAGCCCCAGCTCCGGCTCATCGACGATGAGCGTTCGAGGTAATTCTGGTTGCAAAAAGAGCGCAGCCAGCGCTATGAACCGGATCGTGCCGTCGGAAAAATCATTGACGCTGTACACCGTGGAGGCATACCGGATTTGCCACAACAGTTTCATCAGACCGTTGTTGTTGGGCTCCAAATAGAAATCCAGAAAGTAAGGTGCAATGCTTTGGATAGTGGCCACGATAAAGCGATAGGTTTTCGGATGCTCCTCACGAATATGATAGAGATAGGCGGCGATGTTCCTCCCGTCCTCATAGAGGAAGGGAAAGTCGGCATCGATATTGGCTCCTTGATTGAAAGGTGAGTTCGCACCAGTATCGTTAAAGTGATAGGTTGTAGCATTCTTGCGAAAGGTAAAATAGGTAAGAGAGGAGCCTTCTTGAAAAAGAAGATCCGAATTGCTTTCCATCTGATTCGGTAATGTGAGATCAACCTGCTTAGCATCATTTCCCCACTTCTCTTTCGTGAAAACGAAATGGTCGTCGCCTTTTCTCAATGTAAAAGTGTGGCAGAATTCCTTCGAATAATAAACGCTTGCGGAGATCTCATCTGTCACTTTATATCCCTTATGTAGGAAGGTTTCGAGGCCTTTCAGAGCCACGTGCGACTGGAGGTTGCGACGATAGATCTGGCTCAGAAACTCGAAAAAAGAAAGGAAGTTGCTCTTGCCGCTGCCGTTGGATCCGATCAGAATATTGATAGGACGGAACGGCAGAACAAGGTCTTTGATGGATTTGTATCCGTGGATTTCAATCTTGTCCATGGGTCTACTGCTTTTACTTGGCGGCAAAAATAGGCCGGGGCGGGGGACTGAA
>CALIBC010000206.1 GCA_938045615.1 uncultured Clostridia bacterium | reverse complement strand
AGTGTTTTCATCTTGTTTATCTCCTATTTTAATGGGGTTTGAATTGTCATCGAATCGGCTCGATGACGGGGGCAAATATATAGAGGTTTGTTTTATAAACCAATCTTCTTTGCAGACCAATTTAAGCTGATGGGTGAGCGATTAGAGGTGAGGGGAGAGGGGGGCGGAGTGTGTGTTTCTCGTAAATCGCTGATCAATAAGCCGTTTTTGTTGGATGACGAGCAAGAGAAAGCTCAGAGGCGAGCTTTTTTGAGTAGAGAGAGCTTTCTGTGGTTGCATTGCATTGCCTTTTCACGTGGAAGGAACAGCGGACGAACGAATGTGCCTGCCAATCTGTGACGAACGTGGTGTGAAGGTCGGAGGTTCAGAGAGGAACCTTTTGGGGAAGTCTATCTTTGCAGGCAACTAATCAAAACATTGACACTATGTATTATCATATTGCTGTAACAAACGAGAACTGTAAAAATTCAGAGAAGAAATCTCACTATCCCATATTTGATTTGGATATTACAGAGAAGGAAAGCATGTACGAAATTGTTCGTAAATACAATAGAGGCGAACAAGTTCGAATTAAGAAGAGGTTTGTCAACAATCTTCAATATCCAGAGATGATGATTGTGCAATCAGAGGAAACCGCTGAAACGTTTAAGAAAAATCTTATCAACGAGATTTCGAAAAAGGCCAGCATACCTTCTGATTACGCGCGTGCCAGATTGTACTTTTATCAACCAACAGTCGATGTTATAATGAACGAAAAGAAAGATACAGACGACGATATTACCCTCTCGATCTTCGATCGTGTAAGTAAAGAGACGAAGACTAGAAAAGAGTCTCAACAGAAGGAGGCATTAACAGATGAAGCTGTTGTCAAAAACAAGAAGGTATTTATCGTTCATGGGCACGATGATTTGCTTAAAGAAAGCGTGGCACGATTAGTTGAAAAGATTGGGCTTGAAGCTGTTATCCTACATGAGCAGCCTAAAGGGGGAAAGACAATCATTGGGAAGTTGGAAGAACTGGCTGATAGGGTGGGTTATGCGATCATTCTGTATACACCCTGTGATGAAGGCAGAGAGAAAGGAAGTGAGAACAGTAAGCCTCGTGCTCGGCAGAATGTAGTTTTTGAACATGGGCTATTTATGGGTAAACTGGGTTCAGAGCGCGTTTGTGTTCTACGGAAGGGTGAGGTAGAAAAGCCTTCCGATGACCAAGGCATTTTGTACATCGAAGTGAAAGATGGAAGTAATGACTGGAAAGGTGACGTGGCTAAAGAACTCAAGAATGCCGGCTACGATGTAGATTTGAATAAGATATAATCCAGCATCTCTCCCTTTAGCCTCCCGCCGTTTGGATCCTCTCTTTTGAGCGCATCCGGACGGCGGGAGGCTTTTTTTGTGGCGGATTGATCGTAATCCTTTGGATTTTGCGAGGGCGTGAAACATGTCGAATGCGTTT
>CALIBC010000205.1 GCA_938045615.1 uncultured Clostridia bacterium | reverse complement strand
GAGCATCAGGCGGTCGAGGCTATTAAGGAGATTCCTGGAATAGCCGACGCTAGTGCCAAAGCAGTTATATCAGTGATTGGCACTGATATGGAGCGGTTTCCCACAGATAAGCATCTGGCCTCATGGGCAGGCATATGTCCTGGAAATAATGAAAGCGCTCATAAGCGGAAGTCGGGTAAAACAACGAAAGGAAATGCCATCCTAAAAGAAACCCTTGTCATCTGCGCCCATTCTGCAGCAAGAGTAAGAGACTCTTACTTTTATGCACAATTCCAGAGACTGCGAAGTCACCGAGGGGCAAAGAAAGCGTATGTAGCTGTTGCTCACTCTATGTTGATTGCTATATATCATATCCTCAAGTATGGCACAGTATTCAAAGATCTTGGGGCGGATTATTATAACCAGTTCAATAAGGAGAGCAAAATCAATGCTTACATTAAAAAACTTAAAGTGCTGGGATGCAGCGTAAAGGTAGCGGTCGCCTAAACTTCGAAGCATCCCAACTCATAAACAGCAACTGTGGGGGTAAGGGGGGACTCTGCGCTTTTTTTCTCCCCAGCAAGTAACTATACAGTAAATGAAAGAAAAGGAGAATTGTGATGAATGAGTCTATTTTTGAAGAAAAACTCTTTGGCAATGGTAGCATTGCCGGGACCCCCGCTGATGAGGATGCAAAGGAACTTATCGGCATTTCTGAAGCAGAGGATGGGGCTTCCGAAGAAGAGACGTCCCATGGCAACTTCCTCGAGCTGCTCTCCCATATGAGAGGGATGGTATCTGACTCGAATGACGATGAAGACGAGGGCGACAGCGATATGGATTCGGACGATTACCACAACAAGGCTGTTGATTGGGCTCGCCGCGGCAGGAAGCGTGAGGCCATGGAAATCTGTATGGGAGGTCTTAAGAAATTCCCTCTCAATGTTGATCTTCTTGCAGACACGATCAAGTATAGTTCTGAAGCCGGAGATATGCAGACTGCTGCTGATCACTACACCGTTTTGAAAGCGAAGGTTCCCTTCCAGCGTTGGAATTGGCGTGCATTCACCTTCTCCTTCGATTATCTTCTCAAGGAAGACCCGATTGCGAACGAGGACGAATGCAGAAGCATCATCGGCTATTACAAGAAGTACCTCCCTTATGAGGAAAAGGCAAGTATGGCTGAGAGTGAGCTGGAAGCGGCCCTTGGCAATGCTGAAGGCAGCATGAGCGTCCTCAAGGAGGCGATCTATACCCATACCAATGCGAGTCAGTGCGCTCTGCGCTTGGCAGATATACAGATGGATCGCGGTCTTTTTGAGGACGTGTTGGTGACTGCTAATTATGGAATCGCCGCAGCAGCTGAGGTCCAGCCCTCTATCAATATCCCTTATCTTTACTATATCCGTGCCCTTGCAAAGGATCACCTTCTTCACAAGAAGGTGTGTGCTGGCGAACCTGTTGCTAAGGATGAACTGGAAGCTTTGAAGGAGGAATACAATCTCCTTCTCAGTGAATTTCCTGAACTCGTGCGTCACGCTCACATGATAAAGATGCATTTAAAGATGTTAAAGTTCGTTAAAGCGGAGTGAATGGTACAGTATGCAACTATAATCCGTTGGATTGCAAATACTGGAAATTCGTTGGGAACACCGCAGCAATTGCAGCTATATGGAGGTGTTAGTATGGCAGAACTCAGTGAAATTAAAAAGCTGGTGCTGAGCCTCAGTGATCGTGAAATCATGGCACTGCTTGGCCTGCAAAACAATAAGAAGGGAAAGAATCCTACTACTCGAGTAGGGACTTGTCGCTGGATTGACAAGCAGCTTTCCGGCCTTAACAGCGAAGGATTGTCTCGTTTAAAGGAACTGGAGGCACAGCTGGATGATATCTCCACTGCTCATCACGTTGACAAAAAACAGGTGCGATATTTGCGTGCGCTCAAGAAAATGAAACTCAAGGTTCCTCGGTTCTTCCGCGAATCCGTAGATCCAAAGCAATTATACAACCGCTTAAAATCCTTCTGCCTTAGCCATGATATCCCCGATGAGATAATTTGCAGGGTTGTCCCTGCTCTTGTCACCTACATCGAAACGGGATACATGAGAGCAATTATCTTTGTTGGTGAAAAAGGCTGCGGCAAGACAACTGCTGTACGCTTACTGGTGGAAGAAGCTCTTCAGATTCCCACTGAAGTTATAAAGGTTCCCCAGACTGATGGTGGACATGGAATGACGGGAAATTGCGGCATCTATCAGTCTTCTGATGTGGGGTGTATTGCGAAAGCTCGACTTCGATCGGACTCGTTGCTTGTAGCTTACATTTTCGACGAGATTGATAAGGTTACCCACAATCATAATCGCGCCAGTGTCGATGATGAGCTGCTTTCCATTACGGATGAATCGAATACTGACGTTTTCGATAATTATCTTGAGACTACACTTGTTGGTTTGGAACACTGTCCCATGTTTTTCACCGCAAACGATCTTCAGAAGATTAACCCCATTCTGGCAGACCGCTGCATGATCATTTCGTTTCCTGAAGCCAGTGCTTCTCGTATCAAATCCATTAGTAAGAAATATGCGGAAAAAAAACTGGCGAGTGACCTGTATAGCATGATTGATTTCAATTACGAGCTGTTGTTCAAATCGATTGATCACCTTGTAGACCGAAACATTACCTCTTTGCGGAAGCACCAGCAGATGATTGAAGCTGTGCTTGAAAGCGCTCTCGATGCAGCATTGGTACAAGCGGACAGCACGCCTGTTACCGTGACTGAAAGCATGTTTGCCAAAGCTGAGCAGGCAATTCTCGGTACGGTGAAAAGGCAGGTTGGTTTTGCCTTATAATCCGAATTGCGCACATGTTCGAGCACTTCATTTACACCTCAGCAGAGAATACCACTACTGAATTGAAGAGGCGGTCAATCGCCTGAAAAGTTTGCGATCTTCCCTCGCCCGAAAGAGATCCGGATGGCAACCGGTCGAAACTACAGCAGCCAGGGTTGCTGTTGTAGTCGTGGGAAGCCACTAATACTGAATAAAGGAGATAAAAGCTATGACAAACTATCCCATTGACGGCGCTCTTGCCGCCACAGAAGGTGCCTTTGAGATTGATCTGCTCAACAAGGTGACCGGCGCAACTTATCCTCAGGCTGCCGTGTACGGTACGAACACGCTCGGACAGGTTCTTCAGAAATATGCCGTTGATATCGGGGTGAATCCGCACGACAGTAAGATTCTCTTTGAGAACAAGCGCACCGGAGCATCTACCAGTGATACCAACGAAACGGTTGGGAGCCTTGGTCTGCAGGAGGGCGACGTCCTGGCAATCAGCGACAATGCCGGGGTAGCGTAAAGGAAAGGGGCTGACATGATGGTGACAATATGTATCCTTGTCGGCTTGGGTCTGGCTGCTTGCGGGGTCATAATAGCATGTATAACGAAAAAGGGGAGCAACGAAAAATCTGTCAATACACGGCTTCCGCTCCCGTCTCGGGTCAATGTGGGCATACCCTCACCAATAGTCAGCCGGGTCCAAACCAGAACAAGCAGTTCTTCCACCACAAGAGTGCTGCCTCCCCGCCGTTCTTGCACGTTGGCAACAGCTAATGCAGCTCGAAGAACTATGGAGACTGGCAACGGTCCCCGTGGAATCAAACCAAACCAGTTTCCGTGCTGCCCCTTTGATAAGCAAAGGAATGTCCCTGGCCAGCGACAGGTGATCTTCTGGGACAGCGAAGCAAATTGCTACCGCTGTTCTAGAGGCCACCAGTTTAAGAGCAACGGGAAACTGCTATGACAGCCCAGAAAGGAAGGATGGTCCAATATGTCTAAAGTTATTTATAATGCTTTGAAGCTTTCAGAATACCGCCCTTTGTTTCATGCCCTGCGCGTACTGATTATCGGTGCCGGAGCTGTAGGAAGTTACCTGGCAGAGTTTTGTGCAAAAATGGGGCTTTCTCCTGACGAAATAGATTTTGATTGTTTTACCCTTGAAAATGGGGCAAAACACAGCTGTTTGGTTCGAACACCTGATGATGGAGGTCGAAACAAGGCTGAATGCATTGCAGAGCGTGTACAGCCTCTATTGGACGAAGGATGTACTTCCAACGGCATTGATGGAGATCTGTGTTTACTGGGACCAGAGGCATTTGTTGACTATAAATATGTGATTGCCGCTGTTGATAATTTTGATGCCAAGGTACTCCTGAATGAACTGATTCGTCAAATTCCTGAAGACCGACGCCCAATCGTGATTATGGATGGAACTCATGATGAAATGGCTCAGAGTGTGATTATTGACAATACAGAGTTTTGCCTTCGCTGCCTGATTAATGAGAGCTGGATGAAGGACAGCAGCATTAGAACGTCATGCGCAGGGCCGCAAATCAGACAGTACGACGGCGTAAGTGAAGTGGTTCGCACCACTAACCGGGCTAGTTCGATGGCAGCTTATCTGAGTACTGAACAACTCAGAGGGAGCGTTCTTGGTGCAGAGGATGTGATGAACCGCAGACTGACCTATACTGCTTACCCCCATCTGGAGTTGAGCTCCTCTCGTCCTATGCGGAAACACAATTGTCCGGGATGTGCAATCCATCCGCCTGGAAAAATCGAATGGCTTCATGGCAATGTCATGGGCGTCACTTTGAAAGAGGCAATGGATCAGATTGCTGTTCTCCTTGATACGACGGAGTTTGAGATATCCGTTCATCGCTTGAATTACAGGAAGATCGTCCATGCCGGCTTTATCGTGGATGATGTTTGCCATTCATGTGGAACCTCCATCAAGGTGATGAAGCATGAGGGCCGTGTTTTTCTTGACGATCTTCTGTGTGATAAATGTATCTCCCAGGGAAAACGTGCTCATCATAGTGCGGCCTTCTCTCCGCTCGGAAATACAACCCTAAGTATGTGACAATCCAGAGAGTTCAGGCGAAAGCCGGTGAAGCGATGCACCTCAAAGTGACAGTCAAGGCACCTTCGCATTATTTGACCACAAACGAGGACACTTCCCCTAAAGCCTGTGGATCTATGACGGCCGATATTATTTGCTATCCCAGTTATCCGCTGAAATCCGTATCAGCTTCGTATGCTTCGGATCATTATCTTGCGAGTCCTAACGTGTTTCGTTCTGGAAGCGCCTGCATTGATGCCTGGATTCCCTTCACAAGCTCTCTGACTACAGTCGTGGACAAGCTCGTGCGCGATATGATTCATGATCCTGGTGTGACTCGATATGAAAGCATGGCAAACAGCAGCGTGGCACAGTGGCATAAGGATGGTGTGGCTGCCAGACGTTTTCCCACGATTCATCCTAAGCTGCTCTATGTCTCTGAGCGGACGACTCTTCCGCCTCGCAAGGCGGCAAGCAAGCCTGTGACTGCACCTCCGCCCCTTCCCGTCAGACACCACTGAGAGGAGATAAAGTATCATGACCAATTATCCCCCTATGCCTACCAGGCGCCCTCTGCAGACCAAAACCTATCCGGTATGCAGTTTTAAGAAAGCCATGGACATCCTCAAAAGCAAGTGCGGTGATGTTTATGTTAAGGAAAGACACGGCAAAGGGTGCCACAAAGTAATCATCCTTCCTGAACCCGAACAGGAACTTAACTCCATCATCTCATATGGGAGAAGATCCCCGATGAATGTCAATGAGCAGAAACTCTGCGGGATGGGGCATTTCCTGGTTGATGGTGACGGCAACGTGATTACTATTGTCAGCCATATTATTGAAATCCAGACCATGAATCGCAATCCGGTTGGAGCATCAAACCTTGGCCCCAACGGAGAATACAATCCGGGTCTTGATTTTCTGGAATACCATCGTGAGGAGTTTTTGAGAAATGAAGCCAAGTTCAATACGGATGCCTTCGGCTACCAGGTTGACCCTTTTCTCAAACTCTGCGGACCATCGGAGTTTGTTTTAGAAGGGCATACGCACCCTGATCTCGGTGTGTTTTACAGCAGAATTGACAAGGTGAGTGGAGCTGCACGTGCAGCATCATCTCCCGTCTGTATTTTTGTGTGCGACCCAATTCGGAAAAAGATGCTGGGCAGCATCGGAAAAGACTTGGCCGAAGCAGAAATCATTGTTTTTTCCCGCGGCACAGCGCCTCAGGAGAATCTCAGCGAAGACAAGCGGCTGCTTCCTCCTACCGATGAAATCGTGCGTCTTGCCAGTCAGTGCCTTCGCACATGCGGATATGTTGGAAATATTAGACTTTGCACTTGTATTGATGGCAGAGGATGCTTGAAGATTAAGCTGGTGATTCCCAAAGGACAGAAGGGAGTGATCAACAATGGAGAAAATACCGGAGAAACGGGGGGTTTCTTTGCTGTATAATCCAATGTGTCTAAGCAAGGGAAAGATAAGAGGAGTTGGTTAAAATGAACTTTGTAAACTGCATTGATGAACTAAGCGTTGCCTGTTCTGTAACCGGAAAATCCAATTTAGCGAGAGATTTAGAGTGCGAGGATGTCATTTATATTGATGGGACACCGGAGATAAGGTTTTGGGGACTTGCTGATGGTCAAACAGGGAAACGGTATTGTCGTGAAGGTGGAAAAGAAGTCTTAAAAGCAGTGTTCCGGTTTATCGCAAGTAAGGGCATTACCCAGATGACTCAATACGAACATGTAGATGAACTGCAATATGAACTCATAAGAGTCATTCGTGATACCATTTCTAAATTGGCGTCAGACAAAGGAGTAGAAAAAGCAGAGTATGCGTCAACGCTGGTTATATTGGCATACGATCCGCATACAGGCAATTATACAATAATCCATTTGGGAGATGGAGGAATCATTAGTCGAAAAAAAGATGGCAGTATTAGTATGCTTAGTTCTCCAGAAAATGGGTTAACAACAAACTACACATGGCTAACTACCTCTCAGGAGGCGCTCCATCATTTAAGGATTGGCTTTGGAAACACTAAAACATATTCAAGGATCGTGATGATCACAGACGGAGCAACAGTATATGCGTATGGGCAGCATATTTCCGAAAGAGCAAAAAAAATGATTGATAGCGGAAATAGGGAAGACCTTGTTTCCTTTCTGGATCAAAGCGATCCTTCAGATGATGCAAGCTGCATTGTAATTGATTTTGCATAATTTGTTATGGAGATTGTGCGTGTTAACTTAAAGAAAGGTAACTTAATGTAGATAAGACATATAATATTTTTGTAAATTATTGATTTTTAAGATTGAACCTGGTAGAATAAACTGTTATTTTATGCAAAAGCGAGGTGCGTTGGGATTATGATAAAGAACTATACTCAAGACGCAAAACAGCGTTGCTTGTCTTTGATAGATTCTGATATTGAGAATATTTGGAAAATCATTGAACAGGTATCTGCAGATACTGATGCGGATAGGTGGGAAAAGCTTAGATTGATTGCAAAAGAGTACACTTTTTCCAGCCGTTTTGCACTCATGCGCATTTTCCTCGATCGGGCAGATCCTTCTCAGCTTATTGACAGGAATGATCCATCCTGCGGATTTGCAGTCGTTCTGTCTGACGGTACTGCGTGTGCTTTGGAGAATGTCACCATAGAACATGCCGAGCAAAGTTCGGAGGAAGAGATACTCCAATTTGAGCGCTTTCTTTTGGATAAAGCCTCCAGACAAAGTGATTTCGAGGCTGCGGCTGATGCATTCATCATCAAGAAGGCATTGTTCCCTGTGCAGAAGAAAACGACGCTGTTAACACGTGATGAAGCTTTTCAGCTGGGACATATTCTTCAGTTTACGCTGCAGGAAATGGAATGGTTTCTGCTCAGGGTTTTTGATGTTGAAAACGGCTTCAGCTATAACACCTCGAATGACTTGATTGAAGCTTATGGCTTCTTAACCGGGGTCAGTAGTCGAGCGCTTTCTAAGCTAAAGGATGAATTCGAAAAAATAAACTCTGGAAGAATAAAAGCAGACTGTGAAGAAAAAGAAGATGACTGGACTAAAGATGCAGGCGGTTCGCTGCCTGAAAAAGTGCGTTCTTGGTCGATTTATAACAGAGATAATCAGGATGATTTGTTTCTAAAATGGTTGAACGAGAGGGCGCCTTTTCTTGATCTGCCTTCAAAAACCGCATTACGCGTTTATCGTAACTTGGCTGTATTTGCTCATAATCTGGCAATTCAGATCGAGGGTGCTCCGGATGCTGATGACAAAAAACTCAGAAATGGTCAGCATGAAACGGATTTTGTTCGTTGCATAAGGGAAATCGTGCAAATGAGAGATTATGCCGATCAAACGTTAGAGGCATTATTTGAAAACGATACTATTTCCTCAGCAAAGTGCAAGCGCATTGCTGATACCCTTCTGCTTGAGAACTTGGATTTCTCGTTTTCCGATCAAACCGACAAAACAAAAGCATGGCATGTTATTCAGGTAATGACAGACGGACGAATGACAGTTTGCGGTGGAATCAACGAAAGCAGAACGAGAGTGAGGGATATTCTCTCTGGAAAAGTTGAACGCATCGAAAAAAGCGATATGCTGTATCTCCTATGGTTTACATCAAATCTCTGCTGGTTTGACGGTAAAAGCCGATTAAGTCCAGAGGATATTACGAACAGGCTGAATGATTTTATCGACGCTTCTGAGTTGTGTCTGGATGCGGCTGGACTCCCTGCGTTTTACCCGCCTCACCTGGTGGAACAAAGCATGATGCTTTCGGTAGTCTATGCTTTTGGGGGACCCGATCAGCGTGATCCTGCCGAAGTCTATGAAGCAGTTTGTTCGTCGGTGATTAAGCGAAGAGCGTCCCGCACGAATAAAAAGAAAAATGATCAATTGATGCTAAAGGAGGTGCTTCCTAAGTGAACCGACAACCTCTGCCTTGCGGCTATACTATATCAATGGCCAATGGCGGTACATATACAATTCAGCATCTTATCGGTGAGGGAGGATTCGCGCTGATTTATTCGGCAGATACCGTTGGGGGAACATCCTCCGTTGTTATCAAAGAGTTCTTTCCATCCGAGGGAGCTTCCCGCAACCAATACGGAAAGGTCGTACCAACAGTTGGCAATGAGGAGAGCTTTCGCAGGAATCTGTCTCGATTTGAATACGAAGGTGCAATAGGAGGAAAGGTTTCAGAGCTTAGCTTCCAGGTAATTCCGTTTCTTAAAATCAGTACAGGTTACGCTGTAATGAAACGGGAAAGCGAGGATATGCGTTCTCTTTCCGATATGGTTGAAAATTGGGAAAAGGCGCAACCTGCGCCTGTCACTGGCAACAGTGCGGATCGAGATCCGGTTTTCACAGATATGATTCGTGTTCGTTATGCACTTCGGATCATCGAAAGTGTACTCGCCGCCCTGTCAGGAGTTCATGATAACGGATATCTTCATTTGGATATCAGCAGCCGCAACGTAATATGGGCCGGTCGTGATGTTGATACGGGAGAGAACTGTGAGGCGTTTCTCGCGGATTTCGGATGTTCCGTTGAAATGGACTCCGGAGAATACCATTCAGAGTATCAGCTTTCATATAGTCCTGGTTTTGCAGCTCCGGAGGTTCAAAGGGGTTGTAATCGTTTCACTCCGGCTACGGATTTATACTCTGTTGGCATCCTGCTGTTCTATCTCTGTGTTGGGAAAAATGCGCTTGAAATTACTCGCAACAGAAAACGGCAAATCCAAAGGGAATCAGCATACCTTTCTATTCCAAAAAGGATTCTCACTGAGTTGCAGAGAATCATCATTGCTGCAACCGATGCAATGTCCACCCGTTACCAAACTGCAGACAGCATGCTGGAGGATGTTCGCACCTTGCGGAATACTATCCCTATTCATCCATTAAACCCGGATAATACCAGAGCATTCTCTTTGTACTCTTTAAAATCCATGTTGATGGGCAGTGAAGGGATCCGCTACAGCTGGGCAGACGAACTGCGAGATAGGAGGGGCGGTAATGCTGATGTATTCCCGGAAAGCGTTTATCAAGGACTCTCATGGGTCATGTTCGATAATGATGAACAGTTTTTACAGTCGGTGCTGCCTGAAGAACTCTGTGCTTTTCTGAAGGGCAGGATTGACGAGCAACCGAATCAAGCAGCGGCCTTGAAGAGTATTCTCTCATGCAGCTATGATTCCGTTTGGAAGAGAGAGGTTTGCAGAAAGATAGTAAAATACGGAACGCGGCGTCTTCTTGAAGTAAGTCGTTCGTTAATGAGCAACGAAAAAGCTTTCTTTGTTCATCAAAGAGTTCTCTTTCAGTTGCTTGGAGAGGAAGGAGAACGGCTCAGAGAGTGTTACTATAATTGCAATAGCGGCATAAGGAAGGCTCCTTATGTTGGTCTGGCAATGTTTATCTTATATGCATTGTTAGGGCCTGACGGTTTTAAGACGTTGTTACCGAGTCCAACTAAGGCGGGTGATTTATTCTTTGCTATATGAACCGCAGGATGGAGGTGCAGTTGATGTATGATAAGAATTATTACTGTGATCTGTAATATCGATCAGATAACTTCCAGAATGAAGGCTCGCTGGATTCCATGTATTCCGTAAAGGCCGGTTATTCAATCGACACTTACAATATTCCAAACTACTTAGAAAGGGAAAAAACAAAATGGATGATGATTTGATGAAAAATCTGGCGCATTTGAATGGGTTTCACGGGCGGGATGATACGGATGATTTTGAAATATTCGTTTCATCTATTCACGATGCCATTCACCTTCTTCAACAGCATATGACCCCAGGTGGTGCCCAGTATCGCAGGAGACTGGTAGAGTATATTATAGACCCGGAGAAACGTGTGCTTAGCGCATGCGATGTGTATCATAACTTTGTTATGGATCTATTTCGAGTTGGCGATTATGATCTTGCACTTCAGGTTTGTGACTTTGCGCTGTCTCAGGCACCGTATAATCGCGATATTCTGGGTGATGCAATCAATGCCTGTGGTGACAGCAGTCAATTTAAAAAAGGAGACGAATATCTGAATCGTGCCATGCAAATACCTCGTGAGCGTTGGAGTTTCAGACTGTTCCTCTATAGCGTTGACTTTTTGAAGACAAAGCTTAGTGCGTATCCTCTGGACGATGATCTTTACCAGCATGCGCTGTCTTTGGCTGATGACTATATCCGCTGCTTCCCGTTTGACGAGCACGGATATAATCAGAAAGCGGAGCTCTTGATTCTTATGAACCAAAGGGAGCAGGCTATTTCCGAATTGAAGAGGTATATTTTCGAAGTACAGCCTGATGAAAAAGACAGCAAATCAGAACTTATCACTGCACAGTGCTGTGTTACGCTTCTGAACATCCTTGATGACAGCAACAATTATGATTTCATAATGCAGATTTGCGAAAAAGGCCTTCGAAACACGACCCAAGAGCAGCCTTCTGCCTCAATAGGCTTTTTCATGTATCGGAAGGCTCTTGCACTGGATGCTAAAGCACATACCGAGGATTTCAGGGTCCCCGATACAGTAACAAATGCCTTAAAATTTTATCAGGCTGCTTATGACTTGAATCAGGAGAGACAGTATAGCCGCACCATCGAACAGAGATACGCTGTGCTCAGGCCTTATGCAAAATACTTTGAGCCCCTGGTAAAGCGCACTCTGTACACAACGGAATAGGGGCATTTTGTTGTATTTTACGCCATTTAGCGCTATCCTATAGTTTAAGGAATTGTGAAACAAGTATAACTGTATATTGAGAGGTACGATATGCTGCTGAACAATATAGAACTGGATGTCAAGACAAAATGTATAGAAGAGGGAACCACGCAGACAAAGATTGCGGAGAAGGTAAGCATGTGCCGGCATACTGTTATGAAGGGGGTTGACAAATGGCAAGGAAGGATTCAGAAAACCAGAAGAAATCTATGGGCCTCATATTTCGCGGCAAGGAGATTTTTAAGCCTCTGAACACGGGATGGATTGACGAGTACGTTGCTTGTGTGAGGGAATGGGTCGCAAATATTTTCTTTTATACAAAGAATGGCAAGACAATCATGATTGATGCCGGATACAATTATGAGCGACTGGGTGAAAAGATGGGATGGCTGGATATTGATCCGTCATCCATTCGGCATATTTTGATTACACATCAGGATACAGATCATGTCGGCGCACTGGAGCAGGATAGTGAGCTGCTATTCAGGGATGCAGCGGTATATCTTAGTGAAACGGAAAACCGTTATCTGACCGGTGAGGTAAGACGAAAAGTGATCTATGGACTTTATAAGCTGCCCATGGTGAAAATAGAGAACAAACGTATTCTGCTGAGGGATGGGCAGGTTCTTCAGATCGACGGAATCAAGGTTGAATGTATTCTGGTTCCTGGCCATACATGGGGACATATGGTCTATCTGATTGACGATCAATACCTGTTCACGGGTGATACGATCTGGTTCGGTGCGGATGGCGGCTACAGCTTCATCAGTATTTTGGCAGAGAATAATAAACTGGCGGTAAAATCCCTGGCTGCGCTTGAAAAAAACCTGAAAAGAAGGGCCGGACTCATAAAGATCATCACCGGTCATACCGGCTGGACAGACGATTTGGAATTTGCCTTCCGCCACAGGACAGAGCTTTGCACTCCCTTCAAGAAGCGCATGCATGATCCGAAGGCACCCTATGATGGATATGAAGAGTCAGAGGATACAGAGCAAAACGCACGCAGCATACGGCTTGCCAAACAAATTGATTATGCGGCAAAGTAGTATGGCATATTAGCTGGAACAGCAGCTTCTCGACGCTGCATATTCTTGCCCGTTTGAGGCAGTTGTAGGAACGAAGGCTTAAGGCCAAATCTTCAATGGGGGTGACATCACCATAGATTTTTCACTTGTGAAGTCTGTTCTACATCAGCATCTTTGAATCTGCAAGCGGTTTTTCTTCCGTCTTTCTCGATCTATCGGGATCAGTGGAAAAATCCATGGAATGAATGACAGCGGGACGTTCTGTTTTATTCCTCTTCCACGAAAGATTTGAAAACCAGCAGGAAATCTGATAGGATATTGAAACATTCGAGGTAATTGGAAGAGGCAAAAGCAGCCGGTGTAAGCATTCTGCCACTTCCCTGCCATGTGGAGCCGGATGGTCTGGAAATAGTAAGAGGGGGTTTTGATGAATTTGTCAGAAGGAGTTGATAAATTTAAAAAATACAAGATACCGATTCTTATGCTTCTGATTTTTGAAACAGTTGCAATCACATTGTGGCTGACAAAAGAAAATGTATTTTATCTTTTTAATTTCAGCTACATCGGGTTGTCTATATCCTTGGGGAATTTTTTGTTCATCAGGAAGTATAAACAGGCCAGACGGATCGTCCAATTGCTGGTTGGCTTGTATATGCTGATTTATCTGGGCCTAATCTGTAATGAAAATATGCAGATTGAGGGATTTTGGTATTATCTGTTCACCGGAGTTTTTGAAGCGGCAACAATACATTATGCGGTTGCAAAAATTTTTGGTCCGCTGCTGTTTGGAAGAGGATGGTGCGGATATGCCTGCTGGACTGCTATGGTTTTGGATTTTCTTCCCTACAAAGTACATGCACAGCCAAGAAAGAAAATTGGATGGATCAGATATGTTACATTTACGGCTTCGCTGGTATTTGTTGCTGCATTGTTTCTCGCCAAAGCCGGCCACATGGAGCGAATAATGTTTTGGGCATTTATTGTCGGTAACCTTGCCTATTACACAGCAGGCATTTCGCTTGCATTTGCATTTAAGGACAATCGGGCATTTTGCAAGTATATATGTCCTATCACTGTATTTTTAAAACCAATGAGCTATTTTTCTGTTTTGAGAGTAAAATGTGACACGAACAAGTGCATATCATGCGGAAAATGTAAACAAGTATGTCCTATGGATGTGGATGTAACAGACAACTCCCGAAAACGAAAGAACAGAACAGAGTGTATCCTTTGCATGGAATGTGTCAGGAATTGTCCGAAGAATGCCCTATAAACACACACCTTAACGGGTTAAACATATTATCGCAGTTTTAAATAACTGCTTGTAAACGAAGGAACAGCCGTAGGATTTTTGTTTATGAGTACACTGGGGGACATTGTCAAAAAACGGGAGTGTGATACAATCAGTGTATCAGGTTATGGAAAAGAGGAGGAGGGAAAAATGAAGATCACGGCATTGGTGGAAAATGAAAGTCACTGTGAGCTCGTGCCGAAACACGGGTTGTCGCTCTATGTGGAGACAGAGAGGCATAAGCTGCTTTTTGACGTGGGACCGAAGGGGGTTCTCGTGGAAAATGCCCATCGCCGGGGGATTGACCTTGCCTCCGTTGACACCGTCATCCTCTCTCACGGTCATTACGATCATACAGGCGGGTTGAAGGAGTTTTTGGAGGAAAACCATCACGCAAAGATCTATGTGAGAAAGAGTGCCTTTCGAAGACATTTTGTAAAGACTGGAACAGGCTTCTATGACATTGGTCTCTCGAAGGAGTGGGAAACCCATCCACAACTCCTGCTTTTGGATGGAGATACCAGGATTGATGAAGAACTCCTGCTTTTTGCTCCAAAGGGAAAGGACGAAACTTTTTCGCCGGAAAATGCAAGCCTTTTTGAGGAAGATGCGCCGGATTGCTTTGAACATGAACAGAATCTGATCATTCGGGAGAAAAAGACTGCACTCCTTATGGGCTGCGGGCATATGGGGGTAGCAAATATCATGAGGTGTGGGGCGGTATTTTCTCCGGATCTCTGCATTGGCGGGTTCCACCTTTTTAATCCGGCACAGGGGACCACTGTTCCCCGGGAACTTCTTGATCGGATTGCGGCGGAGCTTCGTCATTATCCGACTACCGACTTTTACACCTGTCATTGTACGGGCCGAGAGGCATTCGAATATCTTGCCGCCCAAATGCCGAATCTCCGGTATCTCTCCTGTGGTGAGAACATTACAGCGGGATGAAATGGGAAAGGATGCGCTTGGAAAGGGCATGGATTAGAATGCAAAGGCTTCCTTCCAAATTATTTCTCAGAAAAAGGTCACTTGTAAAAGTAAATTCTACCGTAACTTAAAAATCGACTAAAGTTATACATTTGATTTTGAAGATTG
>CALIBC010000204.1 GCA_938045615.1 uncultured Clostridia bacterium | reverse complement strand
CGGCATCTACAACATCCTCGGGCAGAAGGTGCGCGACGGCGTCGATACGCGCGGACTCCGCTCCGGCATCTACATCATGGACGGCCGTAAGTTCTACGTCAGCCAATGAATCGGTGCTTATCCATAGGGCTGCTCGCATGGGCAGCCGCGGCATGCTCCGGCGGCAGCTCGGGGGCGACGGACGTTCCTGAGCCGCTGCCGCAGCCTGTCCCGGAGGTGCCGACACCGGCCACGCCTGCGACGGAGACTTACACCGGCCTCGTCACCCAGACCCGCCTCTATCCCGCGGCCTACGAGCAGGAGACCGAGCGCCGCGGCCGCGTGGTGGAAGTGACGTACGGCACGCGCGACTATGCCGAGGGCACGGGAGCGGCGCGCACCAACAATGCCTTCGTCTACCTGCCGTATGGTTACGGGGAGGACGCCACGCGCCGCTACAACATCCTTTACCTCGTGCACGGTCACTACGGCGACGCCCGCACCTTCCTCACGGCCGACGGCGGACTGCTGCGCCGTGTGCTCGACCACATGATCGCCCGGGGCGACATCGAGCCGCTGATTGTCGTCACGCCATCCTATAATTACGGTCGCCCCACGGCGGACTACGTGTCGGCCGACCGCTATTGCCGTGCGCTGCCGCTGGAGTTGCAGCACGACCTGATGCCGCTCATCGAGTCGCGTTATCGCACGTATGCCCCGTCGGCCGACTCGGCCGGGTTGGCGGCCTCGCGCGCCCACCGTGCCATCGGCGGATTCTCGATGGGCGCCGTGACCACGTGGTATGCGCTCGACGAGACGCTCGCCCTGTTTCACTGGTTCCTGCCCATGAGCGGCGACAGCTGGTCGCTCGGCCCCTTCGCCGGCATGAACCGCCCCGCGGAGACGTCTCGCTTCTTAGCCGAACGCATCCGCCGCCAAGGCTTCGGCCCGCGCGACTTCTACATCTGGGCCGCCAGCGGCACCGGTGATTCGGCCTATCGCGAGACGCTCGACCAGATCGAGGGCATGGCCTCCGCTGGCGACCTGTTCGACCTCCAAAACCTGACTTTCCACGAGAAGGACGGCGCCCGCCACGCATACCGCCCGATGGTGGAATACCTCTACAACGCCCTGCCCTTCTTCTTCCCGCCCCGAGGCGTCACGGCCATACAATATCCTACCCAATGAAACAGATCCTCCTTCTTGCATGCATAACTATGCTAACCGCAACGCAGACTTCCGCACAGACGGAAGTCGAAGCCTTTAAGCAGCCCTATGCGCCGGGACAGCTGTTCCCGTCGGAACATTTCACCGGCCGGGTTTGGCTGTCGAAGCTCATCAATAACGACAGCCTGCATGTGCCGGCATTCAACGTGACGTTTGCCCCGACCTGCATCAATTCGTGGCACTACCATACCGGCGGACAAATACTTGTCGCGACGGCCGGCGTGGGCTATTATCAAGAGAAGGGCCGGCCGGCAAGACGCCTTCACCCCGGCGACATCGTGGAGGTGGATCCGAACGTTGAGCATTGGCATGGAGCTGCCCCCGACAGCTGGTTTTCTCACGTGGCCGTCAGTTGCAATCCCGAAAGCAACCGTACCGTGTGGCTATCACCCGTTGGGCAAGGCGCTTACCGGGAAGCCGTGACAGACGGCGAGGCGTACTACCAAGCTGCCCGAGAAGCGCTCTCTCCGCGCCAACACGCCATAGTCGAGCTGGGTGTCTATACCGCCCACGGCGACTTGAACGGACTACGGACCGCCATCGCGGACGCCTTCGAATCCGGAATGACGCAGAACGAGGTCAAGGAGGTCTTTATCCACGCCTATGCCTACTGCGGCTTTCCGCGCTCGCTGCGCGCCCTCCAAACCATGATGGACGTGATGGACGAGCGGCAGGCAGCTGGCATCAGCGACCCCGTTGGCCGCGAAGCCTCTCCGGCGAAGGCGCGTGGCGACAAGTACACACGCGGCCAAAAAACGCTTTCGGAACTCATGGGTATGCCTTCGGACGGCCGTCCCGCTGGCTATGCCGAGTTTGCCCCCACGATCGATCGCTTCCTGAAGGAGCACCTCTTTGCCGACATCTTCGAACGCGACGTGCTCAGTTATCGCGACCGCGAACTGGCTACCTTATCCATACTTGCCGGTGTCGGAGGCGTCGAACCGATGGCACGCGCCCACATGGGCATATGCCTGCATCTCGGGATCACACCCCGCCAACTCTCCGCACTGCTTGACATCGTCGCGTATCGCCTCGGAACGAATGCCGCCGAACCGCTCCGGGTTATCCTCCAAGATTTACAGGGCGAATAGAGGAGGCCTATATCCCTCCACGCCACATACGTAGAGAGGAGGCATTCGGAACTCGCCCTTCTCCGAAAGCCTCCTCTTTGTTTGCAAGCCTTACCGCTTCCCGCCTCCCCTGTAGTTCTCTTCCAAGATCCTTTCGAGGTCCGAGGCCTTGTAAAGGATCTTGCCGGCAAACTGGGTATAGGGGATGATCTTCCGGTCGCGATAGTCCTGCAAGGTGCGGGGGCTGATGTAGAGCCGTTCGCAAACTTCTTTGCCCGTGAGGAAGTGTTCACCGCCGAAGAATGGCCGGTGCGTCTCGGACACTTTCCGAATCCTTTCTTTGGCGCTTCGCAAGGCAGAGAGGACTACCTGCATCTCGCCCGCCTCCATACTCAAGTCTTGAATCGCTTCCATCATCGCTGCGTTGTGTGTGCCGTTTTGTCAGACTTCACGCAGAGCAACCGCTCCACGTCCTCCCGCTTGTAATAGCACTTGTGCCCGATTTGCGCGAAGGGCAGCACGCCCGTGTCGCGGTAGTGTTGCAGGGTGCATTTACTGATGCCGAGCAGTCGGCAGACGTCTCCGTTATGCAGCCAATCCGTGTGTTTGGACTCTTCTCCGAAAGCCTTCAGGCAACATGCGGCAAGGCTCAGCACTTCGTCGCGCAGACTTTGCCAATCGTCCTCTGTAATAATCAAATACTTCATGGATTCACGTATTAGTTTGTGGTTGGTATTCAGGTTCAACTGTTTTCGGCGGCAAACTTAAAATCGCACGCCAAACGCCGTCAGCGCAATCGGGACCAGTAGGGATGCAAATGGAACATTCAGGATACAACTGGCGTAGATCGAAGGCCTCATAACCTCTGCGGAAAACGGCCGCAAGTGAAAGCAGATAGCAGCCTGTGAATCGTTCCGCACCTCCTTTTCTTTCACTGCCATTTTGTCTTATCGAAGGGACGAATCGCTTCCTTGTAAGTCCTGTTTCCAGAAGAAATCGGCCGCAAACGGGCGCAACATCATGCCGGAACGCACTGCATGCTTGGATGCCGAGAATACCCGTCACACCTTCACCCCCGAAAGCTCATCCCAGCCAACCCAAGAAGAAACAGGCAGATCGAAGCAACCTAAACCGGTCTGACAATCAGACATGGACGGAAGGCGAAAACGGCTTCAATAGTCCATTGAATCCCCCTCCTCCAAGCATGTAGTAGTGACATGTAGTCAGCTGCGTAGTGACTTTGATCCGTCTGAATACTATTAGGAAACAGGCACTTACTACGGTTGTCGTAAGTAGTAAGAAGGGGGTTAAAAAGTCCAAGTGTTTAATTGGAAAACAATGAAATGCAAAGAATCACCGGGAGCAATCATTACAATGCATCTGGAATAGAAAGAATCACCAGTGTGGTTGATTAGAAATCATATGAAGCGCGATAAAACACAAGTGTAGTTGATCTTATTTCATTGTAATAAGATTAACCACACCAGTGATTAATCGGAAATCACTTGCATTCGGATAAAACACCGCGCCATTTCATCCCCCATCCTTATACTTCTGAACCATGAAAGAAGAAAACCTATCGGCCATCAAGCGGTACCCCGTCACGGCGTACTTGGAAAGTCAGGGTATCACGCCCGTCCGACGGCTGGCGACCTATGCGATGTACCGCTCGCCGCTGCGGGATGACCGCCATCCGAGCTTCAAGGTGGATACCGAAAAGAACCTGTGGATCGACTACGCCGAGGGCCGCGGCGGGAGCATCATCGACCTCTGTATGCGGCTGGAGGGGCGCACTCTCCCGGAGGCCATCCGCCGTTTGGGCCAGATGGTTTCCGGTCGCACAACGAACGACTATCCACGGACGGAATCCTACAGCCATGCCGCCGAGAGCATGCCCGGTAGCAGAAAGCTGATCGGCATATCGGACGACCTTCCGCCACATTTGCAGAGCTACCGCCGCGTCCGTCGCCAGCAGGAGGGGCGGGAACAGGCGCCACACACAACCCAACCATCCCACACCATCAAACTGAAAAGGAGATAACAACCATGAAAGAGAAAAGCATCGACAAAGCGGACCGCGAGTTTCTTGATACCCATTTCAAAGAAACGCAACCACAGCGTGCAGAGCCATCCGAACAATCCGTGCATGCCGAGCGTGCTCCCGCGCCGAAACGCATCAGCGTGAAGATGAGACGGGAGACGCTGGAGGCTTACAAGCAGACTTTCCTCATCCCTGCCAAATTGACAGATCGGCGGGCGGTCTATCTCAGCCGGGACACGCAGGAGCGCGCGGACTTCGTTGTCCGTCGCTTGGGCGATCGAGGTGCCAACCTTTCGAGCTTTGTGGAGCGCATCGTGCGCACCCACTTGGAGGACTACGCCGAGGAGATCGAGGAGTGGCGCAAGCTGTAATCCAAGCACGCGGATTCGTCGAAGAGTCCACGCACGACGTGCACGCCAGGCATGTAGTAACCATCTGAATGCACGGCATGCAGTGATCGAAAGAACAACCATAGGGCCTGTAACGGAGCGTGACGACGGCAATGCAAGACGTCAGTTTGTTCCCACAAACTGCGCTTGCTCCCCC
>CALIBC010000203.1 GCA_938045615.1 uncultured Clostridia bacterium | reverse complement strand
TCTCAACATCGTCAGCCCATTCCAAAGCTGGATCTCATACGTACTTGTAACGCCCCTTGTGGTCGATCCTTGGCCTTGGGGAGATAGAATGCCATCGTCCGGTTCCGTCAGTTTGAGTGTCACTACGTCCGTGGCGGGGTTGGGAGAAAGAGATATGTGGTATTTCGATGATATACGAACATCAACATATGCTGTTGTTCCTCTACCGCAGTTCTTGTCTATTGCAGTCATACGGAAATGGCCTACACCCGTCTTGATCGGACTAACCGTTACAAGTGGCCCATGTCCTCCTAATGAAATAACATCAGGAGTTTCATTCTTTAACTCCCATGTGACATCTATTACATGATGGCTTCCCCTCACTGCAGCGAATTCAACTGTGTTATTTAATCCAAGACCTCCGAGAAGGTCGATATTTAACGACGTTGAGGAATCGAATTGAGAATCAGAATCTTTTCCCACGGCTCGTACGAGGGTTTTGACCGGCCCGGCCCATACCTCCAAAGTGGGAGTGATATTGAGAGTCGTTGAACGCAAGGTCGCCCTTATCGTACATTCTCCAGTACCGTTTTTCCGAAATACAGCCGTTCTCGTCCCTTGTCCCGAAACCAATTGCAAATTTCCATTACTTGTACTCCATTGCACAGAGGCTCCAGATGGAAGATCTTGAATGGTGTACGTCTCCTGATTGCAAACAACAGTGGAGCCGGAGATGGAGGGAAATTTTTTTAGATACAATTGCGCCCATAATTTAACAGGTTTAGACGAATACTGAGGATGTTCCGGTCGGCTATCATTTGCTTGTGCATATTGAAATGCTTCTTCCATAGATATTATCCCATCACCGTTTCGATCTGCATTTACGTGGTATCCTGTTGGCGTCCTTCCTGAAACTGCAGCCGTCCAATGGTATACAAATTCATCATAGATAAGATCATGTGTTGCCTGTGAATTTTCATCATGCCTACAAGCCGTAGCGATTACTCTGTTATCAGCTCGCAGATCATCAATAAAGCCGCCGCTGTGGCATTGTTCCATGCAGATATTTACCTTTCCAGCATTCACTTTGTTGACTTCACGAGCAAATTCATCATCACGCATCGTCTCGTTATTCCACAAGTTCATGTATACATCCATTCCGGATTCTTGTCCACCATGATCTGTCGTATAGATAAACAAATGATCTGACGGAGTTAGTCTACTTGCCAAAATATTGAATACGCGTGAAATGTTTGTGCGTGTTGCAGCATATTGAATGTCGTTGATTCCGTCTCCATCTAAATCGAGAGGAGAAGAATCATAATGTCCATCATAATGATGTCGATCTTTTCCCGGATCCGTCCCGTCTGATATCAGCACATATATATGATCACGAGCATATCCATATACATTTATCAACGTGGAATATATCGCAGCACAATCATTCCAATATCTTACCCAATTATTCCATAAATCGCCTCCACCGCTGATTATTACCGCATAATCATGGGGAGCAGGATAAGCTTTTGCCCGAAAAGAATCCGATGATTTTAATCTCTTGAAATCAAAGAGGATCCCTTGAGCATTTATTCTTTTCTCCACCAACGGTATCATCTGATCCAAAATAGGAGGATTCTGTTTGTCGAAAACAGCGTAACTGCCATCTTTTATATTTACAAACACATACCGACACGAATGTGTCCAACTGGCAAAAGGAGCATCATCTATAAAGAAGAACCAAGAATCAAACCACGGCGATATCTCGTCGCGATACATCGTCTTTATCCGAGTGTCAGAAAAAACAATAAACTTAGACACAAAAACATTTACAGACCCGGTGTCGTTTTTTAGGATCTCGCTCCGCACGATATTCCATGCGCTTTCCTGAGTTGTATTCTGCTGGATTTGTGCGTAGATCTTGCAAAAACTTACCAGCAAAGAAAACAGTATAACAATCATTTTTTTCATAACGAGCTGTTTTTAATTATAACACTATTCTTCAACGACTTGTCGTAAGTAAATGAGAACTCTGCATACTCAAGAGTTTCTCTATACATCCGTAGCGTATATCTTCGAGCTGTAGTAAGAGGGCCTATTTTATACATCAAGTCATAATTGCAACTACAATTACACTTAGGATCTATCTCTTTTTCAGTGATGAGTAACACTTCTCCTTCTATAGATGCTGTCGCTTTTATTGTATCTGGGCAACAGTTAAGTAAGACATTGACATGCCGGATATATAGATATCCGTCCTTATTCCCCGCGTATTCCACATACTCTTGAATTTCGGGCGCAGTCCTTACTGAAACCTCCGATTGATCCTTGCATCCAGAACAGGAAAACTCCTCTATATGGATATCACCTTCTTTATCCCTAACATTCTTCTCGCATCCTCCCGCTGCCATCAGCAGAAGGAAGAGTGTACTAAACCATAAAATGAACTTCGTCTTCATTTTCTTATCGTGTTTTCAATTAATCACAAGCTCCGCTTCCGGATCGATTTATCTCGCTGCGCCTCCGGGAGGGCGGTTCCTTTAGGGCGCCCTGAATAGGTCTGGTGGAGTATTCTCTATGGCCTTCATAAGTTTGATCGTTTAAAATTCGACGCAAATATGACACATATGATCGTAATACGAAAGTCACTTTCTACAATTCATGGCATTTTATCCCCAAAAAAGCTCTTTTTTCCTACAAATTTCCTGCAAATCGAACTTTTTTCCAATGAAACACTTCGCTTTCCCCCGATTCCCGCTTTTCGTATCCTATGGAACTTTCGGAGAGGGACAACTTTCTGACAAGTGATCATTCGTCAGGCACCCCTTAAGTCCGATATGAACGCAGAGAAAATGCCCTTCGCCATCGATATCATTTCGACAAGGAACTGCTATCTGATCATCGAAGGGTGGGCCTTCGTAGCCATT
>CALIBC010000202.1 GCA_938045615.1 uncultured Clostridia bacterium | reverse complement strand
ATATGCTACAAATCGAAGTCATTGGCAACCTCGGAAAGGATGCCGAAGTGAAAGAGTTTTCAGGTAAGAAGTACACCTGCTTCAGTGTGGCGCACACTGAGAACGTACGCGCACAGAAACCCGGTGAGCCCCCCGTGCAACGCACCACGTGGCTGTCCATCTATTGGTACGGCGATGGCGGCGCCATGCTGCAATATCTCAAGCGAGGCACGAAGGTCTTCGTCCGCGGCACGATGCGCAACAACCTCTACACCGACCGAACCGGTCAGACGCGCGTAGACATCAACGTCAACGCCCGCGAAGTCTACCTCTGCGGCAGCGCCTCGCAGACACAGCCCGCGGCGCAGCCCACGCAGGCCGCTGCGCAACAGCCCACCGCACCCACGCAACCCCAGTCCCAACAAGCCGCCCCGGCCCCCATCGGTGGCGAGGATGATCTACCCTTCTAAACGCGTACACGGAATGGAGACAAACAACGAAGTGAAAGCCCCCAGCCGGCACGAAAGGATCACGGCGGAATACCGCGCGGCCGTGGCCAACCCTGACAACCAAATAGACGTGGTGCGGTTCTCCCGCGATGCGATGGAGGCCACCGTGACCTTTCGGATCCGGTTCGGGTACGGCGTTTTACCACCAAACGATGGAATGGAAGATGATTGATAAAATGAATACAGAAATGAAAGAGGAAAGCAAAAACAGCAAAAGCGCGAAAGGGAGTAACGATACGGGTCTTAGTATTGAGACCTTGATGCAGATGGGCTACAATTATCCGTGCACCGCCCGGCGGATTATTGAAGATATGGAGCAAGGCAAAGACCCGAAGAGTATAGATAGCGGGCTTATAAGAAGCCTATTAACAATCGAGGGACACGGACACATTTTTCACTCATTTGTTCTATCATACACCAAGATATACCCCGAGGAGAATCCATCATGCAAGGAGAATATAGACAATATTCTCCTAATCGATAGGAGGTGGGTTCCATCTAATAACGGAAGGCTGCTGGGCAAATTCATAGACGCCATTTGCGACGGAAAAACGGTTGAAGAAGCGCTCGAGTGTTTGAAGGAAGAAGAGACCGAGCAACCGGCAAAGCCTGAAAAGGAAGCGCCAGCCCCTGCAAACCACGACTCCAAGGGCGAGCGAATCCGAATAAGTACAGAGGGAAGTTCTGATGTAATAGAGGTAAACAAAGCCGCCGCGTGTGATGATACTGCGAAAGCCAAAGACAGCGACAAGGAAGAAGCCACCGAAAAGAGACCGAATACGGAGCCAAACGATATAGAGTTCACGAAGGAAGAGTTTGAACAGGCCAAAGCAAAGCAAGCCGAGAAATCGGAAGCGCCGTGCGACCTGCAATGCGCCGTATCATTCTGCAAAGACATATTCGAGAAGAAGTGCGGCCTTTACGGTCTTTCCTTTAGTGAAATGCACCTCGAGACCTTAACCGACCAGCTCTTTATGAAAGCCACCATCTTAAAGAGGCGGCTAACAGACAGGGATAAGAGTCAGAGGTTGGGATTTGCATTCTTTGAAGGCATTCGCGATGAATTTGCGGCTGTAGTGAATTACGGCGTGATCGCATTGCGGCAAGGCGGGTTTGGTGTGCAGTCTTTAGTTCCAGAAGCTCCAATAAAATTCTACATGGATCAAATGAATGCGTCCCTCTCACTGATATGCGATAAAGGCGATGAATACGGCGAACTTTGGCGTGAACTACGAATAGGCACTTTTGCCGATATGATCTACACGAAGGTTCTGCGCCTGAAAGGCATCGAGGATCAGTATAGATTCGGCAGTATGACAAAAGAAGGCTATCACAAGTTTGCCGGTGATCAGTATAGAGACCTGATTAATTACGGCCTCTTTGGTGTAGTACGTATGACTGAAATCGCAGACGTTATGGCTTTCGAAATGGAAGAAGACGAAACCGACGAAGAAGAAGGATATGAATAGCACACTAATTGCAGTAAGGCTTGCAGCTATTGCAATCACAGCGGCAATCAATTACGGCTGCCTTATAGGCATATACAAGATAATAGTGCGAGATATGCGTATCGCACGCGAGGATATTCCGAAAATAGCATCGGTGTATATAATAGCCCTCTTATTAAGTGGAGGTTTTATCCTATTAGCCGTTGCTTCGATCCTTAAAGAAAGTGGAGTTGTAGAGTAATGGAACCGAAAGAAGAAAAGCGCCCCCGCCATATCGTCGCCATCGACCCTGATGTGGATAAGTCGGGCGTGGCCTTCCTACACCTCCCCTCCCGGGAGCTGCATTGCGAGGCAAAGACGTTCCCCGAACTGATCGACGACCTACACGCCACAAAGCAGGCCACGGACGCCCTCGGAGAATCCCTCACCGTCGTCGTCGAGGCCGGATGGCTTAACCGCTCCAACTGGCACGTACAGGCCGGAGACAGTCGCCGTAAGGCCGCCGCCATCGGACGTGCGGCCGGACGCAACCACGAGGTGGGCCGTAAGATCGTCGAGATGGCCTGCCACATGGGCATCGAGGTCGTCGAGCAGCGGCCCTTGCAGAAATGCTGGCGGGGCACAGGCCGGAAGATCACCCATGAAGAGCTGGCCCGGTTCACCGGCCTCACCGGTCGCACCTCGCAAGACATGCGCGACGCCGCCCTCCTGGCTTGGGTCTACGCCGGGCTACCCATACGGCTGAGCACTTGACCGCGCCGTGGGGCGTACTCCTTGACTTTACTCCTTGACTTTTTAACGCGAGGGAGCTGCATGAAAGTCAAGGAGTACACGCCCAACGCATAAACAAACCAACAGGGCCTTCAGGCCCCAACACCTCAATCACTCCTAATGACCATCACCTCCTACGAAATAGCCCAACAGACCGGCCTCACCCATACCGAGGTCGGGCATATCATTACCCGCTTCGAAACGCGACGAATAGCTGCCGGCGGGCAGCCCCTCGAGCAACGCCAAACGAAAGGCCGGCGCAACGGCCGTC
>CALIBC010000201.1 GCA_938045615.1 uncultured Clostridia bacterium | reverse complement strand
TTCCATATAACGCAAGCAAGAAATACGAGCGATTTGAAGCCCGCTATCAGGAGCTGTCGTCTTACTTGTGTTCCATCGCTGCGAAGATTGACGCGATCAAAACGGACAATACGAAGCAGGCCGGTATCAAGAAGAATCTTCTCGCGTTCTTGGAGACCTATATCAAGGATTCGATGAATAAACTGGGTGAAATCAAGACAGGCGCCCGGTGGGACAAACTGGTCATTGCCTTCTTTGGTATGACAAATGCCGGGAAGAGCACCATCATCGAAACCTTCCGCATCCTTTTTGACGAATCGCGACATGGATCGAATCAAACGGAGGGAGGCAATGACGGAATGATCGTAGGTTACGGAGACAGTGATTTTACGAAGGTCTACGAGGAGTATAATCTAAAGATCAACGGTAAGGAGTTCGTCTTGATCGATGTGCCCGGGATCGAGGGGCGGGAAGAAGACTTCAGAGATGAAATAAAACGTGCATTGAATCAGGCTCATTGTGTCTTCTATGTGCAAGGGGAAAACAAGAAACCAGACGTGAATACGGCCGAGAAGATCAAGAACTACCTCAGCAATTGGGTCAATGTCTACTCCATCTTCAATGTGCGCAACAATGCGGAATATTATGATGAGAGCGAGGAACGCGAGACGTTAGAGACCGAAGCCATCCACAAGAATGAACAACTCATTCAAGACACATTCCGAAACATCTTGGGAAACATCTACAAAGGAAACATCACGCTTCAAGCTTTGCTGGCCATGTGTGCATACGGACGTTTCCCCAGCACACGCGAAAAGCTGAGCCGGTCGCAGAAGAAGTTGCTTGGCTATTTCGGGAGTGCCGACGCAGTGCTTCGGTTTAGTCGGTTCGACCGGGTCATGCAGTTAGTGGATCAGAAGTCGGAGAACTACACAGACGAGATCGTAGAGGCCAACAAGCAGAAGCTGATCGCGCAGTATCGCAAAGTCTATCAAGGCTTGGTGGATATGATGGCGGAACAACAGCGAGATATTGACCGATTAAAGGAACGTCTGATCCGATTTGACGTAGATATGAACATGTCATTTGAAGAGACGATCCGAGCGATCCGTAATCGAATGGCCTATGAGCATACCAAAGTTTTTGACGACTTCAAAAGAGAGGTTTGCGACGTGCTGGATGACGACTATAACAGGGAAGATAGCGAGAAAGAGATTCAGCAACGTGCAGAGAGGTTATTCGAGGCCTACACGATGGAATCTAAGATCATCGTCGAATATGAATTCAGTCGCTTAGAAGAGAAGATCAGAGAAAGACGCAGGGAGCTTGACAATATTCAAATCGGCGGATTGCATATCGATATATCGAGCTTAGAAATGCCTAATCTTGATGAAGCCTTTGGCAAGATGGGCCTCAATTTTGGCGATGTCTTTGGTTTTGCCACCACGGTGGGAGGAACGGCTCTTGCTTTTAGTGTTATCCCCGGATTCGGAACACTTATCGGCGCGGGTGTTGGTCTTTTGCTATGGGGCGGCAAGCAGCTTTTCTTGGGAGATAGCAAGCGAGAAGAAGCCAAGAACGAGGCTCGCAAAAAAATTGATGAGAAGAAACGAGAGAGCCAATCCACTAGCCTGAACAAACAGATCAATTTGATAGAACGGACGCTCGATAACGAAAAAGACCGCTTCCGGCAGATCATCCGAAACGAGCGAAATAACTTGCAACAACTCAGCGACGCGATAGAGGATGCCCAAAGGCAGGTCGTAGCGTACGCCAATCACATTAAGAAC
>CALIBC010000200.1 GCA_938045615.1 uncultured Clostridia bacterium | reverse complement strand
CGCGATCAGAACCAGTAGCCAAGCAAGGAGTATAGTAGCCACCAAAATTGATGTGCGTATTGATACTGCAATCACCAGCCGGCAAGAATCCGCTATGGTTCGAGTGGAGAGTCACCTCACGTCCTGAAGCCAGATTCTGAATCGACACATACAAACGATGACGATACTTATACGGAAGCGGTGCAGCCTCTCCTCTCGTATTCGGAGCACCTATCATAAATCCATCTCTCAGACGAGCTGTTTTGATTTGGTTACTATCAAGCTTGTAAACATTACCAACCATCGTATTCGTGTTGGCATATCTATCTGCACCTATCGCACCCAATCGTCCAGAACCAGAAGGAGCATCTGATTGCATGTGCAATACAGCAGTGTCAGGAATTGCAGCAAACGTATACCGTTGTTGTGTCACCCAACCAAGGGTACGGACACTATCCGCTCCATTTTTCCATATCGCTGGATCGTATTCAGGACGATAAGCCGCCTTGAATGGATTGATATAAACACTATCTCCCGAAGGATAGTAAACCAGACGCCATACATATTGACCATACATCAACGAGTCTCTCCGCGATACCGTATCACCAGTATTGGTAAGTTTCTTCCACATCTGAGCCTGCGTACCCGTTGCAAATTTCAGGAACTGGTCACCTCCAGCATTACGCACATGGAAGTTTGAATCAACACGGAGATAATTATTACCGCTCTTCAAATGCATATAACCCATATAGTCCAATACAGAGTCTGGGAAAGCCACATACGCCGTATCTGCCAAACTCGGGTTCTGCCAACTTCCAGTAAATGAGGGTAGCGATACATACGATTGTAAGAACCTCACGTCAACCAAGGCTTTACGATGCGCACTTGTGTCAAGCTGTGCGGCCTTCAGGCCCGAGGTGAAAATATTGTTCGAAGCAGCATCCGGAGAGAATTTCAGCGGATTCGTACGACTCAATGAATTGAAATCATTGGCATCCAAAGCGAACGGGAGCGCTTCACGCAAAGTGAAATAGATCATACCATCCACTTTTCCAGCCCTTACGTCCGTAGCCGGAGCAATCTTCACACAGATAAAGCTATCTGGAACTAATTTCCCAAAATTAGAGCCACCTGAAGTATCACGCGGCATACACAATACAGCTACTGTATCATGCGTGTCATCCAAATAAGTAACCAATGGACGACGTGCATTTAAAACAGTTGCATAAGTCTCTGAGAACTCCCATCCAGAAAGGCCACCAGGAACCAGTGAAGTATCACCATGTGCAGGAGACATTCTCCAGTTATTGTGATCCGCATTTAAGGATCTAGATGAGTCACGCCTCCAACTTTCATGATTATAAGCATCTATCTCCAACAAAGTCTCATACTGCTTATTCGTAAAATCGAACGTTGGATTCTGACCTTGTATATAATCCGTAACATTTACGCACCACAAAGCAGATGCTGAAATCTCCGTCTTCGGCGTATTAGCTTTAAAATAGCCATTCCATTTTGCCTTTACAGAGTCACTAGCCCCCGAACGCTTAATCACGTTGATCGTATCAACAAAAAGGGAGTATTTCCCATTCTTGTTCGTATCTGGCCGCATAAACAGAACCATTGCATTTGGTGTACCATTGTTGCCATCTGCTATTTTAGCATTAGAAATCGAATCACCAAGTCCATGATTTAGCTGGCCCACTACTGCACTAGCATTACCAAAACCAACAACACTATCTACGGATAAGTAGAAATAGCCCTTGTTTGGACCGGCCAGCAATTTTCTCACGGGATTTCCTACACGCAGCTTTTGCCCTTTCAAGAAGGTCCCCCTTTGGGCATTGCCCGGGACTGCAAATAGACCAAGCATGAGAATTCCCGCTAATAGCGTGAAAATCTTTTTGTTCATAATTATTATCATTTTAACATTCAAATAGTCGATAATCATATCGATTGAAGGAATCCGGGCGGGTAGGAAAAACCTACCACCCGAATACCTATCTATCCTATCTTTATTTCACGACAGCTTTCACAGCATCCTCACCTTCTACAGACACAATTACTACGCCTTGCGGTGCAGAAATCGTCTCGTTATCAGATGCCAATACGGCTTTCGCTACCGTTTGTCCCAAGATATTGCTTACAGTAACAGCCTTACCTGAAGCATTCA
>CALIBC010000199.1 GCA_938045615.1 uncultured Clostridia bacterium | reverse complement strand
TTTGCATTGTCGAGCTTTTGCACTTTTACCATAGCCTCATATGTTGCGGTTATGGCAATATCTGAACTTGCATTTACAGTAAGCGATCTGTTCCAAGACTTGAACTTCCAGCCTGCTTTTGCTTTTGCCTTTGGTGCTCTGCTTGTGAGGTTTACTTCTGTATTTTTCTTCACAAAGAATGCGGACGTGCCCTCAAGCGATTCTCCGTGCTCGCCCTTGTCAAATGTGACTTTTGCATACCCTGAAGGCGTAGGAGTGCTCGGATCCGTAACATCAATTATGTCAGGCTCTACGGCATATTGCGCGACATACGTCGCTGCCTTGACCTTTTCGGAATCATTTTGAAACGACGGATTCCAACCTGTACATTTCTTGGTTGCGTCTTTGTAAGTTGCGCCTGTAGGAAGTTCGCTCTTCACTTCGCTCCATGTCAAATCATCTCTGAGTGCATATGCAAGTTTTTCACCCATGCTGACATTTCCGACCTTCGCCCCCGCGAGCTTTCCGTCAACTGTCGGATCGAAGACGACCTTGACATACCCGTTTCCGGGATTTTCTCCAACGTCTGCCAGAGGTTTCACTTTCGGAAGTTCAGGTTGTGCTTTGACAGTCTTAAACTCTGCCGTATACTGCGCATCATAAACAAGTTGAATATCCGAAGGAATGTACGGACTCCAACGTTTAAATTTCTTGGTTGCGTCTTTATAGGTTGCGGTTGCCGGCAAAATCCCCTTGACTTCCCCCCAGCTGACATCATCTCTCACCTTATATGCAACCGAAGCACCCTGTGCGCTTGTTCCGATCTTTCCGTCACTTGTCGGGTTGAATACCACCTTGTGGTAGCCCGATGGCACCGCAGCGTCCGGATTTGAGAGTCTGCTTACTTTTTCACCGGACGGAGCAACCGAAATATTGGCGATCCTCCTGACGACACCGTCGTTTGTGCTTGCCGTTACACGTATGCTCTTTGTGCCCGGAAGCAACTTTTTCATTTTAATCGCAGAGTAGCTGTTCTCACCGTAAGGAACCACCCCGTTGGTCAATACGTATGTTCTGTCGACACCGGTTCCTTTTTCTTCTACTTTGACGCTATATCCCACATCTTTTTTATCCGCATTAAGCCATGTAGTCTTCAAGACAAGCTCATCGTCATCGTGACAGGCGGTGCCCTTTATTTTCGTCAAATTAAGACCGTCGTTTTTCCTGAACACTTCCAATTTAACATTGAAATCCGTGGCATATACCTTGCAGTCGTCAACCGAAACTCTCAAGTTGACATCATTATCAAAGTTATAGAAAAATATCGGTCCGCCTATAGGAGAAGCCACATGGTCGTCGGGATTGAACACGCCCGATGCCACTTCCGATACGGTCTTAGCGCCGGACTCATTGCCTTCTTCAAACGCCGTGATCTTTGTACTCATCCTGCCGCTTGCATCGACTCCAATCGTTCTGCGCACAACATACCATGTGTTCGCCTTTATTGCAGGGAAGCCATTCACCTTCTCCGAGGTCATCGGCTCTGCGTTTTTGCCCGTGTCTTTGAAATAAAATAATCCATCCCCTCTGAACGTAAGTACCTTTCCAAAACCCTCTACCGGGGTCTTTCCCATATTTAGGACTTCAATTCCCTTTCCGATTGTGCTCGGAACCTTGCTGAATTTGACTCGATCTTCCCATACCTGATTTCTCGCCCATTCACCGATAACGTTGCTGTATCGAGGGATGTCGGTCGGACTTAAATTCCTGTTTGTCGAAGAAATCTCCGTGGCAAATTTATTACCGCTCTGGGCTTCCACCTGGAAACGTTCAGGCTTGTTAATTTTCTTGCCGTGATTGTCCAAATAATCCCCGGAATTGAATTTCTCAAAGTCTTCTTCCCAAAGCGTCCTGTCTCTAAAATAATTTTCATACGTACCGTCAGCCTTCTTGGTGACGCTTACTTTCGGTTCAACGCCCGCCTTTGTCTCGACCCAGTAGCCGTATTGCACGACACTTGAGGATCCGAGACTTGCAGGTTTTATAAGTTTTCCCGCCGGAAATTTGATGGTTTTGCCGTCAACCTCAAACTCCTGCCATTTCTCACCGCCGTTTCCGGTTTTTTCTCCTTTATTGAAGTCCTTCATGAATTTTGCAGGATTGGCATTCAAAACCCCTTTCCTGTACAAATCCGGCGTTATTCTCCAAAAGTTCTTGCTGCCTACCTTGAGTCCCGTTATCACAAAAGGATCGCTCCCCTGTGGAATATGGGCAGAAAGCGGCTCCACCTCCTGAGCGTTTCCTGCAACTTCATCAAGTTCACCAGAAATCTTTTCCAGATCTTCCAAGATGGAATTGGCAAACGTGTGCCTTCCCGGCCAAGCTCCCGCAGGAAGCGTCTCCTTGCTTGCAATGTCAAACAAGTCGTTGTAATTCACATAAGAAATCATCTTATCCGGATTCTGCAGGAAAACATGCAGAATAAACTCCTTGAAGTACTCAAAGGATCGATATTTGTAGGTTCCGGTAAAATAATACTTTGTAGGTACAAACGGATGCACCTTGCCGCCGTTTGAGGCAACCGCCACTCTGTACTGCCTAAGGGCATGCTGCATGCAGGTAAATGCCGTTTTCACGGTATCGTTCCGCCAGTTGTCGACATTATACTTAAGTCTGCCCTCATCCGAAATTTTACCGTATATAGTCGGGCAGGAATAGCTGTCGCCCCCTCCGTCGGTGCTGCCCCCCAAATACGATTCATAAAGATACGATCCGTTCATCCAGCTGTCGGTATTGCCGTTGTACCAGCTTGAGCATTTCGCTTCCGGAAAATGCTCTTTGATCGGATTTATCATATATCTTTTAAACAGTGACTGCGTGTAATTCTTCATCACAACATTCCAGACATTCACATTGTGTCTGCTTGTAATTGCATCATCCGCAGGGTTTATCCCATAAGAAAACCCATTGACATCCGGATTTGGGCTGACCGATCGAAGTGATGCCAGCGGATCGTTGCTGTCTTGGATTATAAAGCGGCGCTTCAACAGCTCAGGCTTGATCTCCCTCTGAAAACGCGCATTGTTCCAAACGACATTCCAATGAGCTTTCACGCTCTGCCCCGCCGGCAACGTGCTCGTATTTATCTCAAGTCGATGCCTGTTTGTTATGACATTTAAGTTATTCTCCACATTCTCGATGTCGGAATACACATAATCGGGTTTTACTCCCATGTCACTCAGCTCATCAAAGATAGCATCCATCTTATCTCTGAAAATCTCGCAGCCGGATTTTCCCGCCGGTACGCCAAGTTTATCCTTGAGCGAATTATCCCGCATCGGGGCATCGAAGAACATATATCCGTCAGTTCCGTCCCCCGTGCTTTTGTAATATACGTCTTTTACGGCACGTGCTTTACTATCTACCGGCTTTACAAGATTATCTCCGGCAAGCGTGGCGCCACCGAATAGGTACCCCAGATAGCCCTCTATGGAAATTGCCCTTCTTCCCTCAGGCCGGTTCAAAAGATTTCTTGCGATTATTTTTGCCGCAGACTTTGCGCTTACATTTTTCAAAGACGCATAGCTGTTGAATATATTGCCAATCGAATAGACGGTATCGATGTTTTTCCTGTTTTTCATGTACTCTTCCGGAACGAGATCATCTCCGCCGGAATGCCACACAAATGAAGAAAATCTTCCGCCCCCGTCACTGCGATATACTTTCAGTTTGAGTTTGAATTCAAATCCGTTTCCGTATTTGATCTTATCGGTCGGCGTGAATTTAGCCTCGTATTCGGTAGTGTCGTCATCCGCTACCTGAGGCGTCAGACTTCCGTTTTTCCAGCTGAACGTTCCTTTTACCTCGTCTCCGTTATACGTGACTTTCCCGAGGTGAATTTTTGAGTTCCCCAGACTCTTACCCACTTGCAGAGCCTCGGCGGCAGGCTTTTCAGCCAAAAAAAGTTTGTTTGTTTTTGCCTTTCTATATGTGACTTCAGGAACCATACTATTGGAACAAACCATCACATACTTTGCACTTTCCGGTACTCTTACGATTCTTTCGAACTCTTTGTTCTGCACATAATCGTTGTCGGCAAATCCTCCAAGAGCAATATTGGTAAGACTTCCAAAGCTCAGCCATTTGTCACCGGGATCTTCTCCTGCGCCAAGATCGGATGAATAAAAAGATACGCCATACCATACACTTTTGGGCTCCATTTTGCCTTTAGGATCTGTTGTATAATATGAAATTTTGGATTTAATATTCAATTCCGTCGTTCCCACCGGGATTTTATACTTATATAGAGTGGGCCATACATTCTTGTCTCCGGTGTTTATCTTGCCCGCATCATTTATCATGGTTTTCTTCAAAGGTGGAGCCTCGTGCTGTAGGGCTACTATGTCATAGCCGCTGTCTGTCGGAAATCCCCTTGTGCTCTTAACCTTGGCTACAGGTTTACCGGTTTTCAGCATGCTCGTGTTTCCGCCTGCCTGCGCACTGCTCTCTGGGCCTTTTGCGGTCTCCTCCCGGCGCTGGGAGTTTTCCGCATTGCCTCCCGCCCCCGCAAATGCGCGATCAAACGGAATATATGTCGCAACAACGGCAAAGACCAAAAGCATGGTCAAAAGTTTTCTTTTCATGGTGGAACTCTTCATGACTAAATTCCTCCTCATACACTAATTGAAAAATTTTAAAAGGGAACCGATACAACCGGCCCCCCTTCCATACATCGCCACGGCGGGCGGATCTTCCGCCTCGCCTCGCAGAGATGATAAATCAAGCGTTACAACTTATCGGTCGTGGCGGGAATGCCGGTTTTTTAACCTCTCTCCCGCCACAGCCGGTTTTAACTTTATCTCGCCCGCCGGTATGACAGGCTCAGTTTTTAAATTATTTGTCTTCCATGTCGGCAAATTGTCTTCTAAGCTTTCGCTTATCTTGCTCTCTTTGCCTTCTTGGCTTTCTTCTTAGGTGCAATCTTCACA
>CALIBC010000198.1 GCA_938045615.1 uncultured Clostridia bacterium | reverse complement strand
GTCATATTTGGGCAAATATGACATCATATTTTTAGCAAGCAGACATCTGAATGATGAGAACACCACGAACACAGTTAAACACAGAATGCACGGCATTCACTTTTCGGCTGCAAAACGCCTCGTGCGTAAATGGTCTTATCACTGACATTGCAAGACGTCAGTTTGTACCCACAAACTGCGCTTGCTCCCCTTGTGAGACTGTCGGGGAGGTTAGACCGTAATCACTCCGTTCTCATCGATCAGCCATCAGGAATTAAGCAATAACGAAAAGAGGACTTTTATATGAACAGATACAATAGCAAGACTGCCCGATGGCAGCAGCAGGAGAAGAAAGAACAGCGGATGAACAAAACGGAGTTCATCAAGGTAAGATGCACCTTAGAGGAAAAGCAGCGAATTAAATCAAAGGCAGAAAGCACAGGCCGGAAGTTCTCAGATTACTGCCGTGAGATACTCCTTAATAGTGAGGTAATTGCCATTCCTAAGATGACGGACAATGAAAAGGAAGCCATAGAGGTGTTGAGACGAACGGCCTACTTCTTTACACATGTTTCCAACCTTATCAAGGTCAAGGACGAAGATTGGCTACATATCACAAAGAACCTCTCGCTATGTGCCAAAGAAGCATTTAAGCGGTTTTACGACCCGCATTTTCGTGTGGATGATGAGGTATATAAGGTCTTAAATTTGAAGAGAGATGATAGGAAAATGTAAGGCGATAGCGCACGGCAGCACGGCTCTGGACTATATTTTCAGAGAAGGCAAACTCGGCAGTCGGCTTGCCTTCCACAATCTTTGCAGCAGGGAGCCAAAAAGCATCTATGAGGAAATGAAAGTCGTCAGCGACTATAACAGCCGTTGCAGGAACAAGTTTCTCCGTATCGAAATAGGCATTGCACCGCAGGACGAGAAAAAGTTGCCTGTATCCGAACTGATGCGGATAGCTCATTTATTTGCCAAACGAATGGGGCTTGACAACCACCAATGGGTGGCAGTAACGCACAAGGACACCGACAACAGACACATTCATATCATTGCCAATCGCATCAGCCTGTACGGAGAAGTGTATGATACTACTTTTGTAAGCAACAGGGCAGCAAGGGTAGCAGAAGATCTTAGCCGTAAGTACGGATTGACCATCGCAAAGGAAGTAAAGGCGGAAAGGACACACAAAAAGGCAAAAGCCAATCCGACAAGAGAACAAATGAAGCAGCAAGTACAGAAGATATGCTATGCCCTACTTGAAAAATACAAAGGCACAGGCATCACTGGGCATTCCATGTTCCTCTATAGCCTTAGCAAGAGTGGTGTAACCATTGAACGTTTGAAAAACAAGCAGGGCAAGGTCTATGGCTTGAAGTTCGCATACAGCGGACTGACTTTTAAGGCATCGGAAATCGGCAGAGAATTTGGCTACCATTCCTTGCAGAAGAACTTTGAAGCAACTAACCAAGAAGAATACAAGAACCCACACCAAACAATACAAGACCCGGCAGAAAAGAACGAACAACCTAATGTAGATTATCAACTTGTACCCAAAAGCCGTTCCTCAATCTCACGAGACAATGACACCCCACAAGTGCAGAACTCCATAGGTGCAGTGGCAGACACTATTGTTAGCGCAGCCGATGAAGTTGTGGAAGGGTTAGGCGATTTGATGACACCAACTGCGCAAGGCGATGACTATGCAGAAACAGCGTGGCAACGTAAATTGAGAAATCAAGCCAACAGAAAGAAGAAGCGCGGACGAGGATTATAGTCCCACTCCAACGACAAACACAGCATTACAAAAATGCAGAAAGAAGAATACCTCATTAAAAACGTTTGTTATTCGCCAGCAAAGTATTATCTTTGCAAACAGAATAACAAGCGTTCTTTGTTAGGCAGAAAACAGCGGAGCCAAGTAGTTCGCTCGTTTCTAAATCGTTACCAGTTTAGTTATACCAACAAGGCAACTTGTTCATTTTCAATAAATTGTATTTTAGGAATTATCTTAGTCGGCAACATTGCCTGCCTGAGGACCACAAACGACCACAAACGAATACTTCCAAAGGTTCTCTCGATTAAGCTGCGCGTTTTGCTAATGACCTTGTTCAACGATCGCTCAGTATCAGTCAGCTTCTTCCCTCTACTTGCCTTGTGCATAATCCCGTCGATTAACCCGTGGCTTGTCAAGCAGTGCAAGTTCTTCTTGCTACAATACCCCTTGTCGGCGAGCACACTAATCCCTTCGGGCAGTTCCGTCTTCTCGATCAGATCAGGTAGCATAACCGTATCAGAGCAATTGGCGGGCGTAGTGATCAGAGCTTCCACCAGCCCTTGATTGTCGGTCAGTACATGTCTCTTGTAGCCGTACCTATATCGGCTTCCTTTGCGAACCGAACCCAGCGAGCCTCGGTATCTACTCCTGGCTTACGACTTTTGAGCTCGTACTGATAGGCTTCCTCTTGGGCTTGCTCCTCTGTGGTGCGCAAATCTTCCCGGTCGTCTGCCACTTCGATTAGGATACTTCCACCGGGTGCATGGGGGCTGTCGACTATGCTTGCATCTATGATCGCACCATGATCAATGCGGCTAATCCCCTGCTTCTTGAACTGCTTATTCAGTTCTTTCGAGGAGTTTGTCCATAATCCCCAAACCTGTGAGTTCTAAGCGGAAGCGGCTGATGGTGCTGTGATCCGGAGCGGGCATACCCATATCCAAGTTGAGGAATTCGCTGAAGAGAATGGAGTCATTGATACGCTCCTCAACCTCATAATCACTTGAGACCAGACCAAATCTGAAGGAGTAAGATCTTGAACATCATCAAGGCGTCATAAGCGGAATTGCCTACGGCATTTTGGGTCTTGGTGTACTTCTTATTCAGTAGTGTCCGAATCCCTCTCCAATCAACGCATTTATTGATTTGGCGAAGGAATGACTGCTTCATCCGGTTACGACGCACTTCAGGGTGTAGACTTGCAGGAAACTGGGGGCGGGGGTGGTAGACTTTGTAGACATACTTGATTATAGGGTTTGAACTACATAAAGTTAGGAACATTCGGACACATAACAATAGACTCCAAACAAAAGGACCGTGCGACAATCTCCTGATGGGCATTGCAGATGGTGGGCAATGACCAAGACTATGCAGTTTCGGATAAAGACGGATACATTCTTTTTGTATTACTTGCTAATAGGCTCAATATTGCTCGTTATTTCGTCTAAAAGAAGGAAGGGAGTGTCTTTAAAGAAAATACAGGCAAAGGAGAGGCGTTGTCTCTGTCCACCCGACAGCCCAATCTGTTCTCTCCGATTATCATTTAGTAATAATCAGGCAGACTGACGATGAAATCGTGTATCATCGCCCGATATGCGGATTCCTCGATTTCCTCCTGTGCGGCATTGCGATTATCCACCTTGGTATTGTTGGCGATGGTATCAGAAAAAATGTGTCGATAATAAAGAACAAGCTACACAATAATTTCTACTAATAAAGCCGTAGAGATATACTATACCGTCGACGAATTCTTCAAAAAACACGACATCGTAATCAAAAGTCAATCCTTGGAAGAAGGAGCCACGAAGAACAGGAGGAGCCGCAAATCCACCATGTTCAGTAGTGAGGTCATGACGATTCTTATCCTCTTCCATTCCTCCTCTTTTCGAGATCTAAAGCATTTCTATCTCTTTGTTCTAACACAAAGGAAGAAGGATTTTCCACATACTGTGTCTTACAACCGCTTCATAGAACTGTAACGAAAGGTTTGTATACATCTTGCTTTCTTCCTTAAAATGAGAGATTTGGGACAAGGCGCCGGTATTTCTTTTGTCGATTCTACACCCATTCGAAGCTGCCATATCAAAAGAGAAAAGCAGCATAAGATCTTCATGGGATTTGCCAGAAAAGTAAAAAGTACACAGGGCTGGTTCTATGGATTCAAACTGCACTTGATCATCTATGACAAGGGGGTACTATTTGATTTTCTTCTTACTCCGGATAATGTCGACGACAGAGCATCCTTGAAATATATGGGCTTCCACAAACGAATCTTCGGTAAATACTTCGGAGACACGGGGTATATCTCGAAAGACCTCTTTGAACAACTCTTTATTGACGAAGTTTGCCTTGTTACACGTTTGATAAAGGGAGTAAAGAATGTCTTAACACTTCAACACGACAAGATTATGCTCCGGAAAAGATCTCTGATCGAGAGTGTTAATGATCAGCTCAAAGAACGTTTGTCAAGTAGAATATACTTGACATCGATGCTTCTCGAACTTCATCATTAATCTGTTATCGGCTTTGGCTGCTTTCTTCATCTTCGATAAAAAGCCCTCCATCAACACAGCCGAGGAGATTGTGCATCCCTCTTTCCTGACTGTCGCTTAGATCGAACTCACGTTATTTAGGCTCATCGCCACATATGGCTTGTACGCCTCTGGATTCTGCTTGGCCAACTCTCGATATATCTCTAGCGCCTCCTCGAAGTAAGCTTGGGCTTGCTTAAGGTCGTTGGTGACGCGGAGTAAACTTCCCAAGTTATTTAGAGTTGTAGCCATATGTGGCTTGTACGCCTCTGGATTCTGCTTGGCTGACTCTCGACGTATCTCTAGCGCCTCCTCGAAGTGAGCTTAGGCTTGCTTAAAGTCGTTAGTGATGCGGAGTAAATTTCCCAAGTTATTTAGAGTTGTAGCCACATATGGCTTGTACGCCTCTGGATTCTGCTTGGCTAACTCTCGACGTATCTCTAGCGCCTCCTCGAAGTGAGCTTGGGCTTGCTTAAAGTCGTTAGTGATGCGGAATAAACTTCCCAAGTTATTTAGGGTCATCGCCATATCTGGATTGTACGCCTCTGGATTCTGCTTGGCTAACTCTCGATATTATCTCTAGCGCCTCCTCGAAGTGAGCTTGGGCTTGCTTAAAGTCGTTAGTGATGCGGAATAAACTTCCCAAGTTATTTAGGGTCATCGCCATATCTGGATTGTACGCCTCTGGATTCTGCTTGGCTAACTCTCGATATATCTCTAGCGCCTCCTCGTAGTAAGCTTGGGCTTGCTTAAAGTCGTTGGTCACGCGGAGTAAATTTCCCAAGTTATTTAGGGTCAGCGACACATCTGGCTTGTACGCCTCTGGATTCTGCTTGGCCAATTCTCGATGTATCTCTAGCGCCTCTTCGTAGTGGGCTTGGGCTTGCTTCAGTTCATTGGTGGCACTGAGTAAATTTCCCAAGTTATTTAGGGTCATCGCCACATTCGGCTTGTACGCCTCCTGATTCTGTTTTGATAACTCTCGGAGTTCCTGTAGCACCTTCTCGTAGAGAGTTTTGGCTTTCTTAAAGTCATTGAGGATTTGGAGTAAGCGAGCATAGTTGAAGTGATGCCGAATAGTCGGAGCCAGATTGATCAGACGTTCATAGAAATCGCGAGCTTCCCCGAAGGAGAACTGGATTTGAGCCGCCTCAATCAGCTCCTGAAGGACTCTGACCTCCTTCTGCTTCTCTCGGGTCTTGAACTCCTCGTAGACAGTTGTCAGACTCTGCTCGCTCTCCCCTGTCAGTACCCTTTTGATTTCCTCTAAGGTTTCGGCAAGATAGCTGTCTCCCGCCTCCCTTAGTCGCCTGGCTTCTTCGGCGATCTTGTCGGTGTGTTCAAAGAGAAATCGCACAAACTCTGCAACCAGGCATTTCGCT
>CALIBC010000197.1 GCA_938045615.1 uncultured Clostridia bacterium | reverse complement strand
CCTCTTTATCGTATGTAAGAAGACCTTTCCCCGGATCTGCTACATAGATTGTGCAGCCACCCTTTCTATGCTTTCGGACTTTATATATGACAACAAAGTGATTTTGATCCCAATGAGCTATGCATGGAAGTGGAACTTCCGCAGAAAGTGTTTCAATGGTAATCCTCCCCCCAATTGTCTTGAAACCGATCTCTTCTGCCGCCTTGCTGATTCCAAATAAAGTTACACCTTCTTTACCAATAGCACAAGCCCTTCGTAACGCATCTATATCTACACGTAATTTGTAGTACCCTGCTATCATAGCTAAACACGATGGACCGCAATCCATAGCATCCAATTGACCAACATAGTACATGTTAAGATTTAACATTCTACTTTGCCGTGTTATCTTTAATTAATCCTGAGTCGGAGTCGTTGTTGTTTAATTTCCTCTTTGCATGTGCGTGTTGCTTTCCTGCTGAGAAGTAGTATGTACATCGAAGATTAAATAAACTCCTAAAATTACCCCATACCATTTCTTCTTCAAAATGAAAATTGTCTATTTCGCCATGAGTTATAGACGGATGTGGATTATAGATCCACTCTGCTCCCAAAGAAAGTGTTTTATGCTTCCATAATACAGATGCGGACAGATTTAGCCCATGCTTATCCTGTACATCTCCATCAATAGTAGTAAAGGGAAAATTACCGTTCCATGCAGCTTGTACATTACGCATAACAAATTGCATACTTATTCCTGCATTATGAATATGCTGTTTTACATTGTTGTTGGGAGTCTGACAACTTAAATATGTATATTGATAATATGGTTGTAGTGTAATGATGGATAAAGGCCTCCAATTTCCAGATATAGAATATCCAAACGTTTTCATGTCTCTCAAATTAGCATAAGTCTTTAATATCTCATTATCTCCCTGTAAGTGTAAAAGCGTAGAGACATAAGGTTTTATATGGTAATTGTAAAATATAGAAGCAGACGCGTAAAGTTTTCCACCATTAATCATGTGCTGAAAATTTAACATATTATTATATGAATATGATGGGGATAGGTTACTGTTGCCTTGGTAGTAATAATGTTCGTCTATATTCACAATGCTGTTAGCCGTCATATGGCCTGTCTCTGGAATTTTGGCCCCCACACGAAAAGTATATCTTATTACTGTCTTATTGTCACCTTTGGGCAAATAATTTAGAGAAAAAAGAGGGCGAAGACGCCAATAGTTATGTGTGCCACCATTAGCTAATACAAGAAGACTGTTATCCATACCTATTCCTACGGTGTAGTTTATTTTCTTAATATTACCGCTGTAGTCCGTGAACAAATAGCCCTTATAGTAGTTGAGAGATGATTTGGACTGTTTATTGTATGTTTGGTCTAAAGTTTTATATATAAAATAAAGTCCAACATTCCATTGCGACTTACGTGTGTTTTTACTATACAACCCTTCGCCAATAATAGAGTAAGAATGATTATTGAACTGATTCTTGAAAGAATAATTTACAGGTATGTCATTTTCAACCATACGGGAAATGTGGCTCTTTGAGGATGATGTGTAAAATGTATTAACAATATTAAAAACAAACGAACAGCTGTCATTGATGTTTCTTGTAAAATATAAATCGAAATCCCACCCATGGTATCCGCTTTCAACTTCTCTATGACTTATTCCTCCGTTTTTTTTATTCGCATCATAGCGGTGGAAACGTTGTGTATATTCTTCATTACCAGGATTTCCCCTATAGGAGAGTCTTGAAAAACACACACTCTTACCTATTGCTCGTTGATAGGATAATTGACCGATATGGTATTGCCCATTATACTTTCCTGGCAAACCGCTGTATATATTTTTGTGATTATCGTACTGATAGGTGCTGTGTATTGAGTTTTTGTTTAAGTCCCTGTAATCGATAAAATACGCAGCTGAGAGTTGATTTAAGGAGTCTGTATACATAAAACTGAATAAATTAGTCCCATATCCAGTCGTAATCGAATTTTTCAGATCAAGAGAAGCAAAGTAATTGCGATCTTTTTTATGCTTTGTTTTTATTTCCAATATAGATGCAGCAAAATTCTCATGAGCATACCTTGGCGGAGGATCAGCATAAAAAGTCAACTTCAATATATCATCTGCTTGTAGAGCCATTACTTCCTGCTCTGAAGCACGATGTCCATTAATGATGATCAAAATACTTACCCCCATCTGTGTCAATAGCTTTCCATCACCTAAATTTATTCTGAACTGGGGTAGATTTGAGATAGCGTCTAAAGCATTTGCTCCAACCTCTCTATCTTTTTTTGTAAGGAATATTTCGTCTCTAATTCCATAAGAATTCAATACCTCGGAGGTTATATTGACTTCCGGAAGTATTGTTGACATGGGTTTTAGAACCGTAATCCAATTAACCGTATCTTCGCACGGAGAATTTCTGTAAATAGTCTGATAGCCAATAATTGAGAAGCGAAAAGCCACGCCCTTTTGCACCTTTTCATAACGGAATATTCCTTTTTCGTCTGTTATTGCTATCCTTATTATTTTACTCCTTGTTAAAGAATCAACAAGTGTCACATTCACTCCCAATAATGGTTCCCCATTCTCATCCACACATTGGCCTTCTACATTTATTGCCTTTTGCGCACACAAATGTAGTGAAAGAAGGCAAAAAACAAGCAATTTTACTGTACACCCTTTCATGCTCCTAATTGGTGATTTATGTAGTTGATTATAGATTTCTTTATTTTCGCACGATTCCCACTCATTTTACACCAGAATTGTTCGTTTTCGCCATAGTCGCGTGCACACGCACCCATACATATTGGAAGCAAATTACAGCTTAGACAAATCTTGTTCTCAAACCTTTTTTTGAAAAATTCCTTCCTGAATCCGGGCCTCCACGAGATTGTCCCATCTTGATTCAAATGTCCAGGAGGAGTCTGAGAATATAGGTCATTACACGCCGTACATTTAACTACGTTTCCATTGAAGTTGATTGTGTTGTAGTATTTCTTGTCAACATAGCACGAGATATAATTGTTTACGATATCTAAACGCGTAACATTATATCCAGATTGCCCTAAGTTTTCTATTAGTTCGATCACATCATTATCAATAGATTCATCTGTATTCACCTGCCATACTTTTTTGGGAACAATTGTTATCTTTGATCGATTCTCGCGTAAAATAAAGCTATTGATTTGATCTATGATCCTTTGATCGAGATTATTCTGCGTGTAATTTATTCTCAATAAAATCTCTACATCGCTTGTATAGCTTAATATGTGATTTATATTGATCAACACTCTCTCAAAGGCGGAGGGACATCCCTGTTGAAACTTTACAGAGTCATGGAGCTCCTGGGGACCATCCAATGTTATGTGAAATCTCTTAAATTCCAAAGAGGATAGTATTTTGACTTTCTCGGGGAACAGAAAATAGCCATTAGTTGTTGCCGCGTGATAAAACTTTATTTTTCCTTCACGGCATTTTTTTATCGCATATTGCCCAATAGGCTTTACAATCTCGTTTAAAAACATAAACGGCTCTCCTCCAAACCATTCAAGATGAAGAGCTGTAATCTTTTCATGATCTATCATATAAGCAATATGTTTCTTCACCTTATCAATAGTAGCAAGCGACATTTTTGACACAATATGATCTTGTATGCAGTACCAGCACTTAAAATTGCAATTAAGAGTCGGTAAAATAATAAGAAAGTATTCTCGACAATTAATTGCTTGTTCGTTTCTCTCTCTGATTATATTCAGTTCATCAACAGAGTCATCTACGAGAAATCCTTTTTCGACTAATTTATTATAGAACTGGGGGCTGACTTCTTCTAATTGTGTAGGCTGTTCAAGATATTCAGCAATTTTCTCACCCAATCCTGCCGGAAGTGCAAAAAACGTACGCTCGAGCCCATTAAACCAATAAGAAGAGCCTCCTTCTGTGAAAATATAATTATACCTACTTGCCTTCATGTCACTTGATCGTTATTTATTTAATCACGGAAATCTATCAAGGCTCCTCGAGATGATAACTTCACCCCTAAGAGATCTCGACAGATTTCTTCTGATGGAGACTAAACATACTTAATCCCACTTGGTTCACCAGGAGGCGGTGGTGGTCCTTGACCACAAGACGCCTGAGCTTCAGGGGGAGGGCCTCCGATAATGATAGTACAGTTGCATCCAACTACATTATTAATACAACCGTTCTGAGGCGGCGCTTCCGAAGGAGAAGCACTTCCTCCCTTGATTTCTGTTGTTTCCAACAGAGACAATTCCTCAATTGAAAAGTTATTCTTCATATTACTGCAATTGTCGTAATTATGCCCTCGCTATGGTTTTCGGGTTTTACCTCCCTACGCTGTGGGTGGGAATCCACGTCTTTCTTTTTGCCCAAAAATACGAGTAAATACCCCACCTGCCAAATTTTTCTGCAACTTTTTTCGCTGATCAAAAAAGAAAGGCGTGATAGATGT
>CALIBC010000196.1 GCA_938045615.1 uncultured Clostridia bacterium | reverse complement strand
TTTGGAATTTATTTCGGAGGATATTCAAAGGATATTTCCGGGGATTTTGTTTCATCTTCTAAGGAGCCCCCAACAAGCTATGTAACGAAAAAGATGGGACAAAAGGGCGGAGACCTGAATAGCCCCGAAATAGAAAGGAGAATGCTCCGGCCTAACGGCTCCTTAAAATAATCAGCCAATAAATTCAAAACAGCTTCTAAACCTATTCACACCTCTTTGCTGTTTAGAAAACGCGTTTACCTTTGCCCCCGTCTCCCCCGAAAGCCCCGCATCACAGCGGATCAGCCGAGCGGCAGAGGCGCTTTGAACTATCCTATTTTACCCACTTAAAAACTAATTGCAATATGGAAGAAGTAAACGTTACGCCCGATCCGAAAGACGTACAGGACAACAAGGTGATGGCTATCTTGGCTTACGTTCTGTTTTTGATTCCCCTGTTAGCAGCCAAGGATTCACCTTATGCAAGGTATCACACTAACCAAGGGCTTGTCCTGTTCCTGCTCTATTTCGTCTGCGGCATTATCAACATCATCCCCATCCTGGGGCAGATCATTTGCCTCGTCGGGTTCATCTTCGGCTTTATCTGCTTCATCATGGGCATCATCAATGCCGCCGGTGGAAAGATGAAACCGCTGCCTCTGATTGGTAAGATCACGCTGATCAAGTAAGCCACATCGCGCAGAGTGTCACACACGCACACCGAGGGATTTGCTTCAATCAAAGCATCCCCCGCACGAATCGCCAAACGGGCGCCTCTTTCGTCAACATGAAGGGGGTGCCCGTTATTTCTTTAATACCCAAACGCCCCCCGAGGCGCACCTCGACTAAGCGTCGGTCATTAATCATTGATCCGTTCACCCCGCCGCCCTATTTTTGCTTATAGACAAACCGATAAAAAAAGAACACATGATGAAAAAGTATTGCCTCCTGCTCCTGGCCTACCTCGTTGCCAGTGCGGCACAGGCCAAGATCACGCCTGGGCTGCGCCTCGGCCTGGCCTACAACCAACTCACACAGATCGTCGACGAGGAAGTGACCTTTGGCGGGCGTATCGGCTTCGAGGCCGCCGGCCTGCTCGACGTGCCCCTCTCACAACGCTTCTCGCTCGTGCCCGAGCTCTGCCTGCATGTCTCCGGTCTCTACCAAGGCGGTTCGTACGACTACGCCTACCTCAGGAATGACCTCCTGATTACTGGCCGCCACACCTGCAGTTACTACACCTTCAGCTTGCCCGTCAACCTCGTCTGCAAGATCCGCTTTGCCGACTGGCAACTGGGCATCATGGGTGGCCCTTTCGTCTCGCTCTCCACCCGCGAGCGCGAACGCCACGAGTGGATCACCCGCGACTTCCGCACGTTCGACGTCGGCGCTGGTGCCGGACTCTATGTGGAGTACCACAGCGTCTTCTTCTCCGTCTACGGCCGCACCGGCTTCATCGACAAACTGCGCCAAAAGCAGCCTTTCGACTCGCAGGTCTACCAAAACAGCGTCGCCCTCTCCTTCGGCTACCGTTTCTACGGCAGCTGACGAACCGCCTCGCACGGCTCCTTCACACGCGAACCCTTCGTCTCACACCCTCCGCATTACCCGCGGTGCCCGACGGAGGGTTCGTTGCGTTTTGCCCGGCCACTGCACGCCTTCGCAGAGTCGTTCCGGGGCGGAGGGGGTCGGAGGGAAGGCATCGGCGCGTCTATATTTGCCCTCCGAAAACAGAAATAGAGCTAAGGTGAATGCCTTCTTCCTGACTGGATTAACGAACAGCTTTTGTGATGAAAGATTTTGCGGCAATAGATTTTGAGACGGCCAACCCATACCGGAGCAGCGTGTGCAGCGTAGGCGTGGTGGTGGTTCGTGAGGGAGTAGTGGTGGAGCGTTTTTACCGGCTGATCCGCCCGGAACCGAATTATTATATGTCGTGGAACACGCGGGTGCCCGGGATCAC
>CALIBC010000195.1 GCA_938045615.1 uncultured Clostridia bacterium | reverse complement strand
TGCCCAAAATGCCTTCGACGGCGGCTTCTTGGCTTTCAAACACGCGGCCGGCAACCTGTCCTTTTTCCCTCGTAAATTCAAGAACCTGCCCATTCTCGCTGATAAAGATATTCTCTTTTGGCATACCAAGTTCTCGTGCAAGATTCGCATGCTGTACAAGATGATGATATTCACCATGGACCGGCATAAAGAACTGCGGCCGTACAAGGTTATGCATGAGTTTAAGCTCTTCACGGCTCCCATGCCCAGAAACGTGAATCCCCTTATCCCGGCCATAAATAACATGAGCGCCAAGCTTCATCAAATTATCTACGGTTTTTGAAACGAGTTTCTCATTGCCAGGGATTGGGGTGGCTGAGATGATGACAGTATCTCCCGGCACGATCGTAATCTTTCGATGATCCGATGTTGACATGCGGGACAAGGCAGACATCGGCTCTCCTTGACTTCCTGTTGTCACTATGACGACCTGATCGGAACGAAAATTATTGACTTCGTCGATCCCAATGATCGTTCCCTCCGGTGCAGTCAAATAGCCAAGCTCCAGTGAAATCCCAACAACATTTTCCATGCTGCGGCCAAGCACTGCCACACGGCGCTTATATTTCACCGCTGTATCAATCACCTGCTGAATCCGATGCACGTTTGATGAAAACGTTGCCACAATGATCCGCCCATGCACATTGTGAAATGCCTTATCAAATGCCGCACCAACTGTGCGCTCACTCGCTGTATGTCCTTCCCGTTCTGCATTTGTACTATCTGCAAGCAGGAGAAGAACACCTTTATTGCCAAGATCGGAAAACCGCTTAAAGTCTGTCATCTGCCCATCCACCGGAGTATAATCCAACTTAAAGTCCCCTGTGTGAACGATCATTCCCACAGGCGTCTTGATGGAAAGCCCGACAGCATCCGGTATAGAATGGTTGACGCGAATGAACCCAACGCTAAAGCATCCGATATTGATAATATCACCGGCCATAACGGAATGCAGATTTCCGGAATCTACACCATTTTCCTTGAGCCGCCCCTCCAGAATTCCAAGAGTCAGTCGCGTGCCATAAACAGGTACAGGGATCTGTTTCATTACATACGGCAATGCACCAATATGGTCTTCATGTCCATGCGTTAGAACGATTGCTTTTACCTTATCTCGATTTTCAATCAAATAGGCAATATCCGGGATAACGAGATCGACCCCCAGCATATCCTCTTCCGGGAACATCAACCCAGAATCAATGACAAGAATCTCATCGTCTACACGAATGGCTGTCATATTCTTTCCAATTTCACCGAGACCGCCAAGTGGTATCACCTGTACTTTGGGGACACCCTTTCCATGTCCGCCATTATAATTCAATGACAAAAAATACACCTCCAAAATGACAGGATTTTCCTTACTCCCTGTCTTAAATTCATACGTTACTATCAATCGATCATGAAATCAGGATTCATCCACACGAAAATACAGCGACAAAATACAGTCTTTCTATTTGTCGCCATACATGGAAAAAAGCAGCTTCTTCATTACTATAAAAAACCACGCACACATAGTAATGTGAACTACCGCAGGAAAAATTTATCCGATCCATTCACTTGGTATTCATTTTACCATTCTCATACACACAATGCAAATAAAATTTATAACGGCACGG
>CALIBC010000194.1 GCA_938045615.1 uncultured Clostridia bacterium | reverse complement strand
ATTTTCAACGCATTAAAGATACAAATCTCACTCTTGACTCCCACTTCTTTTTACCCCTTTTCTTACGTCGAACTCACGTTTATAGAAGATAATAGACCTCAATCTTCAACGAAAAAGATTTGCATGTCTCATTTGTATTTTCTTATCTTTGGGGCGAACAAAAAGGTTATCCTCAAAGGCGAGCGAGGTGCTATATCAGATGAGGATAACAAGATATAGCGCCATGCGTTTAGATCGATGTCTCATATAGGCGGAGATCGAAGCGAACATTGATGAAAGACGCGTGCTTATCTATTAACAATGGAATAGCGTGTCTATGACGAAAATGTTTAACCCCAAACACAACGGCCTAAGGAACCGTTAGTATACAGGAATAGAGACAAGCGAAAATACGAGTCTGCCGAAAGCGAAGTATAGTAACGAATATGGCAGTGTAGCAACTTCCAACCGACCTATCATAATAAATGAATTGTGTCGGGAAACTGCATGAAAAAATGGACGCGGAATCGAAAAGCGAATAGAGTAGAACCTAACTCAAAAAAACTTCACTAATGGAAAAATTGAGTTTTTTAGAGCTGGCTGAAATCTTAGGTGGTGGGTCTAATTTCTGTGATAGAATGCAGGAAATAGCCAGTACCGCTAAAGATTGGTCCGATGAAGATTGGGACAAATGGGCTGACTCCTACGAGAGGCATTGTATGAGTTGATTTGGTGCTATATCAACCAACAGTCGAGGGTGTGCTTAATGTAAAATGAAAAGATTAAAAGCATGGCTTTTATCAAAGCTACAAACATTTATTCTGATGTTCAGCTTTAGTTCTTGCATTTTATCCATTAATGCACACCCTTTTTAATCTCATTTTATTTATTCAAGGAAGTGCCGATGTGTTGTTTTTTCTTATTTTTTAGAGGCGGATTGGTGTGGATGAAAGGCGCCTTTCTCTTTTGTCTTTCTATTTGTAACTCGCCCACAATATTTGCTCAGAATCACCTAATAATTGGAGCGACAAAGATGGAGGTGCATTATCGCCACTCGATGCAGCGCGACACGGTGCGGCGCCCGGGCGTGGAGACAGACTCCATGATCCTCCGCATCGGCGCCACGGCGAGCCAGTTCTTCAGCCGCCACACCTTCTACAACGACTCGCTCTGGAGCGACCCCGACGGCCGCGCGCTGGCCGAGGAGCTCACGCTCGAGGCCTTCCGCACGGGCAATCACGCGAAGATGCCGCAGGTGCCGACCACGCACGACTACCTCTACAAAGGCTACCCCGCGGGGCGATCGACCGTCACGAGCGCCCGGTTCTACGTCAGCTGCCGCTACGAGGAGGACGCACCGACGCAGCAGTGGACGCTCGCCGACTCCACCCGGACCGTCCTCGGCCACCGCTGCCGGCAGGCCACGTGCGACTTCCGCGGGCGCCGTTGGACGGCGTGGTTCGCGCCCGACATCCCCGTCAGCGACGGGCCGTGGAAGCTCGGCGGACTGCCCGGACTCATCCTCGAGGCGTACGACCGCAACGACGATTACCACTACACAGCCACGCGCATCCGGCAGGAGCGCGACCTGCCGCCCGTGACGCTCTACAACTTCGATGGCGCGCCCTTCCTGCCCACCGATCGCCTGACCTTTCTCCGCGCGCAGCGCGACTACCTCTCTGGCTACGGTGACGTCTACGAGATCGATCTGATCCGTGAGATCGTCCGCTCCGGCCGCCGCAAAACCTACATGCAGCGCAGCCCCCACCGCCTGCTCTACGACTTCCTCGAACGAGATTATGGCGCCAATGATGAATGATCAATTATCAATGGTTATGCCGGGTACCGACCCCGTTCGTGTACCCGATAATCATTGACCGTTAAACATTGACAATTGAATGACATATGAAAACTCCCCTCTACCTACTGCTATTTGCCGCGCTGACGGTGCACGCCACGGCGCAAGAGAAGACGCTCGACCAGGCACACATGAAGTGCATGTACCGCGCCACGGAGCTGAAGGATACGCTCGACGTGGCCGTATATGAAGACCTGCTGGTGTTGCAAGTTGGACCGCGCGTGTCGAAGTGTTACAGCTACTACACCGCCCAAAACGACTCGCTGCATCGCACGCCCGAGGGGCAAAAGGCGTGGAGCGAGATGTTCAATCGTGCGCTGGCGGACTTACGCAAGCACCGCAACCGCGAGCAGTTCCTCAACAGCTTCCCGCACGGCCGCACCTCCACCATCGTGTACAAGAACCATCCCGCGGGCGCCCTCACCGTGACTGACTACCTGCGGGAGGACAAAGTGACGTACGTGGATACGCTGAACGGGCAGGCATGGACGCTGAACGACAGCACGAAGGAGGTCTTGGGTTACACCTGCCAGCAGGCCACGTGCGACTTCCGCGGGCGGCGCTGGACGGCGTGGTTCGCGCCTGACATCCCCGTCAGCGACGGGCCGTGGAAGCTCGGCGGACTGCCCGGGCTCATCCTCGAAGCGTACGACCACGGGCACCAATACACTTTCACCACCGTCGGGCTGGAGCAGGTGAAGGACGAGCCGATCGTGTTCACCTTGCCCGACGGCAAAGGCCGCTATCGCACGACGGACCGGCGCGCGTTCCTCCGGGCGAAGATGTTCGACCAGACCCACGGCGGCGCACTCGGTGCCTCGGGCTCCACCTCGACGGATCACAAACCGGTGTATCGGGATTTGATAGAGAGGGATTATAAGTAATATAACTATGCGCAATGATAATTATCTCATGCCATTAATTTGTGAATTTTTGGCCTGCTACGACATTCGTCCAAGTAAAAAGGAATTGCAATTAATATTACAATCGACTCCTTCCTTTCCTTCTATGTTATCCATAATACAGACCTGTCTGCATTATGAATTAAAAACAAATGGATATAAGGCAAATTATAATGCCCTTCTAAAGAGTGAGATACCGGTTATTGCTCATTTGAAAACAGACGAAGATGAAAGATTCGTTCTAATCACACGGACAACAGAAGAAAATGTGAGATATGTGGATTATAGCGCGGGGTATCATACGATAAATGAGACGAAAGAACAATTTTGCACACAATGGACGGGTGTGCTGATTGTATCAGATAGAGGTTCAATGATAGATCGTAAAAGGAGAGAAGGTAAATCTACTAAATATATTGCGCCATGCGGCTTGTGCATATTAGCAGTTCTATTTGCCATCCTTCCAAGATTCATACAGCACCCTCCTTCTGAGATCTCATTCTTTGCCATCAGTCTGTTCTTACTAAAAGGTTTGGGCACTTGGATAACATCGCAATTGATCCGTTATGAAGTAAGTCTATACTATTCTCCATTTGATCAATTCTGCCATCTCTATAAGTCATTCGATTGTGGGGAAGTTCTTCGTTCTAAAGCATCAAAGCTACTGAACGCCATACCATTATCTGATACTGGTTTTATCTATTTTGTTGCAGGCCTTTCAACACTTGTATTAAGCCTTCTATTAGAACGGGAGAATGACATCCTTCCCACTCTTCTTTGTTTGTCGGTATGCTGCCTCCCCTATGTTCTGTTTTCGGTTTTCTACCAAAAATTTATTGTAAAAAGATGGTGTCCTCTATGTTTAAGCGTCATGGGCCTTATTTTGTTGGAAGCTCTTCTGTTCTTGATTTATCCCCAAAAGGACATATTGCACATAATAGAGGTGTTACCAACGCTATTAATACTATCTTCTTCTCTGATATTCGCGATTCTGACTTCGTCTGTTTATCATAGATTATTACAAGATGAAGAAGATGTATTCGTGAGTAAATTGGAAAATATGCGATTAAAACGAAATCCTATTGTCCTAATGACCGTATTCAATGTGCGTGAGCATATGAAACAATTTTCAGCTCATAGTATTACCATAGGAAATCTTAGATCTGATACGATGACTATCACAACATTGTTGAACCCTAAATGTATTCCTTGTAAGGAAGTTGCAACTGAAGTCATACGCATGATGAAGAAATTTCCAGCTCGTTTTTTGTGGCAAATTCGTTTCGATGGCATTGAAACGGAAGAGTACCACCCAATGAACCAAGTGCAACTTTACCTATGGGAGTTATGTAGAAAAGAAATGGATGATCGTATTAAGCTGCAAATCATAAACGACTGGTTTAGTAGGCAATCTCCTCAATGGTTCTCTAAAAAATATCCGATTGACAAGATTTCATCGGACACAATCGCTGACTTTTCAATACAATGTCATGAGAATAAGCTAATGGAAATAAGCAAGGTTCCCGCTATTTGGGTAGATGGAAAAGCGCTTCCAAAAGAGTATGCGATCTCTGATCTTCCAATTTTATGTATAGACAGGTCTTTTATCCAACAATCAGCAAATTGATCATGATACGAACTGTGATACTTATTCTCCTGTCTGCTGTCACCCTCCACACCTCCGCGCAGCGCGTGACGCTGTCGGGGCGGGTGACGGACGGGGCGACGGGCCGACCGATGGCGGGCGTGCTCGTCACCGTGCGGCCTGCCGGCGAGCAGAAGGTGCTGGCCTTCGCGCAGACGTCGGCCGAGGGACGCTTCGAGGTGACGCTCACGGCCTACGCGCCCGACCGCGTGCTGCACTTCTCGATGATGGGCTACGCCCCGCGCACGCTCCCCATCGAGGCGGGCCGGACGACGTACGACGTCACGCTGAAGGAGCAGGCCACGGCGCTGCGGGAGGTCGTCATCCGCGCGCCGAGCATCCACGAACGCGGCGACACGATCACCTATATCGTCGCCCGATTCGCCACCGCCGGCGACCGTTCGCTGGCCGATGTGCTCAAGAAAATGCCGGGCATCGAGGTGGAAAAAAGCGGCGCCATTAAGTACAACGGCACCGCCATCAACAAGTTTTACATCGAAGGTAAAGACATGCTCGGCGGACGCTACGGCATCGCCACGAACAACATCCATCCGGCGGACGTGGGCAGTGTGGAGGTCATGGAGAATCACCAGCCGGTGAAGGCACTCGAGAACATCTCCTTCTCGCACAACCCGGCCATCAACATCCGCCTCAAGGAGGACGCCAAGGCGCGTTGGGTGGGCTCGATCCGGGCCGCGGTGGGCGGCAGTCCCCTGTTGTGGGATGCCGAGTTGGCGCTGATGCGCTTCAAGCGGCAATCGCAGACGCTAAACACGCTCAAGTCGAACAACACGGGTCGTGACGTGACGCGCGAAGCCACTGCTTACTTAGACGCCGGCGATCACGAGGCATTGCTAACGGAACACATCACCGTGGCGCCTGACCGCTTGCGCGAGATCGACGGCGACCGCAGCCGCTTCAACCGATCGCACATCGTGACCTCGAACAATCTCTGGGGCGTGGCTAAGAATTATGACCTGACGTCGCAGGTGACCTACGCTGACCACCGCCTGACGTCGGACGTAGAGAGCCGCCAGACATACTTCTTAGATGATTCGACCGTCGTCACCGAGGCCGACGAGCACACCGTGAGCCGCCGCAACGCGTTCACGGGCGACGTGACGCTGACGGCCAACACCCCGACGTGGTACTTCCGCAACAAGCTCCGCACCGACCTCCGATGGGACGACACACAGCAGTCCGTAGCCGGCACTTATCCCAACCACCAGTCGGCCGCGCTGCCCCGCCACGCCTTTTCCGACGATCTCGAGCTGATCCGCCGCCATGGCCGACGCGCCTACTCGCTCCATTCGCTGAACGTCTACCGTGTCCATCCCCACCGCTTAGACGTGGAGCGCGCCGACGGAACCACGCAACAGCAAAGCGTGGAGTCGTCCGTCTTCTACACCCACACGCACACCG
>CALIBC010000193.1 GCA_938045615.1 uncultured Clostridia bacterium | reverse complement strand
ATTGCGCGCTGCCTATGCCAAGCGTGGCGGCAAAGCGGGCGTCCGAGCCGTCGAAATTGGCCCGACGCGCCGCCAGCGCGGCCCGGATTTTCTCTTTGTATTCGTTCGTGAGGCTCATATTTGTGTGTTTTGACGTTATTCCTATGACTGAGTACTATTTGCTTGAATGCAGAATCCCTGACGAGCTGCCCGACAAGCAGTTCGTCGAGAGTACCAAAGCTCTTTTGTCGTTTTCCCGGCTGATGAAATGCCCTTGCCGGCAGGTGCAAGGGGAAAACTATTGGTTAGTTGAATTGCCGGCTGATCCATATGCTTTCTGCGAGGCGATAAATGCGTTTGAGGCGTTTTGCCCACTTTATCAGATTGCTCATTCTCTACAATGCTATCCTGTCGAAACATGTCCTATTCGTGTTAAGTAGTTTCTATTTTGTTGGTTCATAATTGATCGATCGCGCGGGCGGCCCAATCTTCCATCGAGGCCGTGAGCTCGTCTTCCTCGTAGCCGATTGGCTGGCGAGTCTCGACGATTTTGACGGGCGCCGCGGCCACAGCCTCAGCCGTCTCCCGATCCACCCGACCCACCTGGGGAATCTCTTCGCGTCGCTCGCGGATCATCCGGTCGAAGCGCGCCGCCCGCTTGTGTTGCACGAGCATCCGCGCCTCGTCTTCCTCAGTGCGTTCCGCGGCGCATTCGTTGTATGCCATTGCCGCCCGAGCTGTCGCCTGGCCGATGTAGACATCGCCCTGATAGAGGTAGACGCACGGCACCGAGCCATCCTCGAGGGGCAGCCAGTAGGCCGTGACGCGCCGATCGTTCGGCTGAAGGCGGCTGAGCATATCGAAGTTCGCAAGGGCAAACTCGGCGCTGGCTACCCGCACGTAGTCGTTGTTGCGGATGGTCGTTTCGGTTATGTTGCCGATGTGTTTATACAGCCTTTCCGGCGCGATCGGCCGGAGCGTCGGGTTGGCGTGTTTCAAAAGCACCTCGCGGCGGGTCAGCCCGGGGAACTCTTTCTGCCGTGGATGCAAGGCGTTATTATGCAGCTCAATGTCTGCCAAATCGTCAGCGATGATCGTTTGCGGTTGAAAGGTGGGATCGATGAAATCGCCGTGCACCTTGTTGCGCACGCTTTTGAAGGCCTCCGCCTTGCCGTACCAACGGCCGCGCATGTGCCCTTGCTTCTTCGATGTGCCCCATTTGAGCGACCGGATGTTGTGCTCGGCCCGCTTCTCGGTGGGCGACGAACAGAAGCGGACGAATTGGAAGGCCTCGGGCAGCCATTCGATGTTTTGCATCAGGTGATGCTCCACTTCTAACTCGGCCGGCATGGGCAGACCCAGCTCCACGAGCTCGCAAAAGACGTTGCGGAAGGCCTCCATCACGGTGTCCAACGTGGGCGTGCCCACGGTGTAGGCCGGTCGGAACCAGTAGCCCGAGACGACGTCCACGCAGAGGTATTTGGCCACCCAGCCGCGGGTGCTTTTTCGGGACAGGACGGCGTCGTCCATCGAGATTTTGGAGAGGGCAAACCGGCCATTGTGTCGCACATGCTTCGGGCGCTGCGAGTTGGCGTAGTCGAACTGTCCGTTGCGGTCGGCATAGACGGCCGTCTCGTTGACCACGTTTTTCAGGTACCGCCGGATGGTCGAGCAGCTCACCGCCTGCGGGCGGCCTTTGTAACGGTAATCCTCGGGGCGGAACACCTCGCCGGTCGTCCGGTCGAACAGCTCCGTATCGCCCGCCGCAAACTCCAAATACAGTTCGTGCACGCGGGCTGCAAACGGCTTGTCGTTCGTTCGCCAAAGCGCCACGATCAGGTTTTCAGCCCGGCGGGACACCTTCCGCGCCGCGTCGTTGCCCATGTTGCGGGGCAGCAGCGAGGCGTACCCCTCAGCCATGTAGGCGCGGAAGGCGCGCTCGAGGCTGCGTGCGTTGGTGTACTCGGGGACGGCCACGCCATACGTTTCGGCCGACCGCCGGCATTCCTCCGTGTGCCACTGGAGCATCGTCTGCCAGTAAGCCCCTTTCTTGAGCTTCGACCCACTGGCCGCGCGGCGCTCCGTCTGTCGGCGCAGCCCGTCGCCGAGGGCGTTGAAGATTGAGGCTTTGGCCGTGAGCTGCCGGACGGTCTCTTCCGAGAGGCGTCCGCCGTCCGCCTTTTCATAAGCAGCGAAGAAGGCTTCCGCCTCCCGGTCCGTGTCCACGGTGTAGAGCGCCCGGTGTTCCTCACGCGGCACACGCCCCATCACCCTTTCGATCACCCGCAGCCGGTCGGCCCGGCGGATCGACCGCGCGTCGATCACCGTCTCGCCTCCTTTGCGTTGGCTGATGATGGATACATCGCCGTTTTGTCTGTCATAACAAAACTGCCGATACGTCAGCCCCGACTGGCACCAGTCATTCACCGTCAGGACGGGCACACCATCTATATATGCGTAAGCGGGCATCGTTCTTTTTATCTCCTTTCAATGTCCGGTTCGGGGGAGTCGAACCCCCGCGGCCACTTTCGGCCGTCAAAACCCTGAACCGGCGCCCCCTTAGGGATCAGGCACCCCCTTGGGGACTCACGTCAAACAGTTCTAAGAAATAAGCATCTATGTCGAGCAAAAAAGTATTCTTCTAATCCTCGCCCAAGTGGTCGGCTATGCGTTTCATTCGTTCCCGGTCGAGCCACCAAATCAGCCCCACCATAACACCTGCAACCAGATACAGGGCAATGTCTGTCATCGTCTCCGATCCTTCCGTCGGGGTGCACGAGAGCAACACCCCGAGGCACCCGAACCGGAGCCACATCCCCACCGTCGTCATTCTGAGCGCGCCCCAAAACATGCGTAGCATAGCCCTACGCCCTCCCTTGGATATATCGTTCCACCCGGTCGGCCGTCAGTCTAACCGACTGCCCCTCGTCCGAGTCGAACAAGTAGACATCCAGCTCCCGGTATCGGTATCGCAGCATTTCGCGCCGCCCCCGGCCCGTGTACCAATAGCACGCGCCAGGCCTCAATTCTCTTGCCTTCATATACAATTCCGATCGATTGTTGTATGTTCGTCATAGGATTCCGACACCCTGTCCTTCACCGTATCCGGCCCAAACACGAACCGATATTTCCATCCTCTGGTGTGAAATACATAGCGCCCATCGTAGGTTTGATCCGTGAACGTCACTACCATGTCCTTCCCCTTCTTCGTCCGGTAGACATATGGCATTCCGATGACCAATTCACTTGTTTTCATCGCTCAGCTTGATTTTCTCGATTTCACTCATCAAAAGCACCTTCAGCGCCACTCCGATCCGCGGATCGTTCCACATCAGCCGGCACAGCTCTACCAGCATGTAGCCCCGGCCATACACCGCCAGCGTAGCCTCTGCCTCCGCTGCCTCGTCCATCAGATCCATCGTAACCAACACCGCCGCACGATCTTCGGCTTTCTCCTTGACCAACTTCCGCAGCTCATTTCCCATCTCATCAGCCCGCAGAATCAGCGTGCTATTCACCTCCGAAGCCTCTACCTGCCTCACATCCTTATCCGTATTCAAATCGCGAGAGAAATTTCAGTTCTAAAGAGGCGTATTCTAGAATACGCTGATAGTAAGGGGATTAAAAAGTATGAGATTTACCAGAATACGGGTATATCCAATGGGGTTCTTTCCCAAAAAGGCGGGTTGTCTGAGGATAATGTAATGAGATTTCTCTCGCATTATAGTGATCTATCTCCCGAATGGCTACTTACTGGCAAGGGGGCTATGCTGCGCGGGCAATCGGCGCCGGAAGTGGCTCCCCCACCATCAGAACCGGCCTTCCCCGGCTTTATCGAGAAAATACAGGAACTGTCTGTCAAAGTCGGCC
>CALIBC010000192.1 GCA_938045615.1 uncultured Clostridia bacterium | reverse complement strand
ACGGTTTCAAGGTCTCGATCAGCAAGCTGTGCCGCTGGTTTGGCGTACCCCGGCGCACGTTCTACTACAGAACCGTCAAGGCCCCGCCGAAGCTGCAGGAGCAGCTTGTGGAGCCGATCAAGGCCGTGATCGAGGAGAACCCCTCCTTTGGATACAGAACCGTAGCGGGGCTGCTGGGCATGAACAAGAATACGGTGCAGCGTATCTTCCAGATCAAGGGCTGGCAGGTCCGCAAACGGGCCGTGGGGTTCCGGCCCCGGATTCAGGCACTCCCCTCCGTGGCGCAGGCCCCCAACGAGCGCTGGGCCACCGACCTGTGCCGCATCTGGGCCGGCAAGGACAAGTGGTGCACGCTGGCAGTCGTCATCGACTGCTACAGCCGGGAACTGCTGGGCTGGCAGCTCTCGCGCAGCGCTCGTGCCAAAACACCCGAAGCCGCGCTGGAGCATGCCCTGATCGCACGGTTCGGCACATTGGGGCGGGTTCCACAGCCCTTCCTGCTGCGCTCGGACAATGGCCTGGTGTTCACCAGCCGCAGCTATACCAGCCTGGTCAGAAGCTACGGACTGCAGCAGGAGTTCATCACCCCACACAGCCCTGAGCAGAACGGCATGGTCGAGCGGGTCATCCGCACGATCAAGGAGCAGTGTGCCCACCGGCACCGGTTCGAATCCCTGCAGCACGCCAGCCGTGTACTGGGTGACTGGATACGGTTCTACAACCAGCAGCGCCCGCATCAGGCGCTGAACATGAAGACCCCCGCCGAAGCTTACGCTTTAGCGGCCTGAACTGTGCAGGTTCCGCTGGGTCATTACAGGAGAATATCCTGACATTGGGAATTCCTTGCCCGACGTACTGCCTGTCTCTTCTTTCTAGGTAGAGTCGGTTATCATCGGCGCTGTATGTGTTGAAATACTCCTCTACTCTCCTAACAACAGGTCGGAGCGATAGAAATTGTGCATTTTCTACTTTTGTTTGGCTGTTGGTTGCCTTTACGAGGTCTGAAAAGACTTCCTCCAGTGTTGTTTGTACTACTTTGATGTTGACTACGATATCTTTTAGGTCTTCTCTGTTCTCGAACAAAACGTTCGACGTTTGGCATCCGTTGACGATGCTATAGTTTTTAAGGTGCAGTGTAGTGCCTTGAAGTCTGATCTCGGGGCTTGCAATGGTTATTCCGTTGTTCAGGATGGGGAATCTGCTCGATGTGTTTGATTTTATGGTATCTGCAATGGACTTGTTTACCGGGTTGTCTGATCCGAGGTATGCTCGAATATTCTCCTCAAATACTTGCGTCCTTAAGTTTCCTTCTGGCGTGGTAAGAAGGTTTAATACAAGGTCTTTTGCTTTTACTACGGCGAGATATGCTTGATCGATTCCGGAGATTTCCGGAAGAGGAGCGCTGCCGAGTAGCGTGATACTTGCATCAATTTCAGAGTACGTATTGACCCATAATTTGGTTAGATCATCGCGCCCAATGAATCTGCATTTAATATCTTTGAATAGCCCAAGGTCGACGATTTTCTTATTGAACTCATCTGATGCTCGTTCGATCTCTTTCGGTGCTTTGTATATCCCTGTGGTTATATATAAGGTTGTCATGGATGGCTTGCCGTCTCGTATTTTTGGCGCGTTTTGAAGCATTGTTTGGAAGATCTGATGCGAACATGACAGAACCTCGTCTTCGGGGGCGTAATTGTTGTTGTCTTCGGTGAATCGAAGTACCCCATCCTTGAACTTCAGAAAATCGCCCAGGTTAAATGTTTCGGATGTTTTTGCTTGAATGAAAATGACCTCTACGTCATGGGTTCTTCTGTGGGATTCAAAGATATCTTTGGCTTCTTTGAGCGAGGATACTACGGACTCATCTATTACGATAGCTATTGCATCTATTCCGTCATCGTTTTTGCTTGTTACGATGTCATCGAGGTCTATGCTGCAATTGAATCTGCTTGCTATGACTGAATATACTGCAAACATCTCAAATTGCTCTGGTTCTTCTTGGGAATTGAGCGAGAAATTTTTTACAAAGGTGTCAAGGTGGCTTTTTATGATGCGGTGCATGATTTTGTGGTGCTTTGTGAAAAATGCAATGATGGTTTGGTGTCTCAGGGATTTTATTCTGTTTGGTTTGTATAGGCTTTAGTTGCTCCGCCAGTACAGCATCCCGCTTTCGTTCGGGTAAGCCGTGCGATCGTCAACGATGTAGCCTTCCGGCGTCTTGAGTTCCTGCCCCCACTTCCAGTCAGTCGGGATGTGCCACACGGTGCATTGCAGGCGCTTCACGAATGACAGGTCTGCGTTGGTGCAGAGTTTTGCCTCGTCTTTCTTGCTGCCCTTGATCAGCATCAGGCGAACGATGTCACTGTCGTTTTTCCATTCCTGAATCGTGCCAAAGGGAACCACTTGGTTTCGCTTGAATTTGGATGGAAGGCCGACCGAGCCGAGCCAGGGCCCCGCGATTTGGCCCTGAGGAACAAAGATTGGGTTTGTCTCGGCATGGTGACCACGATCTTCCTCAATATCCACTCTGATGTATGGTCCTACTTCGACGCTGTCCGCTGTAATGTTGATTGTGTAAGATACGCTTAGACTGTTAAAACCGCGTTTGATCCATGGCGCGCCGTACAGTGGTTGTGTCCTTCCTTGAGAGTAGTCATTCCAGCTGAAAATTTTGAATTCGTATGTGCCTTCGGTGACAGGGCGATAGTAGCGCTTTGCGCAGCGCTGGCTTTCTTCTGGAATGGAAACTGCCGGAACCCAGTAGTTCGGGTCTGAGGTGTAGTTGTTTGCGTCCAGTGCAGCAGACATCCGGACAAGGGCGATGCCTATAGATTGGTAGTCATCCACGCTGGGGCCATCAAAGGACTTGCTGGGAGATGTCCATGTCTGGCAGCGATTCTGCTCAATCATCGCCAACAACACATCCCCACGAACGCCCTTGCTGCTGATGCTGGGCACTGTCTTGGGTTCCGGAGTTGGTGCCGGCGTTGGAGTTGGTGTGGGCGTCGGCGTGGGGGCCGGCTTGGTGTCTGCCTGTGATACCGGCTGCGTCGGGGCAAGCGTGGTCGGCGGCAGGGTTGTCGTCTGGTTCTGCGGTGCAGTGGGTGCCGGCTGTACGGAATTGGGCTGTCCGCCGGCAGGTGTGTTCGCCTGGCCTGTGGGTGCCGGAGTGCTCTGTGGCGTTGTGGCTGAGGACGGGGTGGGCGCAGTGGCGACGATGTTCTGTGTTGGCGTGGGGGCCACGGGGCTGGCCGATACGGCTTTGTCCCGTTCGCTGCCGCCGCCGCCGCCGCAGGCGGCGAGCATCACGCTTAGCGCGGTTGCGGTGCAGGCGGTGCGAAGGATATGGGGATGCTTGGATGCCATGTTATGTCTCCAGAATGCAACGTATTGCACAAGATTGACCATGGAGAAATCATATCCTTGGCCTTGGGCGGTGCCAGATGTTTCGGCCAAAAAGCATCAGTCGCAGCAAGGCGAAGGGGACAGTCTGTCGTGCGGCAGCGACGATGGCTGCCGCAGGGCGGGGGTGGCAGGGACTTTATCGTGCCCGGATTGCGCGATCAGGCAGCGGCAAGCCGCAAAGGGCACCCCCGCATATGCGCCTCTACGCGCTGCATCAGCCCTGCCGGCACACTGCTGCCTTCATAGTGGTTACCCCAAACATCCAGCACTCGGCGCGTCGTGTTACGCACTTCCGTCAGCAGCTCTTCCCGAAGCTGTCCTGGTAGTCCCAGGCGCTGGAAGAAGGCGTTGAAGGTATCCAGTCCGATGGCATCAAAGCGCTTGGTACCTGCCATGTTGAGGGCGATGGTCTGGTCGTGCTGGGTCCAGGCGACGGTGGATA
>CALIBC010000191.1 GCA_938045615.1 uncultured Clostridia bacterium | reverse complement strand
TGATTTTTCTTTGGTCGTGCCATAGTGTACCCTCCGTTAATATTGATTCAGTCGTCAATTATACCTGAATCCGTGAAACTTAATGTTTTTATAAAAGGATCAGCAGTTTCAAGCCACTTGAACAACAGAGACTATGAAACGGATTATCCCTTAATAGCAGTAAAACCTGATCTGGTTTCAAAACCAGACACTGTCCCCTGAAAATGAGCGCACTTAAGAATGGTACCCATGAACAGGATTACATTTATTGTGTATCAGGCCAGCATAAACTGCCTGTATAGGTCCATAAAGGTGTGGCGCCATATGTTGCTGCATCCAAGTGCAAGAACAACCTGGCGGGCGTGTTCTGTTACATGTCCGGCGATCAGGATCAGGTTGCTGATCACAGTACGGATCCTGCGGCGTTTCACCGGACGCTTTGTTTTTGGTGAACGGCTGCTTTTCAATGATGACTGGCCAATGATACGGAGGATGTTGTATGCCAGGACAGTCAGTTCCAGAACCAGTTCATTGGTATCGAACTTACCGGATGGAAGCCTCTCTACATCCATGTCGGTCTTAATCTCGCTGTGATACTGCTCACTTTCACCGTGAGCATGATACAGATCAATCACTTCGTCATCGGAGCAGCCAAGGTTCGTCCAGAATGTATTGACCTCGACATCTGCCGGGAACAGGAACTGGCCATGCTTGTCGATCGTGCGCTCAATGACTTCGTAGACGATCCGCATGCAGATGGTCTTTTCCTCTCCGCTACTGGTTTTATAAAGAACATCTTTCCAGCTGCTGCCAACATACACTGTCTTGCCATCGCGTGGATTACGGACGTCTTTGCAGCAGTCCTGGACTTTTTCCAGCCATTTCTCCTTCTTTTCAGCGGCACGGAGATTGCGCTTGATAACGAACCATGAACCGTCTTCGATCAGGATACCGAGATTCTCACCGGAATCGTTGCCGGAATCCATGCGTACCAGCAGGGGTTTGGCGGTCAACTGACGGGCCAGGGCGAGGGTCTGCCTCAGAAAAGCAGGAGTTCCTTTCTGGCTGTGCTGTTTTCCTTCGCGGAGCTCAGTGTTGACAAGGAAACCCTCCGTTCCAATGTAGGCCATCATCGGAGCGTATCCATCGAAACCTTTATATGTTCGGGACACGCCTTCTTTAAAAGTTTTTGAGTTATCAAACGGCGTGACATCCATGTCCAGCGGAACATGTCTGTTTTCAAGCGCGGTCGGCTCTACACCGATGGTCTTGAACATGGTGATGTTTGCCTTCAGGATATCCTCCCTGAGGGAGGAACCGATCGTATCCATCCGCTGGCGAAGTGTTTCTGCCGAAGGAATCGCATAGGCAATCCCGAGCGCGGCTTTAAAATAATCCGGATCCTCGTGGAATTCACGGACTGAATCAAAGCTGCTCTTTCCCTGACAGAGCAGGCCAATATACGTTAGAAGGATATCGCCATTCTTGATCTGGGGCTGGGAACGCTTTTTATCAACAGTCATGCGGTTGCTTCGCTTAACCAGATCACTCTTCCCGAGTGCTGCTCCAACAAGTGTAAGGCCACTCGGAGTAATAAGACGTTCGTTTGACAGCTCAACTCTGATCCTTTTCATATTTGATACCTCCGGTTTTGATGGTTCTATTGTATCAAAAACCGAAGTATTGATGTAAAAAATCAGCAGTAAATACTTCACCCCTCAGGTGATTATGGAAATGATGTTTTTACGGTTCAGAAAGCCAGTGTTTATCTGGACTGTGGCACTTTTAAGAAACTTGAGTTCCACGGATTAAGGATAAAATTTGGCAATCAGCTTCCTTACGAAATGAACTCATAAGCAATGTCTTTTCCAGTTTCCTCTATGAATTCTTTTATGGCTGTTTGGAGTCCTTCTATTGTGCATCCACTGGAAATATGTATGTACAAATCTTCCTTTGCTCGGCTACACGCAACATAGTACATTCTTGTAAATTCGTCGGAAGGACTTTCATTTATTAACTGCGGTTTGAAATACATATTGGCTATATCAATCATATCAAACCTGTTCGGTGTTACACTTACGATTACCTTATCCCATTCAAGCCCTTTGGCTTGATGGACAGTCATATATTTGCTTTTTTCCGAGAAGACTTCGGTGAATAGTTTATATGAGGTTCCCCATAAGAGTTTGGTAACTGCGGTTATCAGTTTTTTACTATCAAGATCATCAAATATTGGGATAGTAAAGCCTGGTTCAAAAACCGATTCTTTTAAGGTTTTAAACTCCGGTTTCTCAATCTCTACATTCAATTTCTTGATAACATTACATGTGTAACTTTTCTCGTTAACATCATTGAAAACGATATCTGAGAGCTTTTTTATCTGAAACACTATTTTGGGTGTTAGATTTCTAACATCAAAGGAATTATATAACTTTAGAGCCCCTATAATATCAATAAAAGATCCATTTAAGTAGCTCTCCCACAACCCCAAAATAAAACGAAACGCTCTTACCCACGTCACATTATTATGTACTGCAATTTCATCTCTCAGTTGAATAGGAGAACTATAATAGGAGTTATATATGCCTTTTAGCAACTTGGCCTGCTCCTCATCAATACCCTGTATGTAGTCAAAAGCTGCCGCCCATGCTCTTGTGAGTACTACACCATCATTACTGAGAACTTCTTGGATAATATTTTGTACCTTTTGTGATTTTCCTACAAGAATATGGATTTTCTTTGCTTCTGAATATATCTTATTATCTTCCGAGGCATACTGTCGTATACTAACTTGCATGATATCTGGATCAGATTGTCTCAAAAAATTACATAAGTTGACTACACTAGTTGTAGATCGCCGATTTCCGTTGATAACATATTCAGTCACCGCTCGGTCTCCTTCAATGGAGAAGTTTTTAAAATCTGAGGGGTGTGCTCCTTGAAAACTGTAAATTGACTGCGCAATATCTCCTACCACACCTACTATGGTAGATTTTTCTCCGATCATTTTAATAAGTAGTGTTTGAAGTGGGTTCGTATCCTGAAACTCGTCAACGAAAATAAAAGGAAATTTAACCCTTATTGTATACAATGCAGTCGGATTTCTCTCAAGAATTCTGTATCCGAAATAAAGTATTTCATTATGCGTCAGTTTCTTGACTACAGACCATACATACTTTTTTATTGGTCTTATATGCTGTTTATCAATTTTCGCTGGTGCTTTAAGCCGTATTTGATGAGGAGTCTCTTCATCTATTATTGATTTAACAAAAGTATTATTATCAATCTCGATGTCGCTCATTGCTTTTTTGCTGTATGTCATCTCAGCATTTGAAAAGTCCGTCAGATTTGTTTTTCGAACATAATCATAGATTTTATTTTTGTCAATACCGTGTAAAATTCCCAGCCCTTCAATTTGAGACGAAATCTTCCCCTTTCCGCTTACAGCAATTCCAAAATCAGACTCCATAATTTCTTTCAGGTCTTGCTGAAACGGAGAAATAATATGTTCAATGATGAAACCATGTATAGTATGTACTTCAACATGATCAGTAAACATATCAAGCCGTCTTTTTATCTCATCAACAGCGGCGTTTGTGTAAGTAACACACAGAACCTTTCTCGCGCGACTTTGAACAATGAGATCATCAGTCGTAATGATATTCTTCACATTTTCAACAAGAAAGTGTGTTTTTCCTGCCCCTGGGCCTGCATATATTTTAGAATGTTGTCGCAATTGTTCAGAAGAAAAAAGATTGCTAGATGTTATTTCAATAGCCATGTCAACCCCTCCTGAATATA
>CALIBC010000190.1 GCA_938045615.1 uncultured Clostridia bacterium | reverse complement strand
CCCACTTGGTTCGTGCGGATATTGTTCATCGCCAAGATATCCGTTGTGGAGTTCGAGGTTACGGTACGCGTGATCGTCACGGAGTCGTTCCAGTAGATGTTGCCGTCCATGCTATTGCGATTGCCCGGGGTACAATCCGTGTAAGGAGAGTTCCCACCATTCAGCACGCTGCAGCCCGTATTCAACATTTCAGCAGAGAAGAGCACGCGGTTCGTGTTCTCTGTTGATACCCTCACCTGTTTGTTTGTGGTGATGTTACCACCAGCGGCTTGGAAGGCCATGATGCCCGTCTGCGTGCCCGTGTAAGAGGCGGTCAGGATACCATTCGTGGTGATGTTACGGCGAGCAACCCATCTCAATGTAGAACCAATATCGTTCGTGCTATTGAAAGTCACGTCCGCATTACTGTTCGTAGAGATGATGTCGCGACCGGCAAACACGTGAGTTTTGATACTATCCGCGTTCTCGGTAGAAGTGAATTTCGTTTTGAACAGCACGTCTTGGCCTGCCCAAATATCTAAGTCAGCCTTGTTACCAGCAGTTCCGCTATAGTCCACAAGGAAACTCTTGCTTGAAGGAGCATCAAAAGACACATTGCCCTTTGCCGCTTGGATGCCGACATGGGATCCATCCTGAGAAGCCACGGCCATATCGATTTTACCGCCGCCATTGAATGCCACGCCTCGGAAACCATCCACAAAGAGGTCATTCTTACCCGAGGCAAACGTTGAGGTGTAGTTGAACTCGCCACCTACCGTTACGGTACTGCCGGTCGACTGGATAGCGGCATCGCCCTCATCGGTGTATTTGATTTCCGCCTTATTAGTAAAGGTTACAGCACCTGCACCCTGTACAAGCAAAGCCCCCTTTACACCTTCGTATTTGAAATCGCCGTGCACAGTGACAGAGTCATTATCGGACTGAATGCGCGTCTGCAGCTTCGTATTGCTCAGATTTGTGCGTGCCCTTGTAATGGCTCCCAAATGATTGTCGCAATACAGGCCATAGTTCAAGGTATTGTTAGGGGAAACGTTCGTGTTAGGCACATAGGTCAAGAGATCCAACCATCCGTTGGTGGTCTGGCCGGACTTGATGGTGAGAGCCTCTGTAGATATGTAACCACCACACCCCGGGGTAGAAATCGGTGCACCATGTGCCCATACTGTCAGGTTACCTTCATGGCCAGCAGATCCAGTACCGCTGTTATTATCATACGTCAGTTTTCCTAGCTTGATATACGAATGATTGGAAATGATTGCCACATTGTTGTCATTGCCTCCAGTCGGGATATTCAGGTGTGAACCTGCATCGGCTTCCACGGATCCCATTGCCTGTATATGCAGCGGACCTTTCTTCGATCCCCAGCCAGCGCTACTCAATTTTCCAACGCCAGTCGAGGCACCACCTAACAAAATCTTAGCACAGCAATAAGGCGCACTGCCATTACCGTCATTCAAAATATTCAGGGGCTGATCATCATCGTCTATCGTAAAAGAAGGCGACGTAACCGTCATATTGACCTCTTCGCAGCTGGATACGCAGGTGTTGGCAAAGTTTTTCAGCGTACCGCCCGAATAGATATGGAATTTGGCCAACGTAGCCGTTCCTGTACCGTGGCTGAGTGGTGTACCGTCACCTGTGTGTGTACCCACTTCAATCACACCGCCCTTTCCGGCGGTATGCGCATTGTCGTTGGTATGCACATCTGCGTTATCGCTGCTGTATTTTCCACGGACACCAAAAATACTTCCCGCAACGGTCTTGCCCGCTACTTGCACATGGCTACTGATGCCATTGTCATTCGTAACTGTGGGAAAAACGTTCCAATTGGCAGCCCATGGTGTAGGAGCAACCGTAGGATACAGATATACAGGGTCGGGGGATGTATTAGCTGGATAGGGAAGGCCGGGGCCACTGTTCTTTTGGTACCAATCGGCTCTGGTTTCTCCATCCGCAGCTACAGCCCGGTGCCAATTGAATTTTTGGAACTCACCGCCTACGCGCAAGGCAAAAAGACCATCTTCCGGAACTACCAAATAGGCCTTGCTTCCTGACGCAGTCGTTTCATTTTCGGCATTACCCTCTACACACGTGCGCGATCCTTTCAGAAAGCGGATCGCACCATCTACATAGGCACCCGCTACATGCTGAGCGCCTAATGGAGTAAATGTGGCGTTTTGTTTACTGTACCAAACGTCACCATTGAAGTGACCACAGCCATAGCTATTAAACAGGTCACACCGACCTAAACTTTCAACACTGCCTAATGTCCCTTTTTTGGGCATCCACCACCATTCGATATCGGTCATGCGCAGCAACTTAAACGAATTGTTGTTGTCACTGACCATTACCGTTGTGGGACGGACATAAGCAGTCGGCCCGAAGCCGCCGGTAACTCCTGAAACATAAGCGCTCGGATTTGTCAGCGAACCGGCTACGGTATAATACAGTGGCTTATTGTCGTCTTTATTTAGTGATTCGCGGCTCGAAGTGTAGACAGCCCCTCCTGCACCGGCTATGTTGATTTTAAAGTTATCCAGATCCCATCCACTGATATGATTGTGAATAGGGAAAACAGCTGTACTGTCATTGATTTTGACCGCATGATGGACGGAGCCATAGTAGCCAGAAGGCGAACCCGGGGCGTTATCCGCGAAGCTAATGAGAGTATTAATTGGGCTAGTAGGATAAGTGGGGTTATCTGTACCTCCATCTGAACCGGTCACACCCGATCCAAAGCCACTTAAACTTCCCACATCCCTCGTTGCATCATAGGCAAGCGTTGAGATAAACATGCGGTCATTAGTCCCATCTTTAGAACCCGTATGTATCTCCCGATAAGTCTTTTGACAATATGCTGGATTTCTAAAATAAGCATCATAGGGATCCCAGTTGCGGAAATGGACATTAATAATCCGTCCCGCTGCTCCACCGTCACTATCGTAAATATCAATTACGACATTCTTAGAATATTCAGACCCTACACGTAAGATGGTCGGGGTAGTATTCAATGGATGGGTGGAAGTGCTTGGCACTTTTACGTTCCCGTTCCCAATAATTGCCGATTCGCCCGCGCCGAACTCGTTGTTCACGTTTGTCGAATCGACAATATAACCAGCCGGTCCGTTGTATGTGTGGGCATTCCCCCTTCGGAGTTCCATTTTCCCCTTGCTGGTGACATACCCACTTCGGTAGGCCTGCCCCCACGCTACGCCGCCGCTGCCGCCTGCAAGGGCTGCCAGTAGGGCGATGGTTGTTACTAATCGAAGTCGTTTCTTTTTCATATCGATAT
>CALIBC010000189.1 GCA_938045615.1 uncultured Clostridia bacterium | reverse complement strand
GCCTGACGGCCTCCACCTGCCTCCACCACCCCAAGGGACACCACCGCGGCCACCACGAGCCGGCACTGTAGAGGAGAGTACAATGATCACCAACTGAAAGATAGATAGATGAATAAGAAAATGGAGAATGTGAAAAATAAGCCGCGTTATTCGATGTGCACATACTGCGGAGAGCTTGCTTTAAATGACACAGCTTTATTGATGAAGAATGAGGGTAAATGTCCATATTCTAAGAGTGGGAAACACGAACCTTGGAAAGGAAATCCTCCTTATACCTGTGTGTATTGTCAAAAAAAGATTGACACTCAAGGTACTGTTGCCTCTTCATTATTAACGAAATCTTGCCCTAAGCATCCGAATGGTTCTAATAAAGGGAATCATGCTCTGTCGCGTGAAGGCTTGAAATGAAACTATCCAAACAATAGATACAAGAATATGAAAGTGAATTTTACACAGGTAGTCGAACAACTGGAAAAATGGGCTACCAAGGAAAGGTTAGACGCTGTGCAATCCTTTTTGGATAAGCATGGTGACGACATCGCTAAGGGGATTGATGAGGCCTCTGCCTATGTGCAGAAGCATACCCCGGTGCTTTGTGAGATGATTGAGGTGAAGGAGCTGGACATGGATGCGTTGAAGGAGATTCTCACTAAGACGATGACTCCGGAAAGCGACTTCGCCGCGCTGTTGGACATGGGAAGAAACGCGAAGGATGAGCTGGAGCTGTTTCTTCAGTATTTGGATGCAAACAAGAAGGCCGTGGACAAAAACAAGGTCTATTGCATTCGCTGTGGGATGAAATCGAATGAACTCAAAGAGGCGTTCGGAGATAAGAGTATGTTGCTATTAAAGTTATAAGACATGGGACTGTTTGAAACACTAAAGAGATTCTTCCTTCAAATGTGGGACGTATTGAAAAAGATACGGACCCAGATTGTCAACTTCTTCAATCATATAGCCAACTGGTTTAGGGCAAAGTATAGAGAGATTATTAATCAGCATCCGAACGCAAGTGCGATTGCGCTGATAATTGACGAGAAACTCAGCTCGGGCAATTATGGCATGATGGACATTGGGTTGAAAAGAGGTGTGGTCAATACTTTCTATGATAGATCTACAGGGGAGATTCTCTCAGATCACACCGAGATTGTCGAATATGAAGACTTAGATGCTGAGACGAAGAGCCGATTTGGGAATAAGGACATGTTGATATTACAATAATGAGACGTATGAATTATGTGATTACAGCCGTTGCAGTAGCCGGCATTGTCATGGCAGG
>CALIBC010000188.1 GCA_938045615.1 uncultured Clostridia bacterium | reverse complement strand
ATTGTATCTTTGTCCAGTACTTCGTACATGAGAGGAGTGTTTATCTTGGTTTTTATAGTGCAAAGATAATAAACTCCTCTCAATTTGTAGAGATTTTAAAAGTCTAGATGACTTCAATTTTTTTTTAACTAAAAAAGTTTACACGTGAAAGGTAAAAACAACTTCATTACACCAATGCTTTTCCTTGCTTTCATGTTCTTTACTTGTGGCTTTGCATTGGGAATCAATTCCTTATTAGTACCAGTATTGAAGGTTTCGCTAAGCGTTTCGTCCACAGAAGCATATATGCTTATAGGTGCTACGTTCTTACCATTCCTTATCTTTGGTTATCCAGCAGGCTTATTGATAAGTAAAATTGGATATAAGCGTACGATGGCTGCAGCTTTTGCCATGTTTGCTATAGCCTTCGGAGTGTTTATTCTCTCTGCAGCTGAAAGGAGTTTCATTATCTTTTTATTGGCATCTTTCCTTTGTGGAACAGCTAATACGTTCCTACAAGCTGCCATAAATCCTTATGTAACAATCCTTGGACCAACGGAGAGTGCAGCAAAAAGAATCTCTATTATGGGCATGATAAACAAGTTAGCATGGCCTGTATCACCTTTGTTTATTGCTCTTTTTGCAAGTAATAGTGGAGGTGTTGGCTTGGAAGATCTTGACAAACCGTTCTTGGTTATAATCTGCTTATTTGTAATCTTAGGTGTCGTAGCACTCATGTCACCATTGCCAGAGGTGAAAGCTGCTGGAGAAGATGACGCCGATGCAGATTCAGCAGTATCCGACTACGCAAACAGTAAGCATTCTGTCTTCCAGTTCCCACATCTTGTTCTTGGAGCAATTGCCATATTCTTTTATGTTGGTTCAGAGACCATCGTCTTGGGTACACTTATAGATTATGCAAGTGAATTAGGTCTTCCTCATCCTCATACGTACTCATGGATTACCCCAATCAGCATCAGTATAGGATATATCGCAGGTATTATTCTTATTCCTAAGTATCTTTCACAGACGAAAGCCTTACAGATCTGTTCCTTCGTTGCACTGTTTGGAACGCTACTTGTATTGTTACTCCCGGGTGTTTATAGTATTTATGCTGTAGGTATCATGGCATTAGGCTGCTCATTGATGTGGCCAGCATTCTGGCCTTTGGCTCTTATGGACTTGGGTAAATATACCAAGGAGGGCTCATCACTAATGACAATGGGACTTATCGGTGGTGCTGCTATCACTGTGTTGTTCGGACTTATTAAGGATGTTAGCAACATTCAATATGCGTATGGGATCTGTTTTGTCAGCTTCTCTTATATCCTTTTCTATGCATTCAAGGGCTATAAGTTGAGATAAAAACTTCTTCTTCTATAGCATAAGGATATCGGTAATCTATTTGAGAAGTGATATAAGTTGAATTGAAAACTTCTCCTTCTACAGCTCGTGAAGCTCTTTGTCCTTTTTAAAGGAGGACATAGAGCGTGCGAGCTGAATCTATTAAGTAGCCTCTCAGCTTACTGTATATCCATAATGGTCCATATTATTGGTCATGGTTCTGTCGCTGAAACACAATTAATTCCTTGTAAACTGTCGTTGGAACGTTAAAAAATCACCGACTGAAAGATACATTTTTGATTGCCAATCCCGCCGTTTCTCAGTCTGTTCACCCACCTTTTGAATCGGTAAAGCCGCTACCCCGATGACAAAGCGCACTGACCTTACCTTGAAAAACACAACGGAACGAACAGCAACAAAAATCCTTACACTTCTCACTTCGCTATCTTTCACTTTCCCTACCATACCCCTTCTTTATCACCTTTGTAACCATCAAGATATCAATAGGTTACAAACGGGCTTGTAAAAGGTGCCTTTTACATTCTAAAAGATGCCCTTTTGCACATCAAAAGCGCATCTTTTAGAACACAAAAGGTCGTAGATTAAAAAGCAGATGGGAATAATCTTTACATCTGAACAGTCCTTCCCTCCCTCCGTTCTGCCCTAATGCGAGGAGAGAAAGCGCAGAGATTCCCTAAAAAACAGCTGTTATGAGCGTGTAAATCTTTATATTAAGATTAATGTTCTCACTACTGATGGTATCCGCGTAAAGCCTCTTATAGATCACAGTCTCTCTTGTTTTTGCTTTTATGTTACCGTGATCTCGACAAATTATAAGTGTCTATGGATTTGGTGATTAGTGAAATTCGTTGTAGCATTAAGGAGCTAATATACAAACAGTTATAAATAAAAACCGTAATAATCACCTATGGAGGAGTTACTGAAATATTTTGTATGGTAGTCGATTCCTGCAAGTTTTTTGATGTAATGACGGCAAAATATACGCTAAAACCTACCGGAAAACGAAAGCATCGTCGTGATTCTATGATGTCAAAGACAGAAGTTATGCTGGTAATGATTCCTTTCCACGGTTCTGGTTATCGCTGCTTTATTGAAACGGTGAATGATGAACTTAAGAACATTTCGCAGGTGGAACACTCCATACATAGATACTTTGACCGCTTCATCATCAACTTATTATAGGCAATTACCACCTATTTCCTGTTTCCAAAGAAGCCGTCTATCAATGCACAAAGCCTCATTTACACTCCCCTTACATCGTTCTGAATCCGTCGAACTCACGTTAAATAGATAGTTCGAACGATAGACCGTTTGGACGAACGTAAGAATTATCTATCTCTCTGTGGTTAGATAGATAAATCGTCCGTACGATTAACAGGTAGAATGCTTATTTTATCGCTTGCGTCCAAAGAGCCTGAGTATGCCGTATTCGTTCGGGCATTTCTCTTTGGCGGTCAGCCTACTTTCGCAAGGTTGGAGCGAAAAATACAACCGTACAATAAATTGGACTTGAATGAAAACCGTTCTCGGCAGACAGAAGAGAAAAGCCCTGCGGTGGAGATTTTTCGCTCCATCAGCAGGACTTGACCTTGCAAGAAAGTAAAGGCAACCGCAATATCCTTTGATGGATCTGAACAATTTGGGTTAGGACACGTGCCTGGACCATAAAGTTGCCCGATAACTCTTCTCTGCTGATTCAACAAAGGAGAGCCAGACGATCCACCTTCTGTAACAGAAATTCCATTAGCTGTTCTCATCCAATTTATCTTCCAGAAATTGTAATTTTTTTCTCCTGAAGAGAAGCAATTAGAATTAGAGGGAGTGATGTTATGTGTAGATATTTTCTTCACATCTCCACTCGGATGATGAATACCGACTCCTCTCGTTCCAGGGTACCCAGAACGATCCCAGCCTAAATAGTAAGGTGTTACTCCTCGTTTGTTGCGAGGATCTTCGGCTAGTCTTAACAGTGCAAAATCCGAGGCTTCGTTGTTTGCTATCACTGTAGCTCCTATAGTTGATAAATGAGGCGGTTCTATGGATACATTACCACATTTGGGCGCCTCATAATGCCAATAAAAAGACCAATGATTTAAAGCTGGATTATTGATTGCATCGTATTGGATATAATTATTCCCGGGACCACCTAAACAATGATGTGCCGTTAAAAGCAATGGGCGATTATCGTTTGCTGTAGTATTGATTAGAGAACCAGTGCAATATCGGGTACCGTTTACCAATATCATTGCTACAGCATTCTTTTCCTTCTGTCAGCTTTGTCCTTCCGAACAGTTTACATTTACTTGACAACTTCCCGATGAACCTAAATCTCTTGTTGTCATATTACTGGGCAATTCAATGTATCTGTAGCCCTGTACTACGTAAGCTATGGAAATTATAGCCTGTTCGGCGACCTGTCTCGGTTGGTAATACTCCAGCGTAATCTAATCCCCATACAGTAGCCCTGTGGCAAAGCCCTGCACATTGTCTCGGCCGCCTTTATTATTCATAGAAGTAAAGGCACCGAGCGAGTATTTTCGGTCAGTCGTATAAATAAAGAACTTCCCCCCCTCCGGAATCCAAAACCTATCATAAAGTAGGTTTATGGAAAGAGCCTGTGGGCAGCGTATGGTCAATTGCCATAATCTATCTCCGTTAGATAGTTCTTGCCATCGACCGGAATTTCCCAGATTGAGGCTAACCTTGTGAGGATAACCGAAGCGAGGCGGAAGGCCGTTTGCTTCATCTTGCACATCTTCTTGTTCGATGCGATTCATATCCAACGCAGGCATGATCCTAATATCCTGCGGTACCGAGAAGCGGGAAGGTGCGCTATTTTCCCGAAAACTCATAGGTTCTTCATCGGTACTTATCTGTGCTTTAACTAAAAAAAGAGCGCAGATAAAAAGACCTATAAAAAAACAGTACGTCTCATTGTTGTTTTCTTTTGAACAGTAAGTAATTCTTATCTTCATTATAGTACAACCTAAGTTGTTCAGAAGCTATTTCGTAGTGGAAAGCTTTGCACATGGCTTCGACATATTGAGGTCCATCTAATATCTCATTCACCTCAGTACCGCCCCAATTCGTGATGCGAAATACGCCTCCATTTGCCGTATATGTTCCTACTACATCATTAGTAGGGGTATTCCCTCTGAACGTTGCATTCGTTAGGAATGAGATTGTATAGCACTTCTCGCAATCTCTGGGTTCAGGTTCTCGGAAAGTTTTGCCGGTTACATCTCCAAAACCTATCAGCACCCATGTGCCGACCAGTTCAGAAGGAGAGTCCTTCTCACACCCTACCCCCGCTATCAGCAGAAGAAAGAGTGCACTAAACCATAAAATGAACTTCGTCTTCATTTTTCATCATGTTTTCCGTTAATCACGATTCCGCATCCGGATCGATTTATCTCGCTGCGCCTCCGGGGTGCGGCTCCTAAGGGCGCCCAGACTGGTCTGGTGGAGTATTATCTATGACCTTCATAAAAGTGGCCTGTTAAACATTCGACGCAAATATAGTACGTATAGCTGTAATACGAAAGTTGTTTTCCGTGATTCTTGGTGTTTTATTCCTAAAAGCTCTTTTTTACAAATCAAACTTTTTTAATAGATGAAGAACTTCGCTCTCCCTCGCTTCTCGTATCCTGTGGAACTTTCTGAGAGAGGCAACTTTCTGACAAGTGATCATTCGTCAGTTACTTGTCAAGTCCGATATGAGCGCGAAGGAAACACCCTCCGCCATCGACAGCATTTCGATAAAAGGAAGCTACGTAATCATCGAAGGGTAGGCCTCCGTAGCCGTTGCGGAAGTTTCGCAGGCTTCAAAACTTTTGCTGTGACGTTTCTTGAAGAATTTGGCACCTTTGCGGGCGAGAAATGAGATCTTTTATGGCCACTGCAAAGCAATGAAAACAGGAGCGCCTCGCTCGTTTCTTATTCGTTCCCTTTAGGTGAGTAGAGCAATCAGTATTCACTCATAGACAAGCTCTTAAATCCCCATTCTTTTGTTTTATGGGGAGATTTGCGATTTCCGCACGGCCAAGGACATCGGCATCGACCGTCCGGAGAAGCGCGAGATCCTGCATCACATCCCACCCA
>CALIBC010000187.1 GCA_938045615.1 uncultured Clostridia bacterium | reverse complement strand
CGAAATCCTCACACTCTAAGACGTGTCAGCGCATCCGCGCATCCGTCTGCATGGATTGTGCAAAAACCACCGGGATGCCCTGTATTCCATGCTTTCAAAACATCATAAGCAGAACCGTTACGCACCTCCCCTACAATGATTCGATCCGGGCTAAGACGTAGACTATCAAAAACAAGATCCTCCATCGTTACAGGATTTTCCTTGTTTTTTGATGTTTTAAGGTATTGAACATCATCGGAACTACATTGCAGTTCGCTGGCGTCTTGTAATATCATCAGCCGGTGATCTGGATGTATTTCAGATAATTTCTTCAAGATGGCGTTCAAAAATGTTGTTTTTCCTGAGTTTGTTGCCCCAACAACAATAACATTTTTTCGCTGTTTAATTGCTTGTATGATGTAATTATAGTGTTTTTCTTTCAAAATTCCCTGCTCAAGATATTCTTCCAAGGTGAAAATTCTTGCAGCCATTTTTCGCAAGAAGAACACAGGACGGCTGACAATAGGAGGATATTCGATCTGTGCACGAATCCGCAATGCATCAAGTTCAATGCCAAGCCGAGGATGCTTACTGTCAATTACCTCATGATTATAACCGGCAATCGCCATACAGATGCGTTCAACGATTTCCCCATTCAACTTTATATCCGTGCATTTTCTCCCATAGATCGTATCAAGGCGCAGAAAGTAATCATCATTCAAGTAAATTTCATTGACGGATTCGTCCTTCCAGTAGTGCAGAATTTCCTCACCGAAGCTGGACAGAATCAGATTCCCTTGCCTACGTTGGGTTTCCGTTGGTTCTGCGTTCCCCTTCTGTACGTTTGTCTCCATCTACCTTCCCTGCTTTCTTGCTGCTGTGGTTCTCAAGAATGATATTCCCTTCGATAGTATATTCTTCCTGCTTATTTTCTTCCTTTGCACGATATACTGCACCGATGATAAACGGAAGATCAGAAAAATCCACATTGCAAACATTTTTCAGTGTATCGAGCAAGGCAACTGCTTGTTTCTTGTTCGCACGGGATTCACTCTCCTTTGCTTTTTTTAGGGCAAGCATTGCTTTTTCCTGCCGTGCTTTCGCCTTATTCATATCCTCAATCATGTTCTGATAAGTATTCATATCTTATCGTTCCTCCAGTCCAATGTTTTTTTGATGATCCATACGGTGAGATACTTCAACCTTTCGCACAAGATCAGGATTCATAAACCATTTATTCTTTGGCGAGTTGACAGTAAGACCCTCGATAATCATAGCAGATCGATCGCGTAAAAGGGTCTGCGTTTCAGCTGGTGTCAATAAGTGGCGCCCTTTTTCGATGTCGGTGATATTTGTTGCCTGAAGAATCCCTTCCTTTGCGCTCTTTTGCTTGACTAGAATCGTTTTTTTGCCAAGAAGTTCAGAAAGGTGTTTCGGCGTGATTTCATCACGCGGAGCAAAGTATATCTGTGTTTCGCAGTTCGTAAGGACTTCAAAATTCTTGTAGATTTCCTTGATCTGATCCAATCCCTGCACAATGAGGAATGCCTTAAATCCATATCCTGCAATATAGCCAAGCTCGCGAACAAGCTGTGGCATTTTGCCAAATGCGGGAAACTCGTCGATCAGAAGCAAGCATCGATGCTCTTTTTTTGCCTTTTCCAAGTCCTCTGTTCCACGTTGGATGATGAATTCGAGGATTAAGCGGAATAGGCTGCCGACGCGTGCTATATCCGACGGAGGGACAACGAGGAAAAGATCTGTTGGCACATCATGTCCACGAATATCTCCCAGAATAAAATCCGATGTTGCGGTATTATCGGCAATGATTTTCTCGCCGAAAATCCCAAGTGCCGTTACAGCAGTTGAAAGAACACTGCCCCCTTCATTATCCGGCTTTGAAATAAAGCTGGAAAATGATTGTGTAACGACGGGGTGCGAATGCGGGTTTTTCCTGTTTTCATCCGTGAAAATTGTGATTTCCTGCGCGCGCTCCAAGCTGATATTCACCAGCAAAGGCGGTAAATCGCTGGTCTTGTTTGGAACGTAAATATTTGCCGGGAAATGCGGTGTTCGAGCCAATTCCTTTTCCAGTTTTTCTCTGAACGGGATCGGGGTTTTCCCGTCATCATCCATGCTCGTCATTAAAAATTCACGCACATGGTAGAAATTTGTCTCGATGAAATCCTCATCATCCGGAGACAAACCTTCATTGAGAAAAGCATGACGGTATTTCAAATGGGTTACAACACCGACAATCAACGCCTTTGCGTTTTCAATCCAATGTTTATCGTTCCCATTCCCTTCGCCAACGATGATTCCAACAACATTCTCAATGTCCTTCCCCTCATTCTCCGTTCCCCATCGAATTTCATTGAGCGGATTAAATCGTGCTGTTGGCCGTGTGTCTGTCGGAGCAAATTCCAAGACCTTATGTTTCAGGATATATTTGCGGTATGCGCCGCAGGTAGCTATGTTTTCCCGCTTCAAGTCTGCGACGATCGCGCTTCCCCGCCAGTTCAAAAGTGTTGGAATAACTGCGCCGATTCCTTTTCCCGATCGTGACGGCGCACACATAAACGCATGTGTTGGAGCATTGTCTATAATGTATTCTCGTTTGAAAATATGTAATCTCTCAAGAATATGAAGGACAGACCATAACTGATTTTGGTTTCGGAATATTTTTGACAAAAAGCCAAATAGTTTCTCATAATTCGCGCCGGTGTACCATGTGCCGCAGATAATGCCGTCATGGATGCCGTGCGTAGGGAAAAGCAGCTTTTTCTTTTGGAGATCTCTGTGCGTTGCCCAGTGTGCCGTTCCCTCAGATGTCAATGTTCTTTCCGTCAGCAATAGTTTCAGTCCGACCAACGCTAAAAAGGAGAGCAAAACCCCGATGTAGGCAATCGGAAGAAATTTTTGAAATACTGTAGGTGCTGCATCGTGATATTTATAGTATAGTGTCAGATAGTTAAATGGGTTTATATAAACTCCGCCAAGCCTCCATATTTCGGCCAAAAATATTTCTTCTCCTGTGACTGCTAAAAGTTTCTTCATTGCAATTTGATTGGCAATAAGATTGATACTTAAAAAGGAGAAAAGATAGATCAGCCATTTCATGGCTGTTCCTCATATGGACGAATTTTAACGTCTACATTCAAAAGAATATTAAATTGATACCCCTCTCGAATCGTTGCAGTAGGGTTGAGCCTAGAATTTTGACGATTTACCTCGCTGTTGATCCCCTGGATAAATGAGGATAATGCACCAGCCATCGCTTCCTCTCCTGCACTGCGTTCATCCTTTTTTCCAGTCTTTCGATCTGTTGCTGCGGCCAGTGCTCCGGCAAATATTGTCCCTGTTAGAATTGACCGTACAGCAAGCCACGAGTGAGTACTGTATTTATCGCGCATCCCTGCATATCCAATACCGTCAATTGCTTTCAAATCTGGAAGCATAACGCTGTTTCCGTTCGGAAAAATGATTCTTGAAAACGAAATGTTGACACGCTTTCCTGACAGACCGGTTGTTTCACCGATGATTTTTGTTCCTGCCGGAATCAGCAGTTTTTGCCCAGTAACGCTGTCATAGACACTTTGCCGGACGATTGCAACAATGGCGCTGTTCATGTTATCACTGTCAATCGCTGTAAGCAGTGTTGCAGGGATTACCGATCCCGCCTGCAGAACTTCATTCGCTTTTACAAGCTGAATGTTCTGCTGTGCCGGTGCTGCCAGAGAAACAGACGAAAATTCAGCGAATAAGATAAGCACAGCAAAAAGTATTTTCTTCATCGCGGCTCTCCCCCTATAATTTCGATATATCCTTGATTATTGTAGTAGTCATTGATACTCTCTGCCTGTGTAGTCTTTTGTTCCTTTTTATCTTTATCCTTAGAGAGCGTGAAGAATATTCCAGAGCGCTGTCCTTCGCGCAGCTCTTTCTCTCTTTCATCTTCACGTTTCTCAGCTTTTTCTCTTTGCCTGGTTTCAGCTTCAGATGCTTGCGGAGCGGGAGGAATAATAGATTGTGGCTGTGTATTGGTACTGACATAATTTACTTTCTGTGAATAGCCATCTGCTTCTATTTTTGTGTTGGAGGGCTGAGGAGGCTGTCGATTTGATCCAGAGGGATCGCTCGTGAGTTTTTCTTTTCCTTTTCCCTGTCCTCTATTTTCTTTTTCTTTGCGCTCAATCTCTGCAAGTTTTTCATCCGGGAGGAGTTCCTGTTGTGTAACAGCAGCGCTGTCCTCCGTATTATCTTTCTTTTTATCACCACCAGAAAGCAAAGAGTACCCCATCACAGCTGCAATCAGGAATATTACAACGTACAGTATTCCCTTATTGATTTTCTGAGGTTCTTCCGATTGCGGTGATGTATCAATTTCTTGTTCTGCCGCAGATGCTTCAACTTCGTCAATTTCTTCACCCTTCTTCTTGAATATGCTGAATCCCATGAACCTCGCCTCCTATTTATAAATTTCTTGAATCTCTAATTGGATTGCCGGATCACTGTCTGCTGGCTGTTGGTTTGAAGATGAACGCGAGGTTTCTTCTGCGCGAATCTCACTTTCCAATTTTTCAATGGCTCGATCAATATCTGCTTCAGAAAAAGAAGATGGCTCTCTTACTGAATCATTCGGACGGCTCTCGCGCAGAAGTTCTTTCATCTGATTCATCTTCTCTGCTTTTTCGCGTTCCTTCAATGTTACATATGAATCAGTTAAAGGAACTTCGCTGGCTTGCCAATCATCCATTGAATAAATCTTATCCATATTTACTTTTCCGAGGTAAATATCTTTTGGATTCGGGATCGTATGCTTGCTGCTTCCACGCTCAATGATCAAATAGCTTTTCTGAGAAAATGCTATTTTCATATTATGCATGACCTTGTCCAGCTCAATAATGCCATTCTTCAACCTGTAATTGATAAGCTGTAATTTCTTTTTATCATATTCATCAAAGTAATAAAATACAGGCATGTTATCTATATTCTTTTTGGATAGCTCTACATAAGTTTTTACACCATCATCAAAAACAGCAAGTGGGATATAGTCCTTTTTGACATCTTTATTCTTTTTCACAATATAACTGCGATCATATGTTGTACTATAAATCTTTTGCAAGCGTCGTTCATTTTCTATCTGTTTTTTCCATCGGGCATTACTTTCCCGCATTCCTTCTTCATAATCCTCTTTTGGGTAACTCCAAATGACAATATATCCAATATTATCATTTGTAGAATTTGCAATTAGCCGGTAGCTTCGTTGTGATGTATTAATAATAATATTAGTACGAAGTCCAGGAGCAAGCGATTTTAGATAGACATGCTCTATCCCTGCAACGAAATCTGTATCAACTGCCCATTGTGTAGAATTACCAGTTGCAATTTTTTGTACTTCTTCACCAGGACGCAGCTGAATATCTGTTACATAACCAACACGGGTATAAATTTCGTATTGCTGATATGGATTATATTCAAATATCTGCGCAGATCCATCCGTATAAGCCGGATAATCAACAATGCCATCCTGTGCAGATGAAATAGAGGGAAAGAACATAATACCACTCTCTAAAATACCAACAAGCAAAATTTTCTTCAAATTCATCTTCTTGCCCTTCCGTTGGAATCAATACCTTCTTCGCTCATAGAAAAATCGATAATAAAAATACCAAGAGGATTATCCTTTAGAATCTTCTCGTCATTAATTGGTTTCTGTTCGATTGAGAAGATTCCTGTATATGTCTTTTCTTCTACCTGACTTACTCCAATACCAATAAAAGATTCTTTCCACCTTGCCTGGTAGGTATTACTTACGTTAGCAACAGGTGTAATTGATAGAACCTCAACGCGATTCGTTCCTGAACCAATCTTTTTCTCAAACTCCGAAAGATATAAGTCCTTGAATTTCTTTGCACTTTCAGGACTTAAAATCCTGGTTGCACGCTTTATATTCTCCTGTAAGATGAATTTATCTGTAGGAACGGATCGTGTTTGCTCTATAAATCTTGATAAGAAATAATTGATCTCTGCAGAAGTAAGTTCATGCTTAACTTCCTTCAAACTTCCTAAACTTGTAGCAAATCCTGTTTTTTCATCTACACTGATAATATATGGAATAAATGTTGCTCTGGTAGCGATGAATATTAAACCTAAAACAGATATAAGAGTAATGGCAACTAAAAGATATGATACACGTTGCCATTTTAAAATTTGTAAATCTTTCATGGAAATAATATTTGCATAAATATATTTTCCTTGATCGGATTGCTCTGCATAAGTTTTCTTCTTTTCCATGATTCACCCTATTATTTTCTTTCAATTTAGTAAAAATCCATACTGCGATTATATAATAGCTTTATATAATTATCAATCATAATTTTACTTGAGAATCTGATGTGATTTTAGTACAATAAAATGGAAGCACAGGAGGCGCAAAGCATTCTCTGTGCTTCTAAAAAATAATAGAATGCCCACTTACACACTATAAAATCTAAAATAGCTTTTATAGTGTATTGTGGGCTTTGCAAAAGCAAAGATAGAAAACCTATGGTTTTCTAGATATACCTACGGTATATCATAATTCGACCTACGGTACGATAAAACAACAGATACGAGGAGAAATACATTCAAAATGGCAACTTATCATTGTAGTATGAAGATTGGCACATCTGGGAAAATGATCCCTCATTTTGAATATATCAAACGTGAAGGTAAATTTTCAGTGAAAAAAGATGATTTGATCTTCACATATTCAGGAAATATTCCTAGTTGGGCGGAAAGTGATCGTGATTTCTGGATGGCTTGTGCTGTATATGATAAACGTGCTTATCGAGAGCTTGAATTTTCCCTTCCAAATGAACTAAGCAGAGAAGAACAAATTCGCTTAGTAGATGAATTTATAAAAGAAATTATTCCTGATAATCCATATACCTATGCAATCCATGAAGTAGAAAGTGCCATATATGGAGAAAAGAATCCACACTGTCATTTGATCTTCTCCGAACGTCTACTTGATGATAGAAGCAGAGATATAAAAACAAAAGAGGAGTTCTTTAAGCGCAGAGGTGTCAGCAGATCAGGAAGTACATATGGGGGTTCTATAAAAGATCGTTCATGGGCTGGACGACAAGCAACGAGAAAGATTTTTGCTGTTCGAGAGCATCTGGCTAATAAAATCAATGATTTCTATATGCAAAATGGAATCAACAAAGAAGTATCTTCTTTTACACTTCAAAAGCAATATGAACTAAAAATACAGAAGGGAAATATCGAAGAATCTCCCATATATAAAGAACCAGTAAAGAGGATAAACGAGAAGATCTTTATTCCAAATTCTATGCAAATAAAAAATATGCTGCGCAATGATTCCATTCTCCCAGGATCTATTCCGGAGGAAATTCAAGAGCGAATCTATCGTGAACGCATCCGTATTATTCATAAAGAGATTTCTGAACAAATAAAACAGCATAATAATGACTTATCACCAACACAAGATGAACGAAATATAGCTATTTCTTCTATCAATCATGATTTGATGGAAATTCTAAATAACCATGAAAGCCCATTTTCAATATTAAAAAAATCACTGGAAGATAGCATTCAAGCTCCCCTACAGCATATAGATAAAGAACAAGCATCTCGTCTATATTCTGTTTTGATAGCAGAAAACGAGGAACGAGAGAAACAATTAGAGAAATATATCAGTGAAAAAGATCGTCATTTTATTGTCGCGGAAACTATAGTGAGCCGTGACCGTCTTTTTGCGCTACAAAATGAGTATCGTAGCTATTCAGAAGATAAAATATTAGCGGATTACATTAATAATATAACAACTGGTGAACTTGAAAAACTAAATGAACAGATCAGAAGTAAAAACAACTTAATTTCTTATACTGAAAAAAAAGGCTTAGATAGCAAAAAACTGAAAAGCGAACTTAAAATTCTTCTGGATAAACGAAAAAATCTATTTCATCTAGCAGATACAGATGAAGCAAAATCTGAAATCCAAAAGATTAAGAGAGAGTATCTAAAAAAAGCAAATGATCTCTATGCGACTATAAGAGAATTGGAGAGAATCAGAGATGCTTATAAGGACGGTTTTACTCATGACGATTGGAAAAAAGTAAACATTTACAAAGATAAAATACGTTCCGTTGGGAAAAAACATAAAAAATGGAAACAACAGATTCAAGAAAAAGCAGATCATATCGTACAGGATGTTGAAAACTCTGTATATGAACATCAAGAATCCATCAGTAGAACAGAATTTTTCTATCGTCAAAAACTATTGGATGTAG
>CALIBC010000186.1 GCA_938045615.1 uncultured Clostridia bacterium | reverse complement strand
GTATATGTACGCTCCCTAATCAAAATATGCTTTCTGATCTCCTTTGAAACAGTGCAGGGATCCTTGTTGAGCTCAATCGCAATTGATTTGAAATTCTCGCCTGCACCTAACATTTCCTGTATTTTTATCCTCTCATCAAAGGTGAGATGTTTATGCTTGCTGCCTTTGTTTGTTGTCATGGTTTCTCCTTTCCGGCAGGAATATTTCTCACAGTAAAATCTATCACAAAAGGTTTCTCAGAGTAAATTCTTTTATGAATGAAAACCGGAACTTACTTTGCAAATTAACACATGTCTTTTTTCTTTGCGCAAACACAAAAAAAGTCATTGCATTAGTATGCGATATAATATATAATCATGAACATATAAACCATCTTTATATTTTTATACGGTAAACTGAATGTTTATGCATATGCGTCATGTTGGTTTACGGTCAGGGAATAAGAGAAGTATGCAGGAGAAAATTTTTTAGGAGGTATGAGAAAATGAAATTCAAGAAATTTAAGAAGTTGATTTTGGCAGCATTTGTTGCTGTAATGGCATTCAGTCTTGCGGCGTGCGGCGGCGGAGAAAAGAAGAGTGCGGAAAAAAAGGATAAGGTACCGACTTACACCGCCGGAACGGAACCGACTTTTCCGCCTTTTGACACTACCGATAAAGACGGAAAGATAGTCGGATTTGACATGGATCTGATGGATGCAATAGGTAAAAAAGAGGGATTCAAGGTAAAGTACAAAGCATTTGAATTTGACGCGCTGATCCCTGCGCTTCAGGCAAAGAACTGTGACATGATAACTGCGGGCATGAATGCGGAGGATCCGGCAAGACGGAAAAAAGTGGACTTCTCGGAAACGTATTATGATTCAGGACTTGTGGTAATGGTAAAGAAGGATAACAGCAAAATCAAAGGGTTTGATTCGCTGTCATCGGGCATGAAAGTCGCCAGTCAGATCGGCACCACAGGTGCGGACGAAGTCAAGAAACTTAAAAAGAAAGGAAGGATAGCGAAGGCCGTTATAATAAACGGTTTTGACATATGCGTTCAGCAGTTGAAAACAGGGGCGGTCGATGCGGTTATAATCGATAAGCCCGTTGCCGAAAGTTACATAGCGAAACAGCAGAATGTAGCCAAAATCGTCGGAAAGGTTCTCAATGCCGAATCCTATGGTTTTGCGGTCAATAAAGAGAACAAGAAACTGTTGAAGAAAATCAACAACGGTCTTAAGTCGTGCAGGAAAGACGGAACTTACGATAAACTCTACAAAAAATGGTTTAAGTCCGACAAGAAATAGTTGTAAACCGGATCGTGATTCCAGATCTGAAAATAGTTGTGAACCGGATCTGATTTCGGATCTGATTCCGCGAATCTGTGAGTTGAAGTTAAATGATTAGACGTGAAAAAGATTTTCACGAATACCCGTGACGCCGGCTGAGACTATAGAATGGAGAGAAAATGGATTTGGGGCTTTACTGGAAAGGCTTTCTGATTGCGTGGCAAGGGGCGCCAATAACGCTTGCGGTGACCTTGTGCGCAATAATAATAGGTGTGATTTTGGGATTTCTGTTTGCACTGATGAAGTTGGCAAAGATGAAGTTCCCGAGAGCCGTTGCGACTGTTTACATAGACGTTATGCGCGGAACGCCGTTGATAGTGCAGGCACTTATAGTGGCGTTCGGAATACCGCAACTGCTGAACAAGTACGGAGTGGAATTCAACTGGAGTAATATGGAGATCGTTCCTGCGATAATCGTGTGCGGATTGAACAGTGCCGCATACGTTGCCGAAATAATAAGGAGCGGGCTTCAGGCGGTTGATATCGGACAGACGGAAGCGGCAAGATCGTTGGGTATGAGCAGCGGACTGACCATGAGAATCGTGATAATTCCACAGGCGTTCAGAATAGTTTTGCCGGCACTCGGAAATGAGGTCGTCACTCTCGTAAAAGAAACAGCCGTGCTTTCATTTGTCGGAGTGGTGGAAATTCTGAGGAGAGGCGTACTGTGGAATGCATCAAGTTTTGAAACATTTCCGGCATACATAGGTGTGGCGCTTGTCTATCTGTGCATAACCATGGTGATGTCAAGAGGCGTAACATTTATGGAAAGGAGGCTCGCAGCAAGTGATAGAGGTAAGTAATTTGAGAAAGGGGTTTGGCGAGCTTGAAGTTCTTCGCGGAATTACGGAAAAGATAGATGACGGCGAGGTGGTGTGCATCATAGGACCGTCGGGTTCAGGGAAGAGTACATTCCTGAGGTGCCTTAACCGTCTTGAAACTCCGACATCGGGTGAAATCAGACTTGACGGTGAACTTGTCTTGGAAGAGAATATAAACAGCGTGCGGAAGAAGATGGGGATGGTATTCCAGAACTTCAATCTCTTTCCGCACATGACGAGCGTGAAGAACATAATGATCGCACCGGTAAAGGTTAACGGTGAAAGCGAAGAAAAAGCGAGAAAGCATGCGCTTGAACTTCTTGAAAGAGTGGGGCTTTCCGACAAGGCGTACGTGTACCCCGCATCTCTTTCCGGCGGACAGAAACAACGTGTGGCGATAGCGAGGGCGCTTGCCATGAAGCCTGAGGTGATGTTGTTTGATGAGCCGACATCGGCACTCGATCCCGAGATGGTAGGAGAGGTTCTCGATGTAATGAAGTCGCTTGCTGATGGCGGAATGACGATGGCGATAGTGACTCATGAGATGAATTTCGCCATGAACGTTTCGGACAGGGTCTGGTTGATGAAAGACGGAGAGATAGTGAAGAAGGGTAGGCCTGAAGAGTTTTTTAACAAAAATGATATGGGACTGACGTGGTAAAAAATATCTTCATGCACACATAGAATAACCGGAGTAAAATATAACCCCCCAAGTAGAATATAATCCGTAAAATATAACCATCAAGAAAAATATAACCCGAGGGTCTTGATATATGAACCCAAGGGTTATATTTACGTTTGCGGGATATCACGCAGCATCGGGAGTCTTGCGATATCGGGACCTCGGCGCTACCGGGAGTCTTGCGATATCGGGACTCCGGTGCTACCGGGACTCTCGCGATGCTTAATGCGTGCGCCTTTTGTTTTTCACGCTGTTTTTTACCGCTATGGAAATTGCCAGAGCGCAGCCGCCCCAAAGACCCACGCAGCCTATTATCATCATTGCTATCGCACCTGTGCTCATTTAAATTACCTCCTCTTCCATATCATGTTCTCTCTCTTTTTCGGTAGGGATGTTATCGGCATAACCTTTTTTACCTTTCATGACAGTAAAGATGATTGCCGCAATAATCATAACCGCTATCGTGCCCCAGCCGAATACACCTACGCCGAGCCGACTGTAGTCACCGTATCCTTTGGTAAGGAAATTCTTGATATTCATGACGGTCATAAAGCCCAGTACGAGGACGGTGATGATCTTAAGCGACCAGGTCCACCACTTTCCTATACTGAAATTGGAAAATTGGTTTGCCTCCTGCCTAAGTTTTTCAGGGTTAAAGAACCAACCTATCAGGATAACTTCCAAAACTCCGGATACGGCTATTCCTATCTGATTTGTGAAGGCGTCCACTATGTCAAGGATGTGCAGACCTGCACCCGTTATGAACAGGAAGCTGAGCAGAAAAGCCGGAACTAGAACAATTGTCACCGCTTTCTTGTGATGGAGTTCAAATTTGTCCTGCATACCTGAGATCACAGCCTGAGCTATCGACACCAGCGAAGTGATACCGGCCATCAGGAGTGCACCGAAGAAACATATGCCGAAAAGCGCATTCAGCGCAGGCAGCGAACTTATAGCGGTAGGGAAGGTCATGAACGCAAGTCCGACACCCTGCTGTGCGACCTTCGCCACGGGAACGCCCTGCTGCAGAGCCATGTACCCCATTATCGAGAATACTCCGATGCCGGCAAAGACCTCAAAGCCGTGGTTTGCCGTTGCGGTGATGAATGCACTGTTTACGACGTCCGTTTTGCGCGGCAGATAGCTGGAATAAGTTATCATGATCGCAAACGCTATGGATAAACTGTAAAAAATCTGTCCGTAAGCGGCTACCCAGACGCCGGATTGTTTAAGGGCGGACCAGTTCGGTTTGAACATATATTCCAGTCCGTCGGCGGCACCCGGCAGAGTTACACCACGTATCACAAGTATCACTATAAGAAGAAGCAGGACAGGCAGAGCGATCTGACATGCTCTTTCGATACCCTTGCTTATTCCCCTGAACATTATGTAAGCGGTTACAGCCCAGACGCCGAGGAAAGGAAGGATGAGGTTTGTCTTGAGTCCGCCGAATGAAAGAGGCCCGTCGGTAAGACCGAGGAATTTCACAAAGAATGAAGCGGGATCCTTTCCCCACGCCAAGTTGAAGGAAAACCCAACATAGCTTACGGTCCAGACGATGATCGCAAGATAATACACCATTATCATGAATGACACCATGACCTGAAACCAGCCCAGAAGTTCGAATCTCTTGTTGATTCTCGCAAGGGAAACCGGTGCGCCTCCCTTGTAGGTTTTGCCTATAGTGTATTCCATGATCAGGATAGGTATACCTGCAGTGATGATTGCGAAAAAATACGGAAGCAAAAATGCTCCTCCTCCGTTTGCCGCCGCGATATAGGGAAACCGCCATATATTGCCCAGTCCCACAGCCGAGCCTATTGCGGCAAGCATAAAGCCCAACTTTGAATTCCATTGATCTCTCAAAACATAACCTCCTAAATAACTTTCTTTCGTTAGATATTTTTTGTTACTTGCTTTTGGAGAGCCGGAGCTAAAGTAGGATCCGGCCGCCCGATGGACTGCCTTCGGTTGAATCGCAGATCGGATTGTGATCCGTACACAGTCTGTCTTTCAAAGATTAAATAATCTTTGAGCAAGCACGCAGATAATATACCATCAAATTTGTACTTTGTAAACAAATAAAATCAAAAAAAGTTATATTTAAAAACAATTTTGTTGATGAGACAAAAAATAGCGGAAAGGTGTATGCTTTTTTAGATCATGAGCACAATTTGTATGGGAAGTGTGCGACATTACCGGGAAATCAATACCTGTCCGACGAGCAGCGGCGGTCATTCTTTCAATGGTTCAGCAAAATATAAGTAGCAACAGGAGTTATAGAATTAAGAAGAACACTTCATCACTATTTGAGTGAAAGATGTTTTG
>CALIBC010000185.1 GCA_938045615.1 uncultured Clostridia bacterium | reverse complement strand
ACTCGGCCGGCATGGGCAGACCCAGCTCCACGAGCTCGCAAAAGACGTTGCGGAAAGATTCCATCACGGTGTCAAGCGTGGGTGTGCCCACGGTGTAGGCCGGCCGAAACCAGTAACCCGACACGACGTCCACACAGAGGTATTTGGCCACCCATCCGCGGGTGCTTTTTCGGGACAGGACGGCGTCGTCCATCGAGATTTTGGAAAGGGCAAACCTGCCATTGTGTCGCACATGCTTCGGGCGCTGCGAGTTGGCGTAGTCGAACTGCCCGTTGCGGTCGGCGTAGACGGCCGTCTCATTAAGCACGTTTTTCAGGTACCGCCGGATGGTCGAGCAGCTCACCGCCTGCGGGCGGCCACGATAGCGGTAATCCTCGGGGCGGAACACTTCGCCCGTCGCCCGGTCAAACAGCTCCGTATCGCCCGCCGCGAACTCCAAATACAATTCATGCACTCGGGATGCAAACGGCTTGTCGTTCGTTCGCCAAAGCGCCACGATCAGGTTCTCCGCCCGGCGGGACACCTTCCGCGCCGCGTCGTTGCCCATGTTGCGGGGCAGCAGCGAGGCGTACCCCTCAGCCATGTAGGCGCGGAAGGCGCGCTCGAGGCTGCGTGCGTTGGTGTACTCGGGGACGGCCACGCCATACGTTTCGGCCGACCGCCGGCATTCCTCCGTGTGCCACTGGAGCATCGTCTGCCAGTAAGCCCCTTTCCGAAGTTTGGAGCCACTGGCCGCGCGGCGCTCCGTCTGTCGGCGCAGCCCCTCGCCGAGGGCATTGAAGATCGAGGCTTTGGCCGTGAGCTGCCGGACGGTATCCTCCGAGAGGCGTCCGCCGTCTGCCTTTTCGTAGGCGGCAAAGAAGGCTTCCGCCTCCCGGTCTACATCCACCGCGTAAAGCGGCCGGTGTTCCTCCCGTGGTATACGCCCCATCACCCTTTCGATCACCCGCAGCCGGTCGGCCCGGCGGATCGAACGCGCGTCGATCACCGTCTCGCCCCGCACCCCGCGGCGCAGAATCTTCACATCGCCGTTGCGGCGATCGTAACAATACTGCCGATAAGTTAGCCCCGACTGGCACCAGTCGTTCACCGTCAGGGCGGGCACACCATCTATTATTGAGTAAGCGGGCATCGTGGAAACTATAATCTAAAAGCTAAAAAAGGGAAACCCGGGCAGTGCATAAAAGCCGCCCAGTGATCACTCTCGGATAAGTTTTTGAGGCATATAAGGGTTAGAAAGAGCTATTCGAGGCCGGGTTTTGGGCTCCAAAATGGTTTTTGGTCAAATCCGAGGCTCATTTTGGGCTCCAAAACGGTTTTTGGTCAAATCCGAGGCTCATTTTGGGCTTCAAATCGGTTTTTGGTCAAATCCGAGGCTCGTTTCGGGCTTCCAACCGGTTTTTGGTCAAATCCGAGGCTCGTTTCGGGCTTCCAACCGGTTTTTGGTCAAATCCGAGGCTCATTTCGGGCTTCCGACCGATTTTTGGTCAAATCCGAGGCTCGTTTTGGGTGGTTGTTGGGTTGTTTAGACATTGAACAAAGCAACAATTAATCCTCGCCCAGGTGGTCAGCTATTCGCCGCATTCGTTCCTGGTCGAGCCACCAAATCAGCCCCACCACAACACCTGCAGCCAGGTACAGGGCAATGTCTATCATCGTCTCCGATCCTTCCGTCGGGCTGCACGAGAGCAACACCCCGAGGCACCCGAACCGGAGCCACATCCCCACCGTCGTCATTCTGAGCGCGCCCCAAAACATGCGTAGCATAGCCCTACGCCCTCCCTTGGATATATCGTTCCACCCGATCGGCCGTCAGACTGACCGACTGCCCCTCGTCCGAGTCGAACAAGTAGACATTCAGCTCCCGGTATCGGTATCGCAGCATTTCGCGCCGCCCCCGGCCCGTGTACCAATAGCACGCCCCGGGCCTTAATTCTCTTGCCTTCATATATAATTCCGATCGATTGTTGTATGTTCGTCATAGGATTCCGACACCCTGTCTTTCACCGTATCCGGCCCAAACACGAACCGATACCTCCATCCTCTGGTGTGAAATACATAGCGCCCATCGTAGGTTTGATCCGTGAACGTCACTACCATGTCCTTCCCCTTCTTCGTCCGGTAGACATATGGCATTCCGATGACCAATTCACTTGTTTTCATCGCTCAGCTTGATTTTCTCGATTTCACTCATCAGAAGCACCCTCAGCGCTGGCCCAATCCGCGGATCGTTCCACATCAGCCGGCACAGCTCTACCAGCATGTAGCCCCGGCCATACACCGCCAGCGTAGCCTCCGCCTCTTCCTCGCCATCCAGCAGATCCATCGTAACGAGCACCGCCGCACGATCCTCGTCTTTTTCCGTGACCAACTGTCGCAGCTCATTTCCCATCTCATCAGCCCGCAGAATCAGCGCGCTATTCACCTCCGAGACCTCCACCGGCCTCATATCCTTATCCATGTTCATTTCGTTTTTCAGCTGTTAATGATCAATTCGATCGCATCACTCATCGCGTCGATACGCGCCTGTGCACGCAGCAACTCCACATATAGCGGGTGCGCCGCCTGGACGATCTGTTCGTCCATCAGTTCCTCTTCCAATCGTTCCGCGTCCGCCCGCGCCAGCTCCAACTGCTGGCCCAGCTCGCCGATTACGGATTCATACTTCGTTTCCATCACTCGTAACTTGTAACTCGTAACTCGTAACCTCAGCTCAGCTGCTCGATGACGGACGTCATCCGCGCCTCCGACAGCGGATTCACATACTCCCGACAGTTCTTCAGCGCCCGTTCCTGCAAAGCCAGCATCACGCTCCCGGCATGCCCGCCGGCCTGACCAGCCACTACCCGCTGCACGAACCACACCGGATAACCAGTCGAGCGCGCCACCTGTATATAGTCCCGCCGCGACAGGTAGCGCCTCATCCGCCCCATCATCACCCGTTCCAGCTCTTCCCGTTGCTCGTCGGTCAGCTGTGCCCCCGGCGCCACGTAGTAGCCATATTTCCGAAGGCTCGGCAGCACCTCGCCCGTCACCCATTTCCGGAACGCTCGTGCCTGCGGCTTCCTGCTTTGAAAGATTAGCGCATACATTCCGGACTCGTTGACGAACGTAAGCTCCTGTTTTCCACCAAGGGTGTCACTATTAATGACACCCTTTTCGTCATCGTCGAGCCGGCTCACTGCTTGGCGGCTGTTATCAAGTCCAAGAAGTGAGCACACATCTTTGGCCGCAAACCACGGCTCATCCTTAATCATCTGCATCCGTATGGATGTCCCTTCTTTCCATTGTAAAATGCTCGTTTCCATTGTCTTTACTTCCTTAGTTTAATACAGTTACTTGTTCCTTTCCTTTCTCTTTCAGGCCCATATCCAGCGCCCGTTTCCGGATGCGCTTAGCCAGGTCGCTTTGCGAGGCATCATTTAGTGCCGCTCTTACCATTTGAGTACTCACTCGGAAGGCCTTGGCCAACTCCTTTACCGACTCGGGGTCTCTTAGAATCTTTCCCATCTCTCTGTTCGTTTACTTAATCCATATTTTTAGCGCGCCTTTCATTTTGAAAGACGTCGCAAGGCGACTAATATATTTTCTGTCCGGCAAAATATTTTAGCTCAAAAACCAGTATGATCAAGGAAAGAATCTTGCAAATAGCTAAGAGAAAGGGAATTACAAATCGAGAAATCTGTCAGAAAATCGGTTTGACTTATGGTGGTTTCACGGGTGAGAACAAGAAAAGGCCTGTAAATTCTGATGCAATAGCTAATTTATTAGCTGAGTATCCCGATGTTAATCCCCGATGGCTTTTGACGGGTCAGGGGTCTATGCTGCGCGAGCAATCGGCGCCGGAAGTGGCTCCCTCACCATCGGAACCGGCCTTCCCCGGCTTTATCGAAAAAATACAGGAGCTGTCTGTCAAAGTCGGCCGCTTAGAAGCTGAAAATGAGCACTTTCGCGCCACCATCGAGGCCAAACAAAGAGAGATCGAAGCCAGACAAAAAGATATTGAGGATAAGGAACGACAGATCAAGCTGATGCGCATTGATCACCTGAAAAAAGAGGAACCCGATATTCATACTCAATATCTCGAACCTGCCCACGCACCTCTACCCCCCGAAAACCCCGTAGAATCCGCCGAACTGTTAAAATCTCAGCCCCAAGAAGCCCTCTTTACCCCATAAAACAAAAGAATTGGGATTTAAGAGCCTGTCAATGAGTGAATACTGATTGCTCCACTCACCCAAAGGGAACGAATAGGAAACGAGCGAGGTGCGTCTGCTTTCATTACTTTGCAGTAGTCATAAGACATCTCATTTCTCGCCCGCAAAGGTGCCAAAATCTTCGGCAAACGTCACAGCAAAAGTTTGAAGGCATGCGAAAACCCTGCAATGGCTACGAAGGCCCACCCTTCGATGATCAGATAGCAGTTCCTTGTCGAAATGCTATCGATGGCGAAGGGCATTTCCTTTGCTTTCATATCGGGCTTAAGGAGCGATTGACTAATGACCACTTCTCAGAATTTTTTTTCTCTCTCTGAGTTCTATAGGATACGAGAAGCGATAATAGGAGAGAGCAAATTCTTCCATTGAAAAAAAGTTCGATCCGTAAGAAAAAGAGATCTTTTAGGGATAAATCATCGAGAATCGCAGGAAATAGCTTTCTTATTACAATTATACATACTATATTTGCGTCGAACATTTAATAGGACAGTTGTATGAAAACCATAGACAACACTCCACCAGACCGGTCAGGGCGCCCTTAGGAACCGCATCTCGGAGGCGCAGCGAGATAAATCGATCCGGAAGCGGAGTTGCACTTAATCGAAAACAGAGTTGGAAATGAAGACAAAG
>CALIBC010000184.1 GCA_938045615.1 uncultured Clostridia bacterium | reverse complement strand
ACGAGACGGATTCTGCACGCACTGATCCTCAATTGGGTTCGCAGAGTGCCATCCGTGATCGTGATTACATCTTACCTTCTAACTGGGATCGTTTAGCCTTCACCCCGGCTATCCACGCAGGCGATACGTTGTATGTTCTCAATGGACATTCGATTGAAGAGTTCTATGTGAAAGGTGCTAATGGACAGCGTTATGTGAACTACAAGAAACTGAATAACACACCGCGTGTGAAGAAAGTATTCTTGGGTAACAACCTCCATAAAGACGAAGTGTTCTCGTTCCGCTATATTGAACCTCGTGGTGGATCGAAGAAAGACTTCTTGATTGAGTCCGAGACATGGAATCGTGGTGCTGGACGCATGATTGCTCCGATGCAGGGTGCATGGATCAAGATTCAGAATGGTGTGCCGGTTGTCAGCCGTGGATCGTACTACGATGCGATTACTGAGGCCGAAGTTTGGAATGTACGTAAGACGGACAAGGCGCCGTTGGCTAATAAGGAAGTCTCTACGACGAATGTAGTAGTAACTGCTGGTGTTGGTAACGTGACTGTTCTGAATGCTTCAGGTAAGGCTGTTACTGTAAGCAATATCTTGGGACAAACGGTAGCAAAAGCCGTATTAGCATCTGATAACGAGACGATTTCTGCACCACAAGGTGTCGTTATTGTGTCGGTAGAAGGTGAGAATGCAGTGAAGGCTGTCGTGAAGTAAAAGATAGAGATGAAGATTTTCGGACGGTAGAGTTCTATCTACCGTCCGGATTCCTTCGATCGAATTATAATCGACTATTTGAATATTAAAACGATAATAATTATGAACAAAAAGATTTTCACGCTATTAGCGGGAATTCTCATGTTGGGGCTATTTGCGGTCTCGGGTAATGCTCAATTCTTAAAGAAGCAGGACCTGCGTGTGGGAAAACCCGTGAGGAAATTGCAGGCTGGCCCCAATAAAGGCTATTACTACTTATCTGTAGATAGTGTTGTGGGATTTGGTTCTCTCACTAACGTACTGAGTAGTCTGCAAGATCCACGTAGAGATACGGTTGGCCATGTGCTAGACGGTAACGATGGATCAAAGAATTTAATGGTTCTGTTTATGCGGCCGGACACCACTAAAAATGGGAGGTACTCCCTTTTTGTCGATACGCTTAATGTAATTAGACGTGCAGGAAGCCGAGACACCGTAAAGGCTAAATGGAAGGGCTATTTTAAGGATAATACGCCGAAGACGGAGATTTCAGCATCTGCTCTGTGGTGTGTAAATGTAACAGACTATCTACAGGGTCAGAATCCAACATTTGATTTTACGAATAAACAATATGAGACTCTGTTGGAAATAGATGCTTATAATCATGAGAGTTGGAGACGTGACTCTTCCGAGGAATTAAATACAGATAGGAATAACTGGAGGATGTCTCCTGCACGTGGTGACACGTCGTTAGTTCCTGGTGGTCTTTCTGGATGGGAGTTTTCAGAGACTTATGCTACTGTTTTAAATGGTGGTCGTCCATTGGTTACTTATTTAGATGACACGCATGATACAGTGGCTGTATTGTGTATGCCGCGTGATACCTCTGGTGGTAAAAGATTTGGCAATCTGGTTCCAGATAGCTTTATCTGTGTGAAGATCGCTCCGGCAACGGATGTAAGAGCTGGTAAAGTGGATGGTATGCTCTACTTCACTTTGCGTGAAGCGCTCCCGTTCGCATTGGATGCCAATGATTTCAATTCATTGAGTCGTACGAATCCACTGAAATTTTCTCCAGATGCTGCTTCGAACAATATTTTCACCTCTGGTCTGAAGGCAGCACAACTTGACACAAGTGCTCATCGTGCAGCTTTGGTCAATGTTGCTTTCTTACAATCTTATAATCCCGCTCCTACTCCAGCTCTTGCTCCGTGGAACGCCCCTGTCCCTTCTGATAGCTTCTTAGTCGCTTTCCCTGACTCCATTTTGGACTATATGGGTTATATGCATTTGAAGAGCGGTAATAATTATCTCCGTGTTGATTCAAACTTCCATGTGCGTAATGCTGGAGGTGACCAGTTCCTGAAATTTGCAACGGGTACGCAGGCTCAGATGTGGAAGAAACTTACCAATACTGGTGATACGGTATCGCGGAGAGACTCGTTGATGTATGGTCAATATGTATGGCGTCTGGTTTACTATCCTTCGGGAGATAGTGTTTATATCAATCCATTCAAGGCGGCTTATCGTCCTGAGTATGATCCTGCTATATGGCGTAATGGTGCGGATAGTGTTCGTTCTATTGGTTGGGTAACACAACAGCGTTATACGTTTGCTGCGATTCCTGATACTTCTGTGATGTTCATACAAATCAATGCATCCACTAACGGACATTTAGGCATGCTCAGGCAGGATCGAAATATGAATGTGACGACATTGCTTACTAATGTTTACACAGGCAATGCGCTTGATAGTAATCAAGTGAAGACTGCGCGTCTGAGAGATGGCTTTATGGTTAAGGCGATAGATGCAAGTTCAGCGACTCTTGGTAGGGCTGAGAATGCTCCATTACCATATAAGTATCGTCATCGTTTGTATGTATCGATTCAGAATCTGGCATCGGGACGCGAGGTTACTCTCCACTCGAACCATAGCGGATTCTTGCCGGCCGGTGATTGCAGTATCAATACACACATCAATTTTGGTGGCTACTATACTCCTTGCTTGGCTACTGGTTCTGATCGCGTTTCGATCCCGTCAGATTTGTATCTGATCCGTAATACGGATGGACAGTATCTGCATGTTCCGTTGTATTCTGCTCACGACTCTGCTGTTTGGACTTACTTAGATGAGTTCGTACATCCGGAAGAACTTCCTTCTTTCCAGTGGATTGTTGAGAAGCGTTATAGGAACTCGGAGAACTCTCCGATCAACATTATCAACCGTGAGTTTGGTCATCGAGTTGGTAATAAGTATGGTCTGGCTTTCGAAAACGTACAGTTGAAGAAAGACATGGAGCACTTCTCTTTCCGTACTGATCGCTGGAGATGGAATGAGGAGAAGAAGGTGAACGAGAGAACGA
>CALIBC010000183.1 GCA_938045615.1 uncultured Clostridia bacterium | reverse complement strand
GGTTTTGTTTTGTGGTTTTAGAAGCATTAATTTCTGCTGGCAGTCCATATTTCTCTTCTTTAGTGCACGGAGTGTTTGTCAATGGGTAGATACTGATAGCTCTACTCCCCCAAAGGGAACGAATAAGAAACGAGCGAGATTCTCCTGCTTTCATCTCTTTGAAGTAGTCATAAGACATCTCATTTCTCGCCCGTAAAGGTGTCAAATTCTCTAACAAACGTAACAGCAAAAGTTTCGGAGCCTGCAGAAACCCCGAAACGGTTACGAAGGCCCACCCCTCAATGATCAGATAGCAAATCCTTGTCGAAATGCTATCGATGGCGAAAGGCATTTCCTCTTGCGTTCATATCGGATTTGACGAGCGCCTGACAAATGATCACTTATCAGAAAGTTTTTCCTCTCTGCAAGTTTCATAGGATACGAGAAGCAGGAATCGAGGGAGAGTGAGGTTTTCTTTGATTAAAAAGTTTGATTTGCAGGAAAGAGAGTTTTTTAGGGATAAAATGCCAAGAATCACAGAAAGCAAGTTTCGTATTACGATTGTATCCACGATATTTACGTCGAATATTTAACAGGCCAGTCGTATGAAAACCATAGATAATACTTCGCCAGACTTGTCAGGGCGCCCTTAGGAACCGCACCCCGGAGGCGTAGCAAGATAAATTGATCCGGAAGCGGAGCTTGTGATTAACGAAAAACATGATGAGAAATGAAAACGAAGTTCATTTTATGGATTAGCGCACTCTTTCTGTTATTGTGGATGGGAGCAGGATGCGAAAAGGAGAGAAAAATATGTTGTTCATGCGAATGTGCAGAAGAAAAGATTCCAATCGTAACGCTCAGGGATGAAACGGCCCATATCAGAATTTCGGAAGATGATATCACTATAGTATTAGATGATAAGGAGATTATTCCTGAACATTACCTCATCCCGCGAGGTTGTCATATTCCGGAGAGGTACAGGAAAGATGGAATATCTATTGTTATAAGCGGAGAGGTTTTCGATTGCAGTGAATACATTAAGCCGGAAATAAAACGGGCCCGGCTCACTTTGTTAAATTGTCAACCATAAAAAGAAACGATTGTGAAAAACAATAATCTTCATATCTGCGTTAGCACTATGGGTTAGTGGCTATTCGCAACGAACATGTGGTTCCGAGCTGAATATGGAATATATTCGTCAGACTGATCCCGTGAAATACAGAAGAATAATCGCTTAGGAGAGCGCAGTACAACAAAATCTGCGCAGTTCAATGAAATACTCCTCTGTCAACAAAATTATCATCCCTGTCGTTGTGCATGTGGTATATAGTAGCACACCACAGGATATCAGCAATGCTCAGATTCATTCTCAAATACAGGTGCTGAATGAAGATTTTCAAAGAAAGAACGCAGACAAGGAGAATACGCCACCAGCATTTTCAAATGTTGCTGGAAGCGCAAATATTGAATTCAGATTAGCTAAAGTAGACCCCAATGGAAATCCTACAGATGGTATAATATGAACCCGAACTTCGGTGGCAGTTTTCACCCCAAAAGCCAACAATGTGAAATTCATCAGTACAGATGGATCTAATGCTTGGAATACAAGATATTACTTGAATATTTGGGTGTGTAATCTAAAAGATGATCTCTAGGATATGCTCAATTCCCGTTCGAATTTAAAACGAGGCCCAACACTGATTGTGTGGTAATTGATTACAAATATTTCGGAAGGGATGACAGCCCCATGTCTCCTTATAATAAAGGTAGGACTACAACGCATGAAGTAGGACACTGGTTAGACTTACGCCATATTTGGGGTGATAAAAAGGGTAGTTTCGGTACCGATTATGTTTCAGATACGTCTGATCAAGAAGAAAAAACTTTGGGTACCGCCTCATTCCCAAAAACTGATCATTGCATCCAAGTTTCACCTGGAGTTATGTTCATGAATTACATGGACTATACAGATGATGCATGCCTGAATTTGTTTACAAAGGGGCAAGTAGAGCGTATGTTGGCATTATTCAAATCTCAGAATGGTATCAGAAAAGAAATGTTGTTATATGCCGATGCGCTGACAGCCCCTACTCCCCCTCTCCATCTCTGGACCCACCGTTGTCTACAATCAGAGTGTGTACACCATCAAGTCTTCCGTTAGGAGCATCTGTGAAAATCCACATATTACAAAAAGCTGATGAAGCAAGATTTTTATAAGCATATCACCATTCGAAATGTAAAAAACACATGAAAAGACAACGGAGATTGTAAGGGACAAAGAAGAGTTGAACTCTTGACTTTTTGTCTTAATGGCTGAAATCAAAGATATATGGCGATATAAGCTAAGCCTATGATTTATTCTATTCCATTTGGTTTGTAATTAAACACCCGGTACAGTCTTTTCCTATTCACCGCGGTTTACTGCGTAAGCGCCTGATAGATAGTTTTCTCTGTCGACGTTGGTAGGCCAATTTACATAGGTCAGCACCACGCACCTGCAAACTAAGATCAATCTCCGTTCAGAACATGTCGTTCGGACTTTCTGTCAGCTCCTCCACTGTATCCCCCGTTCTTCTTTCTCTTTTGGCCGGCTTATTTCGAAGAAGAGATTCAGTGCACCTGCGAAATAGGCGTTGAAAGCGTTCGAGGCGTAAACCTCCAACTTACAGAGCATGACACCGGCCGTTTTGTCCACCGTGATCACCTTAAAAGGCTTCCCCAGCAAGCGTGCACGCACGAAGTCGGACTTCGTTTTCGCGCCTGATTTTCGGAAGAGATCGATGGCTTTTTGTTGGTCTTCAGAAGCCGGCGGTCGGACGTGCCAATTGTCCCAGCACGAACTGTTGTCTTTCATTTCGATTTGAGGTTTTTAGGTGGCGACTTTGGAGCTGAACCGCCGCGGAGGCCGCTCCGGGGGCAAGGCGTTTTGTAGCACAAAACGGTTTTTGTGTCACAAAAACACACCTTGCC
>CALIBC010000182.1 GCA_938045615.1 uncultured Clostridia bacterium | reverse complement strand
CGAAGGTCGACAACGTGAAGTATCAGATCGAACAAAAGCTCGATCAGAAGCAGGGTGTAAACGACACCATCCAGCTCAATCGGATCAAGTACGGCGACCGCACCATCATTGATCACGGTAAGATCATCACCTCACTGATCAACACCGACGAGCTCGTAGTGAATAAGGCGGCAAGCATCGGAAACTTTAGGATATCAGGAAACGACCTCGTTTCTAGAGGGTATCTCAACAACAATGGAGCAGCTATCCGAGATTCAGATGGAGCTTTTCACGTTTTAAGTGGGTCTTCGCAGTCTTTGCTGTTTAGTTCTGGGCTATCCGTACTTGGTGGTGGACAGCCAATACAATGTATTTCAGATATAGGTGGCTCCACTCATTCCTTCTCTGTCAATTTTGCTCACATCTCTGGGGACCCTGATTGGCATTACTATACGCAATTCAAGATAAGCACATTACCACATAAGAATCATATATCTGGAGGCAATTTCCGGACAGTTAAGATCGACACAGTGTCAGGGCTGCTTTGCTGGGAATAGACCGACAATCACCACAAACAATTATACAGAATGAAAACAATCAGTTTCAGCAAGGTGCGCGAAGGGGAGTACATCTCCGAGAGCTTCGCGCCGGAGAGCGACGCGATCAGCGTGCGCGTAGAGTTTGAAGCAAGGGCGACGGGCAATGCTTTGATCGTTGAGCGTTCCATCACGGGGCAGGACTGGGTGACGGCTGACGTCGTGACCGGGTACGGCTTCGACGGGAAGGCAATAGAGTTTGGCGTGGACGGCATCGTAGCTGGGCAGCAATTGCGCCTCGTGGCCGGTGCGCCTGCCAGTGCGAAGTATATCGGATAACCAAAGAAAGAAGATAGATCTATGAAAATCGTGCATTTGATTCAGTACCACCTCGGAGGTGGACGAAAGAGGAAAGGCGGCAAAGGCGGGCACACGCCCACGCCCCAGCTGCCAGACGCTGGCAAGCCGTATGTAGACAGTATCAGCTATGACAAAAACGCCAAGAAGGTGCGCCTGCGTGCTCAGAACGCCCGGGCGGGAGAGGTCAAAACGCCGCTGGGAGATTGGCAGGAGTTTCCGGTCGATGTTCCCGAGCCTACACCGCTACCCGACGCGGGTAAACCGTTCGTGGAGGGGGTAACGTACGACCCGGACACGAAGAAGGTGAAGGTGCGTGCTAAGGTCGCACAGGCCGGGGAGGTGAAAGACCCAATCGGAGAGGAGCAAGAGTTCCCGATCCATGTGCCCACCCCACCGGCACCGCCCGCGCCCTCTTTGCCAGACGCCGGCAAGCCCCGTGTTTCCAAATTCAACTACGATCCAACCACCCGCAAAGTGACCGTTCAGGCCAGCGTGCAGCAAGCCGGCGAAGTCAAGACACCCCTCGGAGACGAGCAGACGTTCGACATTCCGGCGGAGGCAACACCGCCAGCTGCACCCGGTTTCAAGGGATACTTTTACAAGTACATCGTGGAAAACAAAACAGAGTCGGCGACACCCGGAGCAATTAATACAGAGGATCAGAGTATGGTCTTTATCCCCAAAACGGGGGAGATTACACTCTACTCTCGGAAATACCCATTCGAGATGGGAAAGCCCACCCAAAGAAAATTCACGGTGGAATTGCTTCCTGACTACGTGCCACGTGTAATCACGGAAGACACGTTCAACCTGGAAGACGGGTATTTGTGTATTACACAGAAAATCGAAATTGTAAACTTCGATCAGCCTGTTTTTCCGTAAACCACCCAGCGGCGGGCCTCCAATAGCGGCGCCCGCTGCCTTTTTCAAACCAACTAACAACAAACAATGGAAATACTCTTTGAAGGCACCGGGGCCATGTTCCCCGTGGCCTCCGCGTGTTTCTTGTTCGTCTTAACCGCTATCGTGGTCGACCTCATCAGCGGCAT
>CALIBC010000181.1 GCA_938045615.1 uncultured Clostridia bacterium | reverse complement strand
CAAGCGCATACATCCTTTTGATCGCTTTTGTGAAGGCCTCGAAATTTATCACAAAATGATTCGTCCAAGAACTCCATGGCACAACGGAAAGGTTGACGCAGCCATAGAAACGATCAGGAGCGCTTCTACAACTTTATAACCTTCTACTCCTTCAAGGATCTGAAAGAGCAGATGTACAGATATATGCGTCGTTCAAACCGTATTCCCATGGCTGTGCTCGGCTGGGTATCGCCTATTGAGAGACGTTCACAACTAGAGACATAGCTTCTTTATCGAATACGCTATCACTCACTTTGGTAAGACCGATTCAATGAAATTCTGTTACCTTTTTCTTTTTGACAATTTTGGTCTCACATCATTGACTAATGCACATGAGGTCTCACATCTATTGTAAAGCTACACATTCAAAATATAAAACAGAACACTTATGTTGTGTTTAGTGTAGCTTTATGGTAAAATGTAATAGAAAATTTTTTAAAGAGAGGAGTCCTGAAATGATTTCAGGTAAGAAATTAAAACAAATTCGTTTGTTTAGGAAACTAACACAGAAAGAACTTGCCATCATGTCCGAACTGACTGATGCTGCAATTCGTAATTATGAATTGGGAAATAGATCTCCAAATAAGGAACAATTAAGAAAAATAGCAGAAGCACTTAACTGTGATATTTCTGCATTAATCGATCATGAGCCAAATTCTATTTTTGAAATCATGCATATCATATTTGACTACGAAAAGGAAATGAAGTTCCGTCCCCTTGCAGGAAATGGTGAACCAACTGCCCTTTTATCTCATAATCCTCACTTTGATGACTTTTTAGTAGAATGGGATGAAATGAGGAAGAAACATTATAACGGTGAGATTACAGACGAGGAGTTTGAAGATTGGAAGTTGTCTTTTCCTAAGAAATCACGATTTTTAAGGAAAAGTAAATAAGTAATCAGTCATATTCATAATATGACTGATTGTTGAGTTATGAATCATAAAAATTTTCATGTGATAACTAGAAATAGCCAAATTAGAATTTGTCGATTTTGTGTTATATCAAATTAAAGAAGTTTTAGTGATATTGATCATTATGCTAAAATCAGGCGAAAAAGTCATGAAAATAGGAGAATATTATGGGAGGAAAAGAAGCTTCACGAGGCTTTTTATATCAAGCATTTGCATCTGTTCTTGAAGCAATGTGTCAAAAGAGTTGGGATAAAATTTATATTGAATTTGATTCATATGATGATAAAGTTGATATTGCATTGGAAGAAAATAATAGGATTTTCAAAAGTATTCAAGTAAAATCGACAATAAATACTTTTAGTAAAAATTCGTTGAAAAAATGGCTGCAAGATCTCATTAATGATGATGTGGGTTCAACTGAATTTGAGCTGTTTTTAATAGGGCAATGTGATAATGATGCTCTTACATTTATTAATTCAATAGATAAATTTCAATACAATAAATTGGATAATAAAGCACAAATTTCATTGAAAGGATTTGATACAAATATCATCCAAGGTAGGAAAATAGTTTTTAAACATCTCCCTTTCGATATTGACATATTGGAAAAAATAGTTAGAGATTCTTTGTCACAATATATTTCGCATAGAAATCTAACAATGACTTTTGACCAAATTAGCTTTATTACTTCAGCTACTGTGAATGATCAAATGATTTCTTCAACACACGGTAATGGTATTGATAGAAAGATATTTGATGATGAATTGGAAAAGCGTATTCTTCTGATTGTTGATAAGTATTCCCCTAAAAGAATATCTATTGGCATTAAAAGCTTTACTCGTGGAGCAGTACATATAGAAGATGAAACAATGTGCTTGTCCCTGTTAGATAAGTTTGATGGTCGTAATTTAAAAAATGGATATAATTGGAACGATGATATTTATCCCAAACTGAGAGATTTTTTGATTGCAAATACCAACGACAAGCACGCTTATAAAGTATCTTTAAATACACATGCATCTTTAGCTTTTGCTGTGGGGAGAATTCTCGATAGCAAATCTGGTATCAATGTATTTCCAATACAAAAGTCAGCAACAAATGGTAATGAATTATGGGATGTAAAACTATCATCTAAAAGAAACTATTCTAATTGGGATATTTCACATGAAGTATTTGATGAAAACCAATCTGATTCTGCATTAATACTAAATGTTACTCGCCACATTTACAATGATGTGGTTGGATACATTAAAGAAAAAAATCTATCAATTAGGCGTATCATAAATTGTACGCTAACCGAAGGCGGTGCCACAAACTTTTCAATAGAAGACGGAAACCATGCAGCAACTCTTGCTAATTCTGTTTATAATGCTATAGCACAAAGGACTCCTGTAGAGCGACGAGCAACGCTACATATTTTTGCTTCTGCACCAAACGCATTTATGTTTTTTTTAGGACAAAACTCACGAGGATTTGGTAAATGCGTTTTGTATGAATATGATTTTGAGCAACGAGACTCTTGTTCATATTTAAAATCAATAAATTTTACAGACTAGAGGAGGATTATTTATGTCTACTGTACCATCATATTTTAAAGATTTTCTATCTAATATTCGTTTGTCTGATAATCAAGTGAATGATTTGAAAACAGGACATACGACATTAAGAGAAAGATTGAAGGAAGATGAAACACTATCGAAAATTGTTGTCAGCACTTTTTTGCAGGGAAGCTACCGCCGTTCTACGGCTGTGAAACCTAAAAATGGGAACAAATCAGATGTTGATATTATTGTTGTAACAAAATTAGACTCTGAAGAATATACGCCAGAAGAAGCATTAAATTTATTTGTACCTTTTTTAGACAAGCACTACAAAGATAAGTATAGAATTCAAGGTAGGTCAATAGGCATAAGTTTAAGTTATGTCGACTTGGATATTGTGCCTACCTCTGCCCTAAGTGAAAGCGAAACAGGAATATTGCAAGATAAAGCTATTACTTCTGAATATACAATTGAAGATTTCCAGCAAAACCTGTTTACAAAATCATTTGATAATGCTTTGTTTGAAAGTGTCTACAACATATTTCGCAAATCGGATAGCAAATTGCAATGGAAATCTGAGCCACTTCTAATTCCTGACTGTGCAGCTGAAGAATGGGATGAAACACATCCGCTTGAACAAATTCGATGGACAGTTGAGAAGAACAAGAATTGTAATACACACTATATAAATGTTGTTAAGGCGTTAAAGTGGTGGCGTAAGACACAATATCCAGATATGAAACATCCAAAAAGCTATCCATTAGAGCATTTTATTGGCGATTGCTGTCCAGATGGTATAACAAGTATAGCTGAGGGTATTGTGTTAACTCTTGAAAATATTGTTTCTCAATACCCTACCAAACCTTTCTTAGCTGATAGAGGTGTTCCTGAACATAATGTTTTTGCAAGAATTACAGATGACGAATACTTTGATTTTTACGATACAGTTTGTGATACAGCTAAGATAGCTCGTGAAGCTTTTGATTATGAAAATTTATATGATAGTGTTTGTAAATGGAAAGAATTATTCGGCAATGAGTTTCCTTCTGCTCCAGAGCCTTCAAAGTCTAATTCTTTAACAGGTTTTTCAATTCGTACTGAAAAATCATCAGCTATTCCAGAAGGAAGATTTGCATAAATGGAAAGAGCACAAATTCTAGATAACTTAAAACAGGCTCGAAGAGCTTTGGATTCGTTATCACAGGTCAAAATATTAGATGATTGGAAATTTGATAATGAATTAAAAGTTTGGTTTTTGCATTTAGGAATTTCAATTAGATACGAAACATCTTACTTTCCTCAATTATCTCAGTGGTATGTTGTGGCAGAAGATAAATACCCAAATGGTAAAATTAAGATATATCCTGATGTGGAAAACAGTATAAAAGTGACATTATATCATCAATCTAATAATGCCAAAGTTGAAAAGAATGGTTTGTGGAGAAAAGGAGCGTTATGTCTTGAGATAAATACAATGTCTTATTTTCAGCCAGAGTCGTATAGTGTTGATGAACGATTGCTATACCATGTAAAAAGAGCGATTAATTGGCTTGAATTAGCCGCAAAAGGACAATTGGTTACAGATAACGAGCCTTTTGAGCTGCCCGAATATACTTTGAACAATGTATTAGAAATGCAATTTGCTTTTTCTGAAGATATTGTTACTTTTATGCAATGGGAAAGTACTAATTGTAGATACGGAATTGCAGAATTAGATGCTTATAAAAGCAAGCCATTTGTGTATTATGTAAAGCAATTTAAATCATTAAATGGTAACATAGAGCACTACACGCAATGGGGTAAATATCTTTCAAAAACGAATTTCTCTCCTCGAATTAATGCTCCGTGGATACTTTTGAAGCATCCTCCAGTAATTAATGATTGGCAGGCACCAGAAACTTTGAGTGACTTAATAGAAGCCTGCAATAACCAGCACATTGATATTATGAATATCCTGAAAAATATTGTTTCAAAGATTCGAGATGGAAAACGTCATCTACTTTTACTTGGTTTTCCTGTACCGAAAACTTTTGGTGGTGAGCCTGAAATTGTTTTTTGGAAGGCGTTATATTTACCAGTTGTATCATACGGCAAAAAGACAGCAAAGGGATTCCGAACTAATCAGAAAGGATGGTGGTTTCGTGACAAAAGTGAAGTTTTAACCCGAAAAACGAAGTTGGAGTGGATTGTTTCAGAAAACTGGAATCAACAAGAAATATCACAGAGGGGCAAATTGAACGACCTTTTACTTAGAAAAAAGATTTTGCTTGTTGGAGCAGGTTGTATTGGTGCATCAGTAGCAGAAATACTTGTACGGTCAGGAGTATACAACCTCACTATTGTAGACTCTGACATATTTGAAGTCGGGAATTTATCTCGTCACGTTCTTAATATAGGTAATGTTGGAGAATTTAAAGAACTATCCTTGAGCAGTTATCTCAATTCCTTAAATCCACATGCAAACGTTGAAGTAATAAACGATATGCTTACAATTGATGAAGAATATAAAACAAATATTGACCTAGATAGATATGATATAATTATTGATTGCACAGGAGAAAACAACGTTCTTGGTGTTTTTGAAAAAGTTATTTTTAGAAAAAGCCATATTATAGCTTCTATATCTGTAGGTTTGGGAGCAAAACATTTATATATATCCTTAATGAATGGCAACACTTTTAATTTTAACTCATTCTTTAAGTTGATTTCGCCATATATACAAAGAGAAAGAGAATTATTTGATGATTACAGCTTACCAAGAAACGGGATTGGATGTTGGCATCCAACCTTTCCTGCAAGAAGTGATGATGTTTGGCTTGCAGCTGCTACAGCAGTAAAAGCAATCGAAAACTATATCATTACAGAATCTAAAAAGACTCTTTCAATTGTTTATGAGCAAAGAGAAAACGATGGGATTTTCGAAGGTTATATATTGGTGGATAAAAAAGAATATGGCTAATTTGTTTTTTAAAGATAGGAGTCAAATATATAATATATATTTGGGAAAAGAAACATATGAACAAATGCTTGGTTATTGTAGCAAAGCTAATCCTTATGAAACGGGAGGTGTGTTAATAGGAAATTACTCACATGATCAAACGATAGCAGATATTTTACAGATAACGCCACCACCTAAGGACTCTAAACATTCAAAGCATAATTTTCATAGGGGGTCAAGCGGATTAAAAGCGTTTTTAGATACAGTATGGAATCAAGGTCTATATTATTTAGGAGAATGGCATTATCATCCGAATGCCTCCGCTATCCCAAGTCATACTGATTTAAAACAAATGTTTGCTCTATCTAATAACAATGATTTAAAATGTCCTGAACCGATATTGATAATTATTGGAGGTGACGAAAAAGATTGGAGGATTTCCGCTGGTGTCTTTTCCAATGGAAGGTACGTGTGTTTAGAGTTAGTAAAATAGTTAGACTTTCCACTGTGTTTACACTATAAAATTGGAAGGTCACAGCATCACAACTTCCAGTTTATCTAAATAAAATTTATATAAGATATCTACTTTCAAAGAAATGCAAAAAGACCGCAACACTCACGCTACGGTCTAATTTTTTATTCATTTGTAAAGCCACTGGGAGCTATTATTGGATTTATTTTTTTTGAAATCTTTACCCAATTTTGTCCCAGTTGCTAATTTCAATAGGCTACAAGCCTTGATTTTAGCCATTTTTCGAGAAAATCGCGTTACTCAAACTCAATCGTCCCTGTCGGTTTAGGGGTGACATCGTACAAAACCCTGTTTACGCCCGGAACTTCGCTTGTGATTCTATTCGTTACGTAGTGGAGAAACTCGTAGGGGAGTTCTTCAACGGAGGCTTCCATTGCGTCCTTTGTGTTTACGGCACGGATTATAACAGGCCATTCAAAGCTTCTTTTGTTGTCTTTTATGCCTGTGGACTTGAAATCAGGAACCACGGTGAAGTACTGCCACACTTTCCCCTCAAGACCTGCACGTGCAAATTCTTCACGCAGTATCGCATCCGACTCTCGCACAGCTTCAAGACGTTCACGGGTTATCGCTCCCGGACATCTTACTCCAAGACCCGGTCCGGGGAAAGGCTGTCTGTCGACCATGTCATCCGGCAGTCCCAATTCTTTCCCTATGACTCTGATCTCGTCCTTGTATAAAAGTTTGATCGGCTCGACCAGTTCAAAATTCATATCTTTTGGAAGTCCTCCGACGTTATGATGCGATTTCACCGTTTCGCTCTCCAAAATGTCCGGGTATATCGTTCCCTGTGCAAGGAATTTTATGTCCTTGATTTTGCGGGCTTCTTCCGCAAACACTTCTATGAACTCGCTGCCGATAATCTTCCTCTTGCGCTCGGGGTCCTCAACGCCCGCAAGCTTGTCAAGAAAGCGGTCAACGGCATCCACATAGATCAGTTCCGCATCCATACGGTTTCTGAACACCTCGATGACCTGTTCGGGTTCCCCTTTCCTCAGGAGTCCGTGATTTACATGCACGCAGACAAGTTGTTTACCTATCGCTTTAATCAAAAGTGCCGCAACAACAGAAGAATCAACGCCTCCTGAAAGTGCGAGCAAAACTTTTCTCTCTCCAACCTGCTTTTTGATTTTTTCAACCTGTTCATCAATGAATGCGGCAGCCTGTTCGGATGTCGCAATTCTTTCCATTTCCTCCGGACGTTTGTTTTCTGACATATGAACCTCCTTATGTTGTCAAATACCTTATTCGTATGCCCTAATGCCTTTCAAATACCTTATTCGTGTGCCTTAATTCCTTTAAAATACGCTATTTGCATTCCTCAATACTTTTAAAATACGCTATTTGCATTCCTCAATGTCTTTAAAATACGCTATTCGTATTCCTCAATGCATTAAACACATTATTGTCTATTGTTTTTACGCATTATTTTATGCTGACATAGACCCTGTTATCTGTGGCGACCGTTATCTCAAGGCTCTTGAAGTCTCCGACAAATTCTTTGAGATACTTGTAGCGTTTGCCTCCGCGTCGGTTATAGTAGCGCACATCGAAGTTCTTGAACATTCTGCTGAGTTCATTGCCGATCTGCCCCAGATCAGTCGGCTTGCTGCGATCGTCATTTTCCATGATGATCTCCTGAATCTTCGCTTCGACCGCTTTCTTGCTCGGCGGATTTGCTCCTCTGTTCTCTTTGTTTTCTTGGTTTGTCGTCTGGTTCGCCTTTTCAGTCAGCTTGCGCTGGCGCTCTTCGGCAAGTTTTTCTTCCTGATCTTGTTTTGCGAGCAGATCTATGTACACAAACTTGTCGTAAGCATTTTCGAGTGCATCGGTAGCCTTGTCCGACTCGCCCATGCCGATGACCATGACGCCCGATTCCATAAGACGTCTTGCAAGAAAAGTAAAATCACTGTCGGACGACACTATGCAGAAGCCGTCGACGTTTCCCATGTACAGAATATCCATGGCATCGATTATCAGTGCGGAATCCGTTGCATTTTTGCCTTTGGTGTTGTTTATTTGCATCATCGGCTTGAGGGAATTTTTTCTGATTTCGGATTCCCATTTGGTTTTAACGATTCTGTCCCAACTGCCGTAAATTCTCTTATAGGAGCAAATTCCGTAATTGTCCACTTCACCCATTATGTAATCCGCATACTGCGCCGAAATATTTTCGGCATCTATTAACAGGGCTATTCTCTTTTCGTCGGCCATGATTAAACAATCCTTTCTGCTGTCCAAATGCTTGACCCTATCGCCTGAATAATTCTACCACAATGGACTGCGAGTCACAATATATCACAATCAAAAGTATTCTATCCTGCGCTGTCTGCGAGAAACGGAAGCGAAAAGTTCGGAGTGTTTTCGTTTGCGGGAGGGAGGGTGCAGGTTTGCCCGGCAGCTTGTGCCGCCCTTTGCCCGGTGTGTTGCCTTTGAGGCGGTGTTGCGGTGTGTTAACGCTGATGATCAGCTTTTTCGTGGAATTTTTTCTCCATTTTATTTACGGTCTCTTTACCGAGTTTCGTTCTTTTGCGCAGTATTCGCTTCAAATCATATGTCTTTTGTTTTGATTTGCCACCGAAAAAATCTTCATAAGCGGATTTTTTCGAAACATCTTGAGTAAGAACCCCGGGAAACATGATCCCGGAGGTCAGGTCATTTGAATATATATCATTTATTTTCCATCCGTTTGAGCGGGTTAAATGAACTATGTAGTCCACAACTTCTCCGGAACTGCTCAATTTTTTCTCATGTCCGCTTTTGGTCACATAAAACTCATCGTAGTCATATTCGGCTTTTATTTTCAGGATTATACCATTGTCTTCGGACAAAACTTCCGGCTTCTTGTAAACAGCCTTGCGCAGCGATTCCCTTGATGAAAAATAGATGTCGTCACGCTCCTTTATGAGTTTTTTGTCCGTCAAGAGTTTCCTGAAGCCATGAGAATCTGCGTCAACGTACATTCTCATGTTACGCTCGAATTCCTTGTTATCCCGGTCACTTCTGAAATCGGAATAGACGTGTTTGACAAAATAAAGCGCCAGCGACTCGGGCTTTGCCGCCGGGGATCTCAAGTGAACCACTATAGTCGTCAAAAGCAAAATGAGAGATATTCCCGCAATAAGAACCCATATTTTTTTATTGAATATATTCATTGTAAAACTCCCTTCAGTAGTTTTAATTAACGGTACAAACGCTTGCGGAGAACTGTTTGTGTCGCCGGATCGTATAATCAAATCTCAATGTCGTTTAGCGGGCACTGATTCATATTTCATTTCGTATCTAGCATTTTCCCTATATTTTAAACCCTTGAAAATAGCAATTCCCCATACACAAAGCGCATGGGGAATTTCCGCCTAATTTAGGGCGGAAATTGTTGATTTTGTTGAAATAGCAGTAAATTATACAAACGGTCTATACTTCTTTTTGTCAATAGGCGAGGAATATTCCACAGCCTGCGGAGTACTTATGCCATTGATGAATTCCCATTTTCGCTCCAATCTATGGAGCTTCAAATTCATGTTCAGCAACTTTTTATGGCTGAAGGTTTTTTGCACCTTGACAGCCTTGTTTTGTTTTATGTTATAAACATAGTGATACTTATTACGTTCATTCATGTTGAATATGATGATTTTGGTGTGTTTCTTGTCCATCAAGGATCCGAAAGCATCGCTACCTTGACCGTTGATAAAAATCTTCCCGTGCATACCCCAATCTTCCGATGGATCAATCAACTCGACAAATCTCGTTATCTTCCCTTTCTTCTTATCGTAAAGGGTTATTCCACCATGCACACCCGTTATTATCATTTTGTTTTTGCTTTCATAAAGAGTGGCAGGATTAAACGGCTCGGATTTTTTCTTTTTCAATTTCAACTTTTTCACCTGTATAAGGCGGCCGGAAGTCTGTGTTTTGCCGGCCGCAGATTCTTGTACGTGCTTTTGCCCGTCGCTTGAGGAGTTTTCTTTTTCCCCGCACGATACAAGCATTGCAGCCATTGTCAACAGGACAACGACAACCATAAGTGATTTCAATTTTCGCATTTGAATCTTAAACATAAATCAACCCTCCCCCCGGATTGGCTTAATTTCCGTTTATGTCCGTTTTTTTACATAAAGATCATCACAACCATAAGCCCATATATTTGTTTAATACCTCATTTCTTATAGTATAAACATACTTGTTTTGTTTTGAACATTCAGCGGCAAACGGCAGTGGTTTGAGCGGGGAAAAGATCACCTCCGCGAGTGCGCCGTTTGATTTTCTGCGATGAGGATTTGACGTGTGGGTGTCCATACCTGATCAGCGAGAGTGACGGTTGCAGTAAGCGTACCGTATGAATATTGGGGCTGTTCGTCTCTTCCGCGGGAGGTGTGACACCCGTGGTGCAAAAATGTTTGCACCACAACTTTAAATATGGTACTATCGTAGCGAAAAGGAGTAAAAGAATGGAAGGCAACGGATACAAAAAGATAATAGAAGAGCTGATAAATCTTTTGCAGGAGGGGGTTTATATAGTTGACGAAAAAGGTGTAGGCCTTTTCTATAGCGATGAAATGGCGAAAAATGAGCAGATAAATGTTTCCGATGTGATAGGGAAACCTTTCAACATGGCTTTCCCGAGGGTTGCTCTTGAGGAGAGCACCATGTATCGGGCACTCAAAAAGGGTGTGGCGACCAAAAATAAGCAGCAGACGTATACAAATTTATACGGAAAGGAAGTTACCACGCTGAACAGTACGGTGCCTGTGAAGCTCGACGGTGAAACCATAGCGGCCGTTGAAGTTGCGAGGGATATAACCGATATAAGGTCGATGAGCGATACCATTTTGAAACTGCGTGAGGATACGCTGACGCAGCCGCAGGACAAGGTAAGCGCAAGCCCCAAGAAGATAAAAAAATATACATTCGACGATATCGTGGGAGAGAACCGCGAGTTTAGAGAAGTTGTGGAGAGGGCCAAAAGAGCCGCAAAGAATAACGCATCCGTCTTTATATACGGCGAAACCGGCACAGGAAAAGAACTGTTTGCCCAGAGTATCCATTATGAAGGGATCCGGGCGGGAAAACCTTTCCTTGCGCAAAACTGCGCGGCGCTTCCGGAGTCGCTGCTGGAAGGGATTCTGTTTGGAACCGCAAAAGGAGGATTTACAGGAGCCGTGGACAGGGCAGGCTTGTTTGAACAGGCAAGCGGCGGGACATTGTTACTCGATGAGATAAGCGCCATGCCTTACGAACTCCAAAGTAAACTTCTTCGTGTTCTTCAGGAAGATTACATAAGGCGAGTGGGAGGAACCAAAGATATCCCGGTGGATGTAAGGATAATTGCAACGGTCAACGAGCCTGCGGAAAAACTGATGGAAGAGGGCAAGCTGAGAAAAGACCTGTACTATAGGCTTAATGTGGTGGGGTTGAGCATACCGGATCTGAGCAGCAGAAAAGACGATATCCCGGTTTTGGTGGAGACGTTCTTGGAAAAGCACGACAAGCTTTTCGGAAAAGAACTCTGGATGGTATCGGACAGTGCGATGAAGAAACTGATGGAATACAATTATCCGGGCAATGTGCGTGAGCTTGAGAATATCATAATGCAGTCGGTCACGATGGCGGAAAGCGAACATGTCCTTACGGAAAAACTTTTGCAGATGCCAAAGAATGTTGAGAAAATCGGCAAAGATATGGAAAAGTGGGATGCTCAAGAACCTTTGGATGTATACATGGCGGAAATAGAAAAAGCCATAATAAAAAACGCAATGATCCAAGCCGGAGGGAATATCTCAAAAGGAGCCGAGAGTTTGCAGATCAAGAGGCAGACTTTGCAGCACAAATTGAAAAAGTACGGGATGAAGCCGTAAACTCCTGTGCGGTTATTGGAACCCAACAAACGAATTGTGTAACCGTTCGGGTACAGTGCAAAATATTTTGCCGATAAAAAGCAAAATATTTTGCACTGTGAAGTGATTTTTTTTTGTAAGCTTTTGATGAACCAAATGGCTCTAAATGCGGAAAGACGGCGGAAAGGCGGTAGAGAGGCGGGCTTGCGGGTTATAAAAGCGGAGGATTTGAAATCGGATGGATTTGGCACGGAATTTGCTTACTATATAGGTTGCGGGATATATCCTCTTGCCGGAAAAGCTTTGGGATAGGTGCCGCATATAAACCAATTCAATTATTGATTTCTTGATGAAAAGGAGAGAAAAGCAAATGAAAAATGTAAAAGTGATCCTTTGGGGATTAGGCGCAATGGGCGGCGGAATCGGAAAAATGCTGGCTAAGAAGAAAGGTGTCGATATCGTTGGAGGTATTGATATAGGTGACAAGATCGGCAAGAACCTTTACGACGTCGTTCCGGGAATTGTTCAGGGAGATCGTCCTGACGTAACAGTGGGAACACCTGAAGATGTTATCGTTCCGGGCGCTGCCGACATCGTTGTGGTTTGCACAAACTCTTTTACCAAAGATGTATATGACAAACTCGTTTTTGTTATGGAAAAAGGCATGAACGTAATTACTTCCGCAGAGGAAATGGCTTATCCACAGGCACAGGAGCCTGAACTTGCAAAGAAACTTGACGAATGTGCAAAGAAAAACGGCGTGTCTGTAATGGGTACAGGTATCAACCCGGGTCTGATCATGGATCTTCTCGTTATCCTTTGGACAGCAGCTTGTGAAGAGGTAAACCACATAACATCAAGAAGAGTGAACTCGCTTTCACCTTTCGGACCTGCCGTAATGGAAGAACAGGGCATCGGTATTTCTGTAGATGAATTCAATGCAAGAAAAGCTGACGGAACTATGGCTGGACACGTTGGATTTGCTGAATCCGTAGGCATGATGTGCGAAGCCTTGGGATGGAAGCTTGACGAGTTCGGACAGGACATGGAACCTATAGTTACGGACGTTGACAGAAAATCCCCTTACGGATTTGCTCCTGCGGGAAGCGTTGCCGGCGTTGCGATGAAAGGCTGGGGTATCGTTGACGGAGAGAGAAAACTGGACATGGATCATCCACAGCAGATTGAACCTGAACAGGTTGGCGTTGACACGGGTGACTATGTGATCCTTGATGCGGTTCCTCCTGTAAATATGGCAAACAGCCCTGAAATTGAAGGCGGAATCGGAACGATGGCGATGATTATGAACTGCATTCCTCACGTTATTAACGCAAAACCGGGTCTGAGAACGATGATCGATATTCCTGTACCTCATGCAATCATGGGAGACTTCAGAGATCTGATCGATGAAGACAAGAAACTGGTAAAATAAGGAGGACATGATGGCGAAAAAAGGCGATTGGGTACGCATACACAAGGTGGTTTTGAAAGCGGATGAGAGAACCGCAAAGCTACCGGATGATACGAAAGCCTGCGATCTGGAAATGTGGACAAAGGGAACTTTGCTCAACGATGCAAGTGTCGGCGATGAAGTCGAAATTGAGACGATTGTGGGGCGCAAAGAAAAAGGAACCCTCGTTGAAGTGGGGCCGTATTACACGCACAGTTACGGAAAATTTGTCCCTGAAATAATAGAGATAGACAAGCAGCTCAGGAGCATCATGAAAGGAGAGGGCAAGTAATGGCATTGGCAAAAGATTATAACTCCGTGATGGGAAGATCCAACGAAATTCAAAAGAAAGCGTTGGGCTTGGACTATGCGGTATATGAGTCGGGCTCAATAGCGTTTGATTACGAAGCCCTGATGAAAGATACGGGATACACGCTGGAAGAGATCAACAAGATCCAGTCGAGAACCGATGTCGGCAACACGCCGCTTATAGAATTGAGAAATATATCGGCGTTGTCGAGAAAGTATGCAAAACCGGGATATGGCGCAAGAATTTTCGCAAAGGATGAGGCGTGCAATGCCTCCGGAAGTTTTAAGGCAAGAAGAGCGGCCTGTGCGGTGGCTCATGCAAAGAAGTTGGGATATAAAGGCGTTATTGCCGCAACATCCGGAAATTACGGTTCTGCGGTCGCATCACAGGCGGCGATGCAGGGACTGGACTGTATAATCGTTCAGGAATGCTATGATTCCAAACAGATAGGACAGCCTGAAATCATTGAGAAAGCGAGAAAGTGCGAAGCCTACGGAGCAGAAGTCATTCAGCTTACCGTGGGACCGGAACTTTTCTACACGTTCTTGTCCGTTCTTGAAGATACAGGGTATTTCAACGCTTCGCTGTATTCACCGTTTGGAATTGCGGGCATTGAAACTTTGGGATATGAAATAGCTATGCAGTGCAGAGAAATTGTCGGCAAAGATCCCGAGATGGTCGTTTGCACCAATGCCGGAGGCGGAATGATTACGGGAACCGCGCGCGGCCTTCAGAAAGCGGGTTCGGTGGATACTGCCATGGTTGCCGCATCCATTGATTTGACAGGCCTTTCCATGGCATCTGATCATCAGTTCAATATGAAATCCTGCACGACGGGGCACACCGGTTTCGGCGTTCCTTACGCTACGGATCCGGATCACTCGGATGTGCCGAGAAGTGCCGCAAGACCGCTCAGATACATGGATCGTTATGTGACCGTAAAGCAAGGCGAAGTTATGTACATGACAGAAGCGCTTGCGAATCTGGAAGGAATCGAGAGAGGTCCTGCAGGGAATACGGCACTTGCCGCTGCATTCTCGCTTGCGCAGGAGCTTCCTGAGGACGCTGTGATCGTAATAAGTGAGACGGAATACACAGGAGCGGGAAAACACATCCAGCCTCAGATGGCATTTGCCCGGGAAAATGGAATAGATATACACTTCGGCGATCCCGCAAAAGAGGACAGACCCGGAGAAAACTTAGTTCTGCCGGCAGATCCGGGGATGATCAAGACTCAAGATGCGGATTTGGAGCATTTCAGGAAATCATTGATAAAGAAAGCTGTGAAAAAAGCCGGTGGGGCTACACCGACGGAAGCAGATTTGCGGTTCCTGGCGGAAGAAACCAAGACGGATGTGGACTTTGTAAAGAACACGATAAAAGCGTTGGGACTGTAAAGATAAAGAGAATCTGGGGGAAATGTGCGGAAAGCTTCCGATTTCCCCGGATTCGTCGATTGCGGGTCTGTGCGGCAGACTCGTGGTAGAAAGGAAGAAAAAAGAATGATCAGAGAAGACGATTTTGCAAAGAGAAGAGTAGAGAAAGGTATTGCGGATCTTACGGACGAGCAGCTCTATGACAAGTTCTGGGAAATGTGCGCCAAAGTCGTGGATCCATTGCTGGAACTGGGAAGAAAAAACACCACCCCTTCCGTCGAAAGAGCGGTTCTCCTTCGCATGGGAGTATCGTCGCTGGACACGCAGAAGATCGTGGAAGGTGCGATAGACAGAGGCCTTATGGGGCACGGTACAGGTCACATCGTTTACAGAATATCCAAGGATAAAGGAATCTCCATCCGTGAAGCTTCGGCGGCATTGGCAAAGGGAGAGTACTGGGACGATGCAGTGGCGATTTTCAGCAAGGAGGGCAAGTAAGATGGCAGATATGATACTGGACAAAAACGAAAAACTTGACGTTAGGGAGATACTCAAGGATCTTGAGCATTATGAACCGAGAAGACGCGGCTGGCATTGGAGAGAGGCTGCCCCTAATTTGACGATGGGACCTTTTACTTTCCATGACATGTCAAAGCCGCTTAAGCAGGGCATCGGACTGCCTCCTGCAAAGTTCTTTGATAACATCGATCCTCAGCCGCAGCCGGTAATCACGACCGAGATCGCATCGGGACGCTTTGAGGATGACATCAGAAGAATGAGAATGGCTGCATGGCACGGCGCAGATCACATAATGGTTATCCGCCACATGGGTCAGTCTCACATCGACGGACTGATGGAAGGTACCCCGCAGGGAATAGGCGGTGTACCTATTACGAGAAAACAGGTCAGAGCGCAGAGAAAAGCGCTGGATCTGATAGAAGATGAAGTCGGTCGTGAGTTGAACTATCATTCATACGTATCAGGGGTTGCAGGACCTGACGTTGCGGTGATGTTTGCTGAAGAGGGAATCAACGGAGCCCATCAAGATCCGCAGTACAACGTGCTCTACAGAGACATCAACTGTGTCAGATCTTTTGTAGACGCCTGCGAGTCCAAGAAAGTTCTCGCATGGGCTGAAATTCTGCAGATTGACGGCGCTCACAACGCAAATGCTACGGCAAGAGAGGCATGGAAAGTAATGCCTGAACTTATCGTGCAGCACGCTATCAACTCGCTGTTTTCGGAGAAAGTCGGCATTTTGCCTGAAAACATCAGCTTGTCGACGGTACCTCCGGATGCAGCGCCTGCGCCTGCAATGTATCTAGACCTGCCTTATGCGGTTGCTTTGAGAGACATCTGTAACAGGTACAAGATGAGAGCGCAGCAGAATACAAAATACGTTTGTTCGTCCGTCAGAGAGGCTACTGTGACGCATATAATGAACATGGTAATTTCCAAGCTCACGAGTGCCGATATTCAGTCCACGATTACACCGGACGAGGGAAGAAACGTGCCTTGGCACATTTACAACATGGAAGCCATAGACAATGCAAAGCAGGCGTACGTATACCTCGACGGCTTCAACGAACTTGTTGAACTCAAGAAAGACGGACCGCTTGTGGAGATGGTCAGAGATTTGAAAGAAAGAGCCACACTGTTTATGATGGAAATTGTAGAAGCAGGCGGCTACTTTGAGGCAGTTGAACAGGGATTCTTCGTTGACTCGGCAAAATATCCGGCAAGAAACGGCGACGGTATCGCAAGAAAGATCAAAGGCGGCGTAGGCTATGGATTCATATTCCCGAGAGAAGAAGATTACATGGCACCGGTAACGGCACATTACGGATACAACAACGTTGAACAGTACGGCGGAAATCCCGACGATCCTGCGGCACTTATCGGAGGCTGCACGTTTGAGGACAGAAGCAAGATTGTATACATCGACGAGCTGGATGAAACCGATACGGTGGATATCAGACTCGACAGAGTCAAGAAGTACCTCGACGGTGAGGCGATCATCCCTGAAATGGAATGGTGCGGCGACGGTATCGTTATGCTCACCATGATGATCCCTGCCAATGTCAGAACGGCGGAAGCCACGGGGTTGCAGGTTGCCGAGAAGATGGGACTGGAAAATCCGGAAGTTATTTCAAAAGAAATGATGCACCCATCGGAGGGTACGAGAATCGAGGTCAAAGGAAAACTTACATTTGATATCGATCCGGATTCACTGGTGCTGCCGCCACCGCCTCATCACTTGGCAGATTCGGTTCTCTTCGAGGAGTTCAAGAACCATCATATGAGAGTTGTTTGCGGAACGGTGGGCGATGACGAACACTCCGTTGGACTTCGTGAGATCATCAACATCAAGCATGGCGGAATAGAGAAATGGGGTATAGAAGTGAACTATCTGGGAACTTCCGTTCCTGTAGAGAAGCTCGTGGACGCCGCTGTGGAACTTGATGCGGATGCGATCCTGGCTTCAACGATAATCTCGCATGACAACATCCACTACAAGAACATGAAGAGGATCAACGAGCTTGCTATAGAAAAGGGCATCAGAGATAAGGTTATCATAGCAGCCGGCGGAACCCAGGTTTCCCCTGAGGATGCTCGCGCAACCGGTATAGATGAAGGTTTCGGAAGAGATTCACACGGTATAGATGTTGCGACTTTCCTTGCGGAAGAAGCGATGAGAAGACGCGGAGAATTGCCTCCGGGAGGACATCTCAAGGGAGTCGATGAAGACTGAGAACCGGCGTCAAACAAAATTCAGGCCGACCGCTGCTTTGGTTGCGGCTGACCGGGCTTTATTATTACGAATATCTTGATATGAAAAATCGTAATGCAATATAGAGCGTAATATAAAAAGAGGGAAGTGAAATTGGATAATCGCTTCCCTCTTCTAGTCCTATAACCCTAACCCTAATTGCCGCAAGCCGCCACGTTTTTGCCGGTTAATTGTTTTTATTGCGTTTTCTTTTCCGCATGAAAAGCGTAATCGCAAGTGCGAGCGCTGCGGTGATCAATAGCCCTACATACAAGACAATGCTTGTGTTGTCTCCGGTTCTTGGTTGCCATGGGTCACCCGATATGCGGACTCTCTTTTTATTTTGTCGTGCAGCATCTTTATGTGTTTTCGATACTTTTTTCCGTGCAACCGGATTTTTATTTTTACTTTTCTTTTTGACATCTCCTTTGGCCTTAGGCGTTTTTTGAGGTGGATCAAGTTTGGGTTTGCCCGGTGTCTGTGGAGTTACCGGAGTATTTGGCGCCGGATTTTTCGGGGTGCCCGGATTGTGGGGGTTGTTTGGGTTGGTCGGATTGTTCGGGTTCGGTGCGGGTATCAAGCTGTAATTTACATGCTTTACTATATTCAGCATCGTAACCGTCTCCTGCGCAATCGACTCAATATCTGCGGTATAACCCGGCACAACGGGGGAATCCACCTTGTCATAATTGGTTTTATCCGATATCCATTGAGTTGCGGAGATCTCGCTGCCTGTGACCTTGTCCTTGGTCACAGAGCGTGTCCATTTCGCGTTCTGGACGTTGTCCGGGGGCGTTTGGTTCCCGGCACCGTGGTAATGCACGGTCAGCGTAACGTTTTTTTCTTCCGCCTCGATTTTTGTTCCATGCTTCAATCGTATTTTTACGTTCTGATCTACTGCGGTGTCATTGTCGAACTTTGCGGGCAGGGAATCCTTGGATACGAGTTCATATCCCTGATTCTCATATCCTTTGACAACCTGCTCATAATCAGTATGTGCGCTTGCCGGCAGATTGGTGTCGGACGGTCCGCTGACCAGCATTGAAGCATCTTCAAGCGTCTTATTTTCGGTCTCGTCAATCACGGTATAGGTCACGTGCTGACCGTCTCCTCTGTAATTGACATCTCTATATATGTCGTCCTGAGTCACGGTCTCTGCCGGAACTTTCAGAGGATCCGCGGTATAGCCGGGTATAACCGGTGAAAGAACTTCATCATATGAATTTTTGGCCGGTGTCCATGGCATTGTTTCCGTTTCCGCGCCCGTTACCTTGTCGATTTCGACCTTGCGTGACCAGCGAACTTTCTGAACATCGTCGGGTGGTGTCTTGCTCCCCGCTCCGTGATAACGAACCGTGAGTTTGGATTCTTTGTCGTATGTTTTTTCCTCTGTTTTGTGCCGCAGATGAACTGTCACGTTCTGGTCGACCGTTGTGTCATCGTCAAAGTTTGCGGGAAGAGGATCTTTGGATACTAGAACATAGTTGTTGTCTTCATAGCTTTTTATTATGTTGTCGTAATCCCCCTGTGTCGATGCGGGGAGCGGCTTGTCGGAGTTTCCGCTGACGAGCGGTTCTTTATCCTTCAGTTTACTCCCGTCGGTATCGTCTATTACGGTGTAGGTGACTTTCTGAATTTGACCGGTATATACGACGTTTCTGACTATATCGCTTTGGGTCACGGCTTCCGCGGGAACTGTCTGCAAGTCCGGCATATAGCCTGCGACAGGAGGGGAAGGTACCTCGTTGTACATGACCTTGTCAGGCGTCCAAGGCAGGATCTCCGTAACCGCATTAGTAACTTTATCTGTTTTGATTTTTCGTGTCCAGACAGCATTCTGTACATTGTCCGGAGGCGTTTTGCTCCCGGCTCCGCTGTATCTTACGGTAAGTTTTACATTTTTGGTTTCGGTGCTTTCAACTTCCTTGTGTTTCAGGTGAACCTCAAATTTCTGCAACTGTGCATTAAATTGCACCCCGCCCGCCGGATAGTTGTCGGAAACCTTTTCATAACCCTGATTCTTATATTCGTTGATTTTGTCGGTCGTTCTGTAAGTGCTCGTACTGCCGTAGGTTCCTTCGAGATGTTCAGTGTGAAGTACGGTTCCGCCCGTCGTATCGTCAATATATGCGACTTCGGCTTTCGATTTGTTTCTTGCATAAACAAAATAGAAATTTTTGTCGTTGCTTTCAAAAGCTATGTTGCCCCCTGCGGTGAGCTGCGTTCCGGGGACGCTCGCTATACTGTTGGCCTCCGTTACAAGAGTGTAGTCCGCGATTGTTTTCGGTGCCGCCGGAAAATCCGGAGATGTCGGTTTTAGTCCGTTGCCCGGATAATAGCCATACTTAAAATCCTGAACCTCTATTTCGTGACCGTCCGTATCCACATGGCGCACGGTTATTTTGCTCTGCCCGGCGGAACGCGCGACGGAAGGAGTCGTGTGAACTGTGTTGTTCTCATTCTTGAATAGCGTTGCGGAACCGTTGTCCGGCACATCATAGTGCTTTGAAACAGAAGAAATATGATTTGCTTCCGAAGCACTTGTGAACCGGATTTCTGCAGACACTCCGAACCCCTGCAGGGCACTGGCGGTAGCCAGTTTTGCATTCAGAATGTTGTTTACGGCATCCGTTCTGTCAATCTCCTGGAACTGATCTCCGAACGTTCCGAAGTCGTCCTGAGGGCGGAAATCGTGATAAGTTGTCGCATCCGGACCGCGAAGCTTGCCCAAATTGGTGGCAAGAGTGTAGGTTCCGTCGCTGTTCTTTATCACCGCTCTTGCGTTTTTACCTGCCGATTTGAGCGCGCTGATGATCTGTTCGTCTGTCGCATCGGCGGGAAGTGTTATATTTTTCGGAGCGAGGCTTGTGAGCGCGATCGAAGTCGATGTATCGCCCTTTACCATGTATGTTCCGTCCTCACTTATGGTGAGCGTGCTGGTTATCATGTTCGGTTTGATGTTTGCTTTCAGGATTTCCGATCCCTGCGTCACTTTGACCCTCTTGATTACAATGAACTGACCGTGCGGGATGCCGGTTTCTCCCGGATTTCCGGTACCGAGCAGGTTGTTATAGTAGTTCGCATCGCCGAGAGAAGTACCTACATGTATGAGGTTTGCGGCGGTGCTGTTCAGTATGTTATACGAGGTAAAAGGCCCGCTTGTTTTAGGGAATTGCCTCGGAACAGGTTTGAAACTGAAAGTGGAACCGTCGATCTTCAAAACCACATTGGATTTACTGGATTTTGCTTTGAAATTTGCGCCTGTCGCAGCTTTCTGAGTAACCGCTGCCGCACGCTGAAATCCCGCCGGTTTGGAGCCGAAATCACTGTTGATCGTGATTACATACGCAAGTTTGTCGGGTGCTGGGTGCTCAAACCGTATGCTGCCGATACCTTGCATTGTTTCATCCACGCCCGAACCGAGGTTGGCATAGTATGTCGCATTTGCATTGTTTGTGAGTTCGACCGGTATCCTGATTTTGTCACCGGCTTTCAACGTGCCGTCCTGGGTCACGGTAAATGCCAAGTCAACTTGTTTCAGATTGACCTCTTGCGCAGGCAGATTGAACACGTCGCCGTTGTTCATAACCGTACCGCTGCGGGTGGTGACACTGATGGAAAGGTCACTGAGCGCATCGTAGGGATCCGTATATGCGTGCGATCTCTGCGGGTTCAAATTTATGCCGCAGAAAATCATACAGCCGATCGCAAAGAATGCGAGGATCTTCTTTTTTAGAATATCCGAATGTATCCCGTGATGCAATGGAATGTTTTTCTTGTTCATAAGTATTCTCCTATTAGCTACTCACTTTCATAATTTTAAAAGTGGGGTGTGGAAAAAGAATATAAGAGAGACGGACGGAATCCCCATGAGATAAAAAACCGGGATCCTTTCTCACATATTCCTTTTGGTACGGTGTATTATATTGTCTTTATCTGTTGTGATGTTCTACAAACGACCAAACTGAAGTTGAAATGTACTATGTTGGATAAAGGTCGTTTAAATGAATAAATTGTTGTGTCCCACGTTTTAAGGGACGATGAAATTCGATAGATTTCTAGATGGAGGCAGTCTAGCATAATTTCCTTAATTTGTCTATAAAAAAATCTTTTTCTCATGTTGTACAGACTAGAAGAGAGAATTTTCGCAGGCCATGCGGTGATAAATGCTTGATTTTATACGGGATAGAGGCTAAACTTGATAGGGTAAAGCCGGCGATGCGCAAAGTGGAAGAAATAGAACGAATCAAGCCGGTGATAGATGCGATAAGAGCAAACGAAAAATTATAAATATATGGATGAAAAAAAGAACAGTAGGAGCGAATTTATGAAAGTAGACGTATTGGTTGCGGAGATTGGTTCGACGACGACCGTGGTGAACGCCTTTACAGATTTTGATACCGACCGGCCTTGTTTCTGGGGTCAAGGGCAGGCGCCCACCTCCGTCATGGACGGTGATGTGCGCATAGGTCTTCGCGGTGCGATTGACGATATGTGCAGAAACAAAGGGATAGAAAAAATAGAATACGACAAGATGCTCGCCACATCCTCGGCTGCGGGAGGTCTTAAGATGACGGTGCACGGTCTGGTTTACGATATGACCGCAAAGGCGGCAAAGGAAGCAGCGCTTGGCGCGGGCGGAATCATACACTACATAACCGCCGGAAAGATGAGAAGAACCGATATCAAAAAGATAGAGCAGATCAAGCCGAATCTGATATTGATAGCCGGAGGCGTTGACTACGGAAATCGTGACGTGGCTCTTGACAATGCCGAAATGATAAGAAGCATGGGGCTTAAAGTTCCAGTAATATACGCAGGCAACGTGGAAAATCAGGAAGAGATCAAATTGATATTTGAAGACAGCGGTCAGGAACTTTACATAGTGGACAATGTTTATCCAAAGATAGACAATCTGAATGTGGAACCGTGCCGAAAGATCATCCAGAGAGCCTTTGAGCAGCATATAACTCATGCACCCGGAATGGAGCATGTCAGAGATATGGTTACAGGCCCGATAGTTCCTACCCCGGGAGCAGTTATGGAATGCACCAAGGTCTTATACGACTGCCTCGGAGACCTGATGGTGCTTGACGTTGGAGGGGCGACCACGGATCTGCATTCGGTTGCGGTCGAATCCGATAAGGTGGCGCGCATAATGACTGCACCCGAACCCAAAGCTAAGAGAACGGTGGAGGGGGATTTGGGCGTATTTGTCAATCGTCATAAGATAATAGAATCGATAGGAGAGGATGTATTGCGTGAGGAATGCAGGGATGAACTGCATATAGACTTGGACAAAACCCTTGAAACGTATTTTGCGATTCCGAAAAATGAGGATGAAGTCAAGCTGGTTGAGAGACTCACCGAGGAAGCCGTTTTCAGGGCAATAGAGCGTCATGCAGGACAGTTGCGATATATCTATGGACCGTCGGGAAGAACGACGGTTGCGGAGGGGAAGGATCTGACGCAGGTAAAATACATAATCGGAACCGGCGGTGCGCTGACGAGGCTACCACACAGGGTAGAGATAATGCGTTCAATTCCCGATTGGAACATAACCGGGATGAAGTTGTTTCCGACTTCACATGCGGAAGTTCTGGTGGACAATGACTATATCATGGCGTCACTGGGAGTTTTGTCAAAGACGAACAGAGAAGCTGCGATCAAACTCCTTGAGCAGAGCCTTGATTTTAAATTTCCGGAAAAGGAAGATGATGAGATCTATACTCTCAATACAAAGGCTATGGAGGAAGTGGAGAATGAGTACAATGAAGCCATGCAGAGGGAACACGATTACCTTGAGCATATAAAAGAAATGGAAGAGATGGGCTACGATATGACAGCCTACAAAGATGAAGAGCCTATCGGCGGAGCAAATGCGCGCAGTATGCAAGACAGGGGAACTGTCAAGCCTACGGATGCGGACGAAAGCAAGGCAGGTGCAAACGACAAGGCTTCCCTAAGAGCCGGTGACGGAATAAAGGGAAAGTGGCAGGAGTAGTGGCAAGCAGTGGCAAGTAGCGATAAGTAGTGGTAAAAGAGAGGACAAACAGGTATGTATCCAAGATTGACAATAGATTTAAATAAGTTAAAGCAAAATTTAGACGCCGTTGCCGAAATAGCAAAAGACAGAGGCGGTTGTTCACTTATGATAGTAACGAAAGGTTTATGCGCGGACAAGGAATATGTAAAACTCGTTGCGGGGCACGACAAGGTCGACTACATGGCGGATTCAAGAGTAAAAAATCTGAAAAGCTATGCCGACTTGGCAAGGGAGAACGGTAAGCGAACCTTGCTTTTGAGAATTCCGATGAAATCGGAAGTGGCGGATGTTGTGCGGTATGCGGACGTATCCTTCAATTCAGAACCTGAAACGATAGAACTGCTCAACAATGAGGCGAAGAAAGCGGGGAAAATTCACGATGTGGTTCTGATGATAGATCTGGGCGATCTGCGCGAAGGAATCTTCTTTGAAAAAGAAAAAGACATAATGGACACCGTGGAAAAGATCTTGCGGATGGAGAATATACATCTGCACGGTATCGCCGTGAACCTAACCTGCTACGGAGCGATAATTCCCAAGAACGACAACCTGTCGCAACTTGTGGATATAGCCCGCAGGATCGAAGAACGCTTTGCCATAGCACTTGACATGGTGTCAGGTGGAAACTCAAGCTCGATATATTTGATAGACAAGGGTGAGTTGCCCGAGGGAATCAACAATCTAAGGCTCGGTGAAGCTGCGCTTTTGGGCAACGACACAGCATATGAAACGGATCTTCCGGGAACCACGGGAGACACCGTTATTCTTGAGGCTCAGATAGTGGAATTGAAAGAAAAACCGTCGCTACCGATCGGCGAGGTCGGTGTCGACGCATTCGGGCAAAAGCCATACTATGAAGACAGAGGGATCATGAAGAGAGCGATAATTGCTGTGGGCAAGCAGGATACGGATCTTGACAGCATGACGCCCGTTGATCACCAAATAGAGATTATGGGAGGAAGCTCAGACCATACGATCCTGGATCTGACACACTGTGACAGGCAGTATGCGGTTGGGGATGTCGTGGCCTTTGAGCTTGGCTACGGCGGTATGCTCAAAACTGCAACAAGCCCGTACGTGGAAAAGAGATATGTCCGTTAAAACCCTAGTTCACAAGGTATCGGACATTTCCGCCGAACGTGTGGTTTCGGATGCAAAAAAGCTTTACATAGGCTGCCACCTTTCTTCTGCGCAGGGATTTAGAGCCATGGGTGAAGATGCCCTTAAGATAGGCGCAAACACATTTGCGTTTTTTACGCGCAATCCCAGAGGCGGCAAGGCAAAGGAGATCGACCCGGAAGACGCAGGAGATTTGCTTAAGATTATGAGAGAGCATGATTTCGGAAAACTGGTTGCTCATGCCCCTTACACGCTGAACCCCTGCTCCGCCGATCAAAAGGTCAGAGAGTTTGCCCACATCGCGATGAAAGACGACTTGGAGAGGATGGAATATCTGCCCGGCAATTATTACAATTTTCATCCGGGAAGTCACGTGGGGCAGGGCTTTGAAAAGGCGGCGCACCTTATATGCGAGCTGCTGAACCGGGTTATTCACCCCGAGCAGACCACCACGGTTTTACTGGAAACCATGGCAGGAAAAGGCAGTGAAGTCGGGAGAAATTTCCAGGAAATAGCGGAGATAATCGCAGGTGTAGATGTGCGCGCCAAGATAGGGGTTTGCCTTGATACGTGCCATGTCAACGACGGTGGATACGACATAGTGGGAAATCTTGACGGCGTGCTTGAGGAATTTGACAGGGTAATCGGACTCGAATATCTTAAAGCGATACATGTCAATGACAGCAAAAATGAGATTAACTCACATAAGGATCGGCATGCGGCGATCGGGGAAGGCAGCATTGGGCTTGAAGCCTTGAGAAAAGTGGTGCATCATCCTGCGCTTGTTTCGCTTCCGTGTATTTTGGAAACACCACAAGAAAATCTAGACGGCTACGCAAAGGAAATAAAGATGCTGAGAAAAGAGTTTTAGAACATATGAGGTATTGAGGATAATGAAAACAAGTGAAATCAAAGACATTTTAGTGATAAACCCCGGTTCAACTTCGACCAAGATCGGGGTTTTTTCAGTGGATGAGCAGACCGGAAAGCCCGAAGCCCGCTTTGAAGAAAATGTGGTGCATGACGAAGAGAAGATACTGAAATTTGAAAGTATCGCCGATCAGCGAGTATACAGAGAAAAGACGGTGCTTGACTGGCTTGCAGACAGAGGCTACGATACGGCGGATCTTTCGGTAATCGTGGGCAGGGGAGGCATGCTGCAGGAACTCAAGGGAGGCGGATACAAGATAAACGATGAACTTTACGCAAAAATGCAGGATTCGGGACTTCCGCAGCACGCTTCAAGTCTCGGAACTTTGCTCGCCTATTCCATGGCTCGGGCGCTGGGGATACCGGCATTCATATATGATTCGCCGATGGGTTCGGAACTGTCGGAAGTGGCAAAGATCACGGGGGTTGCAGGTCTTGAAAAGCAAGGAGCCACACATCTTTTGAACTCAAGGGCGCAGGATATAATGTATGCCGAAGAGGTCGGCCGGGATTACCACGATATGAACTTCATAAATTGTCATATGGGCGGTGGAATAACAGTCAATGCCATGACAAACGGCAGGGTGGTCGATGTTTATTCATATGATGACGGTCCGATGGCTCCCGAGAGAACCGGGGGAGTGCCTCTGCTTTTATTCAAGAGAATGTGCTTTGGTGATAATGCTTCGGAAAAAGAAATCGAGCGCATAATTGCAGGAAAAGGTGGACTTTATTCCCATTTGGGAACAAAAAATGCGATTGAAGTTGAAAGATTGGTGGATGAGGGCGACAGCCACGCTACCTTAGTTTATGAAGCCATGGGATATCAGGCGGCAAAGGCAATTGCCGGTCTTTCATGCGCGCTGAAAGGCAAGGTGGATGTAATAATCCTGACCGGCGGGCTGGCAAGATCCAAGTGGTTGACGGATAAGATAGCTGAATATTGTTCGCACATAGCACGGATAAAGGTTATGCCGGGAGAAAGAGAGATGGAAGCGCTTGCCTGCGGCGCTGTCAGGATGCTCACCGAACAAGAGGATTTTCGTTATTTTAAAAACAGATAAAGAGTTTATGTTTGTCTGTGCGCCTGAGGTATATAAATATCTTGGAGAGGAATATTTGTTTTAGCGATCCGGAGGTGAATAGAGGATGTTGGAACTAAAGAACATTTCGTTCGGAGTCGATATGGACGACGGGTACAAAGAAATCATCAGGGATATTACGTTGACGATACCCGATGATGAGCTCATAGTGGTAACAGGCCCCAATGGAGGAGGGAAATCCACATTGGCGCGCCTTATTGCCGGAATCGAGAAACCCACCGAGGGAAAAATATTTTTGAACGGCAGGGATATCACGGAGCTGTCCATCACCGAACGTGCGCGGGCGGGGATAGGATTTGCTTTTCAACAGCCTGTCAGGTTCAAAGGGATTCAGGTTCTTGATCTGATCAGACTTGCAAAAGGCAGACAACTTTCCCCCGCCGATGCATGCGAATATCTTTCGGCGGTGGGTCTGTGTGCGAGAGATTATATAGACAGAGAAGTCAACAGCAGCTTGTCGGGTGGGGAACTCAAGAGGATTGAAATTGCGACCATATTGGCGAAAGGATCCGAGCTTTCGGTGTTCGACGAACCTGAGGCTGGCATAGATCTGTGGAGTTTTCAAAATCTCATAGAGGTTTTTGAGGGAATGCGCAGGAGTATTGCGGGTAGCTCGATTTTGATAATATCACATCAGGAACGCATCTTGAATATCGCCGACGAGATAGTGGTGCTAAAGGATGGGATGCTCACGGCAAAGGGCTCAAAGTCCGAAATCCTGCCGCACCTTATCGGAACCGATTCGGCGGTAGAAGAGTGCCGGAAAAACGGTATCCTCAAAGAGGTGGCAGGAGCATGCTCTTAGATAACCGGACGGGCCTAAAATGACAGAGGCAGAGTGTGATTTAAAGGAGTTGACGGGACATGACAGACATGACAAAATTTGATGAAATACAGAAACGGCTGCTGATGGAAGTGGCAGATCTTCATAAAGTGCCCGAGGGTGCGTATAATATTCGCTCGGACAGCAAGTCGGTAGCAAGGGCGTCGACGGCAAATATAGAGATAACGTCCAAGGAAGATGTGAGCGGAATGGACATATGCATAAAACCCGGCACAAAAAACGAAAGTGTGCATATCCCCGTTGTCCTGATGAAAAGCGGGCTCAAGGAGGTTGTTTACAATGATTTTCATATAGGTGAGAACGCCGATGTCACGATTGTGGCAGGGTGCGGAATAGATAACTGCGGAATACAGGACTCCGAGCACGACGGGATCCACAGGTTTTATGTCGGAAAGAACGCAAAGGTCAGGTATGTTGAAAAACACTACGGCTCAGGCAGCGGTAGCGGCAAGAGGATACTCAATCCGGGAACCGAAGTCTACATGGAAGAGAACGGTAGCATGGAGATGGAGATGGTTCAGATAAAGGGCGTGGATGATACGGAGCGTACGACCACGGCTGAACTTGCGCAAGGAGCCAAACTTGTGGTCAGGGAACGCCTTATGACACACGGCAATCAGAGGGCGATAAGCGTATACGAGGTCGACTTGAACGGTGCGGGAAGCAGCGCCGATGTTGTATCGCGATCCGTGGCAAAAGACACCTCATATCAGAAATTCGATGCCAAAATAGTCGGTAATGCCGCATGTAACGGACATACGGAATGCGATTCCATCATAATGGATGACGGCAAGATTCTCGCTGTACCGGGACTTGAAGCCAATGACGTGGATGCAGCGCTTGTCCATGAGGCGGCCATAGGAAAAATAGCAGGTGAGCAGCTCGTAAAACTGATGACGCTCGGATTGACTGAAGAAGAGGCCGAAGAGCAGATCGTAAACGGATTTTTGAAATAGAGAATTTGAAATAGAGAAATAAAGGATTGAAACGTTTCTTTTAATAAATACAATAAATAATGATGGGGGCGTATTTTTATGGCAAAAAAGAATTATAAAAGCTCGAAAAAAACCAATGCTTTGATTTTCGTTTGCTTTACGATTTCATGCATAGCAGCACTTTTGTATATTGCCATGATTCCCAAAGAGGTTGCAATCGAAAGTGTTACGAACAAACTCAAGGATGAGACCATAACGATCATACCAATTTCAACAAAAGAAATGACATATAATTCCTTGAAAATTTTCGTTTTATTTAACATACCCACGTGTGCTATACTTTCTCTGAAGTTGCGGCGTAAGATATAGTGAAATTTTTATTGACGCACAACTAAACACGAGAGCGAAAGTGTGGAAGAAATTAGATTGATATTGCAGTAAATTGTGAGGTTGGATTGTGTGGAGGAAGCATAAATAGATGATAGATGTCAAAGTGCATGCTACAGTAAACAAGGATTGAGCAATATCATGTATTCAGCAGGCGGATTATTGCTGAATCTGCTCAAGTTAATAGGTTCAGCGGCAAACAATATTTTTGAAAATCCACTTTACAACGGAATTGGATGTGCTATAATTCTACTATAGACAAAGTTAATTTTTTAACAACTTCTATGTATAAAAAATTTTAAAGAAGCTACATTACAGGAGGTTTCAAGATGAAGAAAATTGGAGTTCTGGGAACCGGCACCATGGGAGCCGGAATCGTACAGGTGTTGGCGCAGAATGGCTATGAAGTGGTCATGAGAGCAAGACATCAGGCATCTATAGACAAAGGGATTGCTAAAGTGGACAAGGCTTTGACCAAGATGGTGAGCAAAGAAAAGATCAGTGAAGGTGACAAGACCGCAATTCTCGGGCGGATCAGCGGATCTACGGAACTCAGTGTCATAAAGGATGTTGACATGGTCATCGAGGCCTCCACGGAAGACAAAGAAGCAAAGAAAGCGTTGCTCAAGGAAGTCGATGAGCTGACGCGTCCGGACTGCATAATCGCATCGAACACATCATCGCTGTCAATCACCGAGATCGCTATGGCCACATCAAAGCCTGACAAGGTTGTGGGAATGCATTTCTTCAACCCTGTTCCCGCAATGAAGTTGGTTGAGGTTATCAACGGTCTTCTGACATCGGAAGAAACGAACAAAGTTGTTACGGAACTTTCAAAGGAATTGGGCAAGGTTCCCGTTCAGGTAAAGGAAGCGCCGGGTTTTGTTGTCAACAGAGTTCTCATACCTATGATCAATGAGGCTATTTCAATTCTGAACGAAGGGATTGCAACAGCCGAGGATATTGACACGGCAATGAAGCTTGGATGCAACCATCCGATGGGACCTCTTGCATTGGGAGATCTGATCGGACTTGATGTTTGCCTTGCGATTATGGAAGTTCTGTATACGGAATTCGGCGATTCCAAGTATCGTCCGAACATTCTGCTGCGCCAGATGGTTGCGGCCGGAAAACTCGGAATGAAGACCGGCGGCGGATTCTTCGACTACAGTAGATAAGACTATAACCGAAAAGATCGGTTCAAAATCTTCATACTTTATGTGAACCGCGGCATACAGCGGCATTGGAGAGAGTTGTACGGGGGAGACCCTTGAGTGCGGCTCTTTTCATTTTGCATGTATTCCGGGAAATTGTTGTAGTAACAACAGACGCTCCGGGAATAAGGGGTAGAATAAAAACAAAAAAATGACAAGGAGGACATTACGATGAGGAAAACCATAGATTTCAACCGCTCGGTTTACGAGTTGGTTAAAGAATATCCGGAGCTCACGGACATCATGGCGGAACTGGGATTTTCGGAGATCAGGAAGCCCGCTATACTCCACTCGGTGGGTAAGTTGATGACCATTCCAAAGGGCGCCGCGATGAAGAATATCCCCATGGAGAAAGTGGTCATGGCGCTGACGGAACACGGTTTCACCCTGTCGGGAGAAATGCCGGTGGCGAAAGATAAGACACCTATGGCAGAAGAAGAGACCCCGGTGGCAAGAGTTGAAACACCGGGAGCTGAGGTTGACGCCGCACCTGAGAACGCTTCCGACTCCCGCACGGAACAACTCAAGGCGTATCTGCGTCGTCTGAGTGCAGGCGAGTCTCTTGAGAGCGTCAGGGCGGACTTTGCGGAGAAATTTCGTGACGTGGAAGCTTCTGAGATTATGCGAGCTGAGCAGGAGTTGATGCGCGAGGGCACTCCTTTGGAGGAAGTGCAGAAACTCTGTGATGTACACTCCGCCCTATTCCACGGCGCCACGCGAGAGGAACGGATTGCCGATGCTGAGAAGGAGGTAATGGCTTCCGTGCAGCGCGCAAGGGAACTGGCCGCGCAGAAAGATTACGGAAGCAAAAACGAGAGGGCGGCGGTGTTGGCAGCTATACCGGGTCATCCGCTACATACCCTCACACGGGAAAACGAAATCTTGAGCGGATGGCTTGCGGATGCAAAGGCGAAGTTGGATGCGCGGGAGGAACTTGGCGGGTTGTTTCCTAAAATTCGGGAACTCTCGATTCATTACGCCAAAAAGGGAGATATGCTGTATCCTCTGTTGAAGGTGAAGTATGAGATCTCCGGTCCCTCGGACGTGATGTGGACGGTGGATGACGAGATTAGGGACGAGTTGGCGGAACTCGATAAAAGTGACACTCATGACGAGGTATGGGGGGAGCGACTGCGAACTGTGCTCCGGCGGGCGGAAGAGATGATCTACAAGGAGAACAACATCCTCTTTCCCATCTGTGCCGTGAATTTTACCGAGGCCGAGTGGAAAGGAATTTACCGAGATTCCCGTGACTATGACGACTGCTTGGGTGTAACCCCCGAAATCTGGCCGGAAGCCGATGTGACGGTACCGGCACCGACCGCTCCCGCCTATGAGGGAGAGATCGTAATGCCCGGAGGACATATGACTCTTGAGCAGCTCACCGCCCTTTTGAACGTCATCCCCGTGGAGATTACTTTCGTGGATGCGGACAACTATAATCGCTTCTTCAATGAGGGTCCAAAGGTGTTCAAACGTCCCGGCATGGCCATAGACAGGGAGGTGTTCTCCTGCCACCCTCCGAAGATTGAGCCTATGGTGCGATCCATTATCGACGATTTCCGAAATGATCGCCAAGACAGTGTCCCCGTCTGGATTGAGAAAAACGGGCGCACATTCCTCGTCACCTACCTGGCGGTGAGAGATAAGGACCGGAAGTACCTTGGTACGGTAGAAGTCGTGCAGGATATGGAGTTTGCCAAAGAGTATTTCACACAGTAAAACAAGCCGGACGATCCTTTGCGGGGCGTCCGGTTTGTCTTGCGTTGCAGTTACGGCTCCAGATCCTTCAGTAGGGTGAATTCGTTTCGGTGGAAGCGAATCAGACCGTCCTGTCGCATTTTGCTCAGTTCATTGGACAGGGCGCTTCGATCCACGCCCAGATAGTCCGCCAGTTCCTGGCGGGAATATGGAATTGAAAAGCGGCCTCTACCATGCTGCTGCGCCTGCTCCGAGAGGTACAGGGAAAGGCGCTCTCGGATGGTTTTGGGTGCAGTGTGCATCATACGAGTCGACAGGGATAGGTTCTTCTCCGCGGAGAGGCGAATCAGGTTGTGTATTACCCGGTGATAGCAGGAGCAGCCATTCCGGAAGGTGGTCAGCAGTTTATCCATATTGAGAAAAACAATTTGACATTCCTCGGCTGCCACCACATCCACCAGCAACTCCCGCTCCGGTAGCGCGGCATATGTCTCCCCGAAAATCTGACCTGACTCGAAGTGGCCGAAAATGCTGCTGCCGCCCCAGTAATAATTGACCAGCACGTTGACGCTACCGGAGAGCACTATACCTAGTTCTTTGAGTATTTCCCCGGCGCGGCAGATAACCTGGCCTTTGACATACCGCTTTTCCCTTGCCTGTAGGTAAGGCAACAGACGCTGCAATTCTTCAGATTGAATACCTCGGAAAAGCTCAACACGAGAAAAAACAGTCGTATCCATAAAAACCTCCGAATGTTATTATCCCGACATACAAGAATGTATATTTACGATAGAATTATACCAGAAATGGAAAAGAGGGAGAACCCCGTGAAAAACCGGGAGGACAACGTTTTTTGTAGGTGAGAGGGTCGGTACTCGGTCGGAAACGCTGAATTGCAAAGTTAAAATCCACATCAAAAGCAAGAGATAATGTAAGTAGCAATAAGTCCTGCAAAAGCAAAGAAAAGGCGTATTTAATCTATGCTAAACAGGCATTTAGTGTTATAGTTTAATCCAAGGGAATACACCTTGAATATACTTTTTATAAAAATAAGGAACACTACCAGATTGACTTGTTGAAAAGAAAACTTTATGATCGAAATGTTAAAAAGTTTGTCGGAGCAAGAACAAAACTTAATGAAAATCATATGAAGAGAATAAAAGAAGAATGGAACGATATAAAAGCTAAAGCAGTCTTATCTTATAAAGCCACATATGACTACAAAACAGTTGCTATGTTCATTGACAAAATTAATAAATTTTCTAAAACCATGGATGTGAATAAGAGGGGAAACAGAAGAATATCTTATATTGAATATAGTAAGATATTAATTATGAAATGCTACAATATGCACTGCACAGAATCTATCCTTGTATCGGATAGGTTGAGTAGGATAGGCTTCATGATTTCCTAAAGGGGTTTGGTGAAATAAGTCAGATTTAGCACGGAAGAATGTGCATGAACCGGTATCAGCGTGCTTTTATGTCAGGAGGAAAAGACCGTGGCCAAAAAATATGTACTTGTAGCGATCTTGTTTGTTTTGATTGCAACGACGGTAGTGGCAATAGTACACCAAAACCATGTCCAACGGAATAAAACTGCCGAATATGGCGGTCAACTTTATAGTGCCGGCGACTCCAAAGAAGAAAAACTGGTAAAATTATGGATCGGCACACGTAAAATGCAAGATACACTTGGCGGGGACAATATATATGCGGACTACTATAAACAGGTCAAAACAATTGAAATAGATAGACCTGATGAAGCTGCTGCAATCAAGTCAACCCAGCGGGATATTTTTAAGAAATATGCAAGGTATAGGTGTGCTGAGAAGGCGGGGATCTCTGTTTCGGAAAAAGAACTGAAAGAGCATGTCAAGAACGTGCTTAAGGATATGAGATGCTCGGACGATTACCGCAGAATAGACAATCTATATCGCAAACAAGGTACTACGTTTGAAAAAGAGTACATAGCCAATCGCAGATGGAATATATACGATGCGACATCCAAAAAATTGAGCGAGTGCATTGTTCGGGGTGATCTCAAATGCCCAAAAGGAAATTTGTCGGATTTGGACACGGCGAAAGGCCAGGATAAACTCGTGTCAGATTATAGACGTACGAAGGAAGGGATTGCTTTGGAGAAAGCGCTGAGGGGTTGCGAAGAGGCTCTAAAAAAGTACGGCAGCAATGCGGAAGCGGTAAAAAAATATTACGGCTCCGAATTTGTTTTTTCATTCGACTCAAAAACTTGATACCGCCCGGGGCAAAATAATCTGCTTGCATTAAGCAATTCACTACACTATAATCCCATCTTTACAATCCCATCTTTGACAGTTGATTGAATCCAAAAACCGGAAACTTGTTCCGATGTCAAGTTTTTTGTAATTTTTTATTGACGCGGGCGTTTGACACTTACATAAGAATACAAACTATTGTGAGCGTTGAAAAATGCGTATTTTTTAATCTCAAATATTCTAAGCCGTATTCATAAAAATGGACACGAGCGATTTTGAAATCCTTTAAAAAGGACATATCCTTTTCATAAATCCTATGGGTGCAGGTAGCGGTCGGTTGTGATAAAATAGGCGTCGATTAAGGATAATTTATTAGGATTTTACGTTCTGAGTTTGTCGGGAATTGGATGAGCGATGAATGTTGAACTTGTCGGCAATGAGATAGGCGACGTAAACGACAGATGAGGAGAAGGATTCATGAGAAAAGCGAACAGAGAAGTAAAAGACATAGAGAAGATAGTTGAAGTAATGAAGAAATGTGAGGTGTGCAGAATTGCACTTAACGATGAGGAGTATCCTTACATTCTCCCGCTCAGTTTTGGAATGGACTGTATCGACGGCAAAGTGATCCTGTATTTTCACAGTGCGCTCGAGGGTACGAAGCTCAACCTCATACGCAGAGACAATCGCGCGTCTTTTGAGATGGATTGCGAGGGCGAGTTGGAGTATATCAGAGAGAAAGGTTACTGCACCTATGCATATGAGAGCGTAATAGGCAGCGGCAGAATCATTATGGTCGAGGACGAGGAGGATAAGATTCATGCGCTGAGAAAACTTATGCAGCAGTACCACGGCGGGAAAGATGTCCCGTTCAGCAGGGCGGCTCTCCCGAGGACGGCGGTATATAAACTTGTGGTAGAGAAAATAACATGCAAACAGAAACCTAAGATGCCGAAACATTAATAGAGACAGTGTTCTCGGTAAGCGCATTATACGTCAGAAAAGGACATGTATTGAGCGGAAAAAGTAAAAACGAGCAGTTTAAAAAGCAATCGGTCCGCTTTTTAACGGCCGGATAAGATGAAAACCCTTGCGTTTTTTTGAATCGTTCTGTGTGGAGATTCAGAAGGTACAGGGGATTTTTTTATGTGATTCCGTGCCTGCGGGAAAAGACGCTTCCTGCGGAGAGAGGCGAGTACAGGATTGAGATGTGGCTCCGTGCCTGCGGAAAAGACTCATATGAAATTCATACGAAGTTCATACCACGGATGTAAGGTGTACACAGAAAGGAGAATCGGAAATGGCGAACATATTGTTTTTAGAAGACGAGAAGATGATACGGGAAGTCTTGGCGGAGTACATGACCGTAACGGGATATTCGGTTACGGAATGCGAGAGCGGGGATGATGCGGTTGAACTTATAGACGACGAGGAAAACAATTTCGATTTGGCGGTTCTGGACATAAGGGTTCCCGGAAAAACAGGACTGGAAGTTCTCCGGCACATAAAGACAAAGTACGGTGACACCGTGGGAACCATAATGCTGACGGCATATGAAGACGTTAACACGCAGTTGGAAGCTTTCAATCACATGGCGGACGACTACATTACGAAGCCGGCTTCACCCATAATACTGTTGAAAAGGATAGAAGCGGTTCTGCGCAGGACCGGGAAGATCAAGGAACTTGAAGAGACGGGCAGCTCGGAAGCCGCAAAAACTGAGGATCCTGAATGCAACGGCAGGAGTACTGAAGAGGATAAACTGGTAATAGATGAAGAAGGATATCGCGCTTTTTACGGCGAAAGAAATTTGCGACTGACAGTGAGTGAGTTCTCTTTGTTAAAGGTTCTGAAAGACAGCCCGGGTCGTGTCTTTGGCAGAGATATACTCATAAACAAAATTTTTGATGAGGAATATATAGCAAACGACAGGATTATAGATGCGCATATCAAGAACCTGCGAAAAAAACTTCCTAAAGATTACATAGAAACGGTGATAGGTATCGGATATCGCTGGAGAGAGGAGTGGAGAAAATGAGATTGGCAAATAAGACGTTTTTCTACAGCGTGATCATCGCTCTGATCGTCGGAATCGCGATTTTTGCGTACATGCTTCTTCTCATGCCGTCGATGTACATGGATTACAAACAGAAGGAGAATCTGAATTACGCAAAAAAAGCTATGAGAAGCCTTACGGAAAACGGTAAACCGGAAAACCTGTCCGGCAATGACAGTACCGCAATCGGTATGGTGATCCCAAACAGAGGAAACAAAATTAAAGTTTTGAGCGGAGGTTTTGAGGGTGAGATTCTGCTTCCCGAAGGAAGCGGCTCTGAACTTCTGGGGAAAGTCAGAAACATGAGAGACCTTAAAAATCTGAAGAATTCGGATCGGCTCGCAAAGGAGTTTGAACCGTTGGTCAAAAAAATGATGAAAGAATACGGAAAAATTTTCTCAAAAAAATTCCGCATCAATATAAAAACAAAGAATAATATTGAACAGTTTTCCACGGAACAGGAAATGATTCATCGTCTCGGCAAAGGTATCGGTCTTGGAGAATTTTCGGTTGAGAACAGGTCTACCGGTACGAAGTACACTACATTTGTGGGAGTTGCGAATAAAAAGAATGCAATATACCTGTTGATAATGGGGACGATCACACCGAGGGCGACAGAGATAAGACCTGTAATGGTAAGAGCGATACCGATGATAATCCTGATGATGATATTACTTGCCTTCGGAGTGTCCGCGCTGTATTCCCGCAAAATTGTAGACCCTGTAAAAAAACTGTCCATGGATGCGGAAAAGCGTATGTCTGCGGATATCAGGAATTTTACTCCTATTGAGATTGACGGAAAGGACGAGATCGCCGATCTTGCCGGTACGCTGAACCTTTTGTATGAGAGACAGGCGGAAAACTTCAGGAAACTTGAGGAAGAGAGCAGACGCAAGGAAGTGTTTATGAATGCTTCGTCACACCAGCTGAAAACGCCGATTGCGGCATCACTTCTCCTAGTGGAGGGAATGACCTCGAAGGTGGGCAAGTTTTCCGACAGAGATAAATACCTGCCTAAAGTAAAAGAAGAACTTCAGGAGATGAGAAAGATAGTCGATGAAGTGATGAACCTGAACTATCTGACGAAAAACAAAGAACTTTCGTATGTCGATATGTTCGCACTCTGCGAGGAGGTTGTATACAAGAATAACATAAATGCGGATTCGAAGGGCATCACTTTGAAATTTACAGGCGCAGATGATTCGGACGCAACGCCGCCGGAGTGGTATGCAAGCAGGGATATGCTTGAGCAGGTTATCCATAATCTCGTGAGCAACGGAATAGATCATACCGATAAGGGGGGAGAAGTCAGGATCAGGGTGGAGAAAGACAGACTCACCGTTGCAAACAGACCGGCACACATAGATAAAGATATTATGGACAGCGTATTTGAGCCTTTTGTTTCAGGTGTAAAAAGGGAAGAGGAAAAGAAAAAAAGACACGGATTGGGGCTGTATGTAGCGAGATATTTTGCAGAGAACATGGGTTATGAACTGAACGCCGAGAACATGGACGACGGGGTGCGCTTCATACTCGTAAAAGCTGAAACCTGATGTAGCGGAATGGAGGAAAAAAAATGATTAGACTGGATCACGTAAAAGTTAATTTTAAGGAGAAAGTTGCCGTTGATTTTGATGGAATCATCGAAATAGAAGAGGGAGAACGCGTTGGAATCATCGGAAGCAACGGAGCGGGAAAAACCACTTTATTGAAAAGCATCTTGGGACTGGTTCCGCATAAGGGCAATATAACCCTCGGAATCCCGCAGGAGAAAATTGCGGTACATATGCAGCAGAACGAGTACATAGAAACCGTCCCTGTCAGAATTATAATAGAAATGGTGATGGGATGCAGAATCAAGGACAATCCGCAGCTCGAGAACATGATAGATTTTTTCGAGTTCGGGGACAGTCTGAAGAAGAGGTGGAAGCACCTGTCCGGAGGACAGAAGCAGCGACTTACGCTCATTCTGGTGATGTGCAAGGAAAGCCCTCTCACGATGTTTGACGAGGTGACATCCGGGCTGGATTTTGAAACGAGACAACGACTGATGGCAAAACTCGTGGAATGGTACAAAGAGAGAAATGCCACGCTGCTCATAACATCACATTATTATTCGGAACTTGATAATTTTGCAACCAAAATCTTGTATATGGAGAAAGGAAAGGTTGTGGATTACGGCAAGAAAGAAGATTTGTTCCGCAAATATTGCCGTTCGGCGGTGCTGATTTTTCCCGGCAGCCAAGTCGGAGAGAAGATTGCGGGCGAACACAGGAGAATCGTAGCGCCGGAAGGTCAGATCGCACTTACCTGCGCCGACCGGAACGAGGAAAATGAGATCGCCGGAAAACTGATAGATGCTGACATAAATTACAGAAGAAGCAACAGTGACATAGAGATTATGACGCTTAACGCCAAGGCTAAGTGCCGGGGAGAAGTTGCAAGGAGGGCTTAAAATGAATAAATATACGATTAAATACGAGTTTCTGAATACTTTATATAACGGTTATGCATTTTTCTTTGGTGCGGTCTTTCCGATTATGCTTCTGCACCTTATAGTAAAAGGTTCGCTTCAGGACGTTCCGGCGGCTTATAAATCGGAAGCGATCACCGGAGTCTTCATAGGAATGGCAATGCTAATCCCGCTTGCGAGCATATTCCTGAGTCATGCCGCAACTTATTCGAACGAACTGGACAAGAATGTTCCTGAGCGTATTATTCTGTTCGGATTTTCCGAGAGATCCATCCTCATGAATAAACTGATCTCGAACTTCATCTTTCTTACGTTCTGCATGATCATATATTTTGTGGGAACCATACCTTTCCTGAAGATGGAAAAACCGACGGCAGCAGCGGCGGCGCTGTGGCTTGCCGGGATGTATCTGCTGTCGGCGCTGCTGATGATCCTCTCGCATGGGATCGCGACGCTCATAAGGAAATTCGGCCCCACGTACGGGGTTGTAATGGCACTGTATTTCATTATGATGATTTTGAGCGGATATATGGGAATTCAGACATCCAAACTCCCGGACTTTCTTAAACCGGTCTCGGATTTGCTCCCGACCACTCAGTTGGGCAACGATTACATAAAATTCTGGATGGGCAAAGAATATAACTTTGGACCGCTCGTTCAGTCGATGCTCTTCTTCGGCGCATTGAGCCTGATTGTACTCCTTATAGCATTTAAGGTGAGAGGCAGAAAGAGATAGAAAATCGGCAGCTGTTGCAGAAAAGACGGCTACCTCCGGTACAATACGATAGGATTGGAATTTCGATGAAAGTTTGGAATTTCAAATAATGCGGCAGCCAATTCATTGGCTACCGCATTATTGGTTTTGACGTAATCATTGTTCGCTGAATTCGTATGACAACTGAATTTATATGACGGCTGAATTCATATAACAGCTGAATTTATGATCGTAACAGCGGGTTTGGATAAGATATCAACTTAAGCTTCCGTTTGAGTTATTTGAGTCGTTTGAGCGCTCTGATCCGTTTGAGCTGCCGTAACCGCCTGACTCGTCGCTACCGTAGGTATCGTACGAGTCGTTTGAACGACCCGAGTTGTCCGGTTGATTGGGAATCGAAGAATCATTTGTAGCGCTGTCGTCCCGGGAAATATCCCCCTGTTTTTCGATTATCTTCTTGGCAGATTTTGCGGCCGTTTCTATAGGCACGGCAAAGCCAAGTCCTTCAACGTTTGAACCCGTGGATTTGGATTCAACGATTCCCAAAAGGTTACCCGACGCATCGAACAATCCGCCGCCGGAGTTACCCGGATTTACGGATGCATCGGTCTGCATGAGAGTTAGTTTTTTGTTATCTATATTGAGCCGGCGATTGAGGGCGCTGACTATACCGGTTGTTGCGGTATTGCTCAGTTGTCCGAGCGGATTGCCTATCGCAACAACCGAGTCGCCCACCTTGGTGGTCTTGCTGTTTCCGTATGTTGCGGCTTTCAGACCGCTTGCGTTGATTTTAAGTACCGACAAGTCGTTTGAAGGATCCGACCCCACGACTTTGGCGGTATATGATTTGTTGTTGCTGAGAGTGACGGTTATTCTTTTGGCGCCTTTGATAACGTGATGGCATGTCAGAATGTAACCGTTGGATTGTATGATTACGCCTGAACCTGCCCCTTTGGTAACATAGTTCCCCGCCCATGAATCGGTCGAGACTGATTCTGTCCTTATGGATACGACGGAAGGCTGAGCCTTTTTTACGATACTGTCGGTGGACAGACCTTGTTTGGCGGAAGTGAGAGTGTAGTTTGTGGCAGTTCCGCTTACGCTCTTTGCGGGTATTCGTTGCGACAGAAAATACATTCCCGCAATGGATATTCCAGAGCTTACCACTATACATATTATCAGTGAAACTATAAAAGTACGTTTGCTTATGGATATTTTGTTGGACATGTTGTTTACCCCCTGAAAGTTTTTATATATGAAGGATGCGCATTTTCCGCCCTTCATCTGTGCGGTGTCTTATCCGCAGCTGGGTGAGACGAGCCTACTTTGCGGAAGCGCATCACTTGTCTGTAGTAATAGTAACGCCGAAAGGTGAAAGAGGTACGGGAAAAAAGAGAAGGTTGGGGGATAAATGTCGTCACAGGCATGACAAGATATGGGAAACAAGTGTGCGAACAATGAAAAAGTGCCGGGAATACCGGCACGAGCTGATTTATCCGGAGCTGGTAATTACGGTTTCACGATTTTACCATCTCTATGAATTCTAAGCTTATTTAAGTGATTTTGCTTGTGTAAAATAGATAAATATGAATCGAGTCTTTGATTTAAATATCTCGCAAATAAATTCGTATAAAAGACTTTTATCTTGAAACCCCCTATTCGTTCCCGTTGATTGTAAATCCGAGCCCGTTCACCTCACGCACACTGCTTATGGTCATGAACGCTCTCTCATCTATTGACAGGATCAAGTCCTTTGCGATATTCATGTAACGGACGGATAGAACGCTGACGACGACCTTCTGCGTTTCGAGATTGAATGCTCCCTTGCCGTCGAGTATAGTTGCGCCAAAATCGGCAGCGATGAGAGCCTTTGTTATTTCGTTGTACTTCGGGCTGAATATCATGAATTGAACCTGCCCGCTGCCCATAAGGAGAACTTTATTGGCAACGATGGTGTAGGTCATGACCATCAGTATTCCCAAAATAATTTGGTTGCTTGTTGCGAGGAAACCTTGAGAAATCAGAATGATTACATCTATGCCGTAGAGCATGGGAGCTATCGGCCAGCGGAATTTTCTATTCATTATTATAGGAACTACGTCGGAGCCTCCCATACTCCCACCTACACGCAGCACGGCGCCAATGCCCACACCCAGCAGACAACCGCCGCATATCGCAGCCAAAAGAGGGGTTTCCACGAGGTGACGAATTTGGGGGAATTGCTCAAAAAAACCGAGCATCACAGGGAAAGCAAAACTTCCCAGCAGTATCGTCACGGCATATCTCTTGCCGAGCACGATGAATGCGAGCAACAGGAGGGATGTATTGATAATCATTACGCATTGAGCCACAGTTAAAGGCGTAAAATGGTGCATTACTCTCCCTGCGCCGGTGGAGCCTCCCACCAAAATATTATATGGGATCCCGAAAGCCTCGACGGAAAAGGCGCAGATGATTGTTCCGAACATAACCACCGCAAGTTTTTTAACTTCACTTACAATTGTTTTCTTCATATATCCTCTCCTCTTATTTAGTAATTGTTTTTCGGCGGAATGCGCATATTTAACAATATGGTGATGCTCCGCTTCCTCTGTTCGTACCTTTGCGGCGTGTCGCCCGTAGTGTCGTTTCTCAACCCTTTATTTCAGTTTATCGGGATTAAGGCATTCGAGTTCAGGAATCACGAAAATGCCGTCTTTTCTTATGAGTTTGCCGTCAAAGTATATTTCGCCGCCGCCGTATTCAGGTCTTTGTATCATGACCAGATCCCAGTGAACTGCGGAAGAATTTCCGTTTGGAGCATCCTCGTAGCACATACCCGGGGTCAGGTGGAAACTGCCGCAGATTTTTTCGTCGAACAGGATATCTTTCATCGGTTCACGGACAAAAGGATTGACGCCTATGGCAAATTCACCGAAGTACCTTGCGCCTTCATCGGTATCGAGGTATGCGTTTATGCGATCCGTGTCATTTGCGGTCGCCTTGACGATTTTACCGTTCTCTATCTCAAAATGAACGTTTTCATAGGTGAATCCCTCGATCTCCGACGGTGTGTTGTACGTGATGTATCCGTTCATGGAATCACGTACCGGGGCTGTGTAAACTTCGCCGTCGGGAATATTTGCTTTCCCGTCACATTTTACGGCTCCGATACCCTTTATGGAGAAAGTGAGGTCAAGCCCGGGACCTTTCAATTGAACTTTATCCGTTTTATCCATAAGAGCTTTCAGGTTGTCCATGGCAGCGCCCATCTTTGCGTAATCCATGGTGCATACATTAAAGTAGAAGTCGCTGAACTCATCTATACCCATTCCGGCAAGCTGCGCCATTGAGTCGTTGGGATATCGGAGAATGCACCACTTGAGGTTGTTGACGCGGTACTCAAGACTCGGAGAAGTCATCTTATTGTACAGGTTCATCTTTTCTCCGGTTACCGCGGAAAGCTCAGCGGTATTTTTCGGTGCTCTGATCGCGATGTACGCATGCATGCCTTTCAACTGATTCAGAAAGTTGTCATCCATTAGTTTTAGCTGATCTTCATCGCATGATGAGAGGATTTCTTTCGTGATTCTGTTATCGGTAATCTTGACAAAGGGTTTTGCTCCCGCCGCATAGGTGTCGCGAATGAGCTGTTTGACAAGAGGCAGGCAACATTCTCCCTCATACTCTATGAGTATATTCTCCCCGGGTTTGAGGTGAGTTGAGTAGTTGATCAGCAAATCCGATAATTTCAATATGTTCTTGTCCATAGTCGAGTCCTTTCGATTGATCGATTGATCGCATGGCGAAGCATGCATGTCTATTATAGTGTCAAGAAGGAGAAATTACCATGCCTAAATTCGTAGAAAACGGTGATTTATGCCGGGCGTTTGTTTTTCATTTAACGACTATTTCGAGAGCCGGGCATATATTCTGACAACTAAAGCTAAAGACAGGCATATGGCACAGTCTCCATTGATAGTAGCATTGCATTAGTGTATACTTCTAGCATAGTTGTTTGAACCTTATATTTTTAGTTCGGCTTGCTTGCAGGTTGATCAAATGCAAGAGAGTTTATTGAGGAAAGGAATAGAGAATGAAATTTTTAGCGAGTGTCAGGCGTATTAATGCAAAGAGAGCTATGATGGTATTTCTGATCGTTTTGGATACAACTGCGTTTCTTGCAAGTGCATACTTCTATTCTTCAAGACTTGCCTTTGCGATTCTTAAAGGAAGCACTTTCTTGAATATATTATGGTTAATTCAGATTCTGCTGATGGATATAAGAGAAGGCAAGCGGGTAAAAAAGTGATTCTGAACCGGAACGCTTAAGGGCAAATATGGTATAATTATTGCCCCACCTAAGCGGGGGTTTTGTGTAAAAATATGGAAACGATATTCTGCCGAGATTGCAGGAAGGTTCGGGCATGCATTTGGCAGGAGAAGAATAAACGGAAACGGAAAGAGTATGAACATAAAGGAAATCAGAAACAGCAAGGGCATTGACTTTCTTTTCAGGGGGAATTTCGGTCTTGAGAAAGAATGTATCAGAATAGATGAAAGCGGCAGGATGGCGGCAACGACTCATCCTTTTGGGCGTGACGAGAAGATAAGCCGTGATTTCAGCGAGAACCAGACCGAATTCATCACGGGTGTAAACGACACACCGAAAGGAGCATGTGAAGAACTTTTGGAGTTGCACAAAAGAGCCATGAAAATTTTGGACACATTGCCCACGGGTAAAGAATATTTCTGGCCTTTTTCCAATCCGCCAAGAATATTCGGAGAGAACGATAATCCCGTTGCGAGATTCAACGGTGAAAAAGAATGGAAGACCGAATATCGTAAATATCTGAAAGAAAAGTACGGCAGCAAACTGATGCTGTACTCGGGGGTACATATAAACTTTTCGCTTTCGCAGGAATGGCTCAAAGAAATATATGAGTGGCTTTGCGGCAACGATAAACCGTGTGATGAGAACAAGCTGTTCAAAGAGTGCGGCGACTACACGGGATTTGTGAATCGTATATATATGCGACTTGTGGCTTGGGGAACCCGGTACAGCTGGCTTATCGTCTATTTGTTCGGTGCAAGCCCGGTATTTGATGCCAGTTTCTTTGATGAGGTGGGTGATGAAAGTGCGGAGACGAGCGGCTATGTGAAAACGCCAAGCGGCGCCGGAAAAGATGCGGGCAGCGCTTCGGAAAAGGCGGATGCCCCGGTAGGAAAGGCAACGGTGGTAAGTAAATATGCAACGCCAAGGTGCAGTGAGGTTGGATACTGGAATGATTTTGACCCGATACTGGACTACACTTCTTTGGAGAGATATATAAAATCAATCAATTCATATGTTGAGAACGGAGCATTGAATATACCGGCGGAGTTGTATTATCCGGTGCGGATCAAGTCCGGCGGGGATTTCAGCATGGAAACGCTTTTGAAAAAGGGAATAGACCACATCGAATTCAGGATCGTGGACGATAATCCGTATGAACCGACGGGAGTATGCCTTGCCGACATAGAGTTTATGCACCTTCTCATGATATATTTTTTGTTCAGGCACGAGAGCGATTTCACGCCGGAAAAACAGAAACATGCGCTGGCGGATATGAAGAGAGCCGCACTTTTGGATCAGGATGAAAAACTTTCAAACGGGATAAGCATACGGGAAAATGTAAGGGAGATTTTGACGAAAATAAGGCGATTCTACAGAGAAGAGGGATTTACCGAGGAGGATTGCGCTTACATAGAATCGGCGATAGAGTATCAGGAGAGTAAATTGTCGGGCGCACGATATGCCGACAGAGTGGTAAGGGATTTTTCCGATGATTATTGGGAAAAAGGCCTGAATCTTGCTAAAGAACATGCGTATACTCTTCTGAAATAGGTAAAATGGCGTGCATGCGCCGCCGAAAACTTCTTCTTTCAATGGGCGGCGCAAGAATGCAACAATCAGGGAAAGGATACAAAGGGCGACGAAAGGAAAGGAAATTGAAAAAGAAGCTGGTCTACATTTTGATCTTTGGAATATCCCTCATATGGGGGCTTTCTTTTATTGCCCTGACTGTTTTGCTACGTTGGCTTGATCCGCTACAGATAATTGCCGTCAGATGGACGCTTGCCTCGTGTATATTTATTGCCCTGATGGCGGCGGGGAAATTCAGGATAGATATCAAAAGGAAAAGTTTTAGACTGTTGGTGTTGGCGGGGATGATAGAACCGGGGATGTATTCGGTTTTTGAGGTATATGGGCTTTATTACACCTCGCCGTCCATAAGTTCGATATTCATTGCCACCATTCCGTGCATGTCGCTAATACTGGGATTCCTGTTTTTCAAAATGCGTACAACAAAGACAGGAATTGTCAGCATCTTGGTGGCGTTTGCCGGAGTTGCGGTATGCACGTATTTTGATCCGAGGTTTTCAAGCGGCGGCAACCTAAAGGGGTATGGGTTTATGGTTTGCGCCGTGATCGCAGGGTCGCTTTTTTCGTTTGTGAGCGCAAAGGCGAGTAAAGACTATTCTGCAATTGAAATCACGACGATGATGGCGTTTGTAGGTTCGATCGGGTTTAATGTGGTCAATGTCGCCAGAGGAAGTTTCATTCGATCCTACTGCGCCGTATTTGAGAATTGGGAAGTTGCGGCAGGAATCCTGTTTTTGGCGGTGTTTTGTTCGGCATTGTGTTACATCGGATTGAACAAAGTCCTTGCCGTGCTGAATCCTGCCATTGCAAACAATATGATCGGAAGTTCAATAACAGTTATAGGTGTTATCGCCGGAGTTTTGATAAACGGAGATCACGCAGGTGCCCACACGCTTATCGGCGTGAGTCTCACGGTAATCGGTGTTTGGCTTTCTTCAAAAGGAATAGAAGAGACTGAATAGGCTGTGCGGATTGGATTTCCGGCGATGTCGGTACGGAAAATAAGCGTCCATATGCGATTTTGCCGGATCGCATATGGACGGCATGGATGTGGGTTTGATCCCATGGGCAAGTCCGCACCACCTAAATCAATCGTTTGGACAAGATGGCATCATGCAAAAGGTGGTATCACGAAAGTCATTAGGCTTATTCTGCTATTTTATTTCGCTATATATCTGCATTCGATGTAATAACGCTTTTCATTGGCCTCACCCATGGAAAAGGTTTTGCGAGGAAGGGCTCCGTCTGCCGCAACGGCCGGAAAGAGAAGCGATTTATCCATCGATGGAAGCATGAATCCGGCATTGCCGTCTTTCAGGGAAAGTTTGCGAACCGAGTCCGTGCCATGGATGTAGTCGATATCCGCTGATTTTCTTTCTTTTACCATAACATCGAGCGCATTTTGTAGCGCGCCGACCTCCAATTTGCTTGACGGATTCTCAATGATGATCAGCCCACTTTGCTCACGGGTGATGTATGGGATTGAGAATGCGCTTGCAGGCGGAGTGTCGTTGTCCAAAGCAAGATAGGCTTTTCCGTTCTGTTCGTCCAAGAGCTTGACGGTTTCACGCACAAGATCCATACCGCCATTCCCGTTTTTGGAGAAGATGACACGATGAATGGGTTCAAACACGATGCCGTCGTCGTGGATGTTTTCGATCTCGCACAGGGCGTATCTTGCAGGATGATTTTCGATTTCTTCCGGCGAAAGGCTCTTTTTAAGATTCTCCCAGTTGGTCTTTGCGGTGGCGAGGGAATGGTTGCCGTCGCCCATAGCTTGGAATATGACTTTTCCGTTTCCGTACTTTTCGACGGCCTTGTCATAGAGCGCGGAAAGTGCTTCTTTCATGCCGTCAAGGTTCTTTTCCTCGATGAATGAGCCGCTTATGTGCCCGCCGTTTTTCATAAGATCCGTTTCATATATCTTTTCTTGAGGAACGTTGTTGAGAGGTTCTATTACGCTTTTGTCGGGATCGTCTATCAGAATAAGTATGTGAGGAAGCTCAAGTGGCGCACCGTCCCTTATTCTCAGGCGCGGCGGGATCCTCTCCACAACGGTGCCCTCTGTCGCACGGGTCAGCGAAGATGAGCCCTTGTTGAAATCATAACTCTCCAAATCAGTTGTGATTACAAGACCTATGCGACTTCTGCCCTCGGCTGTTCTGTGAACCAGCATACAGCCCTTGGGCATCTTGCGCAGAGTGCCGTCTTGCAGATATTTCTTCATATTTTCACGAATCGCAGCTATTTTCTCATCTTCTCCTTTTTTTTCAAGATAGATCTCGGGAAGGATCAGGTGCAAAGTGGATGGTGCATCGCCAACAATCCTTTCCGCATCTTCCCAGTATTCAGGTTCCGATGTGTACTGATCGCAGGCTACCACCGCCCACTTTCCATAGTCCGTCCCTTCCCTCGGAAGCGTTATCTCCGGTATATGGAAACCGAATTTTTCCCAATCGTATGTTGCCATGTCTAAAACTCCTTACGCATATCAAACTAAAGAAACTGTTTTTCTGAAAGAAATTATAGGGTCAGCAGGGGAAAAAATCAATACATATCCCGTGAACGGGCTGTGTCAATTTGTGCGATGAAGACTTGACCTCCGGTCAGATATGCAAGTCGGAAAGAGAAACACACATGACCGATCCCGGGCTGAACGATAATTTACAAAGACGTTTCAAGAAAATGTATCGGGTTTGTCATATTAAGGAGTGGTTTGTTCAATCTGAGAGGACAAAGAATCGAGATACTCACGGAGAATCATATCCTCCTGCTTTTTAAACTGCTTGATGTGTATACAGGCGTGGCAAGCATCTATTCCTCGCATTGAGTCTATCTTGGAACTTACAATCATATCCACTTTTTTAAAAGGGATGTTTTCAAGGAATTTCTTTACCGTAGGAGGCATCCTTGAACCCCAGACAGGCGAAACCAGAATGATACGATCCATGCTCCGGGGATCTCCTTCGTACCGAAGTTTAAGTTCTTTTTTTCCTTTTGCATACGACTGAAATTTAAAATAGACTTTGAATCCTTTCCAGTCCACATCATCTTCAATAGTATACGGGTGAAGATGTAGGCGATCGGCAATTTTCTCGGCGATTCTTTTGCAATTGCCGGTTCTTGTAAAATAGTAAATTCCGATATTCATCATCAGTACTCCTTGCATAATATATTCCAGGAACGCGGTATCTTTAGATGTATAGAGGATACGGTATCCCTCTTCGCAGTTTCGTGGACTAAAAGTAAATCCTATACATTTGGGTTCGTATTGGCATTAAGTTATATTTTAGAATCACTGAAAGCGAATAAGTTATCTATGATTTTCTGGTTTAGGTTTTGGTATATAGTAATTTCCTCTTGGCTCAGTCCTTGATAGCACCGCTCCTGCCAAAGCCTCAGCTGTTCATGAAGCCATGGAAGAAGCTTTCGAGAGACAGAGGTCAGATAAAGTCCTTTGTAACGACGGTCCTTTTCGCAGGTCTTTCTAATCAGGAAAGTTTTTGTTTCCAAGCCTTGAATGATATGTGTTACATTGCTTTTGTCGGTTTGTAGAAATTTCCCCACAAAATTTTGGGTTGCACCCGGTTTTTTTCAAGAACCATTAAAACGACCATTTCCCGCCATGAAAAATCGATGATTTGAAGCATTTCATCCAAGGATGCCTTTTCCAGTCGGTTTAGCATGCTTATATCACATATGAACATAATTCACTCCCTACATATAGTTGTATTATACAACTATATGTAGGGAAAAACAAGGGGAGTCTGATCTTTTTATTGTACTTTTTTACAGGAGTAAATTTTGTTACCTTTGATATGCTATATATCATCTGAGATATATATTTGAAATTTTACGGCATGCACTTGAATAGACGTTTTGTCTGTATTACAATCCGATTGTGTTGTTAACCGACAATAATATGAAATTTTGAGGAAGCGGGTATGGAACATTTATCGCGTACATCATTGATCTTAGGGGAGGACGCCGTAAGGGCGCTGAGAAATTGCAGGGTTGCGATTTTCGGAGTCGGGGGCGTCGGAGGTCACGCAATGGAGGCGCTTGCCAGAACAGGCATAGGAACACTCGATTTGATAGACAGCGACACGATCTCCGTCAGCAACCTAAACCGCCAGATAATCGCGACACGGGAGAACCTCGGCAGGCTTAAGGTCGATGTGGCAAAGGAAAGGATACACTCGATAGATCCGGAAACGGAGGTCAATGCGATTGCATTATTCTATTTGCCTGACACTGCCGGAAAAATCCCTTTTGAAAAGTACGATTATATCGTAGATGCCACAGATACCGTTGCGGCGAAAGTCGATCTTGTTTTGCAGGCGAAAAAATACGGAATCCCCATAATCTCGGCAATGGGGTGCGGCAACAGAATGTCTCCGGAAAAACTTGTTTGTACGGATATATACAAGACGGAAACGGATCCTTTGGCAAGGATAGTGAGAAAGGAGCTGCGGTCGAGGAATGTTTCATCACTAAAAGTAGTATATTCGACAGAAGTCCCTATCAGCTTCTCGCACAAGCCTGCGGAAAAAACGCCTGCGGAGAAAGGACATGAGAAGAAAGCGCCTGCGGAAACACTTGCGGAGAAATACCGCGACAAGCACAAGAGAATGCCGCCCGGTTCAAACGCTTTTGTTCCCGGCACGGCCGGGCTTTTGATAGCGTCGCAGGTGATCAAGGATTTGACGGGGTTTGAAGCATGAATTGCGTGGTAAGATAAAGGCAGTTGACATACATAATTGTTTTTTGGAGGCTGACAACAGTTGGATATGATAAATAAAATAATTGGCTTGGACTGTGCGAGGATGCGAAAAATGAGGGTTTTCAACGAGGCGCAGTTGAAATATACCGCTTTTCTGTCTATGGTCATCGATCACGTAAATCAGGCATTGATCACCCCGTATCTGCAAGGCGGAGGGATCTTGTCACAAGTAAGCATTCTGTTCAGCATACTGGGCAGGATAGCTTTTCCATTGTTTGCGCTGTTTCTGGTGGAGGGATTTTTCAAGACATCTTCAAGGAAAAAATATCTCGCTTCACTTTTGCTGTTTGCGGTGATCTCCGAAGTGCCGTTCGACCTGTTCTTTTCGGCTGAGATCTTCAATCCGAGGGTGAACAACGTATTGTTCTCACTTGCGATGGCTCTTGTGACAATATGGTTGATAGATGCCCTGAAAGGAAAATTCCCGGGTGGCTATGCTGTGATATGGTATTTGCTTTCATTTGTGATTGTCGCCGCATCATGCCTGGCCACAATGTTTCTTTCGTCGGATTATGAATATCATGCGATACTGATAGTGTATTCATTCTACCTTTTTTATGACAAACCTCTGCTTGCCAATCTGTTCGGTTACCTTGCGATATTCAAAGAGGTTTGGTCGCTGCTTGGATTCGGGTTGACATTGACCTACAACGGTAAACGCGGTAAGCAGTACAAATGGCTGAATTACATGTTTTATCCCGTGCATTTGCTTGTAATAGGCATATTAAGACTCTGGCTGAATGTCTGAACACAGGGGGCAGGCTCTGCCTGAATGTCGAAGAGAAGGAAGGCGAGCCGGTCGAGTGAATATTTAAGTGCAGGAGCCGAGCCGGCCGCGGGGTACCGGAGAGCGGATATGCGAAAAATATCTAAGATGGAGGACACAGGACAGTGGAGTACAATTTTGATGAAATTATAGACCGCAGAAATACCAATTCGGAAAATATGGATGGGTGGAGAACATATATTTTCAAGGATGACCCGGACAGGGTGTTTCCGTACAAGGACGATGAATTTATAAGGATGTGGGTGGCCGATATGGAATTTGCGGTCGCTCCCGAAATCAGGCAGGCAATAGCCGACAGATTGGAAAAGAAGATTTTGGGATACACGGCGGTTTGGGATCCGGAATATTACATGGCCCTTGCGAGGTGGTGCAAAGACAGATACGGGCTGTCGTTTCCTAAAGAACAACTCGTATTTTCGCCGGGCGTCATACCGGCGCTGTATCAATTTGTTGAAGATCTGGTCGAAAAAGACGAAAAGGTGATTACTTTTACGCCGGCATACGGTTTTTTTCTGCATGCATGCGAATATAGCGATGTCAAACTGGTGTGCTCTGCGCTGAAGCGTATCGGGGGCAGGTTTGAACCGGATTACGATGATTTTGCCAAAAAAACGGCCGATCCCAAAGTCAAAATGCTCATGCTCTGCAATCCGCACAATCCCACCGGAACCGTTTGGACGGAAGAGGAGCTTCGAAAGATCGGTGAGATCGCGGAGAAAAACGACCTTTGGATCGTATCCGACGAGATTCATTGTGACCTTTTGAGAAGCGGGCTGCGTCATACGCCAATGGCAAATGCGATGCCGAAATACGAGAAATTGATCACTTGCATGTCCGCAAGCAAAACGTTCAATCTTGCGGGAATGCTGCATTCAAACATAATTATACGTAATCGTGAGGAAAGGCGCAGATTTGTGAGCAGGGACAAAAATATCGGATCGGCGAACCCCTTGTCTTTGGCGGCGCATAAGGCTGCATATTCGCAGGGCATACACTGGCTTGAAAGTCTGAAAAAATATCTTGACGGAAATTTTGAATTTGTGAGGAATTTCCTTGAAAAAAATATCCCGGAGGCAAAATTCACAATACCGGGGGCGACATATTTTGCATGGATAGACTTAAGAAATGTTTTGCCCACTGTCGGAGATTTGCCGCTATTCTTTGCCGAAAACGCAGGTGTTCTCTTGGAGGGCGGAAACGGCTTGTTTGTTGCGGATGCGGACGGATATGTGCGTCTGAATTTGGCGATGCCGCGCTTGCTTGTGGAAAGAGGGCTTGCGAGAATAAAAGATGCGATCAAAGCGGCAAAGGGCGCATCGAATGAGTAGAATTTGCCGTGCAGGCAAAACCGCATATTGAGGGGATCGACAATAAAGTCCAACTGCACTTTCGGTGGGTGATCTTCGGCAAGCCAAAACCGCACATTGAGGCTACCGATAATAAAGGGAGCGGGTCATGACAATTCAACTTCATGCCCACTCCTTTTTTGATCCTGCCTGGCCTTTTGGCATAGGCTTCCTTATTTCAATATTTTAATCTGTGCGTGCCGCAAAACTCGTGAATTTCCGCAAGTTGCCGTGCTAAGCGCTTGATTGTGGAGTCCTCTACTGCAGGTTCAGCCTGCGGGACAGCAACAACCATGTTATGAGCCAGTATATCGCCGTCAGGCAGGCAACTATCGCCCCGACGATCAGAAGCCCGATCTTGGCGTAATAAAGGGGGTCGCTGTCTGAGATGAAAGAGTTTGCGTTAAACGTAGGTATTCCAAACACTTTCGCAAGAACTCCTTCGATTATGCCAAAACCTATGTACGCAAGAACAGACCCGAGCGCGCGGTGGTTGCTCCACTGATGCCCTACTGAAATCGAGGCATAGATTTTCAGAGCCGTTTCCATGCAGGCAAGGAAGAGGACCACCACAATTTCTATGATTACAAGAACCAAAGAAGATGTGCTGTATTCAAGCCCCGGTGAATTCATGATGACCTTGATGAAGTCGGAAATGCCGCCATACGAATATATTCCATATGAAAATCCCATGAGAACGACCGACAGAAATCCCACAATACCGCTAAGCATGGCATAGAACGAGGCTGTAATGCTCTTGCCTGCAATATGTTTCCCGATTCCCACGGGAAGTGTGAGCATAAGATAGCCCTCGTTGCCCAGCAGATTCTTGTAGAAACGCTGGATCAGAAAAACCAGAGTGGTCACAACCATCACGGCGCACATTACCCCGTAAAGAGTTCCGATTATGGATGTGACGATAAAACCCGACAGTGATTTGTGTATCATGAACCCCATCATGAATCCCAGTACCAGAACCGCCGCATACATCGGAAGCAGTATCCTGCCCACCGAAACGAATTCGTGCTTTAATAACTTTCTTAACATTTGAATACCTCCCTAAACAGTGCATCTACGCTTTTTCCGCTTTCCTCGCGTATCTCATCCGCATTTTTGTGCAGCACCACTTTTCCGCTCTTCAGAAAGACCACATCGTCAAGCACCGACTCTATATCTGCGATTAGATGCGTGGAAATCAGGACAAGGGCACTCGGATTGTAATTGCTTATTATCGTTTTGAGTATGTAATCTCTTGCCGCCGGGTCGACTCCTGCAATAGGCTCATCAAGAAAATATACTTTGGCATTTCTGCTCATCGTCAGGATCAACTGCACTTTTTCTTTCATCCCTTTTGAAAGTTTTTTTAGAGTCTTGCTTGGGTCGATCCCCAGACTTTGTAGCATTTTCTCCGCTTTGTTCACATCAAAGTCCTCGTAAAAATCGCGGTAAAAGCGAATCAGATTATTTGTGTTCATATAGTCGGGCAAAAAGTCCCTGTCAGGAAGGTATGCAACAACACCCTTTGTAGCAACGCCCGGGACGTTGCCCTCTATCAACATTTCTCCCGATGTCGGGCAGAGCAGACCTGTCGCCATCTTTATCAACGTTGTTTTGCCGCTGCCGTTGGGGCCGAGCAGACCGACGATTTGCCCCTGGCGCAAGTCCAGATTGACATTGTTCACGGCAAGCATGCTTCCGTAGTCTTTGGATAAACTTTTACATTCCATTATACCCATCTAATTTTCCTCCTTTGCCTGATTTTGAACAGCTTGTAATATTTCCTCGTTACTCATTCCAAGTTTTTTCATGTTTTCGAACATCTCGCGGATAAAATTCCGACCAAGCTCTTTTTTCATATTTTCCAAAACATTTTCCTCCTCAGTTATAAATCTCCCTTTTGTGCGTTCCGAATGCAGAAGCCCGTCCCGTTCAAGCTCGGCAAAAGCTCTTTGCATTGTGTTGGGATTGACGCCTGCCTCAACGGCAAGCTCACGAACCGACGGTATCTTGTCCCCCATCTTGTACGCTCCGCTTGCGATGTGAAGTTTCATATGATCCACTATCTGCGAGTATATGGGGATACCGTCCTTAAAAACCCATTTCATATTATAGTACACCTCCTTAATTCCGATTCCGTCGCACAACATTGCAATCATGCGGGCATGTATGTTGATATACCTCGTAAAATTTCGACTGATCACCGGGTATATTCGCTGCAATCATGCATGGGTATTCGTTGCCGACATATTCTGTATTATTGTATTATGTGCTTAATACAATAATACTTAGAAACGATCTTGTCAACCCCCTATTTTAATTTTTTAATGCATGTTGCGAAAGAATATCTTCGGCATATGTTTCGGGTTCAAAATCAATACGTGCATGTACCGTAAAACATAAGGGGGAAAATATTGAATATTTATTCGCTACTATATGTAAATAGAATAGAATCTCATGAACGATGCCATTGAAAACAGAGGGTTTCAGTGCATAATGATGACTCGCGATGTAAAAAGATAAATATGCAAAAAAAGCTGGACATAGATTGTGATAAGTTATATAATGACCGAAATTCATGTGTGGCAAAATTAAACGGACATAAACTGTTTAGACCGCCGGACATGTGGTATTAGAACCTATCAGTGAGGATGTAATGGCTTCACAACAGGTCAGCCGTCGGGTTTGCGGCTACAAAACGCAAGCAGAACCAACGGGAACGGGAATATACATTTTAAATTATCAATTTGTTTTTCAATATTGCATTCAGTAAAAATTAAAAGAAGGAGATAGTTGACTATGAAAGTAAAAGGCAAAAAATTATTATCACTATTTTTAGTTTCTGTAATGATGTTGGGAGTTATCGGTTCAAGCATAGATATATTCGCAGAGACTACAGGGGCATCCGCGGAAAAATCCAACAATGCGGCAGTCGAAGCGGAACATCACAAAGTAGCTGAAAATCAAAAGGGTGAAAAAAAGTCCGAAAATATCGACAGCGGAGAGGCTGCAAAGGAGTCGAAAACCGGCGATGCAGCAAAGAGTGGCAAAGAATCCAAAGCCGGCGATGTGGACACTTCAACTGCAGATGAAGCGAAGCCACGCCAAGCTTACACGGATAAAGAAGATAACGGTAAAGAATCCGGAAATGTGCCTGCTACAGATAAAGAAAAACAGGCCTCCACGGACAAAAGAAACGACAGCGAAAAGGACACTGTAAAAAAGAGCGCAGACTCCGCAGTCAAGAATGAAAAAAAGTTTCCGGAACTTGAAAAACGCCTTAAAGCCGACAACGGTGTCGAAGTTTACGTTCATGCGGAAAAAGGCGTTTTCCCGCGGGGGACGAGTGTCAAAGTGGCTTCCGCGGACAAAAAAGCGGTTATAAAAGCCGTGCGAAAAATCTCGCAGGATAAGGTTGTTTTGGATGCGGCGGCTGTCAATATAACTTTTTATGACAAGGACGGCAAGGAAATTGAGCCTTCCGATCAATCAAAGGTGCACGTAAGGCTGAAGTCGGACAGAGCCCTCAAGGGCGAGTATTATGAAGTTGTTCATATAAAAGATAACGGAACGGCCGAAAAAGTAGGAGATGTTACATCGGTCAACGCAAAGTCGGCAACTTTTGATGCAGAAAGCTTTTCCGTTTACGGGGTGATCGGCGAGAACGGAGCGAATATAAAATTTGCAACATACAATTTCAATAACGTGGACGGTACTCTCATCTCCACACAGAAGGTCAAAAAAGGAGATACTCTGAAAAAACCGCAGGTTCCCGGAAGTGTGGCAAATAGGATATTCAAAGGCTGGGTACAGGAAGACGGAACACGTTTTGACAGCTTCGGAGAGGTCGCTGATGTTGAAAATGACGGAGAAGTCATAAATCTGAAAGCTGACTATGCATTTGGATTGAAACTGGCTTTCCATGATGAAAACGGGAATGTAATGAAGACCGTGGAAGCGACGGACAATTCAGAGGTTACGATTGATAGATTCAGTCCGAGGATAATGAGCCACGAAGAGGAGCTGAAGACGGAAACCAGACAATCGGGCTGGTCGGATACGATCTCGGGAAACAATGATTTGTCAGGGAAATGGACCGTTACTTCCAACGAGACGGAAGCATATATAAAGAAGGGCAACACGACATTGAGAGCCAGTGGAGGGGTAATCAAACTTTACCCTGTTTACCAAGTAGGACATTGGGTTTCCTTTGAAAGCAACGGAGGAACGAGCTTTATAGACGAATTTGTGGCGAGAGATGATTCCAATCAGAAAGTGAATCTTCCGACACAGTGTTTGAAGGACGGATATGTTTTCAACGGATGGTATGAGGATAAGGAATGCACAAGACCTTACGATGCGAATCAGGATGTAACCAAATCATTTACCCTCTACGCAGGATGGAAAGAAGCCGAAGACACAAAATATCTGGTGAGATATCACTATGAATATCAGAGCGATACTTCAAAGTCTGATATAAACGATCCGTCAGGATGGAAGTACAAGTTTGCCGGCAGCGAGATCAAATCCGGCAAAACCGGTGCAAATGCAGAGTTTACGAACAACTTTTTATTCAAGAGTCCATATAGTTTGGATAAAAACGGCTATGAGATCAATACTGAAAAGACTGTGACTCCAAAAATTGCGGCGGACGGATCCACGGTATATAACGTGTATTACAAGTGCAAAGTGTTTACGTACACATTTACGGGCAGAAATCGTGAAAAAACTCAGGTTGTGTTCCCGGAAGGGGCGACCGACTACTTCCAAACAGAGCATAAAGTAAAGTACAGCCAGAATATAAAATTCATCTCCGACATATTGGAAAAGGCGGGTCTCTTGGAATTCATGCAGAAAGAGGGATACAATTTCTACAGTACGGAAGGTGAAAACGAGCAGATAAGCCCGAAAGAGGTGGCTACGTACAAGGTAGGCGCAAAAGACAGATACTTCGGGTTGCTTAAACCGGGAAAAGTCAATTCATTTTACAAATACTTCTTTGAGGCTCTGGACGGCAAAGCGCCTGAGGGGAAAGAACTTGTAAAGAACGTTTCAAGAAGAAAAGATAACGATCCGGTCAAGGACAGACAGTATTACCTGCATTTTGCGGGCAGCTTCAATTCATATGCGAACGGGTTGATTATATTGACCTCAAGAGGGGAATATCCGGGATTCAGGGCTATGCCGGAGTACTCGGACGGCCATTATGGTGGACTCTCCGGAGGCAGATTGGGAATTTGGTTCAGATACCATGCAAACTGGACCAAGGTGAATCAACTCGTGGACGAGAACGGCAACGGAATCAACTACTGGTGGGAAGACAACCCTGTCAACGTATACTTTATAAGAAATTCATATAAGCTGAGTTTTGTGATCAAGGATGGACCGAAAGTTAAATCCGCGGGCGAGACGCTTGACAACGATTTCGCCACTGTTAAGTATGAGAAAGAACTTAAGGGTTACGAGCCATCCAACTACGAAGAAGGAAAAACCAAGTATACCGCCGCAGACGGTAGAACTTATACCTTTGAGGGATGGTATACGGGCAGCGATTACACGCAAAAGTATGACTTTAACGATATAATGCCGAGCCATGACCTGACGCTGTATGCAAAATGGAAGCCGAATTCCGTGAAAGTAAAGTTCAGTACCAACTCTGAACAGGTAAACAACTCGAGTGAAGAGGTGGTTTACGGAGATAAAGTAGGAAAACCGCAGAATCCGACGAAGGAGGGACATGTATTCCTCGGATGGACACTTAAAGACAAGCCGTTCAGTTTCTCAAGCCCGATAAATGAGGATATGGAGCTGGTTGCGCAGTGGAGAAGTGTTAGGACCTATAAGGTTACTTATGATCTCAACGGTGGAACGGGGTCTATTGTCGACAACAACAACTACTATAATATGGCGGGTGTCACGGCGGCAGGTACGGACAATATCACGGCGCCTGAAGGAAAAGTGTTCATCGGATGGAAAGTTGAAGGCACAGACGATCTCGTTTATCCGGAGGGCATTGTGAACATGCGCGCGGGTGGAATTAAACTGGTGGCTCAGTGGAACAGTAAGAAGAACACCACTTACCTCAAGTACGATTACAACTTCGACAAGTTCGGGATCCGGCACAGCGGTGCGAGCCACAACAGGATAGACGGAATAAACATAAATACAAGGGTTGATCTGACCCCGTTCGGGAATATGGCCACGGCTCCTTCGGGATACACCTTTACGGGTTGGTACCTGGATAAGGACTGCAAGTACGGTCCGTACGAGAGGGTTTTGGTCGATACATCCGGAAACGGGCACAATACCGTTTACGCAGGATGGAAAAAAGATCCGCAAAAAACTGAAGCGGCGGTTTCATCAACCTCGCCGCAGACGACGCTTCCTACAAAGGAAAAGAAAAGAACGTCGCTATCCAAAACGAAAAAGGTGAAAAAGCCGGTAAAAAAAGTCGCAAGTAGAGCATCTTCAAAGAAGCCGGCGGATAATAACCCTGTACCTGTGGCAACCGGAAATGCACCAAGAACAGGTGACGAAACGAATGTACTGATGTATGCGCTCCTTATGCTCTCGGGCGGTGCGCTGGTGATATTGTTGCTGATTTTGAGAAAAAGAGCTTACGATAGGAACGAATAAGAGAAAAGCTGTGTTGCTTTGAAAACCGAATAAGCAAAAAAGGATGAACCTGCTTGTGAAACGATGTAAAATATTGTTTTGCAAGCAGGTTCAAAATGTTATAATGGCAATGAAAACGCTGACAATGAAACTATGAGGAGATGGATTATGGGAGAAAAAAAGAAGATGAATGTGGTTTGCCTGGACATGGAGGGAGTGCTGGTTCCCGAGATATGGATTGAATTTGCGGAAGTTACGGGGATCCCCGAGCTTAAGAAAACGACGAGGGATGAACCGTCATACGATAAACTTATGCGCTACAGGCTCGACATTTTGAGCGAGCACGGTTTGGGGCTTGCGGAGATACAAAAAACAATAGCAAAGATAGATCCGCTCCCCGGGGCGAAGAAGTTTCTCGATGAACTTAGGAGGGAAACCCAGGTGATAATTTTGAGCGATACCTTTGAGGAATTTGCAAAACCTCTGATGGAAAAACTGGCTTGGCCTATGATAATGTGCAATAGTCTTGAAGTCGCGCCGGACGGAACCATAACGGATTTCCGCATGAGGGTCAAGGACTCAAAGTACAGCACGGTCAAAGCTTTGCAGTCGATAGGCTATGACACCGTTGCGGCCGGTGACAGTCACAACGACCTTGCCATGATCAAGGCGAGCAAAGCGGGATTCCTTTTCAGAAGTACGGAACAGATAAAAAAAGACAATCCCCGGCTTCCGGCATTTGAGGATTTTGACGATCTTCTTGCGGCGATCAAAGAGGTTTTGTAGGCGCCGTTTTGTGCTAAGTCGGTATGATGGGTCGATGTGTGAGGTACACTTATGAACGAAGAGTTGAAAAGACTGATAGATGACAGTGAGAATATAGTGTTTTTCGGAGGGGCGGGAGTTTCCACCGAGAGCGGAATACCGGATTTTCGTTCCGAAAAAGGTTTGTATCATGCTCGCAAGGTGTACGGATATTCCCCTGAGAGCATGCTCTCGCATACGTTTTATGAGAGTAAACGCCCGCTTTTTTATAAGTATTACAAGGAAAATTTGATCTACAAGGATGCGGAACCGAACGAGGCGCACAAGGCGTTGGCGGAGCTCGAGAAAGAGGGGAAACTGAAAGCGGTAATAACTCAGAATATCGACGGACTGCATCAGAAAGCGGGAAGCAAAAGGGTATATGAACTCCACGGAAGTGTCTTGAAAAACTTCTGTGAGAGATGCGGAAAGCAATACGATCTTAAATATATATTGGATGAGAAGAATTGCATAGACGGCGTACCATATTGTGATTGCGGGGGTGTTGTCAAGCCTGATGTAGTCCTGTATGAAGAAGCTTTGAATGAAGAAACAATAAGGAGAGCGGTCGAAGCGATATCGGCGGCGGATCTTTTGATCGTGGGCGGAACTTCTTTGATCGTCTATCCGGCCGCCGGGCTGATAAATTATTTTGGCGGAAGAAATCTGGTTTTGATAAACAAGGATGAAACGGCATATGACGACAGAGCGGATTTGGTAATTCACGATTCCATAGGAAAGGTAATGAAACCATAGATGAATATACTGGTTGTGAACGATGATGGAATAAACTCCCGTGGGCTTGCCGAACTTGTTGAGGCTCTGGAAACTAAGGGCAATGTATACGTGGCGGCTCCCGACGGTGAGAGGAGCGGATTTAGCGGATCCATCACCTTGGGAAGAAAAATACATGTAACACCCCTAAAATACAGAAGGACAAAAGCAGCCTATGCGATCGACGGAACGCCTGTGGATTGCACCAAGGCAGGGATACAGTTTTTCGGAGAGGCAGGGATTAAGTTTGACATCGTATATTCAGGAATCAACTTGGGAAGCAATTTGGGCAGAGATATCAATTATTCTGGAACGGTGGGAGCAGCCGTTGAGGCGGCGCTGTCGGGGATCCCGGCAGTTGCGCTGTCGGTCGACAGTCACACTCCCAAGCATTATGAGGCGTCGCGGAATATAGCACTGAAGATACTCGATTGTATGTCGGGAAAGGGAGGGGGAGACATCCTCGGAGGCATACGCATATCCCCTGGTAAATATCTGAACGTCAATGTGCCGCACATGGCGGAGCAAGAGATAAAGGGCGTAAGGATCACGACCTTGGGCGGACGACACTATGCAGATTCGCTACAAAAATGTGATGTAGAACAAGAACAACGCAGGGGACAAGAATGCGGCGCCGGACAAAAACCGGAAGTCTTGCTTAATCAGTATGCCGGGATGCAAGAACATTCCGGAGATTATATTTTGGACGGGGAAACCGTGGTGCATGGAAGCGAAAAAGAGACTTCAGACATAGTCGCTGTGTCACGTGGCTATGTTTCAATAACACCTGCAAGCTGCGATGCGACCGATCACGAAATGATAAAAAACAGCGGTATCGTTTGATACCGCTTCAGACTGACGATGAATTCCCGGGTACTCACTAAATATGGATTTCCCCTTCGGCAAGGACAACAGCGTTGCCGCCGACTTTGATACTGCATTGGTCACCGTCAACAGCGAGCGTGGATTTGATTTTGGAAGGTCGGTTCATAGCCTCTCCCTGAACGTAACTCACATTGGCTCCGTCGACTATGAATTTGTTTCTGTAAAGGTAATAGGTCAAAGCACCGCTGGATGTACCGGTTGCAGCTTCTTCGTCTATGTCGTAGAGTGGTGCGAAATTCCTGGTGCGTGCGGTGATGCCCTCTCCATTTTCCATGGCAAAAGCGTGAACACCTGTGACCTTGTAGCTCGCGGAAAGCGCACTTAAAGCTTTCATGTCGGGTGCGAGGGCATTGAGCGCATCGCTGTCTGCGACAGGCATTATGATATCGGGAAGACCGGTAGAGATCAATTCCGGGATGAGTACTTTTCCCTCGAATTTTACTTGTTCATATTTTGTTCCCATAATCTCGTAAAGCTCATCAAGATCCTTTTTGTCGGAAATCGTGCGGATGAGCTTTGGTTTTGCCATGTCCATCATCACGTATCCGTCGCCGGCTTCGACCTCGATATCGCCGGACAATGTGTGATTCATGCATTTGTCCCCGCTTTTTATGATTCCCATGTGGAGCAGGGCGCAGAACGAACCTATCGTGGCATGTCCGCAAAGTTCCACCTCTGCGGCAGGTGTAAAATACCTGATCCGAAATTCCCGATCCCCCATGACGGAAATGAAAGCGGTTTCTGAATACCTCAATTCAGCCGCAGTCTTTCGCATTGTTTCGTCACTTGGAAATGGCGCACCTTTCGGAAGCAACACCACTCCGGCGGGATTCCCTCCGAAAAGAGTATCCGCAAAAGCATCCGTTATCAAAAATTTCATGGTTAACCTCCTCGTAATATATAAAGTGTTTTGGTAAGTGCCTTGACATTCGGTTTACTGTTTACGTACAAGCGACCTTATTGTTCACGTGCGAGCACCCATTGTTTGTTTATAGTCTACCATAAAAACATGTCGGATGATAATTTTCCGCGTTTTTTAAGCGAGGAAATTCAACTGCGCCGCGCAATGGAGGGAAAGTATCCTGAAGGACATGGAGGACTGTGGCAAAGAGATGTAGCATCGTAAATCTGTGGAAGGAATTTCTTAAGGGATCTTAAGAAAGACAGCGCAAAATAGTATACAACGGTGTAATCAAAACAAAAAAGAATATAAATAATGTATTCAATAACCAAAAAACGACTTTGAACGTGAAAGTAATGTGAAAAGTGCTTTGAAAATATTTTGTCCATGCCGGTGCATGTTATAATGTGCGAGTCATTGACAACGGGGTCGATGATCGATCCGGAAGAGATGGGAGAAAATATGAAAAAATTAGTTACGCTGGCGACAGTCGCGGCCATGGTCTGTTCCACGGGCATAGCATTTGCCTCTGAAACAGACCTCGGCGTACAGACCCGGGACAGTAATGCCGGTAATGCGTCAAACGTGGCAACTGAGTATAAAAGTTCCACACCGCAATCCGGGCAGACGACACAGCCGCCAAAGGAGAACGCTGTGCAGGCACCAAAGGAAACTACCGTAGAAAATCCGCACGATACGGCAGTAAGCGGAGATTCGGAAAAAGAGCGGCAAGAGGCATGGCAAGAAGCGCGTGCGAAGACCTTGGCAAAAGAGGTGGACAGAAAGATCAAAGCCATAAAAAAGGTTAAGCTGAACGACAAGAAGAGGATCGCAAGGGCGCGGAATGCATACAAGAGACTTGACGATCGCGCCAAAAAGTACGTAAAAAGAGCAACACGGCTCAAAAGAGCGGAAAAAAGATGGAAAAAGCTTTACAAGAGGTATCTGAAGGAATTGAGATTCAAAAAGGGTATGGCAAAGTACATCAGGCTTAAAAATCATGGCTTGAGCAAAAAAACCGCATTCAGATACGCAGGCTACTTTATGAAATACGGCAAAAAGTATGACGTCGATCCCAAGGCACTCATGGCCATTGCCTGCCACGAGAGCAGGTTCAGCGCAGGGGCATACAATGCGGCAGGCTACTACGGGATGATGCAGACCAGCGCTGCGATTGGCAGAAACGCGGGATTTTCCACTACGGAGCTGTTTCGGGCAAAGAACAGCATCAAGGCTGCGGCGAAACTCTACAGCTACAATTTGAACGTATTCAGAGGAAGCCATTATATGGCATTCGCCGGATATTGCGCCGGAACCTATGGAGCAAAGAGCGGCCATTACAACGCATCGATAGTAGGTGTGAGAGCGGTGACGAGAAATAACATCAAAGTGTATATGAAGAAGCACGGATATATGTAGAAAGCAACCGTTGCATATGAATATGTGGGAAAAAACCGTTGCACATGAAATAGAACCGTTTGAGGAGCGGTAGAAAGGTTCTCAAGCGGTTTTTTGATGCGTGGGCTATGTTTTATGATTTACCTTGAAACATGAATATTGGCGCTGTTGGTTGAATTGTTGTTGATACCGGTTAAGATAATTCGTCTTTCCTCTTGTGCACGGGGGAAGTGGATTTAAAATTTACAGTTCACAAAGCTTTTGTCCGCACCCCCGTTATCGCCGATATCTTTGCCATTGGACGGTGTTGATGTTATAATGTTACGGCATATGAATTCAATCCGCTGTCGGAGGATGAAAATAAATCTGTCGGCACTGAGTTTAAGGCTGTACATAGGTTTATGTTTAGATGGAAAACCACATGTATGTCTACCGGTTTACGATAGATGTGAAAGTAGAAAGTTGGTTCACAATGTATTTAAAGTGGAGAAACGGATGAAATCTGCAGGGTTTATTGGTAAGTATGTAAAGATTATAGTTCTGCTTGCGGTGATTGCGGGATCCTCGTCGGGAATATTCGGAAGGGCTATAGAAGCACCGTCGATGGCCATAGGGTTTTGGCGGCTGACCTTGGGACTTCCGTTTTTTGCGATTCCGGTTTTGATCAAAAAGAGACATGAGCTAAAAGCGATTTCGGGAAAAGAGGCAGCCGGAGCGCTTCTTGCGGGAGCATTTTTGTTTGCGCATTTCTTTTCGTGGTTCAATGCGGTCAAGATGACCAATATCGCAAGTGCCGTGGTGCTTGCGGCGCTGCATCCTCTTGTGGTACTTGTGATAACGCTGTTCGTATTCAAGAAGCATGTGGGTGCAAGACCGATTATGGGAATTGTACTGGCGCTTCTGGGAGGCACGCTGGTGGCGGGTCTGGACAAGAGCTTGCTTTCTGCGGGAAATTTCAACGGGGATGTGCTTGCATTTCTGGCAGCGGTATTTATGGGAGTATACTTTGCCATAGGAAACGAAGTCAGAAAGACCGTTGAGGGCGCTATATATGTATTTCTCTGTTTTTTCGGATGCTGGATCTGCTTTGTGGTCGGCACGGTTGCGACGGATACGCGAATTTTGGGTTACTCGACACGGGATTACATACTGATGGCTCTGCTGACGCTGGTATGCCAGATCGGCGCTCATGCGGTCTTTAATCTGTGCTTTGGCTATGTCGATTCGCTTTACGTTTCTGCGTGGGAGTCGGGGGAATCGGTATTTGCGATTGTGCTCAGTTTTATCTTTCTGGGTCAGATCCCCACTTCATGGGAACTTCTTGGGGCGGTAATTGTGGTTATAGGACTTTTGTATTACAACTACCATACTTCTATAGAGGAGAAAATGGCGGAAAAAGTCGGGTCTGCCACAGGGAAGCTGTCCAAAGGCGAAAATGCGGCACATGCAAGAAGATTGTCTAAAGGCGAAAATGCGGCAGGTGCGGAAAAGTTGTCCGAGGGCGGTAAAAAAAGTGGTTGCGAGGGCAAAGAAGACCTCAGGAAAGAAAGATAAAAATGAGTTATAAAGTAAGATTACCTATGTTTGAGGGTCCTTTTGATCTTCTGGTTTACCTGATAGAAAAGGCACAGATGAGCATATACGACATCAGGATTTCTGAAATAACAAGTCAGTATCTTGAGTATCTGGAGCAGATGCAGCGTTGGAATGTCAACGTATCCACTGAATTCATGGTGCTTGCGGCGGAACTGACTGAGATCAAATCCCGGATGATGCTGCCCAAGGTCAACACATGCATCGATACGGCAGAAGCTGAAGATCCCGGAAGTGTGCTTGCCGAGAGGCTTATCGCTTACAAGCAGTGCAAAAAACAAAGCGAGATGCTTGCGGAGCGTGGGATGCTTGCGGCGGGGATCTTCGAGAAACCGCAGGAGGATATCTCCGTGTATCTGGAAAATCCGGATGAGCTTTTAAATCTCGGTATAGACGAGTTTGCAAGTGCATTTGCGTTATTTTTGCAAAAAAAACAGAGAATCGAAGAAACAAAGAAACGGTATTCCGAGATAGAAAGGGATCGTATAAGCACAGAAGAGAGAATCATCTTTATAAGAAACAGATTTACCCGGGCATTTGCGGCAGGGGTTGAGAGTCTTGCGTTCAATGAGCTTATATCAAAAAAGGAGAGATATGATGCGGCGATTTCATTTATATCCGTTTTGCAGATGATGAGGGACGGATATCTGGATGCATCGCAAAAACGTAATTACGGTGAGATCACGGTAAAGCGTGGGGCTCGCGGTTTTGGTGAAGGGATGACGGAAGATGGGAAACAGTAAGATGATTAAATCCGCATTGGAATCTATGCTCTTTGTCTGGGGCAGGCTTCTGCCGGCGAAAGAGGCGGCTGCGGCGCTTGATATAGAAGAGAAAGAGGCCGCCGGGTATTTGGAGGAACTGATGGGCGAATATGCGGATCGGGGCGGCGGAATAAGGATACGCAGAGTCAACAAGTCGTTTCAGTTTGTGACTTGCGGGGAGAATGAGGAATTTATAAAAAGACTCTGCACTCCGGTGAAGGTCAAAAAACTTTCTCAGGCGGCTCTGGAAGTGCTTGCCATAATAGCATATAAACAGCCCGTCACCAAAGCGGAAATAGACAGTGTGCGCGGGATCAAGAGCGACAGGGTAATAGAAGGATTGACCGGAAAAGGGCTTGTGAAGTCCCTCGGCAGGTCGGATGCGGTGGGAAGACCGGTTTTGTACGGCACCACGGAAGAGTTTTTGAAGAGTTTCGGATTCTCGTCATTGAAAGAGCTTCCGGAAATAGACGATATCGAAAGTCTCGTGGGGGATTTTCATGATGGACAGGAAGAAAACGGTGAGGAATCCGGACAGATTTCTATCGAAATGGAGGTAGACAATGGCAGCGGAAGTGATTGAAATGGAATGCCCAAGCTGCGGCGAAACGATAAAAGTTCCCGTGCAGGAATTTGTCGATGTAAAGGAAAACAGGGAGTACAAGAAGCGATTTCTTGAAGGTGATTTTTTTCTGCATACGTGTGGGGAATGCGGCGATAAGTTTATTTTGGAGTATCCGGTCATGTACATGGATCCGGACAGGAAACTCAATATTTATATGGCGCCTGAACATGAGGACGATTTGCTTGAGCAGCTGAACAGCCTCGATCTTCCGGATAATGCAACGGATCCGCAAGCTCGTTTCCGCTTGACATCAAACGGAGTCGATATGATGGAAAAAATACACATATTCGAACATGACAGAGATGACAGAGTGTTGGAGCTGTACAAATTTATAATATGGGATCAGGTCAAAGAAGAATGGGCGGATCTTGAGCAGGGAGATCTTATGTACCTGTATAATGATGACGGAGAGGAATATTTTGTTATACTGCCATCCGAGAACGACAAGGAAGAAAAATTGATGATTCCCATTGAAGAGGAACTTTACCGGGAACTCCACGACAAGTATCTCAAGCCACTTGATGTGCCGCCGGGTGAATATGCGGAGGTCAATCAGGATTGGATTGCCGCGCGTTTTGAAAGGGAAGAGTAAAGGTACGTAATTGAGAAACTTGACAAAGAAACCCAATAAAGTTATCATAATTGGCATGAAAAACAAAGAAACGGAGACAGAGCGATGAAGAGAATAAAGACTATCGAAACGAGAAATCTGGAAGCGAGTTTGAAAGACGGGGGCTGCGGCGAGTGTCAGACATCCTGCCAGTCAGCGTGCAAGACTTCGTGCGGTGTCGCAAACCAGCCATGTGAGAAAAAATAAAGAATGAGAATGGTTCACCGCTATAAATTGAACGGATTCAATATCGTACTGGACGTAAACAGCGGATCGGTGCATTGCGTGGATGATGTCGCATATGACATCATCTCGCTTTTTTGTGCGGCGCAAGAGAACAACGGGCGTGCATCCGGAGATGTTGTGGAATCAAGCGCGGAGAGTCTCCGTGCGGACATCATTTCATGGATATCGGACAAGTATCCGGAGCTGGAGAAAACGGAGATTGAGGAAGTGATTTGCGATGTGGAAGATCTCAAGTCCGCCGGGAAGCTGTTTTCAGAGGATGTATATGAGCCGCATGCGTATGATCTTAAAAATCGGCATACGGAAATTAAGGCGCTGTGCCTGCATGTGGCGCATACGTGCAATCTGAATTGCGGGTACTGTTTTGCTGCGCAGGGCAAGTTTACGGGAAACTGCGCCCTGATGAGCTTTGAAACCGGGAAACGGGCGCTTGATTTTCTGATTGAAAACTCGGGGGATAGAGTGAACTTGGAGGTTGACTTCTTCGGCGGCGAGCCGCTCATGAATTGGGAAGTCGTCAAGGATCTGGTGAAGTATGCGCGCGCCGCCGAGAAGAAGCACAAAAAGAATTTTCGTTTTACCTTGACCACCAACGGGGTCGGGATTGATGATGGAGTGATCCGGTTTGTAAATGAACATATGCATAATGTCGTTCTCAGTCTGGACGGTCGAAAAGATGTACACGATCGTTTCAGAAAATACCCCGGCGGAGGAGGAAGTTACGAAGATATAGTTCCCAAGTTCAGGAAACTTGTAGAAGCGCGAAACGGTAAAGGCTACTACATGAGAGGAACTTTTACGCATGCCAACACCGACTTTGTCAAAGACGTCCTTCACATGGCGGATCTGGGTTTCGACCAGTTGTCGATGGAGCCTGTGGTATGCGACGGTGAGGATCCTTCCGCTCTTACGCAAGAGGATTTGCCGATTCTTATGGAGCAGTATGAAATCCTCGCAAAAGAGATGCTTAAACGGAAAAAGGAAGGGAGACCGATAACTTTTTACCATTACATGATAGACTTGGAAGGCGGTCCGTGCATATACAAGAGGATCTCCGGGTGTGGATCCGGGACGGAATACTTTGCCGTCACGCCATGGGGAGAGCTGTTCCCCTGCCACCGTTTTGTCGGGCAAAGCGATTTTTCGATGGGGAACATATGGGACGGAATCACACGTCAAGATATAAAAAACGACTTCAAGATGTGCAATGTTTACGCAAGGCAAGAGTGTAAAACGTGCTGGGCGAGATTCTACTGTGCGGGAGGATGCGCAGCGAACGCTTTTCATGACTCGGGGTCGATATCGGGAATATACGAATATGGTTGCAAACTTTTTAAAAAGCGGGTGGAATGTGCGATTATGATGAAAGTTGCGGAGGCGGTTGAAGAGTGACGGCTGTGCCGGAATTTGTGAATAAAGAACGGAATTTGAGGGTCATCGGAGAAAATGAGGATAAATAAATATATTGCAAATTCGGGAGTTGCAAGCAGACGCAAAGCCGATGAGCTTGTGAAAAAAGGGAAAGTCAAGGTCAACGGCAGTGTGCTTGTGGAACCGGGGTATGATGTGAAACCGGGCGATAAGGTGAGCGTCGACGGCAAAGAAATTGGTGGCAGTGAAGAAAAAGTGTACTACATCATGAATAAACCGACGGGCGTGATCACGTCCGTGTCGGATGAGAGGGGCAGGACAACGGTCGTCGACATTGTAACCGATGAGCCGAATAGGATATTTCCGATAGGACGTCTTGATTACAACACATCAGGACTTTTGTTTTTGACAAACGACGGAGATCTTGCAAACAGGATAATGCACCCGAGTCACAAGATTATAAAAAAGTACCGCGTCAGAGTTGCGGGGTGCATAGGCAAGGAAAAGCTCTCTATACTGCGTTCCGGCGTCAGGACAAGGGAGTTTACGGCATCAGCCGCAAAGGTTGATGTGATAACTTGGAACAGGCGTTCAATGCTGCTTGAGGTAAGCATTCACGAGGGGAAAAATCGTCAGATCAGAAAGATGTTCGAGGCTGTGGGGTATCCCGTACAGGAGCTTGAAAGGATATCCATCGGCAATATTAAGTTGGGTCATCTAAAGCGGGGTGAGTATCGCAAACTGAAAACGGGGGAACTGGAATATCTCAAAAATCTTTGAGAGGGGTGCCTGCTTGCGTCGACTACTTTTCAGAGCAAAGACAACTTTTTGAGGCCAAATATGCAAAAGATCGAATGTAAAATCCTTGTAATTTCATGAATGTGATGGTATAATGACCGTGTTATGTTTCATGTTCTTTCACAAAGGGTGAAAGTTAAGAGGGAATCAGGTGAAAGTCCTGAGCGGTCCCGCCACTGTGATTGGAGAGTTTTGTTCATGGAAGGCGTCTTATGTATGGGTTGAGGCGTTTCCATCCACCGGCATCTTGTCGGGAAGGTAGAATGATGCGTTATCATCCCGAGCCAGGAGACCTGCATGAGACGGTTTCTGTTTGGCGATGGACCAAAGGAGGAAACGGGGATAGTTCAGCAAAAACGGGCTGTGCGTTTTGCACGGCTCTTTTTTATTTTAGTAGGACGGTCTTTTTGATCCGAATTACATGCATGCGTATGTTTGAAAAGGGACGGTGCAAAAAATATTGGAAGATGTCATATCAGGGATATCTTTTTATGAATCGACTTCGATAATGGAAGAGAGGTAAGTGATGAGCAAAAGTATGAAGAAGATGGCTGTAATGGTGATGGCAGCACTCATGGTTATCACATTTATGCCGGGCATAGCCGTGAAGGCATTTGCCGAAAACGGGAAAATGGCGAAAAAGGGGCAGAGACTTGCGAAACGTGTGGAGAAAAAGACCGCATCCCTAAATAGCGGGGAAACTCCGTCGACTGAAGACGTTCCCATAGAAAGCGTGAAAATCAGCGTAGTCAAGGATGGAGTATTAAAAGCGGAAGTCAAGGGAAAAGACGGAAAAGAAGCCACAAATGTGACGTACCAATGGCAGAGATGCAGCAACGAATATTGGGATGACACTATCGAGGAGTTGGAGACGGAGTTTGAGAATCTTGAGGGTGAAACTGCAGATACGCTGAAGATCACGGAAGAAAAGAAATCAAGATTCAAGAAGTACAAGGTTTTGGTAAGAGGAGCTAAAAACTCACGCAAAGAAGCGGAAATTACTCATGAGAAAGTTGCAGAGGATGAGAATCTTACTGAAGATGAAAAGGCATTGAACGCCGTAGCTGCAAAATTTTCCGGAAACAATCAGCTTAAACCCGAATTCGGGAAAGATAATAATTTAAAAGAATTTATGGAAGGTGAGTTTACGAAAAGCGGATTTACTGGCGTTTTTCTGTCATCGGTGGACAGTGTTCAAAAAGCTGCAGTTCCCAATGGGGGGAGCGAGGCGAACATAGCAAGCGACGGAACCTTGACATATTTTTATCACGATCCGACCAAGGTTTCGGAAAGTCCGATAAACAACATGCCTTGGGCGAAATTCGCAGTTGAGGTCACCATAAAGAAAGGTACGGCAACAAAGAAACTGACACTGAAAAACGTGGTATTGAATTGGAATGCTGAAAAACTTTCAAATGCGCTAAATGAGCAAATTCTTGGCAAGGTGAATTTTGATGTAATCAAAGGTGAGAACAGTGCGCAGGATTCGGTGAAAAAGGATTTGAGCCTAATTCGTTACTTTGGAGGCAAAGACAGCACACATAAAAATGCCTCAATCGATTGGAAGAGTAGCGATAAAAAAATAATAAGCATAAATGCACCGCAAGGCGGCATTGATGACGTTCTTTATGCGCCTATGATAGGCAAGGTCGCAAGATCCAAAGAAGATAAGACCGTCACTTTGACCGCAACGATAAATTACAAAGCTTCGGTAAGCAAAGAGGCCGAACAAGCTGTAGGCAAGTTGAAAAAAGAGTTTAAGATCACTGTTAAGGGATATGAAAACACAGAGGCAGACAGCAAGGAACTTCAGGAGAAATTGGAAAAAGCACTTAAAGAGAAGGGCTTGAGAGCTTTTGGTACCGGGGAAGCCATGGATCCCACAGATGTCAGAGGTGATATTCAGTTCCCTACGGTGCGCGATTTCGGCGTGGACGGGAAGTTCCAGCCTATCACCATCGACAGTGACAATAAAGATGTTGCGGAGCCTACATATAATAAGAATGGCGAATTACAAAACAACGCCACTTCGATGAAAATCTACCGTCCGATTCCGGGAAAGAATCCTGTCGATGTTACGCTTACCGTAAAAATCAAAGATACGAGAAACGGTGCCATGGCTTCGAAAGATGTTAAGGTTACCGTCAAAGCACTTGAACAGCAGGAGCTTGACAGGGCAAAACAGCTGATGGATAAAGCAATTGTCGGTTACTATGACGGGATAAAAAATGAAAATACGGATAAAGATGAGATAACGTCGGATCTTCACGCATTCAGGGAAGTGAATTTCGGGGAAGGTGAAAAACTCAACTACATCTATAAAGAGGATGATAGGAAGAGGAATGGAATAGAACCCGATACTTGGAAAGAAAACGCCGGAGAAGGAGGAGTCGGAACACCGGGATACAGTGACCTTGATTACACCTACTTCTATTCATCCAACGCTGAGCTTATTCAGCACGGCAATCTCATACTTGGGAAGAAACCGGAAAAGGATACTAAAGTAAATATAGAGAGTTATCTTACGCATCAGGTTTACGGAAAGTATTACGTCAAGTACAAAAAAGCCGGTGATGAGGCGGCGATGGCGATGTTTGCTCCACTTTACCGGCAGCATGCGTCAGTGACCGTGACTGTCAAAGCCAACCCGGATATGAAGGCCGCCAAAGCTGTTGAAGACAAGATCAATGAGCTGCCCGCAGCCGATGAGGTCACCATTGATATCGAGAAAAAAGTCAATGAGATAAAAGCCGCATTCGACGCGCTGACCGAAGAGCAAAAGAAGCTTGTGAGTGAGCAGGCAAAGGAAAAACTCGAGCATGCGATAATAAAAATTAAGGATGACAAGGGCGCAGTAAGCCAGCTTGAAGAACAGATAGAAGGTTTGCCGAATATCGAAGATCTGGAATATGAGGATGCAAACAGAGTACACGATGTGAGAATGCTGTACGAGTCATTCTATCCGTCGCAAAAGGCACTGGTAAATCAGGCGCTTGTGGATAGGTTGAATGCGCTTCAGGCAAGAATAGATGAAATCAAAGAAGCCAGGAAACCGCAGGAAGAGGCGGAGCAGGTCGGTTATGACATCGCTGATGCACCCGATGTCGGTCAAATTTCATACGACGATATTGAAATGATAGTCAAACTTATAGAACGTTATGATGCTTTGACCCAAGAGCAGAAAACTTTCGTGATGGATGATGATAAACAAAAGCTTGAGGAATTAAGAAAAAGAGTTGCAGAGCTGAAAGCAGAACATGAAGCCGAAGAAAAGAGTAAGGCGGAGGCTGCCGCTGTGGAGAAGCAGCTGAAAGCCCTGCCTACGGAAAGCACGATCAAACTTTCCGATGAGGATGCGGTAAAGGCTGCAAGAAAGGCCTATGATGCTCTTAGAAATGAGCAGAAGAAGCTCATTTCTTTGGACGCTGTGGCAATGCTTGAGGCTGCGGAAAAGGAAATAAGCGATCTGAAGGAAGAAAAGCAGGCAAAGGAAAATAGAGCGAAAACCGACAAGGAAGCCGTTGATGCGGTTGAAAATAAGATAAACTCACTTCCTGCGGCATCCGCGATCAAAATTTCCGATGAAGCAAAAGTCAAGGAAGCAAGAGCCGCTTACGGAAAACTGAACAAAAGGCAGCAAGCACTCTTGAAAGCCGGTTTGGAGAAGAAGCTTTCGGATTGCGAAAAGGCCATAGAAGAACTCAAGAAAGCAAAAGAGGGCATTGACAAACTCAAAGCCGCCGAAGCGCAGGTGAAAAAAGCCATGGCGACAAAGCTTACACTCAGCGGTCTGAAACTAAAACCGGTGAAGAAAAAGCACGCAATCAAACTTTCATGGAAAGCCAAGGGCGCTCCGGACGGATACAGTGTTGTTTACAAGAAAGACAAGGCAAAGAAATATTCCAAAGCAAAGATCGTCAAAAAGCCGAAGTACATGAGCAAGAAACTAAAGAACGGCGCAAAGTACGTATTCAAGATAAGAGCGTATAAGAACATTGACGGCAAGAAAATATACGGTAAATGGTATAAGACCAAAAAGGTGACCTGTAAATAGCGAGGTTGCGCGATAAAGCTTCTACCCGCCGGTGGATCCCATAGAGATCAGCCGGCGGGTATTTTTTAAATATGAAAGAAATTTTAACGCTGAGTAGTGAATAAATATTGCTTGACTTTTAAATTTGCCCGCAGTAAAATGAAAAAGATTTTCAAATTGGAAAGAGGTTCAGAGTGAGTAACGCAAAACAATACAATACAAAACAGCGGGAACTGATTTTTCGGTGCGTCAGAGAAAACGGAGATCGTTATGTTACGATTCGGCAGATATCAGAGTATCTGGAGAGGCAGGGGATCAAGGTAGGGCTCACAACCATCTATCGCACGATAGAGAAGCTTCTGAAAGAAGAGAAGATCGCAAGTGTGTCCATAGACGGAGTGAGCGGCAAATGTTACAAGTATCTTGGGGGCAATGAGGTGTCGGATTTTTTTCCCATGAAGTGCGAAGAATGCGGAAATGTGGTAAAAATTCACTGCTCGGAGCTAAAAAAACTTTATGAGCACCTCAGGCAGGAGCACAGGATACATATAGATTCCAAGAAGATAATGTTTTACGGTATCTGTGACAGTTGTAAGCATATTCACATAACCTGAGCCGATAACCGGGATTTGGATGCAAAAAGGCAGTTGCTTCCACATGGCATGGATGAGCCATATATTGAAGTGACAAATAAAGTTTTGGATTGGAGATTGGAGAAGTAAGATGAAAAAAATCAAACCTTTTATTTTAATGTTGACCATCATATTGACAGCCGCATTTTTGGCAGGCTGCGGCAGTGACAAGTCGGCGGGAAAAAAAGAGTCGGCAAAAGATGACAAAAGGATAAAGGTCGTCGCGACGATATTTCCGGAATACGATTTTCTCAAGCAGATAGGTGGCGACAAGATAAACTTGTCGATGCTCGTGACGCCAGGAGCGGAAACACACAGTTTTGAACCGACACCCAAAGAAATCAAAAAAGTCAATGTGGCGGATTTGTTTGTATATGTGGGAGGAGACTCCGACGAGTGGGTGGATAATATACTTAAGTCGGTGGACAATAAAAAACAAAGTGTGGCAAAGCTGATGGACATGGTAAAAACGGTGGAAGAAAAAGAAATCAAGGGGATGACACCGGAAAGCGAAGAGGATTCGGAGAAGGACAAGGACGGGCATGAGGAAAAAGAATTTGACGAGCACGTCTGGACCGCGCCCAAGAACGCCATAAAGATCGTAAGGAAATTGGGTGAAAGATTGGGCAAGCTCGATCCGGCAAATAAAGCGTATTATGAAAATAATGCAGATAACTACATTAAGAAGCTTGAGAAACTCGATGCGGAGTTCAAAAACGTCGTGGAAAACGGCAAACGCAGAGAAATTATAGTGGGAGACCGTTTCCCGTTCCGCTATTTTGCAGACGAGTTCAAATTGAAATACTATGCCGCATTTCCCGGCTGTTCTACGGATACTGAAGCAAGTGCCGAAACGATTGCGTTCCTGACAAAAAAGGTGAAGAAAGACAAGATTCCGGTAGTGTTTCACATAGAACTCTCCAATACCAAGGTTTGTACTTCCATATGCGAAGCGACCGGTGCGAAAAAACGTCGTCTGAACGCCGTACACAACGTGAGCAAGAAAGATTTTGAGTCGGGAGCAAGTTATCTCAGTTTGATGGAGCAGAACGTAAAAACTCTCAAGGAGGCCTTGAATTAGTATGAGTGTACTTGATTGCAGAGACCTTGCGTTCGCCTACGAGGGCAGGGATGTGTTGTCGGGAGTCAGCTTTTCTCTTGAGCAGGGGGATTACCTCTGTATCGTGGGCGAGAACGGAACAGGGAAAAGCACTCTTATAAAAGGACTTTTGCGCCTTAACAAGCCGACATCCGGTAAGATTGTTACGGGAGACGGGCTGAAACCCGATCAGATAGGGTATCTTCCACAGCAGACGAAGATACAGAGAGACTTTCCGGCAAGCGTCAATGAAGTCGTGATTTCAGGCTGCCTTAATGACATGGGCAGGCGATTGTTTTACTCGCGGGAGAATAAGAAAACCGCGGAGGAAAGCATGGGAGCTCTTGGAATAAGTACCTTGAAAAACAAGTGCTATAGAGAACTTTCGGGTGGCCAACAACAGAGAGTCCTGCTGGCAAGAGCTCTTTGTGCGACTAAAAAAATGCTACTGCTCGATGAACCCACCACCGGACTGGATCCGCTTGCCGCACGGGAGTTTTATGAGCTTATATACAGGCTGAACAAGGAAAGAGGCATCACCGTGATCATGGTCTCGCACGATGTGAAAGCTCCGATAGAATATGCCACGCACGTGCTCCACCTGGACGGAGGGCAGAAATTCTTCGGCACCGTCCGGGAATATCGGGATCTTGACTGGAGTTTTATGTATATAGGAGGGAAGAAGTATGCTTAAAACTATGATGGAGATGCTCTCGTATCCCTTCCTTCAAAGAGCTCTCATCGTCGGTATTTTGGTCTCACTGTGTTCGGCACTTTTGGGTACGAGCCTTGTGCTGAAGAGATATTCCATGATAGGCGACGGACTTTCGCATGTAGGATTTTCCGCACTTGCGATAGCCTATGCCTTTGGGGCTGCTCCGATCACAGTATCCATACCGGTTTGTGTAATTGCCGCATTCCTGTTGCTAAGGATGAATGAAAATAGTAGAATAAAAGGAGATGCCGCAACTGCGCTGATGTGCAGCGGCGCACTCGCAATCGGTGTAATGACCATCTCCTTAACAACGGGGATGAACACGGATGTGTGCAATTACATGTTCGGAAGCATACTTGCCATGAGCGAGTCGGATGTGATCATATCGGTTATCCTCTCGATTGCGGTCGTTATCCTGTTTGTTGCATTTTATCCGAGAATATTTGCGGTCACTTTTGATGAAAACTTTTCAAAGGCGACCGGGGTAAACAGTGGCCTTTACAACATGATCATAGCAATGCTGACGGCGGTTACCGTGGTTTTGGGTATGAGGATGATGGGAACCCTGCTGATCTCGAGCCTGATAGTTTTTCCGTCATTGTCGGCGATGCGGATATTCAAGAAATTTTTTGAGGTGGTAATAGCATCTGTTGTGATTGCGATATTTTGCTTCTGTGCGGGGGTATACATTTCATACGTCTATTCAACACCGACGGGGGCAAGCATCGTGATAATAAATTTAATAATATTTATTATGTTTTCCGCTATTGAGCGTTTCAGAACGAAAGCGAGAATATGAGCTATGACAAAGAAGATGATCGCGGTTATGGCAATTCTTTCGATTTGTGCATCTATGCTATGCGGCTGCGGAGAAAAAAAGGTGACCGCAAACGATAAGAAAAGCACTGCTCAAGCCCGGCAAGGAACGGAGGACAATACCTCCGACGGTGATGCGAAAACCGCAAAGGGGAAATCCAAAAAATTCATAAAGAAAAAGGATGCCGTCTACAGGTGTGACTTCAAGGCGGATAGGAAATCCTATAAGGGAAGACCCGATAAAGTGGTCGGCGACAAGTACTATGCCACGCAGATTAACGACTGGTACAAGAATTTCAAGGACTATGAGGGTAAGACCGTTGAGATAGAGGGATATTATATAGGGGAGTTTAAACCGTTTGACTTTATAGGTCGTTATGGTCCGAGTTGTCCATACTGCAAGGGTGGTTACGTGTGTTTTGAGATACTTTACGACAAACCCCTTAAATGCAGAAATGCAAAAGACTGGATCAAGGTTACAGGGATACTCAGGGCCGGAGAACTGCCGAACAAGGGTATTTTTTACTACATAGAGGCTCTGAAACTGGATAAGATGAAGAAAAAGGGAAAGGCCACGGTCAGCGACTGACATCCGAGCCGGGTGTGTGCCGCCCGACTGAACACGCATATCGTCGATAAAACTGAAAAGGAGGAGCTCAAGTGCCTATAAAAGTACCGAACAATTTACCTGCGGTCGATACACTGACAAAAGAGAATGTTTTTGTTATGACGGATGCCCGGGCAATGACCCAGGACATCCGTCCTCTTCATATTCTGCTACTCAATCTGATGCCGACCAAGATAGATACGGAAACTCAGCTGACAAGGCTTCTGGGTAACACTCCGCTTCAGATAGAGCTGGAGCTTTTACAGACGGGAACACATAAATCAAAGAACACATCGCAGGAACACATGCTCGCCTTCTACAAAACATTTGAGGAGGTGAAAAACAACTATTACGACGGTATGATAATTACGGGTGCTCCGATTGAGCTTATGGACTTTGAAGAGGTGGAATACTGGAACGAGCTGTGTGAAATAATGGAGTGGTCCAAAACTCACGTGCACAGCACCATGCATATATGTTGGGGGGCACAGGCGGGGCTTTACTACCATTACGGCATAAAAAAACATGTCATGTGCGAAAAACTTTCGGGGGTGTTTGAACATCATTTGGACTATAAAAAAGGGATGCTTTTTCGCGGATTTGACGATGAATTCCTTGTTCCTCACTCAAGAAATACCACCGTGCTCAGAGAAGAGATCGAAGCAAATCCCGACCTTAAAATTCTTGCGAGCGGAAAGAAGCCCGGGGTCTTTGCGGTGAAGTCTGAAAAATACCGGCAGATATTCATAATGGGTCATTCGGAATACGATTGGGATACGCTGCTCAAGGAATATTTCAGGGATAAAGAAGCCGGCCTCAATCCTAAGGTGCCGGACAATTATTTCCCTGATGACGATGATTCCCAAAAACCGGTCGTAAGATGGCGTTCCTGTGCCAATCTTCTCTTTTCAAACTGGCTGAATTACTTTGTGTATCAGTCGACACCTTATGACATAAGCACAATAAGCAAAGAAGATCTTTCGCAGCCGGAGGTTCCCGAAGAGGCGAAACTCAAGGTGGCAAAGTTCGGAGGAACATCGGTCGCCACGGCAGCGCAGCTGAGAAAAGTGAAGAAGATAGTGGAAGAAGATTCGGCGCGGAAATTTGTCGTTGTTTCGGCTCCGGGGAAAAGGACTCCGCAGGATGTCAAGATCACGGATCTGCTCATAAATGCCGCCGATGATCCGGAAAAGTTCGATGAAAATATGAAAAGGGTTGCAAGCAGGTTTAAGGGGATTGTGAAAGAACTTGGATTGCCCGATGGAGACGCAGGGAAAAATGCAAACAAGGCGGATGCGGTGATCGACATAGATAGAGAGATTCGCCTGATAACGGAAGTTTTCAAAGATGGGATGGCCTCTAAAACGCCGGAAACAAACCCCAATAAAACAGACTCCCATAAAACAATCGCCAATAAAATAATCTCCAACAAAGCCCGAAATAATAGCATGAAAAGCTTCCTTGTGAGCCGCGGGGAATATCTCCTTGCTAAAATTGCGGCTAAAATGCTTAATTACGATTTGATAGAACCGGCGAGGGTTATAATTTTTGATGGAAAAGGCAGGCTCAAACTCGACGAAACCACGGAAAATCTTAAAGAGGTTCTGAAGTCTCATGAACGTGCGGTAATCCCGGGATTTTACGGAAGCGACGAGGAGGGTAACATCGTGACGTTTTCACGTGGCGGATCCGATATGACGGGGTCACTGGTCGCCGCTGCCGCACTTGCGGACTTATATGAAAACTGGACCGATGTGGACGGTGTTCTGCTTGCCGATCCTGTTGTGGTCAACAATCCGCTTACGGTTCCTCTGATCACGTATAAAGAAGTAAGGGAACTTTCCGCCATGGGAACGGAGGTCGTGCACGAAGATGTTGTTTTTCCGGTACAGAAGCTGGGAATACCGATAAACATAAAAAACACCGATAACCCTGAAATGCCGGGGACGCTGATAGTGAAGAGCGACGACAGCATGGAGTCTGTTTTGAAAATCTCGGGAATTTCAGGTGGCAAAGGCTATGCGGGATTTTTGATTGAAAAGGACAAGCTGAGCGAAGAACCTGAACTTCGTGCGAGGGTAATGGAAATCTTTTCGATGTCCGGCATTGCAATAGTGAACATGGTGTCGGGGATTGACTCGCTTGATGTGTTTGTCAGTGAAAAGGATGTCAGGGGCAGGATACGTGATTTGACCGCACGCATAAAAGCTTTGTCGGGAGCCGACCGCATCACGGTAAAGACTGATCTTGCCATAGTCGCGGTGGTAAGCAGACACATGGCACGCAGCCTTGCCATAGGCGCAAAAGTTTTAACCTCGCTTTCCGATAAGAACGTAAACGTCAAGATGCTCGACTACGGTGTGGAGGGAATCAGCACATTGATAGGGGTGGATGCCGGAAACTATGAAAAAGCCGTGCGCGCCATATACGATGAGTTTATAAAAAAATAAGTGTCGGTGAGTGTATGAAAAGATGAGCAATTAACGGCGGTAGGTTTATAAAAATATGTAACGGTGAGTTTATAAAAGATAAGCGCATGAGCAGGATTTCTCACAAGCTTACGACACAAAAGGCGGAACGCGTCTATGCATCGCTCCGCCTCTATAAAATGGCTTTTTGGGTTGGCTCGTGAGCGGAAACCCCGAAAGTCATTTTTGGGTCAGTCCATTGCCGGAAGCCCCGAAAGTCCTTTCGCTATCTCTTCGTCTGTCGGGATCGAATCCGTCATGGTGCCGTTGTTAAACTGCTCATAGGCTTTCATGTCGAAATATCCCGTTCCGGTCAGACCGAATACGATTGTTTTTTCTTCACCCGTTTTCTTGCACTCCATGGCTTCATCGACAGCCGCTTTGATTGCGTGGCTGCTTTCCGGCGCCGGCAGGATGCCCTCACGTCTTGCGAACTTTTCCGCCGCAGCGAACACTTCGCTCTGCTCGTACGACTTTGCTTCTATGACACCCTGATGATACAGTTCTGAAACTATGGGACTCATGCCGTGGAACCTGAGTCCTCCCGCATGGTTCGGGGAAGGCATGAACTGGCTGCCTAAGGTGTACATCTTTGCGAGAGGGCAAACCATTCCGGTATCGCAGAAGTCGTATGCGTATCTTCCCCTTGTGAGTGACGGGCAGGAGGCAGGTTCGACCGCAACGATTCTGTAGTCCTTTTCACCTCTGAGTTTTTCTCCGGCGAAAGGAGCAATCAGCCCTCCGAGATTTGAACCTCCGCCGGCACATCCAATTATTACATCCGGTTCTATATCATATTTTTCGAGTGCCTTTTTAGTCTCCAAACCTATTATGCTCTGGTGCAGAACTACCTGATTTAGTACGCTTCCAAGCACGTATCTGTAGCCCGGCGTTTTGGTTGCAGCTTCCACGGCTTCGGATATTGCACATCCCAAAGAGCCGGTAGTTGCGGGAAATTTTTCGTTTATCGATTTGCCAACATCCGTTGTCATGGACGGAGACGGTGTTACCGAGGCTCCGTACGTTCTCATTACTTCCCTGCGGAAAGGTTTTTGTTCGTATGATATCTTAACCATATATACCTTGCAGTCAAGCTCAAAGTACGAGCAGGCCATCGACAGCGCAGTTCCCCACTGTCCGGCACCAGTTTCCGTCGTCACACCTTTAAGCCCCTGTTTTTTTGCATAATAAGCCTGTGCTATTGCGGAATTGAGCTTGTGCGAGCCGCTCGTATTGTTGCCCTCAAATTTGTAGTAGATCTTTGCCGGAGTATCCAATTCTTTTTCAAGGCAATAAGCTCTCACCAGCGGTGCAGGGCGATACATCTTGTAGAAATCACGAATCTCTGCGGGTATGTCGACGTAGGCGTTGGAAACATTGAGTTCCTGTTCCACAAGTTCCTTGCAAAAAACGGCTTCGAGCTCTTCCGGCGTCATAGGTTTGTGTGTTGCGGGGTTGAGGAGCGGGGCGGGCTTTTGCTTCATGTCCGCTCTCACATCATAGTACTGTGTGGGGAGTTCTTCCTCCGCCAGATAAATCTTATACGGGATAGTCTGTTTTTCTTTCATTGTTTTATCTCCTTTACATTTTTTAAAATCAGGGTCGGGATTATGTAATTTTATAATAAAAAAATCCTGTCCCAAACAAACTGCTGGGACAAGATCGATAAATACCTGTATCTTAAACAAATATACTTTTATCTTTCCTGCGGTGCCACCCGGCTTGACGCTCTGAAACGCCCACTCTGCGCATACTGACATATGCTGAATTTGTTAACGCGGTTTTTTCCGCGTCGCGCCTACTATGCTATCATCGATGCAATTCGGTTTGCCCTCAAAAGCCCATTCAGCGTGTTCTTCCATGCGCCATCTCAGCATCGGCAACTCTCTCAAAATGTAGTGGTACACGCTTACTTACTCTTCCTCAAAGGTTTTATCTATCCGATTTCCGTAGATTATACCGTCCGGAATTGCCGATGTCAACAAGTTTTGTATTTTTTTTTGAATTCCCGGGATCTTCGCCATGTCTTACGCTCTTACCCCCGGGAAGGATGCGTTTGCCTGCGTGTGATTATCACCGCATAGAGGCGTGCGACCCGCTTGCGGTCAGATGTTATTTGCCCGTAGGTAAAAACGGAATAAGTGAGGTTGCCACGGCGTTTATAGGCATGCTCTGGAGCATAACCTTGCCGGGACCCGTTACGATGGTATTGAAGATGCCTTCACCTCCGAATACCATGTTCTTTATGCCGGGTACGGTTTTGATGTCGATGGAGCATGTTGCGTCCATTGCGGCAAGGTATCCGGTGTCGACTACGATGCTCTGTCCCGCCTGCAGGTTGTACTCGGTGATATGTCCGTCGAGTTCAAGGAATGCAATTCCGTTTCCGGACAGTTTCTGCATGATAAAGCCTTCGCCGCCGAATAGACCCGAACCGAGTTTTTTCTGAAAGAAAACAGAAAGTTCCACGGAATCCTGACTTGCAAGGAAGGACGATTTTTGAGCGATGATCTCCTTGCCGGGAGCGATTTCCACGGCTTTTATACAGCCCGGAAAGGATGAAGCGAAAGCGATTTCACCGGAGCCTCCCGTTGCGGTATACAGATTCTTGAAGATTGATTCGCCGGAAAACATTCTACCTATGGCTTTGCCGAACCCGCCGGTATTTGTAGACATTTGCATGTTCGGACTCATCCAACTCATCGCACCCTTCTCAGTTATAAGTGTTTCGTTCTCCTGTACCCTGCATATTACTACCGGCAGGGTTTCTCCCTCTATACGATATTGCATAATATGATTCTCCGTTTCTCCTCCATTGTTGGCGGTATGAGCAGTCACTGTTTAAAATGGATTTGTAAATTACTGCTTGAAAGCATTATATCAGAAAAAGAATATGTATGCAGTAAAAGTTTTTTCATTGATAATTGAGGGCACGGTAGAGAAAAAAACGTAAAAACTTGACACGGTGCCGATTTTGAGGATAATATATTGTGCGACAGGGATTTATTCCTCTATCTTTGCCGGAATCGGAATTAAGACCGGCTTTTGGATTCGGATATATCGTGTACAGCGGGATGTGGCTCAGTTTGGTAGAGCGTTGCGTTCGGGACGCAAAGGCCGCAGGTTCAAATCCTGTCATCCCGACCATACTGCAACGCCTTGATTTTCAAGGTGTTGCGGTGATACAATTTGAATGCCAATCAGGTTGTTCATCACAACCGCTCTATCCTCGACTCTCGTCGGGGGTTTATTTTAAAATTTCGACCAAAAGCTTATTTAGTAACCAAACTTTTCTTTCAGGCCGTCCTGTAAAACCCTCGATAAGCTCACATGGTTTTTCTCAGCTTCTTCCGCAAGCCAAGCAGGTATGGATAGTGTTTTCTTAACCGCTTTAGTGTTGCGAAGATATTTATCCACATCCACACCTATATAATTGATGAAGCCATCTGTAACAGAAAGGGCTGAAATATCGGAGCTCTTAGGTAATGCCTTTTTGTTTTCTACACAATCGGCAAGATATAAGCCTAAGGCTTCTTCTGCCATTTCTATAGTTTCCTCTATAGTGTTTCCGCAAGATTGACAACCTACCAAATCGGGAAACTCAACCCAATAGCCATCCTCTTTGTGAAATATTGCCGGATATACTTTTAACATAATTTATTCTCCTTTTCTTTCCCGTTCATCTTCGATCTCCTTGCAGTCCTATTGTAGTACGTATTTTACGTAATGTCAATAGCGAATACGTAAATTATGTAATTTTGTTTACCTCGCACCATACGCACTCTCCGGCCCAGATGTCGCCTAAGATCGGTACCGCATTAAGCATAAGCGTAGCAGATTGCCAAGACCGGCTTATCTTCTTTGGTTTTTCTTTCAAAAATATTTTTTGTCATAAATTCTCCTCAGTAATTTAATCTTCTTATCGTCAAACGGTGCATACCTGAAAGGAAAATCTATCAGAGGGTTGCCCTTGACTATACTTTTTCTGTGGCTGAATGTTTCAAAACTGTATTTTCCGTGGTAAGCGCCCATGCCGCTGTTTCCCACTCCACCGAACGGCATATGGTGATTGGCGATTTGTATGATGACATCGTTAATGCATCCGCCGCCAAAAGGGATTTCGGAAATCAGTTTTTCCGCTCTTCTCTTGTCGCGCGTGAATATGTAACATGCGAGTGGTTTGCTTCGCTCATTGATTTTTCGTGTAAGATCGTCAATATCCTCATACTCTATTATCGGAAGAAGCGGACCGAAAATCTCATCCTGCATTATTTTATCATCAAAGCAGGCATTGGGGAAGACGGCGGGGGCGATTCTCAGTTTTGCATCATCTCTTTGCCCGCCGATCACATCAGAAGCGGCAGCGGAATCAATGAGATCGCAAAGCCGCCTGTAATGAAGTTCATTGATGATTTTGGGGAAAGTTTCATTTTTTAGAGGGTCGGGATATCGGAGATCTATTTCCATGTTAAGAAGCTCTAAAAATTCGTTCTTTACCTTTCTGTGAATGGCAATGTAGTCAACGGCGATGCATGTTTGTCCCGCATTCAGAAGTTTTCCCCATGCGACTTTCTTCGCGGCTGACCTGAGGTTTGCCGTTTCGTCTATTATGCAGGGACTCTTTCCGCCTAACTCAAGGGTTACGGGTATTAGATTTTCAGAAGCTTTTGCCATCACTATTTTACCGACCCGGCGGCTTCCGGTAAAAAATATATAGTCATATGCCCGGTTGAGAACCTCATCATAGTTGGATTGCATATCGAGGCAGCACACATATTCGGAATCAAAAGCGGAATTGATGATTTTCTGTATGACGCGCGAAGTGCGGGCACTGTTTCTGGAACATTTGATGACCGCGCAGTTACCGGCGCTTATTGCGCCTATCAGCGGGATCATCGAGAGATTGAAGGGATAGTTCCACGGAGAGATGATCAAAACAACTCCATACGGTTCGGAATAAATAAAATTCTTTGACGGGAATGTACTTATCGTACCGCGAACTTTCATGGGTCTGCTCCATTTTTTTGTTTTACGCAAAGCTTCTTTTATTTCGGCATAAACCATTCCGATTTCGGTCATGTATGATTCGGCTTCCGATTTACCCAGATCCTCATGTAAAGCCGCTATAATCTCTTCTGTGTGTTTTTCTATTCCCTCACGAAGTCTTCTGAGCATCGCAAGTCTGAATTCGACGGGCAGGGTTGTCCCCGTGGAGAAAAAGATCTTTTGCTTTTCTACGATGTTTTCTATGCTTGTCATAGTTCCCATATTTCCAATATTTCCTGTGGCTTTCATAACCGCCTCCTTGTATCTCATATTGGGGAACGCCTTTTCATATATTCTCATCTTGTCGCCGATCGGTGTCAAGTGTCTGCTACGCAAAGAAATCATCCGTCAAGGAATTCATTGTCTTTATTTCCTTTTTTTGATAGAATTATCCCTGTAAGCCAAGTGAATCTTTGGGATTTGAATCCGGAGGAAGGCTATTTTAAAACATCATACGAGGAGGAATTTTAATGAGAAGTATTAAAGAAACGAAAAAATTGTTGCTGGCGCTGCTTTTGGCGCTGACGGCGGCGTTCTGCCTGATGTCCGCGAAAGCATTCGCGGAAAACGGCGGTGCGGGAGAAGACAAGTACCTCGGGGTGAATGCGGGAACGGAGGTCCCGAAAAGTTTTACCAACGACCTATGGACCCAGTACGATTACAAGGAGATGGATATCAACGACACGGCGAAGCTGAATCCGCGCAGAGTCGAGGAAGCGATAACGGACGCTATCGGTAATGATGTTCAGATGCCGCATTTTAATTACGAGATAATCAAGGGCGACTCTGTGACCATAGATGACAGCGATAACGCTCATGCCGTCGTGAAAGCGGTCAAGAACGGGGTGTCTGTCGTAAAGATAACATACGATGCGTTTAAGCACACGGCGGGGAAAGATTTTGCGGCCGTGGATCCGGTAAACACGGCTTATGTAGTATATAGTGTGGGCGGAAATAAAAGTATAACGATAAAAGATAATATTGTATACAAGGATTCGGATAAGACGGATGAAGATGATGTTGTGTTGAGATCTTATGACACTATATATTATACAGAGGGCGGCACGAAGGAGTTCGACCTCAAGACATCTGCAACGGGAGCCGATAAATTCACCGTCAAATGCAACGGAATGACCGTGAAAGAGAGCGTGAAGCCGGGGCATTACATGCTTCCGCTGGAAAACAGGAGCAATATAGTGGAGATGACCGCAACGGCAGCCGACGGTACTTCAAGAAGCAAGTACAGAGTGATAGACGCACGTAAAATAAAGATAAACATCGAAAATAAGACTAAACCGAACGAACCTTTAGAGAAAGGAGATACCGCAACGGTAAGTTTTACGGGCATAACCATGCCGGTCTATAAGCTGGCGACCATATATAATCCTGTATTCAAATCGAGTTTCGGCGGTTTTGTCACTGAGTCGACCCATGTGCATTATGACTGCAACGGAACCGTTTACAAGGGATTTTGCAGGCAGTGGGATCTGGCGACGAAGAACAGTTTTGAGGTGAAAATCGAAAAAACGGGAAAGTACTCATTCACAAACGGTAGGATAAAGAGCGAATGGTGGGGTTCGCCGCTCGGAGCGGATAAACTTACGGACAATCCGGGGGAACCTAATCTGAATGCGCCGGTGCTGAAAGATGATTTCTCTTTTATGCCGGACTTCTCTTTCGAGGTTAAAGATGAGTTGAACGCGGTAAAGGAAGCTGCAAAGACGGAACTCCACGCCTACAAGGATCCGACGGATTACAGACCGTCTGAGCGGGAAACCCTGAAAGCCCTGATCGAAGAGGGGAAGGCCGCCATCGACAAGGCGACCGACAAGGAAGGCGTGGCTTCAGCGCTTGCCGAAACCAAGAAAAAGATGGATGCCGTGGAGACGCAGGAACAGTATACTGCGAGAATAACCGCAGCGAAAAACAACGCCATTAAGGAACTGGAAGACGCGGCAGTCGCAGCCGGCAAAGATGCGGAATTGAAAAAGAAACTGGATGCCATCGTATCTGCCGCCGTTGAAAAAATCAAAAGTGCGGACGAAGTTGAAGATATAAAAGCCATAGTTGAGAATGCCAAAGGCGACATCAAAAAGGCTGTTGAGGCGGCGGCAAAGCCTGTGCCTGAGAAGAATAAACCTTCCGCGCAGAAGTCCGCTCAGAACGATAACACCCCGGCAAAGGCAACGACTCCGTTTGAAAAAAACGCGAAAAAAGAATTGCTTAAAATTATTCCCGCCAAGGTCGCTTCACTTAAAATAAAAAGCGTTAAGAAAACACACAGATTCAAGTTAAGGTGGAAAAAACTTGCCGTAAAAGGATATCAGATTCAGTACAGACAGAAAAAAGGTTCCTACAGGACGCTTAAGAACCTGCGCAGGAACAGATTCAGCACGAGAAGGTTTTCCGCAAAAAGAAAGTACACTTTCAGAGTGAGAGCGTACAGAGTTGTGAACGGGAAGAAAGTTTACGGCGCATGGTCGAAGGCAAAAACTGTCAGGTGCAGGTAAGCGAAGAGGAAAGGTACAATTTTTCCTTGCGTACGCGCAGGTATGTGAGAGTCATTAGCGCAAGACTCAGACTCCAGCTCAGAGGATAGCAAAGCAGTAATGCTTTGAGCGTATGGAAGTGCCGGAATCCCGTGTATACCCAGAGTATCCTCACCCCGCATATGCAAAGCAGGGATATGATTGCGGGAACGAGTGAGTTCCCCAATCCTCGCAAGGCTGCGGACATACTCTCATTGGTACAGTTTATTCCCTGTGCCGAGAGTATGATCAGCAGCCTTGCGTGCGCCAGAGCAAGAACCTGAGGGTCACTGTTGAATAAACCCAGAATGTTTTTATCGAGCAACAGGAACAGACCGGAAACGGAAACCGTGAAAAGAATATTCATGACTACGCCGGTTTTTACAACGTCACGGCAACGTTTAAGATTGCCTGCGCCGTAACTTTGGCTTATGAACGTTGTTATCGCCTGACTGAACGCGGAGAGAACGAAGAATACGGTAAGCTCGAAATAGAATGAAATTGCAGAACCCGCCATGGTGTCGGCTCCGAGGCTGTTTATGGCTGACTGGATAACGAGATTGGAAAATGAAAAAAGCATTCCCTGTACGCTGGACGGCAGACCTATTTTCATTATGTTTATGAGTATTGCTTTGTCCATGCGGAGAGTCTTTGCCCTGACCCCGAAAGGGAATTTGTCCCTTTTGAGGAAGTAAAACAGCAGTCCGCAACTGACCATGTTTGCCATGACCGTCGCCGTCGCCACGCCCGCCACGCCCATTTCCAGTTTTATTACGAAAAACAGGTTCAGGATGACATTCAGCAGTCCTGAGAACGTCAGACAGTAGAGAGGTGTTCTCGTATTGCCTTTGCTTCTGAAAATCGCGGATTCGAAATTGTAGATGACAAAGAAAGGCATGCCCAGAAAGAAAATCCGGAGGTAGAGTATCGCAAGCGTCCTGACCTTGAGAGGGACTTCGATGATCGCAAGTACGGTGGGGGTAATTGCGATTCCCGCGCACATGATGACGATCCCGCCTATAAGAGCGATGATGAGAGTCGTATTTACGGCGGAATGGACTTTGCTGTTGTTGCACTCGCCTATGAACCTTGCAATCACGACGTTTGATCCGAGGGCAAGCCCCAAAAACAGGTTTATGAGAAATCCGATGAGAGGGGCGTTGCTCCCGACGGCCGCCATCGCCAGTTTTCCGGCAAACCGTCCCACGACCGCCACGTCGGTCGCATTGAAAAGCTGCTGCATGACGCTGGCGGCAATCAGCGGCATGGCGAACTTCAGCATTTTATCCCATATAGAACCACTGAGCAGATCAGGGAGTCCGTTATTATCGGAACGTTCATTCCGGGCGTTGCTGTTGCTGCCGGACATTTTTTCTCCTTTCGTATAAGATGACGGGGTTCGGACGGTACTCGCCGAACCCCGGAATTCATTTCCGAAGATATTATTTCCAAAGATATAAGACTTACATCACTGCGGTTTCAAGCGCAAGTTCCATCATGTCCGTGAACGTCGTTTCGCGTTCTTCGGCGGTTGTTTTTTCGCCGGTCACGAAGTGGTCACTGACGGTCATTATCGCAAGCGCGTCCCTTTTGAAGTGAGCGGCATTCATATATAAAGCCGCGGCTTCCATTTCCACCGCGATGACATTTAAATCGGCCCAACGCTTCCACCAGTCTTCCGCGGTTTCATAAAAGACGTCGCAGGAAATTGTACTGCCGGCCTTGAATGGTATTTTAGACCTTTCTCCGGCACGCTGCAGCCTGCACAGCAGTTCATAACTGCATGACGGAGAAAAATGCCCCTGTATCCCGAACGCATGCTGGTAATTGGAATCTGTCGATGCCGCAAGCGAAACGACTATATCTCCGACGTTCACATCAGGGGCAAAGCCTCCCGCGGTCCCGATTCTTATGATGTTTTCGACGTTATGTTCATTGTACAGTTCGTAAGAGTATATCCCCATGGACGGCATTCCCATTCCGCTGCCCTGAATAGAGACGGGAACTCCTTTATATGTTCCGGTGTAGCCGTACATATTCCTTATATCGCTGTATCTGACAGGATCGTTCAGGAATTTTTCCGCGATAAACTTTGCACGGAGCGGATCTCCCGGCATGAGAACCGTCGGTGCGGGTTTTGTGTTTTTACTTGCGTTTATGTGAAGTGACATAATTATTTCCCTCCTGTGTTCCATAACCGGGTAATTTCGACAGGGAGTTATTGAAAAATCCCTACTTGACATTGTAGCACAAAGAAAAATAAAAAACCATGGGAGACACTCCATGGTCTTTCGTTGCTCATTGCATGTGTATTCTAGCTTATACACCGGTGGGGACGGGTGAGACTTATTTTGCAGCTTTGGCTGCGTTGAATTTTTTGGTTATCTGAGAAACTTTCCTATTCGCCGCCTGCTTGGAAATGGTATGCTTGCTCGCAGCCTGTTTCAGCTTCTTCTCCGCAAGAGTCCTTTTCTCTGCTGCCGCCGTCAAGTCACCCTCTTTCAGCGTCTTGTCGTAATCTTTAAGAAGTTCTTTCAGATTCTCTTTGATTCGTCTGTTCAACGCCGTCTTTTTGTCGATAACTTTAATTCTTTTTTTCGCGGATTTAATGTTTGCCATAGTTTTATACCCCACTATCTTTTCCTATGTAATAACTTCCTGTAAATTCGCAAAGGTAAGTATAACGCAGTGTTTGGCAAATCGCAAGTGCTTTCCGAACACTAAATGTGTAGATTATGTGAAATATCGGGGTGCGACTTGCAAACGTTTTCTTCATATGGTAATATTTCCTTACAAAAACAAGTAAATATTTGAGGTTAGAATCCAGAGGAAAGTACATGATGAGAGCAAGGAGGATAGGGTCTTCTTGCGAGTGCGCTGGCTGCGGCCAACTGTATTGCGGAGTGTGGTTTGATATGCCATTGTCGGGACATGAGTTTCGGTGAGAAGGTGAGTCACACGGGGAAGCATAGTCAGGAGACTTATTCAGGAACCTACGTATTCGTGTATGGTATGATGCATGGTCATGACGGTTATATGCACATGGCGGTGCCGAATGTTGTATTGCGTACGGTGGCATCTAAGATTGACGCTCGCATCACTTTTCTCCGGTGAGGAAGAGCGTTTTTGTGTGCTCGCAATCGCAGGTATTTGCAAGTGGCAATAGCGTAAAGAAAGGAGAAAAAATCATGAATTTACGTAAAAAATTTGTTACACTTATGTTATCGCTGGGTCTGGTGGCAGGCATGGGAACGGCCGCCTTTGCGGCGGATAACGCTGCGGTCAACCTGCTCCCTTATCCGAAAAAGGGGGAATTTAACAAGGTTGTTACATACAATCCGAACAATCCAAACGGTAATCCGAATCCTGTTAAACTCATGGTGCAGGGAGCGAATGCCAACTACTTGCCCGAACCGTTTTCCGCCACAAAAGCGGCAAGCGTTAAGTTTAAGGCTTTTGACAGCGTAAGCGTAGGAAGCACATCCGCGGTTCCGATCAGTAACAACGGAAGCAACTATGCGGCAAAAGCAACCGTGACAGTACCGAAGCATCTGTCGTATGGAGCAAAGATGGTGAACGCCAGCATTCCTGGGTCTACAGGATGGAACGGAAGCCTTGATCTCGGGGTTGTGCTGAACTCCCAAAAGAAGATTTTTGGAAGAAACGTAAAAGTTTCTTTCTACAATGGAACGCCGGGTAAGCCGGGCACGGTGCGGCTTAAGAAAGAAACTGTGAAGAGGTTGTCGCCGGACAAGGTGATAACTGAAATTAAATTTGCGTCCGCGCTTGATGCGGCAAAGGGGAGTGCGGCCGATATTGAACTTGTGGGCAGCGGAATAAACCAGTACGCCAGGAAGATCACGGTCGGAGGAATGACACTCACGGAAGATACGGTAAATCATATAGGCTGGAACTACAGGATATATAACAGTGCCGGCAATGTGCAGAACAATTCCAATAAGGTGGGAGCGGAAATTGCTCCGGCATCGGACAATCTCCATGTGGTTTGGGCGTACGGAGCATGGAATGTGTTGCCCGATCACATAAACCCGAGTCTTCTCTAACGGAGATAGCGAAGAACACCATGAAAGGATGAAAAAAGATGAGTGGAAAGAATGCATTGAGAATGATATTCTTCGCTCTTGTTCTCATGGTCATAATCGGCGGTGCGTACACCGCCGATTGTGTTTTTGCGGAGAGCGGAGAACATGAAGTGACGCTTGATATAGGAGTTTATTCAAAAGTCCTTAAGATATTTGACAAAAACGGAAAAGAGGTGGAAAAGGTATTTTCAGAGAAACTCCCTAAGGAGGAAAGGAAAGTAGAAATTAACGAGTTTGATTATACGACAACAGAAGTAAGGCGGTGGAAACTGAAACTGACTCCGGGAGAATATGCCTTTAAAGTATATGACGGCAATGAAGTATATGACGGCAATGAGATGTTGAACAGTGAGACGGACTTTAAGGTCACGGAAAACGGCGACAATCACCACCACTTTGTGGTATACAATATAGCTATATACGATAACGACCATCCCGATGCCGATATCAAATGCAGTGCAAAGGTGACGGATGCGGATGATCGTGAAATAAAGGTCACAGACTATAAGTTCGAATCTGAATTTGAAGAGAATGGAGAAAAGGTAAAGGCAAAGGAGATACGGAAAAACTTCATCCTCAAGTACGAGAAGGGATGCAGGTACGATATATCCGTTAAACATGAAGATCCCGCATATGTATGGAAGGAAGACTGGTGCAGGATAGGAAGTTTTGGCTGGGAAGATGCGGTTAAAGAGGGTTATGTAATGCCGTCTTTTAAGAAAGACAGTTTCAATCTTTCCCTGTTTTCTGAAGGACTACTATGGCATTTACCCTATGCAGACCTATACTGTACAAAAGACAGGGTCACATATAAGTTCAGGTACCCCAAGGACCTTGAGAACTTCAGAATATGTCAGCAGAACGATGCCGCATACCAGAGGTTTATACCCATGGACGAGGAAAAAATGAAGGATAGATACAATATTGAGAACTGGAGTGAAGAAGACTCCGACCCGAGCGATGAGTTCAATGAGGTGACGTTTACGTCTCTTCCGCATGATGAACACTTCATTCTTACCGGAGGCGGCAGATATTTGGATAAGAAAACGGGTAAGATGAGAACGTCAAAGTATCTTAAAACGGTAATATATGCAGAGTCAATATATCATGAGATAATCAAAGAACCTGTGTTTACGGCAAACTTTGCCAAAAGGGGAGAAAAACCGAAGGAAAATGAAAAAGGATATTATCCGTATGACGGTAAATTGCATTATAACTGGCACGGAAAGAAGGTGGAAAACGGTCTGCTGACAACGCTCAAGGATGAGGGGCAGTATCAGCCTCTTGAGAAAGGCAAGACCATAAATTTCTTTACCTTCAGGATCGGACAGGGTGTTAGCGATACTGTGGGAAACACAATAATGGAGCCCGATAAGGAGTACAGGGTGTTCGGAGACAGCATAGGGGTAAGTGAAAAGAAAGGCGGACAGGGAAGAGAATGGAACGACATAAAGGCGGAGAAGAAAGGAACGAGCATAGTTGCGATAGGCTATGAAGACGGGGTTAATGCCGATATGCTTTTTAAATATAATCCGGATACAAAAGAAACATTCAACGAAACGCATCAAAGCTTGCAGTATTTCCCCGAAGTCGACCCCGACAGGATAGGGATCGCGATATTCGATGTTGATGGAAGCGGTGAGAAGATAAAACCCAACATAAGCAGGATGACATCGGATGGAGAAAAGCCGCTGAGAAAGTACGACAGAGTGCATTTTGTAAAGTCCGTGGAGTATCCGAATGGAACAAAGAAAGAGATCAGAAACTCGACCGAGTTCACACTGCACCCCACATGCGAGGACGGAAGCGAGGTCAAGGTATATTATCATAGACCGATAAAGACCATGGATGACTTCAATAACAAAGACTTCTTCACCGTTCCGAAAGAGGGGGAAGAACCGAAAAGCGACTGGATAAGAGCGGAGAAGAACGGAAAATACTCAAAGGTCAGGCTTGAACAGGGAAACAACGTCATAATGATGAAGGCGGGCAAGCACACAAGATACTTTGTCATAGCGGCGACGGGGATCAATGTCAAGAGCCGGAACATATCGAGAAAGGGAAAGAGCTTTGCCAAGGGCGATAAGGTCAAGGTGCATCTTGAGGGACTGCAACTTCCCGTTCCTAAATTGAGCGCCATATACAACCCGGGATTTCCGGACACCACATACCTCACGGCCGACATAAACGGAAAGGCTACCGAGGGGACCCACTCGCAATATGTCATATGGTGGGCAAACTGGTTTGTCGACAAGTATCCCGATGAGGAGACCCTTACCATAACGGACTCAAAGGATCTTGATATAAAGAAGATAAAGATACACTCGGGGCGTTTCGGCGACGGTCTTGACGGTCACTGCGACATAGGACCCGAGAGCGGAAGACCGCCGAACTTAAGCGCGGATGAGTACAAGGATCCGGAGAGTGCATTGTTTGGGGTCTTTGAAGATGTGAGTGTACCGGTGCTTCATCTTGAGTATCCTAAGACTTCCGTGATCAGATTCGTCAATGCGAAGAGGGATGTATTCAGGAGAATCAAGATAGACGGAGAAGTACTTGATAAAGAAGACTATTCGATTTCCGATGCGTCAGACACCTCTGCGGACGCATTCGAGATAACGCTGAAAGACGAGTATCTTAAGACGCTGGCTACGGGCAGACACAAGGTTGAAGTCAGAACCACCGAGGGGAGCGCGGATGGAGTTCTTACGGCGAAGAGCGGTGCAAATGCGGGAGATAATGCAGGTAAAGATAAAACTGCACGGAAGAACCCTGTAAACTCCGTGCTTGACCGTCTGATAAAGCCTGCCGTGACTAAGCTCGCCAAGGTCACGAAACTTAAGGTTAAGATCGGCAGAAAGAAAGCGGTCGTAAGTTGGAAGAGACTTTCAGAAGCGAGCGGATATGAAGTATACAGAAGAACGGGCAGAAAAGGCAGGTATATCAGAATCGCAAGCGTAAAGAATGCAAAGATAAAGACTGCGAAGATCAGGCGCGCGAAAGGCGCGAAGTCTGCCGGAATCGTCAGGTACATCGACCGCAAAACCGGAAAAGGTAAAACGAAGATCAAGGGCAGGAAATATTACTACAAGGTGAGAGCCTTCAGGAAAGTGAACGGAAAGAGAGTTTACGGTGCGTACTCCAAGGTGGCAAAGTAATATTGGAAATACATAAATAGGCTATGTTGTACGGCATTTCCATCATACGGAATAACAGCTGCACATCGACCGGAAATGGTTGTGTGCAGCTGTTATTATTTTCACGTATGCTTATTTGCGTCTTGAAAAGTACACCCTGACGGAATGGTTGGCGGATATATTTTTGAATTTAATTTTCTTTCTCTTTTTGACCCGTTTGCCGTCTATGTAAAGTTTTGATATCTTATATTTTTTATTGGTTTTGATTTTTATCAGAACGCTTTTACCGTATGTCACGGTTTTGGAGCGCGTTATTTTTCCGCCTTTTCCCGCACGTGTCTTTACCTTGAACTTCGACTTGCGGTTTGAGGTCTTTTTCGAAGGTAAAGGAGTGTTCGTTTTGTCGGGCGCAAAAGAATCTTTGTTTGCATTCTTGTCCGGCATGGTGGGTTTTCCAGGTTTAACAGGGGGCGCAGGTCTTTCTGTAACCGCTGTTTTTACGGCGCTGTCGGGAGATAACAGGTAACCTTTCCCCGCTTTTTTGAGGGCAACGACTTTGATATTATAAGCCTTGTCACTTTCCAATCCATCTATTCTGATGGAGGTATTTGTGCTTTCTTTTGATTCCCATGACGCTGCGCCGTCGATTCGATAGTATACATAGTATGAGGCGGCATCTTCAACAGGTGACCAGTTGAGTGCGATGCTGTTTTTGCCCGCAGGAACTTTCGAAATCTCCGGTGCATCGAGCGCAAAATCTCCGGTTGATGCCAGCTTCGCGGGATCTTCTCCTATAGGAACATACTTGTCATCCATGTATGTCTGAACTCTGTAGCATATACTCTCATTTTCTTTTAGAGCGGGTATCTTGGCCTCGGTCTTGTCGATATCGTCGATCTTCTCGGTGTGCCATTCCGTTTCCGAGGCTTTTTTCGTAGAGAACAGATATCCCTTTACGCCGCTGCTTTTGCTCCACGATACGGTGATATTACCTTCGGAATCCATTTCTTCTTTTTTGCCGCTGACCGGATAAGGTCGCACTTTCACGATTGAGACAGGCGGTGCTATGCACGGTGCTGAGTCTTTCTGCTGTTCGAATTTCGGCCCGGCGGAAATGTAGTATGTCCCCGGTTTCTTGAAAGTTGCCGTAAATTCACCGCTATCGTCTGTTTCATATTGATCGATCCTGTGCCACGATTTACCGTAGTTTTCGCTTATTTTGATCTGCTCATGCGGCATAGGGGCGTTTGCGAATGTAGAACTGCCGTCAGACACCGCAGTGGTTGACGTACTCATGAGTTTCAGCTTGAGTTTGCCACCTGCGGAAATCGTATTTTCAGTCTTGTCGAAGAAAGCGAAGGCGCCTTTCGTATAAAAATCGTTGTCGTAGAACATTGCGAGATCTATCTCGTCGCCGTCCTTCAAAAGAATGTAATCCGCTGTGGCGCCCCATCCCTTTCGCATCAGAGGGTACGAATGGTTGACGAAATACATGAGGTTGTGATTGTTCCCCCAGAGTTTGCTGAAATACAGACTCGTAGCAACGCTTTTGGGAGCGATCGCAAGTGCGTCGGTTCCTATGTCGGAAGCTTTCATTTCTCTGTCCAGATAGTAGCTGCCGAGCGCTTTGATATAGAGCATCAGCAGAGTGGGTTTCTTCACAATGACTTGATTCTTGTATTTGCCGCCATTCTCAAAACTATCTGCCTCGTACCGGTAGAACTTCTCAAGACCGTAATCGGCAAGGTCCATATATGAAATTTTAACGGGAACCCTCGCAAGCGTGGTTTTGCCCGGATCTTTTCCGGTATTGAAAGCACTGTCAAGGCTTACACTTAGGTAAACGGTGATCTCGTCATTGTTGCCGTTTTGACCTGTACTCTGCCCGTGGGCGGCTTTACCGGACAGTGCGGCAAGCCCCATGACCATGAGAAGCATTGCGACAAAAATCGCAATACGACCGCTCATGCGTGTAAAAAGTTGATCCTCATTTGTTTTTTTTCTCATAAGCTCCTCCTGACTCAGAAATGTGAAAGCGGGAAATGCACCGCCATGCTTTTCATTCGATTTTTTCCATTATATATCAAATATGTTGAAAAATCCATAGAATTTTTGATCTGTCGAAGAGGTCTGACGCACCGGATTGCGCGCCGCACGCATGCGGATTTTCTCCGAATTTGATCAATGAAAATCATGGAAGTTATGGTATAATCAAGGGCGGATCGGTAGATTCGTGCGGACTCCGAGGTCAATTTATCACAGTATGAGCCCGCCGAATTCAGCAGGTTGAATGTATTTGAAAGCGTAGGCGCAAAAGCTTTTTTAAGGGATCCATCGCCTGTTGGGATCCGCACGTTAAATTTATTCGGAAAGAGGAAATATGGATTATCAGAAGTATATAAGGAATTTCAGCATCATAGCTCATATAGATCACGGCAAGTCCACCCTTGCCGACAGGATAATAGAAAACACAGGACTTGTGGCGCACAGGGACATGAAGGAACAGTTTTTGGATAATATGGATCTTGAAAGGGAGAGGGGCATCACCATCAAACTTCAGACCACCAGACTCGTATATAAGGCCAAAAGCGGAGACGAATATGTGCTTAACTTGATAGATACGCCGGGGCATGTGGATTTCAACTATGAGGTATCAAGGAGTCTTGCGGCGTGCGAGGGGGCGGTGCTTGTGGTGGATGCGACCCAGGGAGTGGAAGCTCAGACTATGGGAAATGTGTATCTGGCTTTGGATGAGGATCTGGAGATAATTCCGTGTCTGAACAAGATAGACCTCGCAAGTTCAAGACCCGATGAGGTCAAGGGGGAAATAGAGGATATGATCGGCATAGACGCAAAGGATGCGCCGCTCGTTTCCGCAAAAGAGGGCATCGGGATCGAAGATTTGCTTGAGGAGATCGTGGCAAAGATTCCCGCTCCGGTAGGGGATGAAAACACAAGACTGAAAGCTTTGATATTTGATTCCATATACGACAACTACAAAGGCGTGGTGATATACACGAGGATATTTGACGGAACGGTAAAAGTGGGGGATGTGATACGCCTCATGAGCACGGGAAAGAAATACGAGGTAACTGAAGTCGGTGTCATGGCGCCCGGTCACGTACCTACCAAGTGGCTGCGTGCAGGGGACGTGGGCTATATCTGCGCAGCGATAAAACAGGTCAAAGACGCACGCGTGGGAGATACCGTGACCCTTGACGCCGAACCCACGCAGGAAGCACTTCCGGGCTACAAGAAGATACAATCCATGGTCTACTGCGGGATATATCCGGCCGAGGGCGAAAAATATGAGTCGGTCAAGGATGCGCTTGAGAAACTACAGGTCAATGATGCGGCATTCCTGTTTGAACCGGAAACGTCTACCGCACTGGGATTTGGCTTCCGATGCGGATTTTTGGGGCTTCTGCACATGGAAATAATCGTGGAAAGGCTGGAAAGAGAGTTTAATCTTGGCGTCATAACCACATCCCCGAGCGTTGTGTATAAAGTGGTGCTGAACGACGGTCGTGTTGAGATGATTCAAAATCCGACCAATCTGCCGGATCCGACGGACATAGACCACATTGAGGAACCTGTGGTGAAAGCTGATATAATGATTCCGAAAGATTATGTGGGTACCATAATGGAACTCTGTCAGAAGCGGAGAGGTAAACTTCTCGGAATGGATTACATAACAACAGAACGCGTTGACATACACTATGAACTTCCGCTCAACGAGGTGATATATGACTTTTTCGATGCACTAAAGTCCAAGACTAAGGGTTACGGTTCTCTGGATTATGAATTTGTGCGTTATGAAAAGTCATCGCTTGTAAAACTTGATGTTTTGCTCAATAAGGAAATAGTCGATGCGTTCTCAATGATCGTTCATGAGTCAAACGCATATAACAGGGGCAGATTCGTGTGCGAAAAACTAAAGACAATAATTCCGATGCATCAGTTTGAAGTTCCCATTCAGGCGGCGATAGGACAGAAAGTCATCGCAAGGGAAACTGTGAGGGCATTCAGAAAGGACGTTATAGCAAAGTGTTACGGCGGCGACATTTCGCGAAAAAAGAAACTTTTGGAAAAGCAGAAAGAGGGTAAGAAACGTATGCGTCAGTTTGGAAAGGTGGAAGTTCCGCAAGAAGCCTTTACCGCAGTTCTCAAGTACGATGACAACAAATGAAAAAACTGGGAATATACATACACATACCGTTTTGCAGGCGAAGGTGCAACTATTGCGGATTCTATTCCAAAGCCCTTGATTCCCCACGGTGCGTGGCAATTCGGCAAGCCGAAGATGCGTATGTGCGTGGTCTTATCGCAAAGATCGTTGAAAACGGAGCAAAGTACGGTAAGAGATATCTCGTTGACAGTCTTTTTATCGGTGGAGGAACACCGTCCATTTTTTCCGCAGAATCCATTTCAAAAATTATAGGCACAGTCGGTGAGAGTTTTGACGTGACTTCCGGGGCGGAGATAACGATAGAGGGAAATCCGGAGTCTTTGAACCGGGAGAAACTTGAAAAATACTTGGCTTGCGGCATCAACAGACTTTCGATGGGCGTCCAGTCCTTTGATGATGAAATACTGAAGTCGCTGGGCAGATGCCATACGCGCGCGGATGCCGTCGAAAGCTTTGAACTTGCCAAAATTGCGGGGTTTGGGAATGTCAACATAGATCTTATGTTCGCAATTCCCGGGCAGAGCACGGAAAAATGGGAAAAAACCCTGAAAACAGCCGTGGAGCTTGACCCCGAGCATATATCATTTTACGGACTTCAGATCGAAGAGGGGACGCCTTTTTACCGGCAGTATATGGCGGGAGAATTGGATTTTGTGCCGGAGGAAACCGATCGAAAGATGTACCATGCAGCCCTGAGCATGTTGAAAAACTCGGGCTTTGAGCATTACGAGATTTCAAACGCGGCAAAACCGGGGTTCAGGTGTGCGCACAATTTGAAATACTGGTCTTTTGACGATTATCTGGGTATAGGTGACAGTGCGGCGTCGTTTATGGACGGAGTGAGATTTTCTGAAAAGCTTGGCGGTGAGTACGGTGAGTACCACGTAAACGGGTTTAAAGACGACGTGAGCGAGTTCATGTTTACGGGGCTTCGCAAAGTCGAGGGAATTTCCAAGGCGGAGTTTGGGAAACGCTTTGGAAAAGATATATGGGAAGTTTACGTAAAAGAGAAGAAATATCTGAGGGATTTCTTTGAGAGAGGACAGATAGTCGAGGAGGGGGATACGCTGAAGCTAACGGAATCGGGATTTGATGTTTCCAACTCTATAATGGCGTTGTTTGTGTAGGTGTTTTAACGTTGCTCCCACAGGGATTATCCGTTTTGGTGAATCCCGTTCCTGCGTTGGTATTTTGGAGATGGGCATGATGAAATCGAAGTACAAAGGAATATGGTTTATCATAGTTTCGGCATTCAGCTTTGCCCTGATGAATGTGCTTGTAAGGATGAGCGGAGATCTGCCTACCGTGCAAAAAGCCTTCTTCAGAAACTTTATCGCATTCTGCATAGCGACCGTGATACTGCTGAAAGACAGAAAAAACGTAACGTTGCCGACCGGCGGGCAATGGTGGGATCTGATCGGGCGCTCTGTCTGCGGAACTTTGGGGATATTCGCAAATTTTTATGCGGTGGATCACCTTGTCGTAAGCGATGCATCCATGCTCAACAAACTTTCGCCTTTTTTCGTCCTTTTGTTCTCATTTCTTATCCTGAAAGAAAAGATGAAGCCCTTTCAGATAGCCTGCGTTTTCATGGCTTTCGTGGGTACGCTTTTTGTGATAAAGCCGGGTGTAAGCGGGATGCATCCTTTCCCATCGCTCATAGGTGTTTCAAGCGGTTTGTTTGCAGGAATGGCGTATACCTATGTGAGAAAGCTCGGATTGCGGGGCGTTGCCGGATCATTCATTGTTCTTTTCTTTTCGGGGTTCTCATGCCTTGTCTCTCTGCCTTATATATTGGTGAATTATGAGCCGATGAGTGCGCATCAACTCCTTATTCTTTTCATGGCAGGGGTCGCAGCATCGGGCGGGCAGTTTTTCATAACTATGGCATATACGTATGCGCCGGGCAGGGAGATATCCATCTACGACTATACTCAGATAATATTCGTGACCGTGTTGTCATATGTATTGTTGGGTCAGATACCGGACGCACTTAGTTTTGTCGGATATGCCGTAATTATAGTCGCATCGGTAACAATGTTCATATACAACAGTGGAAACGTCAAAGGCAGTACATGATCGTCCGGATGCAATTTACCCATACCATGACCCCTGGGAATAGGAAGCATCTGTCCGGTGCGTCGATGCCGCGGTCATATGGCAAATGTGCTTTCCCCGGCATGGGAGCCTCTTTCCGGTTTTGACGGATGCCCTGAGTCTCCCGCCTGTTCTTGTCTTTTGTGGATGTTTGTGTGGTTTTGATGAATTTAAAAAAAGTGTGTTGACAAGGCTTTTCTTAAGTAGTAAATTATACATAGCGATTAGCACTCTATCAGGATGAGTGCTAACAAGGAGAAGCGACATGGACTTGACAGAAAGAAAATTAAAGATCCTGCATGCCATCATAAGCGACTATGTTCGGACGGCTGAGCCTGTCGGTTCCAGAACCCTTTCCAAGAGCTTTAACATGTCCATAAGCCCGGCCACCATAAGAAATGAGATGAGCGATCTTGAGGACATGGGGTATCTGACACATCCCCACACTTCGGCGGGCAGGGTACCTTCCGATAAGGCTTACAGGCTGTACGTAAACAGCATGATGGAGAAAGTTGAGCTGTCTCCACAAGCCAAGAAGAGCATAAAGGAAACGTTGAGAGCGGATATTGACGAGCTGGACAAGACTATCAGAAAAGCCGCGGAGCTTTTATCGGATATAACCAATCTGGCATCCTTTGTACTCACCCCAACGAGAACCGAAGACAAACTGAAGTTTGTAAATCTGCTCCCGGTGGATGAACGCACCGTGGTTTTGATGACAGTGGCGGAGAGCGGAAAAGTATCCAATACAGCGCTTAAGGTGAGCGTCCCATATACTGATGAAACGCTGGATATTCTGGCCAAAAGCATAACCTACAATTACAGGGGACGAAGTATAACGGAAGTTCTGCGTGGCGATATAATTGCGGATTTCAATACTGATATAGAGGCTATGAGCGGGCTTGCGGTGGATGTGATGCCGAATTTCATGCGGACATTGTCGGAAATGTTGAACGTGAACCTTTATATGGGCGGGCTTTCCAACATATTCGACATACCGGAATATGCCGACCTCAACAGGGCGAAAAATTTTGTGTCACTGTTTGACAGAAAAGATGAGTTCCTTAAAAAATTGATGGACAGAGAGGACGGCACAATAGTTACGATCGGAGGCGAGAATGCGGACGATTTCATGAACGATTGCTCGGTGATAACGGCGACATACCATGTGGACGGCGAGCTTATAGGAAAGGTCGGGGTGATCGGCCCCACGAGGATGAAATACGGAGAAGTTACATCTATAGTTGAGTATTTGACCCAGAATTTGAATGAGACTTTTGGGTTGGAAAGCGGTGAGGATAAGGACAATGGCGGATAAAGAAAAGAAGATTCATGAAAATGTAGAGGACGTGGAAACGCAACAAGAGAAAAGCAAGACGCAAGCCGAAGAAAATATGGGTGCCGAGGAAACAAAGCCCGATGTGCAAAGCCCGGAGCAGCCCAAAGAGGATTCGGAGGAAGAGGAATCCGCTGCGGCGGACAGCAAAGACACTTCCGATTCGGAGGAGACCACGCCGGAAGAGGAATCCGCCGAGGCCAAATATATGCGTCTGATGGCTGATTTCAGGAATTTCAAGAAGCGGGCGGAAAAAGAAAAACTGGATATTTATGCATATGCGAATGAAAAGATAGTAATTGGACTTTTGGATGTGCTGGATAATTTTGAGAGGGCACTTGAGCATGAGAGTGCGGATCCTGCTTACGCCGAGGGTATGAAGATGATATTCAAACAGCTTATGGGGGTTTTGAAGGAGTCGGGACTTAAAGAAATCAAGACGCAGGGGGAATCATTCGATCCCAACTTCCACAATGCCGTTATGACCGAGGACAACCCCGAGTTTGAAAGCGGCAAGGTTACGGAAGTTCTGCAAAAAGGATACAGTCTCAACAATAAGGTTATACGGCCGTCAATGGTGAAGGTAAACAACTGAGAAGCAGGAAATGAGTGGCGGCAAAATGCAGAATGGTAACGGATAATTGTAGCCGCCAAAACAAATAGATAACAAATAGATAATGTCAACAGGCAACAGTAAAAAATAATGGCAAACATCAAAAAAGAAACAGGAGGAATATAAAATGGCAAAAGTAATAGGAATCGACTTGGGAACGACCAACAGCTGCGTTGCGGTTATGGAGGGCGGAGAACCTACAGTTATAACCAATGCAGAAGGAAACAGAACAACACCGTCTGTGGTTGGTTTTGCGAAGAACGGGGAAAGACTTGTGGGCGAGACGGCGAAACGTCAGGCGGTCACAAACCCCGAAAGGACGATTACGTCCATAAAGAGACACATGGGTGAGGACTACACGGTGGAGATAGACGGCAAAAAATATACGCCGCAGGATATATCCGCAATGATTCTCGCAAAACTCAAGACGGATGCCGAGAGCTATCTCGGAGAGAAAGTCAATGAAGCGGTGATAACCGTACCGGCATATTTCTCGGACGCCCAGAAACAGGCGACCAAGGATGCGGGAAAGATAGCGGGACTTGAAGTCAAAAGAATAATCAACGAGCCTACGGCGGCGTCTCTTTCTTACGGACTCGACAAAGAGGAAGGCTCGCATAAGATCCTTGTATACGACCTGGGTGGAGGAACATTTGACGTATCCATCCTGGAACTTGGCGACGGCGTGTTTGAGGTGCTTGCGACAAACGGCGATACACATCTTGGAGGCGACGACTTTGACAATGCCCTCATGAATTTCATCGCCGACAGCTTTGCAAAGGAAAACGGAATCGACTTACGGAATGACAACATGGCGCTTCAGAGACTGAAAGAAGCCTCGGAAAAAGCGAAAAAAGAACTTTCCAGCGCTCAAACCACCAACGTGAATCTGCCTTTCATCACGGTATCGGATGCAGGTCCGCTGCATTTGAACATGGACATTTCCAGAGCCAAGTATGATCAGCTGACCGCGGATTTGGTAAACAGAACGGTTGAGCCGATCAAGAAAGCCATGGCGGATGCCGATGTGAGCAATGCGGACATAGACAGGGTAATATTGGTCGGAGGCTCGACCAGGGGACCTGCCGTGCAGGAGGCTGTGAAAAAAGTAATCGGAAAAGAGCCTTTCAAAGGAATTAACCCTGATGAATGCGTTGCGGTGGGCGCAGCTATCCAGGCTGCCGTTTTGACAGGTGAAGTCAATGATGTGCTGCTTTTGGACGTTACGCCGCTTTCTCTTTCAATCGAGACCATGGGCGGAATTGCGACCAAACTCATTGAGAGAAACACAACCATACCTACCAAGAAGAGTCAGATATTCTCGACGGCGGCAGATAATCAGACAGCCGTTGACATACATGTGATGCAGGGAGAAAGAGACATGGCGGCCGGCAACATTACGCTCGGCAGATTCCAACTCTCGGGTATAGCACCGGCACCTCGCGGAGTTCCTCAGATTGAGGTAACGTTCGATATAGACGCAAACGGAATAGTCAATGTAAGCGCAAAGGATATGGGAACGGGTAAGGAGCAGAAGATTACGATAACATCATCCACCTCGCTTTCCGAAGACGAAATCAAACAAAAGGTGAAAGAGGCTGAACAGTATGCTGCCGAAGATTCAAAGAGAAAGCAGGAAGTCGAGGAAAGAAACAAGGCGGAAACCCTTATATATGAAACGGAAAAATCGCTGAAAGAACTCGAGGGAAAAATCGATGAAAACGAGAAGAAGGAAGTCGAAGATGCAAAAGAGGATCTGAAGAAGGCTCTTGAAGCAAACAATCCCGACGACATAAAGGCCAAGACTGAGGTTTTGACCGAAAAGTTCCATAAGATCGCTGAAAAGCTTTATAATCAGCAGAGCACGGCAGGTCCCGACATGAGCGGTATGGCAGGCGGTGCGGCAGGCGCAGGCGATGCTTCAGGAGGCGGCGCAGGCGCTTCCGGAGGAGACTCCGGGTCGGCGGGAGCGGCAAACGGCGATAATGTTGTGGATGCCGATTTTACGGTCGTTGACGAAGACGGAAAAGAAGAAAAGAAAGATTGAATCTGGTAGGCAAGAGAAGTGAAAAAAGGGATCGGGTTCAACGACAAAATCCAAATTTGCTTGACAGCGACGGGAATTTCCCGTCGCTTAAGCAGATTTTGGATATAACCGAATTGCAGGTGAAGGAATGGCAGAAAAAAGAGATTACTATGAAGTTCTGGGTCTAAAAAAGGGCGCCGGCGAAGCAGAGGTAAAGAAGGCATTTCGCAAGATGGCGCTGAAATATCATCCGGACAAAAACCCCGGAGACAAGCAAGCAGAGGAAAAGTTCAAGGAGATAAATGAAGCTTACAGTGTCCTTTCCGACCCCGAAAAAAAAGAAAAATACGATAGATTCGGGCATGCCGGGGTGGATCCCAACGCAGGATTCGGCGGCGGAGGCGGTTTTGGAGGCTTCTCAGGAGGCGGATTTGAGGACATCTTCAGCGCTTTCGGAGACATGTTCGGCGGAGGTGGTTTTGGTGGCTTTGGCGGTTTTGGGGGCGCAGCGGGCAATGCTCCGATAAAAGGACGCGATCTGCAAAAGAGCATCGCCATTACTTTCAAAGAGGCGGCCTTTGGTACGAAAAAGACGCTGAAAATCACAAAGTACGTCAGATGTGACACGTGCGGGGGTGAGGGGAATGCCCCGGGCAGTGAAAAAAAGAGCTGTCCAAAATGCGGCGGCACAGGTCAGGTTCACACCGTCCAGAACACGCCGTTTGGGAGATTCCAAAGTACCGGAACATGTCCCGACTGCGGCGGAAGCGGCAAGATAATAGATAAACCATGTCCGGATTGCCACGGAAGCGGCAAAGTCAGAAAGACCATAGAGATAAAGGTCGACATCCCCGCAGGGGTGGACAACGGAACGATCATCCCTATCCGCGGTCAGGGAGAACCGGGCGAAAACGGAGGGCCGAGCGGAGATTTTTATGTTGTGATCTCCGTGAAACCGCACAATCTCTTCAAGCGCGAGAAAGATGATCTTTTTATAGATATTCCTATAAGCTTTGCGCAGGCGGCACTTGGCGATGAGATCGTTGTGCCGACCTTGGCGGAAAAAGTTTCCTATAAAGTTCCTCCGGGAACGCAGCCGGGAACGGTTTTTCGGCTTAAGGGCAAGGGCGTCAGAAATGTCAGAAACGGCAGGATGGGAGACCTGTATGTGAAGGTGGTGCTGGAAGTTCCGACCAAATTAAATGCTGATCAAAAGAAAAAGATCAAGGAAATGGGCGATGCGGTCGGATCCGACTGCTATGTCAAAAAGTCGAGTTTCACGCAAAAGATAAAAGATCTGTTTTCATAGCGCAGGATCCGAATACAGCAGACGCCGCCGGTGCCGAGTCGCCGGTACGTACGTGACTTGGGTGTACACCCTGCGGTCATATGCAGCCCGCCGACGCTGAATGACGAACCACCGTCGCCGATGCTCACAAAACCCGCGGCGCACAAGTGCCGTAAAAATCCTTGGGAGAAGCCAAATGCAGTCATTGATAGAACTGAAAAATATTACAAAGTCATTTCAAGACGACGTTGTGCTTGAGAATTTCAATCTGACCGTAAACAGAAATGAGTTCATAACACTGCTCGGACCGTCGGGATGCGGAAAAACAACCACCCTCAGAATGGTGGGAGGATTTGAAAAACCCGACGCCGGGCAGGTGTTTTTTGAAGGGGAAGATATCACGATGCTTCCTCCCAACAAGAGACACATAAACACGGTTTTTCAAAAATATGCACTTTTTCCGCATCTGAACGTAGGCAATAATATAGCTTTCGGGCTGAAAATAAGAGGAAAGAGCGATGAGTACATAAGGGATAAGGTGCGTTATGCGCTGAAACTCGTGAACCTTGAGGGATATCAGAAGAGGAGTGTCGACTCACTCTCGGGCGGGCAGCAGCAGCGTGTCGCAATAGCAAGAGCGATCGTGAACGAACCCAAGGTTCTGCTTTTGGATGAGCCGCTCGGAGCTTTGGATCTGAAACTCAGGCAGGACATGGAGTATGAACTCATAAGACTGAAAAATGAGCTAGGGATAACCTTTATATACGTGACTCACGATCAAGAGGAAGCACTGACGATGAGCGACAAGGTTGTTGTGATGAACGGAGGACGCATTCAGCAGATGGGAACCCCCGAAGAAATCTACAATGAGCCTGAGAACGCATTTGTCGCCGACTTTATAGGGGACAGCAACATAATAGACGGGGTGATGATCGAAGACTATCTTGTCGGGCTGTGCGGTGCTAAATTTAAATGCATTGATGCGGGATTCGGGATAAATAAGCCCGTTGACATCGTGATCAGACCGGAGGATCTTATTATAGGCCGGCCGGGCGCGGGAAAACTTGACGGAGAGGTTACGCACAACGTTTTTATCGGGGTGTATTATGAGATGGAGATCGTGGCAGGCGGCTACGAATGGCTGGTTCAGAATACAAAAAGTTACCCCGTCGGTGAGAGGGTAAGCCTCGACGTTCTTGCGGAAAATATTCAGGTCATGCATAAACCGACAAGCAAAGAAGAGGAGGCGATAGAGATAGATGTCTAAAAAATTGTTTGCTGCCCCGTATCTGCTCTGGATGATTTGCGGAACGCTGATACCGCTTGCAATGATTTTCTATTATGCATTTACCGACAGAAGCGGAGCGTTTACTGTGGAAAATGTGACGGCTATATTTGAACCGGTGCACCGTAAAGCCCTCGGGTTATCATTGGTTCTTTCCATTTCAAGCACAATTATCTGCCTGCTTATAGCATTTCCGTTGGCACTTATTCTAAAGAACTCCGGGCTCGGAAAAAAAGGATTCATGATATTCATATTTATTTTGCCGATGTGGATGAATTTTCTTTTGAGAACCATGGCGTGGCAGGTTATTCTCGAGAAAGGAGGCATATTCGCCACTTTGCTGGGATATCTCCATCTGCCGCAGCCGAGGATGATCAATACGCCGGGGGCGGTGGTTCTGGGGATGGTTTACGATTTTTTGCCGTTTATGGTGCTTCCGATTTACAATTCCCTTATGAAAATAGATGACAGCTTGATAGAGGCGGCGTATGATCTGGGGGCGGGATCCGCAAAGGTTCTTGCGGATGTGATTTTTCCGTTGAGTCTGCCCGGTGTCGTCAGCGGGATCACCATGGTATTTGTGCCGTCACTTACGACCTTTGTCATTTCCAATATTCTAGGTGGAGGCAAGATATATCTGATAGGCAATATAATCGAGCAGGAATTCACGACCGGAGCAAATTGGAATCTGGGTTCGGGACTTTCTCTCATCATGATGATCTTTATAGTCATAAGCATGGCTATCCTGAATTTCCCGGACAGAAAGGGGGTCGCTTCATGAAGAACACGAAAATCACCCCACCTCACACGCTTGCTGTTGATCATTGTGGAAAGGGGTGCGACTCATGAAAGTAATGAGATGGACATACCTGATTGTCATTATGTTGTTTCTTTATTTGCCGATCTTGACGCTCATGGTTTTTTCATTCAACTCAGGCAGATCCATGTTTGCATGGACAGGTTTTTCCCTGCGCTGGTACAGAGAGATGTTTGCCGACGGTGTTATGATTTCCGCAATAGTCAACACTTTCTCCATAGCCGCAATATCGTCTGTGGCGGCAACGCTAATAGGAACGGCGGCATGTCTGGGGATAAATGCAATGAAGAAAAAAAGCGAAAATCTCGTGATGGGGCTCAACAACGTAACACTGCTGAATGCGGATATTGTCACGGGCATATCTCTCATGCTTGGATTCATAGCGCTGGGATTTTATTTGAGCCGTCTGACGGTGATACTGGCGCACATAACGTTCAGTATTCCGTACGTAATTTTGTCGGTAATGCCGAAAGTCAAGCAACTGGGAAAGAGCGGATATGAGGCGGCACTCGATCTGGGGGCGACACCTGCGTACGCTTTTAGAAAGGTCGTGCTTCCGGAACTGCGTCCGGGAATAATCTCGGGATTTTTGCTGGCGTTCACGATGTCGATTGACGATTTTGTCGTCACGCATTTCACACGAGGCGCCGGTATAAACACAATATCGACATTGATATACGGGCAGGTCAAAGTAGGTATCAGGCCGACTCTATTTGCCTTGTCAACCATTATATTTGTAACGGTTCTGATAGTACTTATCGTAGTAAACGTCGTATCGGATCGACCGGTTGAAGAAGATGAATTCTTCTATGAAGTTGCTCAGGGTTAACTACAGGCAATGCAAATGAGGGAGAAGAACCGGCATGCGGTAATTTTGGATACATACAGAGTTAGTTGCACGTAGCATAAGTGAGGGAGGCATGGTGTGATGAAAAGAAAGCTGCCCATAAACAGAGCGGGAGGATGGAAAAGATCAGGCAGAATCGCAAAGTTTGCGCTGATCGCCGCCATGTTGTTTCTCTGCGCCGCAATCCTCCCGGGGTGCGTAGGCAAGGAGGAAAAAGAGGTAAGGGTATTCTGCTATGGAGATTATATGGATCCCGACATTCCGGCTGCATTTGAAAAGGAGACCGGCATAAAGGTGGTGCTGGATACTTTTGACACAAACGAAGAACTTTATCCGGTCATAAAAAACAGAGCCGGGGTGTATGATGTAATCTGCCCGTCCGACTATATGGCGGAGCGTATGAAGAACGAGGGGCTTCTTTTGGCGGTGGACAAGAAAAAGCTCCCAAATTACAAGAACCTGTCGAAAAAGTATTTGAGGATGGCGGGAGAATCCTTCGACAAAGGGAACAGGTATGCAGTTCCGTATCAATGGGGCGCCGCCGGAATCCTGTATAATAAGAGGCGTGTCGATGCAAGAGATGTCCGATCATGGAATGTTCTCATGAGCGATAAATACAGATCGGGGATCGTGATGCAGGACAGTATGCGGGACGCCATGGGCATCATGTTGAAAAGCATGGGTCGCTCCCTTAATTCCGTGAAGCGGAGCGAATTGGCACAAGCTGCGAAACGACTTATTGACCAGAAGAAACTTGTGTACAAATATGCAAATGATTCCGTTCGCGATCTGCTGATAGGAAATTCCGCCGATCTTGGCGTGGTTTGGAACGGGGAAGCGATATACAGCATAAAGCTGAATAAAGATCTGGCATTTTCGATCCCGAAAGAAGGAACCGAAATATTCATGGACAATTGGTGCATACCCAAGAACGCATTTCACACATCCAATGCGCACAAGTTTATCGACTATATGTGCAGAGCGGATGTTGCATATAGGAATTTCAAATACCTGACATACAGTACACCCAATGCGGCGGCGGTGAAACTCATCCCGAAAAAGTACAGAACCTTCAAGGAACTGTTTCTGCCCGACAGCATGCTCAAGCAATCGGAAACTTTGAAAGACGTCGGCGCTACGGGTGACAAACTGTACAGCGAATATTGGAAAAAATTCAAGTCGGAGTGAAAATCCGAGCGGTGGGCAATTGGTAAGTTAACAGAACAGTATTAAATTTAGGAATGTAGCCAAAGGTCTTGCACATGTGAGTTAATCATGTTATACTAACTGCGTTCGGAGGGGATTAGTCGATTGACATAATTGCCGGCACAGTCTATCCGAGGTAGATTCCTTTTTATGCGAAGACCGGGCGTTAAATGCTCGGAGAAAGGAATTGAGTTATGGGAGTTATTAAAGACAGAAAAAGTAGGGCAATATCATTGATTGCGGTGGTTGCAGTGGTATTTACGGTACTTATGGTTTCAGCTTCAAGCGTGTTTGCCACACAAGCACATGATTTCCATTTCAGGGTGGAAGCACATCAAGCCAATGGACACGAGCCTACCCCTAGATACAGGGGAGATGTTTCGCCATCGAATCGCTGGTGGGTCAAACTCATAAAATCGGGGGAAGGTAAGAGTGCCGCTACTGATTTTTGGATTTAGTCCGCTAATGGAGTACATCTTTCGCATTATATGAGAGTTAGGTGAAGGAAAGGGTGGTATGGCATCGTCTAGTTAAGTGAATCATTCTGACTGGATCTTGGGAGGAAACGCTGATGATGCTTAGGTATGAATTATTGACTGCACTTAAATCTAGAAGAGTTCTTATTTTTTTTCTTTTCTTTATATGTATCACATCATTTGACCTCTACCAAAATTATACCTATAACTTTGGTAGGTATTTAGAAGGAATCGTAGCTGCAAAGCCGACGGGAGAGGATCTTTTTCATCCCTGTTTTGCAAGCTTTATTTCCGCATCGCATATAGGGCGTTTGCCGCAGATATTGATGACATGGGTATTTCCGTTGTATCCACTTTTTGCGTATGCCGACTCGTTTGTGATCCAGAAACAATGTGGATACTATAACGTTCTGCTGACAAAGATGAACCGAAAAAGTGTGGTTTCTTCTCGGCTTACAACCGCATTTTTGATTCCGTTTATTGTGGTTATGATTGCTTTGGTTCTTAATTTTGCCGTCGCTAACATAGTTTTCAAAGGAGGAACATCTTTTGCCGTACCGGAAGAAGCTTTGCGAAGAGGTGACGTTGAGGGTCTGAGTGCACTTGCCTTACTTCATCCGTACAGTACATACATAATCCATATATTGGTTTTTTCATTGGTAATAGGACTATATGGCATGTTTTGTGCGGCCGTGACCTTTTTCGTTCCGAAGTATATCGTTCTGTATCCGGTGATATTTTTTGTGTGGATCTCAATGATGAATCTCCCATATATGATATTTAGTGTGATGCACAGTTTTACGACATACAATGTCAGAGAGATGATTATTTCTTCAATTTACTATACTTTGTTGGTGCTGTTGACTACGGTAGCGGCGTATATTTATAAGGTGAAGTGCGATGAATTATAGAAAGATGAGATGGCTTTTGATACCGCTTACGGTGATGTTTGTGATATGGTGGGTCACATCCGTTTGGGTCGGGACTTTAAGCGCCAAAGAAGATTGGGATTGGGTCGATGCAATGCTGACCACGGCAACAGGCTACAATTTTATGAAAGCACAGACATTGTTTGCACTTATGTTCGTCGTATCGCTTTTTCAGCTGATGCCCGAGCTTGGGCTTCAGCAGGTGATCAAGACGGGCAGGACGAGGTGGATACTCGACAGGGTTAGGTACACACTCATATCCGCCATGTATTTTGCGGCGGTATTTATACTTGTAGAAGTTATACTGGGCATTGCACGCGTTGGCATTGATTTTCTTCTCAAGTACAATTATTTTCACTGCATGCTGCTCGGGTGGCTTTCCCTTACATTCATATATCTTTTTATGGGAATCCTATACCTCATGTTCAGTGTCCTGCTTTCAGCGGGTTTGCCGGCTATGGGCATGTCATTTCTTGTGACGCTGGTATTTATGGCAATGTCTTTTTATGAGTACGTGCCTACAGTCTACCTTGTCATGGATATCATGCAGACTCCTGTAATGCAGAAATTAGGGATGAAAAGTAATCCTGCATTCGTGGTGAAACCTTTGGTATATAATACGATAGCAATGGTTTTAATGGTAACCGTCTCGATACAGGTATTTAAAAGGAAAGACTTGCTCGACAGCAGTACGCAGTTTATATGATTGCCGGATTAGTGTGAGGATCCGCGGTATCGAAATGCATTGGCATGATAAGGTGATGGGAATTTAGAGAGGTTAAGATGAACAGTATTGAACTTAAAAATGTGACCAAAAGGCTTAAGGGAAACACGGTTCTTGATGATGTGAGCTTCAACTTCGAAAGCGGGAGCATATATGGACTGTACGGCAGAAACGCGTCGGGAAAGACGATGCTTCTCAGAGCGATTGCGGGTCTTATATACCCGAACAGCGGTGAGGTAAGGATAGAGGGGAAGATCCTCCACAAGGACATAAGTTTCCCCGAAAGCATGGGGATAATAATAGAGAGAACGGAGCTTCTTCCGCAGTACACGGGAATGGAAAACCTCAAGATACTTGCAAAGATAAAGAAGTTAGCAAGCGTGGAAGATATGAGAGAAAGCCTCGTAAGAGTAAAGCTTGATCCCGATGATAAGAGAAAAGTACATGCGTACTCGCTTGGAATGAAGCAGAAACTTTCCATCGCGCAGGCTATATTTGAAAAACCGCGCATAATACTCCTCGACGAACCGACAAACGCACTGGATGAAGAGGGAGTACGTTCGGTAAGGGAGTTATTCTTGGAAGAAAAGGAGAGAGGCGCCACCATCATAGTCGCAAGCCACAACAAAGAAGATCTGGCAATCCTTGCGGACAGGATAATATCCATTTCGGAAGGTAGAATCACAGGAAGCGACTGCGACTTCTCAAGAATACTCAGAGCGGAACTTAAGACGGAAACTGTAGATCCGATACATTAGACGGGAGCATGCGTAAGTGTCGCTGATATGCATGCCGGATGAATATAGTCGGTCGTATATATATCCGATACAAACCGGAGCTCACTTTGCAAATTAACAGAAAATAAAAACTTTCGATAGAGCCCTTGCGAATGTGATCCGGTTATAGTAGACTAACCATATTGGATGAACTTACGTCAATTGACATAGTTGCCGGCACAGTCTATCCGAGGTAAGTTCCTTTTTATGCGAAGACCGGGCGTTAAATGCTCGGAGAAAGGAATTGAGTTATGGGAGTTATTAAAGACAGAAAAAGTAGGGCAATATCATTGATTGCGGTGGTTGCCGTGGTATTTACGGTGCTTATGGTTTCAGCTTCAAGTGTGTTTGCTACACAGGCATATGATTTCCATTTTAGAGTTGAAGCGTGGCAGGCCAATGGACACGAGCCTACCCCTAGATACAGGGGAGATGTTTCTGCTTCGAATCGCTGGTGGGTCAAGCTTGTAAAGTCAGGGGAAGGAAAGGGAGCCCTAACCGATTTCTGGCTTGAAGCAAGGGACGGCACTAACCTTTCACCTTATATGAGAGTGCAATGCGGTTCGGGATGGTATGCTCAAAGAGCATATGCAAGTGCAAGCAATCGTAAAGTGTTCTTAACGGCGGAGGATAACAATAGCAAAGCAACGGGATATAATGTCAGTGGACGCTGGCAGACTCAAGACGACTAGAATTTTGTGATATGAGTGGATGTGGCTTAACATTTAAGCCACATCCACTCATATTGTATCTACGAAGTTTACGATTTGCTTGATATTAAAAGGAGGCGACAGTGGTGTTAAAATGTGAATTGTCTACCGCGCTTAAGTCGAAGAGAGTTATCTTTCTGTTTCTGTTTTTTGTTTTGATTACCGGATATGACCTGTATCAAAATTACACTTACAATTTTCATCGCTACCTGACAGGGGAGTGGACTTCGAAACCTACGGGAGATGATCTTTTTCATCCATGTTTTGCAAGCTTTATTTCCGCATCACATATAGGGCGTTTGCCGCAGATGCTTATGATGTGGGTGTTTCCATTGTATCCACTTTTTGCTTACGCCGATTCTTTTGCGCTTCAGAAGCAGTGCGGGTACTATAACATTCTGCTGACAAAGGCTGACAGGAATAAGGTCGTCGCTTCACGTCTTGCAGTGGCGTTTTTAGTCCCTTTTCTCGCTATTTTTGTTGCATTGGTTTTGAATTTCATTGGCGCAAATATAGTTTTTCGAGGAGGAACTTCATTTCTAAATTTGGAAGGGCAGATGCTTGAAGAATTTCAAAACTTTTCTTTTCGCCACCCATATGAGGTATACATAGTTTACATCTTCGTTTTCTCCTTCGTCATGGGACTTTACGGTATGTTTTGCGCGGCAGTGACCTTTTTCATTCCACAGTATGTCGTCCTGTATCCGGTGATTTTTTTTGTATGGTTTCTTATCATGAATATTCCGTATAGCATATGGAGCGTGATGCAGAGTTTTACGGATTACAGTTCGACGGAGATGATCGTCTCCTCGATTTACTATGCTGTTTTGATGGTTGTCACTACCGTGGCGGCATACGTTTACAAGGTGAGGTACGATGAATTATAGAAAGATGAAATGGCTTTTGATACCGCTTACGGTGATGTTTGTGGTGTGGTGGATCGCGTCAGTTGTCATGATCACCTTAAACGCGTCGGAGGACTTGGACTGGATCGACGCGTTGATCAAAACAACAGCGGGTTACAATTTTGTTAAAGCTCAATTATTGTTTTCGCTGATGTTTGTGGTGTTGCTTTTTCAGCTGATGCCTGAGCTTGGACTTCAGCAGGTAATCAAGACGGGCAGGAGAAGGTGGATACTTGACCGGGTCGGGTATACATTCATATCCGCAATGTATTTTGCGGCGATGTTTATTCTTGTGGAGGTCGTGTTGGGCATTACACGTGTTGGGATTGATTTTCTTCTTAAGTATGATTACTTCCAGTGCATGCTGCTCGGCTGGCTTTCACTTACATTCATATATATGTTTATGGGTATTCTTTATCTCATGTTCAGCGTCATCTTTTCCCCGGGGCTGCTGGCGGTGGGCATGACATTTCTCATGGATCTGATATTCATGGCAATGTCTTTGTACAGACATATCCCCACGATTTATGTGGTCATGGACATAATGCCGGTTCCGGCGATGAGAAAAGTAGGCTTAATAACCAATTCAATGTTCGTTGTAAAGCCTTTGGTATGCAACACGATAGCAATGGTTTTAATGGTAACCGTCTCCATACAGGTATTTAAAAGGAAAGATCTTCTTGACAGCAGTACGCAGTTTATATGATGAATGGATTCATGCGCGGATTTACGGTATCGGAGCGCATTGGAATGATAAGGTGATAGGAGTTTAGAGAGGTTTAGGATGAACAGTATTGAACTTAAAAATGTGACTAAAAGGCTTAAAGGCAACACGGTTCTTGATGATGTGAGCTTCAACTTCGAAAGCGGGAGCATATATGGACTGTACGGCAGAAACGCGTCGGGAAAGACGATGCTTCTCAGAGCGATTGCGGGTCTTATATACCCGAACAGCGGTGAGGTAAGGATAGAGGGGAAGATCCTCCACAAGGACATAAGTTTCCCCGAAAGCATGGGGATAATAATAGAGAGAACGGAGCTTCTTCCGCAGTACACGGGAATGGAAAACCTCAAGATACTTGCCAAGATAAAGAAGATAGCAAGCGTGGAAGATATGAGAGAAAGCCTCGTGAGAGTAAAGCTTGATCCCGACGACAAGAGAAAAGTACATGCGTATTCGCTCGGAATGAAGCAGAAGCTTTCCATTGCGCAGGCGATATTCGAGAAGCCGCGCATCATACTCCTTGACGAACCGACAAACGCGCTTGACGAAGAGGGAGTACGTTCGGTAAGAGAACTATTTTTGGAAGAGAAGGAGAGAGGCGCCACTATCATAGTTGCAAGCCACAACAAAGAAGATCTGGCAATCTTGGCGGACAGGATAATATCCATTTCGGAAGGTAGAATCACAGGAAGCGACTGCGATTTCTCAAGGATACTCAGAGCGGAACTTAAGACGGATACGTTGTGATCGCATAGATACATATCGATAAACATAAACCCGGCATCGGAGATGATATCTGTGAGAGCAGTCCGCAAGAATTAATGGACACACGGAAATTGATCCTTGAGCCGGATTTTAATTTGCTTATAACCCGGTTGAGCCTTTCTGCATATCTTTCCGCAAGAGCAGGCGAAAACTGCCGGCGGGATTGAACGCGGGATTTGAACCCCGGTTTTTTAATCGCACAAAAATATGATTACAACGCCCCGCGCGCCGCGGCAGAAGTCATATCCGCAAGAGCAGTTAAGAATCATTGGCACAAGCGAGTTTGGAAATTGAAATATGGCGGCGTGCTGTTTGAGGTCATATTGAATTATCAAAGACCGAGTTCACGCCGCCATTCAATTTCTACGAGCGAGCCGTTTGATTCTCTGCGATGAGGACTTGACTGATGCCGCAGGCTGTGCGGCGTTGCATTAGAGTTATGTGCATATATATATGCCACTCAATTCCTGCGAATGAGCCGGGTAGCTTTCTGCACTGAGGACTTGATATCCGGGCTTGACACGTTTTGCCTCTTTCACCGGGGAAACTTGATATAAACACCTTTTTGTTATAGTATATGTGTATTATCGTCTTGAGGAGATTGAGATCTATGTTGGGATATATAGAACCTGAAAAAAACGAACTGAAAATCAAAGAATTTGAACTGTACAACGGATATTACTGCGGACTTTGCAAAGAAGTGGGCGAAAACTACGGGCAGGTCTGTCGCATGTGGCTCAGCAACGATATGGCGTTTCTGGCGCTGTTTTTGGGTGCCTTGTCTGAAGCTGAGGATCAGATAAAGTACGAGCACTGTATAGTGCACCCGCTCAAGAAAAAGCCGATAGAAGTTGAGGCGCAGTCTGTCAAATATGCATCGGATATGATGATGATACTTTTCGGGGAGAAGTTTGTCGATGATATACGCGACGGGGAGAGATCCAAAATTTCAGGGAAACTGATGCGAGTTGCGGCAAGATATGAGAAAGCCGCAAACGCCCATCCGAAAGAAGCAACGCTTATAAACGAGGCATTGCAAACTCTGTATTCGTATGAATCCAAGGGCAAATCCAACGTGCGTGAGATGTCTGCCTCATTCGGAAAAGTGATGGAGACGGTTTTTACGGGTTACCCGCTTGCACAGGAACAAAGACCTGCGATTTCCGCATTTGCGGGCAACTTGGGCAAATGGCTATATATGTTGGATATGCTCGATGATTTTGAGAAGGATAAGAAACACGGGGGCTTCAATCCTCTTTTAGATCTGGGGATGACGGACTTTAGGAAAGCTGCGGAGCTGGCGGAGCCGGCACTGTATTTCCATCTGGACGAGCTACTGAAAGCTTATGACCTTATACGCTTCAAGAAAAACAAAGCGATAATAGACAATATCATATATTTGGGTCTTCGGCGCAAGACACAGGACGTACTGGAGGGGAAGAAGAAAAATGGCAAATGATCCATACGAGGTTCTCGGCGTCAGGCATGGAGCTTCAGAAGCAGAGATAAAAGAAGCTTATCGAAATATGGTAAAAAAGTACCACCCGGATAAATATCAGGGTAATCCGCTGGCTGGGCTTGCCGAGGAAAAACTCAGAGAAGTGAACGAGGCGTATGAGATACTTTCCGGAGGCAAGATTTCCGCTTCTTACGGCTCGGGGTTTGCGGGAGCGTCCTATGACGGCAATTACGGCCAGGCGGGATCCGGGAGAGGCAATTACGCAGATATAAGGATGGCGCTTGACAACAATAATCTGCCGCTTGCGCAGCAACTGCTCATAGCATCGCCTGTGCGTGATGCGGAGTGGTTCTTTTTGAGCGGTGTTCTTTCCGTAAAGAGGGGATTTATAGGGGACGGAATTGCAAATTTGCGGCAGGCTCACACGATGGATCCGGGAAATCCGGAATATGCCGGGATCTACGAGCAGGTTTCTTCCGCAGGCAGCATATATCGAACGCGCTCGGACGCCTATGGGTATGATGCCGATGATGCGGGACTGGGCAATGCCCTTTGCTGTGCGAGCGTCCCATACTGTTGTTGCTGCTGTTGAGAGCGAAAGGCGACGTAAATGGATTATGACAAGATTTCACTTGAAAAGCACGAGCAATGGAGAGGCAAGTTTTCTATAGAAAGCAAAGCCGAAATAAGGAATAAAGAGGAACTTTCCGTGGCGTATACACCGGGAGTGGCGGCGCCGTGCATGGAAATTATGAAAAATGAGGCACTTGCATATCGCTATACGGGAAAAGGCAACCTCGTTGCGGTGATAACGGACGGAAGCGCAGTTCTCGGTTTGGGCGATATCGGACCTGTGGCGGGCATGCCGGTGATGGAGGGGAAATGCGCACTGTTTAAAGTATTTGCGGGGATAGATGCGATCCCTATATGCGTGGATTCCAAAGACCCTGATGTGATTGTCGACACCGTCAGAATGATATCCAAGAGCTTCGGCGGCATTAACCTTGAGGATATAAGCGCACCGAGGTGCTTTGAGATAGAAAAAAGGCTCATCGAATGCTGCGACATACCCGTTTTCCACGATGATCAGCACGGTACTGCGATCATTGCTGTAGCGGGAATACTCAATGCGCTCAGGGTGGTGGGAAAGACCCCTGGAGCCGTAAAGGTGGTTCTGAGCGGTGCCGGAGCAGCCGGGATATCAATTGCCAAGATGTTGATGCGATTCGGGTTTCGGGACATTGTAATGTGTGACATAGATGGGATCATCCATCAAGGCTCACCGTTCAACAACCCGGAGCAGGAAAATATGGCGCGTCTCACCAACAGGGGCGGAATGAGAGGAAGCCTTGAAGATGCGATGAAAGATGCGGATGTTTTTGTGGGAGTCTCAAAACCGCACATTGTGACCGAGGAAATGATAAGAAATATGGCGGGTAAACCGATAGTTTTTGCCATGGCAAACCCGGTGCCGGAAATCATGCCCGATTTGGCTAAAGCGGCGGGAGCTGTCGTTGTTGGAACGGGAAGATCGGATTTCCCAAACCAGGTCAACAATGTCATAGCCTTTCCGGGGATTTTTCGTGGAGCGCTTGACTGTGGCGCAAAGAGGATTACGGAAGAGATGAAGAAAGCGGCGGCGCTTGCAATTGCGGATGTTATCCCGAAAGAGGAGCTTTCTGCGGATTACGTGCTGCCCGACGGGTTCAACCCTCTTGTGGTAAAACGTGTTGCGGAGGCGGTTGCGGCTGCGTGGGAAAAAGGTGAAAAAATTGGATAAGTACAGGATTGAAGCGGATACCATGGGAGAGGTCAAAGTACCTGCCGACAGATATTGGGGAGCGCAGACGCAGAGAAGTTTGGAAAACTTCAAAATAGGCAGGGATCGCATGCCTAGAGAGGTTATCCATGCTTTTGCGATTTTGAAGAAAGCGGCGGCGCTTGCAAATGCGCAGCTCGGAGTGCTGGATGAAGAACGCTGCACGTTGGTGGCACGCGTGTGTGACGAGATAATAGACGGTAAACTTGATGAAAATTTCCCGCTGGTAGTATATCAGACCGGCAGCGGTACGCAATCGAACATGAACGTCAACGAAGTGATCGCATGCCGGGGGAATGAAATTGCGGGGAAAAAGCTTCTCCATCCCAATGACCACGTGAACAGATCGCAGAGCAGCAACGATACATTTCCGACCGCCATGCACATGGCATCCGTTACGGTGCTCATAGAATCGCTCCTGCCTGCCGCACGCAAACTAAAGATGTCATTTGCGAAGTTGGAAGAAAAGTATTCGGGGATAGTCAAGACGGGGCGGACTCATCTTCAGGATGCGACCCCTATAACGCTCGGGCAGGAAATAAGCGGGTGGCGTTCCATGCTCGAGCATGACATCGAGATTATTGAGACAAGTCTGGATCCACTGTCGGAACTTGCGCTCGGCGGCACCGCCGTCGGAACGGGACTCAATGCGCCCGCCGGATTTGCCGAACTTGCCGCAGGACACATTGTGCGGCTTTGCGGAAAGCGATTCACAACGGCAAAAAATAAGTTTCATGCCTTGACGTCAAGAGGTGCGATCGTCAATTCCCACGGTGCGGTCAAAGTGCTTGCGATGGATATGATGAAGATCGCAAACGATATAAGGATGCTGGCTTCCGGTCCTAGATGCGGGATCGGGGAGTTGACGATACCGGAAAATGAGCCGGGAAGTTCGATTATGCCGGGCAAGGTGAACCCGACGCAATGCGAAGCTTTGACCATGGTTTGTTTGAAGGTTCTCGGTAACGACACCACTGTATCGGCCGCGGCGTCTCAAGGGAATTACCAGCTCAACGTTTTCATGCCGGTGATAATAAGAGACTTTATCGAGTCCTGCAATCTTATGGCGGATGCGATCTCATCCTTTGAAAAAAACTGTGTTTCGGGAATCAAACCAAACTTGGATAAGATAAAAGAAAATCTTGACAAATCCCTGATGCTCGTTACTGCGTTAAGTCCGCATATAGGGTATGAAAAAGCGGCAAAGATTGCGAAAAAAGCCTATGCCGAGGGGATCACGCTCAAAGAAGCCGGAAAACTTCTGGGAATGGTTTCGGAAAAAGAATTCGATATGTGGGTAAGACCCGGGGAAATGGTGTAGATACATCATATCATATTGTACTTTGAGAAAGGAGGCGGAGCATTGCCTTGCGTGATTAGGCGTAACTAATTATGGCGGAACGCTTCTTGAGCGCCGCTTATCGCATAGTGGTCGCCGCGCGCTGATTGCTGTGTAGTGATTGCTGCGTAGTAATTCTGCTGATTGAAATCGCGCTTGTTTGATGCGAAAACATATGAAACAATATCAGGTAACGGGTATGAGCTGCGCCGCTTGCCAGGCGAGAGTGGAGAAAGCGGTAGGAAAGGTTCCCGGGGTAACGGAGTGCGCAGTAAGCCTGCTGACAAATTCCATGGGAGTCGAGGGCTCGGTGGATCCGTCGGAAGTAATCGCCGCCGTGGAAAAAGCGGGCTACGAGGCGAAATTAAAAGGTGTGGAAAGCGACAAAGAGCCGGAAACTGCGGCAGGTGCGATATCTGCCGCCGAGGATGCGCTCAAAGACAGGGAAACACCGGTGCTGAAGCGGCGCCTTGTTGCATCGCTTTTCTTTCTTGCGGCGCTTATGTATTTTTCAATGGGACACATGATGTGGGGATTTCCGCTTCCCGCTTTTTTTGAAGGGAACCACGTGGCGATGGGTATCGTTCAGATGATTCTGGCCGCCATAGTAATGATCATAAATAAAAAGTTTTTTATAAGTGGGTTCAAAAGTCTGGTTCATTTTGCGCCTAATATGGATACGCTGGTTGCGATGGGATCCATGGTGTCGTTTTGTTGGAGCACGGTAGTTCTTCTTAAGATGACAGGCGATGTTTTGACGGGGGATGATGCCGCAGTCATGGCAGGGATGCATAACTTCTATTTTGAAGCGGCGGCTATGATCGTTACGCTGATCACCGTCGGAAAGATGCTCGAGGCGATGTCAAAGGGCAGAACCACGGATGCGCTCAAGGGACTGATGAAACTGGCACCCAAGACAGCAACATTGATAATTTCCGGGGAAGAAAAAGTCGTTCCGATAGAGCAGGTGAAAAAAGGTGATGTATTTGTCGTTCGCCCGGGGGAAAACATTCCGGTCGACGGAATTATAACAGAAGGCAGTACGGCTGTGGACGAGTCGGCACTAACTGGAGAAAGCATACCGGTGGATAAGGTCAGGGGTGACATCGTATCTGCTGCCACGCTGAACAGAGAAGGCTTTATAAAAGGAGAAGTTACCGGAGTGGGTGATGATACGACGCTTTCGCAGATTATCCAAATGGTAAGTGACGCCGCCGCAACCAAGGCGCCGATAGCCAAGATAGCCGACAAAATCTCCGGAGTATTCGTACCTGCGGTGCTGCTGGTTGCGGTGCTCGTGACGGCAATATGGCTGATGGTGGGGCAGGAAATCGGATATTCTTTGGCGAGAGGAATTTCCGTACTGGTAATAAGTTGCCCTTGCGCACTCGGACTTGCTACACCGGTGGCTATCATGGTCGGAAACGGAAAGGGCGCGGGAAACGGCATATTGTTCAAGACCGCAGAATCGCTTGAAGAGACCGGCAGGATACAGATTGTCGCTCTTGACAAGACAGGAACCGTAACCAAGGGAGAACCTCGTGTCACCGATATGATCGCAAGCGGAGGCTTTTCACGCAAAGAACTCCTGCGACTTGCATATTCACTTGAGGTAAAGAGTGAACATCCGCTGGCGAAAGCTGTGATAGCCAAGGCGGAAGAAGAGGGGCTGTGTCCGGACGAACTTTCGGATTTTTCGATATCTCCGGGAAACGGTCTGCAAGGCAGCTTGGAAAACGATGTTTTGCGGGGCGGAAATCTTAAATTCATAAAAAAAAGTGTCGGTGATGAGCTGCCCGAGCAAATATCCGGCGTGGTGGATGAGCTTGCGATGAACGGAAAGACATGCCTATATTTTGCTCAAAACAATACGATGGCGGGAGTGATCGCCGTAGCAGATACTATCAAGGAAGACAGCCCACAAGCCATAGCGGAACTACGGAACATGGGGATCAAAGTGATAATGATAACCGGTGACAATGAAAATACGGCAAAGGCGATCGGAAGACAAGCCGGCGTCGATGATGTTGTGGCGGGGGTTCTCCCGAGCGGCAAAGCGCATGAGATCAAGCGGCTTCAAAAATACGGCAAGGTTGCCATGGTGGGCGACGGCATAAACGATGCACCCGCACTGACGGGGGCGAACATAGGAATTGCGATAGGCGCGGGAACGGATGTTGCGATAGATGCTGCCGATGTAGTTTTGATGAACAGCAAACTCAGCGATGTCACGGCGGCGCTCAGGCTCAGTCGGCAGACGGTTAAGAATATACATGAGAACTTGTTTTGGGCATTTATATACAATGTTATTCTTATACCGGTTGCCGCGGGGGCGTACGTTCACCTGACGGGCTGGTCGATGAACCCGATGCTCGGCGCGGCGGCCATGAGTCTGTCCAGCTTTTGTGTCGTGATGAATGCATTGCGACTGAATTTGTTTGATGTGCATAGAGCCGGCAAGGACAGGCGCATAGTGAAAAATGCGCTCGGAAATATTGATTTGACAAGGCAAAATGAGGATCTGCCAAGAGAAAATGGATGCCGGAAAAAAAATGATGCATCCGGGAATCCGGAAATCGCATCCGCCGATGTTTGGGGCGGAGAAAATGGAAAGGAAAATGGAGAGGAGAGTGGCAAAATGAAGAAAAAATTGAGTATCGAAGGCATGATGTGCGGTCACTGTGAGGCGACCGTCAAGAAGGCTCTTGAGGGATTGGACGGAGTGAGTTTGGCGGATGTCAGCCACGAAAAGGATCAAGCAGTAGTAAGTCTTGAAAAAGAGGTTTCTGATCAGGTGCTCAAAGAAACCGTGGAAGCAAAGGACTATAAAGTAACAGCTGTAACCAAACTGTAAAAAGTACCGATACCAAAGGGTAACACTCGGGACGCCAGAAGAGGCGTCCTTTTTTTGTGCAAAAAATCCTGCATGCGTAAAACCGCTGAATGCAACACGTACAGGAAATTATTTTTTTCGCGTGCTACTTGGCATATTTTTTGCGTTATATATAGAGTAGTCAGCCAAATGACCGTAGGTCAAGGAGAAGAGTTGACTTGAAAGCTTTGAGAATGGAGGCAAAAAAGATGAAAGTGAAAAAAGAATACCTGAACTTCTACTATGAGACTATCGGAGAGGTGGAAGAACCGAAGATTGATCCGGCAAAGACGGCGTTGCTACTGGTGGATCTTCAAAATGAGTTTGTAAAAAGAGATTTCGGGGAAGCCTTGGAATTTAAGAAAAACGGAGAATGGGACAGATGGATACCGTTTCATGACAGACTCGATGATATAGTTATTCCAAATAACCGCAGGCTGCTTGAATGCTTCAGAAAAAACAACATGATCGTTTCTTACGGAAGGATCGCCTGCCTGAGGGAAGACGGTGAAGACAGGTCGCCGGTTCAGAAGTCGGAGGGGTGGAACGGAATGCTTCTTCCCGTAAACGGTTATGCTGCACAGATCATAGATGAGCTCAAACCGCTTGAGGATGAGATAGTTGTCAATAAAACCACAGACAGCGTAACGACCGGGACAAATTATCTTACCCTATTGAGATTTATGGGAATAGAAACGGTTGTTGTTACGGGGATAGTTACCGATCAGTGCGTTGCCAGCACCGTGAGAGGCCTTGCGGATGACGGCTTCAAGGTAATCTGCGTGGAAGATGCCTGTGCAGCGGGCTCGCAGGAATTGCACGATGCGGAACTTAAGATAATGAGCGTCATTTACTGCGACGTGCTTTCCACCGATGAAACAATTGATTTGATCGAGAAAGGAGTTGCGGAGAAAGGAAAAGTCAATCGCTCTGCATAAAACAGAAAAATCCGGTGCGGCTCGCCCGTCGCAGCTCGGCTCGTAGAAGAGTGAGATTTGCTTGTGGCTCGCCCCGGCTCGCCCGGCTAGTCGCAGGGTGAAAAACCACTGCGACCCGCCGCACGGCGGGGGATAAAGCGCTCGGCTCGCCGCGCATCGGAATTTCAAATAAAGAGAATGAAGCAACAAATAAGGGAGAAGAAAGATGGAAGAGAATGGATTAAGAAAAGAACTTAAGCTGTCAAATATGATTTCAATGGCGGCAGGCGGAATGATCGCAGCTTGGATGGTGGAAATAAAGTTCTGGTTTGAACTCAGTGGAGTGGGCTCGGTGCTGTCGCTTCTGACCTGCGCTCTGCTGATCCTGCCTTTATGCCTGATTTATTCGGAAATGACAAGCATGATGCCTTATGCGGGCGGTCAAAATATATGGATAACCAATGCATTCGGCTGGAATACCGGATTTGCCGCATGTTGGCTGATAATGCTGCTGTATGTAATGGCAATGCCTACGGTTGCGTACGGAATAGCGAGCATGATCGGGTATCTGTACCCTATTTCACCTTTGCAGGTAAAAATTGTTGCCGCGGTTATTCTGGTGGTCTGGTACTTCCTTACCAACAAGGAGATAAAGGTACTTGCAAAACTTCAGTCGGTGTTGTTTTGGAGCACTTTGGTGGTGTCTGTGGTGGCATCGCTTATCTTTATACTCAACGGTAAGTGGAAGATGGGCAACCTTCAACCTGTATTCCCAAAAGGATTCAACGGATATGCGGCGGCAATAGGGTTGCTGATCATGAAGTTTGTGGGATTCGACCTGATTCCTCAGCTGTCGGAAGAAGCACAGTTTCCAAAGAAAGACCTGTGGAAGGCTTTTGTGGGAGCACTTGGCTGTACCGTGCTCGTATACGGACTTGCGGTGATTGCAGACGGCGGAATAGTTTCTCTTGCCTGGATAGCAAAGACGGATATAGTCGATCCGAGAGTTGCGGACATCATAGGATTTCACTGGCTGGGAATAGTAATAGTGATCATGGGAACATTCACATGCATCACAACGTTGTCGTCTTTCTGGCTGAGCGCTTCAAGGATACTGTACGGGGCGGCAAAGCAACATCAGATGACGCAGCGGTTCAAGAAGCTCAATAAGTACGGGCAGCCGCAGTTTGCGAACATCATTGTGGGCATACTTTCGATCTACTTCACTATCTTTGCGCCGGATGAGTGGATTCAGTACATATACACGATATACGGACTGGCTGCGGGTCTGGTTTACCTGCTCGTGACGACGTCGTTCATAAAATTGAGGAAACAGCAGCCTCAATGGGAACGTCCGTATAAACTTAGGGGAGGATTGTTTTTCGGAGTGATAAGCACGGGATTTTGCCTGTGGGTGATATATTCTTCTGCCAGTGCGATGAACATAGGAGCGTGGATAGTGCTTGCGGTTTACACGGTGCTCGGATTCGTGATGTGGGGATATGCAAAGTATCGTCAGAAGAAAGACCCGATCGACTGGGCGCCTGTGGTTCTCAATCCGGATACGGTGGATAAAATAGAATAATTTATGTGCGCCTGATTCAATCCGGTTCTGCATGAACACGGAAAGCGGATACCGATAATTGATTGTGATATGACAAAATGGATCGAGGAATTGACAATGTTTGCGAAAACATGCAGTTTTTATAGAAAAATTGTTATATAATATCGTTAGGGGCAGACAAATTAAGATCGCTGCCCCTTTCTTATCGGGAGGACGGTCATGCAGGTAAAAAATTCTTTGATCACAAGTATCATTATAATTTTCGTGGTATTCAACTCGATATCGGCGTTGGCATTTGGATATTATACAAATGCGGAGTCGCAGAACAATATCGAACAGTATGCAAAGAACAGTCTTAAAGAGATAGCCAAAGAGAAGAGTGAGCTCATAGGGCAAAACTTCGGTCAGGTGGAAACCAACGCAAAAATGCTTGGCACTTATATGGAAAGCGTTCTGCGCAAGCAGGGCAGAACCGATCGTCTGCCACAAGGCTACTTCCTCAATGAAGCCAAGGGGATAATTGAGAGGAGGGAAAGCGATTCCAAGGCCGGTGAGAAGAGCAACATGATAGTCCCTTATACGAAAAAGAAAGCGAAGGCCATATTCGATGATATAAGAGAGACCGAAAAGCTGGATCCTTTTTTCCATCAGGCATTGAAGACCGACAATGTTACGTGGACGTACATAGCAACGCGAAACAACTTGCTAAGAGTAAGCCCGTTTACGTCTCTGTCGGTGTTTGAGGATAGGCACAACCAGACAGCGGACGTATTCTACAAATCCGCAAACCGCAAAAACAACCCCAAACGAAACACGGTATGGACCAAACCGTACAAGGATTATCTCGACAAGGGATGGACCATAACATGTTCACACCCGATATATGACAAGCGGGATGACTTTTATGGGGTCATATGCCTTGACATAGCGATAAACAAATTGAAGAGGCAGCATTTTGACGATTTCAACATAGGCAAGGCTGGGAAGATCTACTGGATCAACAAAGACGGGATCGTTCTGTATGGAGATTACAGGAAGACAAAGGACAAATCCCGGCACGGGGACGTGCGTGAGAAGAATATATTCAAGGATTCGGGTTTTGGAAAGACGCGCGACGAGATTCTTAAGAGAGCCCTGGCAAACGATAACTTGGCATATTCATTTAAACTCGACGGAACCAGAAAGACGCTGGTTTCCGTACGCATGAAAAACCCCGATTCGATCCTGGCTATAGAGTTGAACCAGAAAGAACTGCTGTCCCTGTACAGTGAATTTCACAAGAGCATACTGTTCTGGTTTGCGATAAATCTGGCGCTGGCGCTGTTGCTGGCATGGTTTGTAAGCACGAAATTCTCTTCGCCGTTAAGAGAGCTGCTCAACGATGCGGATAAAATCTCAAAAGGAAAATATGACATATGCGAGGAGCCGGCAAACAGCACGCATTTCTATGAGATCAGGCAGCTTTACAACGGTTTTGTGAGGATGGGCAGGAGTATCGAAAAATATACAGGGGAACTGAAAGCGCAGAAAAGAGAGATCGAGAGCATACTGGAGGTCGTCGATGGAACCATGATGATCGTGGACGGAAGTGGCAGGATACTTGTGTCACCGCAAAACAAGCAGAAACTTCCCATTCCGTCCTGCGTTGATGGGGCGAAAAGAGCGATCGAAAGCGGTATGCCTTGTTCGGAAAAGATAAAGACAGGCGAGGGTATATTCGAAGTGAAATATTACCCGATAAGAGATGAAGGAGACAAGGTTTCCGGCAAGGTGGTGATATCGGTAGACAACATCACCGAAAACGTGATCGAGGAAAGGGAGCTTCTTCAGATCGAAAAAATGGCGGGGGTCGGACAACTTGCCGCGGCGATTGTTCATGAACTGAAAAATTCCCTTGCGCTGATAAAAGGAGCGGCGTACATACTGGATAGGACCGGTGAAGAAAACAAGTCGGAGATAGAAACCATAAAATCCGCAGTTGACGAGGCGGGCAATGTGATCGAAACACTTCTTGATTACTCCAGGCAGGACGTGGACGGCGGTGACATGGTGCATGTGGAAACGATCATCAGGCAGATTTTCCTGCTCAGCAAAAAACAGATGATAAACAAGAATTTAAGCTTCAGGATAGAAATAAGAGAGGAAGTGTATCTGTATTCCAAATCACGAGAGACGATCAAGGTAGTGATGCAGAACATAATCGAAAATGCGATTCAGGCAAGCTACCCGGACGGGGAAATATCGATTTCATGCAAGGAGTTTGGAAACAATCTTGCGATCAGAGTTGAGAATAGCGGTGATACTATCAGACCGGAACAGTTTGAGAGGATATTCGAGCCATTCTTCACTACCAAAAAAGATGGCAACGGATTGGGTCTGTGGATTAGCAGGGAGCTGATTGAAAGTATGGGAGGAAAGGTACACGTTTTGAAGTCGGATAGCGCCGGCACCGTGTTTGAAATGTTGATGCCGGTCGCAAAAGAATGAAAAGCAGCATAAATATGAACGAGTATTTATGGACGAAGGCTACTGTCCTTTCCCGGGTTGCGAGGCGCAAGATCGGGGATCCGGCCGTACGCCGAATGAGAGGGGGCTGATATGGGAGCAAGACCTATATTGCTGGTTGATGATGACATTCAGATACTGAAAGTATACAAGAAAATATTGCAGCTCAACGGTTTTGAGGTCTATACGGCATCGAACGCATTTGATGCGGTGGAAGCGGTAAGCAGGGAAAAATTCTCCGTGGCAATCTGCGACATAATCATGCCGAAGATGTCCGGTATGGAATTGCTCAATGAGATCAAGGCTCTGAGCAGGGACACGGAAGTCATAATGCTGACCGCCGAGGGGTCGATTTCCGGCGCGGTGGAAGCGGTAAAGCACGGCGCATATTCATACCTGATAAAGCCGGTGGACATAGACGAGCTGATAGGCAGTATAACAAAGGCTGAGGAAGTGTATAAACTTAAGGATGAAAACAGGATCCTCAGAATGAATATCGAAGAAAACAAATGGAACGTTTTCATAGGGCAAAGTGAAAAGGCAAAACTGATCAGAGAGCAGGCGGAGATAATCGGCAAGAGTGATTCATCGGTTCTTATCAGTGGAGAGAGCGGTACGGGCAAAGAAGTGATAGCAAATCTGATCCACCTGTCGAGCGCCCGCGCATCCGAGAACTTTGTCTGTGTAAACTGCGGAATATTCAACGAGAACCTTATAGAAACGGAGCTGTTCGGTAGTGAGAAAGGCGCATACACAGGAGCCGACAAGACACACATAGGCAGATTTGAAAGAGCCCACGGTGGCACGTTGTTTTTCGACGAGATCGGCGAGCTCAGCCTGAATATGCAGGTTAAGCTTTTACGGGTTTTGCAGGAAAAGACTTTCGAGAGAGTCGGGGGCGAGAGAACCATAAGCAGCGATTTCAGGCTTATAACCGCAACCAACAGAGATCTTAAAGAGGAAGTAAGAAAGGGAAACTTCCGTGAGGATCTGTATTACAGAATCAATATAATTCCGCTTGAGATGTCACCGCTTCGCGAGAGAAAAGAAGATATTCCGCTTCTTTTCCACTACTTTGTCGGCAAATTTGCGGCTGACATGAATAAATCCATCAAGCATGTGAACGAGGATCTGCTTGAAGCGCTCAAGGAATATGATTGGCCGGGGAATGTACGCGAACTTCGTAATATAACGGAGAGACTCGTGGTTCTTTCACTTGACGGTATTCTCAACAAAGGAAACTTGCCGAGCGAGATAAAGAATCTTTCGGAAGACACGGATCAGGGAGATCTGCGGATAAAAGGCGATGAGACCCCGGGAAGTTATATGGAGTCGAAAAACAAGTTTGAGATGGAGTATATACTGGGTCTTCTTGCGCAGCACGACTGGAACATAGCGGCGACGGCGAGGATAATGGGGATCTCAAGAAAGACGCTTTACCAAAAGATGAACAAGTACAATATAATGAGAGACAAGACGCGCCATTGACGGCAGGCTCGGCAGCTCACAATGTTCACGCAGCCCGCCGGCGCAGAATGCTTATGCGAGCCGCCGGCAAATAATGTTTACACGATCCGGCAGTGCATATTGCGTATGCGAGCCCGCCGGCGCATGATGTATACACCGAAATCAAAAAGCCCCCTGTGAATCGTACAATACGCATTCACAGGGGCTTTTAAGTTCTCCTCTTTGCATATCCGCCCGGCATTGATGCTACTTGCCGCTCTCCGCCTTGAGCCTGCTTGCCTCGGGCTCCGCCGAGGATTTTTTGATTTCCGCATTTTGTCGGTCGGCTTCGTCGGCTTTTGCAACACGGGCTTCCCACAAAGTCAACGGAATTATGAAAACCAGTCCGAGCGCAATAAGCAGAAGATTGGAAATCAGATTCAGTTTGTGGTAAACCAGCAGGTCAAAGACCATAAACAGGCAGAGCATAATCGCCGCCGCTCTCAATCCTTTAAGAATAGATTTCATTTCGGAACCCTCCTGACTCTAATTCAATAACCTATAAACAAACTCTAACATGGTGTAATGTAGACGTCAATGCTTTTAATCACTTATGCTTCATAATTTGTGTTCGCCAAAAGCATTTCGGGATATGCGTCATGGATAGACTTAAGCGGTAATAATTCTCGTTCGAGAAAAGCATTTTCTCAAAAAAGCATATTTAAATATGCAGAGAGGTTGTTATTTTTTTGAATACATGATACAATCTGTCCGTTCAAATCAACGTGAATTATTCAAGGGGCAAAGCCTTTAAAACCAACTTTTGCAAAAAAAGTTCCGGTGAATAGGGTATGCATCTCGGATAAAACCGTAAAATATATTTCCTGCTTTTAATATTAAAACTCCCTAAAAGTAAGAAATGAGAGTACGTGTGTGAGTGTGAAAGATAGAAAAAGGAAAGTGAAGGTAATCAATATGAAGATGGGGATGCGGAATAAAACGTATGTATCGGCTATGGTCGTTGTTATGATCATAGGATTGATATTTATGGGATTTTTTACTGCACAGGATGTAAGTGCCGCAAGAAAAACAGCGACTAAAGTCAAGAACCTTAAGGTGCGGGTATATCGTCAGACTCTCAAGGCATCGTGGAGAAAGAGCAAGGGTGCCCGTAAATATCAGGTATTTATAAAGAAGGGGAAAAAGTGGAGAAAGTCACGAACCTTGAAAAGAACTTCAGTGATTCTTAAGTTTGAAAAACCGATGACTTCATATATAAAGGTGCGGGGAATCGCAAAGAGAAAGGGTAAGTTCTCGAGAGCCGTAAAATTTACTATAAGGAAAACGAAGGCGCACAAGAGATCGGTGAAGAATCCTGTGAGCAACACACAACCTGACAATCTCTCCGCCTCGGTCACGGTATATGGTAAAACGATAAAAATTGATGAAAGCATGACGGATGTCGAAAAAAAAATTAGGAAAGAATTACGAAATCAAGAAAACCGACAATATGTTAACATGGCATGTATACAATGCATATTCAAATCAAGGGAATTTGCTTTGCATAAGCTTTTATGGCGGAAAGGTATTTAGTATATATACGAATGCCACCGGATTCCGGTATGAGCATAGCTTTGTCGAGAATAAAACGGGAACGAGAAAAGAAATCCGGATAGAAGAAGGGGAAATATGCCAAAATTTTGGGTATAGTGAATTTATAAGTGCGAAACCTTTTGTCGATAAGTATGATGACAATAGAGTAATCGCCATAATTGCCGGAAGAACAATGAAATCGGATTCAGCTTATAGGATTTTATCGAACGAAAGTGAGAAGAATGACTTTGAAGATCTGATGGTGGATTTCATAAATGGTATAAGATCAAGGGCAAATGCAAACAACCTAAAAGGGATAAATAATCGGCCGATGCTGGGAAAGGATAAAAAAGCGGGTGAACTGGCACGAGATCGGGTTAAAGGAGCGGACAGATATTCTAGAAGTTCACATTCTGAATTCCCGGAGATGGCGGGGGAAAGTGAGGTGTTCGGAGAAATCCGTGAGTCATATACGTCAGGAATAGACCCTTTTCCTTTTGAGAATATAAATAAACTTTATAATGAATCAAAAGATGAGTATGGGAGAACAATGAGCAGAGATTACCTCTTGGATCCAAGATATACAAAAGTGGGAGTCGGCTGCCACGGGAACAATCTCGAAATTATTTTCGGTTGAGTTGCCGAATTGAATAAGAATAGGGGAGTCATGGACATAAAATCGAACCGTGACTCCCCTATTAAATTGAATTCAGTTTTTCAAACTTTGCAGAGGCGCGGGTATCCTGCCTCCGCGGTTGATCATTTTGGCTGAGGACTTGTCACGGATTTTCATTACGGGACCGCTTCCGAGAAGTCCGCCGAAATCGAGTTCTTCACCGTCAGGAACATCTATTGCGGGGATGACTCTGACGGCGGTCGTCTTGTAATTGACCATGCCGATTGCAGCCTCGTCCGCTATGATGGCGGATATGGTTTCGGCGGGAGTGCTTTCCGGGATGACTATCATGTCAAGCCCGACCGAGCACACGGCGGTCATCGCCTCAAGCTTTTCTATTGAAAGGCAGCCCGACCGAGCGGCGGCTATCATGCCGGCATCCTCTGTGACGGGTATGAAAGCCCCCGACAGGCCTCCGACGCTGCCGCTTGCCATAAGTCCGCCTTTTTTCACGGCATCGTTGAGCATGGCTAGCGCGGCGGTTGTTCCGTGGGTTCCGCATTGCTCAAGACCTATTTCTTCCAATATGTGCGCCACGGAATCGCCGACGGCGGGAGTGGGTGCAAGAGATAAATCTATTATACCGAACTGAACGCCAAGTTTTTCGGCGGCTTCACTTCCCACAAGTTGACCGACTCTGGTGATCTTGAATGCGGTTTTTTTGATTTCTTCCGCCACAACATCAAGCGGCGCATCATCGGGCATCTTGGAAAGCACGGATCGTACGACTCCCGGGCCGGAAACGCCGACGCTTATTACGGTGTCGGGTTCGCTCAGTCCGTGGAATGCTCCCGCCATGAAAGGATTGTCCTCCACGGCATTGCAGAAAACCACCAGTTTCGCCGCACCTATGCACTGTTTTTTGCGTGTTTCCCAAGCTGTTTTTTTTATAGTTTTCCCCATGGATTTCACGGCGTCCATATTGATTCCCGCTTTGGTGGAACCGATATTTACCGAGGAGCATACCAGCTGCGTTGTGGACAGAGCTTCCGGAATGGAATCGATCAGTTCTTTGTCTCCGGCGCTGAATCCTTTTTGGACGAGGGCGGAATATCCCCCTATAAAATTCACTCCTACGTCTGACGCGACTTTGTCAAGAGTTTTGGCGTACAGGACGGGATCGCCGCCGCTGACTCCCGCAAGAAGAGAGATGGGGGTTACGGATATTCGCTTGTTCACTATGGGAATACCGTATTTTTTTTCGATTTTCTCGCCCACCGTAACCAGATTCTCCGCTTTTTTGTAAATTTTTTCGTATACCTTTTTGCAAGATGTTTTTACATCGGAATCGGCGCAGTCTATGAGCGAGATCCCCATGGTGATTGTTCGTATATCTAGATTTTCATTCTGAATCATGGTCACGGTTTCCATGATGTCATGGATATTTATCATAAAAAACCCCTCCTAAATTCTGTGCATGGAGTTGAAAATGTCTTCGTGCATGAGGTGAACTTTCATGTTCGGCACGGAAGCGGCTATGTTCTGCTTCAATTCCTCAACGCCTTGTGTGGCATCCGAAATATTGATCATCATAATCATGCAGAAAAAGCCTTCAAGCACGCTCTGTGAGACTTCTATCACATTGGCGTTTGCAGCGGCGACTGCGCCCGACACGTTTGCGAGGATGCCGACTGTATCTTTTCCGATGACGGTCACCACCGCCTTTTTATTGTCTTCCATAGCTATACAACCTTTCTTGCTTAAGTGTTTTCCTTTTGAGTAAAAATATCCGCCGGCCGATTGAATAGAAGTGTCCGTCAACGGCAGGTGGCTTTGCTCTTTTATTTTCACTAAAAACTCACCATCTTTCAGGGAGTCCGACAATCTATATGATAAATCAAGATGGGGGTATTTTTCAAGGAAATATTTCTTGTTGCATGAAGAATTACCTATCATGTCGGAAAAGGAATGCGCATTGGAATATACGTTGATTTTGATGGGTTCAGGCGTGTGGTTTCGGACGGAAGGCAGCTGTTCTTCTATAATTTCTTTGGCTATCTGCCCCTCGACCAACTGGCGGAAGGCAGGATGAAACGAGCCTCCGCCTATGAGAGCCTCGGGTGCGATAAGATCGCTTGACTTAAGACCCACACGAATAATCTTGATCCCCGCCGAGTCTATAATTTTATACATTTCTTTGGTTCTGAAAATCGCCTCTTCTTCTGTGAGGGGAGAGTAGGAACCGTCCAGGCATTTATCGTACAGCTCGGTGTTTTCAATGACGACGGTGGGATAAAGACGCGCGATACGGGGAGCTACTTTTACCGTTTCGCGGGCTGAAAACAGGCAGGCTTCCGGACTGTCGCCGGGAAGCCCTATCATCAACTGAATGCCGAGTTCAAAGTCGTATGCCTTTATCATGCTTGCGCTTTCATACACAGCGTCTGCATTGTGTCCGCGCTTACTGAGGCGAAGCACTTTTTCGTCGAAAGACTGGACGCCGAGTTCAATCGTGTCCACTCCGTAGTATTTCAGGTTGTCGAGAATTTCTTCATTTATGGCATCGGGGCGCGTAGAAAGATGGATCTTGTCGATTTTTCCGAGCTTTTTGTAGTGCAAAGCGACCCGCAGATATTCATTTTGCATTTCGATCGGAATTGCGGTAAAGCTTCCGCCGTAAAACGCAACCTCCACCGTGGGAATCTTGGACAATGTTGTCAGCCACGTATCGATGGTGTTTCTCATATCATTGAGCGTCAGAGGGTTCTGTTTTGCGGTTATGGCCTTTTGATTGCAGAATATGCAGTCGTGGCGGCAACCCAGATGAGGTATGAAAATTGGAATTATAGCATGCTTTTTCATCAGTAGAACCCATTGTACCGGCTAAATCCCAACATGTATATTGCCATGGCGATAGATGCTTCACCCGTATCTGCATCGAGATTATTTGCCCATTCTATCAACTCATCATAAGCTGTATCTGTCGGAAAAATTTGGGGGCTCATAGATTGAACGGCCGTCTCAATAACACCCGGTAAAATCATGCACATTTTATAAAAGGCGTCTTCGTCTCCTGTGACCATCTCATAAAAGCGATCAATACTCACGCGCCGTATAAGCTTATGTCCTACTTTTTTCTTATCTACGGTAGTATCCCATCTAATGTTTTGAGAGCGTTGTGCGATGGCCTCAACCAAAAAACAGGCGCAGTCATCATCATTCAGTAATTGGTTTTGCATTTTAATAAAAGTTTTGCCTGCTGATGCAGAATTCATGGTGTTATGTTTGTTTTTCATTTCAACGTAGACAGTATGGACAATTCCGGCTTCCGGTATTTCTATGCCTTTTTCGTTTCTGAAAATAACGTCCCAACCACCTTGTTCACCGTTTTGGGGAACTTCGCAATGCTCCATATACCGGAAAATACCTTGATGAAAATATCCTATATCGTTATTATTGGATTTATCTCGCTGTCTGAAAACCTCGTTGCCGATAATTTCTTTCCAAGTGGATTGATAAACTGTTTTATCAAAAATTAACTTTATGGGATCCAATAAATTTTTATTAAGTCTGTTCAGATTAAAAGGTCTTAGTTTTTCTCCATATTTTTCTATTGTATCCTTCACATGTTTTTTAAAATTTTCCTCAGATATGTAATTCAGGTTCCACATTGGATGCTCTCCAATCCTTTTTTTATTTCTATTCCTATCTCATATGCCAGATTTACGGGTACCGCATTGCCGACTTGCTTATATTGAGAAGTGACATTTCCGGAAAATTCCCATGAATCCGGGAAGCTTTGACATCTTGCGTTTTCCCTTACCGTGAAAGGTCTTGGTTCAAGAGGGTGGCATCGTTCGGTCTGCTTTTGTGATGGAGAAGTCAAAATCGTTAAGGCCGGTTCGTCCATACTTAGACGTCTCAATATACCTGTACGACCGCCGCCCATATTCCAGCAACTTTTCATGTAGTCTTTTGCCAGTTTGGGATCTATATCTCGCCAATTTCCACCGGGAGGAACAAGTTCAAAGAGTTTACGCTTATTCTCTCCATAGGGAGTGCCGGGACCTTTTGGAACATTATTCAGAACGTCCTTTAGAACGGGTTTATATTTATGTGGCTTCGGAAATTCAAACTCAATTTTAGAGACTAAATCATTTCTTATGCCAATGGTAAACAGTCGTTCTCTTTTTTGTGCGACACCATAATTCCAAGCATTAAGAACTTTTTTACAGATAGTGTAACCCTCGGATTCAAATATATTTAAGATTGTCTTATAGGTTTCACCGTTGTTGTGGGTCAACAGTCCTTTTACGTTTTCAAACAGAAACATCTTGGGAGAAAGTTGCTTCAAGAATTTCGCATAATGATAAAATAACGTACCTCTTGCGTCTTCCAATCCTAAGCGTTTTCCTGCATAGGAGAAAGATTGACAAGGAGCACCTCCGGACAACAAATCAAGCTCTCCCTTTTTTACAGAAAAGAATTCTTCAAGATTCAACGGCGACACATTAGAAATATCTTCACATATGATATTCCAGTTAGGTCTATTTTTCTTCAATGTGTTTGCGGCATCTTTATCAAACTCTATAAGACCCAATTCAAAGAACCCCGCTTTTTCAAGGCCTAACGCAAGACCACCTGCACCGGCAAACAATTCGATGCAGGAAAATTTGTAGTTGGGAGATTCCTGAAATTGCTGTTTCTCAATAGGCGCAGAAGGGAGGGGGACATTATTTTTGTAGTTCAGTGTTTTTGAATCATTCTCCATGCTGTTCATCAGTTCCCGCCTTTCTAAATCCATAAACACATTCTAACACATAACATGCTTTTTCCCAATGACAACCGTCCTGACAAAAATTTTGTTTGACAGCGAAAGATAGTTTTGCTATGATACCTAAAAATATTTAATTAAAATTTTTTAAATAAAGTCTTGAAGTAAGGCAAAGCATGGAGGTTATGAAAATGAATTTTGAAAAAATCAAACAGATTATGGTTGACACTTTGAGTTGTGACGAAGACAAGATTACGCCTGAGGCAACGATAGCCGAGGATCTTTCGATAGACTCGCTTGATGCGGTTGAGCTTGTGATGGCGCTTGAAGAGGCGTTTGATATCAAAATCCCGGATGAGGAACTGGGAAACATGAAGACCGTTCAGAATATCGTTGACTGCGTTGAGAAATATCAGAAATAGTGAAGTGGCTGCCCGGTAAGCCCGTCTTGGGCTCACCGGGCCGGGAGAACTCCCGGCTTCGGAGGTTCGCCGGCCGAAAAATTGAGAACGCGAACCTCCGGCAGCCACCGTTTGGTATCTGTGCTCGCAAGTTTCCCCGTGTGGCGGAGCGGCGAAGCACAGCCTTTGCAGTGGTTATGAAACATTAGGAATAAATATGAAAAACAGAGAGATATTTCAACTGATCGAAAAATTTCAGGCTGCCGACATATCGCTACTCGAATATGAGGACTCCGAGGGACGTTTGAGACTTGAAAAAGGCAATGCTAACCCGGGAACATCGGGCAACGCAACGCAGAAAAGTATGATCGGAAGCGACTTGCCGCATGACGGGGCGGTTCAAAACGATGCGCCCCGAAGCACTTCGCAGTGCGGTTTGGATGTACAGAGAGGAAACACCGGGTCGTCCCCCAATTCCGAGGATGAGGACGTTCTGAAGATAAAAGCGCCGCTCGTAGGTGTGTTCTACAGGGCGGCGGCGCCCGACAGCGAACCTTTTGCCGAAATAGGAAAGGAAATCAAAGAGGGTGAACCCCTTTGCATAATAGAGGCAATGAAGGTGATGAATGAGATAAAAGCGCCTTACGATCTTGTTGTAAAGAACATAATGGGAGTTGACGGAGAGATGGTCGACTTCGGTATGGAAATATTTGAGGTGGAAAAATGCTGAAGCGCGTCCTTATAGCAAACAGGGGCGAAATTGCGGCTCGTATCATAAGGGAGTGCAAAGACAATTCCGTCGGAAATGTCGCCGTGTACTCTCAGGCGGACTCGGGTTCGCTGCACGTGATGCTCGCAGACAGAGCCGTGTGCATAGGAGAACCCGCTTCGTCAAAGAGCTATCTTAACATCGGAAATATAATCGAAGCCGCAAGGAACACCGATTGCGATGCGATTCACCCCGGATTCGGTTTTTTGTCCGAGAATGCGGAATTTGCGCGTATATGCGGGGAAGAGCACATAAAGTTTATCGGTCCGTCTCCCGAGGTGATCTCAAAATTGGGCGATAAAGCTGAAGCCAAGCGTACGATGAAAGCCGCGGGAGTTCCCGTGGTGCCGGGTTCCGACGGTCCTGTAAAAGACGTGGAAGAGGCCAAGAAAGTCGCAGAGGAAACGGGATTTCCGATACTCATCAAGGCTTCCGCCGGAGGCGGCGGAAGGGGAATGCGCATAGCTGAAAGCCCGGAAGAAGTGGAGAACGCCTATAACGGGGCGTCCATGGAAGCCGAGAAATGTTTCGGTGACGGCGATGTTTACGTGGAAAAGCTTGTGAAAAACCCCAGACATGTTGAATTTCAAATTCTTGCGGACAGCTTCGGAAATACGGTGCACCTAGGGGAGAGGAACTGTTCCATACAGCGCCGGAATCAGAAGATGCTTGAAGAAGCGCCGGATTTCAGCCTTTCGGAAGAAATGCGAAACGCCATGGGAAAAGATGCGGTCAAGGCTGCCGAGGCGTGCGGATATGAGAATGCGGGAACCGTTGAATTTATAGTGGACGGCGACAATTACTATTTTATCGAGATGAATACAAGGCTTCAGGTAGAACATCCGATAACGGAGATGATAACCGGAATAAACATAGTGAAAGAGCAACTGAGAATCGCATCGGGTCTGCCGCTTGAGATCAAGCAGGATCAGATAACTTTCAAGGGGCATGCTATAGAATGCAGGATAAACGCGGAGGATATCTTCAGCAATTTTGCGCCGAACCCCGGTCATATAAGCTTTCTGCATTTTCCTCTCGGAAATCAGGTCAGAGTGGAGAGCGGTCTGTACAGCGGCTGTGACATAAGTCCGTTCTACGATTCCATGGCGGCAAAGATAATCGTTCATGGCAGCACCAGACTCATAGCTATCAGAAGAATGAGAAGGGCGCTGGAGGAAACCATTATCAAGGGAGTCAGGACGACTTTGCCGATTCAGCATCTGATCATGTACAATCAGGAGTTTCTAAGAGGCAACTACAACACGGGATTCATGGATAATAATTTGGATGAGCTTTTGAGGCTGTACGAGAAAGCGGGAGGTAAGGATGAATCCATTCAGTGAAAGAAAAAATCTGCTCCACGCCATAAACGGTATAATCCGACCGCCGGCGCAGAATTCACAAAAAGATGCGGAGAAGATTTTTCAGTGCAAAAGATGCGGAAACAAGTATACCAAAAGCATATTGAAGGAGAATGACTTCGTTTGCCCCGGATGCGGTCACTACGGCAAGATCTCAGCAAGGATGCGCATCGCAATGATCGCGGACAAGAATACGTTCAGAGAGATCTCAAGATCTTTGAGCGGAGAAAATCCTCTTGATTTTCCGGAATATGACGATAAGCTGCGGCAGGCACGCAAAAAGACGGGGCTTAAAGAAGCTGTCATGACCGGAACATGCAGAATTGGCGGAGAAAAGGCGGTTCTGTGCGTGATGGACAGTCATTTCCTGATGGCGAGCATGGGAACTGCGGTGGGGGAGAAAATTACAAGAGCGTGCGAGTATGCGACGAGGAAAAAACTCCCCATAATAACGTTTTCCGCATCGGGAGGCGCAAGGATGCAGGAAGGTATCCTGTCACTTATGCAGATGGCAAAGACGAGTGCTGCGTTCGGAAAACACTCAAAAGCGGGTCTTGTATACATCTCCGTTCTCACCAATCCTACCACCGGAGGTGTGACGGCAAGCTTTGCAAGCTTGGGAGACGTCATATTGGCAGAACCGGGGGCTCTGATCGGATTTGCGGGGCCGAGGGTCATCGAACAGACCATAGGAGAGAAACTTCCTGAGGGATTTCAAAGTGCGGAATTTCAGCGGGAGCACGGCTTTGTGGATGCAATAGTTAAGCGTTCGGAGATGAAAGAAACTTTGAGCAGGTTGTTAGTGCTGCATAGGCGTCGAAAGGTATAAAGAGGAAGAGGCGAGTTTTGATGAAAGAAGTTTTGACGGCGGGCGAAAGAGTGAAGTTGGCAAGAAGCCCGTCAAGACCTAGAGCGAACGAGTATATCAGTGGGATATTTGATGACTTTACGGAGCTTTCGGGTGACGGAGTTTTCGGCGAGGACAAGAGCATAATCGGAGGAATCGGAAGCTACAGGGGGATGCCGGTTACCGTCATAGGCCAGCAAAAGGGCAGAAACGTCGAAGAAAATATGGCCTGCCGCTTTGGGATGCCCAATCCCGAGGGCTACAGGAAAGCCATAAGGTTGATGTTGCAGGCGGAGAAGTTTCACAGACCGGTCATAACTTTCGTTGACACGCCGGGCGCATACCCCGGAAAGGAAGCGGAGGAAAGAGGACAGGGACAGGCCATCGCAAAGTGCATACAGGTGATGAGCATGCTCCAAGTACCCACGATAACGTTTTTTATCGGAGAGGGTGGTAGCGGCGGAGCTCTAGCCATTGCTACCTCGGACAGACGAATAATGTTGGAAAACAGCATTTTTTCGATACTTTCACCGGAAGGCTTTGCCAGCATACTGTGGCACGATGCCGAGCGATGGGAAGAGGCGGCAACTGCAATGAAACTCACCGCTGAAGACCTGCTTGCTCTGGGTGCATGCGATGAGGTAATTCCCGAACCTGATGTTATGGACGAGGACGGGAGACGCATTCTCTACAAGAGAATAGACAGAGTTTTGGAGCGTGAGTTGAAAGAGTTGCTTGCGCTGTCTGAAAAAGATTTGTTGAAGAGAAGATACAAGAAACTCAGGAATATGGGAAAAATAGATGTCAGGAATTAAGATTTTAGGCCATGGGATTTCTCAGGGAGACGAAAAGGTCACCAATTTTGACCTTGAAAAGTTGGTGGAAACAAGCGATGAATGGATAAGGGAAAAGACGGGGATAGAAAGCAGATTTTTCGCCCGCAATAAGACAAACCTCGACATGGCGGCGGAAGCCGGCGCAGAGGCCATTGAGAACAGCGGGATCCGGGCATCGGAAATAGATCTGGTTTTGGTATGCACTTTGACACCCGACTATGCGACACCGTCGGTTTCCTGCGGAGTGGCGAAAAGACTGGGGATTGGACAAGATGCGATGTGCCTTGATATCAATGCCGCATGCTCGGGTTTTGTGTACGGTCTTACCGTAGCAAGGTCGATGCTGGCGAGCGGAAATGCCAAATGTGTTCTTGCCATAGGCAGCGAAAAGCTTTCTCCGCTTCTGAACATGAAGGACAGGGGGACATGTGTTCTTTTCGGTGACGGTGCGGGAGCACTGATACTGAAAGAAGACCGAGGCGGTGAGTTCTATTCCATTTCCGGTAACGAGTACAGCGATGATGTTTTGTACTGCGATAGGTTCAATCCCGCAATCACCATGAAAGGGCAGGAAGTTTACAGATTTGCGGTAAACAAGGTTCCCGAAACCATAAATGCCGTGATGAGGCTTGCGGGCAGGGAAGTTTCGGAAATAGATGCATTTATACTGCATCAGGCAAATCACAGAATTATACACAGCGCCGCGGCAAAGTTGAAAATACCGCCCGGAAAGATATTTGAGAACGTACAAAGGTATGGGAACACATCGGGAGCCAGTGTTGCGATATGCATGGCGGAGATGTTGGAAAAAGGACTGCTCGAGAGAGGAATGAGAGCTATCGCCTGCGGTTTCGGCGCCGGATTGACTTATGGAAGCGCGCTGTTTACCGTTGGATGAGGAGACGTGCGGTAAAGTGTTTGGGAAGAATGCAGGGAAAATACGGCAGGAGTATAGGAGAGTAGTATGACGATAGAAAAGATGTTTGGGATCAAGTATCCGATTTTTCAGGGTGGAATGGCTAATGTGGCGACAGGAGAATTTGCTGCTGCGGTTTCAAACGCAGGTGCGATGGGGATCATAGGAGCGGGCGGAATGGATACGGAAGCTCTTGAAAAGGAGATTCACGTATGCAAAAAGAACACGGACAATCCCTTTGGAGTGAATATAATGCTCATGAATCCGTGCGCCGACGCGATGGCGGAACTTATCGCACGAGAAAAGGTTTCTCTGGTCACGACCGGTGCAGGAAACCCCGGGAAATACGTAGATATGTGGAAAAAAGCGGGGATCAAGATTTTTCCCGTGGTATCTTCGGTTGCGCTTGCGCGCAGACTTGAATCTCTGGGGGTTTCCGGATTTATAGCAGAAGGATGCGAAAGCGGCGGTCATGTCGGCGAACTGACTACGCTGGTACTGTTGCCGCAAATAGTGGAAGTGACAGATCTTCCTGTGATCGCAGCGGGAGGCATAGCCACAGGAAAACAGATGGCGGCTGTCTTTATCCTCGGCGCATCCGGAGTGCAGTTGGGAACTCTGCTTTTGAGCAGTGAGGAATGTCCTATCCACGAGAATTACAAAAATGCCATATTGAAAGCAAAGGACAACGACACGGTCGTTACGGGAAGAAGCGTGGGGGCGCCCGTAAGGATTCTTAAAAATCCGATGTCGAGAGAATATCTCAAGATGGAGCATGGCGGTGCTGATAAGATGGAACTTGAAAAATTCACGCTCGGTGCACTCAGAAAAGCCGTGCATGAGGGTGATGTCAAGAACGGCTCGCTTATGGCCGGTCAGGTGGCTTCCATGGTAAAGGAAATCAGACCTCTTTCTGAAATTCTGGATGAGCTGGTGAACAACTATGAAGACACTCTTAGATAAGCTTTCCGCACCCATAATCCAAGGCGGCATGGGAGTGGGAATATCTCTGGGAAATCTTGCGGGAGCCGTGGCTCGTGAGGGTGGTGTAGGAGTCATATCCACGGCCAACATAGGCTTTAGGGAATCTGATTTTTGGATTGACACCGCGGCTGCAAACCTGCGCGCTCTGAAAAAAGAAATTGCGAAAGCCAAGGAAATTGCAAGCGGCAGAGGACTGATAGCGATCAATGCGATGGTTGCCACTAGAAATTTTGTGGAAATGGTAAAAGGCGCTGTGGAAGCGGGCATAGATGCTGTGATTTCGGGAGCCGGGCTGCCGCTGAATTTGCCGGAGCTTGTTACGGAAAAGGTTCTTATAGCTCCTATCGTATCGAGTAAGAGAGCCTGCAATCTCATAATGAAAACATGGGAAACCCGAGAAGGAAGAAAACCGGATTTTCTGGTGGTTGAGGGCAGCAAAGCCGGAGGTCATCTGGGCTTTAAAAAAGAGGAACTTCTCAACGGAAAAACACAGAACCTCAATGAAATAGTAAACGAAGTTGCAGGAGTTTCGGAGGGAGTTCCCGTATTTGGCGCAGGCGGCGTTTTTACTGCCGATGATGTGCGTACTCTTCAGAAAGACGGAGCTGCCGGAGCACAGATTGCGACCAGATTTATCGCTACCGAGGAATGCGATGCTACGCAGGCGTACAAAGACAGGATATTGTCGGCAAAGGAAGAGGATGTCGTATTGATAACAAGTCCGGTTGGTATGCCGGGCAGGGCATTGGACAGTCCCATCATAGAAAAATTGAAACTGGCGGTGCGTATTCCGCCCAAGAGATGCATGGATTGTATAGTGACCTGTGATCCCAAGACAACGCCGTATTGCATCAATGCGGCGCTGGAAGCGGGATTCTACGGAGACTGGGAAAACGGACTGTTTTTTTCCGGAAGCAACGTCGGACGGGTAAGTTCGATGACGACCGTAAAAGCATTGATGAAAGAAATTGCGCCGTAAGTATATGCGCTTTGAAAGAATTAAAATGGAGGAGGTTTTGGCATGAGCGATCTAAATTTATGCGAAAAAAGAAAATCCGGTGGCATAGGTGTTCTGTTTGCGGGGCAGGGAAGCCAGAAAACGGGTATGGGAAAGGATCTTTACGAAACATTCCCGGAGTTCAAAAAGGTCTTCGATCTTTTGCCGGAGAAGCAGAGGCGGATCGCATTTGAGGGTCCGGAGGAAGCGCTGAAAGATACGGTGAATGCGCAGCCTGTGTTGCTGGCTTTTGGGGTAGGTGTTTACAGAGTGCTGGAGAGCATGGGGCTAAGTCCTAATCTGGCCGCGGGCTTGAGCCTTGGCGAATATTCAGCATTGACCGCATCGGGAGTTTTTGCGGATAAGGAAGCTCTTGAGCTGATACAGTTCAGAGCCGATTGCATGGCAAAGGCATCTGAAGGAATCGATACCGTTATGAGTGCGGTGCTTGGTCTTGATAGGGAAGCGGTGCTGTCGGTCTGCAAAAAAGCCTCCGCTATGGGAACGGTGGAAGCCGCAAATTACAATTGCCCCGGGCAGATAGTACTGTCGGGAAGCGAACAAGGTGTTTCGGAAGCGGAAAGGCTTGCCAAAGAGGCAGGCGCAAAACGCACGATGAGACTTCCCGTAAGCGGACCGTTTCACACATCGTATATGAAATCGGTTGGAGACGAGTTGAGAGATAAATTCAAAACTGTCAACTTCGGTGAGATGAACTTCCCCGTCATATTCAACTGCATCGGTAGAGCAAAGAATGTGGATGAGGATATTGAAGATTTGCTTGCGAGACAGGTGTACAGTAGCGTGTATTTTGACGATAGCATAAGATATATACGTGAGTGCGGGATTGAAAAGATCATAGAAATCGGACCGGGAAAGGCTTTGTCGGGTTTTGTGAAAAAAACTTGTAGGGAAATTGAGGTAATAACCGTGGAAAATGTTGAGGATATAGGAAAGGCGGAACAATGGATAGAGAAGTGGCGTTGATAACCGGCGGGGGCAGAGGAATCGGAAGAGCGGTGGCGCTTGCCATGGCAGAAAGCGGAAGAAATGTCGTGATCAATTATGCGGGGAACGCCGCAAAGGCAGAGCAGACGGCGCAGCTTTGTGCGGAAAAAGGCGTTGAAACCCTTGTGGTACGTGCAGACGTTGCCCTGCCACAGGACTGCGAACGACTTGTAAAGGAGACCGTGGAGAAGTTCGGCAGGATCGATATACTTGTGAATAACGCCGGGATAACCAGAGACAATCTCATGTTGAGAATGGACATTTCGGATTTTGACGAGGTGGTTTCAGTCAACCTGCGTGCGCCGTTTTTGCTCATGAAGCTTGTCGCCAAAGTGATGATGAAGAAGCGCTACGGGCGTATCGTGAACATGGCGTCGGTTTCGGGCATACTTGGAAATGCGGGACAGGCCAACTATGCCGCAAGCAAAGCGGGTCTCATCGGGATGACAAAGACGGCGGCGCGTGAGCTTGCGAGCAGGAATATTACCGTAAATGCCGTTGCACCGGGATTTATCGCAACGGACATGACGGAGGCGATGGATGAGCGGACTCTGGGAGAAATGTGCGAAAACATACCGCTTAAAAGGGTGGGATCCACTGAGGATGTCGCAAATACCGTGAGATTTTTCGCTTCAAAGGAAGCGGGATATATTACGGGACAGGTTCTGTGCATCGACGGCGGAATGTGCATGTAGGACAGGCAGGACGGATTTTGTGCCATGGAGAAATATTCATGCAAAATAGGATGGATGCCCGTGCGCGGCACCGGAATGTGCACGAGAAACACGACGGAGACGGAGAGGAAAAAATGCGAAGAAGAGTTGTGATAACAGGAATGGGAGCAATTTCCGCAATAGGCGCAAACACACAGCAGATGTGGGAAAACGCCCTTGACGGAGTTTGCGGAATAGAGAAATTGGAACCGTTTTCCGAGACCGAAATGAAGGTAAGCGTTGCGGCGCCTGTCAAGAATTTCGATCCGACGGATTTTATGGATAAGATGGAAGCCAGACGCAGCGCAAGGTTTACGCAGCTTGCGACAGGGGCGGCGCTTGAAGCCATCGAGCAGAGCGGAATCAAGATAGAGGATGAAGATGTCGGAAGATGCGGCGTCGCCGTCTCAAGCGGAATCGGAGGGCTGGATGTAATAGAGGAAGAACATTATAGGGGAATAAAGAGAGGCTTTGACAGGGTGTCGCCACTGTTTGTTCCTATGGCAATAACCAACATGGCAGCGGGCTTGATAGCTATAAGGTTCGGATTCATGGGAAGTTGCATCTGCACCGTGACCGCATGCGCTTCGGCGACAAACTCAATAGGCGAAGCGTTCCGCTCAATCAGAGACGGATATGCCGAAGTCATGGCGGCGGGCGGAAGTGAAAGTTGCATAACCGAATTTGGGATAGGCGGATTCACGGCCATGCGTGCGCTTTCGGAAGCAAGCGATCCGAAGAGAGCATCCATACCTTTTGACAAAGAGCGGGCAGGCTTTGTCATGGGAGAAGGAGCAGGCGTCATGATTTTGGAAGAGCATGAACATGCAAAGAAGAGAGGTGCGAAAATTCTTGGAGAAATAGTCGGATACGGAGTCAGCTGCGATGCCAATCACATTACCGCACCGCTTGAAGACGGAAGAGGGGCGTCAATGGCTATGGCAAGCGCCATCTCCGACGCAGGTATTTCAGCGGAAGACATCTGCTACATCAACGCTCACGGAACGGGAACACCGATGAACGACAAATGTGAGACTCTGGCGATCAAGAAAGCCTTTGGCGAGCATGCCGGAAAGCTGAAGATATCCTCAAGCAAATCCATGATGGGGCATACGCTTGGTGCAAGCGGCGCGCTGGAAGCCATCATAACCGCAAAGGCTCTGCAAAACGACGTTGCGCCGCCGACCGTAGGGTACAAGGTGTTTGATGAGGATTGCGATCTCAACATTCTCCCCAACAAGAGCGACAAAATAAAAGGGGAATATGCGATGTCGAATTCACTTGGATTCGGCGGACACAACGGTTCGCTGATTCTTAAGAAGTATAAGATGGAGGATTGAAATGCAGTTGGATATTAAGCGGATAAAGGAATTGATCCCACACAGATACCCGTTTTTGATGATAGACAAGATCACGGATATGGAAGCGGGGAAATGGGCGACGGGAATAAAATGTGTATCGGGCAATGAGCCACAGTTTACGGGTCATTTCCCCGAATACCCTGTGATGCCGGGCGTTCTTGTCCTTGAAGCACTTGCGCAGACAGGAGCGGTTGCTCTACTTTCCGAAGAAGAAAACAAAGGGAAACTTGCAATGTTCGGAGGTATACGGAATTGCAGATTCAAGCGAGAAGTGCTGCCGGGTGATGTCCTTGAACTCTACTGCGAAATAGAAAGCAAGAGGGGACCTATGGGATTCGGGAATGCGGTGGCACGCATCGGCAACGATATAGTTTGTCAGGCAAAACTTTCATTTGTTATAAAATGAATGTGCGTTTTCGGAGGGACTCGATGATAAAAGATAACTTTTCCGGTATCTACAACAAATTCAAACTTCTTTTGTACTCCAAGATGATGACTGAGTTTGTCGACGAGAAAAAGGCATCCTTATCATACTTTGAAGTTTTTTGCATGGAAATAATAGTGCTTTTGGGAAAGCCGACAATCAACAGATTTGCCGCATTTGCCAATATCTCGGCACCCAATGCGGCGTACAGAATAAACCGACTCATCCAAAAGGGGTATGTCAAAAAGATCCAAAATGAAGACGACAAGAGGCAGTACTATCTCTACCCCACCGAGAAGTACATGGATATTTACGGAAGCATGTTCGACTATATAGGACTTGTTTCGGAAAGGATAGAAAAACGTTTTAGCGAACCTGAACTCAAGAACTTCAATAGGATGCTCGAGATAATTGAGGATGAGCTTATGCCGGAAGTCGGAGTTCTGACCGGCGAGAAGTGAAACGGATATGGACAACAGGGAGAAGAGAAACATGAAGAGAAGCACCATTAGGTCGATCAGCCTGCTGCTGATTTTGTTCACGACGATTTTTGGGTGTTTCTTTTTTGTGAACAAAGTTTTTAAAAAAGATTATTCATCGCGGCAGCTAAAGCAGGCGGTTGTGCCAAAGAAGAAAAAAGTGAGCGGAATACGGAAAATGCCCGCAAACTATGAAAAAGAAAGCGACAAACCGGGGGAATTGCACGAGCTCGTATACAGATCCGCAGCGAGAGTTTCCGAAGTTGCCGTGCCCAAAAGGACAATGGTCTATACTCCTTACGGCTACAACAAAAATGAAAAACGCACACGATACAATATTTTCTATTTAATGCACGGTTACGGCGGAAATCATCAGACTTTTCTCGGCAGCAAAATGTCGCCGCGAACTTTTAAAAATATATTGGACAACATGACGGCGAAAGGAGACATCGCCCCAACAATAGTGGTTTCAATGACATATACCGCATCGGCGGGTTACTATGCTTCCATGGACGATCTCGGAACCGAGGCAGTAAAAGAGTTGGCACCGATCGTCGAGTCGAAGTACAGGACGTATGCTGATAAGACCGATCGTGCGGGTCTGGTGAAATCACGCGCACACAGAGCCATAGGAGGTTTTTCGATGGGGGGCTGTTCGACGTGGATGGCGCTGAAGAACAATGCCGACTGCTTCAAATACTATCTTCCGATAAGCATGCCCATGTACTACGATGACGGCGGCTACGTAGAGTCGCTCAGTCGCGATTGCGCCCGCAGGATCGCAGCCGGAGCAAACGCCGTAAGAGGCGGAAGAAAAGTATATATTTTTGCGGCGTCGGGGAGCAGGGATTTCATGAACAAGGCGACACAAAAACAGGCGGAGGATCTGACCGCACATCGCGGATTCAAACTCTCTTCCGGGGAGTTCGACAAAGGAAATGTAATCTTTCATTCATGGAAAGGCCATCGCCACAGTTACAAGGCAAGTTTTCCCTATATTTACAATGGGTTGATTCGCTTTTTCGGATGAACGCCGGCGCAGGAGAGACTTAGCTCATACTGCCATTTCCTCACTAAAAAATGTGATTATACTCTGTAGTTTGATGAAATCTTGTATATATGGGGTATGAACAGTGAAAATAAATTATTGACAAGAAGAAATAACGGGTTTATACTGTGTTTAGTCAGAGGAGATGCTTAAGTCCGCTCTCCCGGTGACTATGTGTCGGAGATGTTGGTTATACTAATCTAACTAATATCGACGCAAAACGTTGGTGGGTTAGACTCATACATTCGGGAGAGGGAAAAGGAGCTTTGACCGACTTCTGGTTAGAAGCCAAAGACGGTGTCAATCTTTCCCCTTTTATGACCGTGAAGTGCGGCAATGGTTGGTATGGGCAGAGAGCATATGCAAGTGCAAGTGGTCGCAAGGTCTTTTTAACAGCAGAGGATAATAATTATAAATTGACAGGATACAACGTAAGTGGCCGCTGGCAGACTCAGGACGACTAAAAGTCCTATATTTTTGGCGGACATGGCTGTCTTGGTCATGTCCGCTTATGTTGTTGAATAAAATAGTAAGATGATACTTAAAGGCAAAAGGAGTCGACATTTATGTTCAGATGTGAATTGTCCACCGCACTTAAGTCAAAAAGGGTTATGTTCTTGTTTTTGTTCTTTATTTTGATTACCGGGTATGACCTATATCAAAATTATACTTACAATTTTCATCGGTACCTAACAGGCGAATGGGCTTCAAAACCTACCGGAAAGGATCTTTTTCACCCCTGTTTTGCAAGTTTTGTTTCAGCATCGCATATAGGACGAATGCCGCAGATACTGATGACATGGGCATTCCCATTATATCCACTTTTTTCGTATGCAGATTCTTTTGCGCTTCAGAAGCAGTGCGGATATTATAATATAATGCTGACAAAGGCTGACCGGAAAAAGGTGATTTCTTCGCGTTTCGCAGTGGCATTTTTGATACCGTTTCTTGTTGTGTTGGTTGCTCTATTGTTAAATTTCGTTGCTTCGAATATAGTCTTTCAAGGGGGAACATCATTTGCGTACAGAGAGAGAGGGTATCTGACAGCTCTCCAGACATTTTCTTTCAGCCATCCGTATGTCACATACATCACATATATGATTGTTTTCTCATTGGTTACAGGGCTTTACGGGATGTTTTGCGCGGCCGTGACCTTTTTCGTTCCAAAGTATATCGTTCTGTATCCGGTGATCTTTTTTGTGTGGTTTTTTATCATGAATATTCCGTACAGCATATGGAGTGTGATGCAGAGTTTTACGGATTATAGCGTAATTGAAATGGTTGTCTCCTCGATTTACTATACCGTTTTCATAGTTGCCACTGCGGTGGCGGCGTATATTTATAAGGTGAGGTACGATGAATTATAGAAAGATGAAATGGCTTTTGATACCGCTTGTCGCCATGTTTGCGTTATGGTGGGTCGGGTCTGTCTGGATGATTACTTTAAATGCACAAGAGGATTTAGACTGGGTTGACGTATTGATCAAAACAACGACGGGCTACAATTTTATGAAAGCACAGCTATTGTTTTCGCTTATGTTTGTCGTGTCGCTTTTTCAGCTGATGCCCGAGCTTGGACTTCAGCGGGTAGTTAAAACAGGCAGGAGGCGCTGGATACTTGACAGGATTGGCTACACATTCATATCCGCCATGTATTTTGCGGCTGTATTCATTATTGTGGAAGTTGTATTGGCCATTGTGCGTGTTGGCACTGATTTTCTTCTTAAATATGATTACTTTCAATGTATGCTGCTCGGATGGCTTTCACTTACATTTATATATTTCTTTATGGGCATTCTTTACCTTATGTTCAGCGTCATCTTCTCCCCGGGGCTATTGGCGATGGGCATTACATTTCTTATAGATTTAATATTCATGGCATTGTCTTTTTACAGATACATGCCTATGGTTTATATGGTCATGGACATAATGAATATTCCGGCGATGAAGAAAGTGGGTTTGATAACCGACTCAACGTTCGTGATAAAGCCTTTGATATATAACGCGGTAGCTATAATTGCTATGGTGACCGTGTCCATACAGGTATTTAAGAGGAAAGATCTGCTCGACAGCAGTACGCAGTTTATATGATCACGGGAAGCGACTGTGACTTTTCAACGATACTTGTGGCGGAGTTTAAGTGGCCGGCGAAAATGCGTACGTAATCAATGCGTGAGCGGCAGTTCTTGAATACCGCTATTTTTGACGTTGGCATTTTAATTCCAAGTCGCCAAAAAATAATAGCCATGGCGCACTTTAATGTGTTATAATGACCAAATAAATATTTTTGGAGGGGGATTTTCTTGAATTTGCGTGATTGAATGTGCCGCAAATGCGTCGCCGTGTTTTCGCCCCTGCGGCGTGCAAGTCCTGTGTTTTGGCGGAATGTGCCGCTTTGCCGCAAGGTTTGAGCGTTCATTGCGGGTTTGGATCGGCGGTTTATACGCGATTTATACGATTGCCCGTCAATTTCCAAAGGTTTTGTTTGCGTTTGCAGAATATTTATTGTATAATGCTATGGAATATAGGTAAGGTAGGTGTGATTATGCTGGATTCAAGCACGTCACTGATGCTGTTGATCCTGCTTGGCGTCGTAATTCTTGTAATCCTTTCGGTTGCATTTTTGACGCATATGAAAAAGGCGGACAAAGACAATGACATCAGATTGGATCACATTGACAAATCCATCCAAGAGATAAAGAAGTGCATTGCATCTCCGAAAAAAAATGAGGAGGGTGAAAGAAAAAGCGAAAACCCCCTCCCTGCCGTAAAGGTGGAAGCAGTCGGAGTAGCGGAAGCAGCCGGATCGTCGGTGCGGGCGGGTGCGTCGCTGGAAAGCAAAGAGGAATTGCCGTCGTGGATGGATGCCAATAAGCGGGCGGTGAGTCCATGGCAGAACCCTCCGCATAAACGGTGGATCGCTCCGGAGCGAAGAGAAAACACGAAACGACAACAGGAGCCGTACGGTGAAGAACCGATTATAAGGGAAATAAAACCCCGCGAAATCCACTCGCTGGATCGGGTTTTGAAAGATTTGAACAGGAGCGTCGCCGCGCAAACGCTTTATAATGCGGAGACGGAGAACAAAGGATCGGGATCACGGTCAAGAGGTTTTACACAAGAAGCGGAAAATGCTGCGCCGGTACCGAAGTCAATGAACACCGGCGAGTGCGGGCAGGAACAAAGCTCCGAGCCGGGTTCTCTGGCCGAAGCCCTGAAAAAAGGGGCGCTGAAAATGAAGGATGTGGGTATTGAAAAAGTATCCGTACCGATAGAAGAGGACCGGAGTCAAAAGGTGAAGACTGCGGGGGAAAAGAAAACGACACCGATACATTTTGTCGACCGAAGCACGGCTACGGATCGGCAGGGAAGAATTTATTCTGTGGATCAGCTGAAAGAACAGATTAAATAGATTCAAATAATTCTATGCAGGAGGCAGATATGATTTGTAAGGAATGCGGACATCTGTTAAAAGAAGGAGATAAATTTTGTCCTAACTGCGGAAGTAAGGTAGAACTTGCAGTTCCGACACCGGGAGCGTCAACGAGCAGACTTGACGATCTCATGTTTAATCTCGACCGCAAAACGGAAAACCGTACAAGCGGCGGCTCCGCCGAGGCGCCGGCTCAACCGAAGAAAGATTTCAAGTTTGACGAGATCAATTGGAATTTAGACGGTTATCCGTCCGAAGAAAAAGAAAAGACCGAGGAAATAGATTTCAACTGGGAAGCCGTCGTTGAAGATGGTAAGAACAGCGCAGGAGCCGTAACGCGCGCCGAAAACACGGGCATGAATGCGACGCAGGATGCCGCAGCAGGCACGCCGAATACGGCGGAGGACATTGCAGGTCGCAATGCCGCACAGGATCTTGGGCAGAAAAATGGATCGGGATTTGCCGATGCGGAAAGTGCGGACAAGGCGATTGACAGATTCTACACTCCGAACAAGAAAAATGAAGAATTTCAGGCGATACTGGACAGAGAATACGACAGACTGACTGAAAAGAGCGCGGGCGATCAGGCAAACGCAGACGTGCAGACCGGACATGACGGATCGTATTTGGGCAATGTCAATGAAGACCTTTTGGACAGAAGCAGAGAAGACAGAGATGCTTTTAGAGCCATGGAAGAGGATAAACCGGGATTTGAGGAATGCGTTGCAGACAAACTGGAAACGCCGGATGACCGGGTCAAGGTTCCTGAAATCGTGAAAGGTCAGAACTATTCTGTTGTGGGTGAGCCTTCCGAGCAGGGCATGCCTGCGGATCCGGGTGCCGGAGATGAGCAGGCATCGGCGGTCAAAAACGAGGATCCGGAACAGGATGTTGAGAGGTATATAGAAAATCTTAATGCGGATGAAGTTTCGTTGGTCGATCTTCTCAAGGCGGCGGCGAAAAAAGAGCAGGCGGCGGAAGCGACCCCGACCGAGCCTTTGCCACAGGAATCTTATCTCGGTAAGGTGGATGAGGAGTTGCTCAATCCGGGTAAAGATGACAGAAACGCATTCAGGAAAATGGAAAAAGACGCTCCCGGCTTTGAGGAATGCGTCGCAGATAAATTGGAAACACCGGATGAAGGACCGCAGATACCTGATTTTATGTCGGGGCAGAATTATTCTGTGGTGGGAGAACCTGACGATATCAAGGAAGAAACGCATGAGCAGGCCGAAGAAACGCATGAGCAGGCTCAGGAAGATTCTCCGAGCCAGGATGCGCCCTCGACTTTGGATGATCTTATGAACAATTCCGCGGGCAGGCCTGCGCAGCCGCAGAAACAGCCTGTTGAGGAGCCTATCGAAGTGGTCGGATTTGCTCCGCCGCATCAGAATGCCGGGACGGCTGTGTTTGCGAGCGAGCCTTCTCAGTCGGGCAACGTTGATATGCACCAAGACGTTGCGCAGGATATGATGCAGGAACCGGCGGAAAATGCGCAGCAGGCGGACAACAACCCTTTTGCGGCATTTGAAAAACCGGTGGAGCCGGCTTCCGAACCGGATGCGAAGAATGAAAACGCACAGATCATAGAAAATATGATAAAGGAAGATGCGGGGACATCGCAGATGAGTCCCGCCGACAATAAAATCACGTTCCGGGACGTTTTTAAAGATGAGATAAAATCGGAGACCGAGGAGCCCAAAGAAGAAACAAAACCCAAGAAACACACATTCCTGAAGATTTTGGTGGTTATTCTGGCGGTGCTCATTGTTCTTGAGCTGATAATCATAATCATAAAGGGAGCATTCCCTAACAGTGCCGCGGCGTCGGCATTCCAGAACATATTCAACGCAGTTCTCGGCAAATTCACTTGATCGGTGGGGTTTGCGCCATGAGGGCTGCAAGGTGAGAAAGGAAATACATTGAAAACGGCAAAATATACACCCAAGAAACCACATAAAAGTCTTGGCGTTTTTCTGGCGGTTCTGATAGTTGCGGCGGGGATATTGCTCCTGATGGTCAACTTCATAACGGACTGGATGTGGTTTGCGGAAATGAAATATGTGGACGTATTTTTCAAGGGGCTGTACACTCAGTTCAAGATAGGAATACCGATTTTCGCGGTGGTCATGATTCTGCTGGAATATTATTTGAGGCGATTGCGGAAAGACTATTTTGCAAAGATCGCCTCGCATGAGGAAACGAACATGAAAAGGTTGGGGCTGTTGACCACGTTGATGGCTCTGGGCTTTTCTGTCATTATGGCGTTTTTTGCGGCAAACAAGCTGTGGTTCAAAACTCTTGAGTTTACAAACGGCACTTCTTTCGCGAAAAAAGATCCGCTGTTCGGATTCGACATTTCGTTTTACATTTTCAAGCTGGAGTTTTTGCAGGAGCTGAACGAGATCCTGCTCGTGATCATTCTGCTTATGGTATTGCTTACGGTGCTCTACTATATACTGCTTCTTGTCATGCACAGTCCGGATGTTGTCGATTATGACGAGTACGCCGACTACACGCAGGAGGAAAACAGTGATTTTCGCAATCCGTTCGGAAGCGGAACGGTGCTAGGAAAGATCTTTGAAGGGGTAGTCAATAACAGAAAGCAGGAAAAACCGAAAAAAAGCTTCAACAATTCAAATTACAGGAATCTGCTGGATATAGCCTCACATCAGTTGACCGTGTTGGGTGTGATTTTTTTTCTGATGTTGGGGGCAAACTTTTTTCTGAAACAGTTCGATCTACTTCATGAGCATACCGGAGCCGTTTACGGCGCGGGATTTACCGATGTCAACGTAACTCTATGGGTTTACAGGGCGCTGATTTTGTTGTCCGTGATAGGCATGATATCAACTGTGCTGTTCATAAGGAAAAAGAGCTTCAGGAATCTGATAAAAGTTCCCGTAGCGATGGTTGCGATATGGCTGCTTGGTATAGGAATTGCAACGCTAGTGCAGTTTTGGGTCGGATCGGATGAAATCAACAAAGAAGAAAAATACCTTGCCAGAAATATAGAATACACTCAATCCGCATATCAACTTGAGGATGTGTCGGTGAAGAAATTCGACGCCGATGAGAATTTGACGGGAGCGGATATAACGGCAAACAAAGATACCATCTCCAACGTCAGAATCAATGACTACAGTCCCGTAAAGACATTTTACAATCAGACCCAGAGCATAAGGCAGTACTATAAGTTCAACGATGTCGACGTCGATCGCTACAATATCAACGGAAATCTCACACAGACGTATCTGGCGACCAGAGAGATAGACGAGAATAAGATCAGCGACACGTGGCTTAACCGGCACTTGAAATACACGCACGGATACGGTGTGACGCTTTCCAAGGTCAATACGGTGACTCCAAGTGGTCAGCCGGATGTGTTGATCAAAAACATTCCGCCGGAGTCATCCGTGAGAGAAATAGACATAAAGCAACCGAGGATATATTTTGGAGAACTGACCAATGATTATTCGCTTGTGAATACCAGCGAGGATGAGTTCGATTATCCCGACGGAACGGCCAACAAATACACGCGCTACGACGGAAAAGCCGGTATAAGGATGAACTTTTTCAACAGACTGATGTTTGCAATCAGAGAAGGCAGCTTCAAGATGCTGATCTCCGGAAACATCAAATCCGATTCCAAAATCATAATATACAGAAATGTAGAGGAACGTATAAAGAAGATCATGCCTTACCTAAGCTACGAGGACGACCCTTATGCCGTCACCGCAAACGGCAGGATCTACTGGATAGTCGATGCATATACGACCAGCTCTTATTATCCTTATTCCGAACCGTACAGTAAGGCAGCGGGGGACACAAATTATATAAGGAATTCCATAAAAGTGGTCGTGGATGCTTACAACGGTGATGTCACATACTATGTGGTGGATCGGAAAGATCCTATAGCGAAGACTTACCGCAAGATATATCCATCGCTGTTTAAGGATGTGGACAAGATGCCGGGCGAGCTGCAATCCCATATAAGGTATCCAAACACGTTGTTCAAGATACAGGCGGGGATATACTCAAGATACCACATGAACAATGTGAAAGTTTTCTATCAGAACGAGGATATTTGGGATATTGCCAACGAGATATACGGAACCGGACAGCGCGAGATGACTCCAAACTATTATATAGTTAAGCTTCCGAATGAGAGCCGGGCGGAGTTTATCAGCTCTATACCGTTCACGCCGAAATCCAAGCAGAACATGACGGCGCTGATGGTTGCCAGAAACGACGGGCAGGAATACGGAAAACTGATTCTGTACCAATTCCCAAAGAGCAAAACCGTGTACGGACCGAGGCAGATAGAGGCGCAGATAGATCAGAACACGAAGATATCGCAGGACTTCTCGCTGTGGAGCAGCTCCGGCTCAAAATACAGCAGAGGCAATCTGTTTGTGGTACCGATCAAAGATTCGCTGCTGTACATAGAACCGGTGTACTTGGAGGCGGCGGATTCAGCGATCCCTGAAGTCAAGAGGATAATAGCCGTATACGGTGACAAGATAGCATATGAGGCGACGTTGAGCGAAGCCTTGAAGCAGCTTTTCGGCGATAGCGGCGGAGTGGAAGAGTCTGAGTCTGAAAAGGGCGGAAAAAAGAAGAACGGTGCCGAAACGGGCTCAGCCGAAAACTCGAAAAAAGAATATATCAAGAAAGCCCAAAATGCGTACAAGGACGCTCAGAAGGCGATCAAAGACGGTGATTGGGGTGCGTACGGCAGATACATGGATGAGCTTTCCCGTAATCTGGACAAATTGTCAGATTGAGAGTTTGAGCGAAAACCGCTTGTATCGCCGTAGAAGTCCGAGGAATGGGGATTATTATGCTGGAATTCAATATTGATAAAATGCTGTTTACGATACCTCCCGACAAACACGGAAAGGATGATGTGATTGCGATTCTGAAAGAGCATCCGGAAGTCCAGTTTGTGTCTTTCGTCGGGATAGATATGGGAGGCCATGACACAGACGAAAAAATCCCGGTCAAAGTGTTTATCAAAGACATGGAGAAATTTATGCGATCGGGGGTTCAGACCGACGGATCCAGTGTTGCGCTACCAAAGATCGCGGAACTTGGGAATGCCAAACTGGATATTATACCCGACACCGGTGTCAAGTGGTATGTCGATTACAATTACAGAAATATAGACAGAATGCTTGGGCTTCCGGTCGGAACGCTTCGCATACCGTCATTTTTGGTGCACAATGAGACGTTTGAATGCGGTTCACGTTCGATTTTGAGAAAAGCCCTGACATATATGAAAGAAGAAGTGCTTAAGGCGATGCGCGAGCATCCGTACGTTTTTGAGTATATTGACGGCATAGACGATGTCGATGAAATTGAAGAGATTGTGGTGACGAGCGCCACGGAGCTTGAGTTTTGGGTAAGGACGCCGGACGACAAAGGTGACAGAGAGCAGCTTTTTATTGCGCAGACTCTCAAAGAGCAGTACTGGAAACGGACATACGGAGAGGTCAGAACCGCCCTTGAGGAGACCTTGACCTTGCTCGACAAGTACGGATTTGAAGTTGAGATGGGGCACAAGGAAGTCGGCGGAGTCAAGGCGAAGATGGGTTCGGGCGGAAAGTACAATCATGTTATGGAGCAGCTTGAGATCGACTGGAAGTATTCCGATGCCATCCAGGCGGCAGACAATGAGAATCAGGTAAAATACGTGGTCAGAGATATTTTTACCCGCTTCGGTCTTGATGTCACGTTTATGGCAAAGCCGTTTGAAGGTGTTGCAGGAAGCGGAGAACATACCCACATAGGACTTGCCGCAAAACTGAAAAACGGAAAGACGGTAAATCTGTTTGCGCCCGCTGATCTCAAAAAAGATTTTATGAGTCCGATAGGATTCGGGGCTTTGATGGGAATATTGAAGAACTATGAAGTTATGAATCCATTCATCAGTGCAAGCAACGATTCTCTCAACAGACTGAAACCGGGGTACGAGGCTCCGGTGTGCATAGTGACCTCGCTTGGAAGAGGCGTCAACAAACCGTCGAGAAACAGAACTGTGCTCGTGGGACTTATAAGAGAAACGGCAAATCCTCTTGCGACCAGATTTGAACTCAGATCGCCCAATCCGAAAAGCAACACCTATTTGGTGCTTGCGACGGCCTACATGGCGTTGGTGGACGGCGTCAAGGCGGCGCTCGGAAATGAAAAAAAACCGATAGAGCTGGAAAAATCCCTGTCCAAGGAATACGGCGATACCGATTTCTATCTTGAAAAAGACAGGAAATACAGAAGCGAGGAAGACGTTTTTGTATATTATCCCGAAGAGGAACGTGCGAGGCTGTTCGGCAGGGCGCCCGCAACGGTTTGGGAAAATTTGGCGGCGTTTGCAAAATACCCGGAAAAAGTGGAAACCATGAAAGCGGGCGATGTTATGTGCGACCTGATATTGGAGTCCTACAAGGCGCAGATCCTGTCACAGTGGAAGCTTGAGCTTCACGACCGCCTAATTCCAAATACGATGGACTTTATTAGATCGTGCAGGAAAAAGCACAGGGATGATGATTTCTCGGACTACGATATAAAAAACTGGCTTGAGATAGACAAAATCCGCCATGAACTGGGCAAGGACACGATAACGGAGAAGTGTCTTCTGACGCAGGCCAAAGAGGCGCTGGACGGTGAGGACTATGACAGGGCGTCGAATATTCAGCTTTTGATAAAGGAAAAAGTGGCGGTACTTACCGATCTGTACGATGTATACAAAAAAAATCTGCTTTGACCTTGAGAGATTCGGCTTTTGAAAGCTTTGGTTTTGTGTGATTTCGACATCGACGGGATGGGTATAGGCAATGCTTGAGAGGTATTGAAAATGCTTGACATAAAGAGACTCAGAGAAGACTTTGACGGGATAAAAAAGAAAATTGAATACAGAGGCAAAGGCGACTTCGGAATAGAGAATATTCGCAAGTTTGACGAAGAAAGGCGAAATCTACTTGCTGAAGTGGAAGCCATGAAACACAGGCAGAACAGTGTTTCGCGGGAGATACCGAAGCTGAAAAAAGCGGGCAAGGATACGTCTGGGATAATGGCTGAAATGAAAGAGCTTTCCGCCGATATAAAGAAACTTTCAGCAAAACTTTCGCAGATAGAAACAAATCTTGAAAATGCCCTTCTTAATGTTCCAAATACGCCTGCGGAGGGTGTTCCTTTCGGAAACGACGATTCAGACAATGTGGAAATCCGGAAGTTCGGCAAACCCACTGAATTTGACTTTGAACCAAAGGCTCACTGGGATGTGGGCGAGAACCTTGATATCCTCGATTTTAAAAGGGCGGCAAAAGTCGCAGGCGCCAGATTTACAGTCTATAAGGGACTTGGCGCAAGGCTTGAACGTGCGATTGTGTCGTTCATGCTGGATCTTCACACGGTTGAGCAGGACTACACGGAAATACTCCCTCCGTTTATGGTCAACAGGGATGCCATGACGGGAACCGGACAGCTTCCCAAATTCGAGGACGATATGTTTTATTTGCCGCAGAAAGATTTTTTCTTGATTCCCACAGCCGAAGTTCCGGTGACCAATCTGCGCGCAGGAGAGATCATGGCGCAGGATGAGTTGCCCGTAAACTATACCGCCTATACACCTTGCTTTCGTGCGGAAGCGGGGTCTGCGGGGCGTGATACGAGAGGGATAATAAGGCAGCACCAGTTCAACAAGGTGGAACTGGTGAAATTCGTCAAACCTGAAGATTCGTGGGATGAACTTGAGAAACTTACACGCGACGCCGAGGAGGTTTTGATAAAGCTGGGACTGCCTTACAGAGTAGTAAAACTGAGCTCGGGCGATTTGGGATTCTCCGCTGCGACGACTTATGACATAGAAGTCTGGATGCCCAGCTACAACAGATATGTGGAGATTTCATCGTGCTCGAACTTCCTTGATTTCCAGGCAAGACGTGCCAACATCAGATTCAGAAGAGACGGGGGAAAGCCGGAATTTGTGCATACCCTTAATGGATCAGGTCTTGCCGTTGGACGCACGAGTGCTGCAATTTTGGAGAATTTTCAGCGTGAGGACGGCAGCGTAATCGTGCCGGAAGCATTGAGAAAATACATGAACGGTGTGGAAGTGATAAGGTGAGGGAAACGATCCGATATTGCGATAACCGACAAATAGAAAGAAAGGAATGTACGGATCATGAAGTCCGCATTCGGAAAAGTATTCAATGTAATATTTAACCGTTTTACCATAACATCCGTGGTGATTGTACTGCAGCTTGCGTACCTTTGCCTGCTGATATTCAAGGCGGGAGAACTGACAAATGCCGTGAGGTACACGCTCAGGGGTATTGCAATAGTCGCCGCCGTGTACATAGTTTGGCGCGATTACAATCCGGCTTACAAGATAGGCTGGATTATTTTAATTTCCGCGCTGCCGATAATGGGCGGGGTGCTTTACATACTGTTCGGCAACAAACGACCGAGTCGCGGGCTGAAAAAAAAGATGGATCCGGTCGAAAATGTGAGCCGGGCATATCTTGAGCAGAAAGAGAAGATCGAGCAGATATGTGGGCACAAGCGGGTCAGAGGAACGCTGGAATACATCAGCGCCGAGGGGAGATATCCCGCGTTTACCGGGACGGGTTCAAAGTATTTTGAAGCGGGTGAGAAGTATTTTGAGGCGCTGTTGGAAGATCTTAAGAATGCCGAGCATTTCATATTTCTGGAGTATTTTATAATCAAAAAGAGTCGGCTGTGGGACGAGATATTCGAGATTCTTCGGCAAAAGTCTGAAAACGGCGTGGAAATCCGGATAATATACGATGATATCGGCTCGATCAACCATCTGCCCCGCTCTTTTCACAAAAAACTCAGGAAAGCCGGCATATCCGTTGTTAATTTTAATCCTATGAGACCGTTCCTTTCCCTTGTGTACAATAACAGGGATCATCGCAAAATCTGCATCATAGACGGGTATATAGGGTATACGGGCGGTGTCAATATAGGGGATGAATACGTCAACGTGAAAACGCGTTTTGGCCACTGGAAGGACAACGGAGTCCGCATAGAGGGAGAAGCTGTCTGGAGTTTTACCGTCATGTTTCTGACCATGTGGAATGCATTCAAAAAGACGGACGTCAGATATGAACCTTACGGCCCGCATGTATGGCGCAAAGGAGAATTTAAAGGCGAGGGAGTAGTGCAGCCTTTTTCGGACACACCTTTGGATGAGGAAAATCTGAGCGAAAACATCTACCTGGACATTATAAACAGCGCAGAGGATTACGTATATATATATACGCCGTATCTCATAATAGACAGCGAGATGGAAACAGCACTCAAGCTTGCGGCAAAACGTGGTGTGGACATCAGGATAATGACGCCCGGAATACCGGACAAGAGGATAGTGTTCTTTTTCACCAGATCGTATTACGGAAATCTGATCAGAGCGGGAGTGAAGATATTTGAATACGCCCCCGGTTTTTTGCATGCCAAGACTTTTGTCAGCGATGACAAAATTGCGGTGGTCGGCACGGTCAACATGGACTATCGGAGCTTCTTTCTTCATTTTGAGTGCGGAACGCTGCTGGTGGATACGCCGTGTATTGCGGATATAAGAAAAGACTATGAACGCAGCGTCGCCTCAAGCAGGGAAATAACGGAAAGCCTTCTTGAGGATAAGTGGTTTGACACTACGGTGGCGGCGATTTTGCGCGTTTTCAGTCCTATAGTGTAATCGGCAAGATGTATGAGAAAATCAGAGAAAAAAGTATGGGAAAATCAGCGGCAAGAGTATGAAAAAATCATCTGATGCAAAATCAAATAAAGAAACGGAGTCAGTGCTGACTTTTTTACTGGAACATGCGGAGAAAAAGACGGTGTCTTTTCACATGCCGGGGCATAAGGGCGGCGAGATATTCAGGAGGTTTGGATACGACGCATTTTTTAAGCGCATCGCCGATTGCGATATAACCGAGATAAGAGGAGCGGACAATCTCTTCAATCCCGAGGGTGTAATAAAGGCAACCATGCGGCGGTATGCAAAATTGTACGGCGCCAAAAGGTCGTATTTGCTTGTGAACGGCTCGAGCTGCGGATTGATAGCGTCAATATTGACTTTGGTTGCACCCGGGGAAAAAATCATCATGGCGCGAAATTGCCACGGATCTGTATTTTCCGGAGTGGAGATTGCCGATGCGATCCCGGTATATGCATATCCCGAGGTGATCGAGACGTACGGGATCACCGGAGGAATACCGCCCGAAGAGATAAGGCTCCTGTTTGAGAAACATCCGGAAGCAAAGTGCGTTATCCTGCCCAGCCCCAATTATTACGGCATTTGCAGCGGCATCCGGGAAATTGCCGGGATTTGTCACGAGCATGGGGCGAAACTGATAGTGGATCAGGCGCACGGGGCGCACCTTGAATTCATGCAAAAAGAATTGTCCGCCGAATCGCAGGGAGCGGATATCGTTATAGGCAGCACACATAAGACGCTGTGCTCTTTCACTCAGTCCGCACTCATGAACGTAATGACAGACAGTATAAATATGGAGGGATTGGAAGAAAACCTTGGGAAAGTGGAGAGTACCAGCCCGTCGTACCTGCTCATGGCGGGGATGGACATCAATGCGGATATCCTTGAAAGGCACGGAAGCCGGCTTTTCGGGGAGTGGAATGACAATCTCGATTATTTTTATGCGGAGGTCAAAAAAGTGCAGGGTCTTAAGACGGTATGCGATAATATGCTTGACCGCACAAAGATAAATATAGACATGAGTGGGAGGGGGTATAACGGATATGATCTTGAAAATGCGCTGATCAAAAACGGAATTTACCCCGAACTTGTGACAGGCGATATTCTTATGTGCATGACCGGTATAGGAAACCGGCGCAAGGACTATGAAAAACTGATCAAAACGCTGAAGGAACTTCCGTCTCGCACAGATGCAGCCGTAACATTTGAAAAGGGCAGAAGCTCTTGGGGACGGGCAGGAGAAAGAAGCATGAATTTGCAAAAGGAATGCTGCGACACAGCGAAATGGGATATTTCAAGAAGCAGAGAACTTGCGCAGCACGATATTCCCAAAGAAAAAAAGAAAGTGTCGCTATGCGATGCGGCGGGGGAAATATGCGGAAGGGCATTGGTTCCGTATCCTCCGGGTATACCTGCAATCTGCCCGGGAGAAGAATTTTCCGAGGATCTTGTGAGAGAACTTTTGAATATACATCGAAACGGTACAAGGATAATAGGAGTGGACGAAGAAGCGAAGGTGTCTGTGAAAAGGTAGAAAAGTCTATCTCGCAGGTATGCTGGGAAACTGCCGTTACCCTTGAAAACAAGCCAAATATGATTCGGACTGACAAAAAAATGACAAAAAAGACTCACCCTATAAAAACAGTTTTTTTGTTTGAAAAACTTTTTATAGGGTAGTGCTTTTTGGAATTTGCAGGTGTATAATTTATCCGTATGATTATATGGATCAATTGGAGTAATTTTTTTGAGAAAGGAAGGTTTCAATATGAGTAATGCAAAGCACTTGCCCAGCATTGACGCCGGTCATTACAAGAACACGGCCGGACGTGAAACCGAAGTGATGCCGATACCGGATATCGTTAAGATCTCAATGTCTCAACATATCGGAGCGCCATGTCAACCTCTTGTGAAGAAAGGTGACGAGGTCAAGGTAGGTCAGGTCATCGGTGACACGGAGGCGTTTGTGAGTGCACCGATACACTCAAGTGTGTCGGGTAAAGTCACAGGTATTGAGACACAGCGCAATGCAATGGGTGGAAGTGATAATCTTGTGGTCATAGAGACCGACAAGAAGCAGGAGCTTTCGGAGAATATCAGGGTTCCTGAAATCACGGATCTTGAGAGCTTTGTCGCCGCAACAAGGGCAAGCGGTCTTGTGGGACTTGGGGGTGCGTCTTTTCCGACGCATATCAAGTTCAATCCCAAAAACAGAGATGAGGTCAGAACTCTGATCATAAACGGCGCCGAATGTGAACCGTTCATTACCTCGGATCACAGAACCATGCTTGAGGATGCGCAGAACGTGATCGACGGGGCGAAAGCCGTGATGAAGTACTTGGAACTGGATAACTGCTATATAGGCATAGAGGACAATAAGCAGGATGCCATTTCAAACTTCAACAGCCTTTTAAAAGAGCAGGGTATCGACAATATCCATACATTTGAGCTTCAGGCGCGTTATCCGAAAGGCGCCGAGAGAGTTCTGATATACGAGGTGACGGGCAAAGAGTGTCCTGCGGGAGTCCTTCCGGCGGATCTGGGTGTTATAGTTTCCAACGTAACGTCGATTGCCTTTTTAGGGCAGTATCTGAAAGATGGGATCCCACTTGTAAAGAAAAGAATGACCGTGGACGGAGATGCGGTCGCAGAACCTAAAAATATAATTGCGCCGATCGGAACGCAAATACACGATGTGATTGAATTCTGCGGTGGTTACAAGGAAGACCCGACGAAAATCCTGATGGGCGGTCCCATGATGGGAAGAGCGGTTTTTTCGGATGAGATGCCTATAGTGAAGAACAACAACGCTATACTGGCATTTTCAAAGGAGCAGGCGTACATACCGGAAGAAACGGCATGTATCAACTGCGGCAGGTGTCATAAAGCCTGTCCTTTCGGTCTGCTTCCAACCGGATATGCGGATGCCTACGAGCGGAAGGATGTACAGGCGCTCAACGATTTGCAGGTGATGCAGTGTATGGAGTGCGGAAGCTGTTCATATGTATGTCCGGCAAGACGTCCGCTTGCTTTTATGAACAAACTTGGAAAAGCAATGGTAAAGGAGGCCGGAAGTAAGTGATGGATAAGAAAACTTATTATAACAATTTGACAGTATCCTCGTCGCCGCATCTGGTAACGAGTCTGGATACGAGCAAGACCATGATGATGGTTCTGTTTGCGCTTGTGCCTTCGCTTGTGATGAGTGTGGTCGTATTCGGATACAGACCCGTTGTTCTGACGGCGGTCTGTATGGCTGCGTGCGCATTTTTCGAATACGCATACGGTAAACTCATGAAGAAACCCGATACCGTCAAGGATCTCAGCGCCTGCGTCACAGGAGCGATTCTGGCGATGAACCTGCCGTCGAATTTCCCTTATTGGATGGCGGTAATAGGATGTTTTGCCGCTATCGTGGTAGTTAAGTGTCTGTACGGAGGACTGGGAAGAAATATCGCAAATCCGGCGATAGTAGGACGTATAGTGCTTCTGCTGTCGTTTACGACGCAGATGACGACATGGCCTGTGCCGCGTCAGTCCGCAACCGATGCCACGACAGGAGCTACCGCTTTGGGTGTTCTGGGAGAGATTGCAAAGGGAAAACCCGGAAAATTGCCGTCCAATTCAGACCTGTTCTTAGGATTTGTGGGAGGCTCCATGGGTGAAGTCAGCGCTCTTGCGATTTTGATCGGCGGCGCGTTTCTCATATGGAAGAAGATAATATCACCTATCATTCCGGTTTCGTTCATACTTTCGGTATTCCTGTTCGCGCTGGTGTACTACGGAGTAAAGGGCGGGGATTACAACGCGCTTCACATGGCGGTATTCCACGTCTGCGCCGGCGGTGTGATGTTCGGTGCATTCTTCTGTGCCACGGATTATGTCACATCCCCGATAATGAGCAAAGGAAGACTGGTATACGGTATCCTGTGCGGACTGATCACGATGGTCATCCGTATCTGGTGTAACTATCCGGAAGGCGTGTCCTTTGCAATTCTGTTCATGAATATGATGACTCCGCTCATAGATAAAGTTGTCATCAGGAGAACTTACGGAGGTGCAAATAAAAATGAAAAGTAATACGTACAAAGAGTATATTGCACCTGTTGTGGTCTTGGTTTGCATATGTCTTGTGATTACGGCAGCCCTTGCGCTCGTATACGGGATTACCAATCCTATCATAGACAAAAATGCGAAAGCCACGGCAGACAAGACGAGAACAAAGCTGCTGAAAGAGGCGGACTCTTTCACTGAATATAAAGGAAAGCTCGTGGTCGAACAGCCGGGAGCCGTGTACATTCAGGATGTATACGTTGCAAATAACAAGAGCGGATTTGTCGCAACGGCGGTGACAAAGTCGTTTGGCGGAGCGCTGACGATGATGGTCGGCGTCAATAAATCCGGGGAAGTCACAGGAATAGAGGTAACAAAGCATGCCGATACACCGGGACTTGGAACAAAGGATTTCGATCACGGATATCTGAAACAGTACAAGGGAATGAAGGCGCTCAAATCGACCAATGTAAAGGATGACGGGCAGATCAAGTTCATCACCGGAGCATCGGTTTCCGGAAGCGCGATTCATTACGGCGTATATGCGGCACTTCACCAGTACAAGCAAATGGGAGGTGTTAAGTGATGGATAATAAGAAAAGCAGACTCAGCATTTTAACAAACGGTTTTATCAAAGAAAATCCCGTGCTCGTATTGGTTCTGGGAACCTGTCCGACTCTGGCGGTCACCACGAGCGTGGTGAACGGTATAGGGATGGGCGTTTCCGCGATGGCGGTTCTGATATGCTCAAACATAGTAATTTCGATGTTGAGGAATATAATACCCGATAAGGTCAGAATTCCGTGTTACATAGTTGTGATTGCAGGATTTGTAACCGTTGTGCAGCTCCTGCTTCAAGCATATGTTCCGGCGCTGTATGCGTCCTTGGGACTGTTTATACCGCTGATCGTTGTAAACTGTATTATACTCGGACGCGCCGAAATGTTTGCGAACAAGAACAGCATCCTCAACTCCGCGCTTGACGGGATCGGAATGGGGATCGGATTTACGTTTGCGCTCTTCCTGATGGGCTCGATGAGAGAACTCTTGGGGAACGGGACGTGGTTCGGCATCCATGTTTTCGACAAATTCATACCGGGAATGGGCATATTCAACTTGGCGCCGGGCGGATTTTTCTCGTATGCGGTGATCATGGCGGCCGTTACCTTTGTCGCTGCAAAGAAAGGAGTTAAGTAATCATGATAAACAGTTTGATAGTAATAGTTATCAGCATGGTACTTGTGAGCAACTATCCTCTGGCTCAGTTCCTCGGGATATGTCCTTTCCTCGGAGTATCCAAGGATCTTGACTCCGCAAAGGGCATGGGTATTGCGGTGACGTTCGTAATGGTACTGGCTACGGCGGCTACGTGGCCTATCATGCAGCTGCTGCTGAAGTTTGAACTCGGATATCTGCAAACGGTTGTGTTCATTCTGGTGATCGCGGCGCTGGTCCAGCTGGTTGAGATGTTTATGAAAAAGAGTATGCCGGCACTCTACAAGTCGCTCGGCGTGTTCCTTCCGTTGATTACGACCAACTGCGCGGTACTCGGTGTTTGTATCAAGAACATAGACGAAAATTACAATTATCTTGAGGCGCTGGTCAATTCGTTCGGCGCCGGAGTGGGATTCCTGCTCGCCATGGTTATAATGGCGGGCGTGAGAAGCAAGCTTGCCGATGAGAGCAGAATGCCTGTTTCTTTCAGAGGAGTTCCGATAACGTTGGTTACTGCTGCAATCCTCGCCTTGAGCTTTATGGGCTTTCAGGGCATGGTATCATAGGACGGAGGCGAATTAAATGAATCCTATAGTATTGGCAATATTGGTAGTGGTGGCGATCGGCCTTGTGGCAGCCTGCATACTCAGCTTTGCTTCAAAGGTTTTTGCCGTACCCGTTGACGAGAGATTTACTTTGCTTCGCGAAGCGCTGCCGGGTGCAAACTGCGGCGGATGCGGTTTTGCCGGGTGTGACGACTACGCCAACGCGCTTGTGGAAGACGGTGAATTGTCCTGCAGTAAATGTCCCGTCGGAGGTCCCGATGTGGCGAAAAAACTTGCGGAGATTCTCGGAAAATCAGCAGATGCGGCTGACAAGAAGGTGGCTGTTGTAATGTGCAACGGAACGAAAGATGCCGTGCAGTCTTTGATGAAGTACAATGATATAAAGACATGTAAGGCTGCCAAGACCCTGTTTGGCGGAATGAACGCATGTCCATACGGATGCATGAGTTTGGGAGACTGCGTTGCCGCATGTGATTTCGATGCGATACACGTTATCGATGGTGTTGCCACGGTTGACAAGGAAAAATGCGTTGCGTGCGGAGCGTGTGCGGAGGCATGTCCAAACTCTCTGATAAGGATCAGCCCTGCCAAGAATGTTGTTATCGTAAAGTGTCATAATACGGATAAGGGCGGAGTTGCAAGAAAGGCGTGCGCAAACGCCTGCATCGGTTGCAGGAAGTGTACGACCGTCTGCAAGTTCGACGCGATCCACGTTGAGGATAATCTGGCATTCATCGATCCTGAGAAGTGCGTCAACTGCGGAGCATGCGCAAAGGTCTGCCCTACGGGAGCGATCCATAACGAGAGAGTCAGGAAAAAACCTGCCGTGGACCCCGCAAAGATAGAGGCCGCAAAGAAAGCCGCGGCTGAGAAAAAGGCGGCTGCTGCGGCTGCTGCCGGAGCAGAAAAGAAGGAAGGCGATGAGCAGAAGAGCGCCGAAGCGTAAACTGCACCCGCTCATCGTGTAACTGAATAGCATGTTTAAATCGACGATCGCATGTCGGGTTCAGGGTGAACCTGTCGTGCGGTCGTTTTGCATGAGGGCTTGCAGCTTCTGAGATATTAAAAACAATGCCTACAAACAAGAGTATAGCTGACATTTACAATAAGATGACCGAAAAAGAAAAGTTGGAAAATACTATCCCAATGTGGGGTGATGCAGTTGTCTGGAGTGAGCTACATCACTCTAGTGGGTACCCAGTTTATTGGGATTAGTCATCAACACTTTTTGTCCTATAACCCATGATCCACCTATAGGTGCCTTAATATATTCCTCTTTTCCTTTTGTGGGTCATTCCATTTTTTCAGTACTTTTTTATCTCCAATCAAGACTACACATGGAACGCTTCCGACTTTCAAGCGATTCAATAGTGCATACATTCTATCCTTGTTTTTCCCATCTCTATCCTTGGATGTATAGTATGTGGTTATCTCAAGACCTCTTTTTCTTAAATATGATTCAAAATTTTTTTCAAATCCCGCACATTCAGCACAATCTTTTCTTCCTACGTAAACTACTCTTTTTTTTTCGGTTTTAAATATTACTTCCAATTCTTTAAGTGAAACACTCCTGTAATATCTGGTTTGTTTATAAGCCATGCTCTCAATACGGTTTACGCCCAGCTTGTGGACTTCTTTCTTATAGACAAATGCAAACGCAACATTAAGTGCCAACAAAATCACCATAATGGCCACAGCTATATTGTGCTTACCCTTTTTTCTTCTGCCCAATGCCTCCCTATAGAACATTACTATAACCGTGATAAGTACACTGGATGAAATGAGAAGTAAATACCAAGGAAATATTCGTATTACATTACCCGTCCGTATACCTGGATGTTCATCAAGAACAATTCCGGTATGGTACAACACCGCCATATTAAATATACAGATCAAACTGTTGCACACAAGTATTGCTGCTCTTTTCACTGTTCCTCACCACACATCACGGGTTGCATTTAGCCCGTATCATATCAAACCAGCTGACATTTGGTCTTGATGGTTCTAAATTGAACTTATCCTTTAGTTTTGCAAAATGCCAATGACAATCATATTGCATCTGCATACTTTCAGTTCTCCTCCATCTTTTATCTTTATGAAATTTATAATAAACTGTCTTCCAACTGGATTTCCTAACCGCCGAAGATCCCTGAAACATTGCAACTCTAAGAAACTTAGTCGGATTCAAAGACAAGCTTAATAGTTTACCCCTTGTGATCCATTTCCCAGAATCAAAATACACATTAAAAGTTGACATAGGCGCCACTGTGATGGGGTACGTAATAGCATGCCCTTTTTGCAGATGATTCACATATTGTCTTACTGTGTGCCCCTCAACTTTATAGTATGTTTCTAAACTCCTGCCACTTGCATCCTTTGCATATGGACTCGCAATTGCACTGATCAAATTGTTGTCTTTATCTAAGATTTCTAAGGAACCATCTTGCTTATTCTCATTCAAAGGATCTACTGAGTATTTTATATGAGCACCTACCGGTAACCTAAAGTTAATTGAAAACAGATCTTTTTTACAACCAGCACCAATAACAAATATATTTCTTACCCCTTCATTAAATATATCGGTCATTGTGAGACAATCATTCTCTACATCTCTACTTAACTATCAGATTATTTATATTTGAAATATTTTCATTCCCGTCCATTTCAGGTTCTATGCCGACCTTATAATTTTTTCCTTCTGGTGTTTTAACTTCCATTAAAGTTCCAAGACCTTTTTAAAATATCTTTCTATTACCAGATATATTTGCATAGCACCGACCGTTATCTTTTTTGATTGGTCTCCTTTCTTTGGATAATAAATCCATCCCATTTTTTGCTTTTTACCATTTTATACTTCTTTTCATAAATAACTTTTGAGCGATAACTTATTTGATTTGGTTTTAGAACTCTAACCATGTAAGATTATATTACAAATCATTATTGCAGTCAACCACGGGGATGCGGACATTTTTTTTGTGTGAACTGTAAATTTTAAATCTACCTCCCCCGTGTACAATTAGAGGAAAGACGAATCATCTTAACCGGTATCAATAACAATTCAACCAAGAGCGCCATAGCACGCATCATTGGTAAGGATAAATCTACCGTAGGTAAAGAAATCAAGCGCCTTGGAAGGGACTTATTCAGAAAGTATGTTCACGTTCTTCTCCCTGCTTATGACGAAGAAAAAACTATGCCGAATTCGGCATAACACTGATCGCGGTGATGAGTTCTCCTCTGCGCAAGACATTGAAACCGATTCACACTCCGCAAGGAGAACCCGGCTGTTCTATTGTGATCCTATGCGATCAGGACAAAAGGCTTCACTTGAAAACAAGCATATAGAGCTTAGATATATTCTTCCCAAAAGGACAGATTTACACGCTTTGGGGTTGACGGATCAGAAGTCTCTGAATCTTGCTCTCAGCCACATAAATTCCGCTCCCGTCAAAATGTTCGAAGGCAAAAGCCCTCTTGAACTTACAGAGTTCATGCACCACGATCTCTACCGAAAACTTGAAGCTTTCGGTATACGTAAAATCGAGAAAGACAAGGTTATTTTAAAGCCTTACCTTCTCAAAAGATAAAATTCACAGGCAGCTGTCAGGATAGATGCATATACCTTTTTAAAGTGGATTTTAGTCTTGCACTCAAAAAAGTGTCCCTAAAATTCGCTGTTTTAGCATGCCACAAAATATAGCAAAAACCTGTACATTTGTTGTTTTCTGTGGATCGAAGTGTAACACTAAATGCCTGTTTATCATAGATTAAATACGCTTTTTCTTTACTTTTGCAAGACTTACTGCTACTTACATTATCTCTTGCTTTTGATGTGGATTTTAACTTTGCAATTCAGCGTATTTTTACTCCAATTCTTCAAGGGATGATGTAACCGGTCGCATGAAAATTGATTTTTTGATTGCTAAAAATAAGATAGGAAATCGACATAATATTTCACCTATAGAGGTAAAGTCAAGTAAGAATTACACTTTAACATCGCTGAAAAAATTTAAGAACAAATTTTCACAGCAATTGCACGTTGCATATGTTTTACATGCAAGCGATTTCAAAGAAAAAGACGGGATCACCTATCTTCCGCTTTATATGACACCATTGCTTTGAATTTGTACACGGGGGAAGTGGATTTAAAATTTACAGTTCACGACAATAAAAAACTTTTAATAAGAAAATAAAGAATACTTGATTATATAAGTTAGTTATGCTACACTTACCGTGTGAATCGGGATCCCCCCTTGATTGAATGAGCTGAACAAGTATGTTTGATGGCGCAATCTGTACGGGGCAAGTTCTTTTGTAAAATGAATATCAAACATCAAAGGTTTGGGAAAAGGAGTAATATAATGGATATTGCTAAAAGAAAAAAACGTATTGCGCTGTCGATTGTCACGGTGCTTGCCATGACAATAACAATGCTGATGGTTTCGAGTGTAAGCACCTTTGCCGTGTCGGACACCGGATTTAGTTTTAGGATTCCGGCATATCAAGAGAACGGTTATGAAAAACATGGACGCCATAGAGGGAAAGTACCTAAACGGAACCTTTGGAGGGTCAGGCTCGATCACTCAGGCGAAGGAAAGGGAGCAGCCACGGATTTCTGGCTTGAAGCAGAGGATGGCAAGAACGTGTCACCGTATATTAGAGTAATATGCGGAAAAGGATGGTTTAGTCAAAAAGCCTATAAAGGTGCGCGTTCAAGGACAGTCTATCTGACTGCCGAAGATAATAATGATAAGCCGTCAGGGTATAATGTGAGCGGACGTTGGCAAGCTCAAGAGTAAGGTCTTGTAAACGTTACGGGTATGACTTCAGTTCCATTTTGGATTGAGGGTCATACCCGCACCACTTTTAGTTATTAGTTTTGTGCGTTGTATTGCAATTAAGGGGGCATTACCAATGCTTAAGTATGAACTATCAACCGCGTTAAAGTCAAAAAGAGCCATCGCGCTTTTGTGCTTTTTTATTTTGGTTGTCGCATATGATCTATACTCAAATTACATGCAAAATTTTGGTGAGTATTTGAGAGTAGGCGGTAGCAAACCGACAGGAAATAGCCTTATGCACCCTTGCTTTGCGAGTTTTCTCACAGCGGCGAATATAGGACATTTACCGCATATATTGCTGACGTGGACATTTCCGCTTTACCCGCTTTTTGCGTATGCCGACACCTTTGCGATTCAGAAGCAGTACGGATACTACAATGTGTTACTTACCAAGGTAGACCGCAAAAAGGTCGTTTTTTCACGCTTTGCGGTATCGTTTTTGATCCCTTTTTTCATCGCACTCATCACCTTGTTTTTGAATTTTGGCGTTGCCAATATAATGTTTAAAGGAGGAACCTCATTTATGGGGTTGGAACGGAATTGGACAGGGCAGATGGGCAACTCTTTGGACATTTTTGCTGTGTCGCATCCGTATGTTACATATGTAGCTCATATATTTACATTTTCGTTGGCCGCGGGGATGTACGGCATGTTTTGCGCCGGCATTAACTTTATAGTTCCAAAATATAGTGTGCTTTATACGGTATCGTTTTTCGCATGGGTTATTCTTATGAATATTCCTTACAGCATAATGCGTATACTACAGAGTTTTTCGTATGATCGAGGTGCAGTAGAGATAATAGTTCCTGTGGTTTACTATACTTTGGTGGTGGTTGTCACAGTTGTTACAGCATATATTTACAAGGTGAGATACGATGAATTATAGGAAGATTAGATGGATGGCGATCCCGCTGATTGTCATGTTTATAGTTTGGTGGTTCGCTTCCGTGTGGATATATACCCGCTACCCCGCCGATCGCATGGATAAACTCGAGCATTCGATGAGCACGGGGGCGGGATACAATTACATGAAAGCACAGATCTTATTTTCAATGACCTTTGTCGTAACGCTCTTTCAACTGTTGCCCGAGCTTGGGATACAGGACGTTATAAAGAGAGGAAGAGCGAGATGGGTATTTGCGAGATTAAGGTATATATTTGTGTCCGCCATGTATTTTGCGGCGATATTCATTTTGGTTGAGATATCCCTTTCCATTGCGGACATAGGCATTGATTTTCTGATCAAGTACAATTATTTTCACTGTATGCTGCTGGGATGGATTTCACTTACATTCATATATTTTTTTATGGGATGTCTTTACCTCATGTTCAGCGTGATTTTTTCGGCGGGATTGGTGGCACTCGGTGCATCGTTTATTGTAAGTCTCGTATTCATGGTAGCTTCTTTTTACAGAAACATGCCTTCGGTTTATGCGGTAATGGATGTGATGCAGTGGCCTGCAATAGAGAAAATGGGCATGGGAAGGTTTGATATTATGTTCGTGATAGAACCGCTCATATACAATATGGTGGCAATGGTAGCGATGATAATTGTTACGATCCAAGTGTTTAAGAGAAAAGACTTACTGGATAGTCGTCTTCAGCTTATATAGCAAAACTGATGCGATTTCGAAATAATTCAGGGAATGATAAGATTAGGGAATTTTAGAGAGGTTAGGATGAACAGTATTGAACTTAAAAATGTGACTAAAAGGCTTAAGGGTAATACGGTATTGGATGATATCACGTTCACGTTTGAGAGCGGAAACATATATGGATTATACGGCAGAAACGCATCGGGAAAGACGATGCTTCTTAGAGCGATCGCGGGTCTGATATATCCGAACAGCGGTGAGGTTAGGATAGAGGGGAAGATTCTGCACAAGGACATAAGCTTCCCCGAAAGCATGGGGATAATAATAGAGAGAACGGAGCTTCTTCCGCAGTATACGGGGATGGAAAACCTCAAGATACTTGCTAAGATAAAGAAGATAGCAAGTGTTGAGGACATGAGAGAAAGCCTCGTTCGGGTAAAGCTTGATCCCGACGATAAGAGAAAAGTCCACGCATATTCGCTTGGGATGAAACAGAAGCTCTCCATTGCGCAGGCGATATTCGAGAAACCGCGCATCATACTCCTCGACGAACCGACAAACGCGCTTGACGAAGAGGGAGTACGTTCGGTAAGAGAACTATTTTTGGAAGAGAAGGAGAGAGGCGCCACTATCATAGTTGCAAGCCACAACAAAGAAGATCTGGCAATCTTGGCGGACAGGATAATATCCATTTCGGATGGCAGGATCACAGGCAGTGACTGCGACTTCTCAAGGATACTCAGAGCGGAACTAAAGACGGAAACGTTGTGATCGCATAGATACATATCGATAAACATAAACCCGGTAGCAGACATCATATTTGTAAGAACGATCCACGATAATCGATGAATATGAGCACGTAACTGATCCTTGAGCCGGGTTTTAATTTGCCTATAAGCCGGTTGAGCCTTTCTGCATATCTTTCCGCAAGAGCGGACAAAAACTGCCGGCGCAGATGAGCATGGGAATTGAACCCCGGCTTTTTAACTGCACAAAAATATGATTACAACGCCGCACAGCCTGCGGCAGAAGTCATATCCGCAAGAGCAGTAAGAATCATCGGCACAAGCGAGTTTAGAAATTGAAGCATGGCGGGCGTGCTGTTTGAGGTCATGTTGAATTATCAAAGACCGAGTTCACGCCGCCATTCAATTTCTACGAGCGAGCCGTTTGATTCTCTGCGATGAGGACGTGACTGATGCTGCAGGACGCGCGGTATTGCATTGAGATTATATGCGAGTATAAAAGGCATTAACGCATTTTCACGTAATCCTTCAGCCATGAGGCGACTTTCGGTTTCAGTAGCGGTGTCAGAGTGCGAACCACATTGTCGTGGTAGGCGTTCAGCCACTCCGCTTCCTGTTCGGTAAGAAGGTCGAGCAGGATGGATTCGGGATCGAACGGGCAGAGGGTCAATGTCTTGAAACCGTATCTTTCTCCGCCCCGCCTTACGCAAAGCATTTCATTTTCCAGTCGGATGCCGAATTCGTTTTCGATATATACGCCGGGTTCGTTTGAGGTGATCATCCCGGGAAGAAATGCGATATTGCCCCCGCGCGGGCTTATCGTGTTGGGTCCCTCGTGGACGGAGGAAATGTGACCCACGCCGTGGCCGGTTCCGTGGTTATAATCAAGTCCTATCGACTGCAAAGGTTTTCTTGCTATATGGTCGAGTTCCACTCCGGTGATTCCGGGCGAAAATGTGGCGGAAGCGAGGGCGATATGCGACTTCAGGACATAAGTATAATATTTTTTCATCTTGCAAGACAGTTCGCCGAGTGAAATGGTTCTTGTTATGTCGGTGGTTCCGTCGATATATTGACCGCCGCTGTCGATGAGTAGGAAGCCCGAGGCTTCGAGCATGCGGTTCGTTTCCGGGGTTGCGTTGTAGTGAATGATTGCGCCGTTGGAATTGTATCCGGAGATCGTGGCAAACGAAGGCTCTATGAAGCCCGGTTGCTTTTTTCTACAAGCCAGTAGATATTTTGCCGCACTGATTTCGGTTATCTCTTTTTTTCCTATGCTGTGTTTCAGATGGTGGATAAAATTGACCATGGCAACGCCGTCCTTGATGTGAGCATGCTCGGTAGATGCTATTTCTGTCGTGTTTTTTACGGCTTTCATCATTTCCACAGGTGTCGATTCGTCGATAATTTTTATGGCTCCCGAGGAATCGGTGTCCGGACCTTTGGTGGCGGGCGAAGAGATTTTTACATACAGAGCGAAATTGGTTCTCTTGCCGGAAAGCCACAGTGTTTTCCCTTTTGGCAAGGTTTGCAGATAACTTCCTATACAGTCGTAATTTTTCGTGCGGCAAAGTCTGAACGTGGGAGGGAGATTTTTTTGCGAAACAAAGAGCAGGCAATCGGAGCGGGAAATAAGTGCATAGGCAAAGAATACGGGGGTATATTCAATATCATTTCCGCGCATGTTGAAGAGCCATGCAATTTCTTCCGGTGAAGAAATCAAAAGAAGATCTGCGGCTTTGTTTTTCATCTTCATGCGCACATCTGAGAGTTTTTCTTCAAAAGTTTTTCCGACGGACGAAAGAGGTAAATCGTAAATAGGCGATGGGATAATGCGCGGACGATTTTGCCAGACTTTATCGACCAGATCGATCTCCGAAACTATATTAAAATTCATATCGTTAAGTTCAAGGCCCGCTTCCATGCTTATTACTTTTCCGTCAAAGCCCAGCGTAAGTCCGGCAGGAACCTGAGCCGGGAGCATCCGGTGCTTCTCGCCCCGACCTTGAAATTGAGCGTCCGAGTCCCCGGATTTTTCGGCTTGTCCGTTAACCTGAGTCGGTGACTGCATGTGCTTTTCGGATAAGTCTTTCAGGAACTGAATGACGGTCGGAACATCCTTTTCTCCCGATTTCATAAGTGAGATACCGCTGCCGCTCAGCTGTGAAGCGGCCTGTATAAAGTATCTGCCGTCTGTCCAGAGGTAAGCCTCATCCATGCCGACAAGCAGAGTTCCCGCAGAACCCGTAAAACCGGAAATGTACTCCCTGCAACGAAAATGAGGATTCAGATATTCCGAACCGTGAGGATCCGAACTCGGGATCAGATACCAGTTGATGTTATGTTTTCTCATCTGCTCTCTAAGAGCCGTCAGCTCGCGCCGCATTTCAATCTCCTTATGTTGTATGAACCGTTGTTTTCCGAATTTCCCATGTCTGCGAATCCGCGTTTCGGTCGGGGAAGCGTGAAAGTCATTTAGCGTGAAAGCCATTTTCGGAAATTTCCCGTATCCCCGCAGATACTCAAAAAAGTTCAGGCGGTAATTTCCTGTTCACGAAAAAGGCGAAAATCCCTATCCCTATTCCCGCGATTATTCCCGAAAAAACCAGTACCGGATAGTAAATAAACAATCTGATATTGCTCACCATCAAGGCGGCGGTGAGCAGCTGACCGAAGTTGTGGGCAACCGCCGCCGCCATGCTCACTCCTATGAGAGAGAACCTGCCGCTCTTTTTCAGCAGCCACATGACCAAAAGGCTGCATATGCCGCCGGCGAGCGAATACAGCATGGCAAAGACGCCGCTGAAAAGAAGCCCGGAAAGCACTATGCGGATCAAGTTTATGGTAAAGGCGTATTTAAAGTTCATGTTATAAAGTGCCAGTATGATTACGAGGTTTGCAAGTCCCAGTTTCACCCCGGGTACTCCGAGATTGACGGGAATAAGCACTTCGACATAGGTAAAGATGAGGGCGAGCGTCGCGAACATGGCGCTGACGGTCAGACGTTTGGTGGCTGTGTGCCTTGCCCGGATATTTTCCCGCGTGCCGCAGCGTACAGGGGAAGCGGCATGTTCATTGTGTTCAATTGCGCTAACCCTCACATCCCTCGAACCCCGTGAACCTTGCGAACTTCGCAAACCCTGCGAAGCCCTCGTATCTCGAACATCCCGCGCATCGGCGTCGCTGTGTTCCGGTCCGGGAGTTTTCTTATTTTGAAACGGCATCGAATTCCTCACCTCCTTTTATCTCGATCACGACCTTGTTGGGAAGGCAGACTATGCTCTGACCTGTGCTCTCGATTTTGCCTTCTTTCAGGCACAGCCCGTTGTGGCAGTTGGCGTGCGTCATTTGCACGGCGCCGTTTTTTATGGTAAACTTATTTATATTTTTACCGTGTCTTATTACGACGGTTTTATTTTGAGAAAGTGAATAAGTACCGTATTTTTTACCGTCCACGGATACCGTGACGTTTTTCCCTTTCTCGTTTCCCGAGGCTGATATCCGGAAGAATGCGGCGCCTATGATTATGAGGAATATGAGCAGGACAATATCGGCTTTTTTTATTACTTTAAACATATGTACTCCCGAAAGGATCAACATGAAAAAATTTATTAAGATTATGGCGGCGATTGTGATATCGACGTTAGTCATTATACCACAGACAGGATGTGGGAAAAAGACGGAAAGCTCGCAGAACGGAAATGGCGGGAGCGCAGAGAGTGTAGAGCCGGTGTCTAAAGACAGCTTCTATTTCGATACGGTGTGTCAGGTCACCGTATACGATATGAAGGATATGAGCGGGGAAAATGCCGAAAAGGTCATAGAAAAAGCTTTCAAAGAATGCGCGAAGTATGAGAAACTGCTGAGCAAGACGAAGAAAGGCAGTGACATAGACAGGATCAATCATGCCGGAGGGAAACCCGTTAAGTGCGACAAGCTGACGATAGACGTTATAAAAAAAGGTCTGGAATACTCCAAGCTGACGAACGGGAGATTTGACATAACCATAGGCAAGGCGCAGGATCTGTGGAATTTTGAGCAGAAAGGCTCCAAAGGCGCATCAAGGGCGTCCAAACCGCCGGCGCGCAAGAAACTCGCCGCCGCAATGAAATACGTTGATTACAGACAGGTTAAGATAGACGGCGACGAAGTGACGATGGGGACCGGGAAGGGTGAGATGGATCTCGGCGCTATCGCAAAGGGGTATATCGCGGACAGGATCTCCGAATATCTCGAGCAAAACGGCGTAAAGAGCGCGATCGTGAATCTCGGGCAAAGCAATGTCGCGTGTATAGGCGACAAGCACGGAGCACCTTTCAAGGTGGGGATACAAAAGCCTGTTCCGGAGAGCGATGAGATCGTGGGAGCGGTCGAGATAAAAAACGGAGTAGTGGTGACGTCGGGAATTTACGAGAGATACATAGAATACAAGGGGAAAAAGTATCATCATATTCTGGACTCAAAGACCGGTATGCCGGTGGATTCGGACGTTGCGGGCGTGAGCATAAGAGCCGGTCACGGGAATTCCACGGGCGGCGACGGACTTTCGACGACATGCCTGATCTTAGGCTCGGAAGAGGGTAAAAAACTGATAGATTCCATGAAAGGCTATGAAGCCGCATTCATATTGAAAAACGGAAAGATCGTCAAAACCGACGGCTTTGACTTAAAAAAAGTGGATTGACGATAGAGCGAGATTGCGCATGAAACAGGGATGAGCAGGAGGTCGGTTTTTATTTGTCGGGAGGATTTGTAATGTCGCACATGATCGAGATGAAAAAGGTTTCAAAGTTTTACTCCACAAACGGGATGGTCAGCACGGGATTTTCTAAGGTGGATCTGGATCTGGATCTGGGGGAGTTCGTGGTAATCACCGGAGAAAGCGGAGGTGGAAAATCCACCCTGCTGAATGTGATCTCGGGCCTTGACAGCTATGAGGAAGGTGAGATGTTCGTGGCGGGGGAGGATACCGGCGCTTTCGGAACGGAAGAGTATGAGAACTATCGTAAGACCTTTATAGGAAATATATTTCAGGATTACAATCTCATAAACAGCTATACCGTGTATCAGAACATCGAACTTGCCATGATTTTGAACGGGCGCGGAGGAATGGAAAAGCGACGTGAGATAAACTCGATTTTAAAAAGGCTGGGGCTTGAAAAAGAATCGAAAATCAAGGTTTCAAAGCTTTCGGGAGGCCAGAAACAGAGAGTCGCCATAGCCAGAGCGCTTGCAAAAGATTCGCCCATAATAGTTGCGGACGAACCCACGGGGAACTTGGACAGCGATTCCGCAAGGAACGTCATGGAAACTCTTTATAATGTATCAAAGGGAAAACTTGTGATAGTCGTGACGCACAGCTACGAGCAGGCGGAACCTTACGCTACGAGAAAGATTATGATGCGCGACGGCAGGATCGTGGAGGACAGGAAACTCGACAGGCAAGGTGAAAATGAAAACGATGTGGAAAGCGGCGGTTTTCCGTATGAAAAAAGAGTGGGAAAACATGGTGGAAAAGGTCGCATAAATGGTGGAAAAGGTCGAGTAAGCGGCAAGTTGTCACCGGTGTCGCAGCTTAGACTCGGCGTGCGCAACACGTTCAACCTTGCGACGAAATTTTTCCTGCTTCTTTTTATTTTCCTTTTTATGACGGTTGCGGTCACGGGCGGATATGCATCGAAGTTGTCTGCGGAGAGTGATGAAAGCATAAGCGGAACGATGGATTTTTTCTTCGAAAAATCGCCCGAACGGCTGATACTTAAGAAGAACGACGGAAAAGCTTTTTCTAAAAGCGACATCGACAGGATTTCCGCGACCGACAATATCGACCATATAGTGAAAAACGACATAAGTCTGGACAGTTCGGTGCAGATGGCGAGAGGAAATTTCTACATCGAGGGCATCATGTATAACTGTGAGTCGCTTAAGGCGCGCGATCTGGCGTACGGACGGCTCCCGCGGAAATCCGATGAAGTGGTGGTGCGGACGGAAAAACTTGCGGAAAATTACGATGAAATAAGAAAGCGCGCCGGGGAACTTATCGGCAGGCAATTTAAACTCACAAGTTTTTCCGAACAGGATGGCAAAGAAGGGGATTTCGCCGACAAGAAAGTAAAGGTCTCCGGAATATCGTTCAAGAAGAGCGGGAACGACAGTCTGGTACAGGCGGGTTATTCCGGAATATATTGCTTTGATAAGCTGCTGAAAATGCAGAGGCTGAGCAAGGTCGCCGCATCTTCGAGAATAAAGTTGGATTTTTCGGGGAAGGAAGTCGAACCCAAAGGCGTGTGTCCCGTACATATATCGGAAAGAGTTCCGCGCGGGAAAGTTTATGTATACGAAAATGCGGCGTACGAATTTTACGGCGGAAGCAAGACGAAAGGGCGAAAGATGACTATATATGCGTCGGACAACAACTTCCGGACATCAAGGTCATTTGCCATAGACAGGTTCGTAGGTAAAAAGAACGTAGAAGCCCTGCTGGGGATAAAAAAGACGGAATATGATAAATTTGCCGATGCGATCTTTGTCAACGGTGCGGATTTCAACGCATTGTTTGATAAAGGCGATTATCAGATAAGCGCGTTCATGAAAGAACACATAAAAGCGGATCAAACAATAGGCGCTTTGAAAAAAGCCGGATACAACGTTTTGTCGTTGAAAAAAATCATGGAACAAAGACGCGGACAGATCGATGCGCTTAACGGGATATTCCGTAACATGGTTCTGGCGATACTGCTTCTTGCGCTGTTTTTTATATCGTACATAGTTATCAGGCTTGTGATACGGTCGCGAAATACGTACTATTCCACGCTGCGTATACTCGGGGCGACGAGGCGCAATATCGCCAATCTGCTGAGGATAGAACTTCTGACGGTCATGACCGTTGCTGTGGCGCTGGTGGGCGGACTTATCTTTACCGTTAACGGCGGACTCGTCCACTTGGGCGCGGTCAACAATATAATTAAATTCATAAAGGTTCAAAACTATGTGATACTCGTGATTGTAATGATCGCGATCTCACTCCTGATCGCATCACGCTATTCTCGAAAGATATTCGCAAAGAGCGCAATGACGGCGTATAGAGGGGAGGCATAGAGATGATAAAGCTTGAAAAGGTGAACAAGTATTTCAACAGGCGAAAGGCGAATGAGATACATGTCATAGACAATACCACCCTTGAACTTCCCGATGCGGGACTTGTCTGCCTGCTCGGTCCGTCAGGCTGCGGAAAGACGACTCTGCTCAACGCGATAGGAGGTCTGGACAAGATAAACGGCGGAAAGATCATGATCGACGGCGAGAGGATAACGGGCAGACTGTCGTCGAAAATTGATACCGTAAGGAATGCAAAAATAGGCTACATATTTCAGAATTTCAATTTGATCGACGATGAAACGGTATTTGAGAACGTTGCCGTAGCCTTAAGAATGATCGGTGTAAAGGACGGAGAAACTGTTAAAAAGCGCGTAAACTACTGCCTTGAAGCGGTGGGCATATATCAGTACAGAAACAGAAAAGCGAGAGATCTTTCCGGCGGTCAGCGACAGAGGGTCTCCATTGCAAGAGCCATAGTGAAGAATCCACAGATAATAATTGCCGATGAGCCGACCGGAAACCTGGACAGCGGCAACACTTTGGATATAATGAACCTGATAAAGAAAATGTCTGCGGGGAGACTGATTATTTTAGTCACACATGAGGAAGAACTGGCAAATTTCTACGCAAGCAGGATAATAAGACTCAGGGACGGCAGAATCATAAGTGACAGCGTAAATGAGAACAGGGAGAATCTCGATTACCGACCTGAAGATAAGATTTATCTGCGGGACATGCCTGTCAAAGGCAGGGTCCACGGCGCGGGACCGACTTTGAATTTCTTTGCGGATCGTCCGGTTTGCGGAACCATAAATATTGCTGTAAGGGGAGGCAATTTGTTCATAGACACGCGGGGCGCGTTTTCCGTAATAGACGAAACTCACGATATTGAACTTGTGGACGATCATTATAGACAGATCGACAGAAGTATCTTTGAGAGCAGCCGTTTCAACTACGACGCTTTTTTGCCGAAAACGCACAAGGTTCGATATAAGCCGGTGTATACGCTTTTGACTTCCGTGTGGAAATCGCTGAAGGAACTTTATGACATGAAATTCCTGAGGAAGTTGCTTCTGATCGGTTTTGTGCTGTCGTCATGCTTTGCATTCTACGCGGTGAGCAACATTGCCGGAATAAGAAACGTCGATCGCACGCGTTTTATGACTTCGGACGAGCATTATATAACGGTTGCGAACCCGGAGCGAAATATGAAAATAGAGGGCAAAATGAGCAGGCTGAAAGGCGTGGGTTATATTATACCCGGCGAAAGTATTTACAGTTTCGCGCTGCCAATGAACGATCTTTATCAGACGGCTCAGCTGCGGGGAACTTTGATAGCTTCTCTGGCATCGGGAGATGTTCTGAAAGAGAAGGATATGTATATGGGCAAACCTATCGGTAAAGAGCGGCAGATGGTGGTCGATAAGATGGTGCTGAAGAAATTCATGAAAGGGAAACAGGGGATTTTCGTAGGCCTTACGTCGTACAGAAAATTTATCGGAAGAAAAATCGTGATTCCAAATCTCGGCATATACAGGATATGCGGAATTTCCGACGTGGATTCCCCCGTGATGTTCGCCCACCCGAGCCGGCTTACGGATATAATCGCAAATGCCGAAAAAACGAGCCGGCAGGAGGCTCTTCGGTTCGAAACCCTCGCAGGCAGTATAACTGATATGCAGAACTACGATGAGCACGATGACGACAGTACATCTCTGATAAGGAACTATTCGCATGCCGAGGGCATAAAACTGAAAGCGGGACATGCGCCTGAAAAAGACGGCGAAGCGCTGATAAACGAAAACATGAAAGGTAGCGGGGCGAAAATAGGAAAAAGCATCGACGAGAAACTCGGCGGCAATAAACTCATCGTATCGGGATTCTATACCTCCAAAAAACAGGATGATTACAGCGTTTACGTTACAGAGGGCGCCATAAAGAAAAATAACTACTATGTAAGCGACAAGGTCACTGTGTATGCAGAGGCTCCGGAAAAGGTCAAGAAAAAGCTTCAAAAAATGGGCATATCCGCCGAAATAAACTTTGTGCGGGATCGGCAGACATATATACAGGAAAAAAACAAGACCATGAGAAGCGCGCTGATCATGGCGGTCATTATACTGATAATATCGCTGATAGAGATATACCTGATGCTGCGCGCGTCGTTCCTTTCGAGGATAAAGGAAGTCGGGACCCTGCGTGCGATAGGAGTTAAGAAGAGTGACATATACAGGAAATTTGCGGGAGAAATAATCGCAATCACGGCAGTTACGTCGGCGGTTGGGATAGGCCTGATGTATTACGTACTTTCCGGTCTGTTGGACTTGGAAACGTTTGCGGGCAGCTATTCGGTGACGCCTGTAACGGCGGCCGTTACATTTGCCGTTATCGCGGGTTTCAATCTGCTCGTCGGACTGATACCGGTCGCCGTGGTTATGCGCAGAACGCCTGCGCAGATACTGGCAAGACCGGATGTATGATGAGCCGAGTATAAGCCCGTGAATGAGGCGAGGATGAGCCGAGGGTAAGTCCGTGAATGAGGCGAGGATAAGCCGTGTATGAAGCGTAATCCCAAGGGAGCCATGGATCAACCTTGCCTCCAGTTGGCTATCATACGCTTGATTCTGTCGTCCAGTTCCTGTAGCGGAACCTGATTATAATAGAAGATAAGCGCAGCCGTGTTTTCGTGAATCAGATTTGCGACAGGAACCACGTGAAGAGAAAGCTCCGCCCCGCGCAGGCAGAGTTCCTCAGGCGTAAGCCTTGTACTGACTTTTATTGTGATATTGATTCCGGAATTTGTGTTCTGAGTGGTGACAAAGCCTTCTCCGTATTTTGCGAAAGCGGAAAGTGCCGTTTGTAGCTTCTGCGAATACAGGTTCCGGAGTTTTTTTATATTGGTCGTGTAGTAACCCTTTTCCATAAACATGGCGAGGGCGAGTTGTTCTTCTTTTGAGCAGGTCTGATCATAGTCGCCTTTTATCTCTTGAAAGATTTTGACCATATGATTGGGAAGGACCATGTAGCTGATTTTTACGGCAGGAAACAGGGTGGAGGAGAAGGTGCCGAGGTATACCACGCTGTCATTTCGGTCAAGACCCTGAAGCGCAGGTACAGGTTTTCCGAAATATCTCAGTTCGCTGTCGTAATCATCCTCGAGTATTATCCCGTCGTTTTTCCTTGCCCAGTCGAGGAGAAGATATCGCCTGCCGATGGGCATGACGGCGCCGGTGGGAAATTGGTTGGAAGGACTGACGTACACCGCCGAGGGTATGTTTGCGGGAAGCTTTTCTATTTCTATTCCGTCGCTGCGCACAGGGATATTGGTCAGAGTAAACCCGAGATCGCGGAAGATATTTTGAAGAGGCATATACCCGGGATCTTCCGTGGAAACATGGCTTATGTTCATCTTCCTCATGATTCTCGCAAGGTGATTTGTCAGCTGCTGCGTTCCCGCCGCTATTACGACCTGATTGGGAGTGCAGCGTACACCTCTTGAGGAATATAGGTATCGTGAGATTTCGTGCCGCAGAACTTCTTCCCCCTGCGGATCGCTTTCGAACAGCAACAGACGGGTGTGCTCGTTCAACACCTTTGAAAGACATTTTTTCCATTTTACAAAGTCGAACGAACCGATGTCGTATCTGTATCTGGGCATCGGGAAAGGGTATGTGTCGAAATTCAATGGTTCTCTTGAGATGCCGGGTGGGAAATCGGAGTCCGAGCCTATTTCAGCCACATAATATCCCGACTGTGGTCTGCTCTTGACGTAACCCTCGACTAGAAGCTGATTGTACGCCGTTTCCACCGTCGTGACACTGATTCCCAAGTCCTTGGAAAGTAAGCGAAGGGATGGAAGCCTTTCACCTGCGGCGAGGCGACCTGCGGTTATTTCTTCACGAAGATAATTGTATAGCTGCATGTACAAAGGTGTGGATGAGTCGCTCTTAAGCTCCAAACTTACAGGTTTCATATCAAGTCCTTTCATTAAAATCATGCTTTATTCGCCTATAATTTACCATGTTTTCCGTTAACTTTCCAGTAATATTCGCCCGAATGGAGGCGGCTGCCTGCGTCTCAAGTCCTCATCGCGAAAAGGCGCACGGTTCACTCGCAGAAATTGACCGGCGGCGTGAACTCGGAAAATGCAAATAAAATTTTGCAGGATTTACAGATTTACAAATAAAAATATTTCTATAAGCATATATTTAACGTTTATTTAACGCTTGTTCTATAAAATCGGCGCAAACAATAAGTGTTTGAGGATGATTGCGATGCAAATGTTAAAAAGGAGGAAACAGTCATGGATGGTTTGAGTAGAAAAAGAATGAACGCAACGACCATGAAGACCATGAAGAGGAAACTTTTAACGATGTTGTTGGTTTTCATGCTTGTTGCGACCTACATTCCTTTCAACCGCGCCTTTGCCGCAAACGAGAATGGCAAGAGACATAGTAGTCAGATCGAAAAGTCTGAAGGAAAAGATGCAAAGACGGAGGCACCGGATGAGGATGTGCAGGAACCTGAAAAAGAAGGTAAAGCTAAAGACAATGCGTCACTTGAGAAGGAGAAGAGAGATCTTGAAAAACAGGTACCGGTTCAGATGGGTAAGCTGAAAGCGGGTAGGATAATGAAGCCTAAGCCGCTTAAAGGAGGAGTCGATCCGGGAATTGATAAGGAGGTTCCCCTTTATGCACACGAACTACGGAAAAGAATACCATATGATAATGAAAGTTGCTATTTGGTCAACTTTGTTTATCCGGTGAAATCTGATAAAATATGTTTTTGGTCACGACATCAAAGTAGACAGATAAACTTACTGCTGTCGATCGATGATCCGTATATTAGATCGGAATTCATGAGTTCTCTTTACAAAGAAATCAGGCAGCGGATAAGAAGATATGAGGATGGAAAACTTCAGGAGTGTGATGTGTTCGTAAGCCTAGATCCGAAATACGAACAGCTAAGCATAAGTATTCCTGTCAAAAAAGGTGCTGCTATAGGCAGTTCGATACTTGAAAGTATACCTGAAATCAGGGTGATGAAGGGCGATAAGACTTATATTGCGACCGGTTGGTCTACTAAAACCGGTAATGATTGCATCGTTCCCCTTTCGGACAGAAATGTTTTCGCAGATACCAAGGTGGAAAAAGACGGATACATCTATGCTACCTCTGCCGAATACGGAAAAGATTGGGACTTTACGAAGATGCGTGAGGATAAGGATAATGAGATTGAGGTTACGATAGATACGGACGATCCGGACTATCATGGACCGTTAGACTTTCTTTTTTGGAAGTACAAGTACGTTCTTTATCCAATCAGGATAAGGAAAGGGGATTCTTTAAGGAAGTATATAAAAGAGGATTTACCTGACAACGGTGGATATAAGTTTATGTACTTTAAAAAATCCGGTGACTCCGCACATGGTGATACCGGAGTTGGTGGTTATAATTTAGGATATGACACCCCGGTTAAAGACTGGGCAAAATCGAAAGGAACCCGTTATATCAGAATAGTACCCGTTTATAGTAATCGTGCTGACCTGAAATCTATATATGTACATGGATTGTCTGGTGTTGATAGCGATAAGGTGAAGATGGGTATGTATGATGTTCATCTTTTTGATTCAGGTTATATGTGGGGGGCGATTCCCCATGCCAACGTGAAGGGGAAAATTTGCGTGGGTTACTCGACAGAACCTAATGCAACGTCAGCCATGTCAAAAGCTGCGATGTGGGACGAAATAGTAAATCACGGCAAGAGAGATATATATCCTGTATACAAGGAGAAGAAAAAGTGCGTAATAATCGACTATCATGGAGGAAAACCTGCACCGGGATCAGGTATATTCGGGCTCAAAACACGATTTTTGGTTAATAGAGGGGCAAACTTGAGAGACAACGGTTTTGTAGATCCTGTGCGTGACGGATTTTTCTATAGAGGTCTCAATGTCAGGGATTATTATAATTGGGGTACAGTAAAGCATGGCAATGGAGCTGTCAAGTGGCCGTTATGGACGATATACGGGCACGGATCGTATACAAACGGTAATAAGGTTTATGATGATTCGGTCATGGACGTCATATGGAAGACATGGTCAAACGAAATAATCGGAAAAGATAAGATATGGTATGTCGTTACTCCACGTGTAGATCATAAGGGAAGAACGTATTATACATATAAGATTCTTGGATATGGTACAAGACCTGACAGTAGTTATAGAATTGAGATTCATCGCATGATGGAAGCTGATTATCGTGGAAAACGTGTTATTGCCGTGTTGGAAGGAATAGGGAGAAACGCATTTCGCAACAGATATTTGAGATATGTCAAAATAAAAGGAGCGAATAATGTGAGTGAAACTATTCCGGTAAGCATTGATGAGAGTGCATTTAGCGCTAATCGCATGGAAAGTTTTGAAGCGCGTCTTGACGAAACAGAGACTGTATTCTCTGAAATAGGGAAGAATGCGTTTGAAAACTGCGAAACTCTATCTTCCATTGACATAACCGGAGCGGGGGGAGCGAAGGTAGGTGAAGGTGCTTTCAGGAACACCAATTTGGCTAATATGAGCGGCTCTAAATGCAATTTTAGAGGAAACTGGAAGACGGTAGAAAAAGAGGCGTTTTTCCGCAGTAACTTAAGGCATTTTGAACTTAATAGTATTGAAGGAATGAAGAATATAGGAGAGAGTGCATTCTCCCGTAGCCGACTTGGCGAAGGATCACCGAGTGCCGAGACAAAATCCGTCGACATTCCTGCAAGTGTGGAGAGTATAGGAAAGAATGCATTTAGCCACTCGGGAATTAAAAAACTCAAATTCCAAGGAAATTCTGTCAGAAGTATAGGTTACAATGCCTTTGGATATAATAGAATGACTGAACTGACTCTCCCTCATGGGATCAGTAGTATCGGAAAGTATGCCTTCTTTGACAATGCACTCACTACTGCAAACATTGCAAATACTGCAGTCACAGCAGTTGAGGAAAGTACTTTCCAAAATAACAGACTGACCGATGTGAAACTTCCGAGCAGTGTAAAGACCATTGGAAAAAATGCTTTCCGAAGCAATAAATTCGGAAATATTACACTCGGAGACAGCGTGGAGAGGATTGAAGAGAGTGCATATGGTAGTAATGATAAATTATTAAGTGCATCCATAAGTCAAAACCTTAAATATCTCGATCCGCGGGCATTCGCTCCCGGTCCGAGTTACTCGGACAGGGTAAAGGTAAACATCAGAGAGGGGAGAAACCCTAATGACCTCAAGGATTCGGATTATCATATTGTGGATCCGCACATGCACGTAAACCTCACCTTTGATGATAACGGAGGCAGCGGAGGACCGGGAACCATAGAAGTCGAGAAGGAAAAACCGATAGGAGCCAAGTTCCCCGATAAGAAGCCTGCTAAATACGGATATGGATTTTTCGATTGGCGTACAAGAAAGAGTGCTCTTGATACTGTAAGCGGAGAAAGCTTCAATAGGTATTCAGAGGTTACGGGAGATACAACCGTATATGCTGCATGGGACAGTAAGAAAGTTGATATCAACTTTGACGGAAACGGCGGAAGAAATGTGCCGAAATCGACTTATGCGTATTACGGGTATAAGCTTAACGATAAATACAATAATGCATATCCTAATCA
>CALIBC010000180.1 GCA_938045615.1 uncultured Clostridia bacterium | reverse complement strand
CCGAAACGGATAATGCCGTGGTAAGGTTGAAATGGTGAGGTAAGAGCTCACCGGCGCTGCGGAGACGCAGCGGCCGTGTAAACCCCATCCGGAGCAAGGTCGGAGGACGCAAGGCGGTTGCCCGCCGCCGTCCTGATGGTGGACCGCATGAGCGCGCAGAGATGTTGCGCCTAGATAGATGACCATCAAATACAGAACCCGGCTTATAGACCTGCCCTTTTTTAGGTGATTCGATTTAAACAATCAGGGAATAAAACATGAGCAAGAACGCAAAGAAAAATCAAATGATGGAAAGCTTATCCGACATCGGGCAAGAGGCATATTCGAGTGCCGGCGAAAACAAAAGGCAAAATGTCGAAGCCGACGATGCCGAAAACGGCATAAAAAGTATGGGAAACAATGTCGAAAACAAAATGGGAACGGCGCCGGTGGGAAGACTTCTTGCGTCTATGGCATGGCCGGCAATCTTGTCCATGACGATAGCGGCTCTTTACAATATTGTGGACAGCATATTTGTCGCAATGATAAGTCCAAAAGCATTGACGGCTGTTTCATTGATTTTGCCGGTGCAGATACTCATGATATCAATTGCGGTAGGCAGCGCGATAGGTGTCAATTCTCTTATTGCAAGGCGTCTGGGTAGCAGACAGTTTGAAGAGGCGAATAAAGTCGCAAGCACAAGTATCAGGATCGGCGTATTCAACTACCTTGTGTTTTCGGTGCTGGGGCTGCTGTTTTCCGGAAGCTTTATGTCGTTGTATTCGACGGAGAGCGTGATTTTCGGATACGGAACCGACTATCTGAGGATAGTGACGATCTGCTGTCTGTTCAGTATGGTCGAGTTGCAACTTGAGAAGGTGCTTCAGGCGACAGGGAACATGGTTGCGCCGATGCTGATCAGTCTTAGCGGTGCGGTGACCAACATCATCCTTGATCCTGTATTGATCTTCGGGCTTTTAGGATTTCCAAGACTTGAGGTCAAAGGAGCCGCAATAGCGACTATAATAGGTCAGGGCGTATCTCTTCTCGTGGCAACATATATTGTCAGGAGAAAAGAAAACGCAGTAAAGATAAGTATAAAGGGCTTCAAGGTAGAAGGCTATATAATAAAAGAAATATACGCAGTTGGATTTCCCGCCATGATCATGCAGGCAATCAGTTCGGTAATGCTGCTTGGATACAATAGAGTATTGACAGCATCCGCAGCTGCGGTCGCCGTTTTAGGGGTGTATGTAAAACTCCAGTCGTTTGTGTTTATGCCGCTGTTTGGATTAAATCAGGGTGCTATGCCTATAATTGGGTATAACTACGGTGCGAAAAACAGGGAACGGATGATGGAAGCATACAAAAAAGCGCTCATGGCGGCGTTCATAATAATGCTGGCGGGTTTTGCGATGTTTCAGACAATCCCGGCTTCATTGCTGAAACTTTTTAGCGCAGATGAGGAAATGTTGAAAGTAGGGGTTCCGGCACTTAAAATAATAAGTCTGTGCTTTTTGCCGGCCGCGTTTGATGTTATCTCCTCGGCGATGTTTCAGAGCACGGGACATGGCATGTACAGTTTGTTCGCTTCCCTTATCAGGCAGCTTGTCGGGATTTTGCCGCTGGCGTACATATTGTACAACTGTATGGGTTTGCGGGCATCATGGTTTTCCATCCCGCTTGCGGAGATACTGGGACTGACTTATACCGCGATAATGTTCTGCAATTTCTACAGAAAAGATGTGAAGAACTTATAGCGAGCGGGTACTGTGATAGGGCAACAGAAAATGAGATTAGGGATAGATATAGGATCCACAACGGTCAAGCTTGTGGTCATAGATGAAAAAAACAGAGTAAAATATTCAAGATACGAGAGACACCTTTCCAACGTATTTGAGAAAGTAGATGAACTCATTGAAGATATGCATGCGGAACTTGGAAATGTGACACTCAAAACGGTGATCACCGGTTCCGGCGGTCTTTCTTTGGCAAAACTTCTCGGGATAAAATTTGAGCAGGAGGTTATTTCCTGCAGCAAAGCCGTAGAAGAACTGATTCCGGACACCGAGGTTGCGATAGAACTCGGTGGAGAGGATGCAAAAATAACTTTCTACGGGGCGACAATCGAGCAGCGGATGAACGGAACCTGTGCCGGAGGTACGGGTGCTTTTATAGATCAGATGGCAATTCTGTTGAACACGGATGCGGAAGGACTCAACAAGGCGGCAAAGGATCACAAGATGATATATCCTATAGCCGCAAGGTGCGGTGTATTTGCAAAAACCGACATACAGCCGCTGATCAATGAAGGCGCATCCATTCCGGATCTGTCCGCATCGATATTCCAGGCGGTGGTAAACCAAACGATAGGTGGGCTTGCCTGCGGTCATGTGATAAAGGGAAATGTCGCATTTCTCGGGGGTCCTCTTTCGTTTCTTTCGGAATTGAGGAAAGCATTTATCGAGACTCTGAATTTGAAAGAAGAAGAGGTGATCTTTCCGAAAGACTCAAAGTACTTTGTCGCAATAGGCGCCGCAATGCTGGCAGATAAACAGCCGGAGCTTTCCGCAGAAGAGATAATTTTCAGGATGAAAAATGCGGACAGAAATACATTGGCTGACACCAAACATGTGGAGGCGCTGTTTTCCTCGGCCGATGAGTACAATAAATTCATGGAAAGGCATGAAAAAGACAAAATCAGCAGAAAAGACATAAGAAAGGCAAAGGGCAACGTATTTCTGGGAATCGACGCAGGTTCCACAACGACTAAGGCCACGCTCATAGATGAAGAAAAAAATCTCCTTTATTCTTTTTACAGGAGCAATGAAGGGAATCCCGTGGATGCCGTGAAGACGATGCTATACGAGTTGTATGAGAAAATGCCCGATGACATGGTGATCGCAAATACGGCGGTGACCGGTTACGGCGAAAGTCTTATAAAAGCGGCCTTTAAAGCCGATCTCGGTGAAATCGAAACCATGGCGCATTATAAGGCTGCGGAGGTGTTTTTGCCGGGAGTGGATTTCATACTTGATATCGGCGGTCAGGATATGAAATGCATGAAGATCAAGGACGGTGCGATATACAATATCATGCTGAACGAAGCCTGTTCGTCCGGTTGCGGATCTTTTCTTGAAACCTATGCAAAATCCGTAAACCTCGATACGGAGGCGTTTGCCATGGAAGCGCTGTTTGCCGAAAAACCCGTGGATTTGGGGACAAGGTGTACGGTGTTCATGAATTCCAAGGTAAAGCAGGCGCAGAAAGAGGGAGCTTCTATAGGAGACATATCGGCGGGACTTTCCTATTCCGTCATAAAAAATGCACTTTACAAGGTTATCAAGCTCAGAAACACGGATGAAACAGGAAAAAAAATAGTGGTTCAGGGCGGAACCTTTATGAACAATGCGGTCTTGAGAAGTATAGAGCGGATAATAGGAAAAGAAGTTGTACGCCCCGATATTGCAGGACTTATGGGCGCATACGGATGCGCAGTTATAGCGCAGGAAAATTACATACCGGAAACCAGATCAAGCATATTGGATAGACGGGATTTGGATCACTTTCACATGGAACACTCAAGCGGCAGGTGCGGACAGTGCGAAAACAAGTGCATACTCACGATCAACAAGTTCAGCGACGGCACGAGATTCATAACAGGAAACCGTTGCGAAAAGGGCGCAGGCGGAGCCATGCACAGCAATCATTTGCCGAATATGTATGAGTATAAGGTGAACAGATTATTCGGATACACTCCTCTTTCCGAAGTCGAGGCCACAAGGGGAACCGTCGCCATCCCAAGGGTTCTGAATATGTATGAGGACTACCCGTTTTGGTTTACGCTGTTCACTGAACTCAAATTCAGAGTGGAGTTGTCGCCTATCTCAAACAAAAATATATATAACATGGGCATAGACAGCATTTCTTCGGATACTGCATGTTATCCCGCAAAACTGGTGCACGGTCATATAAAATACCTTGTGGATAAGGGGTACAAAACCATATTTTATCCGAGTCTCAACTACGAGGAAAAAGAGGATCCTACAGCGCCAAATCACTACAACTGCCCGATAGTCGCAACCTATCCGGAAGTCATAGCCAACAACATGGATGATCTTTTGGCTGAGAACGGCGTAAAATTCCTGCATCCGTTTCTGCCTTTTGACGACGACAATGCTTTGACAAGAGAACTTATACAGCTTTTCAAAGTCTATCATATATGGAAAGAGGAAATAACCCGAGCTGTATTCAAGGCGAGAGAAGAGCATCACCGTTTCAAAAACGACATAAAAAAACAGGGTGAATATGCCCTGAAATATGCACGAGAGCACGACAAGAAGAGCATCATTTTGGCAGGGAGACCGTATCATCTGGATCCTGAAATAAATCATGGGATAGACAGGATGATAAATTCCTTTGACATGGTGGTCTTGACGGAGGATTCCGTGGCATCGAAGGTGGACATCGCAAGGCCTATGCGTGTTCTGGATCAGTGGATGTACCATTCGAGACTGTACAAGGCGGCCACTTTTGCGGGGGAAAACAACGATATAGAACTCGTGCAACTGAATTCATTCGGCTGCGGGCTGGATGCGGTGACCACGGATCAGGTTGAGGAGATCTGCGAGAAAAACAATAAACTGTATACGGTTCTCAAGATAGACGAGGTATCAAATCTCGGCGCCGCAAAGATAAGGATACGCTCATTGAAAGCTGCCATGGAGGAACGCGAAAAAAATGAGATTACGGCGACACCGGACAATTCGCCTTTTGAGCGTGAGATATTCACCAAAGAAATGCGAAAAGGGTATACACTCCTGATACCCCAGATGTCTCCGATACATTTTGTGTACATGAAAGACGTGATCGCTTCGTGCGGCTACAATGTGGTTCTTCTTCCGCCGGTGGACAAAAATTCGGTGGATGAGGGGCTCAGGTACATCAACAATGATGCGTGTTATCCGACCATTGTTACGCTTGGACAGATTATATCGGCGTTGAAGTCGGGAGAATACGATCTTGACAAGACAGCCGTGTTCATGTCGCAGACGGGGGGCGGCTGCAGAGCAAGCAACTACGTTTCTCTTTTGAGAAAAGCACTGCGGGACTTGAATATGAGCCAAATTCCGGTTGTGTCTTTCAATGCTGTGGGACTTGAAAAAAATCCGGGATTCAAAATAACGCCCAAAATGGGATTTATGCTTGCAGTCGCCTGCATATATGGAGATCTCATAATGAGAGTTTTGTATGCCACAAGACCGTACGAAAAAGTTGCCGGAACGTGCGAAAAGATAATAGATAAATGGCACGAAAAAATAGCCCGCAATATACTGCATTTCGACCGAAAGACGTATGCCGAGAATCTAAAAGGTATAGTCGCTGATTTTGACAAGGTGGAAAGGACAGGCGAAAGCAAACCCAAAGTGGGTGTTGTGGGAGAAATATTAGTGAAGTATCATCCAAATGCAAACAACGATATAGTGGGAACGATAGAGGCGGAAGGAGGAGAAGCGGTCGTGCCGGATATGCTCGACTTTTTCCTTTACGGCTTTGAGAGTGAAAAATTCAACTACGAACACTTGTCGGGTTCATGGAAAACGATGAAACTGAACGACATTGCAAAGCGCGCGATCGAATGGCTCAGAAAGCCCCTCCGCAAGGCCCTGAGGGCGAGCGTGCATTTTACGGAGCCTTTTCGGATAGAAAACACGGCAAAGGTCGCCTCAGAGATACTCTCCATAGGGAATCAGTACGGCGAAGGTTGGCTGCTCACCGGTGAAATGGTGGAGCTCATCAGAGAGGGAGTTGAAAACATAGTTTGTCTGCAACCTTTCGGATGCTTGCCCAACCACGTCACAGGCAAGGGAATGATGAAGGCGATACGGAAGATGAATCCTCAAGCAAATATAGCCGCAATAGACTACGACCCCGGCGCCAGCGACGTCAACCAGCTCAATCGTATAAAACTTATGATGAGCACCGCACACAAAAAGATGGAGGATGCGAAGTCGCAGTGACCCACAATATTACCAGGTGCCGTAAACCTTAAATAATCAACGGTTTACTAAAATGCAAAAAAAAAAACCGGATTTGCATTTGACTTTCCCTTACAGGGATGATATAGTGGTATTGTAAAAAAATGTAATAAGAAAAAGACCAAGGAAGCAATCCAATGCGGGTTGCTTCTTTTGCTATATAAGAAAGCGTAGAGGTGAAGATCAAAGCGCGCGTTCAATATTTTTTTGTCCGACTTGATCGAGGACGTGCGCAAAGCGTAGAACCGAAAAACGATCGGGACATCCCGTTGATATATATGAAAGTTATGGATCAAAGCAAAGGATCAATGAAAAGGAGGAAAAAAAGATGAAGAGAAATTTGAAAATCAAGAGCAATAAAACCGGAATGATTGTGGCGACGGCACTGATTTTTCTGCTTTTGGCAAGCCTTTTGATCGCAGGCGCCGTAAACGGAAAATTTGCATACGCACTCAAAATGTCAAGTCTGTCATGGGGAAAGGATGTGACGGACGCCAAGCTGAATCGGAAAAACGGAATACCGTACGGGACGGGTAAAGGTCAGCTTGTCTGCACTACATATGTGAGCTGGGCCGTACACACCCATTACAAAGTAAAAGATTATCCGAGCGGCGGTATCGTTTCCACGCATAAAAACTGGCTGGACGCCAATGCGCAAGGGGTGTGCTCCATATCCTCACCGGGACGGTACAAGGATTATAAAGAAACTATAAAGCCGGGTGACATAGTGGCATTCAATACAAAAGAAAATTTCGGCGGCACATGGATCCACATTGCGATAGTGGGTGGGGACGGCAGAACTCTTCACCATGCAATTAACAAAGGTGTGGCATACCAATACACTGTTGAGGGTTGGTTGGGAAAAGCAGCGGACACAACCAAGCAGGCATCATCCTGCAAAGTGTACAGACTTCTTGTTCCACAGGACGGTTATATAGACATGACAAAAAAAGTTTCCGAGGAAACAAGTTTGGTCAAAGGATTGAGCAATTACAACCTGTCGGGCGCAAAGTACGGCGTGTATAAAGAAAAGAAAGGAAAGCCCGTGTATACTTTTTCAATAGATGCAAACGGAAATACCGCAAAATGGAAGACAAAACCGGGAACCTACTATATCAAAGAGAGTAAGGCTCCAAAACATTTTAAATTGGATCCACGTTGGCACACTGTCACGGTCAAAGAAAAAGAAACTGCGCATTTTACTTCGGGCGATAAACCTCTTTTCACAAGAGGAAGCTTGCTTCTCAAAAAGAAAGCGGCGCAGCAAAACAAGTATTTACCGGATGCGGTGTATGAGATCGCATATTATGACAATGATGAAGGGAACACGTCAGGCAGCCCCAAGCGAAAGTGGGAAGTAAAGACGGACGCGAACGGTTGCGCGGATCTTGCCGGCAATCTGATTTCAGGCGCGCCGTTCAAGGATTCCAAGAATGTCACGGTACTTCCGTTCGGAACGTACACCTACCGGGAAAAAACAGCTCCGGAAGGATATCAACTCGACGAAACCGTGTATAAAGTAAAGCAGACAGATGATGTCAAATACAATGTGAGGGAAGCTTTGGACAAAAAACTGTCGCCCGGGATAAAAACATTTGCGACCGATGTTTCGACAGGCAGCAAGATACTTTCATGTTCACCGGAAGCCAAAGTGATAGACAGGATCGAATACAAGAATCTTGAAAAAGGAGAGGAGTATAGGATAAAAGGCCATATAGTCGACAAGAAAACCGGAAAACCGCTGGAAATAAACGGCAGGCGAATAGAGGCGGAAAAATCGTTCAGACCGGCAAGCATAAACGGAACCGAAGAATTGGAATACACGCTGGATTCCCGGCTGCTGAAGGATCGTATATTGGTTGTGTTTGAGGAAGTTTTTAAAGATAATGTAAGCGTTGTTTCCCACACCGATGTAAACGATGAAAATCAGACCTTGCTCGTTTCGGAAATCGGCACGTCGGCGACGGACGGTAAAACGGGTGAGCATATGACCGAGTACTCAAAGGAGGCAAAAATAATAGACAGGGTAAGTTACAAGAACCTCGTTCCGGGAATGGAGTACACGTTGTCAGGCATACTTATGGATGCGGAGAGCGGTGAAGCGATACTGACGGAAAAGGGTGAGAAGATAACAAACACACTTGCATTTACCCCGGAAAGCTCCGACGGAAATGTGGATGTGGAGTTTACCGTAGATTCGAAATTTCTTACGGGTAAGACGGTGGTGGTGTTTGAGAATTGCTTTTTCAAAGGTGTGCGCATATCTTCCCACGAAGATCTGAAGGACACCGAACAGATCGTGAAAATACCGTCTCTTGAAACAACGGCTCGAGACGGACACACCGGAGATCATTCGGGGAAGAACACGGAACACGGAAAACTCACGGATATGGTGGAATACCACAACCTTATACCGGGAAAAGAATATACCGTTTCAGGGATTCTTATCGACCGAGATACAGGGAAAGCCGTTCTTAGGGAGTCGGGAGATCCGATAACCGCAAGCAAAAAATTCAAACCGGAGAGCGACGACGGAAAAATTGAACTGGAATTCACCTTTGATGCGAGATTACTTGCGGGCAAGTGTGTGGTGGTGTTTGAGGATTGTTTCCACGGAGAGATAAAGGTGGCGAGTCACAGCGACATAAAAGACAGAGAACAGAGCGTATTCTATCCGGGGATAGAAACCAAGGCGACGGATGAAAGCAAGAAGCGAAAGAACATCTTACTCGGCAGGAAAACCGTAATCAACGATGAGGTTATGTACGCCAATTTAATTCCAAACAAGGAATATGAGGTGGCTGGGGTAATCATAGACAAGAGAACCGGAAGCGTGCTTAAGGACGGCAAGGGCAAACAAGTGAGCTCGTCGGTCAGATTTACTCCGAAAACTCCCGACGGTTCGACGGACGTTGTGTTTAAATTTGACGCTGCAGGGATGGAATCGGGCGATTGCGTGATATTTGAGGAACTCAGATATCAAGGCATGACGATCGCCGAACACAAGGACATCAATAATTCAAAGCAGACTGTCACAATCCTGCGCAATTCTCCTGACAATAAGAGCTTTACCAAAAAGGAAACTGTCAACAAAAAAGGAAAGAGAAGAATATCAAATAATGTGAAAACGGGGGATTCCTCGTCTCTGCGTAGACTTGTGGCATTCTTTATCTTTTCCCAATTGCTCCTGCTGGTGCTTTTAAAGAAGCGATGCAGGAATTTAAATTGAAATACCAAAATTTTAGGAGAAGGTTCGATTTGTAGAAAAACCTCAAAAAACAATATTGCGAATAGAGACTAAATATGATAAACGGTGATCGTAATTAATTATTGACGGTGTGATAGCTGGAAGGTACATTCATATTTATACAGAAAGGGATAACCGATGATGATATTCGAAGTAAATCGCAGCTGTGGGACTTTACCCAAGGACAAGAAAAAGTACGGAAAGTATTCGCTCGGCATGAAACAATGGCTCTGAGTGGCGCAGGCAATTTTGGGAAGCCCTGCGCTTATACTTCTCGATGAACCGACCGACGCACTTGACAAAGATGGAATAGAGCAGGTTGCGGGTCTGATAAGAGAATTGAAAGAAGGAGGCTCAACGATTGTCATAGCAAGTCACGACAGAGTTTTTTTGGATTCGCTTGCGATGAGATCATAACCCTTAAAGAATGTGGGCAACAAGAAAAACGACGAGGTGGATGTTCCCATATATAAAATACATCCGGTGGAAAAGCTCAAATAATTCAAGCTTTACAGCGTGTCTAGAAATCCGGGGAAGATACTGAAATACACATTGCATGAGAAAAAGTGATCTTTGCGCTAAGATTTGCTCAAACGCCTGTGTTCTGAATGGAATCTTGAATATTCGGTGTTCAGGGTGTATACTGTGGTGGTCAAATCGAAAAGAAAACTATTTTAGAAGGAGGTGTCTTGATGGGAAGACACGGTACGATAGCGGGCAGAAAGGCGGCGCAGGATTCAAAGAGATCCGCACTGTTCACAAAGTATGCCAAGACGATTACGGTAGCGGCAAAGGATGGGGGAGATCCTGAGTACAATTCCTCGCTGCGTGTTGCAATCGAAAAAGCAAAAGGCATAGGAATGCCGAACGACAATATCAACAGAGCCATAAAAAAGGGAACCGGGGAATTGGGAGGTTCTTCGTATGAAGAACTCAAGTTTGAGGGTTACGGAGCAGGCGGCGTTGCAGTGATAGTTGACTGTCTTACGGATAACACCAACAGAACCACCTCCGCGGTGCGCTCGCTGTTTGACAAGCACGGCGGCAATCTCGGTACACCCGGATGCGTATCTTATATGTTTGCGCGCAAGGGCGTTATATTGATAGAAAAGAGCGACGAAGCGGAGGAAGATGCGCTGATGAATATCGCCTTGGAAGCCGGAGCCGAGGATATGACGGTTCATGAGGACAGCTTTGAGATTATTACCGATCCTGTGGATTATCACGCCGTCGACGATACCCTCCGAAAACAGGGTTATGAGCTTGTGGAGTCGGAGATTGCATATGTTCCGTCGGTTGAAAGTAAGCCGGGTGAGGATGACTTGAAAAAGCTCAAGAAACTTGTCGATATGCTTGAGGATAATGATGATGTGCAGTCCGTGAATACCAATTGTTCGGTGGATCTTGAGGAAGTTTAGCCAGTTCCGGGGTGGATGTGTATCAAAGCCTGTTGGATGAAAGATCTAATTGGCGTGGTGAATACATAAAAAGAGCGGGCATGATTTTGAGCCTGCTTTTTTTATTGCTATTTTAAAAGTGAAGGAGTATAATGAAGTTGCCTGGAACACATGTTAAGGGCTCTTAATTGAACCTACAACACTTGAATGGGAATCTGAAGTTCATCCTGCTATGTTGTGCCGCATCCGGTGCGGAAGACAGATCCCGATGACAGGATACCCACCTATCTTTAGGATAGGCGTCAATTAAGTCCTGACGGCGTTTCCGGGTTATTTTTATATTTTGGCGGGAAGTATTGTATGGACAGAATTGTTATTATAGACGGAAACAGTTTGATAAACAGGGCGTATTATGCCATGCAGCGCCCGATGATCACAAAGACTGGTATATATACGCAGGGTGTATACGGGTTTCTGAATATGCTCAACCGTATAATGGAAGATTATAAACCGGGATATATAGCGGTCGCATGGGACAAGAAAGCACCCACTTTCAGGCATAGGCAATATAAAGACTACAAGGCCGGCAGGAAGAAAATGCCGCCGGAGCTTGCAATGCAGCTTCCGCTTGCCAAAGACGCAATGAAAGCAATGAAGATAACAAGCCTTGAGCTTGAGGGCTTTGAAGCCGATGATATAATCGGAACGGTTGCAAGAATCGCTGAAGACGAAGGACTCAAGCCTCTCATAATAACCGGGGACAAGGATGCACTGCAACTTTGCGGAAAGGTTACTGAGGTGCTCATCACGAAGCGGGGAATAAGTGAGTTTGATATCTTCGACCACGATAAGATGATCGAAAGATATGAACTTACGCCGTCACAGTTTGTGGATCTGAAAGGCTTGATGGGAGACAGCTCGGATAATATACCGGGGATTCCCGGGGTCGGTGAGAAAACGGGAATTAAGCTTTTGAAACAGTTCGGCACTGTGGCAAACCTTGTCGCAAACACTGAAGAAATTAAAAATCTCAAACTCAGGGCAAAGGTGGAAGAAAATATACAGCTTGCCGTACTCAGCAGAACACTTGCGGAAATCAACCGATTTGTCCCGATAGATGTAAATATGGAAGATCTCAGGGTACAGGAACCCGACAGTGACGAATTGATTGGACTTTATTCTAAATTGGAATTCAATTCCTTTCTGAAAAAACTCACGTTTGCTGATAACGGCGCCGGGAAAGAGTATGATGCCGATCGTAAGGTAAAATACCGGAAATCCATCGTAAGAAGCACGCAAGAGTTGAGCGAAGTGAAAAACATAGAAGCCGGCAGCACGGTTATTTTAAAGGTATTCGGAAACAATGACCATGTCAATCCCCCTTTGATAGACGGGATATCGCTCATTACGGGTGATACATACATATATATTTCGGCGGACAATATCAGGGCTGATGAGATTGTGGACATACTTAACGATAAAAAATTCGCCTTTGTAGGACACGACTTGATATCTGATTATTTCATGTTGATGTCACATGGAATGAAGTCGCCAAAAACCGAATTCGACACCGCTGTAGCAGCATACGTCACAGATCCGTCAAAGTCAAATTACGGGATAAAAACTCTTTCATTTGAAGAACTCCACAAAGAGATGATGTCGGAACAGGAATTCAGAAAGTCGGTCGCACAGACGGATTTGCTCGGGGATGACACAAAGCAGATCGCAGATTACGGAATGTTGTGGTGTGATAATGTCGGAAGACTCAGGAGAGTTTTTGAAAGCCGGATGGAAAAAGGAGATATCAAGATCTGTGAGGATATAGAATTCCCTCTTGTGGAAATTCTTGCGAATATGGAAGCCGTGGGTATATGCGCCGATGAGAACATATTGAAAGTTCAGGGCGATGAATTGAAATCTGAAATAGAGGAAATGGAAAAAGAAATCCACGATCTTGCCGGCGAGGATTTTAACGTCAATTCGCCGATGCAGCTTGGGAAGATACTGTTTGAAAAACTCGGCTTGCCGGCAGGGAAAAAAACCAAAAAAGGATATGGCACAAGTGCGGATATACTTGAAAAACTGCGCTCGGAGCATCCGATAATTCCATTGATACTGAGATACAGAACGGTTTCAAAACTTAACGGCACGTATGTGGATGGGTTGATTCCGCTGATCGGAGCGGACGGCAAAATAAGGGCGCACTTTAGGCAGACGGTGGCAGCAACGGGAAGATTGAGCTGCACAGAGCCGAATCTGCAGAACATTCCTGTCCGAGAAGAGATGGGACGCAGGATAAGAAAGGCATTTGTGGCCGAAGAAGGATCCATATTTGTCGGAGCTGACTATTCACAGATAGAGTTGCGCATAATGGCTCACCTTTCGCAGGATGAGAATTTGATAAGCTCATTCAATAACGGCGACGATGTCCACAGGATGACCGCATCGCGTGTCTTTGATATTGAATACGACAAGGTGACCCCGATTGACAGAAGCAGAGCCAAAGCCGTGAACTTCGGAGTCATATACGGGATGAGCGCATTTGGACTGTCTGAAGAACTTGGCATAACGCGTCGACAGGCGGAACAATACATAAAAGACTACTTCAGAAAACATGAGGCGGTGAAATCATACCTGGATGAGCAGGTCAGGCTGTGTAGGCAGTACGGATACACCAGAACCATATTCGGACGCAAACGTTACGTGCCGGAAATTTCGGCATCGAACCGCATGACCAGACAGTTCGGTGAAAGACTGGCTATGAACACGCCGATACAGGGTTCCGCCGCAGACGTGATAAAAATCGCCATGAAAAAAGTTTTCAATGCACTCAAAGAGAATTATCCGGAGGCAAAACTCGTTTTGCAGATACACGATGAGCTCATAGTTTCGACCCCGAGAGAAAACCTGCGTGATATAACGGAGCTTTTGACACAGAACATGCAAGATGCCGTTGACCTTTCCGTCAAGCTTATATGCGATGTCAAGAGTGGTTGCTCATGGTATGAACTGAAGGATTGAGATGACTAAAATCATAGGGATAACAGGAGGAATAGGAACGGGGAAATCTACGGTGGCGGAGTATCTAAAAAATCTCGGGTATACAGTCATGGATGCGGACAAGATCGGCAGGGAAGTAAGCAAGTCCCCGGAAGTGATAAAAGAAGTGAGGGATCGCTTCGGGAAAGAGTATGTTGACGGAGAAAAGCTCGATAGAAAAGCCATCGCTGAATTGATATTTTCCGATCCAACTAAAAAAAGAGTATTTGAAAGCATAGTGACGAAAAAGATTCTTGACCGTGTACGGCTTAAGATAGGTGAGTACAGGACTTGCGACCGGGAAGCCGTCGTATTTTTGGATGCCCCCACGTTGTTTGAAACCGGGGCGGAAAGTATGGTCGATGAAATATGGGTCGTCACGGCGGACAAAGATAAAAGGGTAGAGAGAGCGGTGGCGCGGGACGGTTGTTCAACCGAAGAAATCATGCGCAGAATGAACAATCAAATGCCGGAGCAGGAAAAAATTGCAAAGTCGGATGTGGTGATAGATAACTCGCAGGACATATCATCGCTTTTTCGGCGTCTTGAGCGTATATTGCAGGACTTGGCGTAGGCATAAAAGTGTAATGATCCGGGGAAACTTTCGGAATATTACAATGTTATTTCGCGGAAAAAGTTTTGTTTGACAAAGGAGAAATAATCCCGTATATTATTAGGGCAGGCATTTGTGCGGCTGTGGCGGAATAGGTAGACGCGCACGCTTGAGGGGCGTGTGGGCGACCGTGCTGGTTCGAGTCCAGTCAGCCGCACCATTTTTTTAGGAAAAGGCTTGTGTCTGCCGGCGTGATGGAATTGGCAGACGTGCAGGATTCAAAATCCTGTGGTGGTGACACCGTATGGGTTCGACCCCCATCGCCGGCACCAAATTTTTTTGACAGAGGAGATAAATTATGAGCTTTGGAACGAGTTTGATGGCAGCAGGCAAATCGATAAACTTTGGGGTTCAGGCGGCAATCCTGATAGCATTCATCGGTTTGATGTACTTCCTTTTAATCAGACCTCAAAAAAAGAAAGAAAAAGAAGTCAAGCAGATGAGAAATACTCTGAGCGTGGGAGATGAAGTCGTGACCATCGGCGGTATCTGCGGTAAGATAGTCAAGACGAAAGACCAGACTTTGATTCTTCAGGTAGGTGCGGACAAAGTTAAATTTGAAGTTACCAGATGGGCTATTTCCAGCATAACCAAAAAGAGCAGAGAAGCCGTGAAAGAAGAAGAAACTGAAGAACGCAAGCCTGCGCCTAAACGGCTTAAGAAGAGCAAGAAAGAAACCTCCGGGGAAGCCGAAAGCAATGGTGAGCATGCGGAGAAGACAGATAACGTTAAAGATGCGTCGGAGACTGTTGATCGTAAAGAAAAAAGTGATGAACAGGAAGCTTCCGACGAGAAGTAAATAGATGTGAAGAGTTTATTGGGGCTTGACCCTGAGTACCGGTGCTCAGGGTCAGGCTTCTTTTCAATTTATGCGGTTTGCGCTTATTCTTTTAGGAATTAAACTCCTTGAAGAAGTGAATAAAAAGTAGTAGAATGTAGGGCATATAGTGCTTAATGTGCATACGGTAAACTCATGCGGAGGATATTTTTGATTTTTCGCGATCTCCTCTTTTTAAAGGTTTACCGAATTGAAAGTTTTTATTTATATTTTATTTAATAGAAGGTGAGAAAGGTAATATGAATTCAAAACTAAAAAAAGTGCTGAGCGTAATAATAACGCTCCTCGTGATCTTTGGGATCGTCGTTTCGGCGAAAGGTCTGGGATCGGTGCAGAACCTGAAAAAGTCTTTGAATTACGGACTTGACATCGATGGCGGTGTCAACGTGGTAATGCAGGCTCAGACCGGAAATCAGAGCGGCAAAGAGCTGAGGCAAACCATGGAACAGACCAAGGAAGTTCTCAGCAAGCGTGTAAATGCGATGGGCGTGTCCGAGGCAACCGTAAACATAGAGGGAAAAAACAGGCTGAGGATAGAAATGCCCGGAGTCAAGGACGCCAAGACGGCTATCAACAGGATAGGCGAGACGGCGAAATTGAGGTTTACACTTGCTGACGGAACCGAGTATCTTACCGGCAATGACGTAAAGGATTCCGCAGCGGAGATAGATTCCGAGAAGGGTGGATACAAAGTTACGCTCAAGTTCACATCGGCAGGTCAAGACAAGTTTGCAAAGGCGACAAAACTGTCTTCATCGGGGAAGGTTACCCCTACAGTAAAAAAAGCCGACGGAACTCTTGTGGACAAGACGGCGGTCGTGATCTGGCTGGATGATAAGATTCTGACTGCTCCGACAACCAGCGGAGAGATAAGTCAGGGGTCGTGCGAGATAACGGGTGGATATGATAAGGCGGAGGCACAGGAAACTTCTGCGCTTATAAGAGGCGGTGCGCTTCCTGTTGCCCTGAAAGAGGTCAATTCTTCCGTACAGACAGCATCAATCGGTGCACACGCCCTTGACAAGAGTATAGTGGCGGGAGGAATAGGTCTTGCACTTGTATTCATACTCATGCTACTGATGTACAATGTGCTCGGATTGTTTGCCAACATTGCGCTTTGCCTTTATGTAATGCTCGTGCTTTGGGGAATGTCTGCGATGGGAGCGGTCTTGACCTTGCCGGGAATTGCGGGTATCGTGCTCGGCATAGGAATGGCGGTCGATGCCAACGTGATTATCTTCTCAAGGATCAAGGAGGAAATAGGACTTGGAAGATCCATACGTGTTGCCGTGGACGAGGGTTTCAAACACGCACTTGTCACCGTGCTGGATGCTCAGATAACAACCCTGATTGCCGCGGTAGTTTTGTATCAGCTAGGTTCCACGGCGGTAAAAGGATTTGCGGTAACATTGATGATCGGTATAGTTGTAAGTATCTTTACGGCTGTTGTCGTAACTCAGATCTTTGTCGGCGCCATTGCAGACAGCAAGTTTGCAAAGAACAGATTCTTCGGATGCAAAGCAGACGGAACGCCGAGAAAACTGATAAAAAAGAACTTCCGTATTATCGAGAGAAGAAAAATATTTTATATTATAAGCGGTGTTGTAATTTCGGTCGGTTTGGTGACATTGGTTGTCAGGGGATTCAACCTTGGAATCGATTTTACGGGCGGAACCATACTGCAGATGGATATGAATAAAAAGGTGCAGATAGCGGAGGTACAAAAAACCATAGAAAAATATGACTTGGATGCGGAGATAGTCTACTCGGGCAGCAAACAACATGAGATCATAATCAAAACCACCAAGTCGTTGAACGCAAACGAAAGAGACAAGGTACAAAAGACCATACAAGAGAAGTACGATCTTACGGACAAGTCCGTGGTTTCTTCCGAGCAGTTTGAAGCCACGATAGGTAATGAGATAAAGACAAATGCGGTCAAATCAATTTTGATCGCGGCGGCGTGCATGCTTCTGTACATAGTATTCAGATTCAAAACGTGGAAATACGGTGTTGCGGCTATATCCGGCATACTTCACGATGTGCTTGTGCTGATAGCGCTTTATTCGATATTCCATATTCAGGTAAATAACCCGTTCATAGCCGCAATATTGACTGTGGTCGGGTATTCCATAAACGATACCATCGTTATATTTGACCGCATAAGGGAGAATACCCATCTTCTCAGGGGCAAGCCGATTCTGGAACTGCTGGATACCAGTATAACGCAGACGTTGGATCGCTCGATAATGACTTCGCTTACCACCGTGGTAGCCACCGTTCCGATGCTATTTCTGGTTTCGACGCAGCTTGCGCAGTTTGTTCTGCCGCTTATGGTAGGTGTGCTCGTCGGTACATACTCCTCTATATTCCTTTGCAGTCCACTCTACTACGAGTTTAACAAAGGTGAGGAAAAATCACGTTATCTTGCGCAGCAGAAAGCAAGAAAGAGAATAGAGGAAAAGAAGAAAAACGAGGGCAAAGCAGATAACAAAAAGAAAAACGAAGATAAAAAATCAAGAAAGAAGAGAAAAAAATAGAGCAATCGCCTCAGAGAGTCGTAAATGGAGACAAAAGCCAAATTCTTAGAGAAAATAAAACAATATAAGGACTACGACACCGAAATGATAGGGAGGGCATATGATAAGGCAAAACTGCTTCATGAAGGACAACTTCGAAAAAGCGGTGAGCCTTATCTGATCCACCCCGTTGCAGTGGCCGTCATTCTTGCGCAACTTGGCATGGATGACGAAACACTGGTCGGCGGGCTTTTGCATGATGTGGTTGAGGACACCTCTTATACGAGGGAAATGCTCGTTGAAGACTTCGGTGAGGAGGTCGCCTTGCTTGTGGATGGCGTGACCAAACTCGGAACGCTTAAATTCGACAGCAAGGAAGTGGCGCAGGCGGAGACGCTCAGAAAGATGTTTCTTGCCATGTCCAAGGATATCAGGGTTCTCATAATAAAGCTGGCGGATAGGCTTCACAATATGAGAACTCTTGGATATATGCGTCCCGAAAAGATTATAGAGAAATCTAGAGAGACACTGGATATATATGCGCCGCTTGCCAGCAGACTCGGTATATTTACCATCAAGTTTGAACTGGAAGATATAGCATTAAAATACCTTCATCCAAAAGAGTATGAAGAGCTGCAGAAAGATATCACGGAGAAGAAAACGCAGCGTGAATTGTTTATCAATGAAGTGATGCAGGAAATACGTGAAGCGTTGGAAGCCATGAATATGCATTTTGACATTTCGGGGCGCTCAAAGCATCTGTACAGTGTCTATAAGAAAATGGTAATTCAGCATAAGCAGCTTGATGAAATCTTTGATCTTACGGCCGTTCGGGTCATAGTCGAAAACGTGCGGGACTGTTATGCCGTTTTGGGTCAGGTACATACCATGTGGAAACCGATCCCCGGTCGCTTTAAGGACTACATAGCCATGCCGAAACCGAATATGTATCAGTCCCTGCATACCACGGTTTTGGGCGATAACGGGGAACCTTTTGAAATACAGATCAGAACTTATGAGATGCATCGGGTGGCGGAATTTGGTATCGCGGCTCACTGGAAGTACAAAGAGGGGAAAGGCAACTCGAGCCAAAACAACGAGGATCTGAAGCTTGCGTGGCTCAGGCAGACGTTGGAGTGGCAGAAAGAACTGGAAGATCCAAGGGAGTTTATGGAGACACTGAAAGTGGATCTGTTCGCCTCTCAGGTTTTCGTATTCACTCCGCGAGGTGAGGTAATAGACTTGCCGGCGGAGTCCACGCCTCTTGATTTTGCGTTCAAGATTCACACGGACGTGGGATGCCATTGTGTGGGAGCCAAGGTGAACGGCAAGATGGTCACCATAGATCACACGTTGAAAAACGGAGATATTGTGGAAATCGTGACTTCCGCCAATTCCTCGGGGCCGAGCGTGGACTGGCTGAAGATCGCCAAGAGTTCATCGGCAAGGAATAAAATAAGACAGTGGCTCAAGCGCCGAAATAAAGGCGATGACATAGCAAAGGGCAAAGATCTTCTCGACAAGTATCTGCGCAAAAAAGGCTACGATCCTCAAACCGTCCTGAAAGCGAGATATCTCACAGCGGCGGCAAAAGAAATGAAGTTTACTACTTTGGATGAAGCCTACACGCAGATTTCACAGGGCGGAGCAGTTTTGAGCAAATTTGCAAATGCGATATTCGAACTCTTTGACGGTGAAAAGAAAGAAGAAGAAAAGCAGCTTCAGAAAAAGGAAGAAGACCTGATAAACGAAACGCCCAAGAAGCTTCGCGAGACGAAAAAATCTCAACAAAGCCCGGGGATACTTGTAGAGGGCAAAAAAAACGATCGGCTTATGATAAGACTTTCGCGTTGCTGCAATCCTGTGCCGGGCGATAATATCGTGGGTTTTATAACTAAAGGAAGAGGAATTTCAGTCCACAGAAAGGACTGTTCAAATATATTGTCACTTCCTGATCATGAAAAGGCCAGATGCATAGACGTTGAATGGGAAGATGTGAAAGATGATAAATTCTATGCCGCAAACATCTGTATAGTGTGCGCTGACCGACGCGGTATTTTTTCCGATATATCGAGGGCGTGTGAGGATCAGGATGTAAGGATAGAGGGCGTTAATGCAAAGAGCGACAAGAACGAAACTCTAAACATAACGCTTACACTGATGCTCGTTAGCATTCAACAGATGCAGAAAATACAGAGAAACCTGCGCAACGTGCCGGGTGTAATGAGCGTGTACAGGGCAAAATCCTGACAAGGACTTATTAAGGAGGAAAAAGATGGAGGTATACAGCTTCCCTACGGGACCAATAATGGTAAATACATATCTGGCATTTGATGAAACAGGTAAAGCGTTTATAGTTGATCCGGGCGGGGCAAGCCCGTCATTGCTCGCAAAGATAAAAGAAGAAGGCTTGACTGTGCAGTACATAGTGCTGACCCATGCGCATGGAGACCATATAGGAGGCATCGACGATCTTAAGGAGATCTTTCCTGACATCAAGATTGTGGCGCCGCTGAAAGAGGAGGAGCTGTTGAGTGACGGAACACTGAATTCCTCAAAAGCACTGTACGGCAGAGCCATTACGGTGAACCCCGATATTTCAGTTGAGGATTGCGACCATATCAAAGTGGGCAATATGGAATTGATTTTTATTGAAACGCCCGGACATACTGCAGGCGGAATGTGCGTAAAATGTGGGAATTATCTTTTCAGCGGTGATACCCTTTTCAGAGAGTCGATAGGAAGAACAGATTTGTACGGGGGAAGTTATCACCAAATATTGAGGTCAATAAAAGAGAAGTTGTACACTTTGCCGGATGAAACGATTGTACTTCCGGGGCATATGGAACAGTCCACCATAGGACACGAAAAGAAGAGGAATCCTTTTGTCAGAGCGGATTGACGGTGTTTTGCAGGACAACAAAAAGCTTCCCATTAAGATCCACGGAGTCTCTGCTACAGCACCTCTGCGCGAACTGATAGATGAATTCATGCCACCTGAGGATTATGAACTTGTGGAAGATGACGGTTTCTGTTTTGACGACTGTCTGCACATAAATTCGGTTCACGCAAGCGACAAAGACGCTATAAAGAGGGAGATCTTCGATAAACTGGAGGCGCTCACAGGAATAAAACCGGATTGGGGAATACTCACGGGAGTGCGGCCGGTAAAACTTGCGGGGGAGCTGATCGAAAAAACAAAATCCCGTGCGGATGCAAAGAAGATCCTGCTTGACGAATATAGACTCACTGAGGAAAAGACAAAGCTTATTACGAGCACTTATGATAGACAAAATGCTATTTACGGCAAACCGAACCCCGATTCAGTCGGTATATACATAGGGATACCTTTCTGCCCGACGCGTTGCTCGTACTGCTCATTTACATCCAATCAAGTCGGAAACGATGAGATGGAAGCATATATTCCTGCTCTCATAAAAGAGATAGGATATGTGGGCGAACGCCTGAAAAGCACAGGCCGGCATGCGGAAACTTTATACATTGGAGGAGGAACTCCCACGACTCTTTCAGCCGGACAGCTGAAACAAGTTATAAGCAAGGTCAGGGAATCCTTTGATCTTAAAAACCTCGTGGAATTCACCGTGGAGGCGGGAAGACCCGACACCATGGATGAGGATAAGTTGGAAATCCTGAAGCTGATGGGCGTTGACAGGATAAGTATCAATCCCCAATCGATGAACAGTGAAACCCTAAAAATAATAGGTAGAAATCATGATCCTGATGATGTGCGCAGAGCATTTGGCATGTCCATCAAGAAAGACTTCGCTGTAATAAATGCGGACTTGATAGCAGGACTTCCCGGAGAAACGCAGGCTGATTTCAAGAACACTCTTGAGGAAGTTTTAAGTCTGGGAGCCAACAATATAACCGTCCACACACTCGCAGTCAAACGAGGCTCAAGACTTCGGTATGTGGATATGAACTACCACTACAGGGTGGCGGAGAGGGTATCCGACATGTTGGACTTGAGCCGCAAAATTCTATCTCGCAGAGGTTTTGTTCCGTATTACCTGTACAGGCAGAAGCACATGGCGGGCTTTTTTGAAAATACGGGATACTGCCTAGGGAAAACGGACGGACTTTACAATATACGAATAATGGATGAGCATCAAACCATAGTGGCGCTGGGGGCAGGCGGAATATCGAAGAGATATTATCCTGAAAATAACAGACTGGTTAGGATACCCAACGTATCCAATTACAGAGAATATATAGAACGCATAGATGAAATGTGCAAGAGAAAAGAAGAAAAATTGTGGAGGTAGTAGAAATGCTGACAAATGCACCCAAAGGTACAAAAGACATAACGCCCGACCGGATCCACAGATGGCACCACATAGAAAAAAAGTTTGCGGACATCTGTAAACGATACGGATTCGGCGAGCTTCGCACTCCAATGTTTGAACACACCGAACTCATAAACAGGGGAGTTGGAGATACCACAGACATTGTGCAAAAAGAAATGTACACCTTTGACGACCACGGGGGGCGAAGCCTTACGCTGAAACCCGAAGGAACGGCTCCTGCGGTAAGATCGTTTGTGGAACACAGAATGTATGCGGAGGTTCAGCCGACAAAACTTTACTACGATACGGCATGTTTCAGGTATGAAAAACCTCAATCCGGGCGTTTGAGAGAATTTCATCAGTTTGGTGTTGAGATTTTCGGGACGCCGAATATGATGGCGGATGCCGACGTTATCTGTCTCGGACACGATTTCATCAAAGAAATGGGGATCAAAGATGTTGTTTTGGAAATAAACAGCGTAGGATGTCCTACATGCCGCAAAAGGTACAGAAAAGCGTTGCAGGACTTTTTGAGACCCAATTACGACAAATTGTGCCGGACATGCAAAGATAGATTTGAGAAAAACCCGATGAGGATATTGGATTGCAAATCCGATGAAGACAAGGAGCTTGTAAAAGATGCGCCTGAGATGCTCGAATACCTTTGCGATGAATGCTCCGAAGCATTTAATGAACTCAAGAAAAACCTCGAGGCTATGGGGCTTAATTACAGAGTGAATCCCAGAATAGTCAGAGGTCTGGATTACTATACAAAGACTGCATTTGAGTTCGTTTCAAACAAAATCGGGGCACAGGGAACTGTCTGCGGCGGCGGGCGGTACGACGATCTTTGCCGGGAAATAGGTGGCCCGCCGATCCCCGGAGTAGGATTCGGACTTGGAAAGGAAAGACTCCTCATGCTCATGGACGCAAACGGAGTGGAAATACCGGAAGACGAACCTACTCAGGTTTTCATAGTTGCAATGGGTGAGGAATCCAAAAAAAAGGGGCTTGAGATATTGCGCGATCTTCACCAAAACGGCATTTCGGCAGAAATGGACACGCTCGCAAGAAATGTGAAAGGGCAGTTCAAATACGCCGCAAGGATGGGGGTCAAACAAACGATAGTCATAGGCGATGAAGAGTTGCAAAAAGGTGTGGTTCAGCTTAAGGATATGGATGCCCACGAACAGAGAGAAATTCCGTTCGGGGAGATTATATCCGTCGTAAAACAGCAGAAAGAGGGAATTTAGTCAATGGCCGGAGTGTTTAAAAGAAGCCACATGTGCGGGCTTATAGATATGAAAAATATCGGTGAAAATGTGATTCTTAATGGCTGGGTCGCAAAGCAAAGAAGACTCGGCGGTCTTGTTTTTGTGGATCTGAGAGATAAGACAGGTATTTTGCAGATCACTTTTGACGAGAATACGCCAAAGAGTGTGTTCGACGAGGCGCAGGATCTAAGAGGAGAGTATGTGGTGGGGATCAAGGGAACCGTCAGAGAAAGAACGTCCAAAAACCCGGATATTCCAACCGGAGATGTGGAGGTCGCCGCTACTGAGTTGATACTTTATTCCAAATCCGAGACACCTCCCATTTATGTAAAAGACGATGACAATGCAGACGATAATTTGCGCTTGAAATACAGATATCTTGATCTTCGCAAACCTGGCATGCAGAAGAATCTCACCTTCAGACACAAGATCGCCAAACTTACGCGTGACTATTTCGACGAGCTTGGGTTTACAGACGTTGAAACACCGATACTGGTACGTTCGACACCGGAAGGCGCCAGGGACTATCTTGTTCCCAGCAGAGTGGATTCGGGAAATTTCTATGCGCTTCCCCAATCACCGCAGCTTTTCAAACAGCTTCTGATGGTCGGCGGTACCGACAGATACATTCAGATCGCAAAATGTTTCAGGGATGAGGATCTGCGTGCCGACAGGCAGCCGGAATTTACCCAAATAGACATGGAGATGTCATTTGTGGATGTAGACGATGTGATAGAAATCCAGGAAGGCTATTTGAAAAGACTGTTCAAAGAACTGATGAATGTGGATATAGAAACCCCTCTGCCCCGCCTTTCGTGGCGCGAAGCGATGGAAAGATATGGCTCCGACAAGCCGGACACGAGATTCGGTTTTGAACTTAAGTGCTTGAACGGACTTGATGCTGTGAAAACTACGGATTTTCCCGTGTTTGTGAATGCATTGAAAAACGGCGGCGACATCAGGGGGATATGTGTGGACGGAGGTTCCGCCTCGTTTTCGAGAAAAGATATAGACAAACTGACCGATGCCGCGAAAACTTACGGAATCAAGGGTCTTGTATGGATAAGAGTGGAAGAAAATGAATATAAATCCTCGGTCAACAAATTCCTCGATCGCGGGGCGCTTGAGGAAATCGCAGATCTTTTCAACGCAAAGCCGGGGGATTTGATTTTGATAGCCGCCGACAAACCGAAACAGGTGTTTGACAGTCTGGGATTTTTGAGACGACATATCGCGGGAAAATTGGGGCTGCTCGACGATAAAAAATTCAATCTTCTGTGGGTCACCGAGTTTCCTATGTTTGAGAAGGATGAGGAAACGGGAGGATTGAAAGCGGTGCATCACCCATTTACGCATCCGATGAGTGAAGATATGGACATGTCGGATCCCGATCCGGAGAAGATGAGAGCGGATGCATACGATATAGTGCTGAACGGCGTTGAACTGGGAGGCGGAAGCATACGTATACATGATGCCGGGTTGCAAAAAAAGATGTTTAAACTGCTTGGAATTTCCGAGAAAGAGAGTGAGCAAAAGTTCGGATTTTTGCTTGAAGCATTCAAATACGGCGTACCGCCTCACGGAGGAATCGCGTACGGACTGGACAGAATGGTTATGTTGCTTGCGGGGGAATCAAGTATCAGAGAGGTGATGGCGTTCCCCAAAAATCAAAATGCGCAGTGTATGGTCAGCGATGCCCCAAATCGCGTTGACAAAGACCAGTTGAATGAACTAGGTCTTGAGATTAAAAATTGAACCCGTATCGAAAAATGATTGAGAAATGAGTTGTCATGAGCGAAATAGGAATTTTGGGCGGAACTTTTGACCCTTTTCATCTGGGGCATCTTTCGATACTGGAAAGCGCCGTAGAAGAAGCAGGTTGCGCGAAAATAGTTCTGCTGCCCGCCAAGGTGAATCCCTTTAAACTCGGTAGAAAGAGGGTAGGTGACGATCACAGACTTGCCATGCTGAACGTTATAGCGGACATGTATGAAAATGTTGAAGTATCCGATATTGAGATAAGGAATGCCGGAATTTCATATACGTACCGTACATTATGCGACATAAGTATGAAAAGACCGGATGACAAACTGTATTTTATCGTCGGAAGCGACTCTCTGCTGAGTATGGAATCGTGGCATAAGGGCACCGATCTTTTGCGTGAATACTCGTTTATACTGGCGCCTAGACCGGGATTTTGCACAATCAAAACCGGGGAAAAGCTGAAAGAACTTCAAGAAAAATACGGAACCGAAATCAAAGTTTTAAACAACAAGCCCGTGGATATTTCATCGACCGAGATCAAAAAAGCACTCAAGGAAGGAAGGCGAATCGGGCAATATATTCCTAAGCCTGTCGCCGATTACATAAATGAAAACGGGCTGTACAGGTAAATGCATGAAGAAACGGGAAAATAGCGGGAATGCCGATTTGAAGGGCAGAGTTTATGAATATCTTAAAGAAAACCTTTCTGCCAAAAGGCTTAAACATACGGAGAATGTCGGAAAAACAGCACGGAAACTTGCGGAAAAATACGGTGAAGATCCCGAAAAAGCGGAGCTTGCAGCACTGTTTCACGATATGTACAGGGAACTTTCGGGCAATGAACTTGAGTCGTATATAACAAAATACGGGTTGGAGAACAGCCGATATTCGACCGGAATTGAACTGGCGCACGGAAAACTTGCCGCCGCCGCTATGCGAAAGGAATACGGAATTACGGACGATGACATGATAAATGCAGTGAGTTTTCATACCACAGGGCGTGCCGGAATGTCCGGGCTTGAGAAGATACTTTTTATGGCCGATGCCGTGGAACCAGGGAGAAATTATCCCGGAGTTGAAAGCCTCAGAAAGGTGTTGCAAGAAGATCTTGACTGCGCATGTCTTACAGCGTTGAGGAATACGATAAATTTTTTAAAAGAGAAAAATGTGCGCGTGGATCCCGATACGACGGAAGCCGAAAGATATTTTTCAAATAAGAGAAAAAGGATGAAATAATGAACAAAGAAAGGGAGAACACCATGGAAAACAAAGAACTCGCACTATTGGCAGCTCGTGCCATCAACGAGAAAAAAGGTATAGATATAAAGATAATAGATATCGCCGAAAAGTCATCTTTTGCCGATTATCTCATAATTGCGAGCGGAAGCAACGACAGGCAGGTGGGGGCTCTTTCCGAAGCGGTGGCTGATGAATACGAAAAACTGGGAATTTCACCAGCAAGTATTGCAGGCAAACGTGATTCGGGGTGGATTTTGATGGACTACGGTGATATAGTTGTGAATATTTTTAACCCTGAATTGCGAGACAGATACAATCTTGAAAATGTCTGGGGCGATTGCGGTTTGTTGGATTTTGAATAGAGAGGAAAGTTATGAAAGAAAGGTATGAATTTAAGCGGATAGAGAAAAAGTGGCAGAATTACTGGGAGGAAAACAAAAGTTTCAAAACCACGGAAGATCCTTTGCGCGAGAAATACTATGTGCTGGAGATGTTTCCTTATCCATCGGGAAAACTTCACATGGGGCATGTAAGAAATTATTCCATCGGGGATGTGATCGCAAGATTCAAACACATGAAAGGATTTAACGTACTTCATCCTATGGGGTTTGATTCTTTCGGTCTGCCCGCAGAAAATGCCGCAATAAAAAACGGAACGCCTCCGGCGGAATGGACACACAGAAATATAGAAGAAATGGAGACACAGTTGAGGCAGCTCGGCCTTTCATATGATTGGGAGAGGGAGGTTCAGACCTGCGATCCCGATTATTATCGCTGGATGCAGTGGATCTTTATACAATTCTTCAATAAAGGTCTGGCGTACAAAAAAGAAAACCCGGTAAACTGGTGTCCAAGTTGCCAAACGGTGCTGGCGAACGAGCAGGTGGTGGACGGCGCATGCGAACGGTGTCACACGCCTGTAGGGAAGAAAAATCTTTCGCAGTGGTATTTCAAAATAACCGATTACGCAGAACGTTTGCTGGGAAATCTCAAAAACATGCACGGATGGCCCAATAAAGTCAAAGTGATGCAGGAAAATTGGATCGGTAAATCTATAGGCGCGAACATCGACTTTAGAATAGACGGAACCGACAAGATTCTCAAAGTGTTCACAACGCGCGCAGATACCCTCTTTGGATGCACATACATGGTCATGGCTCCTGAACACCCTTATATAGAGGAGTTGGTAAAGGGAACTGAATATGAAGAGGAAACGTATGCCTATATAGAAAAAGTGCAGCACATGGATGAAATAGAGCGTACATCCACAGTCAATGAAAAGACGGGCGTATTTATAGGAAAATATGCGATTAACCCGGTAAACGACAAGAAAGTCCCAATATTCATATCCGACTATGTCTTGATGGGATACGGTACCGGAGCTATCATGGCTGTGCCGGCGCACGACCAGAGAGACTTTGATTTTGCCAAAAAGTTCGATCTTGAAATAGTTCCGGTAGTTGAAAGTAACGATCCGGATGTGGATGTAAACAATCTAAAAGAAGCTCTGATCGCCGAGGGGAACATGATCAATTCCGGAAGATTTGACGGACTCAACAACCGAAAGGTCATCCCGATGATGGTTGATTGGCTGGTGGAACGCAAAAGCGGCGAAAAGACGATAAACTACAGGCTTAGAGACTGGCTCGTTTCGCGTCAGAGATATTGGGGCACACCTATACCTATGATCCACTGCGACGACTGTGGCTGGAGCCCGGAAAAAGAGGAAAATCTCCCGGTTCTTTTGCCGGAAGACGTCGAATTTACCGGTAAGGGAGAATCACCTCTGACCACGTCAAAATCATTTCTGGAATGTGAATGTCCAAGATGCGGAAAGAAAGCAAAACGCGAAACCGATACCATGGACACCTTCCTCGATTCGTCGTGGTACTTTCTGCGCTACTGTGACCCTCACAATGAAAAAGAAATATTCCAAAAGGGAAAAGTGGACTACTGGATGAATGTGGATCAGTACATAGGCGGCGTGGAACATGCGATACTGCATCTCATGTACGCCAGATTCTTTGAAATGGCTCTCAGCGACCTTGGACTTGTTACCGCCGAGGAACCTTTTGAGAATCTGCTTACGCAGGGCATGGTCAACAAATACGGCAAAAAGATGAGTAAATCGCTCGGCAACGTCGTGAGTCCTGAAGAGATCATAGAAAAATACGGCGCCGACACTGCAAGACTGTTTATTTTGTTTGCGGCGCCGCCCGAAAAAGAGTTGGACTGGTCGGATGAAGGAGTCGAAGGAAGCTACAGATTTCTTAACCGCGTATGGAGATTGATCCTCGAATCAAAAGAAAAAGTCTATAATAGCAAGGATGCTATAAAAATAAAGTCGGAAGACGACAAAAAACTAAATGCAAAACTGAATGCAACAATAAAGAAAATCACCGATGATGTTGAAAAAAGATTCAATTTCAATACGGCGATCAGTTCTATCATGGAATTGGTAAACGAACTGTACAAGTATAAACAGAATGCGAATTTGAATATTCCGCTGTTTAAGGATGCAATCACAAAACTCGTCACGATTTTGTCACCTTTTACACCTCACATATGCGAGGAAATGTGGCAAGAATTAGGTAACGAGCGGTCTTTGATTGAAGCTGCATGGCCAAGCTACGACGAAACGGCGCTGGTTGAGGATGTCAAAACAATAGTTATCCAGATAAACGGAAAACTGAAGGAAAGACTGTCCATGCCCGCAGGTCTTTCAAAGGATGAGCTTGCGGAGAGAGTAAGGAAAGTGCCTGAAGTGGTTGCGCTCATCAAAGATTTGAATGTGCTGAAAACAGTTGCGGTTCCTGATAAACTTGTTAATTTTGTTGTAAAGTAGAAGGGAACCATTAATGAAACAGAATAATGTAAAACCTGCCTTTGGGACATCTATCAGAAGACCCAAGAGCAGTGGTTTTGGCGCTAAAAACACGCTCCAAGGCTCCGGGCTTAACGCAAGGGGCATGGGAAAAGGCAACTCAAAACCGGACATGAGATTTAAGAAAGACAAGGGATACAACGGCAGAATCGGAAGCAATGCAGGCCGCGGAAGAAAGACCCGTGATATAAATTTCACCAAGAGCAGTGGCAACGGGAACGCCGGCAAAAGAAAATCCCCGAAGATATTGAAGCCTCTCAAAAAATCGGAAACGCTTAAAGTTATTCCCATAGGAGGTCTGGATGAGATAGGCAAGAATATGACCGCATTCGAATATGACGATCAAATAATAGTGATAGATTGCGGTATGTCATTTCCCGAGGATGACATGTTTGGAATAGATGTGGTCATTCCCGATTTCAGCTATTTGGTGGAGAATTCAGAGAAAGTCAAGGCAGTGATAATCACACACGGCCATGAAGACCATATAGGGGGGATACCCTATCTTCTCAAAAAGTTAAATGTTCCGATATACGGAACGCAGTTGCCGCTGGGACTGATAAAGAACAAATTGGAAGAGCACAAGCTGAATGCTGATTTAAGGACGATTGCCGCAGGCGATAAATTCAAGATCGGCAAGTTCAAGATAGAAGCGCTCAGAACCACGCATTCGATAGCCGATGCAGTATGTTTTTACGTTGAAACACCTGTGGCGTCCTTCTTCCACACAGGTGACTTCAAGGTGGACTTTACGCCTATAGACGAGGAACCGATAGACTTCCCTAGACTTGCGGAAATAGGGAAAAACGGTGTCGATCTTCTTATGGCGGACAGCACCAATGTACTGAAGCCCGGATTTACGCCGTCCGAACAGCTGGTAGGGGAAACTCTAGAAGGCATATTCAGAGAAGCGACGACCAGAATCATTATCGCGACGTTTTCCTCCAATGTACACAGAGTTCAGAAAATCATTGAGCTGTCCGTAAAGTACGGAAGGAAGTTCACGGTATCGGGAAGAAGCATGGAAAATGTGGTGAAACTAGCCGAAGAATTGGGATACCTTAAGTTCCCGGCAGGTTCTTTTGTCGAATTGAACAAAATGAGACACGTTCCGGACAAAGAACTTGTGGTAATCACCACGGGAAGTCAGGGAGAGCCTATGTCCGCGCTTGCAAGGATGGCAGACGATGAGCACAGAAACGTGAAGCTCAAGAAAGGGGATATGGTCATACTCTCCTCGACGCCTGTCCCGGGAAATGAGAAAACGGTTTCAAATGTCGTAAACAAGCTTTACAAGAAAGAAGTCAATGTAATATACAACGATATAGCCGATATCCACGTTTCAGGGCATGCATGCCAAGAAGATCTGAAGCTGATGCATTCGCTGATAAAACCAAGATATTTCATGCCGGTGCACGGAGAGCACAGGCACCTTGTGAGACATTCGCAGCTTGCCGAATCTCTGGGAACCGAACCGTCGAATATATTCATTCTTGAAAACGGAGACCAGCTCTCGATCGGCAAACAAAAGGTCGTGAAATATGATAACGTCATAAGAGCTGACGACATACTGGTCGATGGGCTTGGCGTTGGCGATGTGGGCGATGTCGTCCTTAATGAGCGAAGAGTGCTTTCGGAGGCGGGATTGATAGTGGTTGCTGCCACAATAGATATCAAAAATCGCATAATAATTTCGGGGCCTGAGTTGCATTCACGCGGTTTTGTGTATGTAAAAGAGCATGGCGAACTGATGAAAGAGATGCAGGAACACGCCTATGCGTCTTTGGAACATCATTTGAACAGTGACAAAAATGATAGAAACGCATTGAGAGCAGGAGTGAGGAATGACATGCGAAAGTATGTTTTTGCAAGGACTAAGCGAAGTCCGATGGTTCTGTGCATATTTATGGATGCGTAACGGAAAGGAAACAAAAAATGAATGTATACGATGCGGCGCACAATCTTTCGGGCGCAATAAAGGAATCACAGGAATACAAAGATTACATCTCGTGGAAAGAAAAAATTGATGCCAACCCGGAACTTTCAAATATGATAAACGACTTTGAGGCCAAGCAGATGGAACTGCAGGCCAAGCAAATGACCGGAGGTGAAATCACAGAGGATGCGCAGAAAACCATACAGGATCTTTATGGAATAGTCATGAAGGATCCGTCGGCAGCCGGGTATTTGCAGGCACAGATGAGATTTTCGATAATGATGAACGACGTCTACAAGATACTCGGAGAAGCCATGGGTATTGGCAATCCGACATAAATTTGCTATAATAACGCATTGTTTGATTTTTAAATTTAGAAAGCGAGAAGCAGACCGATGATAACAGCAGGAGATTTCAGAAAAGGTATCACTTTTGAGATTAACGGTGAGCCACATGTTGTTTTGGACTTTCAACATGTAAAACCCGGAAAGGGTGCGGCATTTGTGCGTACCAAGTACAAGAATATTTTGACCGGAGCAATTCGCGAGGATGCGTTCAATCCGAGTGACAAATTCCCTAAAGCGCACATTGAAACAAAGGTGATGCAGTATCTGTACAACGACGGCGAACTGTATTATTTTATGGACGGAGAAACCTTTGAGCAGGTTCCGATAAGCAAAGACGATGTTGAAGAGGCAATAAAGTATCTCAGGGAGAACGATGATGCCACGATAAAATTCTACAAGGGAGCGCCGTTTCAGGTAGAACCGCCAAATTTTGTGGATCTTGAGGTGACGGAAACGGAACCGGGCGTAAGAGGTGACACCGCAACAAACGTCACCAAATCCGCAACGGTAGAAACGGGCGCCGTGATTCAGGTTCCTGTATTCATTGAGGCAGGAGAAAAAATACAGATAGACACAAGAACCGGAGAATATTTAGGCAGATCGAAGTAACCGGAGGGTTGAATGAGCAAGGAAAAAAAGACGCGAACAAAAAGCGGAGCGGTGTTCAGGATCCTGGCAATCATCGTTGCGCTTATAGTGGTATTGGTTCTTGGACTTTATATCTACGGGAAAAGCCTTGGCGGTAGCGCAAAGGACAAGTCGAGCAAGAATGAAATTATGGTGACCGTCAAGAAAGGCTCCACCACAGCGAGCATAGGCAAACTGCTACAGACCAAAGGTATCATAAATTCGGCTCGGGATTTTAAGCTTTACACGACGCTCAACAGGTATGATGGGCTATACCAGGCCGGTTCATATGCCTTCTCCCCATCCATGACAACCGACACGATTGCAAAAGCTCTTAGGACGGGGAAAACCAACGATATAACGTTTACCATCCCCGAGGGATACACGGAATATGACATTGCAAACAAACTTGCCAAAATCGGTTTGGTAAAGAAGGATGAGTTTGTAAACACGCTTGAGAATGCGGGATTCGCATCGGAATTCACATTCTTGAAGGGTGCGCAGAAAGGAACTCATAAACTTGAGGGGTACTTATTCCCAAGTACTTACACCATACCGGCAACTTCCGACAATAACTTCATCATAAGCTCCATGCTTGCGGAATACGGCAAAAATTTCACTACTTCCGACAGAGAAAAAGCAAAGGAAATGAAGTTTACGGAAAATCAAATTGTCATAGTCGCCTCGATCATAGAAAAAGAAGCTGCCATCGATGCCGACAGGGACAAGGTCGCAAGCGTCATCTACAACAGGCTGAAAGCCAAGATGCCTCTGCAGATGGATTCGACCGTTCAATATGTGCTTGGACTTGACAACAACAGGAAGAAGGATCTGTCAATTGACGATACCAAAGTGAAATCCGAATACAATACATACACCAATGCAGGACTGCCTCCAGGGCCTATATGTTCCCCGGGAAAAGCCTCCATAAAGGCCGCTCTGAATCCGGCAAACACCAAGTACATGTATTTCATTTTAAGTGACAGACTGGATGACTCCATGACTTTCTCGGAAAAATACAGTCAATTCCTCAAGGATAAGGATGCCTATTACAAGGCGCGAAACGAGAAAGAAGGAAAGAGCAACTGATGTCCTTTTATATTGTCGAGCCCCGAATAAGGGACTTTTTGAACGAGAGTTATGAACCCATAGACGGTTTCATGGAAGAGTTTCGCATCTTGGGGGAAAGAGACGGAGTCCCGATAATTTTAAAAGAAACGGAAGAATTTCTTTCGACATTGTTGAAATTGAAGAAACCCCGAAAAATACTGGAGATAGGCACAGCAATAGGCTACTCTGCGACCTTTTTTGCAAAATCGCTTCCATCTTCGGAAGTATATACAATTGAAAATGACGAATTTGCATATACCGCAGCTATTGGGAATTTTAAGAGAGCAGGTGTAGACGGCAAGGTCTTCGCCTGCTTCGGCGATGGGCAGGAGCAGATTGAAAAATTGGAAGATCAAGGCATCGTTGGCTTTGATTTTGTTTTTATAGATGCTGCAAAAAACAGCTACAGGAGATTCATGGAGAGTTGCATTCCGGTATGCGATCCGGGAGCTGTCATAGTAACGGACAATATACTTATTCATGGACTCACCGTAGTGGAGGAACTTGATCCAAAGAAAAAACACAAAACTCACAGGAAAAAGATGAAAGAGTACATTGATTTTATTACCGGCAACAAATGCATGGAGACATCGTTGTTTTCGGTTGGCGACGGAATTGCGGTTTCCATATTGGATTGACCGGATTTGCCGCACCAAGTTCATAAAAAAGGGAATCCGTGGATATTGTATCAATATGACTATAGGTATACAGAAATATGAACCGAATTGAGTTGCTCGCTCCTGCGGGAGATCTTGAAAAACTTAAAATAGCCGTTATTTACGGAGCCGATGCCGTTTATTTTGGAGGAGAAGCTTTCTCACTGAGGGCGGGAGCCGGCAATTTTAGCGTGGATGAAATGGCTGAAGGAGTCGCATTTGCTCACAAACGGGGATGTAGATGTTATATGACCTTAAACATCTATGCGCACAATGAAGATATTGAACCGCTGGAAGCCTATCTTAATGAAATTAAAGAGATACCTGTCGATGCATTTTTGATATCGGATCCGGGAGTGCTTTCCGTAGTCAAAAGAAACATGCCTAACGCTGAACTGCATCTGTCGACCCAGGCGAATATGACCAACTACATGTGCGCACGCTTCTGGTATGATATAGGGGTCAGAAGACTTGTGACGGCGCGCGAATTGTCCATTTATGAGATAGCTGAACTGTCGAAAAAAATTCCGCATGATATGACGTTGGAAGCCTTTGTGCACGGTGCGATGTGCATATCCTACTCCGGCAGATGTCTTTTGAGCAACGTGATGACGGGGCGTGACGCCAACAGAGGAATGTGCGCCCACCCGTGCAGATATCAATACGCCGTTATGGAGGAAAAACGCCCCGGACAGTATTACCGCATGGAAGAAGATACGAGGGGGACTTATATATTCAATTCGAAAGATCTGTGTATGATACACCATATACCCGAGCTGATAAAAAGCGGCGTTGCAAGCCTTAAAATAGAAGGCAGGATGAAAAGTTTGTATTACGTTGCTACCGTCATACATGCGTACAGGCAGGCGATAGATGCGTATTATGAAGACCCGGAACACTATACTTTTAACCGCAAATGGTTTGAGGAACTTGAGAAAGCAAGCCACAGAGAGTTTACGACGGGATTTTACTTCGGCAAGGCGACGGAGGAGGATCAGAACTACCTGACAAGCGCATATATCAAAGAGTATTCGTTCACGGGAATTGTGAAAAGCTATGATACCAAAACGGGATTTGCCCTCGTGCAACAGAGAAATAAGATGGTGCAGGGGGATGAAGTTGAGGTATTCGGACCCAAGACGGGATTCAGCAAACAAATTATATCCGAAATGTACGATGCCGATACGGGAGAACGCCTGATGTCGGCACCTCATCCAAAACAGCTTCTTCGCATAAAAATGGAAACACCGGTGGAAGAAAATTATATCATCAGAAAGAAGATAAAGGAGTGAATCAATGTTGTCGGATCACTGTAGCCTGTCGACTGTAAACTGTATTCTTATAGCGGCAGCGGCAATAATTCTAAACGGAATCCTTACGCTCAGCGGCAGTGCGATAGAGACGGTCAGCCGCAGCAGGATGACGCAGAGACTTGAGGATGATGAGACGGATGTAAAAGCAAAGAGAATCCTTAAATTTCTCGAGCAGCCGTATACCTACAGGTATACCAACAAGCTGTTGAACTATATATTCATGGCGGCGGGATTAATGGCGCTGCTTATGGCGGATATAAAACCACAGATTTGTGTCACGGTATACTTTGTCGCGATGATGGCGTTGGGTGAAGTTTTCCCCAGAAGGCTTGCAAAGCAGAACTGCGAGGAACTTGCCCGAGCTCTGTGCGGGCTTCAAAATGTACTCAGCACCCTTACCTTTCCCGCCATTTGGCTGATTTTGAAGATCGGAAACCTTTTGCTGAGATTATTCGGACAGAAAACCGATATAGACGAAAAGGAATATTCCGAAGAAGAAATTATGTCAATACTTGAGCTTGGGCAGCGCAGCGGTTCTTTGAGAGAAGAGGGCAAAAAGATGATCGGAAGCATATTCCGATTTGACGATGAGCTTGCATATGAGATAATGACGCCGAGAACGGACGTATTCATGATAGATATATCGGATTCTCCCGAGGAATACGTTGATCAGTTGATGAAACTGCGCTACACCAGAATGCCTGTCTGCCGCAGCGGGTCGGACGATATAATAGGTATACTGCACATAAAGGATTACTTGATAAAGGCGCGGGAAGAGGGATTCGACAAGGTGGATATAGAGAGCATTTTGAGGGAACCGTATTTCGTGCCGGAAACCAAAAAAATCGACACGCTTTTCTTTGAACTACAAAAGGAGCGCCAACATATCGCGATACTGATCGATGAATACGGTGGATTCAGCGGAATAGTCACGATGGAGGACATTATCGAGGAGATCGTTGGCGAGATAGATGATGAATATGATGAGGAGGAAGTCTCAATAGAAAAATCGGGTGAAAACAGCTATCTGATAGACGGTAACGCAGATCTGGACGACATAGACGATGAGCTGCATATTTCAATTTCATCGGAAACGAGCGAAACCATAGGAGGATACCTGATAGACATTCTGGGAGAAATTCCCAAAGACGGCTATATCAATAAAATTGTTGAAGTCGACAACATGATATTCACAATTTTGTCGGTCAAGGAACGCAGGATAGAAAAAGTGCGGCTTCAGATAATTCCTTCGAGCGAGTCAAAGGAAGATGATCAAGAGGGTAAAAAAAACGCGCGTGAAAAGGGAGACAACACATGAAAACGGACAGAACATCGACGGAAAATATAGATGCCGAAGATTTCATGAGACATGTTGCCGCTGTCGTCAAGCAGGTCGAGGGTGTCAGTAGCATGAGCGGAAGTTTTACGGATGCGATTCCCGGTTTCAAATCTCCCGTGAAAGGCGTCAAAATATCAGAGGATGCGGGGAAATTGACAATTGAACTTTACATCAATGTGTTTTATCATAGCAAGATACCTCAGTTGGCATGGGACATACAAAAGCAGGTGAAGAATAAAATGGAATCACTTTCCGATGTCGAAATAAAAGAAATAAATATTCATGTCCGAGGTGTGGAGATGCCTGCCGATACGGTGGAGGAAAGAAATATATGAACAGGAAAGAAGCGAGAGAGTTTCTCATGAAAGTTCTCTTTCAAATGGATGCAACCGAGGATTTTTCGCCGGAAAATGCACAAAAGTACCTTTCGGGAAAATTCATGGGAGGACAGAAAAATTACTGCAACTTGTTGCTTGGAGAAATCTGTGGCAACAGAGATGAAATAGACAACTTGATAAGCAAGTTCAGTACTGGTTGGAGAATAGAAAGAATGCCCAAGACAGACATCTCGATATTGAGGCTTTCTGTCGGCGAAATCCTGTATTCCGAAGATGTGCCTGCAGCGGTTTCAATAAACGAGGCGGTGGAACTTGCCAAGAAGTACGGCACGCAGCAATCTCCCAAGTTTGTAAATGCGGTATTGGGAAGTATAAGCGGCGATGCATCTAAAACTTTCGGAAATGCTAAAAAATAGATGACCGCGAAAGGCGAAAAGCCTTATTTTCGATCGTATGGAGAAAGTGATGAGTAAGGATTATTTTTTGGGAATCGACACCAGTAATTATAAGACATCCGTTGCGGTCGTTGACTCTGAGGAAAATGTAATTGCCGATCGCAGGATGTTTATCAAAGTTCAGAAAGGTGAAAGAGGAATCAGACAGTCCGAGGCGCTGTTTCAACACATCAACAATCTCCCATTGATTATGGAAGAAGTATCCGGGATCCTGAATACTGCGGATAAAAGCGCATGTGTAAAGGCGGTGGCAGTATCGTCAAGACCAAGACCTGTGAAAAAGTCATATATGCCTGTTTTTCTTGCCGGCGTGAGTCTTGGAAGATCACTTGCGGGAATTATGAAAATTCCTGTTTACGAGTTCTCGCATCAGGAGGGTCATATAGCTGCGGCGCAAAGCTGTACTGAACTCAAAAACTGCAGTCGCTTCATAGCATTCCACTTTTCGGGAGGCACTACCGAGGCCGTGTTGGTGGAAAGAAGCGGAGTCAACAGTATAGATTACAAAGTGGTGGGAGGAAGCAGAGATATTTCCTACGGACAGCTTCTTGATAGGATAGGTGTTGCCGGAGGACTTAGGTTTCCGTGCGGCTGTGAGCTGGATAAAATCGCATGCGATGAAAAAGCAGAGCACACAAATATACCTAAAATAAAGTGCCGGGACGGTTATGTGAACCTTTCGGGAATAGAAACACATTGTCTTAGGTTCATGGACAGATATAATAAAGATATTTCATCTCCGCAAGTCAGGGACATGATCTTTTCTGTATTCAAAGAAATTTCGCTTTCCATGAGTGATATCACGGAATTTCTCGCAAGAAAATACAATGTAGGGGATTTCCTTTATGCGGGCGGCGTGTCGTCAAGTGAATTTCTCAGAAGACATTTTAAAAGCGAACACAATATTTATTTCGCAAAACCGGAGCTGTCGACGGACAATGCAGTCGGTACAGCGCTTCTCGGGAGGCAAAGATATGGCGCCTAAACCCATAAGTGTGTCACAATTGAATGATTATCTCTCAAGGATCATAGTCTCCGATCCGATAATGTCCAACGTGTCCGTAAAAGGCGAGGCTTCCGGTGTAAAGTATCATTACACGGGGCATGTATACTTTTCTTTGGTGGACGGCATGTCCAAGCTGAACTGTTTTCTGCACAAGGACATTCTGCCTCAAGTCGATTCGAAAATAACCGACGGAATGCAACTTGTCTGTAGGGGGGCGGTCAGCGTTTATAAAGCGGGAGGATCCTACTCGCTGTATGTACGTACAGTGCGATCTGTCGGTGAGGGAGATCTTGCCGCGGCTTTTGTACGTATGCGCGAAAGATTGCTCAAGGAGGGATTGTTTGATCCGGCGCACAAGAAACAATTACCGTCTTTTCCGCGCAGTATAGGTGTTGTGACCGCAAGTACTGGGGCTGCGGTAAGAGATATAGTAAAAACGCTGAAAAGCAGAAACGATGTATGTAGCGTGAAGATCTTTTCCTGTCGTGTGCAGGGCGCCTCCGCGGCGGAAGAAATAGCCGACAGAATAAGATTTGTAAATGAAGAGCACAAGGATACGGAAATACTTATAGTCGGTCGCGGCGGAGGTTCGGCGGAGGATCTGTGGGCATTCAACGAAGAAATTGTCGCAAGGGCGATATATGAATCAGATATTCCCGTGATTTCCGCAGTAGGGCATGAGACGGACTTTTCCATAGCCGATATGGCTGCCGACGTTAGAGCCGCAACGCCAACTGCCGCAGCACAGATCGCGGTGCCGGACACAGCCGAACTTGCGGAAAGTATTGAAAATACTGCGATGTTCATAAAAAAACAAACGGAGAATATATTCGCTTTCAATGCAATGAAAGCTCAAAATTATATTTCACAGGTTGAAAATGCGCTTGGCAATAAGGTAACACACAACAAGAACAGAGTGGAACAGTGCAGGCTTATGCTTGAGGAGAATCACCCGTTCAGGATCATGGAAAAAGGTTATTCCATAGTGGAGAATATGCAGGGTAATCTCATAAGTGACAGCAATGATCTCAAGGAAGGAAGCGACTATCGTGTAATATTCAACAGAGGTAAAGCAGTATTTCGTTTCCTGAGACAAGAAAGAGAGGCAGATGATGTGCGGAAAAAATATTGACAAGGAAAACATGGACAGAGAAACCCGTGATAAAGAAATTGAAGATAAGGAAATCGGCTTTGAAGAGTCTCTTGAGAAACTGAATTCCTTAGCTGAAAAGATGAAAGACCCGGAAACGGGGCTTGAGGATTCCGTGGCGTACTATGAAGAAGCGCTGAAATATTATCGGATATGCGAAAAGATACTCAAAAATGCCGAGCAGAAGATTGAAACCATTGAATTTGAAACATGATTGTAATTTCAAAAAACGGTAAAATTATGTGCTTTGGCGGATTGTGCATGTGCATAAGTCCGGAAACGGAACGGAAACGTGACCGGGCATGCGGTAAAAGAAGGATTTAAGAGGTGCTGCAATGAGAGAAAATTATGATGAATACAAGAAAATCGTGGAGGAATATCTACTGGATTTTATACCAAATGTGGATACAAAAAGTCAAACATTGTACGATGCCATGAGATACAGCCTTACCGCCGGAGGGAAACGCCTTAGACCGGTTCTGCTGCTCTCGGCCTGTGAATTTGCGGGAGGTGATTCATCAAAAGCCATACCTTTTGCATGCGCCATAGAATACATACATACATATTCTCTTATACACGACGACTTGCCTGCCATGGACGATGACGAACTGCGCAGAGGTAAGCCCACAAATCACATTGTCTACGGTGACGGAATAGCCACCCTTGCAGGTGACGGACTTCTTAACACGGCATTTCAAGTGATGAACAAAGATCTGCTTCTGTATTTTGATGACATTCCTGAAATGAAAAAGAGAATAAACGCAGCTTATGCGATCTCCAAAGCGGCAGGTGTGCAGGGCATGGTTGCAGGTCAGGTCTCGGACATGGAATCCGAAGCAACCGAAAGCTCCGGCGAAATGCTTGAGTACATACATTTAAACAAGACGGGGGCACTTATAACGGCGGCGATCAAGGCAGGACTTTTCCTTGGAGGTGCCGATTCCGAGATGCTTCTGAAGATGAACAACTATGCGGAAAATGTGGGACTTGCGTTTCAGATTGCGGATGATATTCTTGATGTTGCCGGCAATGAAGAAGAGATGGGGAAAAAAACCTCGGAGGACGAGAAAAAAAAGAAACTGACATTTGTTTCCCTGCATGGAGTGGAAGCTTCAAGAGAGAAACTTCACAAGCTGACGGAAAAGGCTGTGGAAGCAATTGCCGATTACTACGACAATGCCGAATTTTTCCGTGATCTGGCACTCAGGATGGAAATAAGAACCAAGTGAGCGGTGTAGGTATTTATAAATTTTAGGGATTTGAAACAAAACATGAAACGTGTTTCAGAACAAAACAGTGGTGATTTGGAATGAAAAAACACTTATCGGATTATGATTTTCCGAACGATTTAAAAAAAATGAACAACGGGGAGCTGGAGCTTCTTGCGGTTTCTATAAGAGAATTTCTGATTAACAGTGTAGCAAAGACCGGTGGTCATCTGGCGTCCAATCTGGGCATTGTGGAAATTACACTTGGACTTCACAAAGTGTTTGACAGTCCGAGGGATAAAATTATCTGGGATGTCGGCCATCAGTGTTACGTGCACAAGATGCTGACAGGAAGACTCGCAGACTTCAAAACATTACGCAAGACCGGCGGAATGAGTGGATTCCCTAAAGCATCGGAGAGCGCGCATGATGCCTACGATACCGGTCATTCCAGCACCTCTCTTTCAGTGGCGGCGGGCATGGCGGCGGCAAGAGACATGCAAAAAGATGACTACAACGTCATTGCTGTCATAGGTGACGGTGCGATGACGGGAGGAATGGCGTTTGAGGCGCTGAATAATATAAGCGCATCCAAATCGAATGTCATAGTGGTTTTGAATGATAATGGCATGTCGATCTCAAGAAATATAGGCGGCCTGTCCAATCATCTGAACAAACTGCGGGCTTCAAGCGGATACATAGGCGCAAAAAAGAACATCAAGAACGCTCTTTATAAGATACCTTTGGTCGGTAAGGGACTGGCTTCAGGTCTTTCGGGAGCAAAAGATAAATTCAAATATGCGCTCATATCGGGCGGCGTAATTTTTGAAGAGATGGGATTTACTTATCTGGGTCCGATAGACGGGCATGATGTGGATGCCGTGGTAAAAGCGATGGAGAACTGTCGCAATATTAAGGGACCGGTTATTTTGCACATGATTACCGACAAAGGCAAGGGTTACAGAAATGCGGAACTGCAGCCAAATAAATTCCACGGCATAGGAACATTTGATGTGGAAACAGGCGAAACGGAGAAACCCAAAGGAGTCTCGTATTCTTCAATCATGGGCAATACAGCCGTGGAACTTGCCGACAAAAATGGCAAGTTGGTCGCCATAACGGCGGCGATGGGGGATGCGACGGGTCTTTCGCAGTTTTCGATCAAGTACCCGGATCGTATATTTGACGTGGGGATAGCGGAGCAACATGCGGTTACATTTGCGGCAGGACTTGCCAAGGCGGGGATGAAGCCACTTGTGGCAATATACTCGTCGTTTCTGCAGAGAGCTTACGATCAGATCGTGGAGGATGTCTGTCTTCAGAACCTTCCCGTGGTCTTTGCGCTTGACAGAGCGGGCGTTGTCGGGGCTGACGGTGAGACGCATCACGGTCTTTTCGATATAGCCTATCTTTCTTCTATTCCAAACATTACACTGCTTACGCCGTCGGACGGTAACGATCTGCAAGCCATGCTCAAATATGCTTTTGAGCTTGATACTCCCGTTGCCATAAGATACCCGAGAGGCATATGTCGCTACGAGAGGGGGAAAACCGTCGATTTTGACGGCGGCAACAAACGACTTTTTAAGGGGTCTGATGCCGATATAATGGCGGTCGGGCCGATGCTTGAGCAGGCGCTGGATGCACGTGAGCTTTTGAAAAACAGAGGATATGAGGTCGGTGTTTTAAAGGTTAATACCGCAAAACCGATCGAAATTTGCAAAGAAGATTTATATAGCGGGACGGTAGTTACGATAGAAGATGCGGCGGTATGCGGCGGATACGGCACACATGTAAGTAGCCTATTGAAAGACGATGTCAGTGTGCACAATATCGGATGGCCGGACAGATTCATAGAGCACGGTAGCCGTACGGATCTGTGTGAAATGTACGGTCTTGACGCAAAGGGGATTGCGGATAAGATAGGCGATTATATCGAAAATGACGGAAAGGACAAGTGAATTCTTTGAAGGAAAGACTTGATGTGCTGCTGGTCGGAAAGGGATATTTTTCGACGCGGGAGAAAGCAAAGCGTTCAATCATGGCGGGAGTCGTATTTGTCAACGGTGTGAGGGCAGACAAAGCGGGTATGCGTTTCGACACGGAAACGGATTTTGAGGTCAGAGGCAACACCTGCCCCTATGTGAGCCGCGGAGGCCTGAAACTGGACAAGGCCGTAAAAGAGTTCGGTTTGAATCTGAAAAACAGAATCTGTATGGACATAGGAGCTTCCACGGGCGGATTTACGGACTGCATGTTGCAAAACGGCGCGATCAGGGTCTATTCGGTGGATGTTGGATACGGACAGCTCAATTGGAAGTTAAGAAACGACAACCGGGTCGTAAATATAGAAAAGTGTAATATCCGGTATATGGATATGGAGTCTATAAAGGACAAAATAGACTTTGTCGGCATTGACGTCTCTTTTATTTCACTTAAGCTTATTTTTCCCGTGGCGGCAAGCCTCATGACAGACGAAGGACGGCTTGTATGCCTTGTAAAACCTCAATTTGAGGCAGGCAGAGAACAAGTGGGCAAAAATGGTATTGTAAAGGATCCACAAGTACATAAGGATGTGATGGAAAAGGTTGTGGGGTTTGCACGTGAAAACGGACTTGAACCGATAGATCTGACTTTTTCTCCTATAACGGGTGCAAAAGGAAATGTGGAATTTTTGCTGTATGTGGGCAAAAATATTGGCAAAACCGAAAATGTGCGTTATAATTCCAAGAGCATTGAACGTGTTGTGGAGCGGTCTCAACTTGTTCTATGATGATGTTATGTAAAGGAGAATCAGAGCAATGAACATTTCAAAAAGAGTAGAAGCAATGCAATTTTCACCGATCAGGAAGTTCAATCCTGTGGCGATCAAAGCGGAAAAAGAAGGCAAAAAAATTTATCACCTCAACATAGGACAACCTGATGTTGAAACTCCGCCGTGCTTTATGGAAGCGATCAGAAATTTTGATGAAAAAGTTATAGCTTATGCGGAATCGGGAGGACGTCCGGAACTGATCGAATCAGTTATTGACTACTACAAGAGATACAATATTGATCTGGATCCCGCCGACATAATCGTGACAAACGGCGGTTCGGAGGCTCTCAGTATGACCTTTATCACCTTGCTTGATGAAGGGGATGAGGTTTTGGTTCCCGAACCTTACTACACAAATTATTCCACATTCGCGCTCATGGCGGGAGGCGTTGTAAAACCGATCACAACATCGGCCGAGGACGGATATTCTTATGCGGATCCTGCAAAGATAGAAGCGTGCATAACCCCAAAGACCAAAGCGATCTGCTGTCTTGAACCCGGAAATCCCACGGGAAATGTCCTGACGATAGAGGAGATGAAAGGTATTGCCGAAGTTGCAAAAAAGCATGACCTTATGATCATAGCCGATGAGGTGTATAGAGAGTTTGTGTATGACGGAAGAACACCGGCATCATTCGGACAGTTGAAAGAGTATGCGGACAGAGTGATTATAGTGGATTCTGTATCCAAGAGATTTTCGGCCTGCGGCGCAAGAATAGGTCTTTGCATTTCAAAAAACAAAGAATTTATGGCGGGCATTATGAAGATTGCGCAGGGGAGACTGTGCGTTTCCACTGTGGATCAGATCGCATCGGCGGAACTTTTCCGTTTGCCGCAGTCCTATTACGACGAGGTAAAGGCGGAATACTGCGGAAGACGCGATGTGGTTGTGGAAGAATTGAACAAGATTCCGGGGTTCAGTGCGACGGTTCCCGGAGGTGCATTCTACATGACTTGCAAACTTCCGGTGGACGATATTGAAGATTTCCTGATGTTCCTGCTTGAGGAATTTGAAGACAACGGAGAATCCGTAATGTTTGCACCTGCCGAGGGATTTTATGCAACGCCCGGTCTTGGAAAAGATGAGATCCGTATTGCCTATGTTTTGAACAAAGAGGATATGAAGAGAGGGGTTGAGCTGATTCGTCTCGGGCTTGAAGCATACAATAAGAAAAAAGGAAAGTAAATCGGAGGGAAACATATGAAATTATCTCCTATGATGGAGCAGTACATGTCCATAAAAAACCGGTATAAAGACTGTATACTGTTCTTTCGGTTAGGTGATTTCTATGAGATGTTTTTCGAAGACGCAAAGTTGGTTTCTCGTGTATTGGAACTTACTTTGACAGGCAAAAGCTGCGGCTTGGAAGAGAGAGCTCCCATGTGTGGAGTTCCTTTCCATGCCGCTGATTCTTATATAGAGAAATTGGTCAATTTAGGCTATAAGGTTGCCATAGGGGAGCAGCTGGAAGACCCCGCTACGACCAAGGGGATGGTTCGGAGAGGGGTAGTGAAGATCGTTACGCCCGGTACGCTCACTTCCAATTCCATGCTCAAGGAAAACGAGAATAATTATCTCGCATCCGTATACCTGACGTCAAAAGGGATGGGAATCGCATATTGCGACATATCGACTGGCGAGTTTTATGTCACTGAAAAGACGGACGGGGATAATCTTTATGAAGATGCCATAAATGAACTTGTAAAGATAAACGCACGGGAAATCCTGATAAATGAAGATGTTTCAACTTTTTACGGCATGAAGGAAATAGAAGCACTTACCGATTCGTTTGTTCATGAGGTTACGTCTTCATATTATTCCAAAGAAGCGGCGAAAACGGCAATAAGAACCTTATTCGGGAATGTTTCCACTGTGAGCTTGGGTTTGGACGGGCGTGATTTTTGTATTATGGCTGCGGGGATCATACTGTCATACCTCATGGAAACACAGATGCAGGCCTTGAAGCAAATCACATCCTGCAGGTTTTACGAGATCGGAAACCGGATGGCGCTAGACAAGGCTTCGATACGCAACCTGGAAATCACGGAAACGCTGTATGATAAGAAAACCAAAGGCAGTCTTCTGTGGGTTCTGGACAAGACCTCCACGGCCATGGGTGGCAGAAAACTAAAGCGCTGGCTTCGTGAACCGCTCAACAACCCCAAAGAGATAAATTTGCGTCTTGATGCGGTGGAAACATTCGTGGATGACCCGATGCTCTTGAACGACGCAAGAGAAAGCCTCAAGCAAATCTATGATTTTGAAAGACTTGCAGGCAGAGTGGCCTCGGGAAACGCAAACGGACGTGATATGATAGCGCTCAGAAATTCCATATCCGTCATACCTGAAATCAAAAGTCTGCTTGCTTGCCGCGATGATGAGCTGCTTTTGAAATTAAATTCCGGAATATCGGAGCTTTCGGAGGTGTATGAGGAAATCAATTCCGCAATAGTCGAAGATCCTCCCTACACGGTAAAAGAGGGCGGACTCATAACCTCGGGTTTTTCCGATGAACTGGACGGACTGAAAGCCTCCATAAAAGATGCCAAACAATGGATCGCCGAGCTTGAACAAAAGGAAAAAGAAAGAACGGGAATATCCCATCTTAAAGTGGGCTATAACAAGGTGTTCGGATATTATATAGAGATAAGTAAGTCAAATCTGGATCAAACCCCCGAAGAGTATATAAGAAAACAGACACTTGTGGGCAAGGAACGCTTTATAACTCCGAAACTCAAAGAGATGGAAGGGCTGGTTCTCAATGCCGAAGCAAAGATAAATCAACTTGAGTACGATATTTTTACCGAAATAAGGGATAAAATAGAAAAACACATAAAAAATATACAACAGACGTCCGAAAACATTGCGGCTATGGATGTCTTGTGTTCATTTGCGACGTGCAGCACAGGATTCGGATATGTCAAACCGATTGTCGATGACAGCCGTGTTCTGGAAATACAGAAAGGACGTCATCCGGTCATAGAGAAGACGACAGAGCAGGGTTTATTTGTTTCCAACGACACCTACATGGACGACGACAGAAACAGCATGTTGATAATAACCGGTCCCAACATGGCGGGAAAATCGACATACATGCGCCAAACCGCACTTATAGTACTGATGGCGCAGACCGGATGCTTTGTGCCTGCCGAGTATGCCCGTATTGGGGTGTGCGACAGGATCTTTACGAGGATAGGAGCATCGGACAATCTTGCGCAGGGGCAGTCCACTTTCTATATGGAGATGAGCGAGCTTGCGTATATTCTGAGAAATTCTGCGCAGCGAAGTCTTATAATCCTCGATGAAATAGGAAGAGGCACCAGTACCTATGACGGACTTTCCATAGCCTGGGCCACAGTGGAATACCTATGCAACGAGAACAGACGCATAAGAACGTTGTTTGCGACACATTATCATGAACTGACGGCGCTTGAGGAGGAAATGCGAGGCGTGGAAAATCTCAATGTTGAAGTCTCGGAAGAAAACGGCAATATTGTTTTTCTTCATAAGATAGTTAAAGGAAAAGCGGAGCGTAGCTACGGACTCCACGTGGCAAAGCTTGCAGGCGTGCCTGACTGTCTGCTGGAAAACGCAGAAGAAAAGCTTTATGGACTGGAAAGTGAAAGAAAAGTAGATGGCGGGGCGCATTTTTCTTCCAATGATATCACTGCCCTGCGAGGCAGAAGCGGCGATGAGAGGGAGCAGCTTTCCTTTTTCGGATCCAAGAGCAACCCTGCAGTTGAGGAGCTGAAAAAACTTGATTTGATGGAGGTGTCACCGTCCAAGGCGATAAACATACTCGAGAAACTAAAGGAAATGATAGATGATTAAGATTTTGGGGAAAAAAATTGCGGATAAGATCGCAGCGGGAGAGGTGATAGAAAGGCCGGTTTCAATCGTAAAGGAACTGGTTGAGAATTCGGTGGATGCAGGTGCCGGATCCATAACAGTGGAAATTAAAAACGGAGGAAAGAGTTTTATAAGGGTTACGGACGATGGCCGCGGCATTCCGGCAGAGGAAGCCGAAACGGCGTTTTTGCGGCATGCAACAAGCAAAATAGACAGCGTTTCAGATCTTGAAAACATAACAACTCTCGGCTTCAGAGGGGAAGCGCTTGCGAGTATAGCCGCCGTTACCAACACGAGCTTGATAACAAAGACCTCGGACAAAAAGGCAGGATGCAGGATATCGCTACGCGGAGGGGAAACAATAGAAAATGTCGCCTTAGGATGCCCAGATGGAACGACCGTAATAACAACCGACCTATTTTACAATATGCCGGCGAGAAGAGAATTTCTGAAAAGCGATGGTGCCGAGAGTGGTCTCATAATTTCTTTCGTGTCCGAGATGGCTTTGGCATATCCCGATTTAAAATTCAGGCTAGTGAACAACGGTAAAATCCTCTTCACCACACACGGCGGGGGAAATCTCAAAAATGCGATCTATGAGGTCTACAAGAAAAACGAATACCGTGACTTGATAGAGGTTAGCGCAAAAGGCGAAAATTACCGGATCAATGCATGCATATCCAAGCCTTCATTGTCTCGAAGCATGGGGCGCGATCAGGTGTTTTTTGTGAACGGACGCATGGTAAAGAGCAAAGTCATGGAAAGGGGACTTGGATGTGGATATAAAGAAAGATTGTTCGAGGGACGTTATCCCGTGTCATTCCTCTTTTTGCACGTGGATCCGAAAACAATCGACGTAAACATTCATCCAAACAAAAAGGAAGTCAGATTCCACGAAGAAGATTTTATATCCGGGATAATCGAAAAAGCGGTTAGAGAATCCCTGTCAAAGGACGATGCCGTAATAGAAGTGAGGGACTATTTCGGGGAGTCAGAAGACAAAAAAAATGAAGAAAACAGCAATTCCAAGCAAGTTGACATAAAACAAATATTGAAACACAAGAGAGAAGAATCGCCGCTTTACGATTCCGGAAACGGTCATTTGAACAAATTCGGTGATCAAAGACAAGTGGAAGAATATCATAGTTTGGCGGCAGAGGATCAAGGTCTCTATGAAGATTATGGATCCGAAACCGTCGGGGGCAGCGTTTGCGAGATCGGTGAAGAGCCTGATATAGAATATGAGGAGAAACATCAAGATGACGAAACCGGGTTGGCAAAGACGAAAAGCCGTGGCATAAATTCCCGGTTCAAGCAGGGACTCAATATCGCCGAGCCGGAATTTATTCCGTTTGATTTCAATGAACTTGAAGTTACGGGATGCATATTTGACACATATATAACGGCAACCGACAAAGAGAGCTTTTATTTGATAGATCAGCATGCTGCACAGGAAAGAATATTTTATGAAAAACTTGTGGGTGAATATCTGGCGGACAATAAACCCTCGCAGACCATACTGACGCCCATTTTGATTGAGGCTTCGCTTTCCGACAAGCAGGAGGAATACCGCTGGATATATTCTTTGAGAGATATGGGATACAACATCGAGGAATTCGGTCCCAATTCGTATATAATAAAAGAGATCCCTTACTTCATGGAGATCTCGGAGGCGGAGAATTTTGTCAAGGACTACATAGAACAAACACAATCGGGTATTAAACTTGAAAACACGGTGGTGATAAATAAGCTTATAACAAGATCATGCAAGTCCGCAATAAAAGCGCACGATAAACTTTCGCAAAAAGAAATGGAAGCACTGATGAATGATCTTAAGCGTTGCAGAAATCCGTTTTCGTGCCCGCACGGTCGCCCCACATTTATCAGATTTTCACTGTACGACGTTGAAAAGATGTTCAAACGGGCATGAGACACATGCTATTTTGAGGATTCAAACGTTACCCCGGAGGAGATATGCGTGATCTTTGCAAGGGATGAAAAACAAAGATATGCAGGAGTTTAACAGGGATAAAAACAACGATATGCGGGAGTTTGACAAGGATGACGAATGATGAGGAAAGGACTGTGGTCGTAATTTGTGGACCGACTGCCGTGGGAAAGACAAAATACGCCATAGAGACGGCAAAAGCCATTGATGGCGAGATAGTTTCATGCGATTCTATGCAGATATATAAATATATGGATATAGGTAGCGCAAAACCCTCGAAAGAAGAACTTTCGGAGGTAAGACACCATCTTGTCGACAAAATAGATCCGAGAAAATATTTTTCTGTTGCAACGTATTGTGAAATGGCGAAAAGAGTCATAGAGGACATATTCGCCCGGGGAAAGATTCCGGTAGTCGCCGGCGGAACGGGGCTTTATCTGAATTCTCTTTTGTATGATATGGATTTTGCGGCTCCGCCGCAAGACGCATTGGGCTATAGGGAAAAATTGTACGCTATTGCTTCCCGTAGAGGTGCGGAGTATCTGCATGCCGAACTTGCGAAGATAGATGCCGTCGCGGCGGAAAGGATACATCCCAACAATATAAAAAAAGTCGTAAGAGCCATAGAAGCGGCGGAATTTGGTGAGGGAATAGATGATTTTTCCCAAAAACCTACGATCACAAAAGATTATTACAGCATAAAGATCTGCCTGAACAGAAACAGGGAAGAACTTTATGCAAGGATAGATCACCGCGTCGACCAACTTATGGAGGCGGGACTTGAAGAAGAAGTAAAAAGCCTCATGGATTCGGGACTTTCGGCAGATGATATATCCATGAAAGGAATCGGATACAAAGAGCTTATAGCATATTTCAACGGCGAGTACGACAGAGAAGAAGCTATACGACTGATAAAACGAAATTCAAGACATTTGGCAAAACGTCAGCTCACATGGTTCAAGCGTTATGACGATATGAATTGGTTCAATATATCCGAATTTGAAAATGACAGTGTGTGCATCGGAGAGATCCTTCGTCGGATAGGCGATGAACTCGGAGGTTCGCGTAGCAGGAGTCGGAAGCCTGGATGAGAACGTAAAGCCGGCAAACAAAAACCGAGGGTGTAAAAAAAACGTGGAGAGGAACATTATACACAGGCGCGATTGCAGGATGACAGAAAAAAAAGTTAAAGAATTAAAAATACATAACAAGAGTGACAGACCGGACAACATTGTTGAACAAGAAAATGAAATCATCTCTGAATGTGAGCAAATTCAGGCTCAACTCCCGTTTTTTTTGCGCGGATTTTTTGTGTATCTGAAAGGAAATGTGCTTCCGATGAGCAGACTTGCGTATCTGAGGGATATCAAAGCTTTTTTTGTGTATATGATCTCGGAAACGGATCTGACCCGTGCCCGGGACATCAAATCGGTATCCGCTGCGGATTTGGACACAGTCAAGTCGGTGGATATAAATATGTATCTTGACTACTGCAGGCGATATAAGGTTGAGAACGAGAAAAACATTACGATTTATGAAAACCGCAACAAGACGCTTGCCAGAAAAAAATCGTCCCTTTCCGTCATGTTCAAACAGCTGTACAGAGATGAAATCGTCTCACGCAACATCACGGACGGATTTGACCCCATAAGGGTTCAAAAAGTGTCGGAGCGTGAAATCAAGGCACTGCAAGACAACGAGGTGCTCGCAATGCTGGATGTGGTTTCATCGGGCAGGGGGTTGACCGATCATCAACGCAGTTACTGGGAAAAGACTAAAAAACGGGATAAAGCGATACTTATACTTTTTCTTACATATGGGTTGAGATTGTCGGAACTGCAGCAACTCAATGTCTCCTCTTTCAATTTTTCAAGGGAAGAGTTCAAGATATACAGAAAACGCGGCAAGGAATCAACCATGCCGATGAATAAATCCGTGACATCAGTGGTCGTAGACTATATAAACAACGAACGAAAGGCGGAAGACACTCTTGAAAAAGAAAATCAAGACGCTCTTTTCCTTTCACTTCAGGGAAAGCGACTTACGCAACGCCAGATAAGGGAACTTGTCAAAAAGTACACTTCACTTGCGCTAAAAACCTCGCTCAGATCCGGATACAGTCCGCATAAACTCAGAGCCACCGCTGCCACGAGTTTGATAGGACGGGGAAATTCAATATATGATGTTGCGGCACTCTTGGATCACGAGCAGGTGACGACTACACAGCTCTATGCAAAACACAAGAGCAACGTAAAAAGAAACTTGGTGTCCGGCATGGAATGGGAAGAGGAAAGAGAAGAAGCGAACACTGATTTTGCATCGAGCTTTACCGGAAGTGCCGACGAGGAAAAAGAAGAGAACGAGGAGCGAGAAGAGTAAGTATAAAAGGGTTTGACTGTGATAAAAGAATTTTTGACGGCAAAATGCGGCATAAAAAAAGAAATAGTGGATTACGTTCAAAGTTGCGAAAAGTCACTGCAAACAGATTTTGAGCGTATAGATGAGATCAAAGAATACAATCAGTACAAGATCGTGTCGGCGCTGCGGCGGAACAGAATTTCAGACAGTCATTTTTCATGGACGACGGGATATGGTTACGATGATTCCGGAAGGCAGGCCGTAGAAAAAGTCTATGCGGATGTATTTGGGACGGAGGCTGCATTGGTACGCCCGACTCTGGTCAACGGCACGCACGCCATCGGTACGGTGCTTTTGGGTATATTGCGACCGGGGGATGAGCTTATCTATTGCAGTGACGGACCATACGACACGCTCGAGGAAGTGATCGGAATCAGAGGTTGCGGCAATGGTTCGCTTGCCGACTACGGAATAACCTATAAAGAAGTGAAGCTTATGCCCGGCGGTGAAATAGACCTTAAACGTATAGAAGAAACCATAAGCGAAAAAACCAAAATGGTCTGTGTGCAAAGATCCATGGGATATAGCCTGCGAAAGGCGTTGAGCCTGAAACAGATAAAGCGTTGGAGCGACTTTATCCACGATAAATACCCGGGATTGATTTGCATGGCGGACAATTGCTACGGCGAATTTACGGACACCGAAGAACCGACGGAAGCAGGGGTGGATATAATCGCAGGTTCACTTATCAAAAATCCGGGCGGCGGTCTTGCGCTTTCGGGCGGCTATATATGCGGAAAAAGAGAACTTGTGGAAAAAGCGGCCTATAGAATGACTTGTCCGGGTATAGGAAGTGAATGCGGGCTTACTTTCGGACAGACAAGGAATGTGCTTCAAGGACTTTTCTTTGCACCTTCGGTGGTGAGCGGCGCATTGAAAAGTGCAATCCTGTGTGGTAAGGTATTTGAAAATCTCGGCTATGAGACGTGCCCGGGATCCTCGGAAAAACGAAGTGATATAATACAGGCGGTTTGCCTGGAAAACGAAGAATCTTTGGTGGCATTTTGCCGCGGTATACAAGCTGCGGCTCCGGTGGATTCTTTTGTCACACCGGAGCCGTGGGATATGCCGGGATATGAGGATAAGGTGGTGATGGCTGCAGGGGCTTTTGTTCAGGGAGCTTCCATAGAACTCAGTGCTGATGCGCCGATACGGGAACCTTTCAATGTCTATTTTCAGGGAGGGCTTACCTACGAACACGGCAAATTGGGGGTAATGTCGGCGCTCAACCATCTCAAAGCCGGCAATATGTTAAAGGGAGATATATAATGAGCATGGATCTTGAACGTAAAGCTTTTTGGAAAAAAATCTTTAATATCATAAAACTGGCAATGCTGCTTGCGGTGCTGGTAGGAATACCGATTTATCTTATGTTTGTCAACAAGAGCCTCATGGATATCGTCGGAGAATACAAAAGTCTTGTGGGATATTTGAAATCCCATCCGGGATACAGCGTGTTTATCTATATAGGACTTGAGATTTTCCAGGTGACGGTAAGTGTGATCCCGGGTCAGTTCTTTCAGATGGCAGCGGGGTCGGTGTTCGGTATCGGATACGGATTGATCCTCACGATAACGGGAAAAGTCATCGGAGAGGCCATAGCCTACTACATGGCAAAGCTTCTGGGACGCTCCGGAATACAGATGCTTGTCGGTGAAAAAAGAATGCAGCAGATGATGGATGCATTCAACAGTGAAAAAGCGTACGTATTCACATTTGTTTTTTATTTGATACCGGGAACTCCCAAAGACGTATTATGTCTTCCCGCAGGAATATCAAACATGAAATTCAGCGCATTTTTGCTCATTTCTACCGTCGCAAGGATACCTGCGCTTTTGGGCAGTATCTGGTTCGGTGATCTATACATGAAAGACAATTACAGAGGAATGATACTCATCGCCAGTGTATGTTCGATAGCGCTCATTTTCGGATTGATCTTCAGGAAACAGCTCCATAGCCTTGTGGACAGGATATACGAAAAAATTTCATGAATAAAGTGATTGACTAATAAATGGTAATTTGATAGTATTATACAGTAAATGTTCTTGGGCGTTGCCGTAACTTGTTTCGTGTGCAATTGTTCGAGGATAAGCGGATATCGATTTCACTTATGAAAAGAAAGGAAAATCCAATGAAAAAAAGTATGTTGAAGTTGCTTACACTAACACTTTCTATTGCAACACTCATGGCGTTTTCAAGTATGGGTGTGTTTGCCGATGCCAATGCAAGCGCTGCGCAGAAACCCAAATCCGAACTCCTTAAGGCCGTGGAAAAGCTTCAGGGAGAGGAAGGACAGAAGTTCACCGATCATACATACAAAGATTGTGAAAACGCAAAAGCTTTGTTTGACAAGTTGACCGACACACAGAAGAAATCTCTTGAAAAGGACGATCCCGATGTATGGGATTATTTCATGAGGGATACGGGGGATGCCTCCAAAGATGACACTCTCAATGCAGACAATATCGGCAAAACCGAGATTCTCGTGGCTAGTTTCGGAACGAGCTTTAATCAAAGCCGCGCCGCAACAATAGGAGCGGTTGAGAGACGATTGCAGCAGGCGTATAAAAACATGTCGGTCAGAAGAGGATTTACGGCGCAGATAATAATCAACCATGTATATGCGCGCGACGGAAAAAAGATCGACAACATTGTTCAGGCAATTGAACGCGCAAAGAAAAACAACGTAAATACGCTCATAATACAGCCCACTCACCTGATGCACGGCGCTGAATACGATGAACTTAAAGCAGCGGTAAAGGCGAAAGAAAAAGATTTCTCCAAGGTAGTTATATCCGAACCGCTTCTGACCACGAAGGACGACATGAAAACTGTTGCCAAGGGTATTGCGTCCGAGGCGGCAAAGATGGAAAAAAGCGGCGTCAGGACAGTTACGTCCAAGTCTCTGAAAAAGACCGCATTCGTATTTATGGGACATGGAACTGCACACGTTGCCACGAAAACATATATTGAGATGCAGAAAACGTTTAAAAAACTTAAGTACAACAATGTCTTCGTCGGCACGGTGGAAGGGAAACCCGCTTCCACAGAGAGGGATGTTCTCATAAAGAAGATCAAAAAAGCCGGATACAAGAAAGTGGTTCTGCGTCCGCTGATGGTAGTGGCAGGAGATCACGCAAACAACGATATGGCAGGAGACGACGACGATTCATGGAAACCGGCATTCGAAAAGGCTTTTGGCGGTGCGCAGAACGTAAGTTGCCAAATTCATGGACTCGGTGAAATAAAGGCGGTCAGGAATCTTTATGTAAAACACATGAAAGACGCTCTGGGAGCGACCGAAGGCATTGTAAAGAATCTCAAGATCGGCCAAAAGAAAATTACCGTAAAAGTGGCAAAAGCTCCTCACGTTGCCGTCGTAAAGAGCACAGCGGCAAAGATCAGCACTGTTGCCAAGCCAAAATTTGAGCTGAAGTACAAAGCAAAAGGCAGCGGCAAGTACAAAACCGTCAAACTTTCATCTTCAAAGAAAGTGCTTAAAAAGCTCAAGACAGGCAAAAAATATATTTTCAAGGTAAGAAGCTTTGTAAATGTCGATGGAACAAAATACTTCTCGGCATGGGGAACCGCAAAAACTTCAAAAGCGGTTAAATAGCTATACATAATGTGAACGGAGAGCTCTTAACGGAGCTCTCTAAATATATGGGAGAAAGGATTGGGTCATGAAACAATTGACGAGAAAAATTCTGTGGGCGGCAATGACAGCAACTATCGCTTTGTCCTCCGTAGGGGCGGCATTTGCTGCAACGACTTATCCGAGCAAAGCGGTTCAATACGGCGACGGGATATATAAAGTCGCTGTTCATATAAATGGCAAGATGATGAATGTGAATGATTTTGACAAACATCAGGGACTTTTGACCGTGAAAAACGGCAGGATGAATCTGCTGATACGCCTGAATGGCACGGGTTTTGACAAACTCTACAAAGTGAGCGATCCGAACGCCGGCGAGGAAGCCGGCAAAGCGGAAGCTAAAGCAAATGAGACAAACGCAATACCTGCCGTATCAAAATTTGAAAAGATAGACGGCGTGGACACCGAGTTCTACAATTTCAACATCCCCTTGGAAAATGCCTGTGGGGAAATCTTGGTATCCGGTCACAGCAAGAAAAAGAACGCATGGTATGATCTGCACTGCATTATGGTCATAGGAACCGGGGAAGAACCGCGTTTTGACAGACCGTATGCATCTTCGGTGAAAAAGATAAAACCGGGCAAAAAACGCGCAACTGTCTCAATGGAGCCCAAGCAGACAGTGTCGGGATATGAGCTTGGGTATTCAACGAAAAAGTCAATGAAGTCCGCTAAAGTCATGCTTCTTACGGGAAAAAGCAAAGCAAGCATAAAAAAACTCAAAAGCAGGAAAATATACTATTTCGCTGTAAGGACTTTTAATAAAGGAATAGGGAAAACTTATTATTCAAAGTGGAGCAAGACAAAAAAAATTAAAATAAATTAAAGCCGGGGGGGTTCTAATGCTAAAAAAAACAATCACTTTATTTTTACTTTCCACAATCGCTTTTATCATGTTGTTTACAGCTGCGGCTACCTTTTCATCTTCAGTCGTATCGGCTGAGGATGATTCCATACGTAGCGAAGTTGATAATAAGACGGATTTGTCCGACGGCAAATATAAGATTCCAAAAGTTTATTTTAAATTTGAGGGAGGAACGGGAAAGGCAAAGTATTTCTGTAAATCCGTCACAATAAGAAAAGGAAGAGCATATGCAGAACTTTCGACTGAAAGCACCCGGGTTACACATTTTTTCATGGGTGAGAAAAGAGGAAAGACGGGACTTGACGAAGACAACGCAGATCTGTATGACCCACATACGGGAAAGATCGGAAACGATGTATATGAAGTGAAAAACGGCAAGGCGACCGTGCCGGTCAAACTTGACGAAAAAGCCCCGTTTTCCGCAAGAACGACGGCAATGTCCACTCCGCATTGGGTACAGTATCACTACATGATAGAGATCACAAAAGCCCGCAGGCACCTTGCGAAGAAACTTAAGGTAAAGGGCGTTAAGGCAAAAATTGATAAGCGGGGAAAACTTGTTGTGCAATGGAAGAGAGTGCCCCAAGCTTCGGGTTACGTGCTTGAAGCAAAGAAAGGAGCCTTCACCCAATATAAGAAGTTACGGATATTTGTCGCTTCCGGAAAAGCCAAAGCAAAACTCATCGTCCGGATAAAGAAAAAACGTGTCCATTCGCTCAGAATACGTACATACAAAGTCATACACGACAAAAAGGTAAATGGCATATGGACATACTCAAAAATCTGAAAACATTTGTGGCAGAGGTTTTCATAAATAGTCATATTCAAAAGATGTAAGAGGAAAAAACGGTGAAAAAAATCACAAAAATTTTATCGGTTCTTTTGGTTTTAATGCTAGTTACAATATCGGGATCTCCCGTATCGGCCGATGACGGTGAGCCTTCAAGTGACTTTTCGACCAAATCAACACAGGCTGACAGAACTGCGGAGCAAAATAAAAAATCCGCCGAAAAACAGGACAACAATGCGGATAAGAGCGAGAATCGGGAAAAGCAAGAAAGCAAATCCGAAAATTCCGCTGAAGATGAAAAAAGCTATAAAAATGACTCATTGGAAAATGAGACATCACGTTCGGAGAATGATGATGCGTATCCGGAAAAAGAAACCCCGGTTACAGCCGGAAGCGAAAACGAAAACTCAAGTGCGCCTGATATCCGGAATGACGCAGAAAATCAAAAAAACGAAAAAAGCGATAAAAAAAAGCACGGCAAGATCGCCATACGCACTTATGCAAGCTCCGAAACTTCAAAAATAAACAACTACACAGACATGGTGGATGGGAACTTTCTTCCCCGAAAGTTTTCCTTTTCTTCAGATGATGGTAAGGTTGTGGTAAATATCTTGCAAATAACGGTAAAAAACAACCGTTCTACCGCAACCATGCGCATACGGGGCAAAGCTTGGGATAAGATCGACGCAAATGCCCAAATATACAGCGGCAAAATAAAAAATGTTCTAAAACGCGGTTCAAGCGAAACGGAAACGGTGACAGAATACGAGATCCCCGTCCGAATCAACGCCGGAAATGAAATGATGGTAATCGCATCTTCAGACGAGGCACAACCGGAAAAGTATTCAAAGAGCAGGGTGAACCTGTATCCGATCCTCAAGTCGGGAAATAAGCTTCCTGACGGCAGGTACAAGGTTAGATCAGATACCGATAGAATCATGTTCAACATGGCACCGAAAAACGCTAAAGTCCATTACAGCATTTTAACAGTAAAAAAGGGGAAGATGTTTGCGGACATTACCTTGAACGGAAAGGGATATGACTATCTTTATGCGGGACTGGCTCAAGAGGCGGCATCCGCAGGAAAAGGAGCGTGGAATAAGGGTATAAAAAGGGATCGCTATTATACCTACAGAGTTCCTGTAGCTCTTCTTGACACGAACGTTATGATCTCCGCACACTCCAAAAAATACGGTAAACTCAACAAAAAAAGTGGTGATACCGAGCATCAGGAGTGGTTTCAACATACGGCAATATTCTACTCCAAGGGAGCGAAAAAGATCAAGAAGACAGCAGGTTCGCTTGCAGGCGCAAAGAACCTATACCCAAAGAAATCCACGAAAAGGAAAAACGGAAATTCTTTCGGGAAAATAAAACTTCGGAAATCGAAAAATAAGAAGAATAAGGATTCGATTCTCAAGAAACGATTGAAAAACAGTATAAAACGAAGTAGTGAAAAAAACGAAACGACAACCCGGGTGAATAATAGGACAAGTCTCAAAGACGGCATCTATAAACCGGACGGCTTTGGTTGGTCCGGCGGGTCGGGCAGGCTCGCTTACATAAGGTGTTCAAAGATATCGGTCACCGGCGGAAGAGCTTACGCAACGATAGTATTCGGCAGTTCTTATTACGATGCCCTCAAGGCAGACGGCAGGTCATTCACCAAACAAGGGGGAGGGGAATCCACATTCACGATACCCGTAAAATTAAACGCAAACAATACTGTTATAGGTCGCACGAGGCGTATGTCACAGCCACATTGGATCAGGTATGCGGTCTACATAAGAAAATCGGAAAGTAAAAAATCAAACTCCGTATCCTCGTCAAAGAATGGAGGTAAAAAGAAAAATCACGAAAAATCAAAAAAAGACAAGGGGAAAACAGCCTTTCGAAACTTGGGGATATACGGCAAAGCTCCGGAAATCGACGGATTAGGCTACCTGTCGGAGATTAGGACAAAATATGCCGTCAATTTCCGAATCCTAAACTACACAGGCGGCGTAAGACTTCTGTCTATTTATACAGGAGAGGGAACTTATACGCCAAACGATTCATCAAAGATGAAAACCGATGACACAAGTTCGATAAAGGACAAAAGTGCCTATGACGATGATGGGAAAAAAGTTGTGAAATCGAATCACGAGATAACTGAATCTCTGTATCACAATCGTGTGGTGAATTACCTTCTTGTACCCAAAAAGTACAATCTTCCGGCAGGGCTTGAAAAAAAGTACATAATAGTAAGGACGCCATCTGAAAAAGCCTATGTCACATCACGTGCGGCTGCGATATTTATGAATAAGGCGAAAGTTGCGCATGCCATAAATTTGATCGGTATGGATTTTTCCGACAGATCAATCCCAGGCACGCTCAGAAAATTATATGCCGACGGAAAGATAAGACGTGCCGGAAGCCTCAGAAGCCCGGATTACAAGAAAATAATACTGAACAAGATCAATACGGCGCTTTTGCCGGCATCCGTATTGCCCGACAAAAACTCAAAGGACAAAACGGGCGCACTTAAGAATCTGAACCTCCTGCAAAGAAGGTTCACCGCACTTGGCATACCCGTTATAATGGATAGATCGGACAAGGAAAAAACAAAGAATGCCCGTGCAGAATGGATAAAGGTTTACCGTGCCGTATTCAGTTAATCCAAATGACACCGGCGTTGATTTGAAAGGGATAAATCGCATATGAAACTTATAAACAGAAAAAACGATACTCGCAAAAAGCGCATGACCTTTCTTTTTACGATAGTTTTTGTTTTGATTCCGTTGCTCTGCGCTGTTCTTGTCGGTTGCGGCAATCGCCAAACCCGCAGTGATGCTGCAAACGACGGGATAAAAGCCCCCAAAATCAGCGGAATGAAATACGATAAGAGCTTGAATCCTAAATATGCAAAAGAATTTAATGTTCATTACTATAAGAACGGATACAAGCTTATAGTCATAAAAAAAGATGCAGGTTATTTGCTGGTGCCAAAAGGGGGAAAGGTTCCCAAATCACTCCCCAAGAAAATCAAGATACTTAAAGAACCTGTAAACAATATCTATCTGGCTGCAACTGCATCCATGTCTCTTTTTGCATCGATGAATGCTCTGGACAAAATCACCATGTCATCATTAAAAGAGGGAGGTTGGACTTTCAATTCCGTAAAGAAAGCCATGAGAGCCGGAAAAATACAGTTTTCAGGGAAATACAGCGAGCCTGATTATGAGATGCTCGTGAATAAAAAGTGCAAACTTGCCATCGAATCCACAATGATATATCATTCACCTGAAGTAAAGGAAATGATAGAAGGTATACCTATTCCTGTTATGGTAGACCGTTCAAGTTATGAATCGCATCCGCTCGGACGCACCGAATGGATCAAACTTTACGGCGCATTGATAGGCAGAGAGGAGCAAGCGGATCGGTTCTTCAAAGATCAGGAAAACAAGATAAGCAAAATCAAGAAACAGAAAAACACGGGGAAAACAATAGCCTTTTTCTACATTTCCACAGACGGCAAAGCCATAGTAAGAAGAAGCACTGACTATATCCCATCAATGATCGAGATTGCCGGAGGAAAGTACATATTTAAAGATCTTGACGATAAGGATGGCAAGCCGTCAATACCTATGACCATAGAAAAATTTTATGATACAGCCGCAGGTGCCGACTATATCGTCTACAACGCAAGTATCGACAGTTCGGTCAAAAGCCTGAAAGACTTGGTCGCAAAAGATCCCGCAATGAAGAATTTCAAGGCTGTGAGACACGGCAATTGTTGGACTACAGGAGCCTCAATGTATCAGCGCACGGATATAGTCGGTGATATGATAAGCGATTTCAACAAGTTGCTGACGAAAAAGAACCCCGGAGACTTAAAGTTTATCAAAAAATTAAAATGACCCGGCAGAGCGTAAACGCAATTTATACCATGAATGCAACAAACAAAAATAATTTTCATACCGAGAATCAACAAAAACGAGTAAGATATGCGCTTGTTTTTGCATTTTTGCTGATCGCATTGTTTATGATGACTTTGATCAATATAAAGTCCGGCAATGTCGACATTTCCATGAGCAAGATCGTGAAAGTGATTTTTTCCGGGAGCGGGAGTACAAAAGACATAAATATTATATGGCGAATAAGACTACCGCGGATAATAATGTCGGCCATATTGGGCGGTGGGCTTTCGCTGTCGGGTTTTCTGTTGCAGACCTTTTTCAGAAATCCGATAGCAGGTCCCTTTGTACTTGGAATCTCTTCCGGAGCCAGAATGGTCGTGGCTTTTGTTATGATATTCAGCTTTCGTTACATTGAGTACATCAACTCATACACCATGATTTCAGCGGCATTTGTAGGCTCAATGCTTTCGGTTGCATTTATATTGTTGGTGGCGCGGAAAATACGTAACATGGCATCTCTTCTCGTTGCGGGAATAATGATAGGATATATATGTTCTGCCGTGACTGATTTTATAATCACATTTGCAAGTGATTCGGACATCGCAAATCTCCACGGCTGGGCCAAGGGAAGCTTCTCGGGGATGAGCTGGAGCAATGTGGAAGTCGGGAGTATTGTTATTTTCGCAACTTTATTTATAAGCATGGTTCTGTCAAAACCTATAGGCGCATACCGGCTCGGTGAGGCCTACGCCAGGAGCATGGGGGTGAATATAAAGATATTCCGTATCACGCTTATAGTTATTTCAAGTTTATTTTCCGCCACCGTGACGGCATTTGCCGGACCCATTTCATTTGTGGGCATAGCAGTTCCTTTTCTTGTGAAAGCTTTATTGGGAACATCCTCGCCCATAGTCGTCATCCCTGCGACTTTCCTCGGAGGTGCGGTGTTCTGCATGTTCTGCGATCTGATCGCAAGACTTGCTCTGGCGCCGCTTGAACTCAATATAAGTACGGTAACATCGGTTTTGGGCGCACCGATAGTGATTTATATGATGATAAACAGAAAAAGAGGGGAGAATGGATAACAACTATCTTCAATTGGATCAATTGTCGGTCGGATACGGTGAAAATGTACTCATAAAGGATATATGCCTTGATATCAAAAGGGGAGAGATAGTAACCGTAATAGGTCCCAACGGCGCCGGAAAATCCACTATTTTAAAAAGTATAAGCAAGCACCTTGCCATATTGGGAGGAAAAGTCCTGTGCGACGGCATTGACCTGAAAGAACTGTCATATAAAGATTTATCAAAAAAGATGTCGCTCGTCTTGACTGACAGGATCAAACCCGAACTGATGACATGCCACGAGATCGTGGCAACGGGGAGATATCCCTATACAGGCAGGTTCGGGATCTTGTCCTTTGAGGATGAAAAAAAAGTAGAGTACGCTCTTTCCACTGTGCATGCGCAGGATCTTGGTGCCAGAGATTTCAACACAATCAGCGACGGTCAGAAGCAGAGGATACTGCTGGCTCGCGCAATATGTCAGGAACCAGAAATAATAGTTCTGGATGAACCGACGTCGTTTCTTGATATAAGATATAAACTGGAACTTCTGGGGATACTCAGAAGCATGGCTACGACACAGAATATCTCGATTGTAATGACTCTTCATGAGATAGATTTGGCACAGAAAATTTCCGATAAAATAGTATGCGTAAGCTATGATCACATCGTTGAATACGGCACACCCGAGGAAATTTTCCGTGATGAATTGATAAGATCGCTGTATAACATCGACAACGGTTTTTATAACCCGGTATTCGGGAACATCGAACTGCCGCCGCCCGACGGCACTGAACCACGTTACTTTGTTATTTCATCGGGCGGAACAGGAGTACAAACCTACAGGGAACTTCAAAAAAAGAACATCCCGTTTGCCGCCGGGGTTTTATATAAGAATGATATAGACTACGATCTTGCCCGATTTTTGGCGTGCAAAATCGTTACGGAACAATCATTTTCGGCTATAAGCGATAAAACCTTCCGTGAGGCAGTTGAAGTTATGCAAGGTTGCGAAAAGGTGATATATGCGGGAGTGAAAATAGGAGAATGCAACAGGCGATTGTTGGATCTTGTGGAAACGGCAAGACGTGACGGCAAGTTGAAAAGTACTGATTGAAAAAAAGTAAAAAAAACCTCCGTAAAACCCTTGACCACGAACATTTGTTCTGATATTATACCCGTATCGAACAAATGTTCTGCACAGAGGTAGGGAGGTAATAGAAGTGAAAAAATTTAAGATCAAATCCAATCTAAGATTTACTGTATTTGCCGTTATATTCATTTTGTTTATTTTCAATGCTTTTTCCGCAGTGGCCGGAATGAATACCATAACGGGTGTTTCACTGAACAGCTTCAAGGCGGTCAAGGTGCATGCCGGAGATACGCTATGGTCTATAGCCGGGAAAAACAATCCCGTCGATATGGATGTCAGGCAGTTCATCGAAGACATAAAAGAAAAGAATGACTTGGAGTCTTACGATATACAGGTCGGTCAGAAACTATTGATTCCCGTATATGCCGATTGACCGTAAAAGCATAAGACAAGCGGGAAATAAAAGATTGCGGTAATCACGGCTTTTGCCGGAGATCAATTCAGTTTAACTATTCCCAAAATTATGATTTTAGGAATAGTTAAGGGGCGTATGATCCCTGTCTGCGTTGTATTGATTTAGGGATTGGTTGAATGATTCAGTTTCGTATAATGGATCAGCTCTGATTAAAGCAATCTCTATTTAAAGTACTCAACGGCGGATTTGAACAACTGCATGTCATATGTACCGGGTACATTCCTGTACAAGTCTTTTCCTATGCGTTCGACATGTCCCATCTTACCGAGGACTCTGCCATCTGGAGAAGTTATGCCCTCTATGGCGTAATAAGAGCCGTTTGGATTGTATTGGATATCATGCGTGGCGTTGCCTTCGAGATCAACGTATTGGCTCAAAATCTGCCCATGTTCCGCAAGTCCTTTGATAAGTGCTTCAGGTGCTATGAATCTTCCCTCTCCATGTGAAACGGGAACTGAGAATATCTCGCCCGTATTTATACTTCTTGTCCACGGAGACTTGTTGGAGGCCAGTCTGATACGAACGATCTTGGACTGATGTCTCCTTATTTCATTGAATGTCAGGGTCGCATCGTTCTCATCGATTTCTGTTATCTTCCCATAAGGAAGCAGCCCCAACTTGATCAGTGCCTGAAAACCGTTGCATATGCCGATCATAAGTCCTGAACGATTATCGAGAAGATCGCCTATGGCATTCTTTATCTCATGGTTTCTGAAAAACGAGGTTATAAATTTACCTGAACCGTCAGGTTCATCGCCGCCTGAAAATCCTCCGGGTATGAAGATTATTTGCGATTGCCTGATTTTGTCTGCGAATACCTCGACCGATTCTGCTACTTCATCGGAAGTTAGATTGTTTATCACAAAAATATCGGTATCCGCACCCGCTTCAGCAAAAGCCTTGGCGGAGTCGTATTCACAGTTTGTTCCCGGAAACACGGGGATCAAAACTTTTGGTTTTGCGATGTTGTAAGGGGCATGAGAGAGTTCGCTCGTCTTTTCCCTATAACTGAAATTCTTTATAGGTTTTGATTCCGGAATTATATTACACTTGTACACAGGTTCAAGTTTCTCCTCATACTCCGCCTCTATTTCTTCAAGCGAGACATTTTCATCTTTCAGTATAGCGACGTATTCAGTCAGAGTTTTTCCAAGTTCAATCAAGTTAAAACGTTCGTCGACTGCGTAGCTTATGGAGAAGTCATCGGTCACTTCTGCAACTATACTTCCATACGCATAATTGAAGATATCTTTGAGCGACAGTTTATCGTCAAGTTTGAAACCGATCTTGTTTCCGATTCCCATTTTGAACATAGCTTCCGCTATACCGCCGTATCCTGGTGCGAATGCGGCTTTTACCGTGCTGCTGTCATTAAGTTTACCGAAAAACTCATACATATCCTTAAGCGAGTCTCCGTCAGGAAGCCCACTTGCGGTGTAAATTGGTTGCAACAGGATCACTTTGTCCCCTGCTTCCTTGAACTCTTGAGAAATGATTTTTTTTGCAGGATCGGTGGTCACGGCAAAAGAGATCAAGGTTGGGGGAACATTTAGATTTTCAAAGGTGCCGCTCATTGAGTCCTTGCCGCCTATCGCTGCGACTCCCAGTTCCTTCTGCGCCCGGAATGCGCCAAGAACCGCCGACATGGCTTTCCCCCAGCGAACGGGATCAGTACCAAGCTTTTCAAAATATTCCTGAAAGGACAGATAGATTTCCTTGAACGAAGCCCCTGTCGCCACAAGTTTTGATATAGATTCAACCACGGCAATATAGGCTCCGTGATACGGTGAGGCTTCTGAAATATGCGGATTGAACCCCCATGCCATTATGGAGCATGTATCGGTGTGTCCTTTTTCGGTTGAAATGAGGTTTACCATTGCCTGGTTGGGTGTTCGCTGATATTTTCCGCCAAACGGCATCAGTACGGTACCTGAACCGATGGTGGAATCAAATTCCTCGGCAAGTCCTCGTTTTGAACACACGTTGAGATCTCCCACAAGACTTTTATAGGAAGTTTTAAGAGATTTTAAATCAGCTGTCCGTTTTGGAATAAACTCACGGCGAGCGCTTATTTTGACGTCGGTGTGTTTTTCTGCTCCGTTTGTGTCCAGAAAAGCTCTCGACAGGTTTACGATTACCTTTCCGTTCCATGTTTCCTTCAGATAAGGGCTTTCTGTAACCCTTGCAATAACGGAGGCCTCGAGATTTTCATCGTGTGCCAGACGGCAAAATTCTCCGATGTCCTCGGATCCGACAACGACCGCCATTCTTTCTTGGGATTCGCTGATAGCAAGCTCGGTACCGTCAAGCCCTTCATATTTTTTTGGTATGGCATTGAGATCTATATCAAGCCCTGCCGCAAGTTCTCCGACCGCAACAGAAACTCCCCCTGCCCCAAAATCGTTACAGCGCTTTATCATACGGGAAGCTGTGGGATTTCTGAACAGGCGTTGCAGTTTCCGTTCTTCAGGAGCATTCCCTTTCTGTACTTCGGCACCGCAGGATTCTAGAGATTCCGTAGTATGCTGTTTGGAAGAGCCTGTGGCGCCTCCGCACCCGTCTCTGCCTGTTTTTCCGCCCAAGAGTATTACGACATCACCTGGCGCGGGTCTTTCCCTGCGTACATTTTCTGACGGAGCTGCCGCCACCACGGCACCAACTTCCATTCTTTTTGCCACGTATCCGGGATGATAAAGCTCATCCACCTGACCTGTAGCAAGCCCTATCTGATTGCCGTAGGAGCTGTATCCCGCCGCCGCTGTGGTCACAAGTTTGCGCTGAGGCAGCTTGCCCTCAAGCGTTTCTGAAATGGGTTTTAAGGGATCGGCAGCGCCTGTCACACGCATAGCGGCATACACATAACTTCTGCCTGACAAAGGATCTCTTATTGCACCGCCTATGCAGGTCGCGGCACCTCCGAAAGGTTCTATTTCCGTCGGGTGATTGTGTGTTTCATTTTTGAAAAGAAGAAGCCATTTTTCTGTTTTACCCGAGATGTTGACATCCATCTTTACGGTACAGGCATTGATTTCTTCCGATTCGTCCAGTTTGTCGAGCAGACCCTTTGATTTCAGATATTTTGCGGCTATCGTGCCGATGCTCATCAAGGTGACAGGTTTTTCCTTACTCACTTCATTCTTTACATTTAGGTAGTCCATATAAGTTTTTTGTATCTCCGAATCCTCAAAACTTACATTGTCTATTATCGTATTGAATGTCGTGTGTCTGCAATGATCCGACCAATACGTGTCTATAACCCTGATCTCTGTAACAGTTGGATTTCTCTTTTTCTCCGCAAAATATTTTTGACAGAGCTTCAGATCGTCAATATCCATGGCAAGCGCCATCTCGGACAACAAATCCTTAAGTCTGTCTTCACTGAAGTCGATAAATTCATCCACGGTATCCACCTCGGGCGGTATCTCATACTCCGTTTTCAGGCTCTTGAACTCATCGAGGCTCGCTTCACGTGCTTCCACGGGGTTTATAACGTATTGCTTTATTGTGTTCAGATCCTTCTCCGTTATTTCGCCTTTCAAAACATAGACTTTGGCGGAACGGACTTGCGGTCTGTCCCCTTTTGAGATCAGCTGAATGCATTCGGCAGCCGAATTTGCCCGCTGGTCAAATTGTCCCGGCAGAAACTCAACCGCAAATACGGTGTCTTTGTGATCGAAAATCAAGCTCGTCGACGAGATATCAACCTGCGGTTCGGAAAAAATCGTCGCAACGGAAGATTCAAAGAGTTCTTCGGAAATGTTTTCCACATCATACCTGTTGATGATCCTGAGAGATTCCAAACTCTTTATTTGAAGCAAATTCACGATTTCATTTTTTAGAGCAAACGCTTCGCTGGCGAATGCCTCTTTTTTTTCCACATAAATCCTGTAAACCATTACACTTCCTCCGATGCGCGCAGCGCTCTCTGCCCTATGTCTTTTCTGTAAAAACCGTTATTGAATTCTATTTTTCTTATTGAAGCGTACGCCTTGTCTATCGCTTTTTTTATGGTTCTGCCCCTTTCAGTGACGCCCAGTACTCTTCCCCCGCTCGAAAGCAGTTCATCCCCTACATAGTTTGCTCCTGCGATATATACGTATGGTAAGTTTTCCGGAACGGTCAATTTGTGTCCTTTCCGATACTCTTGAGGGTATCCTTTGGATGCCATAACGATGCAACATGCCGCATCTGTTGAAAATTGAATATTTGCTTCCGATAATGTGCCTGCGGAAACATGCATCATGATGTCAAGCAGATCGCTTTCAAGAAGCGGAAGCACCACCTGCGTCTCAGGATCACCGAACCTGCAGTTGTACTCTATGACCTTGGGACCGTCTTTTGTTATCATAAGTCCAAAATAAAGGCAGCCTTTGAATGTGCGCCCTTCTTTGTTCATAGCGGTCATGGTCGGCAGAAAAATTTCTTTCTCGCATACTGCCGCAATTTCATCGGTATAGTAAGGGTTTGGAGCTACTGCTCCCATTCCCCCCGTATTAAGTCCCTTGTCACCGTCGAGCGCCCTTTTGTGATCCATCGAAGAAATCATGGGGATCAAAGTTTTTCCGTCCGTAAAGCTGAGTACGGAAACCTCGGGACCTTCCAGAAATTCCTCAATAACAATACGACTTCCACTCTCCCCGAAAATTCTGTCCTCCATTATGTCGCACACGGCTTTGTGAGCGTCTTTCCTGGTTTCGGCTATTATTACGCCCTTTCCTTTCGCAAGTCCGTCGGCCTTTATCACAGCCGGTATTTTGCAACCGTCTATGTAATCGAGCGCCGCCTTTTTGTCATCGAAAATCCGGTATTCCGCTGTCGGTATTCCATATTTTTTCATCAACTCTTTTGAAAATGCTTTGCTCCCTTCTATAAGCGCCGCATCTTTGTTCGGTCCGAAACATGAAATCCCTTCGGATTCAAGCATATCTACACAACCCATGACAAGCGGATCGTCAGGAGCAACTACTGCGAAATCAATTTTATTTTCTTTTGCGAAATTGGTTATGGCGCTCGGATCCTCTGCGCTTATATCAATGCACACGGCATCTTTTGAAATCCCTCCGTTTCCGGGTAGCGCAAAGATCTCGGCCACTTTTGGGTTTTCTGCGATTTTTTTGATTATTGCGTGCTCTCTTCCGCCGCCGCCGACAACCAGTACTCTCATATCCATGTTCTCCTCATATGTTATTATGTTCTCAATTTAAAATATTTACTTTTCAATCGGAGCATTTTTTAACCACTTAACCCCCGGAATTCAGTGCTGAAACAACCTCAGCCCGGTAAAGACCATAGTCATCGCGTATTTGTCACATGTGTCTATGACATTTTGATCTCTGATGGAGCCACCCGGCTGAACCACGTAATCTACGCCGCTTTCTGCGGCTCTTTCTATATTGTCACCAAATGGAAAAAAAGCATCACTCCCTATTGTGACGCCCGATATGCCGTCCAGAAACATCCTTTGTTTTTCGCGTGTAAAAAGCGCAGGTTTTTCCGTAAAAAGGCTTTCCCATTTCCCGTCTTCAAGCAGTTTTTCGCTGTTTTCTCCCAAATAAGTATCTATGGCATTGTCCCGTTCGGGACGACTTATTTCTTTTTTGAACGGCAGTGAGAGAACTTCGGGTGACTGCCTTAGATGCCAACGGTCAGCTTTCTCCCCTGCAAGTCTTGTACAATGTATCCTTGACTGCTGACCCGCTCCCACACCTATAGCCTGCCCGTCCTTGACGTAACACACTGAATTTGACTGTGTGTACTTCAGCGTTATCAGAGCAACCAACATGTCTCTCTGTATGTTTTTCGGGAGATTTTTGTTTGCCGTCGGTATTTTAACAAGATCTGCCGTTGTGATGGCATGATCGTTTCTGCCCTGCTCAAATGTAACTCCGAAAACCTGCTTTTTCTCTTTGGCCTCGGGTTCGTAATCGGGATCCACCTTTATGATATTGTAGTTGCCCCTTTTTTTGTTTTTAAGTATTTCGAGCGCCGCATCGGTAAAGTCAGGTGCGATTATACCGTCTGAAACTTCTCTTTTTATGATAAGCGCCGTGGTTTCATCGCATACGTCGCTAAGTGCGATGAAATCACCGAAAGAAGACATTCTGTCCGTTCCCCTCGCACGTGCGTATGCTGTTGCGATACTTGACTTGTCAAGATCTTTTATATCATCAACAAAGCATGCTTTTTTAAGATTCTCCGACATCGCAATTCCGAGGGATGCGCAGGTCGGACTGACATGTTTGAAAGACGTGGCGGCAGGCATTCCGCACGCTTTCTTTAACTCACGCACCAGTTGCCAGCCGTTGAATGCGTCAAGAAAATTTATATATCCCGGATTACCGTTCAAAATCTCAACAGGCAGATCACGTCCGTCATCCATAAAAATTGCCGCAGGCTTCTGATTGGGGTTGCAGCCATATTTAAGTTCCAGTTTCTTCAGGTTTTTCATAATTGATTCCTCATTTGCTCGCCTCATTTGAATTTATGCCGTGTTTTGTATCGCATAGCGTCTCCGACAACTTGTTTATCAGACGTTTTTCGTATCGACCTGTCTTTACATCGGTATAACGCACGTACAGGGAAATTCTGTTATTTTTGTCAAGGTTGTTCCATATGTCGCCGGTCAGTGAGTCTATGTCAAAAGGAATGCTGACCCTAAATGGTTCGCCCGTAAAAGTGGGCAGAGGATCGGCATCCGTTATGTACGTATGCAGGAAGCGTCCCTCACCGGGAAGCGGTTCATATTCGTAGAAATATCTGTTACATGCGTTTCCGCTTCTGTCTGCACTCTTGAGAATACTCATACGGTATCCGGATCCGCCGACGATATCGACAATGCCGCTTATGCGCGGTGTCCAGTTTGGAGAATCCGGCTCAAATCTTCTGGTTCTCAGCGCTTCGGCAAACGTGCCTCCTTCTTTTAGGGAGGAATATATAGTATCGGTCTGATCGCCGTTTGTTACAATAATGTTTTTATTGTAAATGCGGATAGGGTAATAGATTATGAGTGAGGGATCTTCGACCGCAGTCGGATCGAAAGGTCTGATGAGTAGATTGTCATTCTCTTCCACAAACACTCTGTTCCTGCTGTTCTCGGATCTTCCCATTATGAAATAAGCCGATACGGCTTTTTCGCCGTCAGGGGTAAATCCTATGACGATTCCCCTTCCGGGGTACGGATTGCCCGATAAGTACTCCTCTATGCTGTCTGATTTGTATGCATCAACAATTTTTTGCATTGTTATATCAATCCTCTCTTAATGTGCTTTGGTCACGTCCGGAATTGGCTCACCTCTCCGCTCGGAGTTTTTCAGTTCTGCCGCAACGCTTTCGGCGGCTTCGGGAAGAAGAACCCATTCCGCTTCTTGCATTACACGTTTTTGTAATGTTTTAGGGGTGTCTGATTCCAGTACCTCGACTGCTTTTTGAGAGATTATTTGCCCTCCGTCGGGAACAGCGTTTACAAAATGTACGGTTGCCCCTGTGACTTTTACGCCGTAGTTTAAGGCTTTTTCATGAACACGCAGCCCGTAGCAGCCTTTTCCGCAAAATGCGGGAATCAAAGAAGGGTGAACGTTGATTATTCTGTTTCTGTAAAGATCGGTAAAATCAGCTGACAGTATCTTGAGATAACCTGCAAGCACGATCATGTCTATTTTTTTTTCCGCCAATTTTGTGACGATAAGATCTTCATCTTCTGCAACGAATGTTTCTATGTTATTTTGTGCAGCTCTTACAAGTCCGTATGCATCGGGATTGTTTGAGCCTACAAGCGAAATTTTGCCGCTGTGCAGGATCCCTTTTTTTTCGGCATCGATAAGAGCCTGCAGATTGGTACCGCCGCCTGATATCATGACACAGATTTTGATGTTTCGGGAAGTCATGATATTATCACGCCCTCTTCCGCATCTATGATCTCACCCAGCACATATGCGGCCTCGCCGGCACCCTCAAGTGTCGAAAGCGCAAGTGAAACATCTTTTTTGTCCACGATGCATGTCATACCCACGCCCATGTTATAAGTGTTGAACATATCCCTCTCGGTTATACTGCCCGTCTGTGAGAGCAGATCAAAAATGGGCGGAACCCTGATATCTTTTCTGTTTATCCTGACACTTTTATTTTTTGGCAAGCTCCTTGGAATGTTTTCATAAAAGCCTCCGCCCGTAATATGAGCCACTGACTTGACTTTGACCTTATCAAAAAGCTCAAGCATAGGTTTTACGTATATCTTTGTCGGAGTCAACAGAACCTCGCCGAGACTTTTGCCGCTCAAAACATCATACGTCTTACCCAGATCCGCAGATTCTACGTCAAAGACCTTCCTGACAAGAGAAAAACCATTGGAATGGATACCTGAAGATGGAAGCGCGATCATAACATCTCCCGCCTTTACGGACTCTTTGTCAATTATTGCCGAGCGATCCACAACACCTACCGCAAAACCTGCCAGATCATATTCATCTTCTTGATAAAACCCGGGCATTTCAGCCGTTTCACCGCCTATAAGAGCGGACATTGACCGCACGCATCCTTCGGCCACACCGCTTACTATCGTGGCTATTTTATTTGGATGATTTTTTCCGCAGGCTATGTAATCAAGAAAGAACAGAGGCTTGGCGCCTGTACATAAAATGTCGTTTACACACATGGCAACACAGTCTATACCGACAGTATCGTGTTTGTCCATGAGAAACGCCAACTTCAATTTTGTGCCCACACCGTCGGTTCCGCTGACCAACACAGGATCGGAAATACCTTTCATATCAAGGGAAAATAACCCCCCGAATCCGCCCAAATCGGATGTGTCGCCGAATGCCGACGTCCTTTTTATGTGTTCTTTCATAAGTTCCACGGACTTATATCCTGCGGTTATATCCACGCCCGCTTCTTTATAACTTTCACTGTAACTTTTACTCATATCTATTCTCCATTGAACTTGGCTTCGATTGCCCTGTTTTTCTCAAGAACCTTTGCGCTTGCCGCTTCTCTCTTTTCTTTGAGTTTTTGCGCAACGTTCACATCCGTGACAGCCAGGATCTGCGCGGCAAGCAAAGCTGCGTTTTCCGCACCGTCGATCGCAACTGTTGCAACGGGTATGCCGCCTGGCATTTGAACCGTGGAAAGCAAAGCATCCAGCCCGTCAAGTGTGGATGATTTTACGGGTATTCCTATGACGGGCAGAGTGGTATTTGCGGCAACTGCACCTGCAAGATGAGCGGCCTTTCCCGCCGCCGCGATCAAAACCCCGAAATTGTTTTCCCTTGCTTTGGCTGAAAACTCTTTCGCCTCCGCAGGCGTTCTGTGCGCTGAATATACATGCACTTCATGCGGGATTCCTAAATTCGCAAGAGTCTTTATAGCTTTTTCTACTATTGGAAGATCGCTGTCACTTCCCATCAAAATACCGACTTTTTTCATAACCATTTCTCCTTGCTTTATTTTAAAGTGTTGCCTCCTGTGTCCAGGAACGTCTGCAATATTATTGTGGCGGCTTGTTTGTCTATAACTTCTTTTCTTTTTTTGCGGCTGACATCCGCCTCTATCATGACTTTTTCCGCCTGAACGGTGGTAAGCCTTTCGTCCTGCCAACTGATACCGATATCCTGCATCCCCGTGGAGCGCATTTTGTTTTCGAGCATAGTCTTAAACTCTCTGACCTTCCCGGTTTGCGCACTGTCGCCCCCGTACAGGTTGAGAGGAAGTCCTATGACAACTTCATCACAACCATATTCCCGAATAAGATCGATCACTTTGCCGGCATCTTTTCTTATTCCCACTCTTTCAAGTGTTGTGATACCTTGTGCGGTTATGCAAAGGGGGTCACTGATCGCAATCCCTATGGTGTTGTCGCCCACGTCCAGTCCTATTTTTCTCATCGGTATTCATCATCCTTTTTGATTTATTATATTTCCACAATCTGTAATCTGTGAGTTTTTTACCCGTCATACATTATAAAATGGCAGGCAACAGACCTGCCATTTTACGACCGTTTATTTTTTAAGATATTCTTTTAAGATCTCCTCGAGGAGGTCATCTCTGTCGATGCGACTAATCATAAGACGCGCATTATTGTGGCTTGTGATGTAGGAAGGATCGCCAGAAAGGATGTAGCCCACCATCTGGTCGATGCCGTTGTAGCCTCTTTCTTCCAATGCTACATAAACTGTTTCTAAAACTTCTTTGGTCGTTCTTTGCTGAGTTTTGTTAGCATCAAACATTATAGTCTTTTTGTCCATCTTAAACCTCCCGATCTGTTTTTTTAGAAATAAGTGCACACACACTCATTATACTATGTCAGCAATTCTTCCGCAAGTTTAAATACCTCAGGAACGCCTGACGGATCTTTACCTCCGGCCTGCGCCATATCGGCCTTACCGCCTCCGCCTCCTCCTACGGATTTTGCAAGCTGCTTTATAATTTTTCCGGCATGATATCCCTTGTCGAGCAAGCCATCGGAAACTGAAACAAGCAGTGAAACCTTCTCTCCGGAGACTGCGGCAAGAACTACTATTGCCTTATCTGAATTTGGAGCCTTGGCTTTTATTTCATCGGAGATGTTTCGCAGATCGTCAATGCTGCAATTCCTAAACTCCCCTTTAATCAACAGTCCGTCATCGAATTGTTTGCCGGACGAAATCATATTAGCTACATCGGCGCCCACGCTCTCTTTTTTAATCTCTTCTATCTCTTTCTTCAGCGACTTGTTTTCAAGCGAAAGTGCCGTGGTCTTCTGAAGCAGGTTGTTGGGTTTTGCCTTGAGATTTTCGGAGATCTCCGAGATCATTTTCTCATATGAAACGAGTTTTTCTAGTATGGCTGAGGATGTGACCGCCACTATTCTTCTGACGCCGGAAGCGACTCCCGATTCACTCGATATTTTGAACGCACCGATTTCGCCTGTATTTGAAACATGGGTTCCGCCACAAAGCTCGATACTGAAATCGCTACAGCTGACGACTCTGACATCGTTTCCGTATTTTTCTCCGAACAGCGCCATGGCTCCCATTTGTTTAGCCTTTTCAATCGTGGTTTGTAGCGTTGTTACAGGGATAAAATCATTGATTCGGTCGTTTACCAGCGCTTCTATCCGCAATTTTTCATCTTCTGTGACCGGTTCGAAGTGATTGAAATCAAATCTGAGTTCTTTTTCGTTCACCAAAGATCCCGCTTGTTGCACATGATTACCCAACACCTTTCGGAGAGCCGCATGAAGCAGATGCGTGGAAGTGTGATTTCTTGCCGTCTTGTTGCGTTTTATGGTATCCACCCCGGCATTCACTGTGTCGCCGACGGCGATACTTCCTTTTTCCACAGTCACATTGTGCCTGTAAAGGCCTTTTTCTTTCACGACTGACAGAACGTTGAGGCGTACACTGTCGTTGAATATCACTCCGGTATCGGAGATCTGACCGCCGCCTTGCGCGTAAAAAGGAGTTTTATCCAAATATATGCCTACATTGGAATTGACTTGGGCGCTGCCTAGGCTTTTTCCATCCGATACCACGGCAAGAACTTTTGACTCGGTCTCAAGTACTGTGTATCCCACAAACTCGGTGGGATTTATCTCAAGATCGATCGAAGCTGCGTCCCATGAAGCGTCATCGGCATTTCTTCGCCCTTTACGTGCTGTATCTTTCTGTTTTTCCATAGCAGCTTCAAATCCCGCAAGATCTGCGCTCATTCCGTTTTCGCCGAGGATTTCCTCGGTGAGTTCCGGTGGAAATCCGTAGGTATCATACAGCTTGAAAACTTTTTCGCCGTCAAGGAGGTTTTTATTCTCAGCTTTTAAATCGGATATATACTCACCGATTATATTTTCACCTTGTAACAGCGTCGCAACAAATTGTTTTTCTTCGGATGCGATTATATTTTTTATATAATCTTGCCGTTCCTTCAGTTCGGGATAAGCCTCACCTGAAACCTCTATGACTTTATCCGCCATTGAAGCCAGAAACTCGCCCTTGATCCCAAGCATTTTTCCATGGCGCGCGGCTCTGCGTATAAGGCGCCTGAGTACGTATCCCCGTCCCTCATTTGACGGAGTTATAGTATCGGATATCATAAAAACCATCGAGCGGAGGTGGTCGGTGATTATCCTCATCGATATATCGGCTTCTTTGTTTCCCACATTATACTCTATGCCTGAGAGCAGGGAAACGCCGTTGAGGATGTGACGTATCGTGTCTATATCGAATATGGAATCCACGCCCTGTATGATGCATGCCATACGTTCAAGCCCCATGCCTGTGTCTATGTTGGGATGCCTAAGCGGCGTGTATGTGCCGTCTTCCTCCTTTGAAAACTGGCTGAACACGTGATTCCAAACTTCTATAAATCTGTCGCATTCGCAACCCGGTTTGCAGTCCGGGTTATCGCACGCATACTCCTCCCCTCTGTCGAAAAATATTTCCGAATCGGGACCACATGGACCCAAGCCGATCTCCCAAAAGTTATCCTCTTTCCCAAGCTTTACTATGCGCTCTTCCGGTACCCCTAAACTTTTCCAGATATTGAACGTATCCTCATCATCGCGATAGACCGTGACCCAGAGCCGTTCTGCCGGCATTTCCAGTGTTTTGGTCAGAAATTCCCATCCCCATTCCAGGGATTCCTTTTTGAAATAGTCACCAAACGAAAAATTCCCGAGCATCTCAAAGAATGTTCCGTGGCGCGAAGTAATGCCGACATTATCTATATCTCCCGTTCTTATGCACTTCTGACATGTTACCATGCGATGCGACGGCGGCGTTTCTTTACCCAAAAAAAAAGGTTTAAGCGGCGCCATGCCCGAATTGATTATAAGAAGCGAGTTATCGTCTTTAGGTATGAGCGATGCGCTCGGCGCATTGTAATGACCGCGTTCCTCATAAAAATCGCAAAACATTTTCCTTATATCGTTTAAGCTCAATTCTTTCATTGTAAGATTTCTCCTGTATATTTCTTTTTATAGTACTCTATGAGTCTGACTATTTCTCTTTCTACCGGTGTAAAGTCACCCGTTTCGTAAGAGTAGAATTTTATCTTTGCTTCCGTTCCTGACGGCCTTATCAGCAGTACGCTGTCGTTTTCCAGCACATACTTGATCACATTTGAGCTTGGAAGCTTCGCATCGTACATATAATCCACCTTTTCGGTTATTCCGATATTTCCTATGGAGTCGGTGACTTTCTCCCTGAAATGCGCCATGATCATATCCATTGTGATCTTCCCCACAGCGCCGTTAAAGAAATAATTTCTCGTCTTGTCAAAACAATCCCCGTATTCCTCGTATATTTCATTGAGACGATCTATCGGATCTTTACCGAAAGCCTTGTGAAAAGCCGCCATCTCCACAGCCAAAACCCCACTGCTTATCCCGTCTTTGTCACAGATAAAAGGCTTGGCCAGATAACCGTTGCTTTCCTCAAAGCCGAAATAGTACTTATCTTCGGAGCCTGCGTGCGCAAGTTCTGAAATATGCCGACCGATATATTTGAAGCCGGTAAGCGTATTTACTGTCTCAAGACCGAATCGCCCTGCGATCTTGTCCGTAAGAGGAGTGGTCACTATGCTTTTGAATACAAGCTGTCCCGGCTTTGGGGGTCTTATATGGCAAAGGTAATCAAGCAGAAGAATCCCGAGTTGATTCCCCGTGACCAACGTTCTGACACCTTCGTGGTACAACGCAATGCCCACTCTGTCAGAGTCGGGATCCGTCGCAACTATGATATCTCCGCCGATACTGTCCAGCATTCCGAATGCTTCGTTATATGCAAGAAGTTTTTCGGGGTTTGGTTGAGGGCAAGTTTTGAAATTGGGATCGGGAAGTTCTTGAGTGCCAACTATTCTGTAATTTCTGTAACCTATGGCCGAAAATGCCATCTTCATAAACTCACAACCCGCACCGTTGAGCGGTGTGTAGATAGTCTTCAATTCATTGAGCTTTTCTTTGTTCAAATTCGTGGAAATTCCCAAAACGGCATCTATAAAATTTTCGCAAACCATGTCGGGCGCTTTTTCTATATTGTTTGTGTCATACTCTATTCCCGAAAAGAAATCCACTTCCCGTATCTCGTCGAGAATCCTGCGGGGTTCTTCATCGACTATCTGATAACCGTCACTTCCGTATACCTTGTATCCATTGTATATCTTTGGATTGTGACTGGCGGTAATCATCACGCCCATACTGCAATTCAACTGTTTTATACCGTAAGATAAAACAGAGACAGGAGTTATCTTATCGAATAAATATACTTTTATCCCGTTACCGTTTAAGACTGCCGCCGTTTCTTCGGCATAGTAATCCGAGTTTTTGCGACTGTCGTACCCTACCAAAACCGACGGTGAGTCGTAAAAACGGTTCAGATAGTTCGCCAGGCCCTGCGTTGTTCTTCTTATGACAAAGCTGTTTATCCTGTTGGTTCCCGGTCCCAATATTCCGCGCAGTCCGGAGGTTCCGAAAGTCAGTTCGGTATAGAACGAGTCCAAACACTCATCGGGATTGTATCGCAATTCCTGTAATTGCCTGTAGTATTCCTGATCGGGTTTTACATTTTCCACCCAACGCATGTATTCTTTTTCTGCCTTCGATTTTATTTCATTGATATCCATAACAATCTCATTCTATCATATAGCCAATGATTATTAAATAGCGGATTTGAAAGGAAACGATGACAGGCAGTTGTTGTTGATGTTCGTCGCATCACGACGTCCAATATGCTTCAAAGGAACAAAAAATCCCGCATACGTGATCTGGTCTCCAAATTCACCGCATGCGGGGCAGAAGGCATTTATGATTGAAAAGAGGGTTTTATCGGCTCAAACAGAACCCATGAAAAGATTCAACAGCACACAACCCGCCTTGCGACTTACTCATCATCATCGGCATCGGGGTCAAAACCCTCAAGCCCTTTGTAAGTTTTTCCGTTTTTCTGCGCATAATCGTAGATTGCGCACTTGATTGCGTGATCGGCTAAAACCGAACAGTGAACCTTGACGGGAGGCAATCCCCCCAATTCGTCTATTATGGTTTTATTGGTGATCTCAAGCGCCTCATCTACGGTTTTTCCTATTATCATTTCGGTTGCTATGCTTGAGGATGCAATGGCGCTTCCGCACCCGAAAGTTTTGAACTTCGCATCCTTTATGATGTCATCTTCAACTTTTATTTGAACTTGCATCATATCTCCGCATACGGGACTTCCGTAAGTTCCAGTGCCGTCGGGATTCTCAAAATCCCCGACATTTCTCGGATTCATAAAGTGATCCATTACCTTGTCGTTATACAGTTTCATAATCAATCCCATCCTTTTTCGCTGTTTATCGGAGAAAGTTCTCTCAACTTGTTTACAACTTGTTTTAATTTATCCACGGTGAAATCTACATCTTCCTTTGTTGTGAAATCGCCTACCGTGAAGCGAACGGATCCGTGAATCATTTCGTGCGGTATCCCTATCGCCATGAGCACATGCGACGGATCAAGCGATTTTGACGAGCATGCCGAGCCCGTGGAAACGGCGATCCCGAAGCTGTCCAACAGCAACAATATAGATTCACCCTCTATATATTCAAATGTTATATTGGCATTACCCGGATGTCTGTGCTCCATGCTTCCGTTCACAAACACGTCGGGTATATTTTGTTTTATCTTTTTGATAAGATAATCTCTGAGTTCCGCACAATGTTTAATGTGGGATTCAAGATTCTCTTTCGCAAGCTCCGCGGCCTTTCCAAACCCGACGATTCCTGCGAGGTTTTCGGTGCCGGCGCGTTTGCCCATCTCCTGCGCACCTCCGTGTATAAAATTGGATAGGCGTACGCCTTTTTTTATGTACAAAGCGCCCTGACCTTTCGGGCCATATATTTTATGCGCGGACATCGACAGCATGTCGACGCCGAGGTCTTTCACGTTTATATCGACATTTCCGACCGCCTGAACCGCATCCGTATGGAACAGAATACCGTGTTTGTGTGCGACATTTGCCAACTTTTTTATCGGTTCAACGGTACCGATTTCGTTGTTTACAAACATTATACTAACCAGGACGGTGTCGTCCTTTATTGCTTTTTCCAGATCGTTGGGAGAAACGAATCCCTCTTTATCGACATCAAGATATGTAATTTCAAATCCCTGTTTCTCTAGGAACTGGCACGTATGAAGAATTGCATGGTGCTCAATGCATGAGGTTATTATATGCTTGCCTTTGCCCCTGAGCTTCATGTCAGTGGCCACACTTTCCAATACCCAGTTGTCCGATTCGCTACCGCTTCCGGTAAAATATATTTCTTTCGGCGATGCCCCTATGAGAGCTGCCACCTGCTCTCTTGCCTTGTCTATCGCCAGTTTGGATTCCAATCCAATGCTATATAAACTTGAAGCATTCCCGTACTTTTCGGTAAAGTAAGGAATCATAGCCTGCAAGACACCTTCTTTTACCGGTGTTGTTGCGGAATAATCAAGATAAACTCTTCTGTGATCTGTCATTTCTTTTACTCCTTTTCTAGTAAAAACTACCTCTCTTATACCATAGTATTTAAGATTTAAACAGTAATTACAAGCAGGGAAAATAAAGTCAGGGTTATAGGACAAATTAATTTAAAATTGAAGCTTGTTGGGTGCGTATTAAAAAACTGTGCCGCATGCACAGTTTACACAATGCATGCAAGCACAGCAAATACTTTTTGTCGTATTGTCCTGTTTTTTGATCAGTGATCCACATCGAATCCGAAAATTTTGTCGGCGTGATGCCCGCTGTTTTACCGTTTCTTCTCCTCATCGACAAATTCAATGTTTTCGAGTTGAAATCTTAAATTCTCTTTGAAAGAGTCCACGTATTCCCGACGCAAAAGCCCCTGTTCCAGCTTCTCTTCCTCGCTCAGTCCGGCACTCTTTGCTTTTTTGGCAAGCTCATTTATTCTTTTTATTTTTTCTTCTGTTATCATCCCGGCTTCTCCTGTATCGAATATCACATGCGCATACCTTTACACGCACGATATCAAAAAACATACGATCTTGCTCAAAGCGAATATCCCTCTGTGACAAGCATCCAGTTGATCATGGCTATCAGTTCCACTGCAGCGGGCTTTCCCTTGATAGAATCACCGGCGAAGCCACGTATCTGTTCATGGAAAATTTCGAAATTCTCTTCCCATGCCTTTGAAATGGCCGTTCTTATACATTTCTCAACACTTTCAACAGACACATTGTTGAGCTCGGCGACCTCATTGTAAAGTCCTTTATTGATTGAGTACAAGAGATTTCTGTTTGTTTGAGACAGAACTACTGAATCGCACAAATACTTATGCCCGCACATACTCAACGGAATCCCCAGTTTGGTTACGAGTCTGACCACGTTTTCGTAAAAGAGTTTTCCGGCATCCATGTCTTCCTCCTTTAAATCGCACACTTTAAATTCAACCTTCCATCCACATTATATATGATTTTCTGAAAAAGTATAGTATTTTATTTCTGCATGCTTATCAAACGGTTACATACGGTCTCAACTTTTCCAGGGTCTTATCCCCTATTCCGCTTACTTTTTTCAAGTCTTCCACCGACTTGAAAGCACCTTTTGAGGTTCTGTATTGTATGATTTTCTCCGCCGTTGAGGGACCTATTCCGTTTATCGTCTGAAGTTGTGATGAATCCGCACTGTTGATATTGATCTTTCTGTCTGGCGTAGCTTGTGGAGCGACCGGCGAGGAGTCTGCGCCCGACGTGGAATTTGCATCCGCTGTTCCTGCGCCGGTCTGCGCCGATGCCGCGCCTTTTTTGGGAACGGAAATTTTCTGGCCATCTTTGACTGTTTCTGCCTGATTGATATTTGCAGTATCCGCTTTTCCCGTAAGACCTCCGGCTTTTTTTATGGCTTCAAACACTCTTGAATCGGCCGACACCTCATACACACCGGGTGTTTTGACTTCTCCGGATACATCCACGAATATCTTGCCGCCGTTTTGAACCTCTTTTTCACCGCCTGCATCCGTATCCCCTTTTTCTTGTGCAGTTTGTGAACTGTTTTCTTTTGAAATCTCATCTTTCGGATTTTCTATGGTAATAGACTTATCTTTACCTTTCGGGCCAAAAAACAGAAATGCAGTGATAACCGCTATTATCACTGCCAGTACTTTGACCGTTCTCCTGTCTTCCAGTATTTTTAGCCCGAACTCTTTAATCTTGTTCATAAGTTCGTCCTCCTGTATTTTTTACATTATTTTACACCCAATCCACGGTGTAGTCAAGAGGAAAGATCAGTTTACTTCTGCAAACTTCTATTTCGTATCGTTCGCATTGAAGCTTTGAAAACTCGATAAAATTTGAAATAACCGATTCTGCGCTCAAGTTTGATTTACTGCCACAATCGAGCAGAAGTTTTAGGATGCTCGTTTTGTCTTCAAGTCCGAACCCTGTAATTGACCTAATCTTATCCTTTATCTCCACGGGTTTCAATTCTTTGCTCTTTTTTGATCTTTTCAGTGTGGTGATCGTATCTTGACGCATATACGAGGAGAGGAGTTCATGTATACCGCATTCCTCAAATCCAACCGGCAGATAAACCTTGTATTCGGCTGCCGTAAGCGCCGCTGCCGGAGACTCCTTTTTTTTAGGTGTTCCGAATTTCAGTATGGAAATTCCGGCAGGAAGGTATGATGCGACATCCCGAAAGATCGAATCGGCGGTGACGGCTGAATCGGTTTCAAAATCCATCCATTCCCCATCACCTTCATATCCCAGAGACAGCGGCTGCGCAAACCCCATCTTGGGATGCGGGTTGAAGCCCTTGCTGTATGCCAGATCGATTTCTCCGCGTCTGAAAGCGCGTTTAAATAATCTCTGCATGTCCAGATGTGACGTGTATTTGATCGGTCCGCGTTTTGAGAACACCAAAACATATCTAAACATATATCCCCCCTTGTTTGCATACGGTTCTTTTATTGATCCCGCACGAAGTGCAGCCATAGCGGCAGTCATTTGTGATTTCCGCCTGCATGGCGCGTTCATTTTCGGCTATCAAATATCGTTTGCTCACACCGCAGTCCACTATATCCCATGGGAGAACTTCATTGTAGTCACGTTTTCTTTCCGTGTAAAATCTGTAGCTGTACGGCATGTTGCTCAATACCTTGTCCCACAATCCCGCATCAAAGTATTCACTCCATCCGTCAAATTTGCATCCCGCTTTGTGAGCCGCAATCAGGATATGCGAAGCTCTTCGGTCACCTCTTGCGAATATCGCCTCGCATGTGCTCACGGCATCGTCATGGTAATTGAAAGTGACTCCCTTGATTTTCAGTTTTTCAACGAGATAGTTATGCTTTTGCCTGAATTCTTGCTTGGAATTCTGTGCGATCCACTGAAACGGCGTATGCGCTTTGGGCACGAAATTCGATATGCTTACGGTTACGTTGAATCTGCCGCCTTTCCCCGATTTTTTGTGGATTGCGACGATGTTTGCAGCTATTTTGGCAATACCGTCAAGATCTTCGTACGTTTCTGTAGGCAGTCCTATCATAAAATAAAGTTTGATATTGCGCCATCCAAGTTCTACGGCCTGCTCCACAGCTGAATATATGTCCTCCTCCGTAATCCCTTTATTTATAACATCTCTTAGCCTTTGTGTGCCCGCTTCCGGTGCAAATGTCAATCCCGATTTCTTATAGCGCTGAATTTCATTGAGAACTTCAAAGGAAAAATTGTCCAGCCTCAGCGAAGGTAACGAAAGGGAAATATTTCTTTCCTTGCAGTAGTCGGTCAATTTCAATGCAAGTTTTTTAAATTCAGAATGATCGCTTGTGGACAGGGAAAGGATGGAGAGTTCATCATGCCCTGTGTTTTTTAGCTGCTTTGCCGCAAGTTCGACTACGGTGTCTGCGTTTCTCTCCCTGATGGGTCTGTAGATCATTCCCGCCTGGCAGAATCGGCATCCTCTCGTGCATCCTCTGAACGTTTCCACGACCGCTCTGTCATGAACGGTTTCTATGAGCGGCACTATATTTTCGGTAGGAAAAATCGCTTTTTCAAGGTCGTGGATCATGGCTTTTTCGATTTTCTCGGGAGCTTCCTGAAGCAGTTTCTCATACTTTAAAATCCTGTCCGATTCATCGTATACAGGATTATAAAATGACGGCACATATACTCCGCCTATTTTGGAACATTCTTTGAGAATGTCGGCCTTGGACATGGCTTTTCGCTTTGCCTTTTTCACCGTTTCTATCAAGTCCGGCAGGGCTTTCTCCCCGTCACCTATAATAAACAGATCCATAAAATCAGCCAATGGTTCGGGATTGAACGCGCAGGGACCGCCGGCAATAACCAAAGGGCAGTATTCATCCCTCTCCTTGGCGAGCAAAGGAATGTGTGCAAGCTCAAGCATATTGAGTATATTGGTGAATGACATTTCGTATTGAAGCGTAAAACCGAGTATGTCGGTGTTTTCGAGCGGAGTTTTGGTTTCCAGGGTGAAAAGGGAAAAATCTGCATCACGCATTATATTTTCCATATCCGGTGCCGGGGCGAAAACTCTCTCGCATGATACTCCATCCATATCGTTCACTATGTTGTACAGAATCTGAAGACCCATATACGACATCCCGATCTCATATAAATCAGGGAATGCAAACGCAAACCGAAGCTCAACTTCTCTGCTTTGTTTTATTATTGCATTGATTTCATTGCCCGTATATCTAGCAGGTTTTTCCACACGTTTCAAGAACTCCTCCGGAAGTGTGAAAAAAATGCTGTCTATACTTTTGCCAAGTTTTTCCTCTATCTGTCTCACATAATCGTTGACTTGATCTTTCAACTCCAAGAAATGCCGGATTTTTTCCGTGGTCAAAGCTCTTTTGTGCATCAAGTAGTCAAATCTCTTGTTTACGCCAACGTATCTGTCTTCACGAACCATGCGGTCACTCAGGCAAAGAATATCTGTTTCATTTATGGCGGATATGTCGCCAAAAGAGTAATGCATATGAACTCTTACTATATCCGCTTCTCTGTGAAAACCTGCCTCGTCAAGCATATCCGCAGCTACTTTGGCATGATCGTCCATGGTTCTGGCAATATCATGAATAAGTCCTGTGCTTTTGAGTAGATCAATGTCAAAGTCGTACCCTATTTCGTTTAAACACATGCCGAGCTTGACAGCCACATCGCTGACGGCTTTACAGTGCCTGATAACGCGCTGCGGTGTATTGTATTTTTTATAATATTTATAGCAATCTTCAGGGGATAATTTTTTCTCTTTTCTCATATCAAACAGGCTCCATGGGCAAATCAATATTCATCATAGTATTTAAATTCATAGTCAAAAATCCTTATACTGTCCCCGTCTTTCAGACCCAATTCAATCATTTTTTCTATTGCTCCGCCTTTTTCTATGTACTTGTAAAGATACCTAAGTGAGCCGAAATCATTAAAATTTGTGGAATCAAAGATCTTTCGGAGCTGCTTGCCTCTTGCGACATAGACATCGCCCTCTTTGGTCACTTCGATGTCTTTGTAGTGTTCGTCTCTGTCATCTTCCTCAAAGTCAAAGTACTCTGTTTCAGGTTCGGGGGTACGGGTATTTTCAACTTCGTTGAGAGCAAGCAGTGCCGCATCGAGCAGCCGATCCACACCATATTTTATCGGTGCTGAAACGGGATATACGGAATATCCTTTTCCCTGCACATACTCCTTGAACGCAAGATATTTTTCACCGGTTTCGTCTATCAAATCTATTTTGTTCGCCGCCACGATCATGGGTTTGCCGGCTACAATTTCACTGTACTGTCTCAGCTCGGCATTTATCTTGTCGAAATCCTCGATGGGGTCGCGTCCTTCGGATCCCGAAACGTCCACAACGTGAATTAAAATCTTGGTACGCTCTATATGTTTGAGAAATTTAAGTCCAAGTCCCAGACCTTTGTGCGCGCCTTCGATAATTCCGGCAATATCGGCCATGACAAAACTCGTATCATGTATTTTTACCACGCCGAGGTTGGGGTCTATCGTTGTGAAATGATAATTTTCTATTTTGGGTTTTGCACTTGTTGAAACCGCCAAAAGACTTGATTTTCCGACGTTGGGGAATCCCACAAGCCCTACATCCGCTATCATCTTAAGCTCAAGTATCAAAGTTCTTTCTTTCGCTGCGGTGCCCGCCTCTGCAAAATTGGGAGCCTGCCTTACGGAATTTTTGAATCGGGTGTTTCCTCTTCCGCCTCTCCCGCCCTTTGCTGCAACGAAAGATTCGCCGTCGTTCAAAAGATCCTTCATTATCTTTCCTGATTCCGCCTCTATTACCACCGTGCCCGGCGGAACCTTTATGACAAGATCGCTTCCGTCTTTTCCGAAGCGTTTCTTTTTCATGCCGTTCTGACCGCCCTCGGCAGAGTACTTTCGCTTATATTTAAAATCCATAAGGGTTCTTAGATTCTTGTCGGCTTTGATAATGACATCCCCGCCTTTTCCGCCGTCACCGCCGTCCGGACCTCCCTCGGGGACAAACGGTTCGCGTCTGAATGAAACGGCTCCGTTGCCTCCTTTGCCGGATGAAATTTCTATTGTCGCTCTGTCTACAAACATATTTTTCTCCGTAATGAAAAAGAAGCCCCTTTTGCAGGGGCTCAAATATTCATGCTTCCTTCGGGTAAACGCTGACCTGTTTTCTGGTTTTGTCTTTTCTCTCGAATTTTACAGCACCGTCAATCTTGGAAAACAATGTGTCATCGCCTCCGATCCCGACATTGTTACCGGGATGGAGTTTCGTCCCTCTCTGTCTAACCAAAATGCTTCCGGCTGTAACAAGCTGACCGTCACCGGTCTTGACGCCCAAACGTTTTGATGCGGACTCACGTCCGTTTTTAGAGCTTCCTACTCCCTTTTTACTTGCCATGGATCAGACACCTCCTCACTTTATCGACAATCATTCAATCTTCTTTTTCTATTTCTTTTCCGCTTTTTCAATCGCTTCGATGATAACGGCCTTGGTTGCCTTTTCATCTATCTCGATGTCGTTGCTTTTGGCGTAAGCTATGAGTTCATCTTTTTTCATAGCGGCGGAAACTTTCACAGGCTTTGTTTTAGCCGCCGTTTTCTTTTCCGCATTGTCACCTTCTACAGCGGGCGTTTTCTTCTCAACGTTTTCTTCCGCCGGTTTCACATCGGTTTTCACGACTTTTTCTGTCTCCGCTTTCGCCTGCGCGACTTTTTTCTCTTTCGCAGGGGTTGCGTCGGATCCTGTCAGGCTCGTGATCTCGACAGCGGTGAACGGCTGTCTGTGACCCTGTTTTTTCCTGTAATCTTTCTTGTTCTTATACTTGAACACGATTATCTTTGAGCCTTTACCGTTTTCTTTGACCTTTGCAAGCACCTTTGCGCCCTCTATATAAGGCGTGCCAAACTTTGTTCCTTTGTCGTCGTTAAGAACTAAAACCTTGTCAAATTCAACAGTTTTACCGTCCTCGACACCGAGTTTCTCGACATTTAGCACATCGCCCTTGCTGACACGATACTGCTTTCCGCCGGTCTCAATTACTGCATACATATTTTTACCTCCTCTTACCGGTCTCGCCTTCTTGGGTAGTGAAAGTCACTTTTGAACCCTTTCCGAGCGGTCTAACCTGGTAAGAATATCACGGATTTTTGATGTTGTCAACTCGTTTTATTTGCGCTTCCGTCTTTTACTCCACGATCACTCCGTCTTGATCGAAATTCAGTCCCATGGGCGGCTCGGAAACGGGAACTGTAGCATTCGGAACTTCTTCTTCGACTTTCTCATCACTTAGAGAAGCGAAAACTTTACCCTTGATCTCTTCCATGATGTTTGGGTTTTCCTCAAGCCACGTCTTTACGTTTTCTCTGCCCTGACCGATTCTCTCTCCGTTGTAGCTGAACCATGAACCTGCCTTGCTCACGATCTTGTATTCAACGGCGCAGTCCAGAACATCTCCGCTAACGGATATGCCTTGACCATACATAATATCAAATTCGGCCTTTTTGAAAGGTGGAGCTACCTTGTTTTTCACCACTTTTACCCGGGTTCGGTTTCCAAGCATTCGATCGCCCTGCTTGATGGTTTCCACCCGCCTGACATCAAAACGCATGGATGAATAGAATTTCAGAGCCCGTCCTCCTGTTGTGACCTCCGGATTGCCGAACATTACGCCTACTTTTTCCCTGAGCTGATTGATGAATATAACGCAGGTATTGGTTCTGTTTATTGTTCCTGTGAGTTTCCTGAGCGCCTGCGACATGAGTCTGGCCTGAAGCCCCACGTGGGAATCACCCATCTCACCTTGTATTTCCGCCTTGGGCACAAGTGCTGCCACCGAATCTATTACTATTATGTCCACCGCACCACTACTTGCAAGCATATCGCAGATTTGCAGTGCCTGTTCACCCGTATCCGGCTGTGAAACCAGCAGATTGTCTATATCCACTCCCAAATTCCTTGCATAAACGGGATCAAGGGCATGCTCTGCATCTATAAAAGCCGCCTTTCCACCCGCTTTTTGCGCCTCTGCGACTATGTGTAGCGTAAGCGTTGTTTTCCCTGAAGATTCGGGACCGAAGATCTCTATAACCCTTCCCCTCGGAACTCCGCCGACTCCGGTGGCAAGATCAAGTGTAAGCGAACCTGTTGATATTGTTTCGATGTTCATATGGGATGAGGCGTCACCCAATTTCATTATGGCACCTTGACCGAATTGTTTTTGAATCCGGGCAAGTGCTTCATCCAATGCCTTCTCCCTCTCATTTTCGATGTTCTGTTCCTTTATTTTTGCCATTGTGTACCTCCGTAGCGAACATATGTTCTGTAATAATCTATCTCATTCGTATCCATTTGTCAACAGGAATAATTTAACCGGTTTCCCCTTGCGCGCCCGGCGAACAAAATGTAAACATATGGTAATCGCATGTTAACACTTTCCCCATACGGGGTCAAGGCAATTTGTAAGAAATAAAGAAAATTTTTCTGCCGGCATATATCCGATACGTCCAATCATGTTCGATACGACACGGAATGGCTCAAATATCAAACCGTCAGCGTTTTGTTGATAAGATTGAGAATGGCAAGAACCAGATAATTGGCGTTCCATTCCCTGTTTATATTCCTGCCTTGGATAAGCTCGTCGTGCACTTTTCCGTCGTATTTGATGCCCACATAAGCCGAACCTGGCACAAGATTTGCGAAATGAGAGTTGGCTTCAAGTATTCCCGTCACGGAAACACAAAGCTTGCTTCCGGTTTTTTCGCTTAGACCCTCTACCATCCCAAGTGCGGTTTCTTTGCTGTAAACACTGAACTTCTCAATGATATCGGCTCCGACATCAAGTTCGTCTATCTTTGCCTTTTTGGTATAAGTGACAAGTCCCCTGTCGAAAACTTTTGAGATACCGGGTATCGATGTTATCTTTGCCGCAAGCCTGCCTCCGGTGCAGGATTCCGCAAGCGAAAAAGTTATGTCGTTTTCCATCAGTTTTTTTGCAACCACATACGCAAGATCCTCATCGTCATAGCTAAATATATATTCGGAAAGCCTGTCTTTGATAAGATTTGTGACTCCCTCTACGGCCGATTCGGCTTCTTTTTTGTTTTTCCTTTTTGATGCCACCCTGATTGAGCATTCACCCTCTTTGGCATAAGTAGCAATCGTGGGATCAGTCTGCGCATCTATCATATCCATCAGTTTTGTCTCTATTGTAGATTCCCCTATTCCAAAAAGTCGAAGAACCCTGTAAACTATTGTACCATCCATAAAAGGTTGTAAGAAAGGTTTTACCTCTTTTTCAAAAATCGATATCATCTCTCTTGGCGGTCCGGGCAGTGAGACAACATACTTGCCTTTCAGCTCCAAAGCAAATGCGGGAGCTGTTCCTCCGGGATTTGGCAGTACCACAGCTCTTGAGGGCATCATCGTCTGCTTGTAGTTGTTTGGTGTAAGCTTGCCGTATTTTCGCTTTCGGGCGAGATTTTCCAAGGCTTTTCTTGACGGCTCGTGCTCAACAAGTTCATCCTCAAGAACGGCACACACAGTTTCCTTTGTCATGTCATCTTCTGTCGGACCGAGCCCCCCTGTCGTGATGACAATGTCACACCTCTTCAGGGATTCCTTTAAAGTGTCCGCAAGCCGTTCTTCATTGTCACCGACCGTATGATGAAACATTACATTGAATCCGAGCATATTCAACTGTTTTGACAGATACACGGAATTGGTGTTGACGATCTGTCCGAACAACAATTCTGTACCCACACTTATGATCGCCACATTCATGATGTCACCTCATTTGTTAATTTTAGTGATTACTGTTTGAATACCCCTTTGTTTTTCAGAACGTATTCGCCGCCCGAGTAGACGTTCATAACGACGGACGCATAGATCAGAAACTGCGCGGTATACCAAACGAACGGATAATAGGATGATTCTTTCATTGACAGCGCCAGTATCAGAATAGGAACCGCTATCATTTGAACCACGGTCTTGACCTTTCCTGCCATGCCGGCTGCTATCACAATCCCCTGCGATGCCGCAACCGTACGCATGCCGGCTATCAAAAACTCTCTTGCCAGTATTATGATAAAAGCCCATGACGGGATTATCGCATCACCCACGAGCAGACAAAACGCTGAGTATACAAGTACTTTATCGGCAAGCGGATCCATAATCTTTCCGAAATCGGTGATCAGATCGTATTTTCTCGCTATCTTACCGTCCACCATATCCGTGATTGATGCCAATATGAATATTATCAGCGCTATCAGGTACATGTCCTTCATGTATGCAAATATAAAAAACGGTGTGGCGATAACTCTTGCCACTGTCAACTTATTTGGTAAATTCATCCTAAACCTCTCTACCTTCCAAATCGTAATCAAATGCTTCCAGAATTTTTACCCGGGTCATGTCTCCCGGACTGTGCGGTTTATTCGATACAAATATTACCGAATTGTCTATTTCTGGGGCATCAAACTCTGTTCTTCCCACACACGTGCCGTCATCTTCTACAGAGTCGACAATAACCTCAAAAATTTTTCCGATTTTCTCCCTGTTGGCGTCAAGCGAAATCCTCATCTGCCTTTCCATTATGATATCCATACGACGTTTTTTTACATCTTCCGAGATTTGATCATCCATTTCTGCCGCTGCGGTTCCCTCTTCTTTGGAATATGTAAATACGCCCAGACGCGAGAACTTCTGTTTCTCTACAAAATCATACAGCATGGCAAAGTCCTCTTCGCTTTCCCCCGGGAATCCGACTATCAGGGTGGTTCTTATATGTATATCGGGGATACGGCTTCTGAGTTTGTCCAACGTCTCACAAAGTGAGGAATTGGTGGATTCTCTGTTCATGAGATCCAGTATCATGTCGCTCGCATGCTGAATCGGAATATCAATATAATTGCATATTTTCTTCTCCTCCGCAATAGTTTTAATCAGATCATCGTCTATTCTTTCCTCATAGCAATACATGAGTCTTATCCATTCAATACCGTCGATTTCACAAAGTTTGCGCAGAAGCGAGGGCAACATCGGTTTACCGTAACGGTCAACTCCATAATATGTCAAATCCTGTGCTATCAGCACCAGTTCTCTGCATCCTGCACTTGCAAGGGCTGTGGCTTCACGCTGTATGCTCTCCGGACTTCTGCTTCTGTATGAACCTCTTATTTCAGGAATAATGCAATATGAACAGACATTGTCGCAGCCCTCCGCTATTTTCAGATACGCCGTATACGGATTTTTGTCCAAATGCCTTATATTCTCTTCTTCTTTTGTAAGATCGCACGGATTGTTCTTCAGGAAACGCTCACTGCTGTTCGGATCTTTTAAAAAACCTGAAATCAGTTCCGGCAATTGGTCATAATCATTTACGCCCACAAAACCATCGGCTTCGGGAATTTCTTCATATAGTTCCTTCGCGTATCGTTGGACGAGACAACCGGAAACCACCAGTTTTTTGTCTTCCGACTTGTATTTTGCCATTGAAAAAATCTCATCTATCGATTCTCTTTTTGCGTCTTCTATAAAACCGCATGTGTTGACTACGATGACATCCGCTTCATCGGCCGATTCCACTATAAGAAAACCTTTCTTCTCCAAAAGTGCCATGGCAAATTGGCTGTCACTTATGTTCTTGGGGCATCCCAATGTATCAAAATATATTTTCATTCAAATCTCTCCGGAATAAAATTTCCGAACCCGGTGAGTATTTTTTTGTTACTTACCGCACCTCACCGCTTGTACAAATCGGAAAATTCTTCTTCGTTTATCAAGACCTTTCTGGGTCTGGCACCGTCCTGAGGGCCTATTATTCCCCGCGCTTCCAGCTGATCCATTATTCTTGCCGCCCTGTTGTAACCCACTCTGAAGCGCCTCTGAATCATCGAGGTAGAAGCCTGTCCCTGCAATACCACACACTCCGTGGCTTCCGCCAGAAGCTCATCCGTGTCGTCATCTTTTCCCTGTGCATTGACATTGTTGTTTTCAATTGTGTCGATGACATCGTTTGCATATTCAATCTCATCGACTTGTGATTTCACATGCTCTATTACGCGTTGAACTTCTCTGTCCGAAACGAACGTTCCCTGAACTCTCAGCGCAGTACCCATACCCAGTGGGTTGAAGAGCATATCGCCCTTTCCCACCAAATGTTCCGCACCACCCTTGTCAAGAATGGTTCTGGAATCGGCTTGGGAAGAAACGGCAAATGCGATCCGTGAGGGGATGTTGGCCTTGATGAGCCCGGTTATTATATCAACGGAAGGTCTTTGTGTGGCGACGATCAGGTGCATGCCCGCAGCTCTTGCCATCTGCGCAAGTCTGCATATGGAATCTTCCACCTGATTAGGTGCCGCCATCATCAGATCCGCAAGCTCATCTATTATGATGACTATCTGTGGCATGTACATGTCCTTTTCATTTTTCTCCTCCATTTTGCGGTTGTAAGATGCGAGATCTTTCACATTTTCTTCCGCAAACATCTTATACCTGTTTGTCATCTCCACAACCGCCCAGTTCAGTGCGGCAGCTGCTTTTGAAGGCTCGGTGACCACCGGTATCAAAAGATGCGGGATTCCGTTATAGTTGCCCAGTTCCACCACTTTGGGATCTATCAGAACAAGCTTAACCTCATCGGGTCTGGCCTTATAAAGCAGGCTTGTGATTATGCTGTTTATGCAAACGCTCTTACCTGAACCGGTGGATCCGGCAATGAGCAAATGCGGCATATCTTTCAGATTCGCTACTATTGGTTTTCCCGATATGTTTTTCCCTACCGCAAAACTTATCTTGGATTCCGCTTCCCTAAACTCACGTGAGCTGATTATCTCGCGTAAAGTCACCATGTTTATTTTTTCATTTTCGACTTCTATGCCAACAGCTGCTTTGCCGGGTATGGGAGCCTCCATCCTTATACTCTTGGCTCTCAGGTTAAGGGCTATGTCATCCGCCAATCCGACGATTTTACTAACTTTTACGCCTGTGTTGGGCTGTATTTCATATCTTGTTACAGCCGGTCCCTGAGTGACCTGTACCACCTTAGCGTCAACATTGAAGTTATGCATGGTTTCCTCAAGCAGCTTGGCCTTGGTTTTCAAGTCCTTGCTTATGCCGCTCTTGTCAATCGCAGTCGGTGGCGAAAGCAGACTTACGGGTGGTTTTTTATAACGCAAGCCGGCTTTTCCGCCTGCGGAATTTGTAAGTGCCATATCGCCCGAACCTAATCCGAGTTCCTCGCCGATCCTTGCCGCATCTTTTGCGATTTCTCTTTTTGTGGGAGGCTTGGGGTCGTATGCACTTGTGTCAATTATGCCTTGATCACCCTCAATACCATATCCTTTTAGAATCGGCTCGTTTTCTCGGGTGTCCGCCTCATCACCATCCACGCCGATACTTCCGTAAGGATCGGCCGTTTTGATGAAGTCGAGCACATTGCTCCGCGGTTTACGGGTTCTTTCCGATTTTGGATTATTGCGGGCAGTTGTCTCAAAAACATCTTTGCGCAGGAGTTCTCCTTGTGAATCTGTTTCCGATCTGTATGTATTGTACTTGCTGATGTCTTCATCCTCAAAATCATCTTCAAAATATTCCTCTTCTTCGAGTCGCCTTGCCTCTCTTCGATTTTTTATGTCGCTCAACCACTCCGACAAAGGACTGTTCAACGTCAAAAGGAGACATATCAACACAGCGACCGTGGAGAATATATAAAGTCCGGCTCGGCCCGTGGCTTTTATTAACGCAATGCCCACGCTCATCCCGCAGACTCCGCCGCTTTCAAGTCTCGCACCGCTGAGATAAAAATTCTTTATGTAGAATTCAAGAAAGTCGTCGTCTATGAATCTTGCGGAATTCAAAACGCACAGCGAGATGAAAATCACGAAGAAGCCTATGGACGTTTTCCATGAAAAATGAGCGGCTTTGCCGGCGATGAGAAAAATCCCCACAAGTATCATGTACCACGGCATCACGTATGCGATGTGACCGAACAACCCTTTGATGATTTTCCCGAAAGCATTGCCTATTTCTCCTGCAACGTGAAATTGCAGCGCCGCAAAAATAAATGCTCCAAACGCCATGAATACCAGCCCCCATATTATGTCGTTGACCCTTTTGTGCTTGTCACGTTCATGGCGCATATTATCGATCTCCGCTCCCTTTGTTTTATTTTGTCCCGAGAGTTTTTTTTCGGTTGCACGTTTTTTTGAACCTGCGGAGATTCCGGCGGATCCCTTTGTATTCTTTTTTCTTTTACCGGCTTTATTACTCAATTATACACATCCTTATATACCGATCCGGTGCATTGCCTATAAATTCAGCCCTTTGCACCGATCAGCCTGTATACTATGGCAAAAACGCCCAACGCCCATACGTAGTAAGAGAAATATTTGAGTTTTCTCGCAACGACGACTTTGATCATCGCCTTTATCGCCAAAACCCCTGATACAGCCGCTACTGCGATGCCCGCCAGCATAGGCCCCATGCTCATGGTTCCGCTTGTCGTGGCTTTAAGCGCCTCCGGAAGCTCAAGCACCGCGGCTCCCAAAATGGTGGGAATGGAGATCAAAAAAGCGAATTTTACGGCGAACTCCCTTTCAAGCCCCGTCAGCAATCCTCCCACCATGGTAGATCCCGATCTTGAAATTCCCGGGCATATTGCGATTCCCTGCATCACGCCTATAAAAAGAGAATTTCTGAAGTTCATTTTATCTATATCTCTGTTCCCTTTACCGACCCTGTCTGCGAAAAACAATAAAAACCCCGTGATTATCCAGCTTACGCCTATTGCAGGGATGTTGGCATTGAGGCTTTCAAAAAATTTATTAAGCCCCAGCCCCATTGCGGTTGTCGGAATCGTCGCAACTATTATCATGACGCCCAGTTTCCTGACAGGCCTCTCATCCAGCTTAAGTCCTTTTCCTGTAATCAGGTCTTTGAGTGTGAAAAAAAGCTCTTTTATAAGCTCCCTGATGTCGCTCCAATACATTATAAACACAGAAACAAGCGTGCCCACGTGAAGCATTACCGTAAAGATAAGAACGCTGTCACCCTTGACCCCGAAAAAATGCTGCAGCAATGCCAGATGGCCGCTACTGCTGACAGGCAAAAACTCCGTCAACCCCTGGACCAATCCTAAAATTATAGATTCAATGTATCCCAATATCTTCTCCCCTTTATTTTGATGCTATTATTTCGATGTTATTACTTTATGTTATTATTTTGATGCTATGTATCCCAATTCAACAAGAGCTTCTGCGGAAAGCACTGCTCCTCCGGCAGCGCCTCTTATAGTGTTGTGCGCAAGCCCAACGAATTTATAGTCAAACAGATTATCTTCCCTGAGACGCCCTATACTGACGCCGAAACCTCTTTCAAAATCCACATCCAGTTTAACTTGAGGCCTGTCGTCATCGGGCATGTACTTTATGAACTGCTTCGGTGCGTTCGGCAAATCTGCTTTCTGTGGAAACCCTTCATATTCGTTCAATTTATCTATAAGTGTTTCTTTGGATACCTTTTCTCCGAACTTGACGGATACTGCCGCAGTGTGACCGTTAAGAACAGGCACTCTGAAACACTGCGCGGAAACGATCATTTCTTCGGATCCGACGATCTGTTCATGCTCAAGATGTCCAAATATTTTAAGCGGCTCAAGCTCACTTTTTTCTTCTTCGCCGCCGATGTACGGTATCACGTTCTCAACCATCTCCGGCCACTCCGCAAATGTCTTGCCCGCTCCCGAGATTGCCTGATACGTGCAAACATTGACTTGATACGGTTTAAACTCTCTCCATGCGGCAAGCGCAGGTACATATCCCTGAATAGAGCAGTTGGGCTTGACCGCAATAAATCCGCTGCTCGTACCGAGCCTGCGTTTTTGATATTTGATAACTTCATAGTGCTTGTGATTTATCTCGGGTATCACCATAGGAACATCCGGTGTCCACCTGTGTGCGCTGTTATTTGAAACCACAGGGGTTTCCGTTCGCGCATAAGCTTCCTCAATTGCTCTTATTTCATCTTTGCTCATATCCACGGCACTGAAAACAAAATCCACTTCATTGGATATCTTCTCGATATCGTTGACATCCAAAACCTTTATGTTTTTTACATTGCCCGGTATGGGAGTTGGCATCTTCCACTTGCCTTTTACCGCATTTTCATAAGTTTTGCCTGCGCTTTTTGAACTTGCGGCAATCGTTGCGACCTCAAACCAAGGATGGTCATTCAAAATGGTCACGAATCTTTGACCGACCATTCCCGTTCCGCCGAGAATACCGACTTTGATTTTCTTATTCAACTGCTTCATATAACGATTCTCCTTGTAAAATGCAATACGCCGAACCAAGTTATTATACCATTCGCATATATTAAATTCAAGACGCCCGAGCCATTTTGCGCCCAACTCAAAAGGCCAAAGTTACTAGACAAAATGGAATCCACTTTTTCATTTCAACGTTTAATAAAAAAAGGCAATAACCGTTTCTCTTACCTTGTAAGCTGATTAGTCATTGCCTATTCCTTTTATACCGTTGAAATAAAGTCTTATTTCACTTTTGTCTTATTGACTTTTGACCATTTTCCGTACGTCTTGCTTTTTCCGAGGTCTATGTAAGCACGTACCTTGAATGCGTACTTTCCTGCCTTGAGTTTTTTGATCTTGAGACTGTTTCCGCTCAAACTCTTGTGCTTCCATTTTTTAGCCTTTTTTGTTTTATATGCTACAACGTATCCTTTGGCGCCGTTTACTTTTTTCCAGCTCACTTTTGCCACATGTTTCTTGACCTTTATCTTGAGTTTTCCGACTTTCTTCAAAGAAACGATTTTCTTGAGCATTTCTTTTAGCAGTACCGGGGTTTCCGTTTTTGGTTCAGTCTGTTTAGGTGTAGGTTTTTCGACTTTGAGTCCGCTTTCCTCACTGCTGAGATATCCATATGTGAACACATAAGGAACTAGTGATTTCGTCTTAAGACTGATCCACTCGCCGTCCGAAATGAATCTCAATCCCATTGCCTGGTCTTTGGCATCAATGCCGTAAAGCATGTTGGGAACATTTTTTTTATCTACCGCATTGTGAATAAACACTGTGATTTCTTTTGAGGGTACAACCTCTTTATTGTTTTCGTCAAGCAAAGCAAGATTCGCAAATCCCCACTTTTTCACACTGGTGTACTTTTTGTCGAACTTTTTGTTCTCAAGATGTACCTTGGTCACATCGGCAACCGCATCTTTAGGGAGTACAACACTGCCGCCGAGCACTCCTTTTTCAGTGAACAACTGTACAAAGTCCTCGTGGGTTGTGGACTGAACCACTATACTCCTTACATCCTTTGCTTTAACACCCTCAATGTCCAAATATCTGAAACCTGATTCAGGAAGATCATCATCGAAATATTCATGAGGCTTGAATTTGACTTCTTTACCGTTGACGAGAACTTTCTTGATCTTTTTCATCCATGCAGCGTCATCCTCCCACTTGGAATCTCTCACAAGTTGTATGAACGGGTTTTTCTCATCGCTTTCGGCAAGTGTGTGGTAAGGCCCTACGGGTTTCTTGTCGGCAACATCTTCCTCGGGTTTTTCTTCCTCTACAGGTGTAAACTCATCGGATTCAATCCTTTTGTCTTTCCAGACGAAGTTGTAGTACCCCTTGGCCTTGATGACGTACTCTGCGCCGGCTTCGTAAGTGGTTTCCATTAGAATTTCGGATTCATCCAATCCTGCATACGAATAATCTTCGTATGAGAATTTGACCGCTTTACCGTTTTTCGTCACCGAAACCACATTTTTGAGCCATGCGTCGTACGTTTTCCAGTTAGCGTCTTCCTTCAGTACTGTTTTTGTTCTTGAAGGTTTATCATCGACCGCAAGGGATACGACATCTTCAACCTTTTTTATCTCGCTCTTCTCTTCTTTAATCGCAACAATATGCGTTTTGTCTTTTGTCGATGCAAACACCGATCCTACAGGTACTGCCGATATCACCATCGCAAGAGCGACCGAAATACCCAACGCTTTACAAAAAAATCTTTTTCTCATACTGTCTCCTCCTGATATTTATTTTTAATACACACGTTAGTATAAGCTAACATATGTATTTTTGCAAGAGGAAATTACAGGCGAACCGTTGCCATGATGAATGTGATTTTGGGAAATCACTACAAAAACGGGCAGGACAAACTCCTGCCTGTTTCGATGTATGCTCTGTTATGTTACGTGCTTATGCCTCCGCACTTACATCCGGAGTATCGCTGATAACGCTCTTTCCATCGTAGTAGTTGCAATTAGGGCACACTCTATGTGGAAGTTTTGGCTGATGACACTGCGGACAAATCGAAAGCCCCGGAGCCGTCATCTTCATGTTTGCGGATTTTCTCTTGTCTCTCCTGGCCTTGGATGTTTTCCTCTTTGGAACTGCCATGGTCTACACCTCCTCGTAAAAAGTATTATAACAAACCGTGTCTCTCTGTATTTTTCGTCAACCTCTACAGTATATACGTTGAGATTCACTATGTCAACATTTCTATATATTTTCTTTTGCATGGTGCGGATAAATTTCGATATCCGCACCCGATATTTCGTTTGTACTACCCTCTTTTTACAAGTTCATCGGTTTCGCGGGCGATTACAAGTTCTTCGTTTGCAGGTATGAGCATAACTTTGACTTTTGAATCGTCTGCGGAAAGCATCGCCTGTTTGCCTCTCACCTTGTTCTTTTCTTTATCCAGCTTTATCCCGAGATTGCCCATATTGGCGCAGATCAGATCTCTCATGTAGGCGTCGTTTTCACCCACACCGCCTGTGAAGACTATCGCATCGACGCCGTTCATCTCTGCTATATAAGCACCTATATAGAAACGAACCCTGTGAGCGAATATCTTAAGAGCAAGCGCAGCTCTCTTGTTTCCTTCATCCATGGATGCTTCCAAGTCGCGGAAATCGCTGGAAACACCGGATATACCGAGCACTCCGGATTCTTTGTTGAGGATTTCGGTTACCTTGTCAAGACCCACTCCCAGTTTTTCCGCAAGAAGCGTAACTATGGACGGATCAAGGTCGCCGCAGCGTGTTCCCATGACAAGTCCCTCAAGGGGCGTGAATCCCATGGATGTTTCAACACTTCTGCCGTGCTTGATCGCCGATACAGACGCACCGTTACCCAGGTGGCATGTTATGAGCTTAAGATCGTTGACATCTATGTTTAGCATATCGGCTGCTTCTATCGCCATGTACTTGTGAGAAGTTCCGTGAAATCCATATTTACGTATCCTGTGTTTTTCATACATCTCATACGGTATGGCATAAAGATACGCTTCAGGACGCATAGTCTGATGGAAAGCCGTGTCGAAAACCCCGACCATCGGAACTCCCGGCATCAGTTTCTGACAAGCCATGACGCCTGCAAGGTTTGGCGGATTGTGAAGCGGCGCAAGCTCGGCGCACTCCTCAAGCGCCGCAATGACATCGTCTGTGATTATAACTGAATTCGCATATTTTTCGCCTGCGTGCACAACCCTGTGTCCAACGGCCTTTATCTCTTTAAGGTCTTTGATTGCTCCATGTTCCGGATCCGTCAAGGCATCCATTACATGACCTATCGCAACGTTATGCTCCTTCATCGGAGATTTCAAAACATACTTTTCTTTTCCGATGGTTTCGTGAGTTATCACAGAACCCTCTATCCCGATTCTTTCCACAAGTCCTTTGGCAAGCAAATTCTCCGTCGTCATCTCAAGCAGCTGATACTTCAGCGATGAGCTTCCGCAGTTGATCACTAATACTAACATATTTCCTCCGTTCTTTACTGTCAGCTTTATGTGTTTATACCCTTTATAAAGGGCTTTTTAATATAATCAGAGCAGTCGTACAGACTGTTCCCGGTTATCAAATTGTAAATGTCCGCTGCCAAAACATCTTTTTCTATCGTGGCAGCTATTTGAGGATTGTTCTCAAGTCCCCTGTTTATATTGGTTATGATCGGAATTGTGTTGTACTTCCGTTTTTTTACTTCTTTAATGAAAGCCGCACCGGTTTTGTCAAGCGCCAGAATACGTATATAACTTCTTGCCCCCGTGATATCCTCCCCTGTGATGCCAAGGAGAATCTGGCTAAGCATCCTGGAAATCCTTGTCCTTGTGTACACTTTTGATTTCAGCACATCGATCAGTTCGTCTGTATTTGAGGTGAACCTGATTTCTTTTTTCAGTTTGTTTCCAAGTCCTTCGTCTACGGCAAAAAAATCGTTGAGTCGCACTGCCTCAAGTTTTAAAATTTCGGTGGCTACCATATTGAAATAGTTTTGCTCCATTTTGGCAAAAAAAGACAGATTCTTTTCTTTGAGTTTTCTTCTCTCTTTGGTGCCCGTGACATGGTATGCATCACCTTTCCGTTCTATGGTAACAGGGGATATTTTTTTCAGGTGCTTGATGTACTCAAGCGCCAGAATATTGTTGGGTTCACGCAATACTCCCACGTCTTCGCAGCCAAGGATTTCCCCGAGAAATGATTCTCTCGCCTTTGGATAAGACGTTCCGCGGCGCAGCAATCCGTTTGCGGAAGCACTGATCTCCTTTTCATTTTTCGCAAGCACTTTTGCTACTTTTACGAGTTGCTTCAGATCACCGGATTCACTTCCAAAAAAGAGAGCATCCACACATCCGAAACCTTCAAGAATGTCAACTGCACCTTTCGCAAAAAATTCGGCACTGTTGCACGCATAAATCGTAGGCAACTCCACGACAAGATTCACTCCGTTTTCGACCGCAATCTTTGCTCTGGTCCACTTATCGCAGACTGCAGGTTCTCCACGCTGCATAAAATTGCCGCTCATTACGGAAACAACGACGGGGGCATCTTCACTTTGGATAGCTTTGACATCTTTCGGAGCAGCGATCTCTTCCCTGTTTCCGCCGCAGTTTACTGCAAGTTCTTTCGCTTTGTCTATTATGTACCTGTGTCCGTCATGGAAAGGATTGAACTCTGCGATTATCCCCACGATCCTGCGGCTAAAGTCGCATTTTGTGGAAAAATTCGTCCTATCGGGCTCAAGGTGCGATTCAACGGATATTGCGCAAGTCATCCCCTATTCGTCCTTGTCGTTATACAACCACTCTTCACCGTTCTTTGTACGGGAAGCAAGCTGCTTCAATTCCGCCCTGTTTTTCTCCAAAACATCATTGGTGCTTTCAAAGGTCTTTGCCATGTACTCAAACAGTTCGTTAAGATACTTCCCGTTGAGTTCTTCAAATTTGGACTGCATCTCAAAGAGTGTATTGTCCAGATAATCATAGGTTTTAAGCTTGAGCATGGTTGAAAACTCCTGGGCGCTTTTCTGTATGCCGTCCGCTTTCTTCTGAGCTTTCAGAACGATCTCATGCTCGTCGACTAGGTAATCGGCATGTTTCTTGGCTTCAACCTGGATTTTTTCATATTCCTGCCTGGCTTCGGAAAGAATATTTTCTTTTTGTTCCTTTATCCATTTCGCCTGCTGAACATCGTCGGGCAAACTCTGCCTGATCTCCTTTACTATCTCGCGCAATTCATTTCCGTCCACCATTATCTTGTTGGTCAACGGCACGGTGGAAGAAGTCTCCACGATGTCTTCAATTTCATCCAATAAATCCAGTACTGTCATTCAGTCCTCCTTTTTATCCACACCGGCGGCATGATATGTCCACCGCTTTAAATACGCGTATATTTTTTCTCTATTTCTTTTAAAATCTTGTACGGAACCAGCCCATCCACAGACCCGTTTAGTGAAACCACCTCTTTGATCATGCTTGAACTGATAAAAGAAAATTCGGGGCTTGTCATAAGGAAAATCGATTCCACTCCCGGATCGAAAAGCCTTGCATTCATCTGCGCCATTTGGATTTCGTATTCAAAATCGGTCGTAGCTCTCAATCCTCTGACAACGGCGTCAAAATTGTTTTCGTTTACGTAGTGCGCCAACAGTCCACCGAAACAATCGACATGCACGTTTTTGATATCGCTCACCACTTCTTCTATCATGGCAACTCGCTCCTCTTTGGTGAAAAGCGGCGACTTTGACGGGTTTACGATGACCCCGACAACAAGTTCGCTGAACATCTTGGATGCTCGTGTTATTATGTCGAGATGCCCGTTGGTCATAGGATCAAATGAGCCTGTGTACAAAGCGCGAGTCATATATCATCCTCCCGTGAAGAGTCTTTTCCGGTAGCGTAAACATTAAATCCGTATATGCTGACGGTGGTTTTTCCATATCTTTTTTCTCTTGTTTTCGCAATGCCTCCCACCGTATCGGGAAGTTTGTCGAAAGAAGCGTGTTCAGCTAATATTATACCGTTTAAACTCAATAAATCAAGACGTTCTATCAGCTTGAAACATTTTTCATACAATCCCGTGCTGTACGGGGGATCGAGGAGGAACACATCTATTTTTTCCGCTATTTTTGACAAAGCGCGACTGTAATCCCCATGAATAATTATAGATTCGGTTTCCGCTCCACAATGCGCCACATTTTCCTTTATTATACCGATACTCTCCCTGCTGTTGTCACAAAAGTAACACCGCTTTGCGCCTCTCGACAAAGCTTCCAGCCCCAGACTTCCCGTCCCTGCGAAAAGATCGCAGAAAGTCCTGTTGTAGGTTTCGTTCATCAATAAGTTGAAGATGGATTCTTTTACCTTGTCGGAAGTTGGCCTTATCCCGTTTCCTTTGGGTGTTTTCAACTTCCTGCCCCTGTATTCCCCTGTGATTATTCTCATACTAAACTCACCTCCGTGCGGCATTGGGATCATAATTCAAGCCTGATATCTTTTCCGAACATTTTTTCGATTCTTCGTCTAAGTTCCCCGTTTATTTCTTTTTTCAGCAGTGGATCGTCGCTTAAGATATCGACTGCGGCATCTTTTGCTCTGATCAGCACATCTTTATGCCTTACGATATCCGCAAGATGCATTTCAGGAAGCCCATGCTGCCTTGTTCCGAAAATTTCCCCCGGTCCACGAAGTCTTAAATCCTCTTCTGATATGGCAAATCCATCAGAACCCGCGCACATTATATCCACGCGTTGCTTTGCAAGCGGTGTTTCCTTGTCCAGTATCAGGCAACAATATGATTCGTCCGTGCCGCGCCCCACTCTGCCACGTAGCTGATGCAGCTGCGCAAGACCAAAACGCTCACAGTTTTCAATAACCATGATCGTAGCGTTCGGGACATTTACTCCGATCTCAATTACGACCGTTGCAACCAAAATCTTAATATCACCACATGCAAAACCGCTCATGACGGCATCCTTTTCCTGCGGAGTAAGATCGCCATGCAGAAGTGCCACGGAAATCCCCGCAAATTTTTTCTCCAGTTCTTCATGCAGGCTTTCCGCAGAACGAGCCTCTATCGTATCCGAATCTCTTATCAGCGGCGCCACCACGTAAGCCTGATGGCCTTTGGCAATTTCTTCTCTCACCTTTTCGTAGATCGCATTTCTGCTTCTTTGTGGACATGATACGGTTCTGACGGGTTTTCTTCCCTCAGGCATGGTATCTATTACGGATATGTCAAGTTCACCGTACAATATTACGGCCAGCGTTCTCGGTATGGGGGTTGCAGTCATGACCATCACGTTCGGAAAATCCCCCTTTGTTGAAAGTCCATGACGTTGCTCGACCCCAAAGCGGTGTTGCTCGTCCGTTATTACAAGACCCAATTCCCTGAACTTGACATTGTCTTCTATCAGGGCGTGCGTGCCGACCATAACATGGATACCTCCGCTTCGCAGATTCGCAAGAACATCTTTTTTTTCTTTCGGCTTCATGCTACCCACAAGAAGCCCGACATTTATTCCATGTTCTTTGAAATCCGCTTTCAGGACTTCGTAATGCTGTTTTGCCAAAATTTCCGTGGGAGCCATCATTACGGCCTGGTATCCCGATCTGACGGCGGCGTATATCGCCGTCTCCGCGACCACGGTTTTCCCCGAGCCGACATCTCCCTGAACGAGCCTGTTCATAGCCCTGCCGTTTTTAAGATCCTCGGACACTTCTTCCCATGTTCGTCGCTGCCCCGACGTAAAACTGAATTTAAGTTTACCCAAAAAACCTTCTGCTGTCGAAGTGTCTATTTTGACCCCGTTTTTCTTCCGGGCTACATCCTGCTTGATATACAAAAGTCCGGTTTGCAGAACGAGAAGTTCCTCAAACACAAGGCGAAACCTTGCAGCAAGGATTTGCTCCGCACCTCCGGGAAAATGAATATTCTTCAGTGCAAAAGACGTTCCCGCTATCTTATTTTCTTCGACAATACTGCGCGGAATCCATTCATCAAGCGTTTCGGTCAAGGGCAGGATAAGACGCTGATATCTCCTTATTTCTTTTTGAGAAACTCCGGGAATATTGCCATAAATCGGAAGAACCCCGCGCTCATCGTCGGGTCCTGCCTCTTCACAGGACTGAGGATGTATCATCTGCAGTTTGCCTTTGTTATTTGTCACCTTTCCAAAAAAAACATACCTTTTATTCATTTTGAAGATGTTTGCAAGATAACCGCTGTTGAAATACACAATTTCAATAATTCCGCCCTCGTCGCGCACAAGAAAAGAAACGGGACTTTTCTTTCCGTAGTAACGCCCTGCAAATCTTTTGGAAAATATTTTTCCCGAAATCAGGGCTTCCTTGCCCGGCAGAAGTCCGGAAATGGGAATAACCTTTCGTCTGTCCTCATATTTTACGGGCAAAAACCATAGAAGGTCTTCCATGGTTTTTATATTACGGTCGAAAAAAGATTTCCGTTTCTTTTTGCCGATACCTTTCAAAAGCCCTATATCGTCGGAAAGTTTAAACTCTGCCATGCCACTGTCGGGATTCATTTTTTTCATATCTGTGTATGACCTTTATGTTTCGTTTGGCTTTGCGTCTGGATTTGACTCCGGCTATGTTGATTGTTATCTCAAGTCGTTCACACTCAAAATCATCCATAATATTGTCTGCCACGTAATCAGACAAGACTTTGGTCATGAGTTTTATACTCGTTCCAAATCGCACTATTACGCTGAATTCCACACGGATCTCTCCAATGTCGTTCATGACTGCCGATATGTACATGGCAAATTCATTGTCGTTCAATCCGGGCACGATCCCGATCTGTCGTCCTCTTGGCGTCGCCGGCCATATTTTTTCCGCACACTCGGGGAGCTTCATACCTCCATATATGATGCGTGATATTAAAGTGTTGGGAACATATAACATCCCAAGTTCATTTCTTTTCTCCATCCGCATGTTTAACCCCCGAGGCGAAAGCTTTGATTCTTGAATGTCACGTTACCCATGGCGCGCGAAAATATCATTTCAGTCAACATCAGATCTCTCAATTTCATATATTCCCCGGCTCTATGACGCATGTCCGGTTCGCCTGTCTTGCTCGGCCCGAACACGACGGTATTGGGCACTATCTGAGCATACGTGCTGACCGTGTTTACGCCAAGTTCGCACGGTTTCCTTATTACATTTGCATAAGCTTCCTGCAGTTCTTTGATAAACGGCAGACCCTTGCTTGCGACTGACGGCTGCCTTGAAGAAATTCGTTCCACTCGAACCGCCTCATTTTTGAAAAATTTTCTTATCGATTTTATTATGTATACGTCGGTGGAATCGGCCGTGTAGTGGCAGTTTACATTTACATACAGACGATTGTTTTTGCAGAATACACCTGTGGGGGCCACCCTGTTTTCCCCCCAAACATCTCTGTATTCATTGGGCATGGAAGAAATCCCGACAGGAAGCCCCCTACCGTCGGAGAATGCGTATTCCAGCCTATGCAAAACTCTGTAAACGGTATCTTCCTGCATTTCCGCTCTTGCGCGCCGCTTCAGTTTTGAAAGTGCCGCTGTCATTTCAAAAACCGCATTCTCGGCTTCCAAAGGCTCCGAAGCATGCCCCGCTTTGCCTCTTGTGGCAAAGATTCTTCCGTCTTTTAGTTTGATCTTGCAGAGGTCTGGTATGGTTTCGGTTCCCGTTCCCGCTTTGATGTCTGCAATCTGCATACTCTCCTCGTCTATCGGAAAAGAAAGAAGTAAATCAAGGGTGCCCAATTCCATATTGCATACACCAAACTTCCCGTCAGGCGTAAAACTGTAAGACGGAGCAGGATTTTCCAGAAGATATTCCCTTATGTCACCACCTCCCATTTTCTGTTGGGTTCCGATTATAAGTCTTATTTTCTTGTTCATGCTAATATGGTGTTTTTTTGAAGCATTGACCACATCCCTCATAGCAAAAAGAGCCGCGACCGCAGGACCTTTATCGTCCACTATGCCTCTTCCGTATATCTTGCCTCCGCCCATGACCGGGCTGAATGGATCCGTTTCCCATTGCGATATATCACCCGGATGGGCAACATCGACATGAGTCAGAACTCCGAGAGTCTCATCGCCCTCACCTATTTCTATGTATCCGACCTTTCCGCCTGCGGATCTGCCTATCCTGAATCCGAACTCATTTCCCACTTCCAGCAGAAAATCAAGAGCTTTTTTGCACTCTTTTTCATTGCCGGATACACTCGGTATTCTTAAAAGTTCCGACAGCGATTCTATTAGGCCATACATTATCTTCCCTCCTGATGACACCTACATGAAAAAAATGCCACACTGAAAATTCAGCATGGCGGAAAATACAATAACATAAATTTAAATGGCACGGTCTACTTTTCCGGATCTCAAGCACTGTGTGCAAACCTTTGCTTTTCTTACAGTGCCGTTTTCGCTGACTCTTACAGTCTGAATGTTTGCATTCCACTTTCTTCTGGTGTGCCTGTTAGAGTGGGACACATTGTTCCCGGAAACCTGACCTTTTCCACAAATCTCACATTTTCTAGACATTTTCCGCACCTCCTCACGTTTATTGTAAATTTATCGTTTGTTTCTGATTCATCGGTGATGCTTCAAACACCACACAGGCGCAATTATACCATATTATCCGTAATTAAGACAAGATATTTTTTCAAATAAATAAAATGTGTTAATTTGCAAAGTAAGTTCCGGTTTGTATTCAGGTATGTATCTTGTCGTAATACTCGGCTCTGAGCATGGACATAAGCTGCAAATCATAGTATTTTCCGTTCTTCTTGCCCGCATGGCGCATCTTGCCTTCGTCCTGAAATCCGATTTTGTGATACAGATGACGAGCAACTTCGTTTTCCGAGAAATGATCTATCGTGACCCTTTCCATGTGCAGGTTTATAAACGCATACTCAAGTATCAGGCGTATGGCTTCCTCTCCATATCCCATGCCTCGTTTCTGTGTGTCGGCAACATAAATTCTGGTTATATCCAGAGAATCTTGTTTTCTGTTGACAGCGGATAGATATATCCTGCCTATGACCTCGCCTCCGGGTTTCAGAGTTATGGTGAAGTATTTCTTTGTGGGATCCTGAGCGTGCGTGAAAAAATCCCTTACGATATCTTCATATCCGTGATCATCATCAAGAGAAAAAAACTTTTTTACGTTTTCTCTCCGCTCCCACTCGGCAAAAAGTTTGCAATCGCTGAAAGTCGTTTCTCTTAAAATTAAATTCTTTGATTCCATCATTTTGAAACCTCACTTCTTTTCATTGATCTACACTGACGACAGTCTCATCGGCATCGTGTTAAATTTCACCAAATCATTACCACTTTGGAATTGGATGTGGTATCATGTTGTGGTCAAAAACACCGAAAACACAATATCGGATTAGCATATTATAACATATGTGACACCATTAAGAAAAGGAGAATGTCGATGTATCGAAAAAAAACAAAAATACTCATCCTCGTTGGCTGTCTAGCTTTGTTAGCGGGGCTTCTGGCAGGATGCTCAAAAGATGATAAGAAACCGGAGGTGAACACGGATCTAAACAAGAAGATCTCCTCCAAACTCGATGCGTACAGAAACGATTTGATGGACAACAAAGATGCCGTCAAGAGCAACAATGACATAAGGAATTATCTCATGGGATGGGCACGCGCAAAAGGCATATCTTGTCAAAAGGATTCATATAACAATATTGTCATGACTATATCCTCATCCAAAAAATACAAGTCGGCGCCACCCACCGCAATAGTATGTTCCTACGATTACCTTGATTACGATGCCTCCATACCCGCTATTTCCATGGCGCTTTATGCGGCAAAAAACAACGAAAAGACAGGTGATCTGTCGGTGATTTTTACCGAGGAATCAGGTCACGACTTTCGGGGAATAAGAAAAGTAAAAAACTCATACTTAAAAAAGGACACCAAAGTCTTTTCCTTAAGTCCAGGCGAAAAAGCAATTGCAGCCATAAGTTCAGGAACATCTTCATCATATAAATTTACACAGAGCATATCGAAAACCGCACCCACCTACACAAGCGCATACAAAATCAAGGTAAAGGGTCTTGTCTCAAATGTACCCGATACTCTTATAAATGATATAACAAACCCCATAACAAAGCTTGAGGGGCTTTTGGTTTCTCTTAAAAACAAAGGTATCGCTTATGAGATCGCAAGTTTCAAAGGTGGAGTATCTTCCAATCTTTATGCTCCCTCCGCATCTCTTTCCATAACCGTGGATCCAAACAAAGAGGAGGCTTTTGTCGAAAAAATGCAAGAGGAAACCGATGCATGGAACAAAAAAAATGCCAGCAAGCATCCGGATGCAAAATATTCTTTCAAGAAAATAAACACCCCTTCCGCCGTGGTATCAAACAACGATTGCAACAAGTTCGTGAACTTCATGTACACTACCATAAACGGCGTTTACGAAAAGGACGAGGAGACGAGCGACACCATATCCATATGCAATATTTCACGTATCAACATAAGCGGTGATACGATCATTATCGGAGCGGTGGCGCATTCCATAAATGATTCAAAATTAAAAACCATCGATACCGACACCAAAACACTGTGCAATCTGTCCAACATCAAATTCGAAAAGACTGGATACACACCGCTGTGGAAAGGCAAAAAAAACACGGACTTCACAAAAGCTTTCGCTGCGGCTTACGAATCCGTTACGAGCAAGAAGTTGAAATATGTCGATTCCGTGGTAGCTACGGCAGCTCCTTATATAAAAAGCAAAAATAAGGATGTTGAGATTGTCGCCCTCACCGTAAACAAGGATATACTCAATGACTGCACCGAAAGCATCGTAAGATATCTGATCTCCTGTGTAAAACAGTAGATTGAGTGCAGGGCATGTTCTGCCTGAAAATAGACGCCGCTATTATCAATAAACATGCCCCCGGTCATTGCCTCGCTTGCCGCTTTGGGGTGAACATCAGGTTTATGTCCACCCTCTTGGATATACCCGGGATTCTCCCTTTTTCGGTGAACTGCCACATTTTGTATTTATATGCATAACCTGGCCATTTTGCATAATGCGCAAGCCAAGTATCGTACGCAGTGAGATACGTCATCTCCAGGCTGTTTGTCAACCACGACGGGTTTCCGTATACCATGGGTGCAAAACCGTTCTTCTTTATCACGCCGCAAAATGCATCCGTGATTTCAGTTCGCTGTCTTGCGGTAAGATTCTTGATTCTTGAATTTTCAACATGCTCCATGTCAAATGCCACGGGGTATTCTATATCTTTGCCCCTTATATTCCTTATAACATACTTGGCTTCTTCTACCGCCTCGCCCGTGGTTGTCGCCTGAGAAAAAAAATAGACTCCGACCTTTATCCCGACGGATTTGGCTCCATCGAGGTTCTTTCTATAATTGGCATCTTTGAAAATTCTCCCCGTGTCGCTTCCGCTGTAACCGATCTTGATCATGGCAAATTTTATTCCTGAATTTTTAACTTTTTCCCAGTCTATTTCACCCTGAAATACCGAAACGTCTATGCCGGGCACAGAACAAAACTTCTCATCGCTGTAAACCGGATATTTTTTTTCGTAATAGATGTTTTTTGATGAATATTCGCTTGCCTCAAGCGGCATGCTTTTCCCCAGTCCTGCGTAATTGCCGGAAATCACGTATGCGAGACAAAATAAAAAAACTGCGGCAACCAGCACTGCAGGAACGCATGCTATCAGTACCCACGTACTCTTTTTGCGCTTTTCCCTTATGTATTTTTTAAAACGTCCTTTTTTGCTTCTTATCTTGTTGTTTTTATTGTTTTTTTTCATAAGTGCATGCCTTGCCAATGAATAACTCAACCGACTTGTGGTATTATATACGCATACAACAGGTAAATGTGTGACGAAAGACTGAATAATGGGGATCGGCATGAAAGGTAAAGATGAAATTTTAGCTCAGGTGACCGAATTTAGACGAGATCTTCACAGGATACCGGAACTCGGTTTTTTTGTGTACAGGACAGGAGCCTACGTAAAAAACGTGCTTTCAAAATTCGATTGCCGGATATCAACGATTGCCAAGACGGGGATACTTGCTTTCTTTGATTTCGGCAAAAAGGAAAGCATATGTTTCAGGGCGGACATGGATGCGCTTCCCATAAAAGAGGAAACCTCGTTGCCCTTTGCGTCCGAGATCGATGGATGCATGCATGCATGCGGTCATGACGGGCATATGGCAAACGCACTGTGCTTTGCCGGTATCCTCGATGATTACAAGAAGCAAGGCAAGGTTGTTAATTACAATGCTCTGATTCTTTTTCAACCCGCAGAAGAAACCATCGACGGCGCAAAGATAATCTGTAGCACCGATGTTTTTGCAAGATATAATGTAAAAGCTATATTCGGGCTCCACGTCTGGCCTTTCCTTGAAAAAGGTGAGATCGCGACAAAGCCCGGCCCTATGATGGCAAAATCCACGACCGTGAAAATTGAAGTCAGGGGGCTTAGTTCGCACTGCGGTGAACCCGAAAAAGGTCATGATGCCTTGCTTGCCGCATGTAGGTTTGTCGACAAATTGTACTCATTCAAGGATAAGCACGTTCGCAAGCGTTCTATACTCAAGTTCGGTAAGATGAAAAGCGGCAATGTACTTAATGCCATTTCGGATTACACAAGACTTGACGGAACAATGAGAACGTTTGAGGAAAGTACCTGCAAAAAGCTCGTCAACGCCATGAAGCACTATGGAAGGCAGATGTCCGGCAAATACAATGTTAACTTTGATATAGATGTATCCAAATTCCACCCGGCCGTCGTCAACGATGAGGAGCTCTATAATCAAATAAAACCCACGCTTTTGAACGACCACATCAATTTTGTCGAACTTAGACGCCCCGTGATGATTGCGGAAGATTTTTCATTCTTTGAAGAAGTTCTCCCCGGGATATTCTTTTTTCTGGGAACCGGCACCGGGACACCTCTTCACAGTAGCGATTTCAATTTTGATGAAAAAGTTCTGGTCGAGGGTGTACATCTGTTCAATACCATCTTCACAAAGTTATGACCGGGTTTATCTATAAAAAAAGAACTGCGCTTACAGTTCTTCTTTCTCCTCAAGGTTATCCGCGGTGCACGCCAGGTAGACCACCGCTGCTGCCGCTACGCAAATACTTAAGACTGTCCATGTTTTTCTCATCGGAATCACTCTCCCTTCCGCCGACGATTGTGCTTAATTCTTTTCCGTCAGCAATCACGGTATTTCTCTTCTATGAACGATTATACAGTAACTCTTCTTCCCCTGCAAGAAATATTGTGTTATAATCTTACCGACTCTGATTTCCGGTCGTTGTTGATTTCAAGCTACCGTTCGATTTCCGGTCATATGTGCCTATAGCTCAGCAGGATAGAGTAGCACACTCCGAATGTGAAGGTCAGGAGTTCGAATCTCCTTAGGCACACCACTTATTTTTAAGCGTCCTGTTTCACTGCGGGGCGTTTTAAAGTGCTCGAAAACTCAATTGTGTACTATCACGGGCATTCCCGCCTGTATATTCCCATAGAGTTTTGCTGCCTGCGCAGGCGGCATATTCACACAACCGTGGCTGCCTCCTCCTCTGTATATATTGCCTCCGAACGCACCTCTCCACGGCGCATCATGAAAACCGCATCCGGCAAAGAAAGGCATCCAATAGGTAACCTTTGTCTTATATTTTGAACCGTCGTTGTTCTCACCCTCCAAAGTTGACGGCGAAACTTTATACATCAGTGAAAATGTCCCGGTAGGTGTTCCGTTTCCTTCAGCGACATTTCCGGTCACCACCGGCGTTGATATGACAGTCTTTCCTTTTCTTACATACCAGACGTGCTGCTTGCTTATGCTTACTTCTACATAAGTATCGCCTATGTCATCGTTTTTACCGGAGCCCCATCCTTTTTGTTTGAAAACGGCTTTGATCTCTCGGTCTTCTCCGCTTTTAAGCGCCTTTATCAACTCCTTGAGTTGTTTTTTCTCATCCAAAACATAACCGTAATTCCCACCGGAAACATCGACTTTTCCGCCGACAAGTTTCATCTTTCTCCTGATGCCCACTGTAGTGAATTTGCCGGCTATAGAAGAAATGAATTTTTTCACGGCTTTTTCATTTACATTTATGCTTCCGTCCGAAGCCGAGATCATCTTATCCAGTTCGGCTGGTGTGAGCTTGTATTGCGTTCCCGCACCGGAAATCGTTATATTGGTCTTTAAATACTTGTTGGCATATTCAAGTCTCTTCTCTATCTCGTCGCTGTTTGCCCTTATGCGCGGGATTTTGAAGAATTTTCCGGGGACATACTTAAATTCCGTCTTCCCGTCGGCAATCGCAGTAAGTAGCGCTTTTTGCAGTTTCTCCTTATCAAGATCGTTTCCGAAAATTTCTTTTACAATCTTGAATTCTGTGGTGGAAAGATCAACGTATGCATCGCGTGTCTTGGTTTTGCTCTTATCGTTCCCCTCTTTCACGGCATAAAGGGCATCAAACGACTTCTTGAATCCTTTGGACACCCCTTTGGCGTTCATTTTGATGGTATGAGCCCGTTGACTTGACGAAAATCGCAAAGACACTTTTTTGAAAAAGTCGGGATGAAGGCAGTTCTCTATCTGCCTGCGAATATCGTACTTGAGATCGAAATCGGAAATCATCTCAGGTTCTTTTTCGTCCCACAAAACTTTTATCTTTCGCTTGTTCCACTGCTCTGTCAACCTGCGCTCCGCCTGATCGGCATTCAGTCCTGATACGTCTATTCCATTTACCGTTGATTTTTTATGAAAAAAATCCGTATCCAGAACCGATCTGTTAAGTCCGTAGCAAACCGCAGTGACAAGAAATAAAAAGACGATAACAAAAATCATCTTTTTAAAAGAATTGCCGGATTTTCCGGATCGTTTTTTTCTTTTTTTAACCGCATCGTGCTTGCTCAATTTCTCCACCTTCCATGACGATTTGTCTAAAGAAAAGTATACCCTATGTAGGTATGTTTTACAAGACAAACAAAATTCTCATGCGTGAAAACAGCAAGACACCCCGGAACATATGGCAGATCCCGAGGTGCATGATTTATTATGGATTCTATATAATTGGCTTACAATTCATTTCAAGAAAGCCTATGGTTAAATTTAATTAACATACTCTCTAAAAATCTGCCCGTATAACGGGCAAATTTAAAGGAACTAGTTAAAAAGCATTAACAAAGTCAGTATACACAAGAAACAAATCTTTGTAAAGGGTTTTTTGAAATTTTTTTTATCATCTTGAGAAAAAATTATCCACCCCATATTATGAACGTCTTTTAAGGTTCATGTGGCGGCATGCGTTGTTTTTTTTACCGGCAATTTATGAGGCTTTCTGTGAAGAATGAATCCATAAACACCTTTTCCATGTTTGCCTTTACGCAAAATCCCAGTTTTTCCAGAGTCAATTGCAGCGCATCCAATGTTTCGGCAACATTTTCACGCGTGCAGTTTTCTCCCATATGTCCTATTCGCAAGACCTTGCCCGCAAGTACATCAAAACAGCCGGAAATCATAATACCGTATTCAGTGCTCATGGTATCCAATATTTCCTGATCCGTAAGGCCTTTCGGCACTTTGAATACCGTAACGGTAGCAGCCCATCCGTCATCAAGATAAAGCTCAAGACCTCCTGCAACAAGCGCCTCTCTGGTGGCCTTGGCAATCATTTGATGCCGTTTAAAAGCATTTTTGTCTCGCATATAGTTTTCCAACGCAGTCCGCAATCCCTCTATATCGCTTATCGGCATAGTGTACGGGAACCATTTGTTTCTATAGTAATCTTTGAATGTCAATATGTTGGCATAGAAACTCGCTATGGGGGTTTTACGTTCCTCCATCGCATTAAAAGCTCTTTCACTGACCCACAGCATTGTAAGACCCGGAGGAGCCGAAAGCGCCTTTTGTGAACCGCCGCACAATATGTCTATCTTGCTTTTCGACAAGTCAAGAGGTTCACCGAACATGCCCGCCACGGAATCGATCACTGTCATAATGCCATAGCTGTCGAGAAGAAGGCTGATCCGCTCGACATTGTTCAGCACCCCGCTGGGAGTATCGCAGTGAACCACCGTGGCGAACTTGAAGTTGCTGTCCTTCTCCAAGAATGCCTTCAATTCCTCATAATCAACGGGTTTGTGATAATCACAGGTGAACATTACGGGAACTCCCGAATAGATCTTGACAAAGTCCGCAAAACCTTTCCCGAACACCCCGTTATCTACAACAAGAACCCTGTCACCTTTCTCTATCAAAGATGCGCATGCGGCCTCAAGTCCAAGGATTCCCTCACCTCCCATGATCAGAGCCTCATTTTCCGTATTCATCGCTTTGGAAAAAAGTTTGCAGGTTTCCCTATAAAAATCGTAAAATTGCATATCCAAGTCAGGGTTGGTGCATTCATGGCTTCTTGCCATTCTGACATTCTCTCTTACCTGGGTGGGTCCTGCTGTCATTATTTTATACATATTTCACCTCACATCAATGAACGTATTTTTTAAGTTTCTCTATTACGGCAAAGACGATTATCCCGGCAGCTCCAACCTGAAGAACGTTTCCCGGAATCGAACCCAGCGGTGCAATAGGATTGTGATAAAGTACAAGTTCAGCAAAATAATAACCGACGATCTTTATCAGTATCGCAACAATGATCGCAACGGCATTATTAACATGAACGTTTTTTATCGGTCTTTTTTCCGAAAACCATCCAACCGTATATCCCATGAGACCCACTATAACAAACGTAAACGGTGACCATGCCACCCAACCGCTTGTAAGGTCAAAGAGAGCCATCCCGAACGCGCCGCACAGAGCTCCCGTTTTCCTTCCGAAAAGGAAAGCGCCTATAAGCATAGGAACATTCCCCAGATGTATCAGACCGCCCGTTCCCATAAAAGGCAGGCGGATATTGATCTGCCACGTACATATGTATACAAGAGCTACAAAAAGTGCCGTTACAACCAGCTCCTGTATCCGGTTTCTGCCGATATTCTTGATGCTTTTTTCCGATGTTGTCATACCTTGCCTCCCAAATCTCGTTTGATTTTTAAACCTGTCGATTTTATCGTTTTCTATATGGTAATGCAAGTTTACTACTATGAAAATACGCAATAAAAGGTTCTTTTTTAATATACACTGAGTTATTGATACAAAAAAAACAGTAACTGTCTCTCCTTATTTTATGATTTTGAGATATACAGTTACTTTCTTTTTCAAAGATGTTTTTCAAGTACATTCAAAAATTGGATGCAATCTTCGGGATATATCTCGCCCATGTTTGCGACCTGAAAGACATTCATTTGCTTAAAAATGCTCTTACCGGGATAGACCGTATAGCCGTCTTTCTCCATATCGGCAATAAAGACATCCAAATCCCTGTTTTCGGGAAGAAAGACAGAGGTTACGGTGTTTGACATCTTCTCTTGTGAAAGGAGAAACTCAAGACCGAGCTTTTTCATTCCCTCTCTCAATATATTGGCACATTCTTTATATCTTGCGATCCTGTTTTCAATCCCCTCTTCCAGTATCGCTTCAATTGCGGTATCCAGTGCCCAAAACAGGTTGACGTTTGGTGTGTTTGGGGTCTGATCGTCGTCGATGGACTTTTTATAATGTCTGTACAAGTTCAGATATACATTCTTGCCCATTTCTTCATTCAGCATTCTGACCGCATCTTCTCTGAAACACACCATGGCGCTTCCGGGATATGCTCCTATGCATTTGCCGCCCACGGTGGTCGCAAATGTCACATTGTGATCTGCAAGGCCTGTATGCTGACCGCCTGCCGCAGACACACAATCGAGAAAATATTTCTTTGAATACTTTTTGGCGAGTTTACCGATCTCGCCCATCGGGTTTAACATTCCCGACGATGTTTCGTGATAAACCATGGCTATGAGAGTTATTGCCGGATCGGAATGCAAGAGATCTTCGACTCTCTCTGTAACCACATCCTTGCCCCACTCAAAAGCACAATCCACATAAGGGATGTTGTACTGATCAAAAATCTGCTTGAGTCTGTCCCCAAACTCACCGTTTCTTATCAGCAAAGCTTTGTCGGAATCCGCAAACACGGATGAAATAACAGACTCGTTGGCAGCCGTTCCTGAACCTGAAATGATGACGGCCTTGTAAGAATCATCTGCGCCGAAAATTTTCAGCGCTTTTCCGCAAAGCCCTCTGTAAAGCGTTTCAAATTCTTTGCTGCGGTGACATATATCGCAGTGCAACAAGGCTCTTCTCACTCTTTCAGAAGTGACCACAGGACCGGGACTGAAGAGCATATGTTTTTTTCGATCGTTTTCGGATATTGTAACGTTTTGTGGCATACATCCACCTCCTCGGTTCGAAATTATACCACAACCTGCGCATATACGGCAATAATCGAGACCTCACTTGGCTGACATGCGCATCTTTACACGATCGGATGCGACTTTCAGATCGCCGTCCCATGCTCGTTTCCCATCCTCATACGCCATATAATCTTCCGTTCCTTTCCCAAGAATCAGTATCATATCCCCGGGTTTTGCCATATCAACTGCGTAGTTTATCGCAGTTCTTCTGTCCAAAATTTTAACGGCCTTGCCTCCGCTTTTTTTTACTCCCCGAATTATCTCTTCCGCAATACCGTCGGCCGACTCATTTCTGGGATCTTCCTCCGTTACCAAGACGAGGTTTGCGCTCTTTCCCGCTATTTCGCCCAACACGCTTCTTTTTTTTCTGTCTCTTTTTCCCGCACTTCCAAATACAGCATAGATATTTGAATCCGGCTCCACAACCTCTCTTGCGTACTCAAATATCTTTTCAAAGCCGTCGGGGGTGTGGGCATAATCGACTATAACACGGTAAGCTTGCCCCAAATTCACCACATCCATTCTGCCGGCAACCTGTGGGATTTTATTTAAATAAGGTATCATCTCCTCTATATCCATTCCGCATTCTTTCATGGCGGCGACTGCGGCAAGCAGATTATATATGTTGTACTTTGCGATGAGATTAGTCTTTATCCGATACTCTTTTCCGGCGTGCCTGAGCGTAAATTCGCTTCCGTCTTTCTTGAGAACAAGATCGATCGCACTGTAATCGGCTTCATTGTCTATCCCGTAGCTCACGCATTTTGCCCCGGTACATGCCACAAGTGCGTCAAAGGTTTTTTCATCGTCCCGGTTCAATACCGCGACTGCAGACGACTTCAGTTCTTTAAAAAGTATTTTTTTTGCCTCAAAGTAGTTTTCCATCGTCTTGTGATAATCAAGATGATCATACGTAAGGTTGGTAAATATCGCACAGTCGAAATCAATGGCTCGGGTTCTTCTCATGGCAAGACCGTGAGAGCTTACTTCCATCGCTGCGGCTTTCATGCCGTTGTCGCGCATTTCCGCAAGATTTGATTGTATTTCAACGGGATCAGGCGTGGTAAGAGAAGTCTTTTTTGTTGTATTCCCATACTTTACTGCTATGGTTCCCATGTATCCGCAGGGTTTGCAATGTGAGAAAACATCGCTTATTATGCTCGATGTGGTCGTTTTTCCGTTGGTACCGGTTACAGCAAACATTTTCAGATGCGAACTCGGATCATCGTAAAATACGTTTGCTGCCGCTGCCAACTCCCCGACGGTATCTTCTACTTTTATGTAGCATACTTTCCGTTCTTGACTTGTGCAGGCAAAATTTCCAAGCGGCTCACAGTACACGATGGCTGCTGCTCCGGCCTCCACCGCTTTGTCGATGTACCTGTGTCCGTCTGTTTCCAGTCCTTTAATGCACACGAACATGAACCCCTCCTTGACCTTTCTTGAGTCCAAGGTTATACCGTCAATTTCAATGTTGGAAATGTCACAGATCCTTTGATCGTTATCGGAAATATTACCGGTCTTTTGATCATTTTTTTCGTCGGGGTTTCCGCAATCCACAGAAATTTTTTCTATGGTTTTCATCGCATCGCAAATTTTTGACAATAACATAATTTCTCCAATGATTTTCAACCTCCGCACAAAGGCGGAATCGGCGCATAAGCTGCTTCCTCTTGCCGGTTGCTGTGCCGCTCTCTGTTATTGATCGGCTTTTATTTCTCCGCCGTACTCATAAAACGGCATCATGGACATTTTAAAAAGATTTGCCCTGTGTCTTTTGTCTATCTTGTCCTTGATTTCCCTGTCCTCGCATATACCGGTTCTTATATATCTGTCCAAGACCGCATACGAAAAGCCCATATTCTCTTCATCCGTATAGGGCGTAAGTCCGTCTATCGGAACCTTATCCACAAGCTCATCGGGAAGCCCGAGTATCCTTCCGATCGCCCTGACCTCCTCTGTGGTAAAGCGGGACATCGGAGAGAAGTCACCTGCCGCATCTCCGTATCTTGTGGAATATCCGACCCAATCCTCCGACAAATTGCATGTGTTTGCAACCCTGCCGTTCATGGACTGCGCAGCCGCATAGGTCACGGCCATTCTCAACCTTGCCGGCAGGTTTGTGACGGTTTGATCCGAAATGGGTTCGGGAATGTTTTTTTCTATTTCCGCAAGTGCCTCTTCATACATACTTTTAATGTTAATGACCGAATACTCAATACCAAGATGTTGTACAAGCAATTTTGATGAATCTATATCTGCCTGTTCGCCGTTTGGGAGCAATAGCCCGTGTACATTTTCTCTTCCCAACGCGGAAACACAAAGTGCGGCGACGACAGAACTGTCTTTGCCGCCGCTGACTGCAACCACAGCCTTGCAGCCTGCGCCGTTGACGCGGAAGAAATCCCTTATCCAGGCTACCACGCTTTCGGTCTCCTTTGCGGCGTCAAATTCATTTTTCATGCCATCGTCACCATAAAGCTCTTCTTTTTCGGCTCTTTCCGCAGCAAATATTTTTTCACCGTCATTTTTTTCAGTGTTGATGTTTTCTTTGCTTTCTTCCATGTCTTCCCCTCAAAACTCCTGCTTGATCAGTGCGTTTTCGCAATATGGATGTTAGGATTCTGTTTCTGCGCAAGTTTAAGAACTTCCCCACAGTCATGGGCTCTCATCCTGAATGTTCTTGTGACGATATCTTTGCCTATATGCAGTATCACATCGGGACTGGCTTTATTGTAATCCGCATGCAGCACGGTTATCAGCTTCCAATCCCAACGATTGCGCCTTACCGTTCCAAAGAGCTTGTATCTGATCTCGACGCCGTATTCATTGATAGCATATTCTTTGTCCAGAAAACACGCAGCCAACAGGAATACACCTATGGGTATGTAGAAATATCGGGATCTGACAACCTCGATGATCATCATCACCACAACGGCGAGCGCAAGAATCGACTTCATGGATCTCGTACGCTGTCTATGTATGGCCTTATATTCCATTATCATCTTCGCCTCTTATCTTTTTCAAGGCTTTCAAAGCCGTTTCATGCGCTTCTTCGGGCGCGGCTGCCACGGTCCCCTGCTTAAGACGACCCAAAATATTGGTTCTGGTACCGTCTGCATATAGAATATTGGCACCGAAGCTTGCCGTCACTATCGCATAAATCGGATTGATGATGTTCATAAAGCAAAACGGAATATATTCAAGTGTCGGCACTCCCAGTATGCTTGAATGATACGCACCGCAGGACGACCACGGAACCAGCGGCGACCACAGGGTTCCTCCATCCTCAAGTGTTCTTGACAACATATTTCTTGCAAGACCCAACTCGTCAAACCTTTCTTTGTACATGCCGCTTGGTATGATCAATCCCAGATACTGGTCACACATTGTAGTGATGCAGAATACTGATGTGGCGATAGTGACCACGACCAATTGAAAAGGTGTTTTGACTTTCTTGATGAAGTCTCCGAGGATAGCCTCAACCGCTCCTATACGCTGAAGTATTCCTCCAAATGCGACTGCGACTATCACAAGATTGTTTGTCCACAGCATGGAATCCATTCCGCCTCGGTTCAATAGGGTATCGCACAGCTTGTTGCCGGTTTCGGCCTCATATCCATAGTGAACCATTTTGATGCAGTCTGCAAAACCCGCACCCTGAAACGCTACGGCAAATATGCAACCGACCAGTGACACCAGCAGTACGCTCGGTATTGCCGGGATCTTGAGAACAGCCACCACTATTATCAATAAAACCGGAATGAGAAGTATGGGGCTCATATAATCATAGTGGTTTACTATCGCAGTTGATAGTTTATTTGCTATCTCAGGATCATAGTTGGATGAGCCTCTGAACGACAGGAAGGTGTATATAATTATTGCCATCACAAGACTTGGAAATGTGGTGGTCGTCATCGCACGTACATGATCAAACAAACCTGTCTGCGACGCACCTGCGGCAAGATTGGTTGAATCTGACAAAGGAGAAAATTTATCTCCGCAGCAGGCGCCGGACAATATCATGCCGGCAATAAGCCCCGGATTTATCCCCATCGTCTTTCCTATGGCCATAAACGCTATTCCCAATGTGGCGGAAACAGTCCATGCCGATCCCAAAGCTATGCCCACGAGAGCACAGAGTATGCATGCCAGTGGCAAAAACATCTCCGGTGAAATACACTTAAGTCCGTAGTACACGACTGCGGGAATAGTACCTGCCCACTCAAAGGATCCGATCAGGCAACCTACAAATAAAATTATTATAATTGCTTCAAGTGACATACTCACGGAGTCGAGTGCCCCCGCAAGCATATCCTTGTAGCTGAATCCACAAAAGCGACCTACGATCATCGCGATGGCGCATGCGATCACCACCGGTATATGGGGATCCGCACCCCATTTGAATATATAATTCAGTATCATTATCGCAAGCAACGCTACTATGGGAATCAAGGCTTCCAATCTGTTTGGTCTTCGTTCTTTCTTAATCTTCTCACTCATCTTTTTCCCTCTTTCAATAACCTATTACTTTTTATATCTCTTGTTTGCGTGGGTTTTAACCCGCTTTGCAAGTTTCTTATAGAACTTCCCTTTGTGGAATTCATTGTTTCTGACGATGGCGCCGTTCACCTTTACCATTGCGACGGCACGCCTTTTAACGTTTATGAAGTTATTCTCTATTACAATCCCACCGGATCTTTTTCTGCAGTGATAATTTGTGCCGATCCCCACAGGCATCGCAGGTACGTTTATTCTGCATCCGGTTATTCGTATGTTCCTGCACGGTGTTCCGTCCCAAGGTGCCCCCTGCGGAGAAACTGACGGATTCATGGTTGTATCGAGCTGAATAACCTCATTGGTGGAGTCGCCTCTGTATTTCCCCTTAAAGGTTACGTTTTCAATTTTACTGTTTTTCACGCCGGCAAATTCTATGAAGTGTCCGTTGTAGTTGTTGACTATAGTGCAATTTTTGATGTTTATGTTTTGTGCGTGCATAAACATGAAGTTGGAGTATCCTTCCCTGTGTCTTCCGTATTTGCCTCTGCCCGCATACGGTGCCGGTTTACCCGCCGTAAGGTATGTCCCTCCGTCTATTGTTATGTTCTTGCAGCGATTGTAACCGCCGATATGTTTTTTCTTTTTAGTATTGTATCCACTGTCTTTGAATAACGCATTGAGAAATACGGGTTTTCCCCTTTTCACTGCCTTGAACACAGCTCCGTGTGCCCTGATATAGGCACCGTCAAACAGAAACATCGTATCTTTCACGTAATATTTTCCCGGAGTGAATTCTATGATAACTTTCTTTCCCGGATGTTTCCTCATGTAGTCTCTTATTGGACCATATGATCTTCTCTCACCCATTCCGGACTTTTTGTGTGACGGTTTTACCACAAAATCCGCTTTTTCCTGTTCCTGTCGGGGTGTCTGTCCGGCATCCCCGGGAGTTTGCGGATTCGGCACCGGAGTATCATTGCCATTTCCCGGATTCGGCACCGGAGTACCGTTGCCATTTCCCGGATTCGGCACCGGAGTACCATTGCCATTTCCCGGATCCATTTTCCCCACAACTTTGATCTTGCCGATTACGTGAGCCGATCTTTTGACCGCCGGGCTCATTTCACCGGTAAATCCATAGGCTGTCGCAGTTGCGGCTGCCATTGCAACCAATAACACCAAACTTCTCTTAATGCTTCTTTTTCTCATAATTACCTCTTTCTCGCAATCGCTTTATAAAATTTAAACCTCGTCACTCATCAAACGATTTCAAGTCACGCCTACTTTCCGTTCAGTTTCAGATGAACTAGAATAGCCCTGCTACCCCTGTCCGTAGCAAACATGGCCAGCCTGGTATATAAATTTATTTTCCCCTTGAGAAGTCTCCTTGCATCGGTAAAGAATAAACGCTTTTCAACAAGCTTCATTCCGAGCCTGCCCGCAAAAGTCTTTGCATCATTTATATAAAAATTGATCTTTGCCGAAAGATTTCCGGTTTTTCTCACATACCTGTCCGCATACTTCACACCCACTTCATTTGTGGCATCGAATATCAGTTCACCCTGCGGAAAAAGATCACCAAGTTCCATTATGAACGGGGTGACTTCTCCCTCGTAAAAATACTGAAAAACGCCTGAAGCTATGATCAGTGTCGGAAGCTCGCTATCTATTTCTTCCGCCCAATCAAGTTCAAACATATTCCCACCGATAAGTTTTTCGTTTGGTAAAGTTTCTATGATCTCTTCCCTGAATTCTATGACTTCAGGAAGATCGACCTCGAAAAAATTGACGTTTGCATCCATATCCTGCAATCTGTACGCCATAGTCTCAAGACCTGCCCCTATATTTACTATATTGCATCTTTTCCCGTGCTTTTCGATAAACTCTTTGCCTATTCGGTCTATGTTGTAATACCGCGCAACCGAAGCAAGCATGGTATATTCCACGGAACTTTCTCTGATTTTCTCCAAAAAATCTTCAGGTATCTTTTCTTCCAGTTCAAGCGCTTTTTGGTCATAAAAATACTCGGGGAAACGTTTGGATGCATATATTCTCGCCTCCATGGGAATAAAAAGTGTATTTGCCACTCCATCCAAAGAACTCATATACTCCTCCTTACAGTGTCAACAATATAGCCATTTTGAACTTACCGTTCGCCTTTACGGAGTGCATCCCACCTTTGGCGAAATGAAAATTTTCTCCCGCCTTTATCACGTTGTCAACGCCTTCGTAGCCTATCACGCCCTCACCTTCAAGTGCAAAGATGAGAGCTTCGCCGGGAGCCGCATGCTCTGAAAGCCCCGTCTGCGAGTCAAACGCCATTACGACAAGCTTCATCTTATCGTTGTGCACCACATCCATGTTGACTATCTTGCCTTCCTGATACGGCACAAGATCCGCCAATTTAAATACATTCCCCGCTTTTATCACATCGTTCATTTTATCTTCCTTTCTTACCTCTATTTCAGTGTAAACCACCGACTTACCGCTTCTCATACCAACCGGAATTCCCGTCCGGGTCAGGATCGACTCTCCTTTGCTTATCTTCTTGATTTCTCCGTCCGAACTATATACTTCCATTTCACCACCCGCCACTATCAGGAGCTTGTGATAGGGAAATATCTCCGCACTTATGTCTGTATCTTTTGCCAGCGAAAAATACAATATGTAATTGTCTCCGCCGTATACTTCCTTGGATATGGTGCATCCTGCAACCGGTTTATTCTCCTCGGCTATGGAAAACACCTCTCCTGTTTTTTCTTTCATCGCCTCTCCTTTCATCGTCTTGCCTTAGCGGTTACCGTCATCATACTTCTTTATTTCATAATCATCAGGTTCCGACTTCACTTTTTCACTTAAATTTATGATATCATATTTCTGACCTAAATAGCTTCTGACAATCCCGGCCAATACATGTTTATTCCATTTGTATTTTATCTTCGGAAACATCGCATACCCGTTGAATGTTGCTGTTTCGAGTTTTTTTGTTTTTTCGCATATCAATTCGATTGTCTTGTCTATCTCCCGTAAATTTTCTTCCGAAATGCCGAATTTTTCTTTCCGTATCATTCTCCTTCCGTCGATCTGAACGTAGTTATCGCTCATCTCATCCAGCAGGTGCATATAGGTATACAACATGTAAATATTACTGCTTCTGCAATAGTTGCGGTATTTTTCATAATCGACAATATCATACTCCTCAAGATGCCCAATAACAAGCCTGCGAGTCGTGATTCTTTCTCGGTCGTTTTTTTCTTTGGAAATATACGGCCTGTCCAGATAATAATCATCTGAGTACAGAAACTTGATCACACAAAATGTAGAAAACTGATCTTCTATAAAAGGTATCTCTTGTAACAGTTCGGAATGTGAGCGCCTAATTTTTGTGTAGACTTTTCGGGATGAAATGATGCCTTCATCCGTATCTTCGAATAACTTCTCTATTATTTCTTTGAGTTTTCTCTTTGCGGCATCCGAAATATTCAGTTTATCGGAGTAAATGTACTTCTTCCACCCGATCTGCAGTAATCCGTTTCCCATCTCCTCATAGCATAGGAATTGGAAAACATACGGCTTTACTCCGGGATACTTTGCCCGAAGCTCATCCCTGGTAAATGAACCTTCAAAACTGCGCATGAACGCACGCCTTGCGTCCGATGCGGATATGAAATTGTCCTTTTCCGTGATGTAATTCCTTTTTGTCGTCAAGTTCTCCGGCAGACGGTAGTCTATCAAACCTTTCATGTAGTAATAATTATTTATTCCAAGCTTATTCAGTCTATACCCAAATTTTTCGTAAATCGTAAGGTAATCCACAGCCGGCATTTCGCTGAGAATAAAGTCCAATATTTCATCAAATAGTTCCTGCGGAATTGTGGTACATTCCTTACGCAGTTTATATCTGCCCCTATCCATTTGACAAAATGCGTCATGCCCCACAATGCCCCGAATCGCAGGCATTGAAGGGATTTCGGCCCCATCGCCGACTCGTCTTATGTATTCATTGCGAAACACTGCATAATCTTCTCTGTTATATATTCCGTATCCATTTGGGAATATCTCGCCTATCATGTCGATAATAAAATCCGTCGGGTTGCATTGTCTCAGCCTGTACACATGTTTCAGTCTTGTGGATTCAATGTAATTACTGTCTATAACCTCTTTCTCCAAATCACCGGCTTTTTCATACAGACCGGCCGCAAAAAGTTTTCCATAAGAGTCAATGATTTCTTTTTCAATCTTCTTCGGTTCCACAGAATCGGAATCGTATATAAAGTGATACTTGCCATCAAACTTATAATTCATATTTGCCGCTTCAAGAAGAATGCAGGCTCTGTAAAATGCATGGCTATCCCCGCTTAGCTCCATTAACTCATTTAGGTGCTTGTATGAAACGCCGCTTGCTTTTATGAGCATGTTGAAATACCGTTTTAGTTCGACTCTCTTGCATTGCGCATACGACAAATAAGAATGCAGCCGATTTTTTCCCTTGTATTCAATCTGACGTATTCTCTCTTTTGTTCTGCCATATTCATCACCGACTTCACCTAAAGTCATTTCTTTGCCCGTAAAATATCCGTATCTTTTCAGCAAAATATCGCAGGTACGGTTATCTATAATTGTGCTTAACATATAATCGATGCTTTCACCTGCTTTTATAAGGTAATCATCTGCCAATGATTCCAGATCCAAAATTGTTTCACCTAAATCCAAGCATGAAAGAACCAATATAATCTTTGGGTTCCGGTTCATGAAATCGGAGCTTTTTAGGATTCCGTAATCACCGAGGAGTTTTCTAACTCTTCCATTGTTTATAAAAACAGAGCATGGAAGTTTACTGTTATCAGGGCTGATGGATGCCACCGCCGATTCTATTTTTTTTAAATACAACTCTTTTTTTTCGTATATGTCGATGCATATATCCGCACATTTTTCAATCTTATATACACCATCTTTTATCTCTGCCGCCAAAGCCATAAGTACGGCATCCATCACTTTGATTTCCCTCTTTGCGATTTGGGTGTGATACTTTTTGTACAATGTTTCTTTGGAGCAAAGCAACCGGCTTCTGAGTTCGGATATGTACCCGCTTCTATGCGAAAAGTATTCGCCAGTGCGTTCAAACTTACGTTTTGCGGGACGACCGTGCTCATCTTTCTCATCGAAGTTATGCAATCCAAAGTAAAGCCTTCTTTTTTTGCCTTTTTCTCTACTGGAACCTAACTTCATGAGAAATTTGTCACAAGCTAAAGAAAGTAGAGCAGAGCGGTTTATTTTTACTTCCGGATACTTTTCCAGAACCTTTTTGTACAATAATCTGAATCCCACGGTTCCTTCCTTTGAAAGAATCTCTCCCATAATTTGGGTAAGATACTCTTCTGTGAATTTTTCTTCCGTACCCGTCAATTTAAAGAAATAGTTCATCTTTACCATAATTTAAATCTCTTCCCTATGCAGTTGCGTCATCAAGACCAAACACTCGATATGCCTTGTCATCGGAAAATTATCAAACGGCTTTACATATGTTATCTCATAACCCAGTTCTCTGAATTGAACAAGGTTTTTTACTAAACTTTTGGGATTGCATGAAATATAGACTATTCGTTTGACTGAATATGACGCTATTTTGGAAACAGCTTCCGTGCTTATGCCGACTCTCGGCGGATCGAGAAAGATAACGTCCGGCCTCTTTTCAGTCGAATTTTGAAGGACTTTAAATACATCCCCGCAGATAAAATCACAATTTGAAAGTTGATTTATCTCTGCGTTTTCAACGGCCGAATCCACGCTTTCTTTCACAAGTTCAACCCCAAGCACGTGCCTTGCCGCAAGCGCAGCAAGCTGGCTTATGGTACCCGTGCCGCAATACAGGTCAAAAACCTCTTTTCCGGAAAAATCGGGGATCAGCGCCATCGCTTCTGTGTAGAGTCGTTCTACCGCCTCCACGTTGGTCTGGAAAAAAGCAAACTCATGGACTTTGAACTTCAGGCCGCCAATCAGTTCAAAATAATGGTCTCTGCCAAACAAAAGTCTTAGCTCGTCACACTTTACCGCATCGGCAATGTTGTCATTTATGGTATGCATTATGCCCACTATCTTGTTGTTTACAGGTAGGTTCAGCATTCCCGACGCCCAAGCGCCCGCATCAAAGCGAGCATCACCGGCACCGTGTTCATCATGTTCTCCTTGGCTTGAAGTCACTATGTTTACGAGAATCTCGCCCGTTCTGTTACCCTTTCTGAGTATGAGATTTCTCAGCATACCCCTGTGACTTTTCTTGTGATATTTGGGATAGCCTTTCGTTTTGCAAAACTCAAGCGTATACGATAAAATTTTATTGAAATCTTCATCTACAAGCAGGCATTCATCCACCGTAACCACAGACATGAAGCGACCTCTTTGATGCATGCCAAGACACAGTGGCCCGTCTTTTTCCATATCGCCGAAAGTGTACTCCATCTTATTTCTGTATCCGGTTCTAAAGGCCTCCGGACAGCCCTCGATGCTTTCAAAATGACAGGGATTGAGATTTTCTTTTAAAAAAAGTTCACGAACTTCATTTTCTTTTTCCAGCAGCTGTTTTTCGTATGCTACTCCCTGATATACGCAGCCTCCGCAGAAATCGTCATGTATGCATTTATCCATAGTAACCAGCATAAAAATCCTCTTTAAAATTCAAAAATCTATCCTCTTCTATGGCAGTTCTCATGTCACTCATAAGTTTGATTAAAAAATGCAGGTTGTGGTTTGACAAAAGCATCGGCGCCATCATTTCTCCCGCTTTAAACACATGCCTTATGTATGCTTTGCTGTAATTACGACACGTATAGCAATCGCATCCCGGGTCAAGCGGTGTGAAGTCGCGCTCAAACCTTGCATTTTTTATATTTATTCTCCCGCATGAAGTCGTCGCAAGACCATGCCTGGCAATACGGGTCGGCTCGACACAGTCGCACATATCAATACCATGTTCAACAGCTTCAAAAAGATAATCCGGTGTTCCCACACCCATCAGATAACGAGGTTTGTCGATGGGCAGGTCATCCACGCACTGATCCATGATGTCTACCATAACTTCCTTCGGCTCACCCACGGAAAGACCTCCGAAAGCATAGCCGGGCAGATCCATGTCTACCATGATCTTTGCGCATTCATGTCTTAGATCCTTATACATGCCGCCCTGTACAATCCCAAACAGCGCCTGTTTGTCCGAGCTTTGAGCGTGGGCTTGTTTGCATCTCTTAAGCCACCTGATCGTTCTGTCCATGGAATTTTTTATATAGGTTCTGTCTGCGGGATAAGGCGCGCACTCATCGAACGCCATGATTATATCTGATCCCAGATTATGCTGGATTTCAACAGCCTTTTCCGGTGTCAAAACATGCCTTGAACCATCGATATGACTCTGAAATTTTACGCCTTCTTCGGTGATTTTCCTGAGCTTACCCAATGAAAACACCTGAAACCCTCCGCTATCTGTCAGAATTGGGCCTTTCCAGTTCATGAACCTGTGCAGCCCCCCGGCTTTTGCGATCAGCTCCTCGCCCGGACGCAGGTAGAGATGATACGTGTTTGCCAGTATGATTTCAGCCCCCATGTCTGCAACTTGTTCGGGACGCATCGCTTTTATGGCTGCCTGAGTACCGACCGGCATAAACACAGGGGTCTGAATGTCTCCATGCGGTGTATGAATAACGCCTCTCCTTGCAGCCGTCCTTTTGTCACGATGTAGCAACTCATACTTAAGCGCAGGCATCATTTCTCCTTGAATCTTGAAATCACGGACAGAAATATCAGATCTTCTTTTCCTGTGTTTTTCACACTGTTGGAATGTCCCTCCGGGCAGTATGCGCACATGCCCGGCAGAAGTTCTTCTTCCACCCCGTCAAAGGTCGCCGTCGCCGTTCCTTGGAGCAGGTAAATCATTTCCGTACTGTGCTCGTGATTGTAAAGCCCCATGGATGCTCCCGGTTCAAGCTTAAGAAACATTATCTGGTTCCTTGTGTCCTTGTACATTCTTGCAGTCGTGTCCTTGTCGCCGCCTCTGAAGTTTTTCCATACTAGATCCGGCATTTTATTGAAATCCAAAATCATTTTTCTTTTCCTTCCTCTTTCATGTTTCTTACCGCTGCCGCATTGACTGCGCCATGGTACTATTCTATCAGCATCGCGTCACCGTAACTGAAAAACCTGTATTTCCCGGCTACCGCTTCCCTATAGGCTTCCAATATCTTTTCTCTGTCATAAAGCGCCGAGATCAGCATGATCAGTGTTGACTTCGGCAGATGAAAATTTGTTATAAGAGCTTTGACTATTTTATACTCATAGCCCGGATATATGAATATACCCGTGTTTCCCGTTCCGGCTTGCACAAAATATTTCCCTGCCTTTTGATCAAAACAAGCCGCGCTTTCAAGGGTTCTTGCGGAGGTAGTACCCACCGAAACCACTCTGCCTCCGTTTTGTATCGTATCATTTACGATTCTTGCCGCCTCTTCACTTATCGAATATTCTTCGAAATGCATCTCGTGATCTTCGACATTTTCGCACTTTACGGGTCGAAACGTACCGATACCGACGTGAAGTGTCACGTATGCAATCTTAACTCCCTTTTCCTCGACCTTCTTCAGAAGTTCTTTTGTAAAATGAAGTCCAGCGGTCGGAGCTGCGACGGAACCGTCTATTTTGCCATAAACAGTCCTGTACATTTCCCTGTCTTCATCGGTGCTTCCCCTGGCAATGTAAGGCGGCAGCGGCATTTCCCCGGTTTCTTCCAAGCGTTCTGCAAATACACCGTCATAGAAGAATTGTGCGATTCTAGTTCCGCCATCGCTGTAATCGAGTATTTTCGCCGTCAATTCTCCATTTCCGAAGACAACCTCATCGCCCGGCTTGAGCCTCTTTCCAGGTCTGACTAGAGTTTCCCAAATATCGCCCTCGACTCTTTTGCTGAGGAGGAATTCTACCTTTGCTTTGGTTTTCTTTTTCTCACCAAACAATCTGGCCGGAATAACTCTTGAATCGTTGAGAACCAAACAATCCCCGGGATCAAGATGCTCCGGCGTATTATAGAAAAACTTGTGTTCCACGGTGTCGGCATCACGGTTCAGCACCATCAATCTGCACCGGTCTCTCTTACTGTTCGGCTTTTGGGCTATCAATTTTTTCGGCAGATCATAATTAAAATCATCGATCTTCATATATTATCATTTCTTCCTGTGCTTTCTCAAGCTTCATCTGTTTTTATTTCTTCCTGAACGCCACGAAATTCCTCTTTATCATCTCCCGGGTATTTCAGTCCCATGTGCTCATATCCCAGTTTTGAGACCATTCTGCCTTTCTGCGTTCTGTAGAGAAGACCCGACTGAATAAGATAGGGCTCGTAAGCCTCTTCAATGGTCACACGCTCCTCCCCTATGGAAGCTGCTATTGTGTCTATTCCGACAGGCCCCCCGTAAAATCGCTCTATTATCGTTGTCAGGATATCTCTGTCAAGTTTCTCAAGTCCGAGTGCGTCCACACCCAACGCCTTGAGACCTTTTTCGGTTATTCGGATGTTGATTTCACCGTCTCCCTTGACCTGTGAAAAATCTCTTATTCGTTTTAAAAGGCGATTCGCAACCCTCGGTGTGCCGCGTGAGCATTTTGCCATGAGGATTGCGGCCTCTTCCTGCACTTTGACGTTCATAAGCTTTGCGGAACGTCTTATTATATCGGTAAGTTCATCCGTCTCGTATATATCGAACTTACTTATTACACCAAACCTGTCACGGAGAGGCGCCGATAAACTGCCTGCCCTTGTCGTTGCGCCTATCAAAGTAAAACGTGCTATGTCAAGGCGTATCGATCTTGCGGAAGGCCCTTTGCCTATGATTATATCAAGTGCATAGTCTTCCATTGCGGAGTAGAGCACCTCCTCAACGCTTCTGTTCAATCTGTGAATCTCATCTATAAAAAGCACGTCGTTGTCGTTCAGATTTGTCAAAATTGCCGCCAAGTCCCCAGCTCTTTCAATAGCCGGCCCGGATGTGACCTTGATATCAACTCCCAACTCGTTTGAGATTATAGTCGCCAGTGTAGTTTTTCCCAGCCCCGGAGGTCCGTAGAACAATACATGATCCAGTGGTTCGTTCCTGAGTTTTGCGGCTTCGATAAATATCTTGAGATTTTCCTTTGCCGCTTTCTGACCTATAAAGTCACTCAAGCGCTGCGGCCTGAGAGTTATGTCCTGGCCGGGATCCGCCTGCGTGGCACTCGATTGTGTTATGCGTTCTTCTTCCATCTGTTTATTCCTTGATATTTCAGGTATCTATTTTTTAACTTTCCAAATAATTTTAATCTTGTGCTTGTCACTCACAGGTCTGATAACGTTTACCATATTGCGATCGCCATATCGTTTGCTGCCGGGGTCACATCTCTTTCAATGCCGATTTTATGTATTGTTCCACGCTCAAATCATCGTTTTTTATCCCGGAAACAGCTTTTTCCGCCTCACTTCTGGCATATCCCAACGAAATAAGTGCGCCGACCGCTTCCATGCGCGGATTCCCTGCAATTGGCCTCACTTCGTTTTCGGTATCGTGACTTTCTCCGGGCGTAAAAAAATCCCCTACTTTATCCTTTAGCTCAAGTATTATCCTTTCGGCGGTTTTCTTACCGACACCGTTTGCCGCCGTTACCGTTTTTGCGTCTCCTGAAGCTATGGCGCGGCGCAACTGTTCTTGCGGCAGGATGCCCATGATCGACATCGCCGCCTTTGCGCCTACACCGCTTACCGTTATAAGCATTTTGAACAACTCCAGTTCATTTTTACTGTCGAAACCATAAAGACTCATATCATCTTCTCTTACGATCATGTGGATATGAACCTTTACATCTTCCCCCTCCATATTCTTATACAGTGGGGAATTTGCCGGTATGCCTACAAGAAATCCTATCCCGGAAGATGTTTCAATAACCGCTGCCCCATCGCTGCATGGATGGAATTTTCCTTTTAAATATCTTATCATTTCAGTATGTGCAAACTCCCATTGCGTATGTCAAATTCAATTTATCGCAAATTATCGTAAACCCGATGTTTTCATACGTTCCGTCCTTCCATTGCCCACGGAATGCCCATGGCAGATTGCGGCGGCGACCGCATCGGCCGTGTCGTCGGGTTTTGGCACTTCCCGCAGGTTGAGTATAGCCTTCACCATCGCCTGAACTTGCTTTTTGTCCGCTCTTCCATAACCCACCAAAGCCTGTTTTATCTGAAGAGGCGTGTACTCGCTGATCTCCAGACCTCCGTTTATGCAGGCAAGGATGGCAACTCCTCTGGCCTCCCCGACTTTGATTGCGGTCTTGGCATTGGTTGTAAAAAACAGTTCCTCTATCGCAGCTTGCCCGGGCTTGTATTTTTCTATTATAGCAACCAGTTCGGAATAAATGTGCTGCAATCTCACCGGCATCTCAAGCCCCGCTTCGGTTGTTATAGAACCGTAGTCCACAGGTTGAAACCGGTTTCCTTTCATGTCTATAACACACCAGCCCATTATGGCATACCCCGGATCTATACCTAATATCCTCATTTCTCGTTTCTTGCCTTTCTGTCGATCAGGTAGTAGGAAAGTGTTCCTCAAAGCGTGATATATATCAAAAACTAAAAATCGCTTGTAGTCTTAATTGCTGTTAAACGGAGGTAAAATATTAGCCTGGAGCGTTAGCGACTTTCGCTCGGCATCATTAAGTTTCAACGTTTCCGCTGAAAGCACAGTGGGTGCTGACTCGTTTTATTATACTATAAGGTCGATCAAAATTAAAGCAAAAAAGTTCTTTTCCATCTTGGAAAAACTTATAATATTCGTATTTATTTTTCGTCTGAGCTGTGGTATAATGGTTAAAAATAAGCTTACGTTAATACATATTCGAGGTGTAAATTATGCGTTATTCTAGACAAAACAAGATTCTGGATCTCATAACAAAATATGAGGTCGACACTCAGGAGCGCCTTGCCAATCTTCTTGAAGAAGAGGGATTCAAAGTGACACAGGCTACTATTTCCCGCGACATCAAAGAGCTTCAGTTGGTAAAGATACTGAGCGTCAACGGACGGTACAAGTATGCGGTGAGTACGGGTCACGACACCCCTATATCCGAGCGCTTTATCAAGATTTTTAGGGAAACCGTGCTGTCATTCAAATCGGCTCAGAACCTGATTATCATAAAAACCCTGTCCGGTTGCGGACCTGCAGCCTGCGAAGCGATAGACTGCATAGATCTTCCTCACCTTGTAGGAAGTGTCGCCGGGGATAACACTCTCCTCCTTGTGATAGACAAAGAAGAGAACGTGGAAAAGATACTTGGCATCTTTAACGATATGTTGCTGATAAAATCCGCAAAGTAGTAATTGGTAGTAAATAGTCATGTTACGTCATCTGCTGATAAAAAATTTTGCGATAATATCAAACACGGAGTTCGAACTTCAGCCCGGGCTCAATATCATAACAGGTGAAACCGGTGCCGGAAAATCCATAGTGATAGAAGCCATAAGTCTTGCACTGGGCGCACGTGCAGATTCTTCGTTTGTGCGAAACGGCGAAAGTAAGGCTGTCATTCAGTTGATAGCCGAAATCGAAGAAACTGAATATATCATAACCCGCGAGATCGCAAAGAATGGCAGAAATCTCTGCAAGATCAACGGCGAGATCGTTACCCTTGCGGAGATCTCGGATCTGGCAGGTAAGCTGGCCGACATACACGGGCAGTATGACAATCGCCTGATACTTGATCCGGATGAGCATGTAAACGTTCTCGATACCTATGGGCACAATATCATACTTCCTTTAAGGGAGGAATTTTCGCGTGCGTACGAAGAATACAGAAGCATACGCCTTGAGTCGGATCGCATCCTCTCCAACGAACGCGATAATCTGCGGCGCATCGATTTTCTTAAATTCGAACTGCAGGAAATCGACAAAGCTCATCTTAAGATCGGCGAAGACAACGATCTTATAAACAAGATATCGATCTTGCGCAACAGGGAAAAGATCTTTCACGGACTTGAGCAAGCATACAGTTTTCTTGATAGCGGAGATGAAAGATCACAAGGTGTTTCTTCATCGCTTGGTCATGCGAAAAATGCACTCGACGGGATAGCCGAATACTCAGGCAAGCTCAAAGACCTCTCAAGTTCCGTAGGCGACGCCTATTATATCATACGTGATGTCATATCGGAAATATCTGCGCTCATGGATGCTCAGGACTACGCTCCGGCGACTCTCGATTCTCTGATAGCAAGGCTTGACACGATAGAAAATCTCAAAAAAAAGTACGGTCTTGACATAGAAGGTATCCTTTCCTACCGCGAGGAACTTGTGAAAAAAACTTATGACGCCGATAACTTTGAGGAACTGAAGGCATCTTTCGAAAGATCGGTTCGCAAAAAACTTTCGGTTCTCAAGAAGAAAGCCTCCTTGCTCACGGAGGCCAGAGTTGCGGTTGCGAAAAAATTTGGCGCATCGGTGGAAAATGAGCTCCATGATCTGAATTTTAGGGACGCGCAATTTCAAATCAGTGTTACCCCTTCAGCCGCCATCGGTTCCGCCGGAGGAGACGATGTGGAAATGCTGATTTCCGCAAACAGGGGGGAATCATTGAAACCTCTTGCCAAAGTTGCATCCGGGGGCGAGATTTCACGAATAATGCTCGCAATCAAAAACGTAATCGGAAGCACCGACGGTATCCCAACGCTCATATTTGATGAAATCGATTCCGGAATCAGCGGCATGACCGCCGGCATCGTGGGACGAAAACTCAGGGAAATCGCCCGTGAGCATCAGGTGATATGTATTACGCATCTTCCACAAATCGCATCCTGTGCGGACTTCAATTACAGAATATACAAGGAAAGTGACCAAACGCGCACATACACGCATGTGGAGAGACTCGACCCAAATTCCACCGTCGATGAAATTGCCCGACTTCTTGGGGGTGAAACCGTCACCGACCTTGCCAGGGCGAATGCACTTGAACTTATAAAAAGTGGAAAAAAATAGTCGGATTCTACGTTTGAAACGTAGAATCCGATACTGTTCGAACACACTCACACGTATGTGTAGTCTCTACAAAAGAGGACTTGTCTTCTGTGCGGGTGCCGCAGGTGCTTTTTTGAAATCCTTGAAGTTCGGAAATTGAATCTCTTCCCCTGAATCCACAGTTATTTTAGGGAAGTCCACCGTTATTTTTACACCGATTTTATTGTTGCCGCCGGTTGCTTTACCTGCGGTTCCTCCCATGAGAGCGCTTCCGTCCATATTTATCTCAAGAGTGTATTTGATGGACTCAAACTTTTCGTCTTTGACTTTTGCCTCTATGAGCACATCCTTGATCCCGAGTCCTTTGATCTGTTTTTCAACCTTTGCCTTGTCAAAGCCTTTACTCTGTTTGGCATTCACCTTCTCCATGGCTTTCTCGATATATTTCTTTGCATCCAATGTCAGCTTGATATTATCGCCGTCCTTGCTGTCTTCCTTGACAAAATCGTCGATCTTCATATCACCGCTTTCTTCCGTCAGCTGTTTGAGATCTTCCTTGGTTATGCCGAGTGGACTCTTTGTTTTGGTGGTACCCGCCGCAGTGGTACTTTCCTGATATATAGTCCCGTCCTTTACATATGCCTTCGTCTTGTTGGATGTTCCCGCAATATTCATGGTCAATTCCATAACTCCCTGAAAATCCAACGGATTATCAGTCTTTGACTTGATAAATTGACCATTGATGTCAGCATTCACCTCCATCTTTTGACCACTCAAGTCAAGCGCCGCCGTCATCTTGCCACCCTCAATCTTGGCATCTTTGGCATTTTGGATATTCTTGCTCGCTGCCTTGAATATCTCAAGAGCACTCTTTTCTTTTTTCCCGCATGCGCTGAATGCAAGCGCCACCGACACTGTCATGACAATGAGCACAACAAGGGCGGAACGGTTTTTGCTAATTTTCATTTTATTTTCTCCTTGATAATGATTTTTTTCAACTTTCCGCTTCATTTTAATGGTATTTTTCCTAAAAGTCAAGGTATTTAATCCGGTCTACGAATCTATCCCCGGTACTTTGACCGTCTCCGGAATCCTTGCGGAAGTCGCTACCATGAGCGCATCCGTGCACGGCAGTTCATCAACCAGTTTGACAGTCTTGGCCTCGAGGAATTCAAGGTTCCGAGCCTCAAGCTGCCCCCCGAGGACTTCTCCCTCTTCCGCATATTTATAAGGAGGAACCGCATCATTCATCTCTACCGATATGTCATATTCATCTTCAAAGTCAAACTCGACTTCAAACACATGCGCAAGTTCCGCTGCGATCTCCCAGTTGTTGAAGTCCACTTCTTCTTCGATGGCCGCTTCCACCGGAAGAAGTCTTCTCTCCGTGTTGGTATATGTACCGCACGTGCTTGCGAATCCTGTTCCCGGTATGAATACGTCGGCTTTCTTTGCAGTATCGGTCATAAATATGTCGGATACACCCAGGAATTCCAAACCGGAGAAATCCACATTCTTCGGGTCTTCACCGAATATAATGAGACCCTTAAGGGATTTGAGCGTTTCTGCTCCCGCTTCGATTCCAAGATCCAACAATCCTTGAGAATTGTTCTTCGGCTTGACTTCCAAAATTCCGTCGCGCGGTCTTCCTATATGTCCCGACAGTACGGCGATTTCCGCAATGAGTGCACCCGCTTCTTGCGACAATATGTTCTGCTGATATACGATCATCGCTTTTTTCGCATCTGCATAAAGCTGTGCAACTTCCTCGCATGTATCACACAGTGTCACATCATCAAGAGATTTTTTAAACTCTTCAAATCCTTTCGCATCGGTGCTCTTACCCATGTTCACAAGTGCCTTTGCGATCTTTTTCAGGAACGCCGTGTCATTCGGTGTTTCAACGACTTTCCATGCAAATTTCCATGCATCCTCCGCTCCTTGTGTCGTAACGACGATGATCTTTGCACCGGCTTCTGCCGCCTGCTTGATCTTGTTCCAAATCACAGGGTTCTTTTTCTTTATAAATCCCGGAACCAAAATCACATCGGTGGAAAGCAACTCGTCGATGGTATTCGGCGATGCCTCGTAAGGCAGCCCCAACACTTTCCTAACACCGCTTTGGCGTCTGTTGAATGTGAATGTGGCAGCGCCTATGGAATCGGCGAATTTTTTGATCGCATACGCTTCTTCGTTGGTATAGCGATCGGATACAGCCACGCCTATACTGCTTCTTCCATTTCTGAGTGCGACGGATTCCAGCTTCTTTGCCATCATAACAAAGGCTTCGTGATAGTCTGTCAATCTGAAATTGCCGTTTTCATCCTTGACCATTGGATCCACGATCTTGTCCTCAAGTATGGAAGCATCAAAGCCCCATTTGCCCTTACCGCAACAAATCCCTTTGTTAACGGCTCCTTCCTTGGATGGATTTGCCTTGACAAGCATATCCCCATAGGATTCCAGATCTAAACTGCATCCCACCGAACAATACGAACACGTTGTTTCAGTGAGCTGCGTATCCACCGGAACTTCTTTCTGAACGGTCTGCCTTTCCTGAAGTGCTCCTACAGGGCAGCATGTTACACACTGACCGCAGGATTCACAACCGGATTCCGCAAGAGGAAGTCCCAAAGTAGGCGCTACAACGGTGTCGAATCCCCTGTCGACAAGACCCAGCGCCCCGACACCCATGACTTCATCGCAAACTCTCACGCACAGACCGCAAAGAATGCATTTATCAGAGTCCCTTACGATAAACGGATGATCGTCCTCGATTTTGGTCATCTTTTTTTCTCCGTGGAAGCGATCCGACTTGACTCCGTATTGGTTGGAGAGTTCTATAAGCTTACATTCAAAGAAGTCGTGACAGCCGCATTCAAGGCAACGGCTTGCCTCTCTGACCGCCTGTTCTTCCGTATAGCCCCCGTACACCACTTCGGAGAAGTTATCTTTCCTCTCAGCGGCGGTCAACTGATCCGCTTTCTCACGGAAAAGTCTTTCCCTGTCCTCAAAAGTCTTTTCGGTGATATCGGTTCTCTCCACAACGAAAGGTTTTTCATATTTTATGGTCGCTCCGTTCAAATATGAATCTATTACCAAGGAGGCCTTTCTCGCATCCCCTATCGCTTCTATGGCTATAGAGATTTTATCATTTCCGCAGTCACCTCCGGCAAATACTCCGGGTATGCTGGTCATGAACGTTTCACTGTCGTAGGCAATTGCGTTTTTCCTCGTCTTTTCAAGATCAAATAGCTCGGCGTCCACGGCCTGACCTATTGCTAAAATCACATTATCAACATCAAGCGTTTCCGTCTTGCCTTCTATTGGCATAGGACGACGACGCCCCGAAGCATCGGGTTCCCCAAGTTCCATGCACTGCAGTACTATTTGCTTTACATGTCCGTTTCCGTCCTTTATGATCTCAAGCGGGTTGGTCAGATTCTTGAAGATCACACCTTCTTCTTCACCCTCTTCTATTTCAAGACGATCTGCGGGCATCTCATCCTTTGTTCTTCTATATATGTTGTACACCTCGTCGGCGCCCAAACGCACAGCTGTTCTGCAAGCATCCATTGCAGTATTTCCACCGCCCACTATAGCAACTTTTTTTCCGAGATCCACAGGTTCATTGCGAACAACTTTTCTCAAGAAGTCTATGCCGCCTATCACTCCGTCTGCATCCTCACCCGGGCATCCCACGCCCGTGGAGACCCAGGCTCCTATACCGATGAGGACGGCATCAAAATCGTTTCTTATGGTTTCAAAAGGAATATCCTCTCCCACCTTGGTGTTTGGGATCAGTTCAACTCCCATTGCCTCAATTATCTTGATTTCGCTATCCAGTACTTCTTTGGGCAGACGATACTCCGGAATGCCGTATCTAAGCATGCCTCCAAGCTTTGGCATGGCATCAAACACTGTGACATCGTGACCTTTCTGTCTCAGAAAATATGCGGCTGAAAGACCCATCGGGCCGCCACCTATAATGGCAACCGATTTGCCTGTATCATCTTCCATTTCAGGCAGATACTGCTCCTCGGACGCAAGATCCATGTCAGCGGCAAAACGCTTGATTTCCATTATGCTTATAGGTTCCTCGACCAGTCCGCGTCTGCATGCATCCTCACAAGGATGAGGACAGACGCGCCCTATGCAGGCAGGAAGCGGGATCCTGTCTTTTATCAATTCGTTTGCTTTCTCAAATTCGCCGTTTGCCACAAGTCCGACATAGCCCTGACAATCCGTTCCTCCCGGACATGCAAGCTTGCATGGCCCTATACAATCGCCGTTGTGATTTGAGACGAGAAGTTCAAGATTGGTTTTTCTTGACTCCAGCACTCTCTCCGTGTCCGTCCTGACAACCATTCCCGGTGCAATTTCGGTCGCACATGCCTTGCAAAGTTTGGGATTCCCCTCGACTTCCACCACGCATATGCCGCAGGAACCGTACACCGTAGTTCTTTCGTCGTAACACAACGTCGGAATAAAGATGTCGTTTTCTTTCGCAACTTCCAGTATGGTCTGCCCGGGAACGCCGAGCACTTCTTTTCCGTCTATATTCAATCTAAAGTTTTTCATCCTGCTCCCCCTTTCTAAAGTCTGACTACCGCGCCGAAGTTACAACTCTCTTCGCACTTTCCGCACTTGATGCATATATCCTGATTGATGACGTGTTGTCCCTTGACCACTCCGTCGATCGCATCTACAGGGCAGTTTCGGGCGCATCTTGTACATCCGACACACTTGTCGTTTATCTCATAGTGGATCAACGCCTTGCAGGACTTTGCGGTGCAGGTATGGTTGTAAATGTGGTCTTCATACTCATTTCGGAAGTAACGGATGGTCGAAAGCACCGGATTCGGGGCAGTCTGTCCCAGACCGCACATTGAACCGTCTTTGATCTTGTTTGCGAGTTCCTCCAGCTTTTCTATATCTCCATCCTCACCCTCTCCTCGAGTTATACGCTCCAAAATCTCAAGCATCCTCTTGGTTCCGATCCTGCAGTAATTGCATTTTCCACATGATTCTTTCTTGGTAAAATCAAGGAAGTATCTTGCCATGTCCACCATACATGTGTCCTCATCCATTACGATCATACCACCGGAACCGACGATGGCTCCTGTCTTGACTATATCCTCATAGGTTACGGGAGTATCGGCAATGTCTGCAGGTATGCAACCGCCCGACGGTCCGCCCATCTGCACGGCTTTGAACTTACGGTCATTCTTGATTCCGCCTCCTATTCCGAAAATTACATCTTTTACTTTGAGACCCATCGGAACTTCCACAAGTCCGCCCTTCTTTATCTTTCCGGCGAGCGCAAATACCTTGGTTCCCGTGGATGGCGCTTTCCCAAGATTTGCAAATGCCTCGCCTCCGTTTTCGATGATCCATGGAACGTTTGCGAACGTTTCCACGTTATTTATATTTGTCGGCAGCTGCCAGTATCCTTTTGCCGCAGGAAACGGCGGCTTCAGACGGGGCATACCCCTCTCACCTTCAAGCGAAGCTATGAGCGCAGTTTCCTCACCGCACACAAACGCCCCGGCACCGGCTTTGATTCTGATGTCAAAGTCCTTACCGGTTCCGAATATATTCTTTCCCAGATATCCTTTTTCCCTGGCCTGTTCCATGGCGATTTCAAGGCGCCTTATGGCAAGCGGATACTCCGCACGGCAGTAAATGATGCCTTCCGTGGCACCCATCGCAAAGCCTCCTATTATCATTCCCTCAAGCAGGGAATGCGGATCGCCCTCAAGAACCGAACGATCCATGAACGCTCCCGGATCGCCCTCATCCGCATTACAGACTATGTATTTTTCTTTTCCGGGATTGCCTTTTGCGGCGTTCCACTTGAACCATGTCGGAAATCCCGCACCGCCGCGGCCTCTTAAATTGGAAGTCTTGACTATGTCAATGACCTCCTCGCGCGTCATGGATGTCAGGACTTTTTTTGCCGATTCATATCCGCCCACAGCAACGTATTCATCTATTATTTCAGGATTGATTATACCGCAATGACGCAAAACAACACGCTCCTGCTTTGCCAGAAACTGTCGGTCATCCGCATCAATTGCGTAATCCGATACGACATTCCCGTTCTTTAAGTGTTCCTCGACGATTCTTTCCACCTTGTCGGGCTGCACCTTGACATAACGGGTCATCTTCCCGTCATTCTCATAAACATCGACGATCGGCTCCAAATAACACGTACCGACACAGCCCGTAACCGTAAGATCCACATCGACGTTCTGTTTCTTTATCTGCTCCAAAAATTCATTTTCGGTCTTTTTTGCGCCTGTTGCGATTCCGCAACTTCCCTGTCCTATTACTACTTTCATCACTTGCACCCCCTAAGCTCTTTCCCTGATTTCAGCCAGGATCTGCTTGACTTTGTCTTTGGTCAGATTCCCATAGGTTTCATCTCCCTCGCCGCTTGTTACCATCATAACGGGCGCAAGAGAACAACATCCCAGACACGCAACGTTGTTTAAGGTAAACACACCGTCCTCCGTCGTCTCACCATCCTTTATTTCAAGATATTCGCCAATGGCTTCCTCTATGCTGTCGGCTCCATTTACATGACATGCGGTTCCCTTGCAAAGCATTATCAGGTATTTGCCGACAGGTTGCAATCTGAATTGTGCATAGAATGTGGCGACCCCATAGATCTTGGCGGGTTTTATCCCGGTGGCAAGTGAAATGTGATTGATTGCCCCAACTGAAAGATAGCCATAAATCTCCTGAGTTTTTTGCAAGATCGTAATAAGGCTTCCCGGAACTTTTGCATACTTGTCCAGCACAGGCTGCAATTCTTTGAACTGCTCATTGCCGCCCGGACAGACGCAAGTTTTTTTCTCACTCATTGTATTTCCTCCTGTTGTTTATTGCTATAGAATCCAAATAAGCATCCATATTATACAAAAGATACGGATATTTATCAATGTGAGCTTTCTGACGATGCCGGATATTTTATAGACTTCCCTGCCGCCGCATTTTGCTTTTCTTAAGTTTTGGTGTCACGTTTTTTCTTCTTCCCAAAATCCGCTTCCATAAAAAACAATGCGATCAGGATAATAAATTCCCCGAATATCTGCTTGCTTGTAAGTATCTCCCCGGCAAACAGAAAAGCTATTATCCCGGCGAAAACAGGTTCAAGGGAGAATATGATTCCGACATGCGAAGGTTCCGTATGCTGCTGCGCTATCGGCTGAATTATAAAGGCAAGCCCGGTGCAAAATATCGCAAGGAATACCACTGAAATCCATCCTCCGGCAGAATGCGGGAGATCCATGTTTTCTATGGCGAGACTCAATATGAGCATCACGATACCGCACGATGCAAGACTGAACACGCCGGTCACATACGGATCGACCCTCTCGTCTTTGACAGCCTTTGAAGTTATCACTATCTCAAGCGCATATGTGACCCCGGTGCTCAAACTTATGATGTCACCTTTTAAATTCTTGAGATTGAAAGAAAAATCTTCTTTCAATGTCATCAGCATTATACCAATAAAGCATAGCGTTACGGCAAGAAAAATTTTTTTCGATGTTTTTTTTCTATAGAACAAAAATTCAAGTATCGGCACAAAAAACACCGTAGTCGCACACAGAAATGCACAGTTTGAAAGTGTCGTGTACTGCACCCCTATCGTCGCACCCGCATATACGGCCGCAAGAACAACGCCTATTGCGACGCTGTACATCAACATGATCCTGTTTACTTTTTTCAGTACCGGAAAAGAGATGAGTGCCGCCACCGCAAACGCACCTAAAAATCTGTATGTATTCAAAGTAAACGTAGTCACTTCTTTGAGGGCTATCTTCATCCCGTAATAAGAAAATCCCCAACAAATTGCAACGACAAGTAGCATAAAATCCGCTTTCAAGGCTTTTCCACCGTTTATTCTCATCATCTTCTCCCTAACAACTTCCGGCTACCCGTTCAATTCGGCTCATATCCCGGCTATAAATACCTCAAGCGCCGTCCTCGCATTCATTATTCCTGTCACTGTGTAAGTATATGCTCTGTATATTTCAAGCAACATAAGTCTCAATTTTTCCAACGAGTAGCTCGATGCATATCTCATTGCTTTTTCCACTCTGAATTTATGAACTTTCATATGACTGCTTATAGCATAGGGATTTGAAAACCCGTCATTTCGCGACATAAATTCCTTGATCTCATACATCAGTTCAACCTGTGAAGCTATCGCAAGCACTATGGAAACTCCCTCATATGAGTTTTTCTTCATCCTGCCGTAAAGCGTCTCAAGCGCCTTGCTTTTGTCGTTTCCGCTTATTCCATCTATCAAATCGAATATAAAGCTGTCGTCGTCGCCGTCTATCAGCTCTCCTATGGCTTCTTCGGTCACGACACCTTCATTCGCATATGCGATCAGTTTCTTCAAGTCGTTTTCAAAATTATACAGTTTATAATCGCTTTCCTTGTTAAGGTATCCCGTACTGCCGACGAGCATCGCAGTTTGTCTTTTTCCGATTTTCACTCCCGCTTCCCTGAATCTCTTTTCCGCAAAAGATCGCAACTCTCTTTCGGAAAGACTTTCGAAATTATATATACCCCCATGTTTTTTAAGGGCTTTGACAATCCGGTTTCTTCCGTCAATCTCAGGGTTTGTGAATACCGCCACCGTGCTTTTGTTCGGCTCTGCGATATAGTCGACAAGTGGATCCGATCCCGTTTGATCGTTACCTCCGGTTTCCCTTGAACTTTTCAATGCGGGGAAATCCTTTATTATGACCACTCTTTTATTTGATAGTACGGGGAAAATTTCACACGATGATACAATCTCCGCAGGTGATGATTCTCTTCCCTCCATAACAAGAAAGTCCATGGTTTCAGAAGCCGGATCGACGAACAAATTCTTCAGGCTTCTCACCGCCCAATCCGTCAGGTACTCTTCAGCCCCGTACATCAGTATCGTGTTTTTGAACAAAGCTTTTTCAAGATCCACGGTAAAGTCCCTGTATCCGGGTTCTCTTCTGTCTTTTGACGGCATACTTCAATCCGACCTTTCTCTCTCCTTATTCCTATTGCACCATCCACATCCGTTCTGTAAGTAATTATACCTCTTTCTTTGAGCTTTTCAATAACCTCATCCGAAGGATGACCATAGTTGTTTTTGCCCACTCCTATCAACGCAAGCTTGGGCTTTACGGAATCCAGGAATTCTTCTGTGCTGCTGTATTTGCTTCCGTGGTGCGCAACCTTGAGCACATCTGCCCGCAACACACCGCTTTTGCGGTATTTTTCGATAATCGCACGTTCCCCCTCTGCCGTCATGTCTCCCGTAATTAAAACACTCATGCCGCCGGCATATATCTTGAATACAAGACTGTTTTTATTCTCATCGTCCACCGTAAAATCCTGTTTTTCCGGCCAAATGATCCTTACCTTTGCGTTTTTCGAAATTTTATATTCATCGCCCGCCTTTCCTTTGATCACTATTTTGCGGACTTCAAAACATTTGTTCAGTTCCTCTATCCCTTTGTAATGATCCGTGTGAAGGTGAGTTGCAAAAGCAGCATCTATTTTATCTGTTCCGTTATGCAAAAAATACGGTTTCAGGATTTTTTTACCCACATTATGGTTTTCATTTCCTCCCCCGTCAAAAAGTAAATTGATATTACTTTCCACTTTTAGATGGAAACAATCTCCCTGCCCGACATCTAGCATCACCCCCGTGGCTTTGTCAAAAGGTATTGATGCAGTAATTTGAGACAGCGCCGATATTATGGCTATGGCGCTCAGAACCAATACTGTTATATTGTGACTTTTCCTCTTCTTCAACACGGTAAACATTTCGCTTGAAAGAAAAAAGAGCAACAGGTAGAAAAAGACCACTGCACCGAAAGAGGGGGAACACACCTGCATGGTAAAAGCGCCATTAAACTCCAGCAGTTTGTTTATCCACGTCATCATCGCCGCAATGCGCGCCGAAACAGCTCCGAACACAAGTTCGCTTCCGATGACCGCATATGATACAAATCCCGCCATCCCCAACGGTACGGCCAAGGATAACGCAAAAACCACCGGAATATTACACAATACGGAGATTATCGGAATCTTGTTAAACGTATACGCCAAAAATGGCATCATGCCCAACTGAACTGAAACAGCCCCTCCCATTTCCACGGGAATTACTTTTGAGATCGCAGGAGAAAGAAAGCATATTGAAATCACGGCTATAAATGACATTTGAAATCCTGCGCCGTATATGATCCACGGATTTTTCACTATTACCGCTATCGCCACAGCCGCAAGAGATGTGAGCATGTCGACAGGTCTTTCCAGGATATCTCCCACGATAATTATATATATAAACAATATGGCTCGTGTCGCAGATATGCTCCACAATGTAAGACAACCGTACATAAACAGAAAAAAAGCCATCAATGCTGTCAATGCTTTTGATTTTCTCCTTGCGATCAGACGCCTGTAGAGTCCGTACAGAATTCCAACGTGCAGACCGCTGACGGCAAGCACGTGTGCCGTGCCGTTGTTTTGGAAAGTCTCGTAAGTTTCTTCCGACATTTCACCCGTATCTCCGAACAATATACCTCTCAATACGGATTTCTCATCTTCGCCGAGTTTTAGTTGCCTCAAAAAACCTTCACGCCAAATCAGCATCTTCCGCATAAGCGCATAAAAAATATTCCCCGGTGGGAATCCCCTTTCCGGTGAACTTGCGAAAGTTTCCTGTCGCGCAATATAATCTATCCCTTTTGACTTCAAATACAACCCGTAGTCGAAACAACGCGGATTCCTGCTTCCGGACGCTTTCTCCGGCGTCAGTGTGCATCTTATGAACTTTCCGGGCATTTTATACGGTACGCCGTTTAAGCCGGCTTCCGATCTCTTGCACGATGTGACAAGAACTTTTGGTCTTTTAAAAAAGGGGAGTTCTTTACCGTTTTTTTCAATAAGGCGTACTGTATATTTCACCTGCTTTTGTTCTTGCCCATATTCGCCCTTTGGATAATGCGTGCCTCCTGGTACGCCATGCCTCTTTGAGATATATTCACCGTGAGTCACCTTGGAATCATCAATCTCTTTTGATGCTTTGCATTCAACGGCAAGCACTTGTGCGGTAAAGCGACTCTCCTTATCTTTGAAGCAGCTGTCCAAATAGATAGTTCTGCACTGTGATACCGACATCAAAACGATGCCTAGGGTAAAGAACGATATCAGCATGCGGTAAAGAACCGTCTCCCCCCGCCCGGTAGCAACTGACTTCCCGCAATCATCAACCTCTTTTTTCATCCGGGAATCCGAGACTTTACGGCTTGAACCGCTTTTCCCTTTGCTTTTGATCATATACACTGCAAACGCCGCCAAAAGTACAACAATCGCAAGCAATGTGTTGTACTCGGATATGACGACCCCCGACATCAGTGCCACGGCGCAAACAAATAACTTTCTTCTCATCCATTCATCCCCCGGCACCCTATCGGCTTTATTTTATGCTAATTTTTCCCAATTGTCAAGCGTATTCCAACCTGCTTTGAGAGCTAAAACTTGCATCGTTTTATACCTTTTTTCTTAACTTTGATTTCATTCTATGCTATAATACCGTTGTATTTTTTGATTTTGAGAACCGGCGCACTTACCGCAGCAGGTCTTTTGGACTGACTACGCCAAATTCAATCGATTTTCCGCGGGTAGGTTAAACCATAAGATTGAATAAAAACGAAAGAGGATACAAACGCAATGCAACTTTTTAAGCACACTTCCAATAACAAGCACACCGCCGACAAATCGAGCGCCAAACAGCACCGCACGGTGCGTGTGGCAGGTCGTGAGATCGCGCTTTCACCGAAGAACATCGGTAAGATAGTACTTCTGTTTTTCCTGGTTCTGATTTTGGCTCTTGTTGCTTATTCGATTTTCGCGATCGCGACAGCACCCGAGATCGATACCGCAAAAATATATGAAACTCTATCGGAAAACTCGACCATCTACGATTCTTCGGATAAAAAAGTGGACTCCGTGTACTCCGGCGAAAACAGGACAAATGCCAGATACAATGACATGCCTGACAATCTTGTGAACGCATATATTGCTCTTGAAGACAAAACTTTCAAGACTCACCACGGGTTTAACTTGGTGAGAATACTTGGAGCCATCAAGGAAACCATTTTTTCCGGCGGTCAGGTCAGTGGTACAAGCACCATCACGCAGCAACTTGCGCGTAACGTGTACCTCAAGTCGAGAATGTCAGAGCGTTCCCTTAACCGCAAGGTGGTCGAAGCGTGGTACACGCTTAAACTTGAAAACAATCTTTCCAAGAAACAGATCATGGAAGCATATCTCAATACTATTTATCTTGGATTCAACAGCTGGGGCGTGGAATCCGCATCGGAGGCTTACTTCAAGAAGCGTCCAAAAGATCTTAGTCTTGCACAGTGTGCGGCTCTTGCAGCCATCCCACAGTCACCGAGCAACTACGCTCTTGTGAAACTGCTTGACAAGGACGCCAAACCCAAACCCTCTTCCATTTTAAAAAGGACTTCGAGTGGAATATATGTCATCAACGATGTCTCCAAAGAGAGGCGCGACATCTGTCTTAAACTTATGCTGGAGCAGAAATACATAACTCGCAGTCAATATGAAGAAGCCAGAAAGATACCTCTTCGTTCTTTGCTCAAGCCAAACTACCATATGAATGATTCCACCATAGCCTATTTCACAGACTACACGGTCGCAAAAGTTATAAAGGATCTTGAAAAGAAAGAGAACATCAGCCACGATGAGGCATGGGACAAAGTGTACAAGGGCGGTCTCAAGATATATTCCACCATGGATAAAACAGCTCAGCGCACGATACAAAAAGAGTTTAAAAACAATGCCAACTTCCCTTCGATTACTAACATCAACTATGACGGGAACAACAACATTTTAAACAAATACGGAAAAGTTGCGATGTACTCTCTTGGCAACTATATAAAGAACGGTCGCTTCACATTCAAAAATGACGAGATCAAAGACAATTCCGATGGTTCTGTCACGATCAAGGCGAACAAGAGGCTCAAAATCTACAATACCTCGGTGAACGGAAAAACCGATTACAGTCTCGAATTCCCTGCAATGTACAGGTGGAAGGACGGTAAATTGAATTCAATTTCCGGTGGGTACATCAATATTCCACGGCAGTACAAGCAGCTCGACGACAATGGCAACGTTGTTGTCTCCGCCCGCTTCATGCAGAGCAATGAGGGCAAAAGCACGCTGCGCAAAGCAGGCGGAAGATATTTTATACCGCGTAACAGCTACAGTATCAATCAAGGAGTGATTCAGCCGCAGGCTGCGATGACGATTGTCGAAAATTCAACAGGTGAAATCAAGGCCATGGTAGGCGGCAGAAAGACAAAGGGGAAACTTCTCTACAATCGTGCTGTTGAACCGCGGCAGCCCGGATCGTCTATCAAGCCTCTCGGTGTTTACGCGCCGGCACTGCAACAAGGTGCGGAAGAAGCTGCGGCAGGCAAAAATCATAACTTTGTAAACTACAATATAGACAGACAAGGCATTCAGGGCTGGGGGAATCATATCACCGCAGGCTCCGTAGTGGTGGACGAACGAACAACCAACAACGGCAAAGTATGGCCTTACAATGCCGGCAATGGCTACAGCGGAAGAAACACTGTACGATCGGCTATCAGAAACTCCATCAATACCTGCGCATACAAGATATGGATGCAGGTAGGACAACGCTATTCAACCGAAATGATCAAGAAGTTCGGCATAAGCACCTTAGTCACAGGTGGCAAGGTCAACGACAACAATGCCGCGGCACTTGCACTTGGCGGTATGAGTAAGGGCGTGACTACCCTTGAGATGGCAAATGCATATACGACTTTTCCAAACAACGGCACAAGAGCCGAGGAACCTATCTGCTACACAAAAGTAGTTGATGCCAACGGGAAAACACTTCTGACCAAATCCGCAAAGTCTACAAGAGTCCTGAATGCGGATGTCGCATGGATAATGTCCGATCTCATGAAAGGCGTAGTTTCCGGAGGTACCGGTACTGCGGCAAATGTATTCGGAACGCGGGCAGGCGGTAAAACCGGAACAACTTCCAACCAATATGATATCTGGTTTGATGGTTTCACACCTAAATACTCCGCCGCTCTCTGGATAGGAAACGATATCAATATTTCCCTGACTAGCATGTCCGGATATGCCGCTGCGCTCTGGGGTAAGATAATGAACCGGATTCCGAGTGCCAAAACGGGTTCCTATAAAGCACAGCCTCATTCCGTTCAATATATAGCCGGAGAGTACTATGCCAAGGGAACTTACAGTTATAGCAATTACGTGACCCCTGAAGAGATCCTCAAGCGCAAGCAGGAAGAAGACAAGAAAAGACAAGAAAAGAGCAAGCCTAAAATGGGAGCCAATGCCGCAGTCGGTAAATCCAAAAAACCTAATTAGCGGTCAATCATAAGTCCTCACCCATTCAGTTCAGAACAACAAAATGCCGACCCTGCACAAAATATGCAGAGCCGGCATTTTTACAAATACTTTTGCCCTATGGCCCATTTTATCCCATAACCCGCATTTTTACATGCGCACTTGCAGATACGGTTTCTCGAACCCGGGCAAAGATTTTCAGACACAGTTACTACTGCTTTATGAGACGCAGAAATTCGCGGGTACTGTCGGAAATGCTTTCGCTTCCGAAAATCGCAGATCCCGCCACCACGATATCGACTCCCGCATCAAGCACTTCTTTCGCATTGTCCAACTTGATTCCACCGTCTATCTCAATCGCAAAACCATAACCCATCTTATCTCTTATCTCAACAAGCTGTCTGACTTTGGCAAGAGTCGATCCTATGAAAGACTGCCCCGCAAATCCGGGGTTGACTGACATCACAAGAACCATATCTAGATCTTCCAGTATGTTTTCCAGACTCACAACAGGTGTCGCCGGATTCAGGGAAACACCTGCCGATACCCCGTAAGACTTTATATGTTCTATGGTTCTGTTTAGGTGAACGCAGGATTCCCTGTGCACGGTTATATATTCCGTCTTTTCCGTGACAAAATCCGGAATAAACTTGTCAGGGTCTTCTATCATGAGGTGGATGTCATAAGGCGATGTTTCGAGTTTATCCAGACTCTTCATGACGTCCGCTCCGAAGCTTATGTTTGGAACAAAATGTCCGTCCATGACATCGATATGAAGATAATCCGCTCCCGCTTCCGACACACACTTTGCACATTCCCCAAGTCTCGCAAAATCCGCGGACAAAATTGATGGTGATAGTTTAGCCATTTTTCCACTTGCTCCTTTCCAACAGTTCTCTATAATTTTTGACATATGACTCATATCTCAGGCTGCCGATCTCACCCGCACGCATAGCTTCCGTTACTGCGCAACCCGGTTCATGCGTATGGCTGCAGTCATCAAATTTGCATTCGATTCCCCTTCTTGCGATCTCGGGATAAAACCCGGCAAGTTCCTCCGGGGCAATTCCCGACAAGTCAAACGAGGTAAAGCCCGGAGTATCGTACAGATAGCCCCCGCCTGTCAATTTGAACAGTTCCACGTGACGTGTCGTATGTATACCTCTATTCGTTTTCCTGCTTATTTTCGAAGTTTCCATGTTCGCATCGGGTGCAAGAAGATTGGTGATCGATGATTTTCCGACTCCCGATGCGCCGGCAATCGCCGTATTCATGCCGAAAATATATTTTTTCAATTGATCCATTCCCTCTCCGGTAAACGTGGAAATCTTGAATACATCATAGCATATCCTGTAAGGCGAAAGTATATTTTCTGCCGTATCGTTTGTTACAAGATCGGATTTGTTCATGCACAGCGCAGGGATCACATTATTGCTTTGCGCCATTATCAGTAGCTTGTCAATCAACCTGAAGTCGGGTTTTGGCTCCACAGGCGAAAAAACCGTGAGAATACAGTCCAAATTGGAAACCGGCGGTCGTTTGAAGCAGTTTCGTCTGTCCAATATCCGACGTATAATACCGTCGCCGTCATCTTGAATCTCTATTTCGACATAATCTCCCACTACAGGTGTAAGACTTCGCTTTCTGAACAAGCCTCGCCCTCTTGTTCTGACGATTCCGCCTGCGGTATCCACATAGTAGAAACCGCCTATTCCTTTAACAATATTTCCTCTCATATACGATATCCGAATTTGGCTGTATTTCGTCGCCCTCTTTAAACATTATCAGTCATCCTCTTCTTCATTTTTATTCGTGTTTTCGGGATTTCCGGGATCTTCGGTCTTTGGAGCCCCCTTACTTATCTTTATGTTCACCGTCGAATTTTTCTTGAGCTTGGTTCCCGCATCGTATTGTTGCCACATAACGGTACCTTTTTCATACACATTGTTTTCCTCGTAATAAGGGGTTCCCAGCACAAGCCCACTCTGCTGTAGCAGGGTTTTTGCCTTTTCCAGAGGTTGGCCTATCAAAGCGGGAACTGAAACTTTTTCGGTTTTTTTGCCGTCGCATACCACCACGCTTACTTTGGTTCCTTTCTCCGAAACAGCGTCCGCCACGGGAGTTTGGCTTATTATCTGCCCCTTTTTGTACTTGTCACTCTTGGCGTATTTCACATTTTGGTCAAGGACAAATCCGTTCTTGGAAAGAAGCGCCTTTATCGAATCTTCATCATAAGGTCTACCGACCAGATTCGGAACGGAATCCGTGGCTTTGCCCGCACTCATATTTATGGTGACCGTGGTGCCCTCATCCACAGTTTCTCGATATTGTGGATCCTGCTTTGCCACCTTGCCTTCTTTCACATCATCGCTGTTTACTTTTTCTCCCCTTTCAACTTTAAGACCGGCATCTTCCAGCGTGTCCTTCGCCTCTGTATATGTAAGATCGGTCACGTCGGGAACAGAAACCTGTTTTTTGCCGAAATGGATTTTTCCGGTTGCATACAATATTCCAATCGCAAGCCCCACGATGGTAATGAGCGCCACCCCGGCGACTATCATTTTCCTTTTTTTCTTTCTTTTCGTTTTTTTGCTGTCCGAATTTTTATCCGTATCTTCATACAAATCCTTGGTTGCAGGTTCATCACGGCGTATTTGTCGTCTGTCATCCTGCCTGTCTGCAAATACCGCATCGCCGACAACGCGCGTTACAAATTCTATATTGTTCAGATCATCCAGCATATCATCAACACTTTTGAACCTGTTTGACTGGAATCTGTCGGTGGCTTTCATTATTATCTTTTCCAGAGCGGGCGGTATACCCGGAACCAGATTTGACGGCGGTTTTATCTCGTCATTTATGTGCATCAACGCCACCTGCACAGGATTGTCACCATCAAATGGCACTTCCCCGGTAAGCATTTCATACAGGACTATCCCCAGAGAATATATGTCCGAACGTTCATCCACGTAAGCGCCCCTGGCCTGTTCAGGTGAAAAATAATGCACAGAACCTATGATTTTGCTGGTTTCAGTAAGCGTCGCATCACTTACGGCCTTTGCTATACCAAAGTCTCCGAGTTTTGCGGTACCGTCCTTCGTTATCATTATATTGTGAGGCTTTATATCTCTGTGTATTATATTGTTTTCATGCGCAAGACTGAGTGCCGATGCCACCTGCTTTGCAATTTCGATCGCCGACTTGTAGTCCATTGGTGCGCGTTCTTTTATGATGTCACTCAAAGGTTTGCCGTCCACCAGTTCCATCACTATAAAATGTATGTTGCCCTCGTGTCCCACATCGTAAACGCTTATGATATTTGGGTGCTGCAAACCCGCCGCCGCCTGCGATTCCTTGCGAAAGCTGTCCACAAATTGAGAGTCTTTTGTATATTCGGGTCTTAAAATTTTGATCGCCACAAAACGGTTCAAAAGACGATCCTTTGATTTGTAAACAACCGCCATTCCGCCTTCGCCAATCTTTTCGATAAGCTCATATCTTCCAACTAATAATTTATTACTCATTTAGGTCACCCTCCGCAATTTTTAAGCATATAACGGTTATATTGTCGTTTCCGCCGTTATCGTTGGCCATCTCTATCAAATCACAGCATGTATCCCCCATACTTTTCCCTTTTTCAAACTCTCTGCGTATTTCGCTTTCTTCCAGCTCGCCGTAGAGTCCATCGGTACACATGAGTATTATATCATCATTTTTTATCGGGGTAACAAAAAAATCTGTCTCTATGCTGATATCTGCGCCCACCGCTCTTGTTATCATGTTCTTTTTTCCATGCGTTTCCGCTTCTTTGTGCGTTATCACGCCGGCCTTCACAAGACTGTTTACATACGTATGATCTTCCGTGATCTGCGTGAGTTTTCCATGTCTGAATATATAGACTCTGCTGTCGCCGACATTACATATGTAAGCCTTTCCGCCGTGAATATAAGTTACGACAAGTGTAGTGGCCATTCCCCTGTTTTGCTCAAACTTTCTTGAGTTTTCCAGAACCGTGGAATTTGCCGATTTTATCCTCTCGACAAAATACTCCCTTATACTCTGATCATCAAGAGTGTTTTCGATTTCATGAGCTTCTATATATTTTGCGATCTCCATGACTGCGGTTCTGCTTGCAATTTCCCCGGAGTTGCTGCCTCCCACACCGTCGGCGACAATAAACACATTTTTATGCGGCATCACATAGCAGGCGTCTTCATTATTGCTTCGCCTTCTACCTTTATCGGTTTTGAAACCAATCTCCATATTTATATATAAGCTCCTTTCAGTCTATCTCTATTCGCAATTTTTTCTCAAAACACAGTAAAAAAAACCGTCGTTTCCGGATGCGGGTAATATCTGCCTTTCTTCTTCAAGCGCAAAATTCCTGTTGTTACGCAGGAATTCTTCAACAACAGAATTATTCTCAACTTTATTTATCGTGCAAGTACTATACATCAGTTTTCCCCCACACCGTAAATAAAGCGCGCTTTTCGTCAATATTTCATACTGTTTTTTCGCCAATTCGCTTGCTGAATCTTCAATGGGTCTGTATTTGATCTCGGGCTTTCTTTTCAGAACTCCAAGCCCCGTACACGGAACGTCACATATGACCTTATCCATGCCGCCAAGCAAGTTACGATCCGGATCAAGCGCATCACGTTGCGCAATCTCCACGTTCGTGAGACCAAGACGTTTTCGTTCTTTCTCCATATTTAACACTTTTTTTGAATAAAAGTCAAAAGCAAATATCTTTCCGGTGCCTTTCATCATCTCCGCAGCGCAAAAGCTTTTGCCTCCGGGGGCTGAACAGACATCTGCGATTTTATCGTTCTTTTCCGGCCGCAGCGCAGCGACCGCCGCGATCGAGGCTCTATCCTGTACGGAGAAAAAACCGTTTTTGTACTCCGTCGTATCCAAAATGTCACTTCCCTTTATGCACAAAACGGGGAGATTTTCATCCGTGTCCGTCACTTCAAAACCATGCGTTTTCAGCAAGTTCTTCAGTATGTCCCCGGATACTCTGGTCTCGTTCACTCTTACCGTGAACGGAGGCCTCAAATTGCTGTTTTTCAAGATTTCTTCCGTCATGTCGTAACCGAACTGATCATTCCACATTTCCACTATTGAACAGTCGACGGAGTACATTTTGACAAGTCTCTTTCCGCGCTTTTTTATGTCCTCTGGGAACGAGAGTTTCTTACGATCCCTTATGAAAGTCCTGAGAATCCTATTTATCGTTCCCACTTCTTTTTTTATTTTTTCACGCGCCGTATTAACTGTTTCGTTCACCGCCGCATAGTCCGGCACTGAATCCATGAAGAGAATCTGATAAAGCCCCATCCTTAATGCTGTCAGAATCTTTGAATCAAGCATATCCGCATCCTTTTTCACAAGCTGTGAAAGAATGTAATCCAGATAAAACTTGTTTTTGATCACTCCGTACACCAGTTCTCTTACAAAAGACGCCCTCTCCGGATCGAACTTTCTAATCTTGCTGTTCAGTTCAATATTGGAATATGCATCGTTCTCCTCGACTCTAAGCAGAACCGCATAAGCCGTCATTCTGTCTTTGCTCATTGAATCCACTCCATCTTTGATTCTTTTTCGGCGCCTCGCACGCATTCTCAACTTCTGTTTCTTATCGCCAAGATCCTGAGCAGATTCGCAAGCGCAACAGTTGCTGCGGCAACATATGTCAGTGCCGCCGCTCTGAGAACCTTCTTTGACCCGGCCAGATCCTGCGCCGAAACCAGATTCAGCGCTTCCATCTGTTTGATGGCTCTGTTGCTGGCATCCAGTTCGACCGGAAGCGTAATCAGATGAAACACAAGCACTGCCACAAATGCTATTATCCCTATATCCATCAGCATCAACCCCATCTGAGAATTGACCGAATCCATACGCATCAAAACGATACCGGCAAGTATCAAAAGCCATGAAATCCCGGATGAGAATTTCACTACCGGTACTATTGCATTTCTCAACTTCAGAGGCATGTATCCCCTTGAATGCTGAATCGCATGCCCCGCCTCATGGCATGCGACGCTCACGGCGCTTACGGTGTCGGCCGCATATACAGACTCCGACAGATTTAGGGTTCTGTTTCCCGGATTGTAATTGTCCGTCAGGTCTCCCGCCACCGGATTGATGCTGACATCTCCCAATCCGTTGTGTTCTAAAACTATCCTTGCTGCTTCGGCACCTGTAATTCTCTTCATGTTCCTTATTCTCGAATACTTACCGAATGTTGTCTTTATCTTGGTTTGAGCCACGATTGAAAAGATCATGGCCGGTATCAACAAAATTATAGTTGAATCAAAATACATAATCGTCTCCTTTCCGAGTTGCAAATAGATATCAGGTCATTTCCACGTTCGGCCGCCGCAAAACAAACCGACTTTCCCGTCCGACTTAAGCGGCGCCAATACTCGCTGTGTGGATATTGTTCAAAACAAAATTTCTCCCGTTTTTATTTTGGTTCCTCTGATAAAATTTGAAATATGCATACGCTTTTTCCCCTGAAGCTGCAGTTCCGTTATTTTCAGTGTGCCCTCGCCGCAAGCCACATACAGACCTTGCGCGGAGGCTGCAACGATTTCCCCGGGGGACACATCCTCTCCGCATGTTGCTTTGTCCCAAGATTCCGTGCCGTTCCATATTTTAAGCTTCTTGTCTTTGTACTCGCAAAACGCCCCCGGCCATGGATCGAATGCTCTTATCTGACGCAGCACAGCTTCCGCCCGCTTTCCGAAATCGATCTTTCCGTCGCTTTTCGTTATTTTGGGAGCGTATGTCGCAGCTTCGGAATCCTGAACCGCATACGTAATTTCGCCGTTTTCCAAAAGCTGCAATGTGTCAGCCATCAGCACTGCCCCCATTTCGGAAAGTTCATCGTGAATATCGCGAAAATTCTTGTCACCTATGCATGTTTCGGCTTTTGCGGCAATGTCACCTTCATCAAGGCCTTCATTCATGCGCATAACGGTGATTCCTGTCTTTTCCTCTCCCGAGAGTATGGCATGCTGCATGGGCGCAGCTCCTCTGAACTTAGGCAGAAGAGACGCATGTACGTTAAAACATCCGTATTTGGGCGCATTCAGAATCTCTTTTTTCAGTATCTGACCGTAGGCGACCACAACAATGGCCTCAGGTGCAAAGTCATTTATCGTCCGTTTGCACTCCTGCGCTTTGTTGAGATTCTCCGGCTGCAATACCGTGATACCGTGCACAAGCGCCGCCTTTTTCACCGAAGAAAAAGTAATTCTGCCTCGATTACCCGCTCTGTCCGGCTGAGTGACCGCATATCCCACTTCGTGACCTCTTTTGATCAGCTCTTCCAAAACAGGTACCGCAAAATCCGGTGTACCCATAAAAATCAATTTCATTTCCGGCTCTCCCCCTCGTCCTCTTTAGAATCTAACACGGGATCATGGAGATTTGTTGCCTTGTCTGTATACAAGATACCCTCAAGATGATCGTACTCATGACACATTACCCTTGCGGCAAAATCTTCAAACTCATATTCACGCCACACCCCGTCGATATCCTGGGCACGCATCTTGATCTTCCGGGGTCTTTCAACCGTTCCTACAAGGTCGGGAACACTGAGGCAACCCTCTTCTCCAACCTGCGACCCTTCGCACTCGTAGATTTCGGGATTTATCATGTAATACACCTTGCCGTCTTCAAGGTCAGGCTCTGCGATGAAAAATCTTCTCATCACACCTATCTGCGGCGCCGCAAGACCCACACCCGGTTCCGCTTTCATGGTTTCAACCATATCTTGCAGCGTCGTCTTTATTCTGTCGGTGATTTCTGTGACCTCACGACACTTTTTCCTGAGTATGTCATCACCCTCTTTAACCACATGTCTTATAGCCATTTTTAAATTCTCCTGTTACTGCCGCATTCATTGCATCCGTGTTTCCGCCGTCAGGTTCCGATTGAACTTCCTCAAATCTCTAAAAAATACTGTACGGATTCACATCGATGCTCTGAACGCAGTCATTCTTCTTTCCCCGCTTCTTTTCTTCGTAAAAACGCAGGTAATGCATGTATTTGTTTCTTGCTCCTTTGGGGCATTTTATCAGTATATAATATCTGAAGCTGTCCCTGCCCCTGAACAATTCTGAAAGCTTTGGCGGAAATATGTTCTCTGCATTCGGCAGACCCGCCTTTTTCAGATACTCCATGCAGTTTGTCGCCCGCATCAACGCTTTTTCGCCGTCCTTTGACGTAAACTCAACCGAGATCAGGTCACTGTAAGGCGGATAATTCATAAGCTGTCTTACGCGAATCTCCCGGTTGAAAAAACTTTTATAGTCATGCTGCGCAGCTGCGGTTATCGCAAAATTTTCGGGGGTGTATGACTGAACTAGCACCCTTCCCCTTTTTTCACCTCTGCCGGCTCTGCCCGCAACCTGGGTGACGAGTTGAAAAGTTCTTTCGGTAGCTCTGTAATCCGGTATATTCAAAGTCACATCGGCCGAAATCACTCCAACAAGCCCCACATTTTTAAAATCCAGCCCTTTTGCGACAAGTTGGGTTCCTATCAATATATCGGTTTTTTTCCTTCTGAATTTCTCAAAGATCGCATTGATTTGCCTTGGGGTCTTTGCGGTGTCCAGATCCAGTCTTTCCACCTTTTTATCGCAAAATAGTTTTTTTGTTTCTTCCTCTACCTGTTCCGTGCCTATTCCAAAATATTTGATGTCTCCGCTTCCGCATTCCGGACAGGTCTTAGGGACAGGTTGCTTTCTGCCGCAGTAATGGCACACGGCGGCATTTTCTTTCTTGTGATAAACAAGCGTAATGCCGCAGGTAGGACAAAGCATGGTTTTTCCGCAGTCTTCACAAAGTATGGATGTGGAATATCCCCGTCTGTTCAAAAACAGAATCACCTGTTCGCCCTCTGCCAGAGTTTTTTCCATTCCGGACTTTAGCTTGATGCTGAACATTCCCGTATTTCCGCTTCGCAATTCGCGTCTCATATCCACGGTACTCACTTCCGGAAGATCGACGTTGTTGTACCGGCTGTTCATCTCCAAAAGTTCATATATACCCTCTTCACAGCGTCTGTATGAGACCACCGAGGGCGTCGCACTTCCCAAAATCATGGTTCCACGCGTATACATGAGCCTTTTCATAGCAATGTCAACGGTTTCATACTTGGGGATCCGATCCGATTTATACGTGCCCTCATGTTCTTCATCAAGCACGACAATCCCTAGATTCTCAACGGGCGCAAATATAGCCATGCGGGCGCCTATCGTTATTTTGGCTACGCCGTTTCTCACACGCATCCACTCATCAAAACGCTCACGCCTTGTGAGCTTGCTGTGCAAAACCGCTATGTTTTCTCTTCCAAAGCGTCCTGCAAAGCGCTCAATCACCTGTCTTGTAAGTGCAATTTCGGGCACCAGCATTATGGCGCTCTGCCCTCTTTCCAGCGCATATGATATCGCATTCATGTATACTTCAGTTTTTCCGCTACCCGTTACCCCGTGCAAAAGGAAGCTTTTATTCTGCCCTTCCGCCACCGACTTTTCTATCTTCTCAAGGCATGATATCTGCTCCCTTGTCAACGAGTTTACTTCAGATGGTTTTATGTCAAATTCTTTGCAGGGAAGTTTTTCTTCCCCTAGTTTCGGCGGTTTGCCCGGCGGCATAAAGCAGTTTATTGCGTCTATATACTTGATTCCGTATCTCTGGCGCATCCATAACACGGTGGCTATCATCTCTTCATTTAGGCTTATACCCATTTCCTTTCCGGAAATCACTTTTATTTTCTGAAGATCTATCTCAGGTTCGACGTCCGTTTCAAAAACAAATGCCCTTTTCTCTTTTTTGCCCATGCCGAAAGTAACGGAAACCACATCGCCCTTTTTAAGAGATTCATGGCTTCCGTAAGTATAGAATTCGTCCGTATACCTGCTCTTATTGTCCACTACAAGATTTGAATAATACATTTCACACCGGATCACAGCAGGAATATCCCGTTTCTTTTGCATTCCGCTATCATATCGTCCGGCCAAATTGAGACCTGAACTTCGCCTATGTGCGCTTTTCTTAAGAAATACATACAGAGTCTACTCTGTCCTATTCCGCCGCCTATTGAGAAAGGGAGTTCGTCGTTCAACACCGCTCTGTGAAATTCCAACGTTCTTCTGTCCTGCGCATCCGCCGCGTCAAGTTGTCTTTCCATGGCATCGGCATCTACCCTTATCCCCATGGAAGAAAGTTCAAACGCTTTTTCAAGAACTTCATTCCAGAGAATAATATCTCCGTTCAGTTCCCAGTCATCATAATCCGGAGACCTTCCGTCGTGTTTTTCTCCGGACTTGAGCACTCCCCCTATTTTTTCTATGAACACGGCTCCGTGTTCTCTGCATATTATATCCTCTCGCTCTTTGGGACTCTTATTCGGATATAAATCCTCAAGTTCCTGCGAAGTCAAAAAAAATATCTCATTGGGAATTTCCGTTCTGACCTCCCGGTAGAGCCTGTTGACGTAGTCTCCCAAATTCTTTATCGCGTTGTATATTATGTTCACGGTTTCATACAGATATTCACTGCTGCGCTGCTCGCGCGTAATGACTTTCTCCCAGTCCCACTGATCGACGTATATCGAATGCAGGTTGTCGAGTTCCTCATCTCTGCGAATTGCGTTCATATCCGTATATATACCGTTTCCCGGCATAATTCCGTATTTGCCTAGAACGAATCTTTTCCACTTTGCGAGCGATTGCACTATCTCAAGCTTTTGCTCATCCATGTCCTTGATGGTAAACGCCACCCTTCTTTCCGTTCCATTAAGGTTGTCGTTCATTCCCGATTCCGGGGTAACAAACAGTGGCGCCGACACTCTTCTCAGTTTAAGCCCGTAGGCAAGTTCATCCTGAAAATAATCTTTGATTTTCTTTATGCCTCTCTGTGTTTCCACAGGGTTAAGTAGCGATCTGTACCCCCGGGGCAAAATGGTTTGTGACATATGGTTCTCCTTTCAGTCACGTTTTGAAAATTGACATCCGCAGTAATCCTGTCTATACAGTCCGTACTCCTTTGAAAGTTGCACGCTCCTCTGAAATCCGGCTTTTTTCTTGAAATCTCTGTCAAGAAACCGCAGATTGTATTTCTCCGCGAATCTGCCGCCTATATCGGAGATCAACCGATAATCCTTGTGGGGACTTACGGTCAAGGTAGTGGCAAATATGGAAAATCCCGTCTTTGCCGCATATTCGGCGGTCTTCTCAAGTCGTTGCTCAAAACAAACGGTACATCTCTCTCCGCCTTCGGGCAGGTTCTCAAGGCCTCTTATCCTTTCGAAATAATCAGCAACTTCATAGTCATCTTCCACAAAATCTATGGATTCCTCACGATCTTTGCGATTCCGATTTAGCACATTGATCAATTTCTTTTGATTTTCTTTTCTCTTTTCGTACTCATCTCTGTCCGTGATGCATGGATTGTAGAAAAACACCGTTATATTGAAATCAGGCGACAGTCTTTCTATAACCGCCGTGCTACAAGGGCCGCAGCAACTGTGGAGCAAAAGATGCGGAAGCTTATTTTTGTCTTCTTTGCACATACCGACGGTTCCTCAATTTTTTTCTATATTAAGCGTATACACCCTGGTGGCTCCGGATGAAGCCTTGCATCTTATATAAAAGACATTCACCCCGTTTTTTAGCTTTTTTATGCCGGTTCCTGAAACCGTTGCCGCCTTGCCTGCTTTTTCAGCGACTATCCTGACAGTGTCACAACTCGTTTTGTGGCTAAATTCCCTTTCGTAAGAAAGATTTTTGTCGCTGATCTTAACGGCCTTGCTTGCCTGATCCTCGTTACCTACCACATCCTGAACACAAAGGCTCTTAAGATAAAAATTATTGTCTGCGGTTCCTGATGCCGGCGCCTGTTCAAGGGTTGCGGGCATATTGCGGTACACCGGCACATGGAACACATTGGATTCACTGTATATCCCGTACTTCCTATAATTTGCCGCCGTGGTTTCCGAGGTGTTTTTCGCCGCATAAAGCGCAGTCATGTATACGTGGGTGCCGACTTGGGAAATACCGTTCAACACATTAAAATGTTCAAAATATGCCGTGTTCTGATTATTCCCCACGAAGTTGAGCGAAAGATACTTTGCGCCTCCGTCTATGGCTTTTGCCACATCTGTCCACGGTGTGCCGTACTTGCCGTTGGCAGGCGATGCGGCCCAGTTGATGCCGTTTGCAGCGCCACCTGACGGGCTATCGCTTGCCCCGATATTAAAAACATTGTATATCCGTTTATTTTTGCCCGACACTTTTCTGATTCCGCTGTTTATACCGCCGCCTTGCTCTTCGTAAGCCTTTGCCGCAAGATATACCGGACTTAAGTTATAGTTCTTTCCGGCGGTCACAAAGCTTTCCGCGTTATCGTAAAGCATCTTGTTTCTGCCGCTGAACAGTGTTTTGACTACGGCGTAATAATTCACATCGTCGTGATAAGTGTAGTCCTGGAACATGAATATGTGTATATCGTCTATCCAGTTTCTCGGATCCATATAATACTTAACAGCTTGATCGCTTGCCGCAAAAAAACGATTCCCGTCTTTAGGCTTGTAGATATCTTTCAAGTAATTATAATACCCTTTCTCCGTGGATCGATATGAAAGCGGAAACTTGTGCCACACCGTATTCGCACCGGGGTTATACGACATTTTTGCGGTTGCGGTAAGCCAGTCAAGTCCTGTGTCGACCGGTATGAATTTCCAATTGGGATACTTCGCCTGCAAAGGCTCCAGATAACGTTTGTAATCATCCGGAAATCCCTGTACCGAATTGACCGCATTTTTCTTTTTGGTTTTCTTTTTTCCCCTTTTCTTTTTGATCTTCCTGCTCTTCCTTTTCGGTACTTTTGCGTTCTTTTTTTTCTTTATGTGCTTTGCTTTTGCCGCCGACCTTACATACTTGGAAAAGATATATCCCGATTTTTTCCCGGACATGACCTTATACCAAGCCTTTCCTTTATAGTCTTTCACAAGGTACTGCACTCTTACCTTTGACGACTTTTTGAGCGTTTTTACGACCACAAACCTTTTGCCCGGACCTTTTCTCAGGTTCAATACGGTTCTCAATCTGACGCTATTTTTGGAGCTTGCCGTTACGGACACCAAATCGCCGCGCACATATCCGGCGTATTTCGATAGATAGTACCACTTATTTTTACGCTTAACGCTTTTTTTGCTCACAAATTTCACAAACTTGAATCCTGCGGTCTTATCTTTGTCAAGGTCGCCCACTTCTTTGGATGTCACACTCGGTCCGGAACGTATTATCGCACCGTCCGCCTGAGTTATTTTAAGCGTCGATGCGTGAACCTCCGTTTCTCCCGCAATGCAACTCAACAGTCCCGCAAAAAATACTATTGCGACCGCAAATCCCGCCAATCGTAAAATCGGATTGGACTTTATGGATCTTCTCGGTATATTGTACTTTCTCATAACAAAGTTCATCCTCCCATGCTAACGTTCAGGGGCAATTCTGCCGTCGTTGTAATGTTTCCTGCAGAGCGAAACATACATGTCGTTTCCTCCGATCTGTATCTGCTCACCCTGTTTCACTATCTTTCCGTCAACGATCCTCGCGACCATGGTGGCCTTGCGTCCGCACCAACAGATAGTCTTGATTTCTTCTATCTTATCAGCATATATGAGCATATAATACGAACCCTCAAACAGTTGATTTCTAAAATCATTCTTAAGCCCATACGCCAAAACCGGTATCTCGTAACCGTCAACTATCTCAACCAACTCTTCAACATGGTGTTTTTTCAAAAACTGACACTCGTCCACAAGCACGCAATCTATCTTTCTGTCGTCGTTTTTTTCGACAAACAGATCAAGTATATCCGTATCTTCCCCCACGACAACGGCCTCACGTTGAAGCCCTATCCTTGAGGTTATAAGTCCCATACCATACCTGTCATCCACTGCAGGAATGAGAGTAAGGATATGCTTGCCTCTTTCTTCATAGTTATATGCCACCTTGATAAGCTCAATTGATTTTCCTGCGTTCATTGTGCTGTATCTGTAATATAGTTGCGCCATGTTTCCTCCAAACTGTAATTTCGTATATTCTATCAAAAATGTATTCAAATCTCAAGGAAATAGGGGCAGAAACAACGTGTTTGCGAGAAATTTGTTATCCGATTGCCGCAAGTTGGGCGTTCGATTCAATCAGAGCGTTGCGGCAGCGCCGTTTGCATGCTATACTATCATCGTATGTGGGCGGACGATCGCCTGTTCGAACTTGTAAAATACGTGATATTTATGAGACCGCTTCAGGAGGCAAAATCTTGGATAAAAAATATGTGAACTATGCCCGCGACATAGTGATAAAGCACAGCAAGGATTATAAGCTGTACTTGAATCAATATGTCGCCGACGGCAAGAAAACGGGCGGAGTTTTGGATTACACCCCCTACCTTGAATCCACTATGGAAGGTATTTTTTACGCTTCCATCAACGAAGCCATGTGGAAACCTTTCGCCGATTCGGATTCGGAAGAGGCTTCTGTCAAACTTATAGACCGCATCTGTGAACTAAAAGCTCATCTTGACGATACCGGAGCCAAAGCCGGCAGAAATCTTCACACCCCGACTTACGCAGCGATATTGATAGCGGTTGCCATGAAAGGTGAAACCCTTGGCGACGGTGATACGCAAGATCTGTATGCGCTCGACAAAAGTGTAAAATCATACTTTGCCATGGCGGCGAAAAACCAGCAGACCCAAAAGGAGAAAAACGCATGAAATCTTTCAACATAGGCATCCTCGGTCTCGGAACCGTGGGCGGAGGTACATACGATATTTTGAAAAAGAACAAGGCTCTGATCCAAAAACGTACCGGAGCATCCTACAACGTTTCCAAGATCCTTGTAAGAAATGAAAAAAACATAAAGCTTCACGATGTCCCGGCTGAAATAGCCACGCAGGACGTGAACGATATTTTGCACGATGACAGCATCGACATAGTCGTGGAAGCTATAGGAGGGATCGAGCCTGCCACATCGTGGATGCTCCAAGCACTCAAAAGCGGAAAGAACGTCGTCACCCCGAACAAAGCAGCGGCTGCAGCAAATTTTGAAAAGCTGCATGAAGCAGCCGCAGAAAACGGCGTTCAGATAAGATTTGAAGCGTGCGTGGGCGGTGGAATACCTGCACTTACCTCCATTACAGAACCACTCGCCGGCAACAGGTTCACCGAAGTAATGGGCATATTGAACGGAACCACCAATTACATACTCAGCAGAATGGGCGATGCGGGGCTGCGATATGAAGAAGTCCTGAAAGACGCACAGGCAAAAGGTTTTGCCGAAGCCGACCCAACTGCCGATGTCGAAGGGATAGACTGTGCAAATAAATTGTCAATACTTATTGCGCTCGCCTTTGATAAATATATATCTCCGGAGGACATACCTACGCAAGGTATAACCGATGTCACGATGGATGACATATCAAATGCCGCAAAATCGGGTAACAAGATCAAACTCATTTCCAAAGCGAGTATCGATGAATGCGGTGAAATCCGGTGCAGCGTAAAACCTGAAGAAATACCACTTACCCACCCTCTTTCCGGAGTCAATGAAGAATTCAACGCCGTATACGTTACGGGAGATGCGGTCGACCGTGTTATGCTATACGGAAAAGGTGCGGGAGCACTTCCTACAGGCAGCGCCGTGGTCGGCGACATTATGGCGATCATGAGAATGCAGAAATAGGCCATGCAGATAAAAACAGAATACAAATTGCGATATCATGATCCCAAAACATTCAGGGATATGTATCGAGAATGAAAAAATAAGGAACACACCGAAAACGGAGGATAAATAATGAATCTGAATGAAGAATGGAAAAAATTATGGGAATCACAAACCGACAAGACCTTTAAGGAGTTCTGGAAAGAATACAGCGATGCCGAGATTGCTATCTACACCCACATACTTTCAAACAGTGGCGAACATTTGAAAGGTGTTGTGGAAGAGCTTTCCGAGAAGTTCAATTGCAGACCCGTGATCTTTGCCGGTTTCCTTGACGGAATCAAATCCAGCCTAAAAGAAGAACTGCCGGATCAGATCGTGACAGAGGCCACCGAGGTTGATCTTGACGTCGATTTTGAAAAACTTTACTACAACATGTGGAAAGCGGATGCTGCCCATCTCTACTCCCTCGACCCTTGGGACACGCTGCTGGATGAGGAAAAGAAAAAAGCGATCATCAAGGATTACAAAAAATCAAAAATATATCATGCTCCCGCCAAAGTAGGCAGGAACGAACCATGTCCCTGCGGCAGCGGCAAAAAATACAAAAACTGTTGTGGGAAAGCGTAGTATTACATATTCTTTTCGCACAATTCTTCCATGGGACACTCAAGGCACTTGGGTTTTCTTGCGGTACAAAGATTTCTGCCGTGAAATATCAGCAGGTGATGGGTTTCCGACCACCTGTGTTTAGGAATAGCTTCCATCAGAGCCTCTTCGGTCTTCAGCACGTCTTTCTCATGCGCCAGACCGATCCTGTTACTGACTCTGAAAACATGAGTATCCACCGCGATCCTCTGTTTTTTGAACCAGACCGACTGAACCACGTTTGCGGTTTTTCTACCCACTCCCGGCAGCGAGACCAATTCATCGTACCCTTCGGGAACTTGTCCGCCAAATTCTGCGCAAAGCTTCTGCGCCATCGCCACGATGTTTTTCGATTTTGTTTTATACATGCCGATGCTTCTTATGTGTTCCTCAACTTCTTCCGGCTTTGCAAGCGCAAGACTCCCCGGCGTCGGATATTTCTCAAACAGCGCCGGTGTTACCTTGTTGACGCTTTTGTTGGTAGTCTGAGCCGACAATGCGACCGCCGTAATGAGTTGAAATGCGTTTTTGTGGTCCAGAGCGCACTCCGCATCCGGATACGTGTCGCGCAATATGTCCAATATTTTTTCGATTGTTTCTCTATCCATGGAGACAATTATAATCATATTCGCCGAAAAATCAATACTTGCCTATAAAGCCTTGATCCTCTCTGTAATGCTCATCTTGGACACACTTCTTTCTTCTAGTCTCATGGTGATATATCCTATGACAAACGATACAATCAGAATCAGTGCAAATATCACAACCCCCGTATTGTACGTCATGAAACTTGTATCGTTGCATATTCCTGCCACAACCGTACCGGACAATATAAATGAAAGGATTGTCGACAATATAAATGCAGAAATTATGTAATATGAAATCTCCCACGTCAGCATCGTTCTGAGCTGTTTTCTTGTCATTCCTATGCTCCGCAGTGTTGCGATTTCTTTTTCTCTGACGATTATGCTTGTGACAAAGACATTTATCAGATTCATTATCGCAATGAAAGACAGCACGACGCACAGGAACACGCATATCAATTCAATCAGCTGCCTCAACGACTCAAATTCCATACCCAGTTTCATTTTGGACTGAAAATTGAAATCGTAGTTAGTTGACACAAGGGTCTTTAAATACCTCTCAATTATTTTTTCTTGTCCATGCTTTACGTTGAAATTATAGGACATGATGTTTTTATTACCCGTCAGTTTCCTGTAGATATTCGGTGGAAAATACAGTTCATACGTGGTATCTCTCCCTGAAATTCCGGAGGTCAACGCACCTTTTCCGACATCTATATGACCGACTACCGTGAAATTCCTCTCTTTGCCTGATTTATCCTTTAATCTTACCTTGTCACCCACAGCATAGACGTACGAACCCGGACTCGCGTCACCGTTTTGGTCTTTCCAGCAGCCTTCAATGACACCCGTACCTCTTTTAAACGCGTTCATGTCCATCTTATCTTCAAGCCACTGCTTTTTATGCAGATTGAATCCCTCAATACCGTATATATTCAACCAGTATCCCGGATCCGCACCTTTCAGTCTTTGTTTATGTGATGCATCACAAGTACCGTACACGCATCCACCGGCAGACACGGCACCCGTTGACTTTATTTCATCTACTATTCCGGGATTAAGGTTCATCTCCTTCTCTTCATTGTTTTTATCTGAAAAATAATCGCCTCGGTAGTAACTTGCAGTCGCCATCGTGTAATCTGAGAACATCTTCGAAGATAAATACTTATTCATATCGAAACTGTTCGAAATGTTATATGATATGCTCACCAAAAGCAGCGGCAGTGTTATGCTCACAATCAAAAGCACCATGCTCTTTCTGTTTCTCGTGACGTTATATAACGCAAACTTATACACTTTGCTCCCATCCCCGGCTTCACGTCTTTCCTTTTTATTTTTAAGTTCTACTTTGGTGGACTCTATCGGAGACAGTTTCTTTATCATCCTTACAGGTCCCAAAATACTTATGAAAGTGGTTATTGTTATAAAGACGATTGTCAAAGCAAGCACCGAGAGAACATCTCCCGACCCGATCAGATCGTCTCCCGCAACTGCATCGAAATTTGTCAGGGCTATTATTGCGGGCAAAGCCAATCTGCCTGTGATAAGACCCGAAACGCTTCCTATAGGAATCGCAAACGCAAGTAAATATAATGCCTGACAACTTACCAGCGTGGCAACCTGCCTCGAATCCATACCTAGCGTCTTGAGTTGTCCGTACTGCCCGGCGTCTTTTCTTGCGGCGATATAGAAAATATTATTGATTATCAGATATCCGATTAGCATTATGAGCAGAAGTCCCATGATGATCGTTGCAGGATTGGAATACGTGTCCGCATGGTTTTCGTAACCGGGATTGACCCCGATATTTTTTATATATTCCTTGGCACCCAACCGAATCAACAGTCTCTGCGCATCTTTTTCTATATCGCCCGCATCTTTCAGAACAACTCCCAATTCTTCCTTTCCGTAAATGCCCTGAGCGGAATACTTTCGTTTCCACATGGAAGCATATTTCTCGGATACGACAATCACGCCGACTTTAACTTTGAACGTCTTATTGATGCTGCACATGCCCGAAAGCACAAAGTTTTTAATTTCAGTCTTATCTCCGACAGAAACTTTGACTTTGAACCTGCTTCCAATCTTCAGAGGAACGCCGAGGCGACGCAGCGTTGTTGTATCGACAATCGCCTCATTCTCCGCTTCGGGAAGTTTACCTCTGTCGGGGGAGTGAAAACAACTTTCCACAAACGCACGGTCTTCGTACTTCACTTCTACATTGTAATTCAGTTTTTTATCTCCGACATATCCTAAGAACTTCGACTCACCCACACTTTTAACCGCATCGTCATCCTCGATTTTCTTTGTGAGTTTGACATTGTCCATATTCCACGGTTTTATTAAAAAATGAAATTTTGTTCCCGCTTGCTTTATATTATACGCCGTTGACGCCTGATTTATTCCGAAAATTGTGGTGAAGAGCACCGAGAACAATACAGCCGTAAGCACCATTGCAAGCACTGTGCAGACACTGCGCTTTTTTTCCGCAAGAATGGATCTTAATGCTAGTTTTCCGATCACTGTATCACCTTCCCATCCGACACGGTAATTCTTCTTCTCATGCCTGAGGCTATCTCCTGATCATGGGTGACCACTATAATCGTCTGCCCATAGATCTTGTTCATATTTTCGAGCATCGCCATCACTTCAGCTCCCATCGCGGCATCCAAGTTTCCGGTCGGTTCATCTGCAAGTACAATCTCGGGTTTGTTTGCCAAAGCCCTTGCGATTGCCGCTCTTTGCTGTTGCCCTCCCGAAAGTGCGGCGGGAAGTGAGCTTTTCTTACCCGACAACTCCAAAATATCGAAAATCTCATCTATGTATTTTTTATCCACTTTTTTCTTGTCCAGTTGTACAGGCAGTATGACATTCTCATAAGTATTCAGCACCGGCATCAGATTGTAGTTTTGAAATATGAAGCCTATTCGGGAGCGGCGAATCTTCGTAAGTTCCTCGTCATTCAGATTGGAGATTTTCTCTTCTCCGATAAACACTTCTCCCAAAGTCGGACTGTCGAGGCATCCCAGCATATTCAGCAGCGTCGACTTGCCGCTGCCCGACTTTCCCACGATTCCGATAAATTCACCTTTTTCCACCTGTATATCGACATTGTCGAGAGCCTTTACGATATTGTTTCCGCTTCCATAGTACTTGCATAAATTTTTCGTTCTGATTACCATCTTCTATCCATAACCTTTCTTGACGTTGGAATTGATTTCTATATTCTTATTAAAACTCCACAATTATTTTACACTATCCTGTCAATAATAACTGTTCATCAAATCAAACCAACCATCAGCTTGAAGTCTAATTCACAAAACCCATCTTTGCCGTTATTGACACTTCAATACCTTAAAACGTATAATTGTACCCGGCGATGAGTTTTCATGGACTGACTTCTCACTTTGCCCGTCAACAGAATCAAGGAGAAAAACATGTCGATAATACGGTATTTAGAGGAAAACGAAAAAAAAGACCTGCCGCTTTCAGTGATTTTATTCAAAAAAATCCGGGAAGATATTTTGACGGGAAAATTGCGCACAAACGAAAAATTGACAGAGTGCAAAATCTGCCTTGAATACAATGTCAGCCGCACTCCCGTCCGCGAGGCTCTAATGCAACTTGAAGCCAAGGGGCTGATCAAAAACATTCCGAATCGGGGCGCCTTTGTAACCGGCTTTACGCCTCAGGATATCCGCGATATGACGGTGCTCAGAGACCAGGCGGAAGTTACCGCTGTCAGATGGGCAATAGACAGGATTACTGATCGGGAACTTGATGAACTTGATGAAACATTTGAGTTTATGCAGTTCTATACCCAAAAGAACGACATCCCAAAGATGATTGATATAAATATGGCGTTTCACAAAATAATATATAACGCAACGCACAATGACATGCTGATTCACAACCTTAATGCGTATCAGCTTTACCTCAGGCACGCAAATCCGTCGAATTATTATGCGCCCGGATATTTAAGAGAGGTTCTTTCGGAACACCGTGATGTATATGTGTGCTTTTCCGCCGGCGACTCGGAAGCCGGTGCCATTGCGATGGCAAGACATATGGAAAACTCCAAAAAAAGAAAATTCCGGTAGTTCTTTGCCCTGCCGGATAAATCCTCCGGGTCGCAAATTATCATTTTTGCGACCCGGCATTTGTTTGCTCTTTCGATTATTTTCTCATGAGTTTCAGCTCTCCTCCGTCGACATCGGCAATTACCTTGCAACCGTCGTATACCTCGCCCGAAACTATCATCTTTGCAAGTTCGTTTTCAAGATGATTCTGAAGATAACGTTTGACAGGTCTTGCTCCATAGGCAGGTTCGTATGCCTGCTTTGCGATAAATTTCTTTGCCTGTTCCGTGAGCTCAAGGCTGATATCCCTCTCCGAAAGTCTCTGCTCCAACGAGGAGAGCGCCAGTGTTATTATCTCTGCGATCTGCTCCTGGGTAAGAGGAGTGAACACAACTATGTCATCTATTCTGTTTAGGAATTCAGGTCTGAAATAGCTCCCAAGCTGTGCCTCAACCCTTTCTTTTGTGGATTCTTCTATACTCCCATCAGGTCTTATATTCTCGATCAGATCACCGCTTCCTATGTTGGAAGTCATTATGATCACCGTGTTTTTGAAATCGACCGTGCGACCTTGATTGTCGGTGAGTCTTCCGTCGTCCAATATCTGGAGAAGTATGTTAAAAACATCGGGATGGGCTTTTTCGATCTCATCAAACAATACCACGCTGTAAGGCTTTCTTCTCACGGCTTCCGTGAGTTGACCGCCCTCATCGTATCCTACATATCCCGGAGGAGCTCCCACAAGCCTGGAAACCGAATGTTTCTCCATATACTCCGACATATCTATCCTTATCATGTTCTTTTCCGTATCGAATAGTGCCTCGGAAAGCGTCTTTGCAAGTTCAGTTTTCCCCACTCCTGTCGGACCCATGAATATGAAGGATCCAATCGGTCTATTCTCGTTCTTAAGCCCTGCTCTCGCCCTCAAAATGGCTTCCGAAACGGCTCTAATCCCCTCGTCCTGACCGATGACTCTCTTATGCAGTATTTCGGGAAGATGCAGAAGTTTTTCCCGTTCGCTTTCAACAAGTTTTGCAACGGGTATCCCCGTCCATGCGGAAACCACCTCTGCAATTTCTTCCTCGCCTACTTCTTCCTTGAGCAGACGATTCTCCTCCGCTTTCTCCGATTTTGCTTTTGCTTCCTCCAGCTGTTTCTCCAAATCCGGCAAAGTTCCGTATTTGAGCGCTGCCGTCTTCTCGTAATCAAAATCACGTTCCGATTCTTCGATTTGCATGCGGACATCTTCGATCTTCTGTTTCAACTCTTTCACTGCGGAAATGCTGTTTTTCTCGCCCTCCCACTGCGCACGCATAGTGGCGTCTTCCTCTTTCAATTGGGCAAGTTCTTTTTCAAGGGCTTCAAGTCTGTTTTTTGAGCCTTTGTCGGTTTCTTTCCCAAGAGCCTGCCGTTCTATCTCAAGCTGCATTATTTTCCTGCTTATCTCATCAAGCTCCGTCGGCATACTGTCTATTTCGGTTCTTATCTTTGCCGCCGCTTCATCCATCAAATCTATCGCCTTGTCAGGCAAAAATCTGTCTGTGATGTATCTATCCGACAATGTCGCACATGCGATCAATGCATTATCTTCTATACGAACACCGTGATGAATTTCAAACCTCTCCTTCAATCCGCGCAGAATCGATATAGTATCCTCAACCGATGGTTGATCCACCATTACTTTTTGAAATCTTCTTTCGAGTGCGGCATCCTTTTCGATGTATTTTCTGTACTCGTCCAGGGTGGTTGCGCCTATACAGTGCAGCTCGCCTCTGGCAAGTTTAGGCTTCAAAAGATTTCCGGCATCCATCGAACCCTCGGTTTTGCCCGCCCCCACTATGTTGTGAAGTTCGTCTATAAAGAGAAGTATCCTGCCCTCAGATTTTTCAACTTCGTTCAGAACCGCCTTGAGTCTTTCCTCAAACTCGCCTCTGAACTTGGCTCCCGCAATCAAAGCGCCCATGTCAAGAGCAAAAATAGTCTTATCTTTCAGACCCTCGGGAACATCTCCTTTTAAGATTCTCTGTGCTAGACCCTCGACCACCGCAGTTTTTCCGACTCCCGGCTCTCCTATCAAGACAGGATTGTTCTTGGTTCTCCTTGATAAGATCTGAATAGTGTGTCTTATCTCCGAATCCCTGCCTATCACGGGATCGAGCTTTCCTTTTCTCGCCATATCGACAAGATCACGGCCGTATTTCTCCAACGCTTCATAGTTATCTTCAGGATTTCGACTTGTAACCCTCTGATTTCCTCTGACCTTGGAGAGTTCCGCCAAAAAATTTTCCTTGGTTATATTGTGGTTCTTGAAAACTTTCGCCGATTCCGTTCTCTTAGCTGCAATCAAAGCAAGATACAGGTGTTCAACGCTTACGTATTCATCATTGAACTTCTCCGCCTCTTTTTCGGCTTCAAAAAAGATCTCGTTCAGTGCCCTCGACAGGTATACATTGTCTGCCGTATTTCCGGAAACCTTAGGGAGCTTTTTCAAAAGGCTTTCAACTTCCTCTGTCATACGGTCGACATCCACACCCATATTGGCAAGCAACTTCGGAACCAGACCATCATTCTGTTTGAGAAGTGCCATATTCAGGTGCTCGGGTTCCAACGTCTGGTTTCCCGATGAAATCCCTAAATTTTGGCATTCCATCACCGCATTTTGCGCATTCTGTGTATATTTTTCTATGTTCATAAATACCACCCCTCTTCTTTTTCATAGTCCTAATATACGGTTTTCATTTCGCTGTACAGCTTTTATGTATATATTCTAAAACATATCAAAGCAAAAATCAATAAAAATTTAGCACTCTCTTTGCATGAGTGCTAACAAAATCTCGTAAAAAAAGTAAAATCCGTTGAAATTCCAATCCAAAACACGGATTTTACTTTTTAAAATACTTTGCTTATCTTTACGACATTACAATAGGCCAACATCCTTGTAATTAGGAAATTGCATCAATAGATTATCGCGCCGGAGATCAAATTCCAGAAGAAGTTCACGCAGGGATTCAAGACAACCTTGATAATATCAAAGAAAATCAATGCCAGCAAAATGAACATTCCATTCCGGTAGACCACATCATACCATGAGTATTTCCGCAAATCAAAGATCTGCGTAAGAATGCCGAAGCCGTCGAGCGGCGGCACAGGAAGCAGGTTGAAGATCATCAGAACAAGATTTATAAAAACTCCGTATTGGAGGATCTGCACAATAATCTCTCCCAATTGTGATATGAAAAATTCACTGCTGCTGTGAACGATGAATCTCAATATAACCGCAAATATCAATGCTATCAAGAGATTCATTACCACCCCGGCGATTGAAACCAGAAATTCGTCGCGTCGTTTATGTTTGTAATAACGCATATCAATTTGAACGGGAATGCCCCAGCCAAAACCCGCAAAGAAAAGGCAAAGAAATCCTATGGGATCTATGTGTGCGGCGGGGTTCAATGTAAGTCTGCCCTGCATTTTAGGCGTGGGATCCCCCAGCTTGTGAGACACAAACCCGTGGGCAAATTCGTGGAAAGCCAGCCCCACGACTATCCCGGGGATCATCATCAGTTGATTGTATATCCAGCCTCCAAAGTTGCTGAATCGGCCGTTCAGCAGATTCAACACCACCATCGCACCCAAGATGATCAGGTACGGCATATACTTTTTATTCATTCGCAAGAGCTACCAGCGCCTCCTTCAATTCCTTTATGGTCAGATTGTGGGCATCTATTCTGTCGATTATCCCCTGTATTTCTTCATTGGCTTCAATCTCCCCGGCCTTGATTTTTGCGAAGAAAAACTTGCCTATCATCAGAACTTCCTCGTTTATAGCCTTATTTTCGTTGTAAATCTTCGATTTCAGTTTAGTGGTTTCTATGGCGTCGCTTGCTCTCTCTCCCGCAAATTTCGCCGCATCGGTAATCTTGTCAAGTATTTCCATATTATTCCTCCTTGAATCCAATTCGTATAATTCGTGCCTGTATGCTCCAAATCCCTGTAAAATACGCTCTTCTTTACTCAGGGCGTGGGCAGTTTTTCAACCGACTCACCTTTTTTGATATAAAATCCCTCTTTGTCTGAAATGATTTCCTCTCCAACTCATCGTTGAAAGTTATCTTTTGCGGATCGAGCGCAGAATGCTCCGCAGCTACCTTTATAAGAGTCTCTGTAAGCCACGGATTGCACGTCAGCATAGGTCCGAGTGTATTGGTAAAAATAGAATTCCGATGCAGTAGACCCTCGTTTCTGTCATTTCCGGTATTCCCGTATCCGTATTTAAGGATACCGAAGGGTTTTTCTTTCCCAATATAAAGATCGCCCATTTGTATCTGATTGCCGATCAACTCCATCCTTTGACCGCCGTATTCGCACTCGAAGTAAATGTCATCGCCGTATACTTCATCATTTTCACTGTAGATGAGATCCACGATACCAAGCCCCGGAAATTCGCCTGCATCCACAAAAGTGTTCCGGTTTCTGACAACTTTCTTGCCGAATATGCCCACGGAGGTGCCGATAACGATAAGAGGCCTTCCCGATTCCATAAAAGAAACGAGTTTTTCTTTAAACGGAATCATCCATTCCACGACCGACGGAAATGACACTATCTCACCCGGGCCGCAAAATATCAAGTTGAAATCGGAGGGATTGAAGTTCTCGGTGTCAAAATCCACTTTGATGACTTCCGGTTCAAATCCCGCAAGCTGCGCAAATCTCGCAAGTGCAAGCAGATTCCCACGTTCTCCGTGCAGAAAAAGGGTGTCCGGAAACAGCCATGCTATCCTGAAATCACTCATTTATCCCTCCTTCTTTCTTTATATACTTTTCCATATGCTCATATGTGTGTAACCACGTTATAAGATAAATATTATCGGTTTGCGCATTTTCTATCTGCCTGAATATGGTTTCGACATCTTCGGTGTCCGCAACCTCTATTTTGGACGGATCCACACCCTCGTAGATCAATCTGTTTGCGGTGTCGTAGCAGACGCGTTCCGAAAAGCAGAAATATCTTTCCACGTCGGATTTTATGAGCTTTCCGAAGTCACAATCATATGCGTAGAAGGTGTTTGCATAATGCGGTATTAAGTCGACCAGCGGGCAGAGTCCCAAGCAAACCATTTTTCTTTCGCTATCCGACGCCATAACATTTATACTCGTCTGCAAAGTTTCGGGGTTCTCCTGTTTTATCCGCATATACTTTATGGTCTTGCCTTTATAGCGCAGTATTTCGAAACGTCCGCCCACGTTTTTGAACGTGTCGAATGCCTTTGCAGCATCCTCGGGAGCGATTCCCGCAAACTTTTCTGCCACGGCAACTGCCGCAGAATAGTTGTACAGCATGTAAGGAGTGTCGTACGGCATGCGGAATTCCGTCCCTCGCAAGGTGAATTTTCTCCGCTCGAAATCTGTGTTTTCCACGCTGTAATCCGCTTTTTCGCTACCGGAATGACCACAGTTTTTACATCTGAACGATCCGATACCGTCATTATTGTAATATTCAAAGGTGATTTTGCGATGACATTTGGGACAAGCCATTGTGACGTAGCTACCGTTTTTCTTAAAGGACTCACTGTGTTTTCCCGCTCCAAAACTCACGACTTCTTTCGCATAAGTATCAAAGGACTTGGCACGGGGCTCCTCATTATTCAGGAAAAGACGCATCCCCCTGCCCTCTACAACGTTCTTTATTCTCCTGTATATAAAATCAGGGTCGCCGTTTCTCTGCACCTGATCCTTCTGCAAATTGGTTATAAGCAGGTTTTCTGCGGATAGCTGTTCACATATGAGCGGAAGAAATCTCTCGTCGGTCTCAAACACAAAGAAATCGGCTCTCACTTTTCCGAATATATTGCTCGCCTTTATCAGAGAAGTCGCCAGACCGTATATGAGGTTGGCTCCCTCAAGATTGGATACCACTGTCTTTCCGTTTTGACGCAGAATGTGATTTACAAGATTGTTGGTAGTTGACTTCCCGTTGGTACCCGTTATGAAAAGAACCTTTGACGTATCTACACCTTTGAAGTGCTTCAGCATCATCGGATCTAGCTTCATCGCCCACTGTCCCGAAAAATTTGAGCCTCTATTTTTATCGATTATATTTATCGCCAAATTGAGCAGTTTGCCCAACAACAGCGCCGGAAAAAATCTCATTCGCCTTTCACCTTCCATGCATAAAATTCCATCATGCCATCTTTTCATACAAGTGAACCTCTACAATTTCACTTGTATGAAAACTTTCATTCCACTATTTTACCCTCCAGGCTGAAAGTCTTGCCCTTGGTTATTTTCACATCGACAAACCTGTCTATATGACTTTCATCTCCTTTGAAATTGACGAGTTTGAAACCGTCGGTTCTTCCCGAAAGTGCATTTGTATTTCGCTTGCTTCTTCCTTCCACAAGGACACGCTCCGTCCTACCCTCGTAAATCCTGTTCTTTTCGGCGCTTATCCGATCGACAAGCTCCACAAGCCTGTTAAATCTGTCATGTTTTATATCTTCAGGCACCTGTTCTTTGAAGTTTGCAGCGGGAGTTCCCCGTCTTACCGAGTACAGAAATGTAAAAGCTGAATCATATCGAACTTTCTCCACAAGACTCATTGTCTCCTCAAATTGCTCTTCCGTCTCACCGGGAAATCCGACTATAATGTCGGTCGATATGGTTATTCCCGGCACCGCTTGTTTGAGCTTGTCTACCACAGACAAGTAACGTTTTCTGTCATAATGCCTATTCATCCTGCGCATGACCTCGTCACTTCCCGACTGTACCGGTAGATGGATATTTTTGCATAGCTTATCACATCTTTTGAATACGTCTATAAGCTCATCTGAAAGATCCTTCGGATGCGAGGTCATGAATCTTATCCTCTCAATCCCCCTCACCGTGGCAATCCTCTCGATCAGAGAAGCGAAATCGCAACAGTTTCCATCCGTGTCCCGGCCTCTGTAGGAATTGACGTTCTGCCCCAGAAGCATCACCTCAACCACTCCGTCTTCCGCAAGTTTCCTGACTTCGCCGACTATACTTTCGGGGCTTCTGCTGCGTTCCCGTCCTCTCGTATACGGAACTATGCAGTAAGTGCAGAAATTATTGCAACCATACATTATGTTTACAAGCGCCTTTGTAGGATAAAGTCTTTTCATCGGCAGATCTTCGACTATGTCCCTGCCGTCTTCCCATATTTCCACCGCCTTGGTCTTCTGACTTACAACGCTTGACAGAAGTTCAGGAAATCTGTGGATATTGTGAGTGCCGAAGATTATATCCACCCACGGATATTTTTCTTTTACAGTATCTATTATATGCTGTTGCTGCATCATACATCCGCATACGCATACGATATTGTCATTATTCTCGAGTTTCTTTTTTTTAAGCTGCCCTAGAGTGCCGAAAAATCTCTTATCGGCATTTTCCCTTACGCTGCAGGTGTTCAGTATCACAACTTGCGCCTCACTGCGCGTTTCCGCAGGTTTATAGTCCATATCGTCAAGAAGTCCGGCAAGAATCTCCGAATCATGCTCGTTCATCTGACAGCCGAATGTCGTAATATGAAACGTTTTTTTCATCAAATCGTCCTAAATGTTTCCTTTAAATATTCATTTCGTTTTTCTTGTTACGGCTCATCAAAACTTCAACCGCCTCCTGCGCCGTGATCCTCTCGTTTATACACTCATATATACAGTGGGTTATCGGCATATCGGCTCCCACTTTTTTTGAAAGCTCATATGCGGCAACCGCCGTGAACATGCCCTCCACGACCATTCCGATCTTTTCCGTGGCTTCCGACGGTCTTACTCCCTCACCTATCATGATGCCGCAACGCCTGTTTCTGGAATGCATGCTTGTACAGGTCACGATCAAATCCCCGACTCCCGTAAGTCCCGCAAATGTGCTTGCCTTTGCGCCCAGTTTTTCTCCCAACCGTTGCATTTCCGTTATTCCTCTCGTCATCAGAGCAGCTTTGGCGTTGTCACCGAAACCGATACCGTCGGAAATCCCCGCACCGAGTGCTATTATGTTTTTCAACGAGCCTCCAAGCTCCACTCCACAGACATCATCGTTTGTGTATATTCTGAATCTGTCCGTGGAAAATTCATGCTGTATATATTCGGCAAGTTTTATTTCCTTCGACGCCACAGCAACGGTGGTAGGCATCAGCCTGCCCACTTCCTCAGCATGGGAAGGTCCCGACAAAACCACATACTTTACATCAGGCATCAGCGAATATGCTATCTCCGACATCCTTAAAAGCGTTTCCTGTTCTATACCCTTTGCCACATTTACCACCACCATGTTTTCTTTGAGGTGAGGGATCGCGCTTTTAAACGCACTTCTGAAATGTTGCGCCGGAGCGGAAAATAATGCTATTTCCGTTCCGGTCAGTGCCTCCTCATTTGTTTCAACCACGCTCAGATTATCGTTGAACTTTATACCCGGAAGGTATTTGGCGTTTTCTCTGTTTCTACGCATATCGGTGACATGTTGACTGTCAACGTCGCATATTTTCACATCATGTCCTTTGTTGCTTAAGGTGATGGCCAATGCGGTGCCCCAGCTACCCGCTCCTATCACGGCAATTTTCTTCATCTCAACTTACCTTTCAATAAAACTCAATAACTAAATCTATATATCCTCGATATCCTCTACATCCTCGCCTTTCTTGCGCGATCTGACTATTTTCTGTTCATCCCCGTGTATTATCCTCTTTATGTTGCTTCTATGCATGAATAACACTATAGCCGCCGCCACGGTTCCTATATGGAAAAAGTCGGGTTCGAAAAAATATGCCACAAGCGGATACGATATCGTTCCTACAAGCGCCGCCATGGATACGGTTTTGGTTATCAAAAATACCGTCAAAACAACCGCAAGTAGGCACAACCCCATCCTCCAGTCGATTGCAACTGTAGCTCCGAATGCGACTGCGACTCCTTTTCCACCCTTGAACTTGTATATGACGGGGAAAACGTGACCCAAAAGCACAGCAAGGACGCAGTACATAGCGGCAAGATGCGTTGAAAATATCTCACCCATGAATACCGCAAGTACCCCTTTTCCGACATCCACGACCAACGTAATCAGCGCTGCTTTGGCTCCAAGAACTCTGAAAGCATTCGTCGTTCCGGCATTTCCGCTCCCTTCGCTCTTGATATCCACACCGCTCTTCTTTGCCTGTATGGTTGACGGAGAAATGTTGCCCATAAAGTACGCAATTACTATTACCAGAATGAATTTATAATCAATCATCTATTGTTCTTTCTCCCTTTTTTCCCTGAATACGAATTTAATCGAAGTTCCTTCAAATCCAAAAGTTTCCCTAATCCTGTTCTCTATATATCTGGAGTATGAGAAGTGCATCAGCTGCCTGCTGTTGACCTGAAAAGAAAACAATGGCGGCTTTACTCCAATCTGTGCGGCATAATAGATTTTCAGTTTTTTCCCCTTGTCCGACGGAGGCTGCTTGATCATCATCGCATCAGCGATCAGACTGTTAAGCTTGCCCGTTGGAATTCTGACTGCGCGTATGTTTGCGATCTTTGTCGCAATACCCATAACATCGTTAAGACGGATTTTGTCTTTTACGGAGATGAATACCAGGGGTGCGTACGATGCGAACAATAATTCCGATTTTATTTTTTTCGTGAATTCGCCCATGGTGGTATTGTCTTTATCTATGAGATCCCACTTGTTTACGGCTATGAGTATTCCTTTGCCCGCCTCATGGGCAATACCGCAAATTTTCTTGTCCTGCTCCGTAAGTCCATCCGCGGCGTCTATCATGAGTATGCACACATCCGCCCTTTCTATGGCCGCAATGGCACGGACGACACTGTATTTTTCAATATTCTCACTGACTTTGGAATGTCTTCTTATGCCTGCGGTATCGACCAGCACATAATCATTTCCATGCCACTTTACCGGAGTATCGACGGAATCTCTCGTTGTTCCTGCCATGTCTGAAACTATCATGCGGTTTTCTCTGATCAGCGAATTGATCAACGACGACTTTCCCACATTCGGTTTTCCTATTACTGCGATACGTATTTTTTCATCTTCCTCTTGCATTTTACCCGGCGCAAAACCGTCGCAAATCTCATCCAGCACATCGCCGAAATTCAGTTTGTTTGTCGCCGAGACGGGGATCGGTTCCCCCAGACCCAAAGAGTAGAAGTCATATATATTGTCGGCAGGCTTTCTTGGATTGTCAACCTTATTTACGATTAAAAGTACCTTTTTTCCGGTTTTCCTTAAAATTGCCGCCACTTCTTCATCGGTCGCTGTCATTCCTTCTCTGCCATCCACGATAAACAAAATTACATTTGCCATGTCCATGGCTATCTGCGCCTGCTCTCGCATCCCTGAAAGGATTGTGCCGTTTCCGGAGGGTTCTATCCCTCCCGTGTCAATCATACCAAAGTGCACTCCGTTCCATTCGGCCTCCGCATATATCCTGTCGCGTGTCACTCCCGGTGTGTCTTCTACTATTGAAATTCTCTTTCCCACTATGGCGTTGAAAAAAGTCGACTTTCCTACGTTTGGTCTGCCGACGACCGCTACGATAGGCTTATCCATTGATTATACCTCCGGCAAATTCAGCGGCATCAAATTCTTCTATATCGCCTACCTTTTCGCCCACTCCTATGAACTTTATCGGCATGTCAAATTCATCGGCTATGGTAACCGCAATTCCGCCTTTTGCGGTTCCGTCAAGTTTTGTTATCATTACACCCGATATCTCCGCCACCTGATTGAATTCCCTCGCCTGCGACACGGCGTTCTTTCCATTTGTCGCATCCAACACAAGTAGTGTCTCACGCTTTGCCTCGGGAAACTCTCTGTCTATTACTCTGTTCATCTTAGCAAGTTCATCCATGAGATTCTTCTTATTCTGAAGTCTTCCCGCCGTATCAACTATGAGCACATCCGTTCCCCTTGATTTTGCGGCCTGTATCGCATCGAACAAAACAGCCCCCGGGTCGGCGCCCTCTTTGTGCATTACGGTTCTTATACCGATACGTTCGCCCCATATTCTGAGCTGCTCTCCGGCAGCGGCGCGAAACGTGTCCGCAGCCGCAAAAATCACGCTTTTGTTTTCATTCTTCAATCTGTTTCCGAGCTTTGCTATACTCGTCGTCTTTCCTCCTCCATTTATGCCTATCATCATGATTACCGTGGGATGCTCATTTGTCAGCTTGTTTCTGTCGCCTTTCTCCATGAGTTCCTCGATGATATGCGCAATGCCTTCCCTAAGTTCCGACGTCTCTGTGAGATTGTTATCCTTGATATACTTTCGCAGATCTTCCATTATCTTCATCGTGGTATCCATGCCTATATCGGATGTTATCAGAATCTCTTCTAACTCATCCATGACATCTTCATCTATCTTGGGATGCATAAAAATCGCATCGCTTATTCTCTCCGAAAGTCTTCCGAAAAAACCTTTTTTCTTATTTGATAAAAGAGCCATCTTTCCTCCTAACTCGTGTATTCATCCGGATCATAATCGCCCATTCTCAGGCTTAGTGTTTTCGATATCCCGCGTTCGGGCATGGTTATTCCATACAGTACATCCGCATGCTCCATCGTCGCTTTCTGGTGGGTTATCAGTGTAAACTGTGTCGATGAGAACTTCTTCAGGTAACGCGAGAACTTATCTATGTTCTTGTCATCCAAGGCAGCTTCGACCTCGTCCAAAATGCAAAACGGCGTCGGTCTTGTCTTGAGCACTGCAAAGGTCAAGGCTATTGCGGTCATGGTCTTTTCTCCCCCCGACATCAAATTTATGTTCTGCAATTTTTTCCCCGGAGGCTGTGCGACTATTTCAATACCCGATTCCAAAGGATTTTTCTCGTCCTCAAGCCTAAGTTCAGCATGTCCTCCTCCGAAAAGCTCCTCAAAAACCGTTTCAAAATTCTCTTCCACTTTGTTGAAATTTTCTTTGAAAGAATTGATTATCGTCTTATCGAGGTTATTTGCAAGAGATTCAAGCTCGTTCACGGCGATGATAACATCCTCTCGCTGTTCAGTGGTAAACTTGTAACGCTCGCTCACACTGCTATATTCCTCAATTGCCCCCACATTCACATCGCCTATCTCACGAAGTTCGTTGCGAATTTCTCTGCTCTCCTTTACGGATGAAGACATTGCGAAATCCTCTTTTTTGAGATCCAGTGCCTGAGCATATGAGATTTCAAACTCATTCCAAAGTTTCTCCTTCATATTATCCAATTGAGTTTCATTTTTTGCTTTCTTTATTTCAAGGCGGTACTTCTCATCTTTGCGGATATTGAGGCTTTCTTCGGACTCGGCGATATCCCGTGTCAACGCATCCGTTTTCCTCGAGATCTCACTTTTTTCCAAAGTGACTTGTTCCAACTTTTCTCGCAGTTCTTCAATCTTCGCATTTAAAATTTCGAGCTCAGCATCGCTACCGTCGTTACCGCGTTCCAATTCGGCTTTCTCGCTTCTGACATCGGAAAGTTTGTCAACTTTAAGCTCAGATTGCTGTCTAAGGCTCGATATCCGCTCTTCGTTTTTCTTTATTTCTTCCATGAGATTGGAACTTTTCTCGCGCCGCAGGTTTGTATCTATCCTCGCATCCGTAATCGCTTTGTTAGCCATCTCCATAGAGTCTCGGTTCTCCTTGTGCATGCGCATAAGGTCGCCCGTTTCTTTGCCGATTTTATCTATTTCTGACTCGGTAATTCTGCTCTCCTGCTCTATCTTTTCGATGATCACGCTCATTTCCGCCAGGTCTTTGTCTATTTGCTCCATCTCCCTGACGTCTTTTTCTATGCTCTTTTCGTGTTCAGCGATCGCAGTTTCAAGATGTATTATGCTTTCCTTGCTTCTTGCCGCGGTCATCTCACCGCTTTTTATCTTCTCCTCATCGCTTTTTATGAGAAAATCAACCTTATCAATTACATTGAGAACATCTTCCAGTTGCCTTTCCGCATTCGCAATCTCCATGTCATGAGAATTCATTTTTTCTTTTAGGGCTGAAATTTCATTTTTTCGCTCCAAAAGATTTGCGGATCTGTTTTTGTATCGTCCACCGGTGATAGCTCCTCCTGAATTTATAACTTCACCGTCCAAGGTGACGAATCGTACATTCCGGATGACCGTTTTTGACATTGCTATAGCGGCATTCAGATCCTTCACCACGGCCACTCTGCCCAGCAGATATTCAAACACGTCCCTGAATTTTTCATCGAAGCCTATCAGTTCAGAACCCATTCCGCAAAATCCGCTTTTGTCCCTCAGATTCCCATCCGTATTCGTTTTTTTTGAGTGAACCGAACTTACCGGCAAAAAAGTCAATCGTCCCGATTGGCTGACCTTCAGCGCCGTTATCGCTTTTTTGGCACATATATCGTCCTCCACAACGATATTTTGCATCGCCGCTCCCAAAGCCGTTTCTATAGCGGTTTCAAGGCCTGCGGGCACCTTTATCATTTCGCCGACCACACCTTCAATACCGCGTATCCCGGATCTCATTATATACTTTACCGCATAATTGTAGCCATCGTAATTCTGCTCCATTTCCTGCATCGTATGAAGCCTGGATTCCGTGCGGCTATGATTCAGTTTAAGTTGTTCCAGTTTTTCACGCACACTTGATTCATTGATCTTAAGATCTCTGAGTTTGCTGCCTCTCTCCGCCGCATCAGCCTTGAATTTTAGCTGCTGATTTAAGAGTTTATCCGTTTCCCGGCGTTTCTCCTCCAGCTCTTTTTTTCTATCGAAAAGTTCCTCCTTGAGTTTCTCAACCTCGCATGCCAGCCGCTCTCTCCTCTCATCGAGGGTGCGCCGGTAACTTTGATAGCTGACGGCCTCACTCTTTTTTGCCGCGGCTTCGCCGCTGAGTGTCATTATTTTCTCGTTGTTGTCGTCTATCTTCTCACTGAACCCCGACGATTCCTTTCTTACAGAATCATAGAGGTTCATCTTTTCCCGCAGTCTGCTTTCCGATTCGAGTAAATTCTTTTTCAGTTGATCCAAGTCAGCGCCGAGTTTTTCGTTTTCTTTTTCGGCAATCGTAATCGCTTCGGCGATCTCGCCCACCTCGCCGCTCAAACGCTCTTCCTCCTGCCTCAGGTGAACCAGCTTTTCATGATTCAACCTGCTCTCACTGCCAATGCTGTTAACTTTGTCCTTGTTTGAGATCAGATCGCGGTTGAGACCGTCCAAAAGTTTGTCCAAAGCCTCATTTCTGATACGTGCCTTTTGAAATTCACGGTCGGCGAGCTTCCTTTTTTCGGCGGTTTCCTCAAGCTGCACGGAAAGTTCGGCTATGTTCTCCGAATACTGCCTGTTTTGTCTGTCCGCAGTTTCAATGTTTCTCAAGATTATATTTATTTCCAGCTCACGATAACGCTCTCTGAGTTCAATATATCGCTTCGCCTTTTCGCTGTCTTCCTTGAGTCCGCCTATGCGGCTTTCTATCTCAACGACTATGTCGTCTATTCTCTCCAAATTGCTTCGTGTTGCGGCAAGTTTTCTCTCCGTCTCCTGTTTTCTCGTCTTATATGCAACTATCCCAGCGGATTCTTCGAATATCTCCCGCCTGCTTTCCGGTTTGTTGCTCACTATATCGGAAATTTTGCCTTGACCTATTATGGAGTATCCGTCGACGCCTATACCGGTGTCCATTATCAGTCCCCTTATGTCTTTGAGTCTGCACGGATTCTCGTTTATAAGGTATTCACTTTCCCCCGATCTGAACATCCTTCTCGTTATCGCAACTTCCTTATATTCAATGTCCAAAAGTCCCGTCGAATTGTCTATCACAAGGGTCACTTCCGCCATTCCCCTTGGGCGTCTGCTCTCGGTTCCGTTGAAAATCACCTCTTCCATCTTTCCGCCGCGCAATGCCTTGGGACTCTGTTCTCCTAGAACCCACCGCAGCGCGTCACTGATATTGCTTTTGCCGCTCCCGTTGGGTCCTACTATGCATGTGACCCCTTCGTGAAAATCAATGATGACAGGTTCTGCAAATGATTTGAAACCATGCATTTCCAGTCTTTTAAAATACATTAAATATATCCTCCGTTTAAAGTGTTGCAAGCCGCATCGTTCTCAGCCTCTTTTTTGCTTTTTCCAAAGCCCGAACCCATCTTCCTTCCGTTGAACTCAACATGGACAAAAAATGTCTTGTCGTGATCCGGACCCGTGCTTTTATCAAGAATGTATTTAATGGCTCCGGACTCTCTTCCTCCATGCAACGTTTCCTGTAGCATACTCTTACAGTCACGATCGAAATTTCCGCTCATTACACGCTTGATTATCGGGGTAAATTCTCTCAAAACAAAGCTTCGGGTCGCCTCATATCCCTCATCGAGCATAATTGCGCCTATGATGCTCTCGACCGCATCGGCCATAATGGATATTTTTCGGCGACCTCCATTTTTTGTTTCACCTCTGCCAAGCTTGATGTATTTGCCTATTTGCAGCTTTTTTCCGACCTCTCCGAGGCTTTTTTCACATACGATTCCCGCTCTCATCTTTGTAAGACTTCCCTCGGCGGAATCACGCATCAAACGGTACAGTTCCATGGCGATTATCGCATCCAGATATCCATCGCCCATGAATTCTAGGCGTTCATTGCTCAATAACCTGTCCAGACCATGCTCACTGCAGTACGAACTGTGGGTCAAAGCTTGCCGAAGAATCTTCTTATCATTAAATTCATATCCTATGATTTTTTCAAAATCCTCAAGGTGAGACCCGCCTGCAAAAAAGATCTCATCGCTTCCCATACTTTTCAACAAACTCCTCTATTGTAGCTATGACGTTTTTTTCAACATAAGGCAGAGCTTTGAGTATGGTCTGTTTTACCGCCACCGCATTGGATGAGCCGTGCATTTTCAGTACCGCACCCTTAACCCCAAGGATAGGCGCCCCGCCATACTCAACATAATCAAACTCCGTCTTAATCTTACTTAGTTGATCTTTGAGCATCATTGCACCGAGTTTTGCCTTTGAGCTTGATAAAAATCTCTTTTTCAGTTCACGCAAAACCATCAAACCCATTCCTTCCGTGAGTTTAATTATGACATTTCCCGTAAATCCGTCGGTCACTATTACATCGCACGCCCCATCCTGAAGATCTCTTGACTCCACGTTGCCTATGAAATTCAACTTGCTTTCCGCAAGAAGTCGATGCGCTTCTTTTGTAAGGGTTGTGCCCTTATTTTCTTCAGTGCCGTTATTCACAAGTCCAACGGTCGGATTTTCTCTGTTCAATACCTTTTCAAGGTAAATACTGCCCATGATACCGAAATCCAGCAGATTTTTCGCTCTGCATTCGGCATTCGCACCCGTGTCGATAAGGAGAGACGGCTCGCTTCCAATAACGGGATACACCGTGCCTATAGCCGGTCTGTCTATCCCCTCTATCCTGCCGAGAAGAAGAAGACTTCCCGCAAGCAAAGCCCCTGTGCTACCTGCCGAAATAAACACATCTCCTTGACCGTTTTTCAGCATCTCCATGCCCACTACCGTGGTGGAATCCTTTTTCCTCCTAATGGCGCGAACGGGTGATTCCTCATTGCTGATAACTTCCGAAGCATTGACTGTACTTATCCTGTTTCCCGAATATCCGCACTTTTTAATTGATTTCGCAAGGACATCCTGCTCTCCTATGAGCACGATCTCATCTTTGATTTCCTTGGCCGCATTCACAGCCCCCTCTACTATCGCATCGGGTGCGTGGTCACCGCCCATTCCGTCTAAAAGAATTTTCATGATCTTATTTTTCTTCCGCTCTCTTTTCCGCATCAAGCTCTTTTATTATTTGGTCGATTCTTCTCGCAACTTCGCGAAAATCCTCCGCCTCAAAGTCTCTTGTTGTCATAGGCGCCGTTCCTATACGCACTCCGCTGGTCTGCATAGGCGAACGTTGATCGTTAGGAACCGCATTTTTATTCAAAGTGATCCCTTTCTCGTCACATCTCTCCTGCAGGTCTCTACCGCTGAACGGAAACTCCGACAGGTTGAGAAGAAACACGTGATTGTCTGTTCCGCCGGTCACCACCTTATACCCTAGTTTGATGAATTCGTCGCAGAGTGCGGCGCAATTTTCCACGACCTTTTTTGCATAATCTTTGAAACCCGGATCAAGAGCTTCTTCTGCGCACACCGCTTTACCCGCTATTATATGCTCCAACGGACCGCCTTGAGCATAAGGGAACACTGCACTGTCAATTTTTTTTGCAAGTTCAGGTTTTCCGAACACCAGACCGCCTCTTGGCCCTCTGAGCGTTTTGTGCGTGGTCGTCGTTATGACATCCGCATATCCGAACGGGCTCGGATGCACGCCTCCGGCAACCAGCCCTGCGATATGTGCCATGTCCACCATAAAAAAGGCACCCACTTCCTTTGCTATGTCCGCAAATGCCTTAAAATCTATAATTCTCGCGTATGCGCTTGCTCCCGTTAAAATGAGTTTTGGACGCAGCTCAAGGGCTTTTTTTCTGACATCCTCCATGTCTATGTAGCCTCTGTCATCCACATCATAAAACTGAACATCGTATAGCTTTCCGCTGAAGTTTACCGACGAGCCGTGCGTAAGATGACCTCCATTGTCAAGACTGAGAGAGAGTATGGTGTCGCCGGGTTCTATGAGTGCCTTGAATGCCGCAAAGTTTGCCTGTGATCCCGAGTGAGGCTGCACATTGACGTGATAGTCTGTGTCAAATACTTTTTTCCAGACATCGCAACAGTACTCCTCAAGACCGTCGACAAACTCCGTTCCTCCGTAATATCTGCCTTTGTTTCCCGAGGTTCTTACATACGGATAGCCCTCCGCATACTTCCATGAAAGGCAACTTCCGCACGCCGCAAGAACCGCTTCCGAACAGTAATTTTCCGAAGCTATGAGTTCCACGTTGTTCTTTTGTCTGTTGTACTCTTTCTCAATAAACTCCCCCACCTTGGGCGAAGTCTTTTTTATGAACTCAAAATTGTCCACATTATAATTACTGTCGTCTCTTCCGTCTTTTTTTAACATTCATGCCTCCTGTCGCTCTCAAAGCACTCTTCTTTCAATCTCAATACCGCCACTCATTATATCAAACCTTATATGAGGTTACAAGCACACGGGAGAGATACAGGAAAATAGCATGGTCGGTAGAGATATAGGAGAACATTATGGAATAATTAAAGTTTTTGAATCGGTAAAAATTGACCTTGCGGATCCTGCTTTGGTAATTAACTTGTTAAGTCTTTCTGCCGATCGAAGCACAACACTTTTATCAGAATTACAAAACATCCTTAAAGTACAAGCTTTCCAACAAATATCTTTGCCCATACTCCTGTGACAACTTCCACAGAAGTTTCTTGAGCTGCCCGGATTTAGTGCCCTCCGCCACCTTGGAAATATGATCTAGAACTCTATCCTTAGTCTTTTTATCGGCAGTTTTTCCAAAATATCCCCAAATGTGTTCTGCCGCATTAACTGCGTACCCGGGCTCAACATCCTTTGCAAGCGCCCTGTCTATCAATGCATAAAATTCCAGAACCGGATAAGTCTCTTTATCTTTCAACAGTTTCCTTATTTCGCTATAAATTGCCGGGGAATGTTCAAGTACAAGGTATTTATATCTTGCCCATTCCTTTTCAAGGACACCAATATCGGATTTTTCCACTGCATTTATGCATTTAACCGCCGAAAGATTTTTATCTTTCACCTCCAGCATAATATCAATTTTGCTCCCGTCGTTTTTTCTGTAAAACTCCGAGAATATACGGGCGTCAATGGTTGCGGAATGTGACCCCTGTTTTTTGCTCTCATCCTGCAAAGAGTAGTGGATTTTCTGTCTGCCATCTTTTTCGGTCCAGGTTTTTCCTGTCTTTTCAATCCAGTATTTATCGCTTTCATCTCCGCTCGGGTTCACCTTATTGTGTAGATTGTCGTAGATAACAGGAATGCCTAGGTCAAGACCTAAATTGAGGGCCTCATCTATATTGAATATCTTGTCATCGTTTTCTATTACGAGTCTGTCTTTAATCCTTTGATCCAGTTTTACATAATTCTTTGCAAATCGGTCGAGCGCATCATTTTTATTGCCATATGCACCGCCTACATGAAGAATCATTTTACTTTTGCAAGAAAGACCGAGACTATCCAAAAACCGTGCATGGTACATAAGATCGTCCACGGCTTTTTTCACAACCTCCGCCTTGGGTGAATTGAGTACTGTATATTGCCCGGGATGCATTGAAAGACGGATGTTGTTTTTTTTCGCTTTTTCACCCAGAAGAAACAGCTCTTTCCGATATATATCCCACCATTTCAATTGATTTACGGGATGCGAACCAAAGGGAATGATATCCGAAGTGATTCTCATCAATCCAATACCGTTTAAAATATTATAGTCCAACATTCTATCCAATGACACCAAATTAAAGGCAATTATTTCTTTTAACTTGGCTTCATGAGCATTGTCTTTACGGCAGGTTTTGAATTTTACGCCCTCCACTCCAACCGTTAAGCAGGCATATCCGATCGCCATATTCTGTCACCTCTTTATTTAGCCCTGTAAGTCTCATTAAAAATACATTCATTGTTTAAGTATTCTACCATATTCATTGTTTATGGCAATCAAATCATCGTCAGAAATCCAAGATAATACGCCGCTGAACATTGAGCTGCAAATATAAGCGCTAAAATCACGCTTCCCATGGTTTTCTGTTTTATGCAGCCGTATATGGCTCCGGCCATTCCGGCGACAGCGCAAATCCAACCTGCCGCAACTATGACAATCAGTTCATGGGAAATTAAACTGTACACGGAAAACCAGTGGAGCATTCCCGCAATGCCGCACGCTCCGATCAACGTCCCGCAAACCGCAACATGCAAACTGCGCAGGCGATATCCATTTCGCCTTTTATCGCTTTTTCGTAAAAGGATAAAGATATTTTTCAGCAGGGATATCAAAAATAACACCGACGCTGCCAAGTAGACTCCCAAACCTGTGGCGGTTCCAATTTTTCCTTGAGTCACTTTTGCCGGCACATACTCATGAGCCAATCTGAAACTCATTGAACGCACGTTGCCGCCCCTGACATCAAACGCCAAAATACGCTCCTCAGGTCTTGCGTCTTTTCGGATAAAGACATTTGATTTTAAAGGCTCATAATATGTTTTTTTGCCCTTGAACGGCCTTGTAAGAGAAATTCTTCCGTTTTTCCCCTCCGCAATGGAGATCATATTGATTCGCCCCTGTATTTTCCCCACATTTTCCCATGCGGATCGAGCAGGAAGATAATCACCCTCAAGCTTTTTTATATTTACAGCATTTACGCCTTTGCCCCCATTTACGCCTTTGCCCGGCTCAACATAAGGTTTTTCGGGAACTATCGCTTTCATTATGTCGGAGCAAAACTCTGTTTCCATCACATTGGTCATGATCAGAATTGCCCGTTCCTTTTTCGGTTCCACCCAAAACTGCACTTTGAATCCGTAAGTTCCGCCTTCATGACCCAAGATACCGGAATTGCCGGCGTACTGCCAGAATCCGTGGGAAAGACCGGCGTTCGAACCATAAGCACGGTATGATTGAGTGAACATTTGTTTTTTGGTGACGGGATTGCGAAACAGGGCACTGCTTTTTTTATATCCTTTGGCAAGTTCGCAGGCATAGCGCAGCAAGTCGCCTAATGAGCCGTTCATGGTTCCTGCGGGATACATCCGCAAATGCATTGGATCTTCTTTCCTGAACTTTCCCTTTGAAAATGAATATCCTTTTGATTTTTTACTCAAAAGACCGGGAATGTCGCTCCAAAACGGACCCACTGAGGTGCTCTTCATCTTAAGCGGCGCTAAAATATGCTTTTTTACGTACTCTTTATAGTTCTGATCGCTTACCCTTTCAACGATAAAGCCCGCAAGTGCCGCACCCCAGTTGGAATATGCACTGATTTTCCCCGGAGCGAGTACTTGCTCGGGCTGATGTTCGGACAATACATCCGCAAGCGTTCTTTCCCGATCCCCGTTCAGATATCGCAGATCTATGAGCTGTTCCTCAAAGCCTGCGGTATGATTCATCAGGTTTAGCATCGTTATCGGCTTATCGTAATGCAGTTTTTTCAGAAAACCTTTCGGCAAATATCTTTTTATATCCTCATTCAGATCGAGTTTCCCCTGTTCAGCCAACTTCATTGCGCATACCCACACGAACGTTTTCGATATCGAACCCCATTCAAAAACCAAATCTTCGCAATTCATCGGTTTTTCCTTTTCCAAATCGCTGTACCCATATGTCTTTGCGCAAACAATTTTGCCATGTTCGGATATTATTACACAGGCGCCGGGAACGCTTTTTCCTATATGTTTTCCCGCGACCGCATCTATCGCTTTTCCATACTCTACGTGATTCACCAATTCATGGCTTGCGGAATTCACAGAGTTTTTCATGCCAAAAGCACTGCCGGCACACGCCAAAAAAACAAACATCGAACATAAGAATAAAACACATAGCTTCTTCATAATGATTCTCCGGTATTTTTTTCAGGCAAGTTCTCCGCCATTTCTTTCAGATATCCATATTCCTTTATCAGAAGACTGATCGCCACAATAAGAATTATGACATCATTCAAAGGCAGCGCAAGCCAAACGCCCAGCACATCACCACCGAGCAGAAGAGGCATTGTAAGAACCAGCGGAATCACCAGCACGAGTTGTCTGAGCATCACCAGTACACCAGCCTGTTTTGCTTTTCCGAGCGATTGAAAATAAGTAACAACCATTATCAGCAGACCATAAGTTGCAAAAGCGCAGTACATCAATCTGAAATTGAACAAACCTGAAGTCACTATGTCGCGATCTGTGATAAAAGCAGACAGTATCTGCCTCGGAAACACTTCAATGACTATAAAAAATGCTCCCGCAAGGCAGGTGGATCCGACGATAAAAACATTGGTCAGTTTTTTGACCCTTGGATACAGCTTTGCTCCGAAGTTGGTTCCGACTGCCGGTTGCATGCCTTGGCTCATCCCCCAAATCGGAACAAAAGCAAGTTGCATAACTCTTTGCGCAGCGCCCATCAGTGCGATCTGAGAACCTCCCCCAAAACGCACCGCAGTGTTATATACGACGGTCATCTGAACAAGCATCATAACCTGCATAAACATAGCGCTGACGCCGACCGAAAATATCTCCGGATTCAATTCCCCCGCAAGTCTTATCCCATGGAATTTCACCACGGGACTTTTTTTCAAGAAATAAAACAATGTTGCCGCAGCCTGAACAAATTGGGATATTACCGTCGCGATCGCAACCGCCTGTGGGCCGCGGTCGGGTAGAATCAGTATAAATATCGGATCCAATACAATGTTTAAAATTGCACCCGCCGCCATTATGCCCATAGCGGTCTTCATACGTCCTTCGGCACGGATTACCATATTTGCGCCCTGCATAAAGTTCACAAATATCGATCCGATGTAAACTGTCCTAAGGTAAGAAACACCCATTTCCAGAACAGTTCCCCGAGCTCCCGAAAGCCTCAGCAATTCCGGCGCAAAAACCATGCCTGCGACCATCACGACCGATGAAAGCAAAATCACCAAAAGTGTAAGATTTCCCATAATTTCATCTATCGTCTTTTCGTCGCGGTCACCTATTGCACGTGACAGTATCGAGCCTGAACCGACACCCAAAAGAACGGCGATGGCATTGTTGAACAGAAGAAACGGGGATGCCGCCGAAACGGCACTCATCGCATCCGTTCCCACCATTTGACCCACATAAATCGAATCCACAAAAGAATACAGACCTACTATAAGTTGACCCAAAATAGCCGGAAGACTTAAGCTTATCATCAATTTCCACGGATTTTCCGTAAGCAGTTTATCTCGTACATCCATCTCCAAAACCCTCCTTGTCAATCTCTATGAATTTCCGTCAATCTCTATCGAATCCCATCAAATTCCATGAATTTCTATGACTCTCCGTCGTTTTTCGAACGGAAGCGAAAATCACACTTTTCTCCTCCCATTCCCAAAGTTTGGCTTCGGTCAAACTCCAATTTTGCTATGTCCCCAAACACTATATGATCACACAAGCAGAATATTTCACAAAGTTCGGGGCAACCGAAATATGCGCAGGTATCACACCACAGGCATTTCAGAACATCGGCGTGGAACTTCCGGGAATCGTCGACGATGATTTTGCTTGTCCATATCTCATCGCCTTCCATTCCTGTCCTCATAAAGAATCCGAACACCCTGAAAAAACCGGGAATGTGAAACAATTTTTCCAACATATTATGGTTTCTTTTAGCAATATGAAATGAATATTCTTTGACAAGCTCGTATGCTTTCTTCTTTGAAATCCCATTTTCTGTGAAAACCTTATATAGGGCTATGTTAGGCAATATACTGGTCTTTTGGCGTTTCTTCCGTTTTTTCGTCCCGTCCCCGCTTTCCAACTCGCTTACCAGAAGCCGCATCTTTTTTTTATGCTCCGCATCTATGCGTTCCAACAGATCCATATCCAATTTCTCACGGTAAAATTTTGCGTATTTCATCACTTCCCCCCGGCGAGTTTCCAATCAATCGCCTCTTCCCTCATGACCACAAAGTGTCTGTATATGCCGTCTTGTGCGATAAGCTCACGGTGCGTTCCCCTCTGCACTATTTTCCCTTTATCCAGAACGAGGATCTGATCAGCTCCACGAACGGTATTCAATCTGTGTGCAATCATAAGCAGTGTTTTGTCTTTGGTAAGCTCGGCTATCGCTTTTTGAAGTTCGATTTCATTTTCCGGATCCACACTGGCCGTCGCTTCGTCCAAAATAACGATCGGCGCATCCTTTAAAATTGCCCTTGCTATCGAAATACGTTGTTTTTCACCTCCGGACAATTTTGCTCCGCTCTCTCCCACCTGTGTCTTGTATCCCTGAGGAAGTTCAGATATAAAATCATGACAGCAAGCTTTCTTTGCGGCGTACACAACTTCCTCCGTGCTAGCATCCGGCCTCCCGAAACGAATATTGTTTTCTATCGTGTCTTCAAAAAGATATACCTGCTGAAAGACTATTGAGAAGTTTTTAAGCAAACCATCGCAGGTATAATCCCTGACATCCGTTCCGCCAAGCAATATCTCGCCTCTGTCCACGTCCCAAAAACGTGCGATCAAATTGCAGAGCGTCGTTTTTCCCGAACCCGAAGGGCCTACGATTGCACAGCTTGTCGCCTGAGGCAGTCTGAATGAGATATCCCGTATCACCTCTTTTTTGTCATAGGAAAAAGTAATGTTGCGAACGTCGATATCGTAATTCTTCGGGGTATGTTCTTCTCCGTTCTCATCAAGCAGAGGAATATCGGCTATTTTCTCGAGTCTGTCAAGACAAGCATCGACAACCCTTGCCACTGCGGCGATGCTGCCCGCAAGTTCCACCGTTGCATATATCATGAAGCTTGCAACGACCAAAAGCAGGCACTTTTCGGCGGTTATTTCCCCCTTAAGCAAAAGATACGGCGCCACAATAAGAATTGCGGCTCTTATGAATTTGAACACCGTCTGAAATATCGCAGCCAATCCGGAAAAGACTCTTTCCAATACTATATTCGCTTCCGCGCTCTCTTGAATCGCTTTATCCACCGTTTTGCCGGCCTTTTCCCCCAAACCGAAAGCCTTGACCACGCTCATACCCTGAACATACTCCAAAACTCCCGTTACCAGCCGGGTTTGCGCAGCCTGGCGCCGCGGAGAGTATTTTTTCCCCGCATTTTGGGTTTTCCCGTAAATAAAAAGTGAAAACAAAAGACCAAGTAGCGTAAGCAATCCTATTCTCCATTCATAGACAAGAAGCCATAAGCAGATTATGAAAGCATGGATAAAACCTCCTGCCACCGACTCGGTTATCGTTACGGAACTTGTTTCCAGGTCTCCGAGCGTTGTCGTTACCGCAGCTGTAATGTCTCCCGGGCGATGTTTGGCAAAATATCCCATGGGCGCCCTTTTCAATCTTTCTCCCAGTTTAATGCGCCATCTTGTGCACATCGAAAAACTGCCGAAGGTTCTTTTTTGGGAAGATAAATTTATAAAAACCATCTTTCCCACTATACTCAAAACCATTATCCCAAATGAAATCCAAATCGCCCCATAAGGCATTTCTTTACCTTCAAAAGATGACAGTATACCCGAAAGCACCGTAATTATGGCCATGATGGGAAGCATCTCAAAAAATGAATTGCACATATGGAATACAAAGGAAAGAAGCAGTTTATTTTTTTCCTTTCCGGAAAACTCAAGCAGTCTTTTGATAATTTTAATCATTTGGATCCTCCTTTGTGTCACCTCCACAGGTGTGCGCCTCCCAAAGACTTCTGTAAAGTTCACAGGTTTTCAAAAGATTTTCATGCCTGCCCTGTGCTTCGATTCTCCCACGGTTCATCACTATAATTTTATCTGCCGCGGTTATTGTCGAGAGTCTGTGTGCGATAACTATAAGCGTCTTTCCTTCGACAAGCGCCGCTATGGATCGCTGAATCACAGCTTCGTTTTCCGGATCGGTAAATGCGGTTGCCTCATCCAATACAACTACAGGACTGTCTTTCAATATCGCTCTTGCTATGGCTATACGTTGTTTTTCGCCGCCGGAGAGGTTTCCACCACCGTCCCCTACCACTGTATCGTAACCGTCCGAAAGCGACATGATAAAGTCATGGCAACTTGCTCTTTTTGCGGCACCCTCTATTTCGGAGTCCGTTGCGCCCGGTTTTCCTATCCTAATATTTTCCTTTACGGACATGTGAAACAAATAATTATCCTGCGAAACGTAGGCAACATGTTCCATAATTTGGGCAAGCGGTATCTCACGCACATCGCATCCGCCTATCAAAACCTGCCCGGCGCCCGCCTCCCAAAAAGATGCTATGAGTCGGGCAACAGTGGATTTGCCCGATCCTGACGGCCCTACCAGTGCGGTCATTGCGTTCGGAACGGTTTGAAAGCAAATATCGTGAAGTACTTCTTCGCTGCCATAGGAAAAAGAGACGTGTGCAAACTCAATTTGATTTCCTTCAAGCTCTTTGTATTCCTGCGGGCGATCCAATTCTTCCGCTTCCATAAGGCTCCTTATTTCCTTTATTGTGGAATCCACCATTGCAAAGCTGTCTGTATATCTGAGAGCCTGGATAAGCGGTGCGATCAGTCCTAGCGACAAAATAATGCATGATATGAAATTCCCCGCCGAGATCGTGCCATCCATATAGAACCACGCACCCAGCGGCAGCACTCCCAAAAGACTTGATGGTGCAATCGCAAGACCTGCGGCATAGTACGGATTCGTCTTTGTGAACCATTCTTCTTTCGATTTTTCGCTTCTGTTTACCGCATCAACATATTTCCCGTAAGAAATATCACTTTGGTTGAATGCCTTTATGACCTCGATCCCGCCTATGTATTCAACTGTGGCGGCGTCCATATTTTTACCTGTTGCAAGCACTGCGGAGTAGCGTTTTTCATAATCTTTCATCATTCCCATATAGCAAATCATCCCGACAGGAAATGTCGCAAATGCGATAAGCGCCAATCTCCAGTCAAAGGAAAAGAAATACGCCAGCATGAGTATTGGGATAAGCAGGTTTGCTGTCAGTTCCGGAATCATGTGGGCAAGCGGAAGTTCCAGTTTTTCAACTGTGTCAACGAGCATGGTCTTGAACTTTCCCGACGGAGTGTCGAGGATAAATCCCATCGGAACATTCGACAACTTTGCAGTAAGCTTAGTGCGTATATTTTCAAGCACGGTAAATGCCGCGCGGTGCGAACGTATTGTGGACAAGGTCGACAAAATGAGCTGACCCATATATCCCGTAAGCGCGACAAGCGCCGTCAAAACAATATCACGCACCTCATAATCACCCTTACATATCAGAATTGCAATGCGCGAAACTGCAATGTAGGGAACGATTCCCGATGCCGCTCCCAAAACGGCGAATATGACCGAACCGGCAAGTTCTTTTCTACATGATTCCGCAAGTTTGAACAGATAGCGGGCAGAGCTTTTTCCGGCGCCGCACCCGGTCTTTTTCATTGCTTTTCTTTCTTTGTTCATGTCCGGTTCCATTTTCTTTTCCTCCATGTCACAGTCGTTTCCGCAATCCATTTTCATTGCCTGTCGAAAACCGTCGAAAATCGTTTCTTTATTTCTTGTTTTCTGCTCTTTTAAGGCTGTTCTCCAATTCGCCTTTTTGTCCTTCCGATATTTCTTGTGCAATTCGCCCTCCAGACATAATGATTACCCGCGAGCAAATCGTTTTTATAAATTCGATATCATGTGTTATCACGAAAATGATTTTTTCCTCTTCAGCAAGGCGCTGCATCAAAGAGCCCACTTCTTTCATGCTTTTCAGGTCAAGTCCGCTTGTCGGTTCATCGAATATGAGAAGTTCCTTGTCGCAGAGCATGCTGACCGCCACGGCCAATCTCTGTTTTTGCCCTCCTGACAGAGACATCGGATGCCGTTGCCTCAAGTCCGAAAGCAAAAGCAGTTCCAAGGTCTCGTCTATAAGACCCTGCTTTTCTTTTTTTGTGCCCAAACAGCATTCGGCATACACGCTGTCTGTAAAGAGTTGATGTCCGACATCCTGCATGACCATATAGGAATTTTTTCTGCGTCTCTTTCTCGAAAGAACGTTGCCGTCTAACCTTATTTCGCCCTCTTCTTGCTTGACCAGTCCGCAGATTGCCCGCGCCAGCGTTGTTTTGCCCGCCCCGTTTTCTCCCGTAACCGCAAGTATCTCTCCCCTACGCATGCCAAACGATACACCGTTCAGAACCGCTTGCTTTCCAAGTCTGACAGTCAGATCCTCCACTTCTAGATCATGCCCTGTTCGGCTCAAGCCCACCGAGACCGTTTCCGGCTTAGGCTTTCCGGGACGCATTGCGGCAGTAACAGACTTTGATCGCCGATTTGCACAGCTCATACTGGAACAAGACCCTTTTATTTCCGACAAATCCCTGCAACGAAGTTCAGCGAGCGCCGCATCTTTTTCGGAAAGTGCGCTGAATTCCTCAATGCCTATATCCTCTGTGATCTTGCCTTTTTCCATAAAAATCACACGGTCGACCAGATCCATCAAATACCATATCCTATGCTCGGCAATTACAATTGTCTTTCCTCTGCGTTTTATCTTCAAGATAAGTTTTTGCAAATCTCTGACTGAGCGATAATCCAGATTTGAGGATGGCTCATCCAGCACAAAGATTTCAGGATCCGATGCATACACGGAAGCAAATGCTATCTTCTGTTTTTCTCCGCCGGAAAGTTCGAATATACTTCGGCCGCGCAAATTTTCCATGCCCAGCTCCCCGTAAACCCTTTCAAGATCATGCCTGAGTTCCTGCTGCGAAAGACCACGGTTTTCCAATCCGAATACAATTTCACTGTCTGTGTCCGTATTAAAAAACTGGGTACGCGGATTTTGAAAAACCGTGCCCACAACATCCGAAAGAGTTGATATATCCACTTTCGCCGCATCAATCCCTCTAACTTTGGTTTGACCTGTGAGTCTCCCCTCAAAAAAGTAGGGAATCAATCCGTTGATCAGCCGTGTAAGCGTCGTTTTTCCGCATCCGGACAAGCCACACAGGAGTACGCATTGACCTTTCGGAATATGAAACGATATGTCAGCCAGACTTTTTTCTTTCGTGCCCTTGTACAGAAAGGAGATTTTATCAAAGGTTATCAAATAAGAACGCCTCCTTTTATGTTATTGAACACTATGATCAAAACTATGCCCAAATAAGTCATCGCGATCATCGCATCCCACACCGAAAATTTTACATTTTCCAGACAAGTTCGTTTCTGCGTTCGCTCAATCCCCCGCGTCACGGCAGCCTGCGTTATCTCATCGGATATTTTTGATGCGGACACCAGCATGGGAACGTAAACATATTCCATAGTTCTGACAGGATGCAACAATAACCCGACGGCAGAGACCGATATGCCACGCAGTGACATTGCATCCTTGATAAATCCCCATTCTTCCGCCATTGTCGGAAAATATCTAAGAGTGACGGTCAATGCCACGGTAAATCCTTTCGGCAAGCGCAGGCGACCGATCGCCGCCAAAAAAGTGCTTACCTTTGTCGTTTGAATCAGAAACGATCCCAGCATAAAGCAAGGTAAAAGCTTTCTGATATACATCACAAACATGTACACTATCCCTCCCGCTGCAACGGGAAATTTAGGCACTGCCCAAATCTGAATCGCCAGCAATACCGCAAACGCAATACCGCTTTTCAGCGCAGCTTGGATTTTTTTCGCCCGCAAAAGAAGTAAAAACGGTATCAGGATGAACAGAGATTCCACCAAAATACTTTCGTTCAGAAAAACGGATATGCCGGTAATTGCAAGAATCAGCAGTTTGCTTCTCGGATCAAAAGTCATCTATACGATCCCCGCTTTCTCAAAATGCTTTTTCAAAAGTTTCCTTCCTATTGTTCCTCCCGCAAGCGCGCAGAGAATTGTGCCCACAACCATCGCCGGGATAATCCAATGATTTGCTCCTATGGAATGAATGATTCCCGAAAATGAAGAAACATTTCCTTTCTTTCGGATAAAAGCATCAAATTGAGCGGGCATGATCGCCATCGGAAGATATGCCCCCATCGGCGCGAGTGCAAAAACACAGTACGCCACAAGATTTTTCCTGAAGGATTTAAAATGTCCGTAAGCCGCTATGCAGTCGGCCACCAAACCGAATACTATGAAAAATACCGACATCATCCAAAACATTCCGGTGATAAAAAGCAGAAGCCCCGCCAAAATCCCCAAAACAAAGACAGCGCCTCTCTTGGGTATTTTTGCGCAATATAGCATGAAAATGCTTCCGGCAAACAACGCAACTATCATCGGCATGAACGGAAATGTGACGGGAGTCGCCTGCGCGATTCCGCCTATTGCAAAGGCAACCACAAAATAGATGAGTGAAAAAACACCAATCGTTATGAAATCTCCGGTTGAAAGTGAATCTTTTTTTCTGTCTGTCATATCGTCCTCCTTGTTTTCAGATCTAAGTGAGCTTTAAAAGTCCGTTCCATCCGGAATTGAAGAATACGGCAAGCTCCTCTATGTATTCCATAGCTTTTTCTCTTGTCATATCGTGCACTACGGTCTCAAATGCAGCGGTGAAATATGCGCTTGTGATCATATGATGAAGCTCTTTGCTTACGTTTCCCGCGATTTTCCCTTTTGCTCTCAGAATTCCGTAGTACTTTTCAGTCCGTTCCACATCCATCACCACAAGATCGTGAATGTAATTTCTGTATCGCGTACCCTCGGAGCGGCAGAGTATAAGCTTGAATTCATCGAAATGGTCATAGATATAATTCATAAAATGTCGTAAATACTCCGTCGACAGATTCCTGCTTTCGTCGGTTTTGTCCGATGGAATAAGATCAAAATGCGCATCCTGAGCCTCCTTGAATTCTTTGATCAAACCATCCGCCGCCTCAAAAACAAGTGCTTCAAAAAGCGCCGCTTTGTCAGGATAATATCCGTAAAATGCACCCTTTGTGAACCCCGCTTCCGCAACTATCTTTCTCAAAGAAGCATCTTTGAATCCCTTATCCAGAAATTCACGTTTCCCTATCTCCAGTATCTTTCTCTGTGTCTCCGATATACTCATACTTTCCCTCCATACTAATATACCACTGGTATATACCAGTGGTATATTAGCACATATTTCAATCCTATTCAACATTTTTCTTGAAGATTTTCACAAAAAAAGAGAGCCAATCGTTGGCCCGAGAAAAAAATCATGCCCGTATGAAAGCAAAAGACATGATGTTCCGACATAATTTTCGAAAAATAAGACGTGCCAAGACGGGGCGATCCCTTAACGCCTCCTGTCGATCTGATCTTTTAAATCGTAGATATACCTGTTCACAACCGCCACAATCACAAAACCGAGTCCTATCGCAAGAGAAACCACAAGAGCCGTCACACCGTTAGTACCGGCAAGTTCATAATTCTCCCTGACTATTCCGTACATCATATTGTAGAGATTTGCCCCGGGTATCAATGGAATCGCCGATGCGGTAAGGAATATGGTGGATGGAGCCTTATTGATCCTTGCCATAATCTCAGCGTATGCGGCAACAAAAATAGAGGCTATGAGATTCGAGAAAAAGTAACTGTGAATCTGCCCATATGCCGTAAGATAGACACTCCAAGTGAGCATGCCGCCTATTCCCGCATACAGTGCTTGTATTCCTTTTATTTTCAGTATCCACGCAAATCCCAGTGAACCGAAGAATGCCCCGGTGATTTGTATACACATCTCTTTCATGCTTCATTGCCTCTCTTTTTTCAAGTTTGACGAAATGCTTATCAAAGTTCGCACGCATACAGTTTTCACAAAATACCGCCAAACAGCGCTATCGCCATAGCAAACCCGCAAGCGATGGATGCCGCCACCATCAAGGCGTTGGAAAGTCTGAGAAGTCCGGAGGCTATATCTCCTATGAGCATATCCCTTACCGCATTTGTCATCGCTATGCCCGGTATGAGTAGCATTATTCCGCCCATCATTATCTTGTCTTCATGAACGGGGATCCCAATTTGAACAAGCAACAGAGCAAATATGCCGGCTACAAACGAAATGGCAAAGTTAAGAACAAGCTGGTTGTTTTCCCTCGAAAAGAAAAATTTTCTCAATGCAACGACAAGTGCCGCCATAAAAATTCCGGCGACTGCATCATAAAGATTACCGCCGAAAAAAACTATAAACCCGCAAGCTGCAAGTATGGCTCCCAGCAGACCAAGCAAAAGAGGTTGTTCCCTGCGATTCATCACATCTTCCAGTCTGACTTTCATCTCCTCCACATCCGGCAGATTGGCGCATACATAACGTGAAAGATCGTTCAGATAGTCAAGCCGGTCGAAGTTTACGTCGCTTCGCTCCATATATCTGATATGTGTGATTATCTGTTCTTCCGGGGTTTCCACCGTCACCTGCATATTGGACAACAAAATATATGCGTTTATCCTGTCGCATCCGTACGATTTGCACATACGAAAAACGCTTTCCTCAACGCGACTGACTTCCGCCCCCGCGACTATCATTTCCTCACCTATGTCAAGGATCGTCTGCAGCAATTTGTCATAATTCAAAATCCAATCTCCCTAAACAGCTTTCCACAAGTTCACAAGGTTTGAGCGGCATCAAATTTAAAATTTTTCCCAAACAAGCCTCACTACATAAACAAACTAACTGCACCGGTAAAACCAACTACACGGATATGACTTTTGACCATGCGCCGTAAATCTTCTTGCCACCGTACACTATAAATGCGCGCACCCTGTATTTATACTTTTTCTTCTGTGAAATTTTGGTTATTCTAAAAGTTCTTCGTGCTACGCCGCCCCCTGACTTTATTGTCTTCCATGTGCGTTTTTTGCTCTGTATTTGATACCCCGAGGCATCTTTGACAGCTCTCCACCGTATTATGCGTTTCTTGCCTTTCTTTTTTATTTTAAAATGCCCCGCCTTACCGACGAAAATTCCTCCGCTCACGCCTTGCGCGTTCTTTGATGTCCTCGATGCTTTGGTTGCGTTTGCGCCTCCGCCCCCAGAATCGCCTGCGCCCGGTATTTTTCCGGGACTTTGCGATGGTTCAGGATTTGGACGTGGTCTGTTTTGTTTGTCTTTCAGATCCTCATAATAACTCTTTTCCGAAAGCGTCAAATACGACTCGTCAAAGGTGTATCTTGTCGCTCTGTCGTACAGGTATAATATATGGTTAGTTCCCGATTCCAACCTATAACCGCCTTCCACAGACCCCGGGCTTCCCGCCAAGAACAGCTTGTTTCCAAAAAGTTTGGGTGAGCTGTCCGCATTGGTGAGATCCGTCAGATAATTTTTGCCGTCAATAGAAACATTGTTCCACATGTGCGGTCCAAAGCCAAGATTCGAATCCATGTTCCCGGAAACCCCCGCGCAATGGATATCCTCGTCATTGAACTTTGTCATATCGCAAAGGTACTGAAATGCCTTGGCATATCCCTCGCATACGACATTTGTTTTAGGATTGTTGTCAAATACATGTATCACCTGCCACGGGTTTCCGTAAATCCCGTCAATTTCATACTTTTTCACGGCATCGTAATCGTACTCCACGAGTTTGAGAATCTCGTCCCTGTAAGCCTCAAGCTTGGCGATGTCCGTTCTGCCTTTATATTTCTCAACTATTTTTTTCGCATTCTCGGACGCCTTATACGCCCCACCGGTTATCTTCCTGTCCACCGTGTAATTGTGCCCGTACTCTTCCGAAACTTTCATCGAAAATACAAGCTTTGCGTTCTTTTGAAATGTGATGGCCTCATTTTCACCGCTACTGTACACTGCCATTGCCGGCGGTGTGTACAATATGCCGCCGGTCTTGTCGAACCAATACAATTCAAACGGCATATCAGCAAGCATCGTCCATACAAGTTGTTCAAGTCTTACGTTCAATTTCTTGTTTATCGCACTCCTTGCCGCCTCCGTTACCCTGCCGTCTTTGCCGATAATCCTATCCACACCGAGTTCTTGGGCTGAATATGAAAGTTTAAGATTGAGTTCACTCAGCGAAAAATCCACGACACTGCTCTCCGCCGCCCCCTTTGCTATATCAAATATCCTTTCGCGCAACTTGCGGTATATTATAGTTTCCTGCTCCGTAAGTTCCGCTTTTTTGCCGTTTGCCTTACTCTGCCGCGACGTTAGGCTCTTTGTGCCTACCCCGAGCCTTTTTTTCAAATATTCATTGAGCAGGAAAGTTCTTTCTTCCTTGCCGCTCTCATCGTTCTTCTTTCTTGTGTCAAGATCTCTTTCAATAATGCTATTTGGTTTTATCGTTATTTTTCGTTCGACTCGGTTCATCGACGCACTTTGACCCTCACCTGCACGTGCATCGCCCGCCGCTGCATGCGAAGTCGCAAGCTGCATGCAAAAAATTACAAGTGACAGGCTCACGATCAAACGTAATGACTTTAAAAAACTGTTTCCATAGGTCGTCTTCATATCTTTTTTCACTTTCATCATTTCAAGGTGCCTGCTCGGCAATAGCCTTTACGATCTTGCCCAAAACACCTTTTTCGTCTTGCTCCATGCGGAATGTTCGACCGCTCCGTTCACGTTTTTGCACGATCTTATCCTCACATATATAATCTTCTTTCTCAATCTCTTTGTAAAGACCTTTTTCACGTTTTTTCCGCCTTTTACTCTTACAATTCGCGATTTTTTGAAAGAGGAAGTCTTTGCATATCGTATTTCGTATCCATCCGCATTTTTATCCCTCGCCCAGACAATTTTAACTTTGCCGTTACGGAGTCTTTTGATCCTGACTCTTTTCACCTTTGACAGCACGTGTGTACGGATTTTTTCGGACTGTTTGCTTTTTTTCATTGCTTCCGTCGGCGCACTTCCCACCGTTTGTTTATTTCCCGGCGAAGCCCCTTGCACGCTCACATTGCTCTGCCCGTTGCCGCCTACTGCCGCATTGTCTTTCGACGGCTCCGGTCTTTTATCGTCGTTTTCCACATCGTCTCCGGCAATATCTTGTTTTTCCTCAAGTATTCTTCCATCGTCTGTAAATGTCAGATCGAACAATTCTTTGAAGCGTTTTTGCAGAACCTTTTTATCGCTTACTGCGGTTTGTTTGAGCACTTTTCTTTCATTTTCGCTCAAATCTTTGGTGTTTGCTCTGTTGCCTATGGCAGGCAATTCCTTACCGGAAGATGAAATGTTCCATCCGTGATTTTGCCTGAAATGCACATCTTTTGGCAATCCTGCAATCGCTCCCGCATAGTGGCCGATGAAGCCGCCGACGGTCGAATCGTCTCTTTCGCAGTCCACAACTCCTGCGCTTATACAATTTTTCACGGTGTTTTGACCTGAACCGGCAAAGCCTCCGATCTGTTCGGTTTTCCCTTTTACATTGCCCAGTGAATAGCATCTCTCCACGGTGTCATAATTGTGTCCGACAAATCCTCCTATATCTTCTATTCCCGCTACCGAGCCGTATGATGCACAACCGTAGATTCCACCCCTGTTGCCGCCGACAAATCCTCCGGATATTTTTTTGCCGTCCACCCTGCCGTATGCCTTTGAATTTGTTATGTTTCCGAAATTTCCGCCTACAAGGCCGCCCGAGTAAAGTGAACCCGCTTTCACCGTGACGTCTGCTCGGCATCCATCCACGGAGCTTAAGATTCTTGCGCCGGTTTTGCTGTTTTCATCACCGTTGTTGAAACCGATGAGGCCTCCCGTGTAGGATCCTGAACTCTGTCCACCCGTATCTTCGTTTACCGATGTCACTCTACCGGTGACACCGCAGTTGCTGATCTTGTTTCCGACACTTTTGTCCGCAATCTTTTTCGCCACTTCCACATCGGCGACTCCCGCCAGAATCCCAATGTCGTATTTTCCTTTGATATTGGCGTTTTTTATATTGAGATCGTATATTTGGGCGCCTTTTATAAAGTTGAAAAATCCGACATTGTGAGAGTCCGGTTTTTCTATGGTGAGATTTGATACGGTGAATCCACCGCCGTCAAAGCTTCCCCGAAACGGCTTTTCTTTGGAACCTATGCCGGAAAACCTCACACCCTTCATATCTATGTTGCCGGCAAGCTTATACTTCTTTGTGAGATCTGCATCCTTGTCGGTCAGAGCCACCAAATCTTCCGCTGTCACAATCTGCGTGAAGTCTTTTTCCGGCGACTCTTTTTCTTTTATAACCTCTTCCCATGTAGGTTCCTCAAAGAGGTTCTGTGTCATTCCCTGATACCACAGTATTCTGTCACCGTCCTCAACTTCCGTAAGCGAGGCGGACAAATTGGACAACTTGTCGTTTACCGTGAACATCCAACCATTCGGCGCCGTCATCTTGATCCCGTTGATCGACTCTATGAAGCTGCCGTACAATGGACTTATTACATATTCATATTTCAGTTTCTTATGAGCCGCGGCAGTCTCCATAACGTCTATGACCCGTGGATTTGTTGCGCTCTCCACCGTCACATCGACAGGTTCCCCGTCCTTTGCAAATTTATGCGTTTTAAGATCGTACTTGGCGATCAGAAGTTTTGTCGACACTTTCTTAAGCTTTGCTTTTGACGGTGCTGGCAGATCCGCCAAGTAGGGCAGGTTATTGTTCTGTCCTTCGTTTCTCGTCCATTCCACACCGAGTAGCCCCACAAATTGCGGTTTTTTCATCTCGGCTGCGGTTTTTGCGGTAGCGCCACTTTTTGGGTTTTCGACTTCAGTGTTGTCCTTTAAATAAAAGCAATTAACAAAATTGGATTTCGGGATTTCTTCGTCAAAAATTGTTTCCCCTATGACATCCGCCATCCCTTCACCGCTCAATGATCCCGTGAAGCCAAAAGCTTTTGCGGGTTTTTGGGTTGAACGTACACGTCCTGATGCATAACAATTTTTAAATTTTACTTCCTTGGAATTCACTCTGCCTATGAAGCCGCCGCTCCACCCTTTTACCGCATTGACGTTTCCGACGGAAAAACAATTTTCAAAAGTGCCGAAGTATTTACCGCTCTTATCCGCCCAACCGCTGAATCCTCCGGCATTGAAGCTGTTGGTTTTTACATCCATCGATGAATAGCATCTGCGTATTCTGCCAAAGTTATTTCCGACAAATCCGGCATGCCCGTTTGAGGTGTCGCTGTAAGCCACGAGTTTTCCGCCGTTCACATAGCTGTCCTCGACCGTGCCGAGATTTCTGCTTAGCATTCCGGCTACTATTGCCCCCAGATCTGCGGTTATGTTTGCGTTTTCAACGCCGCAGTTCTTTATTTTACCGTAATTATATCTGCACAATATCCCGGCATTATCGTTGACAAGGGCATTGGGATTTTCGATCCTAAGGTTTTTCACAACCCCCGACGGACCTATGTAGGAGAACAGACCACCGTCTCCGTCGGCAAGCTTAAGCCCGGTTATTTTGTGACCTTTTCCGTCTAAAGTACCGTTAAACATGGCGTTGATGTTTCCCCAGCACTGCGTCAGTTCTTTGTCTTCCTTTACATATTTGCTGAAATCCAAGTCAGAAGTCAGCTCGTATTTCCGCGCCCAAAGCGCATTCTGGGCATCCGCCTCGGTCTTGTACTCTGTCCCCTTTTCGGTAAGATTCACTATGTTCATCCAGTCTTCCACCGAAGATATCTTTACACTCTCACCACTTTGCGCCTCAAAATACGTTTTTTTGCTCGTTGCAAGCATTCCTCCGGCTATGCGTTCCTTTCCGGAGTGATCTTTTCCGAGATTTTTGCCTGCCCTTACGGAAAATGAGTACTCGCCCTCACGCGACATATTGTGGAGGAAATTCACAGAAACTCTCGTATCGTTTTTATCGAAGATCCCGCCGCCAATTTGAAAATCCACCACTTTTTTCTCATCGCAATACAGGGTAACATCATAAAAATCCGCACCGGGAACACTGCTCCATACCGCGGATTTGGACACGCTGTTCCATATGAGTGTTTCAGGTGCGCCCACAAACGTTTTCGGATCAAATTCAAAGCCGTCTTTTTCCTTTTGCGACTCTTCCCCGTCGGTATAGTTCTCGCCATCCCCCTGCGCCGTCACCGTAAATCTGTACTTTGCCGAATCGCCCTTTATTTTACCGAACTCACGGATCAAATCAAACTCCGTCGACTTAATTTTCCCGGAAGTGAAAACAGGCTTATCCTCCCCGTCCTTATATAACTTCAGGCGATAATCCCCGGCTCCTTTCACCTTATCCCATGATGCCTTGAAATACTCATTGAGAACATCAAATTCTTCGTTTCGAGATATTTCCCACTTCAGATTTTGCACGGTGCCGAGCTTCTCTGCTTGTGCTTTTCCGCCATTTTCCCATGACAAGATGGGAAATCCGCGATTGACCGTGCCGCCCTTGTCGACTTTCCATTTGTCTTTTCCCAGAGTTTCCACAAACGATATGGATGCCATCTCCTCTTTTGAGATTTCCTTGCTTCTTGAAGCCGGATCCCCTTGAGCAAGACCCTGCATATAATACGTATCGGCGTACTCAGATAATTTGGAGCCGCCTATCGAATATGGCGTGACGCTACTTTTTGAGGAAATCTTACCTGCGTTGTAGCAACTTTTGTACGATATGGAGAAAGCGGAGCCGATTCCTATTGCCTTTTCACCCTCGATGCTCCCTGTGTTATAGCAGTTCTCGACAGTGCCGAAGCTCGCATCCGCAACGATTCCGGACGCTCTGCCCTCACTTTTTATATCGCCTCTGTTAAAACAATCGCTTACATTTACCGTGGAATCCGATGTAGCTATTATCCCGCCGGCACTACCCGAATTCTTTTCGTTTGTTATGTCCATCAAATTTCCGCAGCCGGATATAGTGGTCTTACCGTAAGACTTTCCGACTATTCCGCCCAAAAAACTGTGTCGCCCTCTGATGCTTCCTGAAACTACCACATTTTTTATCACCGCGTTTTTCACATTCCCGAAAAGCCCCAGACTTCTGTCTTTCTCATCGAGTCTCAGATTTTTTACAACATGGCCTCCACCGTCAAAAGTGCCGTTGTATTCGCTATTGTATTCCTTTCCGACAGGCGTGAATTTTTTCCCTGCCATATCTATGTCTTGGGTAAGCGTGCCCTTGGCCGCCTTATTCTGTTTGGTTCCGTCCGCCAAATCCCCGTTCACCAGCTCCGAAAACCATGTGAGCTCATCTGCACTGCTTATCCGGTAAACATCGCCCACAATTTCGGGTTTTCGGCTTTCCGCATGCGCACAGCCACAGCCGAAATTATAACTTGCTAAAAAATACAAAAATATAACGGTCATAACCGCAAATAAAATTGAACCTGATACTCTTATAAATGCTCTTTCTTTTTCAAATTTCATATCTCACGATTTCCTCCGGATTGGGGGAATGGCGGAGCTTTTTCACCTTCCGGCACAGCTCCGCATTCCCGTTCACATACGTCGCAACTGTTGACAAAGTTCCCACATAGCTTAATCTCACGGACTTGAATCATGTCCTCACTTCGCTTGCTTGTCGGTTGTTTTTTGTATGTAAGTTATTTTGATCTTACCTTTTTTACTTTAGACTCAAGGCCGTAATAGATCTTACCTTTATAGTTTTTAAAAGGTGCCACCGTTACAAAATATCTACTGTTTTTCCTGAGTTTTTTTATTTTCACCAACTTATTTTTCTTTAGCGCCGAAGCCGTAAATTTCCTGTGCTTCACCTTACGCATGTTTTTCTTAGGCGAATATTTCACAGTCACTCCGCTTGCGCCTGTCACTTTTGTCGCGTTTACGGCAAATGAACGTCTTTCGCCTTTTAGCTTGGCTTTTGTGCCTGCGTAGAATACATTCTTTGTGTCTGACCATGCACTGCGCGTCCATACACCCTCTTTGTTTCTGTACGCCGCTACTTTTACCTCATATAGACCGTTCTTGCGCATTGACCTTATTGTAGTTTTTGAAAGTCCGCCGGTCCAAATATACTTCCACTCGGAACTGCGGTTTTCTCTGAATGCCACTCTGTAATTTGTGTCGCTGTTTCCTGCCTTGAACATCAGTGTCAACGTGCCTTTCTTGACATCGCCTTTGACCTTCACATCAACGATCCGCACGACACCTTGGCTTTCCGCCGCTTTTTCTGCAACCTCATCGGACGGAACTTTTTCTTTTGCATCTTTTGCTTTTTTCTCATCCGCCACTTTCTTTGCGGCCTGCTCTGCGGCTTTCTTTTGAGCTTTTTCAGCTGCTTTTCTCTTTGCTTCTTTTTCAGCCGCCGCTTTTTCAGCTTCAGCTTTTTTACGTGCTTCTTCCTTGGCCTTTTCTTCTTCAGCCTTATTGTGTTTTTCTTCTCCAGCCTTGTATTCACCGAAAGCTTTTTCGGCATTTGCGGAAGCCGTGCCTACTTCCTCAACAAAACCGTCCACCGCTTCTATTTTTTCTTTTATCGATACCGCTTTTGATGCGGCTTCATCCGCTTTGATCTTGGCCGCAGCAGCGTTTTCCGAATCCTTGACCGCATTTGCAATCAGAATCAGCTCCTCGTTGAGTTTTTGCGCATCTGAAAGATTCTTTTCTGCGCTTTCATACGCCTTTACGGCTCCGGCACTCTCGTCTGTAGCGATTCTCAACGCTTCCTTGCTTATGTCTGTATTTGCCTTGGCTTCTTTTGCCTCCTCTGCTATACGTGATGCCTTGTCTTTTGCCGACTTTGTAGCCTTAACTTTCTCCATAGCATTATTTACATTTTCTTTTGCCTGATTCAGCAATTTTTCGGTTTCGGCCATAAGCCTTGCTTTCTCTGCATCATCGGCAATCTTGGCGTCAATTTTCTCTTTTTCTTTTTTAGCATTTTCCACTGCGGCGTTCAACTCTGCGGCTGCGGCATCCACTTTGTTCTGTTCCGACGCTTTGATTCCGCTGCCTGCGATTGCCTGCGCCTTTTCTATTTCAGCCTTAAGCTTATCCGACACATCTTTATACGCATCGTTTTTAAGAAGCTCGTCGTTGCAGTCGGTTGCTTGCTCTATTGCCTTGTTGAGTCCGTCGAGATCGGCTCCGGGTTCTTCGGCCGGTTTTTGGAATTCAAAAATCGGAAATCCGTCATTCACACCGGAAGGTGCCTTGACAAATGACGTGATCGGAGCGGAGAACTTCATCGCTTTTAGATCCTCTTCCGATATGGCTGCGGCATTCGTGTCTGCCGTAAGTGATGACAGATAGTAGCAATTATCGACAGTACCGCCCTCTTTTTTGCCTATAACGGAATGAGCACTTTTGCCGGATACAGAACCTGTGGTATAGCAGTTAGCTACCTTTGCCTTTGTGTGCGACATATAGCCTACAATTCCTCCAACGTTGAATCCCGATGCGCTTGTGTTACCTCTGTTGTATGAATCGGTGACAGTAATTGGCGATTCTACGCTTCCCACAATTCCTCCAATGTTACCTATTGCATCAAGATTTCCGTAGCTGGCACAGTTTTCTATTCTTCCTAATTCCGACGCCCCTGCTCCTGAAGTCGTTCCAACAATACCGCCAACTTTATTACCTCCGGTAACGTTTACGTTGCTGATGCAGTTTTTAATAAGTGCCGGTTGGTTTTTTCTTCCTGAAAGCGAACCCACAATTCCCGCTACAACACTCTTTCCGGATGGAATTCCGTTTGTGTTTTTAACAGTTCCGCTGACCGTAAGGTTCTTAACAGTTCCGCTTGTGACATGCCCGAAAAGAGCCCAAGATGTCTGATCCGTCTCTATCTTCAGTCCCGATACGGTCTTTCCGTTGCCGTCAAACTCCCCTTTGAATTCAGAACGCATTTTATCACCTATAGGCGTCCAGAGTTGATTGCCCAGGTCTATATCCTTGACAAGAACGGCCTTGAGGGTCGAAGCCATGCTTTCATTTATCTTTTTTGCGAACCAAGCAAGTTCCGCTCCAGACGATATTTGGTAAACATCGTCTTTAAGTTTGGGCTCTGCCAAGTCATCCTTACCTTTCCACGCTTCATCGCTCTGCTTCACGGATTTGACCGTTTTTACACCGTGCGTCGCATGGACACTCAAAACACCCGCCATGCATACGACAATAAAAGCCGACAACATCAACATGACATTACGAATAAAAAGTTTCTTCATTATTTTTCTCTCCTATCTTTTTTATGTTTTATGTCGGGAAAATCGGAATCCGCAGGGCTTTACGCATGACTTGCGGCTCGTTTTTTCGGCTTGCTCTCCGCCATGAAAATCAGAAGCCGCAGCTCTCCATGCGCCGTATATCATTTTCCCGTGCGTCTTGTAAAATTTCTCGCCGTTTCCAAACAATTGCTATCTTACCATGAACATACATTCATATCAATAATGAAAATGTCACGTCCTCAAATGCTTCCCGGAACGGTCAACTCATCTTTCCACAGTAATACAATATATCGCTTCTTATATCCCCTATCAGGTAGAGGGAACCTGCAAATACGATCAAGTCATAGCGTTCACGCCCGTCCATGGCCTGTTTTACCGCATCTTTCGGATCGGGTATCTCAGTACACTTTCCTCCGAGCTTTCCTATGATGCGGGCAAATTCCACGGTTTTCAAAGCCCTTGGGTTTGCGGGTTCTGTCACTATGAATTCTGAGGCGATCTCTCTGAAATGATGCGCCGCCTGCTCCACTTCCTTGTCTGCGAGAATACCGGTCACCATAAGTATCTTTTTCCCCGCAAAATTTTTTAGCACAGTTTCTTTCAGTGCTCTTGCGCCGTCTGCGTTATGAGCACCGTCTATCAATATGTACGGTTCTTTTGAAAGTATTTCCATTCTGCCGTGATTTACGGCTTTCTTCATGCCCTTGCGTATGTCAGCTGTGGAAACATCGATTTTCCCTTGCCTGCGCAGCACCTCAATGGCATAGAGCGCGCATATGGCATTCTCTGTCTGGTGTCTTCCCGCCATCGAAATTTCTATGCCGCGGTAATTTTTGTCCAGTATTTCCACAGAAAACAATGATCCGTCCATGTCCTCCCTTTTTATGTTCCGCGCGGTTCTTGCGGCATCAAACATCGGCGCATTCATTTCATTTGCTTTTTTTCTGAACACCGCCTTTGCTTCCTCATCCTCGGAGCCTACTACAACAGGGCAGTTTTCCTTGATTATCCCTGCCTTTTCTGTCGCAATTTCGGGAATCGTTTCTCCGAGTCTGTCAGTATGATCCTTTGATATTGATGTTATCACCGAGCACAAAGGGCTTTTTACAATGTTAGTCGAATCACCTCTTCCCCCGAGTCCAACCTCAAGAACCACATAGTCGCAGCCCTTCTGTCTGAAATACAAAAACGCCATTGCCGTCACTATCTCAAACTCCGTCGGCGGATCCATCCCGTCGGCGAGCATGGCATCTGCCGCATCGCATACGGTGATCGCGACGTTTTCCAGTTCATCGTCGCTTATGTATTTTCCGTCAAATTCTATTCTTTCGTTGAAAATTTCAAGGTATGGGGATGTATACAATCCCACATGGTAACCCGCCTCTCGTAGCACTTCATATACGTATCTGCAAACTGAACCCTTTCCGTTGGTCCCAGCCACGTGTATCACATCAAGCGCATCTTGAGGATTGCCAAGTTTCTCCATAAGGCGGTTCATACGTGTAAGTCCGAGCACGATGCCGAACTTCAGATAGCCGTGTATGCGGGAAATTGCATCCATTTTCTTGTCGCTCACTTTCCTTGAATTTATTTCCGGGCTATTTCCCCTTGACCTTGCTTTTGACATTTTCGATCCTATCCAGAACCTTTTCGAGCATCAGTTCATACTTCACTTTCTTTTCTTTCTCTTCATCCACTATCTTCTGCGGCGCTTTGCTTGTGAAGCTCTCGTTTGAAAGTTTCTTTTCCACTCGCTTAACCTCTTTGGTAAGGCGTTCTTTCTCCTTGGCAAGCCGCTCAAGTTCCGCATCCAGATCCACCAGATCCTCAAGCGGGATGAATATCTGCGCTCCCGGGATTACGGCGGACATACCGTCCTGAGGTTCGTTCACCTGCTTGTCCATGAATTTCAATTCTCTGATGTTCGCAAGTTCTTTGATATATCTTCCCGCAGATTCAATCCTCTCAAGATATTCCCCCTGTGCAAGTATCGCCGCATTCAATCTCCTTGACGGCGAGGCATTGGCTTCGGCTCTCACATTACGGATAGCCGTTATCGCATCCATTGCAGTCGCGAGCATGCTCTCTTCCTTTTTGAAGCAGTGCGCATCGTGCGCCTTGGGCCATTTTGCATTGATAAGGTATGATGACTTTCCGGAATTGCTTTGGGAATGGGGCAGGTAGCTCCATATCTCTTCGGTTATGAACGGCATGTGCGGATGCAAAAGTTTGAGCATCTTTTTTAAAACATAGACCAGCATGGAGCGCACTACGATCTTATCCTCTTCATCATCTCCCCAAAGCCGTTTTTTTACTATCTCTATGTACCAGTCACAGTATTCATTCCAGATCAAATCATATATTCGTTGTCCCGCAAGCGCCAGATCGAGTTTTTCCATGGTATCAGTCACATAAGAGACCGCATCGTTGACACGACTGACGATCCACTTGTCTTCAACTTTCAGATCCATGCACGTCGGGTCAAAATCTTCATCCTCGGCTCCGTCTGCAAGAGGCAAAAAATCTTCGTTTTCATCACGAAGGTTCATTATCGCAAATCTTGCCGCATTCCAAAGCTTGTTTGCAAAGTTTCTCGCAGCTAGGATTTTCTCATCCTGATACCGCATGTCATTTCCCGGCGTGATTCCGGTTATGAGGGTAAAACGCAACGCATCGGCTCCGTATTTTTCTATTTCCCGAAGTGGATCTATGCCGTTTCCGAGAGATTTACTCATCTTTCTGCCCTGCGAATCCCGCACCAGACCATGTATATACACTTTTTCAAAAGGGATCTCTTTCATCGCTTCACAGCCGGAGAACACCATCCTGACCACCCAAAAGAATATAATGTCATAACCCGTAACCATAACACTCGTGGGATAAAAATATTTCAATTCCGGTGTATCGTCAGGCCATCCCAAAGTGGAAAAAGGCCATAATGCGGATGAGAACCATGTGTCAAGCACATCTTCATCCTGTTTGAGCTTTGCTCCGCCACACTTTGGGCAAAGCTTCGGTGTTTCCTCCGTCACCACCGTCTCACCACAAGTTTCACAATACCACGCAGGAATTCTGTGTCCCCACCAAAGCTGTCTTGAGATGCACCAGTCGTGAATCTCATGAAGCCAGTGCAGATACGTTTTTTCAAATCTTTTTGGGATGTGTTTGAGTTCTCCTGATTCAGCCGCCTCTATAGCCGGTTTTGCAAGCGTCTCCATCTTTACAAACCACTGTTCCGAGAGCATCGGTTCTATTATCGTCCCACATCTGTAACACTTACCGACAGGTATGCTCAGAGTTTCCGTCTTTACAAGATATCCTGCTTTTTCCAGATCTTCCACCCACGCTTTTCGGCACTCGTACCTGTCCATCCCCACATATTTACCTGCCTTTTCATTCATTACGGCATCGGGATCTATGCACGCTATAATTTCAAGTCCGTGCCTTTCTCCAACCTCAAAATCGTTGGGGTCATGCGCCGGCGTTATTTTTACGGCACCTGTCCCCTTTTCCGGATCGGGATAAGGATCCGCTATTATAGGGATTTCCCTACCGACAAGTGGTAAAATCACCTTTTGCCCCACCATATCCGAATACCTTTCATCGTCCGGACTTACAGCAATCGCCACATCGCCGAACATTGTTTCAGGTCTTGAGGTTGCTACCACGACATCCTTTCTGCCTTTTTCCGCCGCAGGATATCTGAAATACCAGTACATACCCTCCTTGTCTTCGTGCTCAACCTCTGCATCGGAAAGAGATGTTCCGCAACTTGGGCACCTATTGACCAGTCTGTTCCCCCTATATATGAGTCCCTGCTTATACAGTTTCACAAAAAAAGCCCTGACCGCCCTGCTACAGCCTTCATCCATTGTAAAGCGTTCTCTCTCCCAGTCGCATGAATCGCCGAGTTTTCGGCACTGTCGCGTAATCCTGCCACCGTACTCTTCTTTCCATTGCCATGCGCGTTTCAGGAATTCTTCTCTTCCGATGTCTTCTTTCTCCAGACCCTCCTCGCTTCTTATCTTCTCCACGACTTTTACTTCTGTCGCGATGCTCGCATGATCCGATCCCGGAAGCCACAAAGCTGAATATCCCTGCATTCTCTTCCATCTTGTCAGCACATCCTGCAGCGTCTGATCCAGCGCATGACCCATATGAAGTTGTCCTGTTATGTTCGGCGGCGGCATTACTATGGTAAACGGCTTTTTCTTCTCATCTATCTCGGCATGAAAAGATCCGCTCTCTTCCCACATCTTATAGATGCGTTCTTCAAATTCTTTAGGACTGTAAGTCTTGGACAGGTTTTTCCCCATATAATCCCCCTCTTCTTTCTCCAATGGTTTTTAAAAAAATATCCTTTGCAAATTCAATTGCAAAGGACGAAATATTCCGCGGTGCCACCTTTGTTACGAACGCGATCATAACCCACGTATTTGCAAACGGCGTTCTATAGGTATTCTCCACGCCCCATTCAATTACGGCTTATTCTAACATAGATGCAGCGTGCTGTGAAGAATAATTTTGTATCGGTCGCCGCAGGAAAATTTTCCGTGGACTGTAAATTCTCAGTTCACTTTTTGATGAGCCGGACCTTGCTTCCGTTGCTGAGCCCCACGGCGTTGGCTTCCTCGGTATCAATGTGAAAGTCAAGCTTGGAAGTGTCATTTGCACGGATTATAACATTGTTTAATATTCCGCCTCTTTCACCCTTGACCATGACCAACACATTATCACCGTCATTCACCCCAAAATGCTCGGCATCTTGAAGTGTCATATGAATGTGTCTCTGTGCCACTATTGCGGCTTCCTCCTTGTAGACGGAACCTTTCGGCCCGACTATCGTAATCGGAGCGCTTGCCTCTAAATCCCCGGAAAGGCGCAGTGGCGCTTTTATGCCCAACTTAAAATTGTCCGTCACAAAAAGCTCAACTTGGGTTGCTTTTCTTTCGGGACCTAAAACCCTTATCTTTTCAATTGCACCCTTTGGTCCACATATCGTCACAGTTTCCTCGCACGCAAACTGACCCGGCTGCGAAAGCTCTTTGATCGGTGTCAGTTGATGTCCCTTCCCAAAGCATACATCTATATCCTTTCGGGTAAGATGGATATGATGGTTTGAGATACCTACCGGTATTTCAAACCCCTCATTTCCCATTTCATTTAATCTCTTTAGGGTTTCTGTCTCCACAGCACTTAAAACCGCCGCTTTCAAATCTTCTATATCTATATACATATATTCACCCCATCCATATAAAGAATCAGTGTATGATGATAATGTATCACATTGTTTTGTCATTGTCACATTTAAATAGATGATTGTTTAATGCTCATCTTGCTTACATATCTGCTCTTACCGCTCTTTTTCCATCCGCTCTTTTTCCATGGCGTCCATCACTTCCACGATCAGCTCCTTAAGCTCTTTTGGAGTAATGGATATCCCATCGCTTGCGCTATGAGAATCACATCTGTTTTCTCCTCCGTGATATTTTTGAAAGACGGCATCTTTTTCGGACAGAGTTCTGACATCTTTTATTCCGTAAGCGAGCACTTTCTTATTGATTAGGTGAAGTGGAGTCACATTTTCCGAAACTGAAGAACCTCCCATAGTACCGCATCCGAGAGTGAACGACGGGGCAAGACCTGTCGATGCTCCCGTTCCGCCTTGAGTTCCCCCCGTGTTAACCAGTATCCTCGATGCCGGTTTTGCCGCAAATCTGAGCGCCATTTCGGGTGATTCCGTATGTATGCTCATAGTGTGCCCTATACCGTTTTGTAAAAGCTTGATGGAAAGTTCGCAGGCCTCTTCCCAGTCAGATACCGTATAAAAAGCAATAACGGTCGTAAGTTTCTCGTGTGACAAAGGGCTGTCCTCTCCCACACCCTTCTGCCGCCCTATTAGAAGTCTCGTCTTTTCCGGAATCGTGATGCCCGCTGCATCCGCGATTACCTGAGGGTTCTTGGCGACGAACTTTGCATTCATGGCCGTTCCGTGTTTGAACAGAAGTTTACAAACTTTCTTTGTTTCTTCTTCCGTCATAAAGTAGCCGCCCTGTTTCTTCAGTTCGGACATCACTTCAGCCTCATTTGAATACTCGCATATTATCGATTGTTCGGATGCGCAAACCGTTCCGTTGTCAAAGGTCTTGCTTGCCATAATTCTCTCAACGGCTTCTTTCACCTTAGCTGTTTTTTCTATGTAAGCCGGCGAGTTTCCTGCTCCTACCCCTATTGCCGGTTTTCCTGCGCTGTACGCGGCTTTCACCATTCCCGGACCTCCGGTGGCAATAATAAGTTTCACTTCCTTGGCATGCATAAGTGCATCGGTGGCTTCCATGGAAAGGGTTTTTAAACAGTTCACCGAATTGGCCGGCGCTCCCGCCTCGACAGCTGCTTCTTCCATAAGTTCGGCTGCTCGCCTGGTGCATCCTGCGGCTGACGGGTGCGGAGAAAAGATTATGGGATTTCTCGCCTTAAGTGCAATAATTGCCTTGAAAAGCACTGTCGATGTCGGATTGGTGGATGGCACAATGCCCATTATCAATCCAACAGGCACTGCCAACTCCACAGTCTTTTTCTCTTTGTCCTCATTTATGATTCCGGCTGTCTTCATGTCTCGGATCGATTCATACAACATTCCCGTTGCCATATGATTCTTGTACACCTTGTCTTCAACGATTCCGAATCCGGTTTCTTCCACGGCCATCTTGGCAAGCTCAAAAGCATGTTCTTCCCCAACTCTGACCATATTTTTAATTATCCTGTCTATCTGCTCTTCGCTGTATTCCTCCAGAGCTTCTGCGGCTTTTCTTCCCAAAACGGCCAAATTCGTCGCTTCTTGTATTGATTTTAAGTTTTTTTTAAATTCCATCTCGTCCTCCTGACCGTCTGTTACTCTAATTCAAGATTCCTTTCTCTTTCAACACTTCAATCACAGCCGCCACTATATCCCGGCGTTCCTTTTCGGTGAGAGTAGAATTCTCTTTCGCTTTTGAACACGCTTCTTTATGCTTCTGTTTTTCATCACCGTCTGTTTTACCGCACATTCCTGCGTTATCGTTTTCTCCATAAACAAACTCTATGCCTCTCTTTCTTGCCAGATCTTTTGCCGACGGAGTGATTAGAGTATTGCTGTCTACGTGGAATTCTTTTGAATCAGTTTCAAGAAATTCTTCCACGCTCTTTTCCGTTATCAATTTCTTCATTTCACGCAACCATTCCTTTCATCGCATTTATCATCAAATGATGCTTATTTCTCCACATCGCAGTCCTCGTCTATGATCCCCACCACCGCGGCATCCACGGGGATACTGTCGTCGCCGAGCATCTTTCTGGCCGATGAGCCTGTGGCAATTATGACTCTGTCTCCCACTCCACCGCTTATATTATCCACAACCACCATCCTTCTGCCGCTTTCTCTTCCACCTATGACCTCGGCAAGCATAAGCTTATACCCTCGCAATGAATCAGCTTTTTTTGTAGCCCACACATTATCAATAATCCTGGCTGTAATCATTGTACATACCTTCTTTCAGTTTACTTTCTATTTCCGCCAAAGCATTCGTAACAGAAGCTGTGTCTCCGAATATGGCAAGAAGTGTCATGTGCTGAGGGCAGATGCCCTTGACATCAAAAACCCGCACTCCAACCGCTTTTTCAGCTATATCCGCCGCACAAACCATGTCTATCATTTTGCCTTGGACAAGACCTATCGCATCCGCATCATCGACCGGGCTTTCCTTAGGAAAGCCCATCCTTTTCTTGACTATGTCAAGAGTTCCTTTCGAGGGTGATTTTATTATCCTGAAATCCATAATTCGTCTCCCGTCAATATATTATCTCTCTCGTACAGTTCAAAGCTATTCCAAGAGGCGTGACAAACAACGGATTATCGGGCTTAAGAGTTCTTATTCCCGTGTTCTTTTCGACTATTTTCTCAATGCCGGAAAGACAACTGCTGCCTCCAACCAAAACGACAGTATCAATATCATATGGGTAAACCGCACTTTCAATTATTCCGGATATTTTTTCTATAACCGGTCTTACCACAGTAATTATTTCAGCATGATTTTCAATGTTTCTTTTGTATTCATCGGCATCATCAAATTTCATTTTGTATGCTCCCGACAATACTAACGAAAAATGCACTCCACCCGTCGCCTCGTCCACTGTGGAAACAATCTTTTTGTCTTTTATTACGGCTATACCCGTAGTGCCTCCACCGATATCCACTATTGCGCCGTTTTCCATTTTAAGCAAACTGTTTGCGGCAGTGGCTTCATCCAAAAGTGCGGTTATTTCAAAGCCTGCCGAGCGGCAGACATTGGCTACGGCACCACCGTCAAGTTTATCCATCCCGGGCGGGATCGCGGCTGCAGCATAGAGCAATTCCGCCCCGATCCTGTTTTCTATGGTTTCTTTCATTGTTTTGACGATTCTGATTGCCCCTATGTAATCCACCACCATCCCGTCTCTAACCACATCGGCACGCCGGCATGCACCGGCTACAGGTTTATAGTTCTCATCAAGCACCGTCATCACAACGTATGCTGTGCCCAGATCTACACCTGTGTGATAAATTCGGGAGTTGCCCGCTACGGGATTCTCAATAGAATTTTCAAATGCTGTGATCAGATCATTGCAGTGTTTAAAATTTATTGACTCCTTACTCATTTACATAACCCCCGATTCTTTCCGCTTTTTACTGTTTTATTTTTGCTGCCAATCCGCAGGATATACGAAGTATGCGTACCTTGCCGTAGTGGATGTTTGGAAATGAATATGGCTATTTTTAGGGATATATATTATATCTCCCACTTCTGCTCTTACCACTCTGCCGTCAATCTCAATTTCAAGTTCTCCGTCTATCACATAGTCATACTCATCGTATGTGAGCGTCCACTCAAAACTCGTATGATCCAGTTCCATTATTCCCGCTCCCATGCGCGGAGCTTCCTCAAGAGTCACCACATCTTTGAGATAAACTCCCTCCGCATCCTTGAACTGTTCACATTTCACTGTTGAGGGTCTGATTTTTATGATTCCGCTCGGATCCTTTTCCTTAAGAAAATCTTCGGTAGAATTTCTCTTTAAGGCTTCTTCGATCACTTCATTTATTATTTTACGAAGTTCTTTTTTATCTATTTCCATGAGTTACTCTCTTTCTTCTTCCGCGGGTCTGCTCGCTTCCACCTTTGCAAGCAGCATGTGCGAAAGTGCATTCGCAAGGATCAGTGCCGTGATTCCGGCCACCAGTTTGCCGACTATGACAGGAAAAATCATTTCACTGTTTACACCCGCAGTGAACCCGAGATGATCCCCGAACACGAAAGCGGCGGAAACGGCAAATGCTACATTGAGCAACTTCCCTTTTGCGTTCATTTCGCCCATTATATTGAACATTGCTATATTGTTTGCCAAAGTCGCTATCAAACCTGCGGATCCCTCCTGATCCATTCCAAGTTTGGCTCCTATTTTCTTAAGCGGTTTTTCAAAGGTGTTTGTGATCCATTTGACCATCGGAAATGCCCCTATCAAGACGATTGCGATCTGACCGCAAACCAGCAGCCCCGATTCAAGCGGAACGACTCCGGCAGCATCCGGTTCAACCATTTTGTTAAGCAACGGGAATTTGATCCCGGTTTGATATTCAAACACTGCTATCGCAGTGAAAACAGTAATTACAACGGTAACACCGGTTCCAAATTTATTGAACCCATTGATCATCTTTTGCGGTGCGAACCACAATCCGAGAATTATAAGTCCGGCTATTATGATCACAGGAATCAAATTGATCACGATTGTAAGTATATTGATCTTGTACGGAGTCATGTTCATCACAAGTCCGCCAACTATGCATCCTATGGGAACTGTGATTAAACCTGCCAATATACCCGCTCCCAGGTAGCCCCTGTCTTCTTTTTTAATTATGCTCAGTGCCACGGGAATCGTAAACACTATAGTAGGTCCCATCATCGTTCCGAGTATAAGCCCCGAGAAATTCCCTATGGTTTCATTTGATGCCATCTGCATGGCAAGCGGATATCCACCCATGTCGCAGGCCAAAAGCGTTGTCGCGAACATTGAGGAGTCCGCGCCGAACAATTCATATACAGGCACTATGATCGGTTTGAGTATTATCGCCAGAACCGGTGCAGCGGCAACTACACCTGCCATTGCTATGGCAAGAGGACCCATGGCATTAAATCCTTCGTCGAACTGTTCCCCGTATCCTTTCTTATTTCCGCGGATCTTGTCCACAGCTCCCACGATCATAAAGATCATCATTATGAAAATAATGATTTTATTGATGGATATCGTAGAGAACCATTCGGACAAGCTCTTCGTAAAAACACTCGCATCCGTAATACTGTTAACTAATTCTTTAAACATTCTCTCATCCTTTCTCTGCCAAAGAGTTATCTTTCAAATCATCCACTGCAGTCATAATGTTTTGCTCATGCCCTCTTTCCCGTGCAACATGACAGCCTATTTGTCGTATTCCCCCGCAAGATACTTGCACATCATGATGTGAAGTGCACTCGACAATCTGTTGAGCTCCTCGATTATGTCAGTTCTTTCAAGTTTTCTGTTCTGTTTGAACGCAGCGACCGCTATTACTTCCGCCTCTCTGATCGAGGTTCTGAGCACATTCAGGACAGAATGTACCATTCCCATGTTGTAATCCGGCAAAAGCATCTGTTTTATGTTATAAAACTTCATAGGATTATGTGATCTTTCTCTTAATTCTTTATGGTTCAAACCTATGATGGTTTCATTTGCAAACGGCTCGTCCATGACTTCACATCGCATCATTTCTCTAAGCACATCCAGAATGTCGCCCAGTTCATCGATAATCATAATGTATTTGCCCGTATTTTTTATTACACACTGGGCATTTACGACCTCGGCCTGTAGTCTATCAAGCTTCCCTCTATACCTGATTCTTGGATGATCCTTGTCCACCAGCATATTTCCGTAAATCTGAGTCATATGCTCCGGTTTAGTCATGTACCCGGCTCCCGTTTCATAATCGATATACTTTGCCCTCTGAACCATTCCGTCCCGATTATTTCCGTCAGAATCTCCCTCCATTTCCCGATGTTCGGCGCACGAATGAGTCCGGTCGACTATTTTATTTTTTTTATCGACCATACGGTTTTTCTCCAAATCAATCCCTACCTGCATACTTTGCAGATATTCTCTGGCCGCGGGAGACAGTATTTTGCCCTCCGGTATATAATACACTTCAGGTTGTGCAGCTTTTAGTTCGGCTCTTATCAAAGCCTCTGTTATAACTTTCAACTACCACACCTCCTTTAATACCTTATGCTGTAAGTTACTGCTCCTGTTTGGGCAATATCATTTCCACATCACTGTGTGGTCTTGGTATTACATGGATCGAAATCAGTTCTCCTACTCTTTCAGCCGCAGCGGCACCTGCATCCACCGCCGCTTTGACTGCGCCTACGTCTCCTCTCACCATTACCGTTACAAGACCGCCACCCACAAGAACTTTGCCCGTGAGAGTGACATTTGCCGCCTTTACCATCGCATCCGCAGCTTCCACAGATCCTACCAGACCCTTGGTTTCAATCATTCCCAATGCTTGCATATTAGTCATTTCCTTTTCCTCCGTTATCCTTTACATCGCCCTTTGTACTATTTAGAGCATTAACCAGTTCATCTTTTTTTGCAAATTTGATTTCTTCTTTCGACAAAGGAAAGTCTTCAATCTCCCTTGCCAATGCCCTTAGCCGACTCACCGTCATACTTTCCGGGCTCTTGTTTTGAGCATGTTCATCTTTCTTTTCGACAGTCTCATTCACGGTAACCTTCATTTCAAGCATCGCTCTTACAGCTTTGTCCGGTCTCGGTATTACATGATTTGAGCAAAGCCTGCCTACCTCAGAAGCTGCGGCGGCAGCCGAATCTATCGCTGCTTTGACCGCACCGACATCTCCTTCGATGAATACCGATGTCAGCCCTCCGCCCACTCTGATCATGTTTACCAGATGAACGTTGGCGCTCTTCAATGCACTGTCCAGTCCCTCTATGGCTCCAACTCTGCCATAGACCTCTATCATTCCTAAAGCCAACATTTGAGTTCTCCTAATTCCTCACTTGTTTCTCTTACTTGTCCGCTCCGGGCAATATCAGCTCAACCTCATTGTGTGGTCTTGGTATTACATGTATAGAGATCAGTTCCCCGACTCTTTCGGCCGCAGCGGCACCGGCATCTACCGCTGCTTTTACCGCTCCCACATCTCCTCTTACCATTACCGTCACAAGGCCACCGCCCACAAGAACTTTACCCGTAAGTACCACATTGGCTGCCTTTACCATTGCGTCCGCAGCCTCTACAGATCCTACCAGACCCTTAGTTTCAATCATTCCCAATGCTTGCATATTAGTCATTTCCTTTTCCTCCTGTTAAAATATCTTCTTGCTTGCGCATATACGACAATTTTTTTTGACTTCATTCTGCCATTCTTTCCGCATGAAATACTTTTTAAAAAGCGACCGGATTATCAGCTACAAATTCCACAGCCGCAGCAAAAGCGTCACACGCCGATTTGCATGCCGACTGACTCCCCGTGAGAAGTGCTCCACCGAAGTTGGTTTCGGATGGGGGGGCATAAAGAACACAAAGTTTCACATCCGCAGCCTTAATCGCAGCATCCACCGCATACATTGCCTCAAGAGGAGGTGCAATCAGGTAAGCCAGCGCCTCGCCCTCGGCAACTCCTGCTCCTTCAGACAGATATGAACCCGTCCTGGATATGCAGTGCGCATAGTATGCGATCGTATCGTCTTCATTTGCTGATATGAAATACGCCTTATTCTCGATCATATCTATCGCAGCTTCCAATCCACTTTTGACCTCCGCAGGGTTAGGTCCGGCAAGAATACCTATAATCTCTCCCGCAAGTTTTGTGTTGGCGTTTGCCGCGCCGCCGTAAAAGCTTTTCGCATATGCGACCACAACGTCAGCTTTCTTTGTCGCTTCATCAAGAGCCGTATACGTTACATCATCACAATCAGCCGTTATGAGTGCCAGTGATTTGTACTCCGCCGGAATTGTAAAATCTTTCAACATGTCCGGACTGGCATTCGGTATGATCTTTGCGGCAAGAACATTCGATTTCAATGGATCTCTTTTCATTTTTTCTCTCCTTACAATTTCAACTCTGTTCCGCTTATCTTCTTCTCCAACATGATTTTAATGATCTCTGCCAGATGTGCACCCGCCTCAGCAGGAATAGTTCCCGCCGAATGAATGTTGGATACCACCGTCCGACGTGATTCGGGCATCCCTATGGTCCCCTTGTACGCCATGTATGCCGACATTGAGGTGGCGGTTATCAGACCCGGTCTTTCCCCGATCAGCACGCACGTAACATCCGCATTCAATATTTCCGATACCTCATCCATAGCTCCGACTCTTCCGTATTTCAGGAAGAAAGGGGTTCCAACGTTTATTCCGTTGCTCTTCAACCCTTGTATAGCTCCGGAAAGAACGTCTTCAGTATTTGCTGCAACTGCCGCCGAACTCAACCCGTCGGACACAAATATCTCAACCTGCGGGTTCATCTCACATTTTTCTTTGATAGTCTTAACAGCTTCTTCGGACAATCTCCTTCCCAGATCAGGTCTTGTCAAATATTCGTCCTTGCTGCTGCATCTGCTCTGTACGGTGAACAATCCCAAATTGTCGACAAAATCCTGGTCAACGTCCGAGAACACCGCATCCTGCGCAGCTGAGTGTGCCGCTCTGAACATCAGCTGCGGTAAAGTCTTGTAACGCGCTCCCGCCTTGCCTATACCGAGCCTGCACGGTGCGAACTGTTTCAGTTCCATAAAACCTTCTTTATCGACGGGATTGTCAATAAGGTACTGATCCTTTACATCAATTTTTGTGATATCTTCCAGCATCCCCGTCTCAATTCCCGCCTGCTCAGAGGTTTCGGTTTGCTTGGAAGCACTGCCTGTGTGTGCTTCCACAACACCGGCGGTTTCATTCATTGCCGCCTCTTCCGTCCGCTTTTGCCTTAGCTCCGTTCCGCTCTGAAGGTTCATTTCTGAAAGAACATCTTCTATCAATGTTTTTAATTCTTTCGTATCCAATCTTTTTTCCTCCCTTACTTCTCGAGAAATACCGACCCGTCACCGGCAAGTGGTGTCAGCTTGCCGTTTTGGGAAAATCCCATTTTTTCAAGCCACCGATCAAATTCGGCAATCGGTCTCAATCCAAACACTTCACGCAATGCGGCAGCCTCATGAAATCCGGTGCATTGATACATAAGCATACAATCGTCTCCTTCCGGCACTCCCATTATGTAGTTGCATCCCGCAGCAACCAGAAGTGTGGCGAGATTCTCTATGTCGTTCTGATCCGTCTTCATATGGTTGGTATAGCACGCATCGCAACCCATGGATATTCCGGTAAGTTTGCCCATGAAGTGATCCTCAAGCCCCGCTCTTGTTACCTGCTTTGAATCATACAGGTATTCAGGACCTATAAATCCTACGACCGTATTTACAAGGAATGGACTGTATCTCTTTGCAAATCCGTAACATCTTGCTTCCATAGTGAGCTGATCCCAACCGTTATGGGCTTCAGACGAAAGTTCAGATCCCTGACCCGTTTCAAAATACATCACATTTGGACCTGTCGCCTTTCCCTCCGTAAGTGCATACCCCCGTGCTTCTTTGAGCATGTCGGCTGTAATTCCGAAAGCCTCGTTTCCTTTTTGTGATCCCGCAATCGACTGGAATATGAGATCTATGGGAGCATTCATGCTCTTTGCGGCCTCGATCTGTGTAGTTACGTGCGCAAGTACACAGATCTGCGTAGGGATCTCCCATTTGTCTCTGAACTCGTCAAATTGCTTGAGCAACGTTGCAACGCTTTCAACACCATCATCAACCGGATTGAGACCAAGCACCGCATCACCACATCCAAGGCTGAATCCCTCCATCGTGGATGCAATTATCCCTTTGGGGTCATCGACCGTGTTATTCGGTTGCAACCTTGAGGAAAAGGTTCCTCTCTTTCCTATGGTCGTATTGCAATGTGCCGTAATTTCAATCTTTTTTGCACCGTACACAAGGTCGAGATTACTCATAAGTTTGGTTACGCCCGAAACGATCTCACTCGTTATTCCTCTGGATGCTCTCTTGATCATATTGCCGCATGTTTCCGTATCCAGAATCCATTCCCTGAACTCGGCAACGGTCTTATTCTTATGTTCTTTGAATATGGCTTCGTTCACATCATCCTGAATAATCCTTGTCACCTCGTCGTCCTCGTAAGGAACGGCAGGGTTATTCCTCAGATCATTAAGAGTGAGATTTGCCAACACCTGCTTTGCGGCAACCCTTTCTTCTGCGGATGAAGCCCCTATCCCTGCCAAGGTATCACCCGACTTTTCTTCGTTTGCTTTAGCCATCACTTCACACACCGATTTAAATTCATATGTGTGGCCAAATAACTGTGTTTTTAAGATCACTTTCTTCACCTCATATTTTCATTCTTTTCAACGGTTAAATATTAATGTCTTTGTAACGACCGGGACTACACGTCCATTGGCTACAGGCTCACCTATGTCCACAAAGTCACCGTCCTTGACAAAGATATTATCTATACTTATGATTTTTTTATCGGAGCCGAGCATTACTTTCAAAGTATTGCCCAAAACCTTACCTATATCGTTTTCGCATATCACCACCACCGGAAAATCGAGTTTACAATAGCCCTCAAGCCCTTTGGCAATTGCCTCTCCTATTTCCTGCACTGCCTTGAAGCTCGTGTGGAAATTACCGCTCATGCCAACCGCAACACAGTCATATGCCCCTGTACTTGTGAATATTTCTATCTTTGACGCAAGTTTCTCAGGAAACCCCGCAAGGTCTTTCTCCTCATCTTCGCTCATCTTCGCCACCGGAATATTCTTTATCGGCAAACAGTTTTCCTCGTACCTTATGGTGCTTCCGCTGACTTCCGTTGTATGGGTTCCTGCCCCCACCACGGTAGCCCTTATTGTTTCTGCAACTTCGTATCTATTTACTGAAGAAAAAGCCTTGCAATCATTTATTGCTTTGCCAAGGATCGGGCCGATATCTCCATACATGAACGCATCCCCGTCAACCGGATTGTATATTATGTCCGCAACTCCCCCGGAAAAAGTGATTCCGTCAATTTTGACATCACTTGGTATCGCCTTTCCTTCGTTGGTATATAACTTTTCGTGACAAACGTCCTTTTCTTCCAATCCCACCGCCATGGCAAGCTGATCAGCCATCATTTTCGCAATTTTTTCGAGCGCTCCTCTATTCACATCGTCTCCCGAATTTATGCGGATTCCATTTTCTTTACTGAAATCCGAAAGCTTTTTGTAAACGTAAGAAATTTTTCCATTGCTTACCTTTATGAGTCTGCCCCCTATATCAAGGCACGATGTGCACACGAGATTTCCTCTGTCAAAAACCGCTATATTACTTGTTCCGCCTCCAACATCTATATTTGCCACAACGCTTCCGGTCTCTCTTGAAATATCGTCGGTACCCGCCCCCTTCGCAGATAGAACCGATTCAAGATCAGGACCTGCGGTAGCAACCACGAAATCGCCCGCCATATCGCTCAAGGTCGACAGAACCTCATCCGCATTGTCTTTTCTCGCCGTTTCTCCGGTGATTATCACCGCTCCGGTATGCAAATCTTCAGGGGTTATTCCCGCCTTGCGATACTCATCGGTTACCAACTTCTTTATTTTCTCCGAATCTATGTTCGACTCCGAATCAAGAGGGGTAAAATAAATCGCACTTCTGTACACCACCTCCGTATCGACTATACTGATCCTCGGAACCGTATAACTTGTGGCCATGTTCTCTATGGTCAACTTGCTGAAAATAAGCTGCGTCGTTGATGTTCCTATATCTATGCCCACACTGTAAATGACTTCCTTCATTCTGCCTCCTTTCCGATATATCCGTATTCAAATATCACGTAAACCGCAAGCATTTGTTTTGTTTTTATTGATCCACACCTCAACATAGAATTCCGCCTCCGCAATTGCTATGTTTTTAAAAAGAAAATGCAGTCAAAACCTTTCATCAACCTCATTGAAAACAATAACGCCAAAGAAATCATTTCGACTGCATCGTCCGAACCTTGAGCGGCTGCACCGCCGCCTTGTGCATTTTATTTAATTATATTCCCGTACGGACTTTTGTCCGTAGACCGGTTTACTCTCTCCGTTCTCAAGCCACAACTGAACCCGTCTTTTCATCTACGTCCATTATAGCATACTTTTTTGTTTTATAACAAAATTTTTAAATTTAAAATACGATTTTTACCCGAGTTCCGCTGTCATTTGATCTTATAGTCAGGTGTCCGTCAAGTTTTTCCTTTACTAGGGAACGAATTATCGTCCAGCCCATACCTTCGGAGATGGTCTTTTTTACGTTGAAACCGCAACCGTTATCTATGAATACAAGTTCGATATCATCTGCTCGCCTCTGCATGGTCATCACCTTAATAGTACCACTGTCTCTGCCCTGAAAAGCGTATTTCAATGAATTTTGCATAAGCTCATTTAATATCAGCGCCAGTGCCGTGGCTTTTTCAAATTTTATCTTAAAATCACCACCGTAGCACTCCACTTTAAGTTCAAAATCTTCACTCTTATAATAAGCAACGGTATTATTTTTCACGTTGGCAATTATATCGTTGAGCATAACTTCCTCAACTTCCGTTTCCACCAATATCTCATGCGTGGATGAAATCGCCAGTATCCTGCTTATTGTATCGTTGATCGCCTGCTTTCCATCTTCTGAATCTATATTGTTTCTCTGGAGCCTCAGAAGTGCTGCTATCGTCTGCAGGTTATTTTTCACCCTGTGGTGCATTTCCTTGAAAGCTACAGACTTGAGAACCAGTTCTCTCTCCTGAATTTTTTTGGTCGTAATATCACTTATCGTCACGGCATAATCTATGTCATCTTTATCTACATCCACCGTTTTTACCGTAAAACAGAAATTCCCCAGTATGACTTCCTGTGTTCCTCGATTAACCCCGTTTTCTTCATCCGGGGTTGGAACCATACATATGTCCTTATATTTTTCACCCAATATGTCCGTTATAAATCCGAGTCTTTTAAATATGGTTGCGGCGGCTCTATTTCTAAAGATGATTTTCCCTGAGTTATCCACAAACAGCAATCCTTCTTCAATATTGTCAGCTATGTTATTGCTTTCGTTTATAAGCGGCACATCATATTCCTCCGTGGCCCGGGCGGCATTGTTTCCGCTTAATTTATGTGTATGGATCACCTGTTCCATCTTCTGTTCTATGATAAACACGCCTATTATCCTGTCTTTGTGATAAATTGGTTCTACCGTCTGTACCACATGGACATTCTCCTGTGTGGTGGCTTTCATGAATTTTGTTCCCACCCCCACTTGAAAGCCTCGATAAACGGCCGGTTCCTTTTCCTTTGTAGCTATCAGTCCCACCACCGTTCTTGTGTACGAGGATTTCGTGTACAAAGGTTTGGCCTCCGCCACAACTATCGCATCGCCGCTTCCGTCGGACATTTGGCAATCTATAAAAGCATCCGCATTGAACAAGTTTGCCATGGCTGAAAGAGATTTTGCGGCACTCTTGATTTCCATGATTTCTTCAGCGTGTAAATCCGTATATTCTTTACATAAGTTTTCCAAAGTATCGGTCATTTTTAAATCTCACACTTTTAGTTTCTATACAACGAGTTTTTTGAAGCTGCGGACACGTTACGTCATTCGGTACAACAACCTAATGTTCATACTGTTTTATAAGCATGTCAGCAACCTTGCACATAGCTGTGTTTCTGCGCTTACTAACCTCTCTTATGTATTGATACGCCTCATCTTCAGTCATGTTGCGCTTTTGCATTATAAGCCCTTTTGCCCGCTCTATCACCTTTCTGTTTTCCAGCTGCTCGTTTGCTCTGTCAAAATTTTCTCTGTAAGCGAGCAGTTCTTTGTTTCTCGCAACAGCCATCTCTATGTTTGGCACGATCAGATTCTCGTTTATGGGTTTGACAAGATAACTGCTTATCCCATTTTCACACGCCTTTTCTATATACTCACCCTTGTTGTAAGCGGTCAACATTATAAGCGCAGTGTTGGGATAGTCCTTGTTTATGTATTTTGCGGCAGACAAACCGTCTAAATCGGCCATTTTAATGTCCAGAATTGCCACATCCGGCTTCAGTTCCCTGCACAGGTCTATCGCATCAAATCCATCGGAGCCTTCGCCCACCACATCGTACCCGACATTGCCGAGCATAGCTTTCAGATCCATTCTGATTATAGGTTCATCGTCCACCACAACAACTGTCAACTTGCACATATGAATCCCCTCTCACTCTTCCTGTAAAAAAGCTGCTATTTCTTTTATACCCGAACCATCGTAACTGCTAACTTTAAAAATCTTTTCAGCTCCCGCCATTTTTAAAAGATTGACCGCATCGGCAATCTCATCTTCGGTTGCCATATCTATTTTGCTTACTATCCCTATAACGGGTTTTGCGAACGAGCCTCCATAATTCGGAGGAAACATTTTTTCGTCATCTATGGCGGATTGGACAAACGCGATTACATCTGCATCAGCTGACGTGATCATAAGCGCGCCTCTATAATGATTAAGTTCCAAATACTCCCCGGGCGTATCAAGTATGCTTTGTCCAAGCACTTCAACCGCCTGGGTTTTTTTGTATTCCAATTCATCTCCCAATATTGCCTGACTCAACGTGGTTTTTCCGCATCCTATGTTGCCTATAAAAATAACCTTCTTCATATCACCAATTCACTTTATTTACGGCAAATCATGCCGGTCACACTGCGTACTGCCAAACTCCGAAAATCTTTTTTCATCCCACATTCACAATCAGTTCCCCGTTATCTGCGTGGATGTGAAATGCATCCGATCACAGAGAACTCTCATTACATCATTCATCGATTCTCTCACTGCGGCCACATCTCCATATATAAGAAGCGAGCCGCTGAATCGATCAACAAAACCCAGATGAACATCCGAGGCTTTACTTGCCACATCCGCTGCGATGATCGCACCCTCACTTGGGGTTATGGTAAATATGCCTATCGCATCGTTAACATCCATAATCCCAAGTTTTGAGTAAAGTTCCGGCACCGGGCTTGCTATTATATGCGCAAGTGTGATCTGTCGTCCCGGCACAAACTCCTGTATTATCCGTTCTTTTTTTTCGAAATCCATCAATTTCACCTTTTTGCACAGTATGTCAGAGCGTCCTACCCACTGATCCGAAGTATGCGTGTATGTACAACCTCTCAACATCTTTCTTGCTGCATTTTCGTGGATTTGTCCGTGTGCATCTATCCGACACGGCGGCTTCCGCCATATCCGCGAGTGCAGCCTTAAAATCTTCTCTGTCTATTCCTGTGTCTTCTATTCTGAAAGGCATATTCAGCCGCTCGTTGATTTTTTTTATTGAGCGGATCAAGTTCAGTGCACTCTGCCTTATGCTACACGAATCTACACAGATCAGTCTTGCGATTCTGGCATAGGATCCCGCACACTCTGTCAACATGTCAAAGCAGCCTGCGTTATACCCCATTACGTATGGCAACAGAACTGCATTTGCTTTCCCATGCGGTATATGAAAATGTGCACCCAAGGCGTGAGCCATGCCGTGGTTCAGTCCCAAGCCCGCATTGTTAAAAGCCGCGCCCGCCAAGCAAGACGCATTGTGCATCGCCTGTCTTGCGTTTATATCTCCCGGATTGTTATAGACACGCAACAAGTTGCTTCTTATCAATTTGATCGCTTTCTCGGCCATGGCATCGGAAAAGTCTCCCGCTTCTGTTGAAACTATCGCCTCGATCGCATGAGTAAGTGCGTCCATTCCGCTGATTGCAGTTATTTCGCGAGGCAAAGTCAACGTAAGCTCCGCATCCAGGACAGCCACGTCAGGTAAAAGGCTCTGATCCGTCAGTGGATATTTTATAGCCTTTTCCGCATCTGTTATCACAGCAAAATCCGTGACTTCGGAACCTGTTCCGCTGGTAGTTGGAATCGCAATAAGCCTGCATTTGCCCACAAGCGATTTCTTCTCGGCAAAAAACATAATCGCCTTGCATGTATCTATTGCCGAACCTCCCCCAAATCCAACCAATGTGTCCGGTTTGACTTTTACAAGTGACTCCATTCCCCTGACTACGGTTTCTATGTCCGGATCAGGCTTAACATCCGCATATATCGTGTACGGTATATTTTTTTTCTGTAATATATCTGTAATATATGCTATCTTACCCGTCTCATTCAAAAACGGATCGCACACTATAAACACGCTGGCGGAATCCTCAAATTCAGCCTCCAGATGTTCTCCTCCCATTATTATCTTTCTTGTGGCATTAAATACACTCATTGGATGCCTTCTCTCCAGCTGTTATCAAATAAACAAAAAAACGCCAATTCACACAAGAACTGACGCTTCATCGCATCCTCTGCAGCTACGTCGCCGCTAATCCTTAACTTAAGATATCACAATAAAGCAACATAGTCAACAAGAGTTTTTTGGGAAATTACCGACAATCTTCGCCCATAAGCACTTTCGCAGAAATTTTCAAGAATATTGGCGTGAACAAAAAGTATTCTTAAGCAAATATCATGCTTGCTTTCATCATTCACAAATTGTAGCTCATCAATAAAGCCCCGTAATTTTTCCCGTTTCGTCAACGTCGATACCCTCTGCCGCAGGTAATTTCGGCAGTCCCGGCATCGTAAGAATATTGCCGGTCTTGACCACGATGAATCCCGCTCCGGAATCCACCTTGACTTCCGTAACAATTATTTCAAAATCTCTGGGTGCACCGAGCAACTTGGGATCATCCGAAAAACTGAACTGAGTTTTCGCCATGCATATTGGCAAATCACCGTATCCAAGTTTCTCAATCTGCTTGATCGCTTTGTTTGCCTTGCTCTCAAAAACCACATCGTTTGCTCTGTATATCTTTTTGGCGATACAACGGATTTTCTCCTTTATCGGCTGGTTCAGGTCATAGGCAAACTCCAATTGTCTGTGTCCTCTTTCCGTCAACTCGAGGACTTCCTTTGCCAATTTTATTCCGCCTTCGCCCCCTTTTGCCCAGACTTCGCTTCGAACCACCTTGGCTCCCAACTCTGCGCACTTTTTTTCTACCAGCTCTATCTCCTGTTCAGTATCCGTGGGGAAAGCGTTTATCGCAACCACTGTGGGTATCCCGAACACATTGCACATATTGTCAAGATGCTGCAACAGATTTGGGATCCCTTTTTCGAGTGCCTCCAAACTCTCATGGTTAAGGTCATCCTTTGCCACTCCGCCATGGTACTTGAGCGCCCTTACCGTTGCGACAAGCACGCACGCATCGGGTGCAATCCCCACCTTTCTGCATTTTATGTCTATAAATTTCTCCGCTCCGAGATCAGCCGCAAAACCGGCTTCCGTCACAAGATAGTCGGACAGCTTGAGTCCCATGGATGTTGCCATAACTGAATTGCATCCGTGGGCTATGTTGGCAAAAGGACCGCCGTGAATAAATGCCGGAGTATGCTCAAGAGTCTGAACCAGATTCGGCTTCAGTGCATCCTTCAAAAGCGCCGCAACCGCTCCCTGTGCTTGAAGATCCGCCACGGTAACAGGTCTGTCCTCATAGCTGTAAGCAACGATAATTTTGGAGACCTTTTCTTTTAGATCCATTATGTTTTCCGAAAGGCACAAGATCGCCATTATTTCGCTTGCAACGGTAATCTCAAAACCGTCCTCACGCGGCATTCCGCTCATCTTTCCGCCCAGACCGTCTATTATGTCTCTAAGCTGCCTGTCATTCATATCCATTACACGCTTCCATGTAATACGCCTCGGATCAATACCCAGTATATTCCCCTGCTGTATATGGTTATCGAGCATAGCCGCTATGAGGTTGTTCGCAACACCGATTGCGTGCATATCTCCTGTGAAATGAAGGTTTATATCTTCCATCGGAAGCACTTGAGCATAACCGCCTCCTGCCGCACCGCCTTTGATGCCGAAAACCGGACCCAGAGAAGGTTCGCGCAGCGCCACCATAACATTTTTCCCCAATCTGTGTATGGCATCTGCAAGTCCCACGGAAGTCGTAGTTTTTCCTTCCCCCGCGGGTGTGGGAGAAATTGCGGTTACCAAAATAAGCTTTCCGTCTTTGACATCCTTTTTCTTCGACAAAATATTGTAATCAACTTTCGCCTTATAATTACCGTAAAGCTCAAGGTATTTTTCATCTATTTCCATGCTTTCGGCTATCTCCCTTATGGGCTTGATCTCAGCTTCCTGCGCTATCTGAATATCGGTTTTAATTTCCATTTTCCCTCCTTTGTTTTACCGGAATTTCTTCAAAAAACTTCGTCTGTGTATGGGCGTGATGCCGTTTTTTTCTATTCCCTCGTAGTGTGCTTTCGTGCCGTACCCCTTATTCTTTTCAAACAAATATCCGGGATAGTCGCCCGCATAGTCCACCATAATCCTATCTCTGTAAACCTTTGCCACTATCGATGCGGCCGCTATGCTCAGACTTCTGCCGTCCCCTTTTATTATAGACGTTTGCTCAATATTGATGTCTTCAAGCTCCACGGCATCGATCAACAGATGCTCAATGCCCAATGCCTCCCGCACATGATCAAATGTATTCATTTTATCGGCAAGCATCGCCTCTGCCTTACGGACAGCCGTTTTCATCGCACGTTTGGTCGCCCTGAGAATGTTGATACTGTCGATAACTTCGGCATCTTCGGCGCCCACCCCGTAGGCGACGGCTTTCTCCAAAATCAAATCATAAAGAGCTTCTCTCTTTTTTTCTGTAAGTTTTTTTGAATCATCAACGCCCAAAACATCAAAGTTTTCCGGCAGCACCACGCACGCAGCGACGACAGGTCCTGCAAGAGGGCCGCGTCCAACTTCATCCACGCCGCCGATATACTTAATACCCCGTATGCGAAGATTTCTCTCAAACTCCTGCATTTCCATAAGCCTTTTTTGCAGATATTTTTCTCTTTCTTTTTTAGTCATCGGTGTACATCCGTTCAAATTCAGTTGATTTGCGACCACTGCACGTTCATAGCGCCCAATTCCTGCCCTGACCGGCTTTTTCCAGTGTGATTTTACCTATTTTGCCCGAACGAAATTCATCCATCACGGTTCTCGCACATCTCAGGTAGTCAATTTTCTTTCCCGGCAGGATAAATCCCCTTTTAAGAGCTATGGCATCCAGCGTCTCAAGAGGCGTTGTCCCAAGCCCATCCAAACGATAACGTTTCAACAAAAGCCCGGGATACTCCTTGTGCATCATTTCAACAAATGAGAGTGCCAGATCCTCAACGTCCAAAATCTCCTCTTTGATACTGCCGCAATACGCAAGCTTCAGCCCCACTTCCGGATCCTCGAACTTCGGCCACAGAATTCCGGGCGTATCCAAAAGCTGCATACCGTTTGAAAGCGTGAGCCACTGCTTTCCGCGGGTAATTCCCGGTCTGTCCCCCGTCTGAGCGCTCTTTCGTCCGGTCATCCTGTTTATCAGCGAGGATTTGCCCGAATTGGGAACTCCTGCAACCATAATTCTCAACGGCCTGTTTTTGCCGTTCTTTGCGAATGAATACCCCGTATTTTTAAGTATGGAATAAAGAGCATCCATTCCTGCTCCGCTCATTGCATTGATGTCAACAGACATGAGATCATTTTCCCTGAAAAACGCATTCCACTTTTCCGTTTCAAACGGATCGGCAAGATCCGTTTTGCTCAAAACCACTATCTCCGGCTTTTCTCCGATCAATCTTTTAATTTCCGGATTCCGCCCTGATTTCGGTATTCTGGCATCCACAACCTCTATAATCGCATCTATCAATTTTAAATTGTCTCTTATCATCTCTCCGGTCTTTTTCATATGTCCCGGATACCAGTTTATATTATTCATCATTCCACTTTCGCCGCCATTTCATCCTTGTAAACAAGCAAATCCCGTCCGATTGACTTATCGGGTCGGTGCCCGGATGATCCGACCGGGCTTTCCGATCCGGCGGCACTTGCCGATCCGGGGTGCTTTCCGAACAGCCACTATTTAAAAAGGAGATCTTGCGATCCCCTTAAAGGAACCTTGCGGCTCCAATGACTATCTCTTTACCTTGATTTGATCTTGGCAGCCTTCCCTGTCCTACCGCGCATGTAATGAAGTCTTGCTCTCCTTACTTTACCCTTGCGTGTAACTTCAATCTTGGCTACCCACGGAGAATGAAGCGGGAATGTCTTTTCCACGCCTATACCGGAAGCGATCCTTCTGACCGTAAAGGTTTCGCCGACACCGCCGTTCTGACGTTTCAAAACAAATCCCTCGAAGATCTGTATTCTCTCTCTGCTTCCTTCTTTGATCTTGATGTGCACACGAACCGTGTCACCTATACCAAAGTCCGGGATGTCTTTCTTAAGATAATCCTGAGTTATCGCATCAATTGCATTCATGATTTTTCCTCCTTCCCTCATAGACGTTCTTAAATGCCCTCGAGTCCTCTCTACGCGCCTGCGGTCAACGTCAAAATCCGGCATACAAACCGGCGATGCAACCGCTCCTTTCCACACATTCTCAACAAATGCAAAACATCTTGCGCTTCATTCAGAGGAACGCCCGTACTACGTCGATCATTCTAACACAGTTAAGTGCAGTGCTGCAAGGATTTTTTTAGAAATAGGTATGGGCAGCGGGTCGTTAATCATTTTTTCAAAAAAACTTGATTTTCTTATGTCATTGATTTATACTTGTTTGCGGCGATATAGTTTTTCCGCCCTGTTGGGCAATTGGAGCCCTTCCGTCCGGCAAAACTCTATCGTTTTATCTTTTACAAAGAAAGTTGATCTTTTCCGGCTTATATGGCTATAGGACAAAATTGACCGAGCAACCACCACGATAGAGCTTTACGGAGTAATACCTTGTGCCAATAGTGTTAGGCAAATATCTTTGAGAATGTGTTATACTATTCATAGCGATTGAATATCCTTTCTTTGATTGTGTTGTGGTAAAAACCATTCTAACGGATTCAATTGCTTTTTTCTATCCCTGAGGTCTCACATCTATTGTAAAGCTACTCTCCTCTATAACCGTAGCTGTTAAATCCGGATATCCTTGCCCGCGCAATCGCACGCGACACGACATATGAGTCCTTTTTGCTCGTTCCGACAGCGTACTTGTCACTCCATGCACGGTATGCGATCTTTGCGACAAGTGAAGAGTTTCCCTGCCTGCTCATACTTACTTTCATCCCCACAGTACCGATCTTTGAATCTCTCGGATCTGAACAAACACCTTTGTATCCACCGGTGACTTCAAAGTACTGCGTGGTATGTCCGGAAGACGGCGTCATCTCCTTACGTGCAGTAATCTTATGATCCGCACCATATATATATCCTACCATGGCAATTACCACCGCAGATATCATGACCATCAAACTTATCTTTTTTCTTTTATTTATTTCTTTCCTCATTTCCATTTTCTCCTTTATCTAAAATATACACATTATCCATTCTAAATACTTTACGGATCCCTTACGCAGTACATTCCAAACTCCTTTCTCATTTTTAAAGCATTAAAAAAGACAGTATTGCTACTGTCTTTAAGAAAATATATTGCCAATCGGCATTTCATGTTGATTCGATTATGTTAAATGATTTAATTGAAATTCTGAACAGATGCCATAAATCCATCATGCCATCCAAACCCAACTCCAATCTTTGAATATCTTGTATCTGATATTAAGATTAAATCTCTGTGCCCTGTGGCATCCTTGCCCATAGGATTCCCATTTTCATTCATATATCCATTTAAATCTTGAATCGCTGTTCCCAAATTACCTCCACCGCAGTTCTCGGCATACTTAAGCGTGCCATTTCCCTGATCATGGTGCTCAACCTCCCTGATCTCCGCAAGGTGCTTCGCCCAGTTTCTTGCATACTGTGTAAGCTCCTCATCTTTGGTAAGCATAACCCTATCATTCTTCCCTTGGTAGTTATTTACATTTGCTCTTGCTCTCATGGCATTTATAAGGTATATCTCCTGATCCTCAAAATCAAGGCAAACCTTGTCCTGCTCATCCTTTGACAGCCGCTCAAAATACCTCTTGCCATTTTCCCTAAGCTCATCATCGTATTTGTAGTTAAAGCCGTGTGCAATGGTTTTTCTCTCAACCAGTATTCCGTATATCTTATGATCGTCAAAACGGTCAAACATTGGTTTTACATATGCCGCCATGTTGTTTTCATCCCCTATACGATACTGAATACTGTTTTTGTCAATACCGTTTTCAGCGGAGATATTTCCTTTACCATCCACAACGTTATTTACGGTTGTCCACTTATCCCCGTCTTTAAGCGGTGTTTTAAATCCTTTGTCATCCCTATATTCCCATCCGATAGCGCTTGTATATATAGCCGCAACACCTTTCTCATCAAATCCTATAAAAAGCAAGTTCTTCTGATTACTATAAGCGTTATATATATGCCATACATACTTCGTCCCCGACCTCTTTACTACATAGTCCGTTCCAAAGTCCTTTTCAACATCCGCATTGCTTTCGTTTATTTTTACCGTCTTTCCGTATACCGTAACCGCCGAAGAAGTGTTTATGACATTCTGCTTGCCTTTATTTCCGGGTATAGCGACAGGTTTCTTTCCGCTAACGGAATGATTCTTTTTAACACTGAACTTTACAGCCTTAGAAAAGCTTCCGGCTTTCTTTGATACTCCCCTTACCTTAAGGTAAGAGACAGTGGATTTCTTAAACTTAAGAACAGCCACAGGCTTCTTAACGCTTTTAACCTTATCCCACTTCTTCCCCTTTTTTATGTATACATGATATTTCTTGGCACCCTTGCTCTTCTTCCATGAAGCCTTAAGACTCATGCCGCTGACCTTAACTTTAAGGTTCTTCACCTTTGCCGGAGCTTTTGAAGCGGCACTTGCAAACTCGCCCTGAAACATAAGTCCAAAGCATATTGCCATAACCATTGCCATTGCGACTGCGGATATCTTCTTAAACATGTTCTTCTTCATTTTCCTCACCTTCACTTTCATATTCAAAGCCTTTTCTCTCCCGCCTTATCTCTCTTTTTTCTTTAAATGCCCGCAGACCGTCCGCAATCTTCATACACATACACACGATCCCGCCTATGATCCATCCTGCAACAACCACAGGAAGAAGTAGCCTGCTAAATTCTCGTCACGGACATGGCGCGCGGGTGGGTCTTGTCATAGACGTCTTTGATGCGCTTTCTCATGTGCTCGAAGTAAACCTGTGTGGCTATAATATCCTCATGCCCCATGAGTTCCTGGAGAGACTTTATATCAATCCCGTTCTGCACCATGTGCATAGCAAAGGAATTTCTCAGGGTTTGAGGGGTCAGCTTTTCCTGTAATCCCGCAGCTTTTCCGTACTGCTTCAGGATCTTCCAAAAGCCCTGCCGCGTAAAGCTTTCCCCCATGTAGTTAACGAAAAACGGGCTTTTTTCAACACTACCATTGTCTCTGATTAGTGCGGGTCTGCTGTTTGCAAGATAATCCTCCACCGCCTTGCGTGCGGGCATTCCCATGGGTACTATTCTTGCTCTCCCGTGGTTTCCGTTGCATTTTACAAAACCCATGGTGAGATTCATATCTTCAACGGTCAATTCTATAATCTCGCTCACGCGAATCCCCGTCGCATACAGTAGTTCAAACATGGCTCTGTCACGTTTCCCTTTTGTTGAATCGTCCGGCGTCGCAAGAAGCTTTTCAACCTCTTCTATACTCAAAAATGATATTTCTTTTCTGGAAATTTTGGGAGACTTGATCCCTTCGGTGGGGTTTTCCCGCATTTCCCCTTCTTTTACGAGATATCGGTAGAAGGCTCTTATGGAGGCAAGTTTTCTGTTTACGGTCGCCTTGGATTTCCCGGTATTTTTCAATTCAAGAAGATACGAGACCACCTGCGTGTTCCCCGCATCGGTAAACTCCGTCACCCCCTCCGACCGCAAAAACTTTTCAAAAGCGATTATATCCTGTTTATATGCGGACACGGTGTTTTTTGAAACTTTCTTTGTGTTTTGTATATACTCTAAAAACTTATTGACTTCCATAACTAAATTCCCCGCAGATAATCCACAAGCTCTCCTCTGTCTATCAGTGCCTTTACCGTGAGAATTCCTACCTGCGTCTTTGCATCCATTATCTTTCCCGCCAATGTCATTTCAAAAAGCTCATCTATGTGATGCTCCTCTATATCTATTGCCTCATTTTCATCAGGCTCCGTTTCACCTGGGGTAAGATCAGTGCACAGATATACATACAGTTTCTCATCCAAAAATCCTACAGACGGCCAGATGGAAGTCAGCAGTCTTATGGAGGCGGCAGTGTATCCGGTCTCTTCTTTCAATTCTCTGAGAGCCGCGGCTTCCGGGCTTTCCCCTTCATCTATCTTACCGGCGGGAGCTTCAAACACTACCTGCTCAACAGGTTTTCTGAACTGCCGCTCCATGATGACGTTACCGTCAGGTTTCAACGCCATTATGACCGCACCATCGCTGTGTTCCACAACTTCCCTCACCGATCTTCCGTTAACTGTCGTTACGATATCCCGCCTTACATTTATAAGTCCACCTTTAAAGACATATTCCGAGCTTACCGTTCTTTCTTCAAATACCATATAACGTATTCTCTCTTTCCGTTGTCCTACGCCTCTATAACTTTACAATATTCTATCACATGTAAACCAGATTTAAAATCGGAAATTATCATAAATTTTACTATAGATCTCTTTTTTTCTCTTGATTATTATTTTAAAGTGGTATATACTCGGCTTAAGGTTATCCCCCTGATAACCTTATTAATCTCTAATCCCGATACCCCTTTTGGGCAAAATAGGCTGCACACCACTGCGGTCTATTTTGTGTTTTAAAGACTGAAAGGATAGTCATGAAGACGATAAAGAATACATTGGACTATGAAATTTATAAAAGTAAAAGCTTTGATATGTACTTTAAAGATAACAACGTTGCGGTATTTGACATCGAAACGACGGGGTTATACCCGCGTAGCGACAAGATTATTCTTTCCGGTATAGTTTCCTTTTCGCCGGAAAGTAGTACAACGTGCGTGCAATATTTTGCAGATAGCATGGGTGATGAAAAACAAGTTATCTCAAAAACCGTAAACACTCTTTCCAATGCGGATCTTATAATAACATACAATGGTGCATCGTTTGATATGCCGTTTCTGCAAACGCGCGCAAAAAAATATAATATAGCCGTTGACAGGATCGATGCTGTCCATCTCGATATCTACAATCTCGTAAGATATTACTCCGAAATAAAAAAACTTATAGGCTCTCTCAAACAGAAAAATCTCGAACAATACATGGGAGTGTCTGATAAGCGTAGCGACAAAATTTCCGGTGCCCAAAGCGTTTTTATGTATGACGAATACTTGCGCACGCGCAATAAAGATCTAGAGCGCGACATTCTTCTGCACAACAATGACGACATCATACAGCTTGCAAAACTTATTCCCGTAATAGAAAAGACTGATTTTCACAGGGCGATATCCAGCGTGGGCTTCTTGGCGGGTGATTACGTTATAAACAGTGTGGAAATTGCTTCCTCCGCAGTAAATATATCGGCATCCCACCTAAAAGAACCATTTGATTACATATCATTTCCCACGGATGAACAACCATGCACAATACTAGCAGCTTCAAAAAGCAACCGGATCGATATAAGCATACCTACCGAAATTCCTGCAAAAGGCGTTCACGTAATTGATGCGGCGAAATTGCTTTCTGCGGTTTCTCTTGAAAAATTAAAAAAATACCCCGCTTTCGAAGCAGGGTATCTGATCGTTAAAAACGGAGGATTTGTGAACCATCTTGAAACAAATCTCTTTGCAAAAGAATTCCTTTGCAATTTGTACATCTGAATCAAAGACTCACTCCTCATCGGCTTTTTCAATCCGACAGGATCGCATCGGTTAGCCTGTCGATCTCAATATTCCTGTACGATTCCATTCTTCCGGCGTCAAAATCGGCGGCAAGCTGTGGGTCTATGGACAGTTTCGCCGTGTTTTTCAATCCGTGCTTTGCGGCTATTCTCTCTATATGGCTCTCACCAAAGATCGCATAGTCCTTGCCGTTGTCGGGGCATGTAAAATATGACATGTTTTCTACTATGCCAAGGATCGGGATGTTCATCATCTCCGCCATCTTATACGCTTTCTCCACAATCATAGCTACAAGCTGCTGAGGCGATGTGACGACCACTATCCCGTCGATAGGAAGCGACTGATACACCGTCAATGCCACATCACCGGTTCCGGGAGGCATGTCGACAAACATTACGTCGATATCGCCCCATATCACATTGCTCCAGAAGTTGCGTACCACGTTTGCGACTATCGGCCCCCGCCATACCACGGGATCTGTGTTGTTCTCAAGCAAAAGATTGATCGACATCAATTTTATGCCGGTTTCCGATACCTCAGGCAGGATTATTTCCTCGTTTCCCTTTGCTTTCTCATCTATGCCGAACGCCGTCGGAATCGAAGGTCCTGTTATGTCGGCGTCCATTATCGCAACCTGCTTGCCAAGATGTGTCGCCGATACGGCAAGCATCGATGTGACAGAAGATTTGCCGACGCCGCCTTTTCCGCTGACAACGCCTATAACTTTCCTTACTCTTGATTCTTTGTTAAGTTCCGCTTTGCCGATTCCGGCGGTTTTTTCGCTACTTGCGGCGCTACTTCCGCATCCGCTTGTTCCACAGGAATCACAGCCTTGACCACAGTCTGCCATATTGTCTCCTCTCTACTGAAAGATCACCCGAAGTCTGTGTGATCTTCTGATATTGTTGAATTCATACTTGCTCTTCAGCTTAACATATTTACCGTCCCTCTCAACATAGGCTATCCTGTGTCCTGCCAAAGGTACGACGCTGACCTTATACGAGCTTCCGTATTTCACGGTTTTGCTCCGTGAAACTTTTCCCTCGCCGATCTTTTTGACTTTTATCCTGAATTCTTTGATGCTCTTCTCCGTCTTGAGTTCATAGCGGTTAAATATTTCGTCGATCTTATCGACATCTTTTGTCTTCCTTATTGCGGCAATGCCCCTCTTTACTATAGGTTTCAGTTTTTTCTTGTTGTATCTCGGGGAACGCAGAAGATTCTTCAAAATCCCAATGTATTTTTTCTTCTTTTTCTTCATTTCCGGAGCCGCAGCGGGAACCTTTTTCATATCCGCAATGGCTTTTTTCCATATCTCGTCTTTCAGTTCTTTCTGCATCGTGATGTTTTCCAACCTGAGTATGCATGCGGAATAAATTTCGGTGATTTTGTCCCAATTGGCTTCCGAATAGTCATTGATACGGTATTTCATATATTCCGTGTACAGCTTGTTCTTACAGCGCTCCACTTCACCCTGATTTACGGAATCCCCGTCTTTTACGATGTTTCCGAGTTCCACTTCGACTTTTTCCTCAAAAGCCTTGTATCGATCCATCATTGAGTCGACATCGTAATCTTTCTTCGTCTTCTTGTCGAAGTTTTTGCGCCATTTTTTTATCTTTTTGGTCTTGCTTTTCTTAAGCTTCTTAGTGACTTTGGTGCTATAAGTTCCGGACCATTCAAGCAGAGCGTTCTTGAGCTTTTTCACCTCTTTTTTTGTGTACACCCAGTTCAATTCTATGATCTTCCGGTCACCGACCTTTATTCCTGCTCCGTCTTCCATTGTAAAATCGGATTCCGCACTCGATTTCGATACGACATGTATCATCCCGAAATTCTCGTTTACGCGGGCAAGATCCGAAAATGTTTTCGCTTTTTCAAGTTGTTTTAAAAGTGAGTGTTTCCGCTGACAAATATTGCCCCAATAAAAATTATTGTACGACTTCCTTTGGAAATCCCCGAAATAGAACTCGATTTCCTTTTTTTTGCGCTTTTTTCCGTCCGGTATGTCTTTCTTTCCGCGGGGGAAAAACTGGGAGTTCATTTCGCCCAAGGATATGATCTTCCTGCTTGCGTCGATATAATACTGAGCCGGCAGAATCATCATCCCTTCTTGTATCAAATCCTCATCGTCCGTAGCCTTATTTATCCGGGCAATGGAATCCGAGTATATGGATGAAAGTTCATCCCACACATCCTTGGAATAGCCCTTTACTCGGGGATCATCGGTATTGTAAGAGGAAACCGCCAATCCCCAGATTTCATCCACAAATGCTCTAACTATCGATTTCTCGATGTTCAGGGACGACTCGCCACTCCCATCTTTTTCTTTTATTTTAATGGCTATGCCAAAGTTATCTATCGCCTTTTTCAGTTTTTCGCCTCCGACAAATATTCTTGCCGCATTCCTTTTTGTATGCTTTAAATGCTTATGCTGTCCTGCCGAGACGGTGCCCGGAATCAGAATCAGCGACATTGCAAGTGCAAAAAGCACAATAACTTTTCTGTTTCTCATAACTTCACCTATTTTTTCTTGGCCGCAACTCTCACAGTATTGGAATAACCGAAATACCGAGTTTTCCGATTGATTTTATAGTATGCCCTTACCTTGTAAAATCCTTTGCGTGCGGCTTTGAAAGCATACCCCGTCCTGCTTGCGGACTTAATTTTCTTTATCGTCCTGAACTTCCCCCTTGTCGAAGTCGCCATTTTGACGATATATCCGGATGCTATCGGGATCTTCTTCCAGTAAAGCTTAACCTTTGACGAGTGTTTTTTCCGTGTGCGTTTAAGCCCGTAATCTCCTTTACCCTTATAATTTTTCTTTGAAATTATAATTTTCTTCCGGTCATAAAAACGATGAAGTTCCTCAAACTTGTCGGTATAGTTGTATTCCGCAGATAAATATGCCACTCCTTGCCTCACGGCTTTGATCTTGCCGGTTTTTTCGTCGACCTTTGCGACCCGGGAATTGTTGCTGATATATTTGATGTTATAGTGCGCCACCAGTTCGGAATTGTTTGTTCCTTTGTAATCCTTTATCCGGGCTGAAATTTTTCCTGTCTTTCCTTTCATGAGCCACGGCGGAGATGAGAATATCTTTATCCCTTTAGGAAATTCCTTTACCTTCATGGTTATGGTGTGGGATATTTTTCTCGCTGCTTCTCCAAGTTTTGTTCCTTCCGCAGGTTTTGCGAATGTATATGCCGTAATCTTTGCCACGCCCTGCTTTATACCCTCCACATTGCCTGCATCGTCCACTGTCAGCGCCCTTGAATCGGGTTTTTCCACTCTCCAGTAAATTTCCTTGTTGGTGGCATTTTGCGGGTAAATTTTGGCTCTCAATGTGAGCAACTCATTTACACCTATTTCACCGTCTTTAGGCATTGAATCCGCAACAATCTCCACCTTTTCCGCTTTTATGGACGGCTTGACTTTTACGGCGCAGGAAACTGATTTGTCCCCCGCTTTTGCAGTGATTGTCGCAGTTCCCGCGGATATCCCCGTAACTATTCCGTTGCCGTCAACTTTGGCTATGTTCTCATCGCTGCTTGTCCACTTGATTTCAGTAAGATTTGTGGCGGGTCTGACAAGTGCGTCTATCCCCACATCGTCGTCTTCCTGCACAGTTGTCTCTTTTACTTTCATTTCGACCGATTCCACTGCCGCAGGATCGACTTTCGCCTTTTGGGTGTTTTCCACGCACTTTTCCGCATCTATAAGACCGTAACCGGTATATTGATTGAACGAAATTTTGTTAGATGCGCACATTATATTCTTGACCTGCCTCGGTGTAAGCGCCGGATTGGCATCAAGCATGAGCGCAGCCACCGCCGCCACCGCAGGCGAAGCCATGGACGTTCCCGTAAATCTTTCATACTTGTTTCCCGGAACCGTACTCACAATACCTTCACCGGGTGCGGAAATGTCGACTGAATTGCTGTAGTTTGATCCACCCATTTTTCCAAAAGTCCATCTCTCGCCGTTTCGATTGGTTCCTGCGACGGAAATAACCTCTTTCATGCCCTCGGGTTCACCGTAATCATCCGTGTTGTCGTTTCCCGATGCCGCAACAAAAGTTACTCCCTTGTTGTAGTAAGCGTCTTTTATGGCTTTCCCCATGAGCCTGTCCCTGCGTGAGTCGCCAAAGCTCATGTTCATAACTTTTGCACCTTTTGCAGAGGCATAATTTATTGAACTTATTATATCCGCTGTCGTAAGAGATTCCCCGTCAACGCTGCTTCCGACAACCATTGTCTCTGCCAGGTTGTTTTTTCGACCCGAAGCAACGCCAAAACCGCCTTTCCCGTTTCCGTACGTTGCGCTTATAATTCCCGTGACATGCGTTCCGTGGTTTCCGGTATCGCCGACCGCCTCGGCCTCATTTCCATTGTAAAAGGCCTTGTATTTCCCGTTTTGCAACAAGAGATTCGCCCGGAGATCCTCGTGACCGGCATCGACTCCCGTGTCTATAACCGCAACACGTGTTTTTGCCGCGGGATTCTCCCCAAGCTTTTCCCAGGCTTCTATGGCCTTGATGCTCTTGATGAGATACTGATAGTACGGTCTGTCCGGTTTTGTGAAATTCTCATCGTCTTTATGTTCGTCCGCTCTTATGGCATATCTATAGTTTGGCTGTACGGAAAGCACCCTTCCGTCCTGCATAAACTTTTCAACGGCGTTTTTCATCGTTTTCCCTGCCCCGACTCTGACGATTGCAGTTTTGCTATTGGATGTCGCCTCGAAGATATCCTCGCATTTTCCACTTCCGGATTTCACCGCTTTCTTTATCCCACGATTGCTCATATCATCGTCGTAAGTCACCAGCAACTCATTTTTTACGTATTCCCCGCCTTTCAGAAGCTCGGCGGCTGTTTCCGCTTTCAAGTGCGTGAGCTTATCAAATGCGTATTTTTGAGTGTGTGCTGAAGGACTTTGAGCCGCAACGGCCGAGCCCTGTGGGATTGCGATCATCGCCAATGACAGTGTAAGCACCGCCATGAAATTTCTTTTTTTCATAGATTCCCCTCTCTTATTCAAGGATGCGTTGTCATTGTCAACCCTTTGACATAATCATAAATGACAATAAGTAATAACTTCTACTCGATTGTCTTATATTTTTATTCGATTGTCAACATGAAACACGTGGATTTAAACTTTGCGGTTCAGTTTTTTTACCAAGCTCTGCCGATTGCCCCAACCGGCATTCGGGGACACCTTGAAACAATGGTGTCCCCGAGTTTGCGATTTCGGTCAATATACGTATTTTTCGGTCATTCTCGCCCTGCTTATCATAAGAGCATAGGTAGGGGATTTTTTTAGAAGTTCGTTGTGTTTTCCTATATTCTCAATCTTGCCCTCGTTCATAACTATAATTTTGTCTGCTTTCTCCACCGATTTCAATCTGTGTGATATTATCACCACGGTCTTGCCCTTGATCAGGTGATTTAGGCTATCCTGTATCTTCATCTCATTTTCAACGTCAAGGGAGGCGCTTATTTCGTCCAAAATTATTATGGACGCGTCTTTGAGTATGGCTCTAGCTATGGAAATTCTCTGCCGTTCCCCGCCGGAAAGTTTCATGCCGTTTTCCCCTATCATTGTATTGTATCCGTCGGGAAGATCCGATATAAAGTCACAATTTGCAAGTTCTGCGGCTTTTTTTACCTGATCGTCGCTTGCGGATGTATCGCCGAGTCTTATGTTTTCCATGATACTTGTATTGAACAGGGAGACATCCTGAAAAACTATCGAAATTTTTTCAAACAAGCTGTCGGTGTCGACATCCTTTATATTCTTGCCATCTATCAGTATTTCTCCGGAGTCGTTGTCATAAAGTCCCGACATCAATCTTAAAACCGTCGTCTTTCCGCATCCGCTCGGGCCTATAAGTGCGGTCACCTCGTTTTGTTTTGCGACAAAGGAAATGTCATCCACAACTTTCCGTTTTCCGTCGTAGGAGAATTCCACATGATCAAATTCGATGTCAAACTTTCCGATCTCACAAGGCTCGCCTTCCTGCACCTCAACTTCGCTTATCTCACGTATCCTCTTTATTCTGGAATCGATATAGAGTATCTCAGCGATGTTCAAAAATAGACCACTTATTCCATCCACGATTCTGGTTGCAGCAATTATATACCCCACAAGATACAAAAGGCTTATTTCACCCACTGCGTAAAGATAACTTCCCACGATAACCGAAAGTCCCAAAGCAAGCCGGATGATGGATGATGATGCATTGACCGTCACGGCCTGGGCAAATTCCGTCTTGATATGTATTTTTTCAACCTCATCCACGATTCGATCCATCTCCTGCTCCACGAGTTTTTCTCTGCCGTAGCTTTTTATCTCCTGTTGCATCTCTATCGCTTGCTGAAATGACTCACTGTTTTCCCTCAGCTTATGGAAGAATTTTGTTGTTGCGTTCACCTGTATTTTTCTGGTCAATATAGCCAGTATAATGCTCACTATGATCGGCACTATTATACTGAATCCCATTGCCGGGTTTGCCATTATCATCAGGATCGCAATCAGCACAAAGTATATGACAAAACCTATCGCCTCCGGGATAGCGTGACTCATCGCATGCTCGACATCCGCAACATCCTGCATCACCGTCTGTGAAAGATCGCTCACGTCATGTCTTGAAAAGTATGACAGAGGCAGGCTTTTCAGGGTTGTCGCTATCGAGATCCTCAGATTTGCCGCTTCTTTGTATGTTTCGTTGTAGGTGGTGTTGTATGAAATGTTGATAAACACGTACATCACCGCAATTATGCCGACCATTATGGCGACATAGAAAAGTGCGCCGTTAAGATCCTCCCCAAGAGCATCCCTGACAAAGATCATCAAAAGTATTACCGGCAGCATGTATGCAATGTACATCAGGCAGGAGCCCAGAGATGCTTTTATGACGCCTTTTGCCCCTTCTTCGGTGAGGGCAAACGTCCTCCTTATCTTATCAATCATAAACCCTCCAATCATTTGCTCTTTCAAACATTTTCTGAAGCATCGCATACTTTCCGTTCAGCTTCATGAGTTCTTCATCGGTTCCTCTTTCGATTATTTTACCCTGATCCACGACCAAAATCTCATCCACATTACGTATTGAGGTGAGTCTGTGGGCGATCATTATCACGGTTTTATCTTTCATAAGGCCGGAAAACGCCTGCTGTATCTCGTATTCATTTTCGGGATCCGCCGCCGCGCTCGCCTCATCCAAAATAATGATCGGGGCATCTTTCAATATCGCCCTTGCGATAGCGATCCTCTGAATCTCGCCACCTGACAGATGTACCCCCTTTGATCCTATAAGAGTATTTTCTCTTTCCGGAAATTTCTCCAGTATCTCATCGCATCTTGCATCCGACAAGGCTTTCATAACCTGCTCTTTGCTCGCTTTGGGATTGCCGATGGCAACATTTTCGTAGATACTTGTTTTAAAGAGCTTGGAATTTTGAAATACAAAAGCGATGTTCTCTGATATGGCCTTTTCACTGTAATCTTCCAGAGGAATGTTGCCTATCAGTATTCTTCCGCCTTTAAGCCCATAAAATCCCGATATGAGTTTGGCTATCGTGGATTTTCCGCTTCCGGATGCACCGACCAGAGCGTATGTCCTGTTTCCCTTGAGTTTGAAACTCAATTTGTTCAGAACTTCATCCCTGTCGTATCCAAAGGAAACATCGTCAAATTCTATATCCGTGTTCTCCATACTCTCTACGCTTCCGTGAACGGGTTTCCCCTCCTGCATATCGTTGAAAAGCCTCTCCAGCTTGTTAATCACCTCCAATGCCTGGAACTGATACATGCCCACGTACATGACTCTCATAAAGCAGGCGAATATAGATCCGGCAAAGCAGGCGAAAAACACTGTCTTTGCGAGTATCACATTCAAATCGCCGCCTCCGTTTATGTAGTAAATGGTCACCGGGATTATGAGAACTATGACCACGTTGAAGAGAACCTGAAAAATCACAAACGGTCTCCTGCACGATCTTGAATACTCCAATGCATAGTTTGAATATGTTACTATGGCATCGTAAAACGACTTGAAAGACATGACCGTATTTCTGAAGATCTTTACAACCTGCATGCCTCTTACGTATTCCACGGATTCCGCATTGAGACGCTCAAGCGACTTCATGTATGTTGTCATGAAGTCTTGGCCGCCCATCATGAGTTTCATCTGAACAAGCCCTATGACCGTGAGTGCGACAAGAAGCAAACCCAGTTTATAGTCAACCATAAACATCAGTATATACATGATTGCGGGGATGGCTATCGCGCCCGTAAGATCCGGAATCAAATGAGCTACTATCATATGGGTCTGTGCCGCATTGTCATCAATTATCTTTCTTATCGTCCCAGACCGGCTCATATCATAAAAAGCAAATGAAGCATTCAGCAAATGCCTTATCCCTGTCTTTCGCAGATTTGTCTCGAGCCTGAACGCAAGCAGGTGCGATGCCCAGAGAGAGAAAAAGTAGATAAAGATATGCGCTATCATCAATACGGCTATCATTATCGCATAGCCCATAGCCCTATCCACATTCCCCGGGATCATAAGCTCCCACAAGAACTTCCACAGATACCAAAACGGCATCACCGTCAATGCCGCGGCGAGCAAAGAAAAGAACATGGAAACAAACGCAAGATGTTTCTTTTCGGGCACATAAGCAAATAGTTTTTTGTATACTTCCATAAAAGACCTCCTATTTTGTATTGTCAATAACTCAAAGCAACCTTGTGGCGGCGTTCGGTTAGTTCTAGCGAACTCTCGGTCACAACCGCTGCAAAGTTCACTCAGGTCACGGCCAGGTCACGGCGGATCGTCTTAAAACATCCGGCAACCAATGAGCCATGGTTGTTGCGGCATTTGTAAGTTCTACAGTTTCCAGCTCACGGCGGCTTGTCTGGAGTTTACAAATCTTCTGTAGATGTTGTCTTCCCTCATCAGTTCATCGTGCTTGCCACGCTGCACTATCGTACCGTCTTTTACGACCACTATCTCATCGGCGTTTCTTACAGTCTTGAGTCTGTGGGCGATCATTATGATTGTCTTCTGTCTGGTAAGTTCCTCTATAGCCTTTACCAGTTCTTTCTCATTTTCAGGATCCACGTTTGCGGTGGCCTCATCAAGCACTATGACGGGCGCATCTTTCATTATCGCTCTGGCTATGGATATCCTCTGTTTCTCTCCGCCCGACAACATGCCTCCCGCCTCGCCTATACGCGTTTCATAGCCTTTTGGCAAGGCGCTTATAAATTCATGGCAGCACGCCTTTTTTGCGGCGCTTATCACCTCGTCAATTGAAGCCTCCGGCGTTCCGAACCTTATATTGTTGGCTATCGTGTCGTCAAAGAGGTATACATTTTGAAAAACAAAACTGAAGTTTTTCATAAGGGAATCCACGCTGTATTCTTTCACGTCTATCCCTCCAAGTTTGACCGTTCCAAGATCCACATCCCAGAATCTGGCCATGAGCCTGCATATAGTCGTTTTCCCTCCTCCGGAAGGCCCGACGATGGCAGTGGTCGTACCCTCTTTTATGTGCATCGAAAGCCCGTCTATTATCTTCCTCTTACCGTACGAAAAGCTTACATTTTCCAGATCTATATCGTGATTTTTCGGCACTATGTCCTCTCCGTCAACGTCCATCGGCTCCAGATTGAGAATCTCGTTTGCTTTGTCCACCGATATGCTGACCGTTCTTAACAGCGAAGACATCGTCCCCGCCATATCCAGACTGTTAAATATCATGAATGAGCATATGAGCATGACTATGCATACGGAAAGTTCCATGCTTCCGTTTACATATAATCGCAGAGACACCAAAGACATCGCTATCCCTATCGCCTTGGTCACAAACGATTGCAGGGCAAAGTACGGCAAAAATTTCTTCTCCATATTGAAATTAGCCTTTTCCGCACGGGTGAAAGAATCCGAAAGTCTCTTGTTCTCATCCGAATAAAGTCCGTATGATTTGACTTCCATCATCCCCTGTATGTATTCCAGCACCATTGAGACCATATTTCTGTCGGCGCTGTCTTTTTCTTCGGCGATACCTTCTGCCCGCCGCTGTAAAATCATATTGACGATCATGAAAACTGCGGTACCTGCGAGTACGACCAATGCTATCTTAAGGTTGAAGGCAAACAGCATGAGGATTATGAGCAGCATTTCGAGCAGCCCTTCCGTGGTCAGCATTACGACTTTTGTGGCTATATCCGCAAGCAGCTCCATGGTATTGGTGGTAACCGATGTGATATAACCCAGACTGTTTTTATTGAAATAACCCATTGGTAGGTATCTCATATGCCTTGCAATCTCTATTCTCTTGTCGGCGCAGGTTCCGTATCCCGCCTCGCACTGGAGCATCATACTCTTGCTTCTTATCAGTATTCCGGCGATTACGCTTCCTAAAATTATGCCAAAGCTTATCAGACACGTGCTCGCAGTCACATTGTCTTTCAAAACAGCGTCGATCAGTACAAACGCTGCGGGAATTCTGAGTGCCTGCAAGAACGCCATCAAAACACCGCACACGATAGATATGTAGAATTTTTTTCTGTTTTCTTCCCGACAGAACGCAAAGAATTTTCTAAAGATCCCAATCATGCCCTATACCTCCGTTCTTTCATTGTTCATGGCCACTCCGTCCGTTCTTTTTCCGTTCACTTTCCCGGTCACTTCTTTTCCGTTCGCTTTCCCGGCTGCCGCATTTCCGGTTTCCGCAGCCGTGACATTGTCGGAATCTCTGTCTCTCACCGAAACATGGGCTTCCCACATGTTTTTGTAAAGCTCACTTTTCTCAAGAAGCTCTTCATGCGTTCCGGAAGCCGAAATGTTGCCTCCGTCCACGACAAATATCCTGTCGGCGTCCATGACGGTGCTCAATCTGTGCGCAATGACCATCAAAGTTTTGTTTTTTACCAGTTTTGCGACCGCAGTTTGGATTACGGCCTCGCTCTCTGGATCCGTGTATGCCGTAGCTTCGTCCAGTATTACTATCGGTGCGTCTTTTAGCATGGCTCTGGCAATGGAAATCCTCTGCCGTTCTCCTCCGGATAGATGTCCTCCCGATCCTCCGACTATCGTCTCATATCCGTTTTCCAACCCTGATATGAATTCATGGCAGCCACTTTTTTTGGCAGCCTCTTCAATCTCGGCGTCGGTCGCCTTGGGATTCCCCATCCTCAAGTTTTCTCTGACGGAAACGTCAAACAGATAATTATCTTGAGAAACGTACGCTATGAGTTTGTTCTGAACTTCTATCGGAAGATCCGCATTACCCACTCCCCCTATGAGTATCTCCCCTGAGGACGGATCCCACAGTCCTGCAACAAGCTTGGCTATGGTCGATTTGCCGCCTCCCGACGGTCCTACCAGCGCATTGACCGTTCCTTTCTTAAGCTCAAGACTGATTCCGTGAATCACCTCTTTTTCTTTGTATGCAAAGCGTATATCTTTTATGATTACATCGCTTCCCGTAACTTCTTTTGTCAAAGTCGAAGGTCTGTGCATTTCCTCCCGTTCAAGTATGCTTGTGACCTCCCCTATTATGGTTCCCGCCTTTGCGATATCATCCATGTATGACACGCATGTCATGATCGGTGCGATGATCCCAAACGATAATATGATTATCAATATCAATGTCGGTGCGGGCAGAGTCCCATTTTTGTACAACATTCCCCCAAGCGGCAGTATCCCTATCAGAGTTGCCGGGAAAAAAGTCATTGCCGTGCAAGAGGCACCTATGCATTCGCGCATCCAGTCCACAAAACATGTAGCGCCTTCCTTGGCCGCAGTAACAAATTTTTCGTACGAGCTGTCAGCTTCCCCGAAAGCCTTTATTACTTCTATACCGTTTATGTACTCCACCGCGGTGTCGTTCAATGCCTTTGTCTTATCGATCGTTCTTTTGTAATTTTCTTCGTATCCTTTCATCATCGAAGCATACGAAATCAGTCCTATCGGTATCGTTGCCAGTGAGATTAGTCCCATTCTCCAATCAAGGGTGAACATATAGACAAGAACACACAGTGGTCCCAAAAGGTTTGCAGTAAATTCAGGAATTATGTGCGCCATCGTGGTTTCCACACTGTCCGTCCTTTCCACTATGGTATTTTTCATTTCTCCTGACGGCGTGTCCAGCACGTATCCCAACGGCAGCTTATACAGTTTGTCGCAAACCATGCGCCTAATCGTGCTTAAAAGGTGGAAAGTCGCCTTATGTGACATTCCCGTGGATAAGTTGTGCAAAACCACTGCTGACGTCCAGCTCAACAGCATCCATACGCAAAGTTTTGCATAAAGAGAAAAATCGCGATTCATCTTAAGCAGATCCACCACAATATTTCCCATTATGAAATACGGAATAAGTTTGCAAATCACCTCCAAAATCGCAATTAGAACGGAAATGACGTATGTTTTTCTGTGCATTCCCGCAAACTCGGCAATCCAACCGAGGGTCGTCCTCTTCTTCATAATTACCTCCAATAATTCCGGAACATTTTTAATGCTCTACCTCATATTTTTAATGCGTTCTCATGGCTTTTATTCTCAGCCGAGTGATACTCCATTCCGAACAACTCGCCCCAACCTGCCGAAAAGAACCTCCTCAAATCGTATATGTATTTCTTTGCATCCTCTTTTGAGAAATCGTGGGCTATCACCTCAAAAATGCCGTTGAGCATTGCGCTTGCAAGCATATGGCACATCTCTTCCTTGACCGGGGGGACATTGTGTCCGGTGCTTCTCAAAGTATTGATAAATCTGAACGTGCTCTGCGTTTCCGCATCCACAAGCCTTTCTATGTATCCCTCGTAGCTTGAACCGCCGCCGGAACAGACGATGAGTTTGAATGCATCAAAGTGAGCGTACAGAATATCATTCAGTTCTTCCATTCCGCCCCCGGCGTAGTCAAACATTCCTTCAACCTGAACCTCATCGGGTAGCGCCTGAAAATTTTTCTGCATCCTCATAAATTCTCCCTCAAACAGATCCGCTCCATCCTTCACGAGCGCCTTAAAGATCTCATCCTTGTCTTTGAATCTGTAGTACAACATTCCCGTGGTGCATCCCGCCTTCGATGCGATGCGCCTCATGGAAGCTTCCATATAACCGTATTGGAGAAATTCTTCTTTTGCGACTCCAAGAATTGCCTCTTCCGTAGGAATTGTTTTCATTGCGCACCCTCCTTCTTATTCGCACTCGGCATGCATGTGCGTACGTATGCATAATGCCGTTTTCTTCAGCTTTCTTCAGCGTGCGCACATGTGTAGATAACACTCTTTTCTTGAGTATTTGTGCTTGCATAACACTGTTATTATATGCACGATTATAACACCGTTATGGTGTTTGTCAACCTTTGATTTAAATATTTCTAACCCCAAATTTCGATAACATCCGGCTCGTTCTCCGGCGCAAGTAAAAAACCCGCAAGCAGCCGGCCTGAAAATGCTTGCGGGTTTGATTGTGGTTGCGGGGGAAGGACTTGAACCTTCGACCTTCGGGTTATGAGCCCGACGAGCTACCAACTGCTCCACCCCGCGTCATCATAATTCAATTGTATCGTTGGTGCCGGCGACCGGGGTCGAACCGGTACGGGTATCGCTACCCACGGGATTTTAAGTCCCGGGCGTCTGCCAATTCCGCCACGCCGGCAGAATAAAATTGGCTCCGAGGGTGGGGCTCGAACCCACAGCCTACCGGTTAACAGCCGGTTGCTCCACCATTGAGCTACCTCGGATCATCAAACGAATTGCGCCGGCAACGTGTACAATTATAGAGGAGACAACCTCGGTTTGTCAATAGAAAAAAAATATTTTTTTCTATTGTGTGGAATTTTAATTTGCAATGTTAATTTGCAAAGTAAGCTCCGGCTTGTGTTTAGAGATGGTCACAATCTCATTTTGAGGGTGCGGACATTTTTGGGGACAGCCTAGGAGGCAAGTCAGTATGAACTTTTTTCTTTTACTCATTGGGGAAAATAACTTCACTGCTTGGCATCTTGGCATAGAAAAGATACCGAGCAGTGAAGTTACCCAAAATCCATTACTGTTAAAAAAGTAGTGGATAAATAAATATCAATATACCATTCACGTCCCAGCTCACACAGCTATCCCGCAACCTTTGAGTAAGCTCCGTAAACTCTCTTTCCGTTCATCTTCTTAAAGGCTCTCACCTTGTAGTAATATTTCCTGCCCTTGATCTTCGTTTTACCTTTTCCGGCTTTGCGGTCGATGTACCTGACGGTTCCGACAGACTTTGCGCCTTTCGCAGTTCTTATCCTTGAGCTCTTTATCTTTGCATTCTTTACGCTTGCAATCTTGACATATCTGCCTTTTCTGCCCGTTCTTCTGTATACTTCATATCCGCTCACTCCGGAAAGTCTCTTCCAGCTTACAACCGCTTTCTTCTTCGCAACCTTTACCTTGAGTTTTGTGACCTTGGCGAGCTTAGTTACCGCAGGTTTTATCATACGGTCAAGCACGGATTTTACAGGGTTTTTCCGTTCGACTTTACCTTTGTCGGCATTATCTCCTGTATTTGCACCGGTTCCCACCGAAAAAGTTCCATCAGCGTTTCCCTCGGATGTCTTTACCTCTACCTTGTGCTTTCCGGCATCAAGGTTCTTAAGATACTCATCATTCAGCGTGAGGTCGAAGTATCCCGTCGAGGTGTCCTGCACTCCCGAATTTGCAAGCTTGCCCGTTTCCTCAGAGATCGTATATGCGTCCTTATCCAAGACCTCTCCGTCTATCTTAATTCTCCTGAAGGCACCTTTCTTCGCATTGACAAATCTGATTACGGAAGTCTTTGGATACTCAAGGTGGAGTACCGGTACGCTCACATCCTCAAACACACCAAATAGCGCATTATCCGGATCCTTGTACTCATCCGCATTTAAGTTCGGCGGTCTTCCGCTCTCGGGTCCTATGTCGCAGTGACCGTCAAGATCGTCGCCGAAGCGCCCCGAGTGTATCTTTATCTTCTTTATGTCAAGGTTCTTTGAGTCCGCTATAGTGAAGCTGTCTTTTTCCGGATACTTGTCGACAAACCAGTTTCTCCACAATATGCCATATTGCGTGTGGGTTCCCTCGGTAGCCTTTCCATTTATGTCGGCCGTGAGGTACGTGGTGTCAGGAAATCCCGGGTTGTATATGGCACTCAATTTAGGAACAGGAAGCACCAGTCCCTCAATATGCACCTTTACCTTGTCACCCTTGGCAAAACTCTTGCCCTTTCTCGATAGGTTCACACTCTTTACATTGATTCCCTTTGCCGCTATGACAAAGTATCTTGTGTGCTTTGCCGTCTTCATCATTATGACGTTGTTTCCCTGCTCAAGTTTGACCTTTGAGTATTTGCCGTTCTTCTCCGCTCTTATCCAGTCACTTCCCGGTTCTTCCCCCTCTTTCGGAACGGTGAAGAAGTCTTTGTTGTTGAAGTCATCCATGGTCTTTATCGGTTTATGGTAGTATACCTTGACCTCGCTTCCATCCTCACATGTGGGATGCAGGGTGAACTCAGTAGACTTGCTGATCTCCTTCTTTGTTCCGTCAGGATACTCCATGGACTTTACAAAATGCACTCTGTCGTACTTTCTCAGCGGCTTTTCTCCATCCGACGTCATCCTGCTTATATTGGGTTTTATCTTCTCACCGCTTCCTTCAACATCAAATATCGCGATTCCTATCCTATCGGGGTCGACCTCGGGAAAATATGAACCACTCTCATACATCGTTGCCGTATCTTCGGTCGCACCTTCAGTCTCTTCACTGATTACAGGAAAGTGCGTACCTGAATAAAATGCATCCTTATATCCGATTGCGACAATTGTGGCACCGCTTTTTTCAGGCTTTATCCGGTTCCATTCTCTTCCCGGTGCGCCTTTTTGCCCGCTGACACTTACGCTGTCACCAAACAGTCTATATAACTTATCCGGTTCAATTATGGTATTTGTCACCTCATCGTCTACGCCCTGTCCGATCCTAAAGGTAAAGAAGTCTATATTTTTCCCGATGGCAAGCGGCTGATACTGTCCCTCATCCTTTAGCGTGGTCAAAAGAGCGTTTTCCGCCCCATTACCATAACGGTTGTATGATAAATCACTTTGTCTCGGTACTTCTTCCCCGTGCTTTATAAATGAGGTTTTATACGTAACCCTCTTTGCCGAAGTGTTAGAGGAATGCTCTGCGTATAACAGAGTTTTTATGTACTTGGATTCCTTTAGCTTACCGGTTTTTTTATCGCGGTATTCACCACCTCCTGTGAAGATAAGGGGAGCACGGATAGGCATAGCTTTGAAGTTCATCTCACTGTATACATCCGTCTTGTCGTGGTCTTCCTCATCCCAATTGATTATATTGTATTTTTCCTGAAGCTCTTTAAGAGGTTTAAATCTCTGATACGCCGCCGTGTTGACCTCACATACCTGAAAGTTTTCCAATTCCTTGGGATACAGTATCCTATAACTTATGCTCCTGTTGGTGCAGTACAGATCTGCGTAAGGAGGTTCCCAAAGCAACCCTTCGGAGACTATCGAAAGCTTAAACTGTTTTTTTGTGAACGACGGCATTATATACCCGTCCAAAATAGTATACTCCCAGCCAACGCTTCCTATCCTGCACTGGCTTTCCTTCCATACGTACCCCGGGTCTTCATGCGTAACGGATATATCGTACTTGCATCCCTTCTCGTACTTAAGGATGAAGTTTTTCCGTATCTCTTTTGCCTTTACCTTTTCTCCATTCTCTTCAAATTCAGATTCGAACTCATAGTCTGTGACCTTTATTTCATTCTTATCCGCATCCGTCACCTTCGTTTTACATTTTATATCGGCAACGGGATTGTCGTTATCGTATATATTGATATTGTATACCACAAAGTGATGGTGGTTGTCGCCGCTTTCCGTAACCTTGAAGTCCGTCTCGCTGTTCAGTACCGTTCCGTAGTTGTCATATTCGTCATAAATCTTAAAGGTATACTCCCCCGGAGTCAGTTTCAGTTTCCATTGACTTACTTCTGTTGTCGTATAATTAAACTCGTTAATTTCTACTTTCCTTTTCTCCTTAGGGAGTTTCTTCGAAGATACTTTTTCCATCTCTTTTCCGTTTTTGTCAAATATCTTAAGACTTCCCGCATAGACTCCCGATAGTTCAAGCGTCACATCGCGTTCTCCGCTCTCCGCAAAAGCATAATCGGCGGTAGCATATATACCGCCGATTATCAGCATGAGCAAGAAAGCGAAGAATATTATTCTCAATTCATTCTTTACACTCATTTTTTTCATCCTTTCACAGTGTTTCCCAACTTCGCCTATAGAAGACCGGTTGCTATCTTGTTCGGCAAGTCGCTCCACGTACCGTAAATCCAAACTATATTTGAGTGCCTTACTGCAGGAAATACCTCAGCGCCGACCTTGGAAGAAAGGTCAACTGCGTTGCCTTTGTTATCGTATGCTCTGTAGCACCATGTCAAAGAACCATCATCTTTATTTTTGTATTCTTTGCCTTTAATTTTCATGTAATCGGCGTACACGTTGATTCCCGAACCGTTCACTGTAAGATTCTGCACGCTTGTTTTTGCCGCATCCAGCGCAGATGTGTACTTTATATCTGAATCGTACACATTCGGTCTGACTTTCTTGGTGAGTTTCTTGTCGAGAAGATTTGCCGCAGACGGCGTACCTTTGTAGAACGAAACCTTTATCTGCTTTGCGCTTACCTCCGAATTGGGATTCAACACAACGCCAAGATCGATGCTACCCGTCCATCCAGTCGCTTGTGGCAACTTCGCATTTACCATTTTGGAACCGTACGAAAGATTTTTCATTACTGATACAGCTGAAATCGCGATATGGTTGCTTCCATTGTCGACAGGTTTCACCGTTGTGGATCCTGCGGTGACTCCGTCCGATCCTTCAAACTTAACACTTGCGGCTTTTGTGGCAGAAAACGGTTCAGGCAAGTAGTTTGCATTTGCTCCTTGCACCATGAGTTGAACAGGTTTGAGAGTTCCTTTAGGGTTATATTTAACCAACTTGTTGAATTCTCCCTTGTTCGGATAAGGAAGCAGGTTGACCGCCGCATTATCCGCCGCAAAGGCAGCCGCTCCCATGCCTGCCACCAATCCTAAAGATAGCAATAAGGTTGTTAACTTCTTTGAAATTCCCATGAAAGCACCTCCTATGAAGTTAAAAGTAAGCTCGTAAATACTTGCAGCTCGGAGCATACAAAAACGCTCTTCTTCACCGGAAAAAGTGATGCGAGCGTCGATCTTACATAATATACGTGCACGATACGGCTTTCGGCAATTTGATCTGACTAATCACGGGCTCACCTCACACCGTAAACGAATACGTAGGTTCCTGAATAAGTCTCCTGACTATGCTTCCTCGTGTGATTTACCTTCTCACCGAAACTCATGTCCCGACAATGGCATATCAAACCGCACTCCACAATACATGGGAAAAGCCGAAACCGTTCATCTGTAATATCGGATGTAATATCGGAGAAAAACTCCGGGGAAACTTGACAGCGAAGGCTCATTTTATACTATAATATGAGTATGAACAAGGACGAAATCATAAAAGCACAGGCTATGGACAAAATCAGGCAATGCTGCGACAAGAACTTTATTACAAACACAACGTTTCTGGATATCCACGCCCAATCTCTGCTACGAAGAATGACAGATCAGAGCAAATTCGACTGTGAAATCCGTTTTTTCGGCGGCCACGAGGAAGCGGAACGTGTGGTCATGATCTGCGTTCCTCAATATATGGAATTGGAAACCGCAGACATATTCAAACTGATTAGAGTCACCGGAAGAAACGACGGAAAACCGCTCTCTCACGGAGACTTTCTCGGTTCGCTTCTGGGGCTTGGAATCAAGCGTGAGATGACCGGAGATATAATCGTAAGGGAGAACGGCGCCGATATAATTGTGCTGGAAGAAATAGCCGAATACATTGCTTCCAATTACCTCAAAGTCGGAAGACAAAGCATTTCAAGCGAAATCGCAGGGATTGAAGAATTGATTGTATCCCAAAGCAAAAAGCAGATTTTCCCCGCTTCGATATCCTCTCTGCGCCTCGACAACGTGGTATCGTCGGGATTCAGAATTTCAAGGTCAAAAGCCGTTGAAGGAATAAAGGCACGCAACGTATATGTAAACCATATTGAAATTTCGGATCCGGATTTCAAGTTAAAAGAAGGGGATCTGATCGGATTTCGCAAAAAGGGAAGGATTCGACTTTCAGAGATTAGAGGAAAAACAAAAAAGGACAGATTCAGTGTGACTTTTGAAAAGTAATGGACGGTGATAATCATGATCAAGAGAATTGTAACCTGCTATTTCAGCCCCACAGGCGGAACCAAAAGGATCGCGAAGTTTTTTTCATCGAAAATCGGGCAGGCGGCAGAAGCAAAATATTATCCGGTTTTCAGTAAAAATGGTGGGGATCATTCTGTGAACTCGGAGGACGTATCGAATAATCTTGGAGGAAAAGGGATTTCTCTCGGCGGCGCTACCGGAATCAGCCGGGAGTACATAGATTTCACGTCACGTAAAAATCGCGAAAAAATATACCGCTTAAGCCAAAACGATTTGCTTATCATAGCCTCGCCCGTATATGCCGGCAGAATCCCAAATAAAATAGAACCCGATTTCCGCAAGTGTTTTGTCGGGCATGGCGCAAAAGCGATTGCGATCTGCTCTTTTGGCAACAGAAGTTACGGGGGTGCGTTGACAGAACTTCGTCTCATGATGCAAAACAACGGGTTTGATGTGGCAGGCGCTGCGGCAGTGGTTTCCCCTCACCCGTTTTCCGAGCTTATCGGGGCGGGCAGGCCGGATGCTGATGATTTCCAAAGCCTTTCAGCCTTTGCGGGAAAGGTTCTTGGAAATATAGATGCCGGCATATTCGTGAATCTTCCGGAAGATACACGGATACCGCCGTACTACACTCCCCTTAAACTCGACGGAACGCCCGCAAAATTTTTAAAAGCAAAACCTGTAACCCGCATTGACAAATGTGACAATTGCGGGCGCTGTGCGGCGGTCTGTCCGGTCGTCAGCATCGATTCTACGGATTGTGCCAAAGTGAACGGTATATGCATCAAATGTCAGGCATGCGTCAAAGCATGCCCGCACGGAGCCAAATACTTTGATGACCCCGACTTCCTTTCGCATGTCGAAATGCTTGAGAAAAATTATACTAAACCCCATGAGAATTACTTCGTCGTTTGAATCTGCCGCGCCTTTTGATTTTCATAAGCAATCCGTTTGATTTTTACAAACAATCAGTTCGATTTTTACAAACGATCCGTGGATGCGCCAAAACCGCCACTCGACCTCGGCCGGCAGCGGTTTTGGAAAGTTGATACCGGTAAGCCACGAAAGTTTCGATCGCCTGAAACACGACCTTGAGTGACTTGCCGTACACATTTAAATAGGAGTTTTTATGAAATTTTTACTGTAACGTGTTTCTACCGTGTCTTCCCATCAATAAAGGTTGGCGAATATCTCTCTTATTTCGTCATTTGACAAGAAGACATAATTGTTCGCGAGCAGTCGCTGCTGATTGGCAACCGTCATCTCGGTGAACTCATCGATTTGTGCTTCCACCATTCCGTATTCTCTCAAAGCCTTCTTCTGGATCAGATGATTCAGCATCTCCTCAAGCTTGTCGTAGCACACATCGACATCGCAGCCCAAAGCTTTCGCCAAAATGGCATTTGCTTTGGCTATCTTGCCGCCTGGTTCTTTTCTCATGTACATCTTGAACACTTCTGTGAAGAATTGATAATTCGCTTCACCATGCGGAACGTGGAATGCGCCGCCGATCGAATACGACAAAGCGTGTACCGCACCACACCCCGCATTTCCGAAAGCGATACCTGCGTAATTTGAAGCAAGCGCAAAGTCTTTCAAATAAGGTTTGCGAACTTCTGCGCTGTTGCCTTTCTCTGTGATTTCCTTGAAGCCTTTCATGATCATCTCTATCGCCTTCAAGGAATACATCTCCGTAAAAGGCGAGGCTTTCGGCGATAAGTAGGACTCTGTCGCATGAACAAGGGCGTCTATCGAGCTTGTCGAAAACACATAATCCGGCAGTCCCTGAAGCGATTCCGGAAGCAATATGGCATAGTCTGCGTAAGTTTCCTCAACCGCAAGACCTTTCTTGGTTTTAAGAGACTTGAGCTCCGCAATCGCGACATTGGTAACTTCGGATCCGGTTCCGCAAGTTGTCGGAATCACGAGTAGCTCTTTGATTTTCTTTGGCGGCACCTTTCCTGTGAAAAGGTCTACAGACTTTTCCGGAACTTCCAACGCCAGGATCTTACATATATCGACTATGGTTCCGCCGCCCACAGCGATGATCCTGTCAAAAGTGAATTTGTCCATTTCCTTTTTCATGGCGTCTATCATTTCATCCGACGGCTCGCCGCTGCCGAACTTTTCCTGATATATCACGCCGGCTTTCACGCCCAGCGGTTCAATATAAGGTTTGTAGATCCATTCATTCGTGACGATAATATCTTTTTCCGTGATCTTGAAATCCTCGTTGAATTCCTTGAAGGTATCAAAGTAAAATACCTTAGGTACCACTCTAAGTGCTTGCATGTTCTGCTCCTTTCAATCAGGCGAAGGCATTTGAAACTTTTCGCCTCTTAAAAAATTATATATGACCCGATATGTGATTCAGTCCTCTCTGAAGAGAAGCGCTTCACGTTCCTGCTCACTGACATCCTTGTATTTACCTTTCGCATAGATCGCCAGTATTCCTCCGAATATAAACCATCCTATAACGAACATCCATTCTATCGGTGCAAGCGGGCTTGGACCCATCGGCAGGTACAAATATCCAAAGAACAGGGACACCAGTATCGCCATGAATCCGACCACTTTGGCATTTCCGACTTTATAAGGTCTTTCAAGTTCAGGTTGCTTGCGTCTCAAAACCACAAAGGACAGAGTTGCCATGAAGTATACAAGAACCACCCCGAAAGAGCTGGCATTTACAAACCAAACGAGTGCGCCTTTTCCCAAAAGACAAGAGAAGGTTGAAAGTGCGCCGCAAAGCAGTACAGCGTTGGACGGGGTATTGTGTGTCGGGTGAATTTTTGCTAGAACCCCCGGCAGCATCTTTGCGTTTGCCAAGGCATATAACACTCTGGCACCTCCGTAAAGAAAGCCGTTCCAACTGGTCAGTATTCCGCAGATGGCTCCTATTATGCAGATTTTTCCCCATATAGGAGATCCGAAATTGAATGCCATCGCATCCGCAACCGGTATCACACCGTTTAGCCTTACGGTAGCCGGTGCCGATATGCTCGTTGCAAATATCATTGCCATATACCACAACGCGGCGGCACATATAGACAAAATCAATATTTTAGGTATCTTCTTGAGAGGTACATCCATTTCACTGGCCGATTGCGGTATCACGTCAAAGCCCACAAACATAGCCGGCACCATCAGCAACACCGCCGAAAATCCTTTGAAATCCGTAAACAGCGGTTTCGTGTACTCCGCATTGCCCATTATCGCTCCGCCTGTCAAAAATACCAGTCCGACCGCGATCAAGCCTCCGGTTGCGATCGTTTGGAAGACAGCTGCCTGCTTGGCTCCTCTGTAATTCAAATATGTTATTATTATCGAGGCTATTATGGAAACAAGTGCAACCGTTGCATATACATCGTCACCCTTTATTGTCCAAAGCTTTCCGGCTTTAGGAATTTCCACAACATAGTTTATGGCTGTCGAAAAAGCCGGACCTTCCCAAGCCGCAACACCAAGGTATGCAAACGCAGTCGCAAGCCCCGCAAGCACGGATGGCCAATATCCCATTGCTTTATATGAGAATACCACGCTTCCTCCCGTATAAGGGATAGCGGGTGTCAGCTCCGAATATACCAACCCCACAAATATGCATAAAATGGCTCCAACCACGTAAGCCACTATGGCTCCGAGCATCCCCGCCGAAGCAGCCCATTGCCCCGACAACATGATCCACCCCCAGCCTATCATCGTGCCGAAGGCTAAAGTAAATACGTCTTTAGTCCCGAAGGATCTTTTTAATTTTTCCGCACTCATCGTTTTCTCCTCATAAATATCTTTGAAAAACAAGCAGAGCCGCCCGCAATGTCAATACAGTATTTCCCGTAGCTGTTTGAGGATCTTGTTTTCGTCATCTTCGCTCTTTATCTTAAGCACGCATGCCGCATCGTACTGTTCAAACGAAGCGCAACAGCTCCCACAACCGCCTATGAGAATCAAACAATGATAGAATACTTTTTCTCTTGCATACCCCAAATCCAGGCTGTGATTATTTTCTTTAAAAAGTTTCATTATTTTCTTCTCTATGCTTTTCTTCGTTTTGACTCTGTCGTATTGTGGATTGCATCCGCCACAGTACTTGATACCGATACTATATTTCATATATACTCCCCGGCTTTGCGTCTTCTTCAAGTCACAAAAAGTCACAAACGAAACGATCCTCAAACGGTGCATCGGGCTTGGCGACTTTGCCCCCGGTCTTGTTATCACTAATACTCAACATTGAACATCTTCCTGAATGATTTCTTGAGTTCATCTCTGAAATCGGGATGAGCTATGTCGATCAAAGCTCTTGCTCTGTCTCTTGTGGTTTTTCCCTTCAGCTTGGCGATCCCCTGCTCTGTCACTATGTAATCCGCATCGTATCTTGATGTGGTTACCGCTTGACCTTCGGCAAGGATAGGTGAAATCTTGGATATCAGTGTTCCATCTTTCTTCTTTGCGGCGGAAGGCATGGCGATGATGGCCTTTCCTTTGCCGTTGTGACACATTGCGGCGCCTCTGATGAAATCCACCTGACCACCGACAGCGGAAAATTGTTTGTAACCGATGGTATCTGCCGCAACCTGACCGTAGAAGTCGACCGCAAGAGCGGCATTTATGCTCACCACGCTCGGATTTTGGGCGATTATCGCAGGGTCGTTGACGTAATCCACACTTTTTAACAGATAGTCCTCGTTTTTGTGACACGAGTCGTACAATCGCTTACTTCCCATGACGAAGTTGAATACGAATTTACCCTTGTCTATACCCTTGCGTGAGTTATCCACCGCACCCGCCTCATATAGCTCTACGACACCGTCACCCAGCATTTCAGAGTGAATTCCGAGGTGTTTCTTATGCTTAAGCTGGTGACAAACGGCATCGGGGATCGCTCCTATACCCAGTTGCAGCGTGTCGCCATCTTCTATCAGTTCGGCGCAGTTTCTGCCTATCATCTCTTCGATTTCACCTATCCGAGCCTCAGGCAAGGTCGGGAGCAGAGTATCGACTTCGACGAAAACATCTATCTCTTCTACATCAAACACCGCATCCCCGTATGTAAACGGAACATTTTTATTGACCTGTGCGATGACAGTCTTTGCCGATCTTACTGCTTGTACGGTGTAATCCCCCGCAACACCGGTGGAAACTTTACCGTTTTCATCAGGCGGAGTCACCATTATCATTGCCACATCCACTCTTATAGTTCCATCCCTCATGAGCTTTGGGATCTCATGGAAGAAAAGTGGAGTGAAATCCCCCCAGCCCTTTTCGACGCACTCTCTGGTTTTTCCGCTTAAAAACCAGAGATTGGGATGAAAATTCTCCTTGTATTCCTCAAGACAATACTTGTCCTCAGCCAGAGAAAACATATGTGATATCTCTACATTTCTGTAATTTTTCGCATTAGCCACCATGGCATCCGCAAGTGCCACAGGTTCCGAAACGCAATGGCTCAAAACCACATGATCATTTGATTTTATGCGCTTTACGGCCTCGCCGGCGGTCATTAATTTTGCTTGATAAGTTTCCTGCCAACCCATAATGTATCCTCGATCCTATTTTTTATTGATTCCGGCAATATCTTTAGCCAGTTCTTTCTTGTGCCCAAGGTTGCTCTGCCTTGCTATCATGATTCTTTGAGCCTGCGGTGAACCTGCGCCGTGAAGCGACTCTGTCCTATAACCCACAGCTGCCGTACCCAGACATGCATTCTCCAGAAAACGCAGTATTCTCTGGCGTTCTTCAGTGGTTGCCACATCGCTTCCCACAAAATATTTATTGCAGATATCGCCAAGCGTTTCGCCGTTTGCGCCCACCACCGTATCAGACTTGAAATCCGCTTCCGAAGGCATGGTGACCATCAACCCACCCGCAATATCTTCCGCAAGCCTGCCTATCTCGTAAGGGTATCTCGTCACGTTCTGTTTACAAACGTTTGCAAGCAACAGGTCTATCTCATAATTGCCCGCCTTGGTCGGACAACCTTCTGTGGAACATGCGATCCCACAACTGAAAAGCGTTTCGTTGAGATGGGTCATCTCTATGATCTTATCCTTGATGTGTGATGCCTTTGCCGCACCGTTGTATTCGGCGGCAACTGCGGCGGCTCCGATTATCACATCACCCACGCCTACTTTGCATCCGCCGTAGGACTGTCTGTGATATCCCGCAAATCTCTCCACCATCATTCCGGCAAAATCATACTCCCCACACATGAATATTCTATCGTTAGGAATAAATACATTGTCGAACACGACCAATGCTTCCTGACCTCCGAAATTCTTGTTGCCCACGTCAATGTCATTGTCCTTTTCCAGTTTTCTCGTGTCGCAGGACTGACGGCCGTAGATCATGTAGAGACCTTCCACATCGGACGGACAGGCGAACGAAACCGCATAATCCTTGTCGGCCTCTCCCATTGCAACCGTCGGCATGATGATGTGCTCGTGCGAGTTTATCGAACCTGTCTGGTGCGCTTTCGCACCCCTGACAATGATTCCGTCATCTCTTCTCTCAACTATTCTCAAATACAGATCCGGATCCTTCTGCGCATGCGGCGCAAGACCTCTGTCCCCCTTTGGATCAGTCATGGCGCCGTCTACAGTCAGATCTTTTTCCTGAACGTATTTCAGATACTTGACAAAGTTTTCATGATAGTTTGTGCCATATTTTTCATCTATTTCAAACGTCGTTGAATAAACTGCATTGAATGCATCCATTCCCACACATCTTTGGAAGCATGATGCGGTCTTCTGCCCGCAAAGTCTCTGCATCTTGACCTTTTTTTTCAGATCTTCCGTGCTCTGGTGAAGATGTGCGAATCTGTTTACCACTTCTCCTGTCAAATTTGAGGTGGCTGTCATCAAATCCTTGTATTCTTCCTCGTGAGCAAGATCATATGTCATTGCGACAGAATTGATGGATGGACGAATGATAGGATGATCCACCCAGTTGTCTATCTTCTCACCAAACATGTATACTCTTGTCTTCAGTTTTCTTAAGCTTTCGATGTATTGTTCGCCGGTCATCAACATAATAAACTCCTTTCCAAAACGAATCTTAATCGTAAAATATGAATCCTTGCCTGATATGCTCCCCATGCCGCATATTTGGAAAGTTTTCCTTGCGGTCTGTCCCTACTGCATTTTCCACTGTTTATGCCGCGCGCTCACAAAGCGCGCCGCAACATACTTCGCAGTTCAATGGCGTGTAGCACTGATTGTTCGATTTCTGCTTTTGTGCGAATCTGTTTGCGGTCGGCTTTGCGGGCGCCTCGATCGCTCTTGAATATAAAGGGTTTGGATTCACCCACCGAGCGGGGCGCCCGGGCGAGCATGCACGATCTCATTTTCTTGTATGGCCGGATCTGCATGCTCGCTGAGCACGCGTCAAACATCTTTACTCGGCCAGACACTCCTTAAGGCTTTCCTCAAAGATGTCCAAGCCTTTTTCAAGCTGCTCATCGGTTACGCAAAGCGGACAAAGGAATCTGATAACGTTTCCGTACGTTCCTGCGCCTTCGATGAGCAGACCCTTTTGAACAGTCTTTGCAACCATCTTCCCTACTATTTCCGGATAAGGCTCTTTGCTCTTCTTGTCTTTTACAAACTCAACTCCGAGCATTGCGCCGACACCTCTCACATCACCTATCGCATCGTACTTTTCAGCCATCGCCTTGAATCTTTCTGTAACCTTTTTGCCTATATTCAAAGCTTTCTGCGGATAGTTTTCTTTCTGCATAACCTCAACCACCTTAAGCGCCGATGCGCAGGCAACCGGATTTCCGCAGTACGTACCTCCGATGGTTCCTCCCGGAACACCGTCCATGATCTTTTTGCTTGCCGTAACCGCAGACAGAGGGAGTCCACCTGCGATGGACTTTGCCGTGGTCATGATGTCCGGAGCACATCCTGCATCCTTGAAGTATTGGGAAACAAACATTTTTCCGCTTCGTCCCCAACCGCTCTGAACTTCATCCGTAACCATCAGGATGCCGTACTTGTCGCAAATCTGTCTGAGAGCCTTGACCCATGAGATAGGAGCCGGAATAAATCCGCCCTCACCTTGTACAGGCTCAAATATTATTGCCGCCACATTCTCAGCCGGGCAGGCCTCAACAAAAGCATGTTCAAGTTTCTCAAGGTAGAACGCTATTGCCTCTTCTTCCGTAAAGCCTTTCGGGGCTCTGTACATATCCGGGAACTCCACTCTGTGTATGCCTGCCGGGAAAGGCCCCATGCCGACCGAATATGCTTTGTTGCCCGTCATAGCCATCGTCATCTGGGTTCTTCCGTGGAAGGCGCCGTTGAACACGATTATGTTGTGACGCTTCGTATATCCTTTGGCGATCTTGACCGCATTCTCATTGGCTTCGGCTCCAGAGTTCGCAAACATCGTCTGTTTTTCATCCCCTCTTATCGGAACGATCTCATTCATCTTTTCAGCGAGTTTGATATAGTTTTCATGAGTCGTTATATTCATCATCGCGTGAAAATACTTGTCCGCCTGTTCTTTGACCGCTTCCACAAGTTCAGGGTGCGTATAACCGATATTCAGCACTCCAACGCCTCCGACCCAATCAAGGAATACGTTTCCGTCCACGTCCTCAAACATGGCTCCTTCGCCGCGTTTGATCACGCAAGGATATATGCATTTGATCGCTTTCGGCATAACCTTGTCCCTCGTTTTGATGATCTCGGAAGCTTTAGGTCCCGGCAATGTTCCTGTTACAATTTTAGGTAATGAATTTCTTAGCATTTTTCCCTCCATAGTGTTTTAACCGTGTGTAAGTTGATTTACGTTTAATCTGTTCCGGCGTCTCCAAAGCACCTCTGAATATCCTCTTAACCGGGTACTTTTCATGCCTTGCTTTACCTCTACATATTTACTCACTCCTTTCTCTACTCAATTAGCCATCTGTTTCTCACGATCCGGAAATCGCTACGCAATCCGTTTATCGCTTAGAAACTTTCACGAGCACATTCTCCGGTCACCTTACGCTGAACTTCTACACTATGTAACCGCAAATTCCGTGCCAAAACAAAAAAAAGCTTTATCAACTTGCTATTTCAAGCAAATAAAGCTTTTTTTGAGCACAACCCACTCAGTTTCCTGTATTCAATATTGACATTTTCATGTGCAAAAATGACAATGCGTTGTCATAAATCGTATTTTTTCTTTTTTCTCATAAGTTGAGATTGACTTATACCCAATATATTTGCGGCTTGCTTTGTCGTTTTCGCCCGCTGCAACGCATCCCCTATTATCACTTTTTCATGGCTTTCCATTATCTTGTCCAGCGTGCGGGTTTCAGACTCACGTGTCCGTGTTTGATTTAACTTTGAACTTGCATGCGACTTTGACGGAGTCAATCCTGGCTTGATCCCTCTTTCAAAAAGCTCCCTCACCATCACTTCATCTATCACATCTTCTTTTGTGTTCACCAAAAGCCTATGGACTATATTGTCAAGCTCTCTTATGTTTCCCGGCCAGTTGTATTTTTTAAGTTCATCAAATGCCTCCAGCGTAAATCCCTTGTTGATTTTATATCTCTCGTTATATTTTTTTATGAAAACTTCCACTATGGGCTCAATATCGTCCACTCGCTCGCGAAGCGGAGGCACTTGGATTTCGCATATGTTGAGTCTGTAATAAAGATCCTCTCTGAAGCTTCCCTCTTCTATCATTTTTTCCAGGTCTTTGTTTGTCGCACAGATAAGTCTGAAATTGACGTCGACGGGCATTTCTCCACCTACGCGGTAGAAACTCTCCTCCTGCAATACTCTGAGAAACTTCGCCTGAAGTTCAGGAGGCAGATCACCTATCTCGTCAAGAAAAAGTATTCCGTTGTTTGCCAGTTCGAAGAAGCCTTTTTTCCCTTTTGTTTTAGCGCCCGTGAATGCCCCCTCTTCATAACCGAACAATTCCGATTCCGCAAGACTTCCGGCTATTGCCGAGCAGTTTATTTTGATGCATCTCTGACCTTTTCTGCTACTGTTTTCATGAATGATGTCCACAATCCGCTCTTTCCCGACTCCCGTTTCACCGGAAATGATGACATTGCAATCGTAGCTTGCGATATTTAGTACATACTCCAACATTTCCCTGGTCAAGCTACTTTTAAATGCATAGCCGCCGACATTTTTGATGTCCACCAGATTGTAGTTGCCGATATTTCTGACGGGACACTGCTTGATTATACCGTACTCTTTGCACATTTCATGTACTTTCAGCAGGTTTCCTCTTATGTTCTTAACGATGTCCATGGTGTACTGCGGAAATGTAACGGTATATCCCTCCTGCGAAATGATATTGAGATTTTTGCCCAGTGATTCTGTAAATAGAACCGTGGTGTTATGATTGCTTACCAGATTTGTAAAAAACAGATTCCCCCCATTCTTGGTGAGCAAAACCCCTATGACTTCCACGCCGAGCATGTTGGAGCATACTATGCTGCTGTCAAAGAGCATATCGGGATCCGAATAATCCGTTTGTTCGATCAAAAGCTTGTAATTTTCCACGGGGGATACGGGCGTGGTCACACGCAATTCATCCACATAATCCTTTAGCAGGTTAAATATTTCCTCATACGACAAGTTGGGCATCGGATCAAGCTCAAGCAGCACCGTTATGCTACAGTGGTTTCGGTTGGAAAACTTCATCGCTGCCGCATACATGAGCGTCATCAATATATTGCTACTAAGTATAAGGAATCTTTTTCCGGTCTTTGCAAGTTTTCCGGCCTTTGCAAGTGAACCCGATTCATCGTAAGCTGACAGCAATATTTCCTCGTTCGTCGGCAACTCCAGTTTTGATACGGGACTTGTCGCAAAAAAGATCGCATATCCTTCCACCTCGATCTGTCCGTAACTGAAATTGATGTTCTTTACTTTTGAAATTTTTATCGGTATACAAGTCAGTGATACGATTCCGATAACTTTGTCGCCTACTTTGAAGTTGCGGTCATTCGGATACTCTTCGTCGATTTCATCAATTGTTCCAAGACATATTCCTCCGCTGTTGGTCAGGTGGTTATGAAGCTTTCCCCTCTCCTCTACTATGCTTATTATTCTTTCCTCTATGGCTTCCACCTTATAGTTGCATGCATTGCATATCTGTCTGAAGCTTCCTTCTTCAACTTTGATCCTTTCAACGGCAATTCTCATTTCACCGCTTTTAAGTTCTTTTGAGTTGTCCATCTTCCATGATGACACCGGAAAGTATCCTTTGGGTTCCAAAACTCTCGACTGCCCAAATTCCGCAAGCATATCCGTCTGTTTAAATTTTTCAATCATAAATGAATCCCTCCTTTCCCGTAAAAGACGTCTCCCTCCGTAATGTTGAAATCAAACAAGCACCAAATTCATCGGAGCTCACATCCACACCTTACTTTTCCGGCGGACAACCGATCTCGCATGCTCTCACATGCGCACCATATCTCTCGATATGTTCTCAAGCCTGAATGCTCCGCACATCGCCATCGTATCTTTGAGTTCTTCTCCCAGTTTCTCTGTGAGCACCCTCACACCTTCTTTCCCCGCCCCGTAAACAGCTGTTACGTATGGTCTTGCTATCAGAACGCCATCGGCTCCCATGGCAAGTGCTTTAAATATATCTGTGCCGCTTCTTATTCCGCCATCCACGAATATCCTGACCGCATCACCGACTTCAGCCGCAATTTCTGCAAGGACTTCAGCCGTTGCGGGACACTGGTCGAGCACCCTGCCGCCGTGATTAGATACGACTATGGCAGATGCCCCCGCTTTCACGGCTTTCTTTGCACCTTTGACGGTCATAATTCCTTTGGCTATAAACGGTTTTCCGACAGTTCTTATGATGTCGGCAAGTTCCTCTACCGTCTTGCCTCCGGCAGGTGGTGTCAAACCTTTGAGAAAGGGTAATCCTGCGGCGTCTACATCCATCGCAACCGCAAAAGGATCACCTTTTTTTATCAGTTTGAGTTTTTCCTTTATGACTTCAAGATTCCACGGCTTCAATGTCGGCACTCCCATCCCTCCGTTTTCTTCTATGGCTTTGGTCGCCACTTCCATTACCGCAGGGTTCTGTCCATCCCCGGTAAATGCCGCTATACCCGCTTCATTTGCCGCAGGAATTATGGTTTCGACATACTTTCTGTCATCGTATTTATCACTATAATGAAGAAACAGTGCGCCGACGGGAGCGATGAAAAATGGGTACTTGAAAGTTTTTCCGAAAAGTTCAAATGAAGTGTCAACGTCTTCATTTCCGCACAAGGTATCCATATTTATCCTTACATCATGCCATTTCTGATAATTTCTTATGGCGGTGTCCCCCACACCTTTCGCACCCGGACCGGGTATTGTGTTTCCACATGCTTTGCCGTCGCATATAGGACATGCATGGCATTTGTCGCCTATACATTCTCTGGCGTATCTCAATATTTCCTCATACGTCATCCATATCACCTCGTAACCGCTCTTTTGGCTGTGACAGCCCCGGCGCAAGCCTTCCGTTTTCTTGTCTATGACAGCCCCGGCGTAAGCTTTCCGTTTTCTTGCCTGTCCAATTCCATATTTGTTTCAACTATGCGGATCTTTGCACGGTATTTTTCAGCATTTGTTTGGTCTCCTGCCGCCGAATATATGTCCACCAGTTCCTTCATCGCATCGATATTACTCGGAGACAGTTTGAGTGTCTCGATAAACAGTTCTTCCGCACGGGGAATGCTTCCGAGTTCCTTATACGCCACACCGAGGTAATATCGAAGCGGCCACCATGAGCTGAATCTCTCATCATCTTCGTAAGGTTCGAGAATAGATATTCCTTCTTCATTTCTGCCGCTTATGATCGCATTGTAACCTTCTTCTATCTTTGACGGTTCCACAAGCTTTTCGAGCAACTCGGATATTTCTTCTCTCATTTCTTTGTCCTGCGACAATTCCATAAAGCTCTCCCATGTCAACTTCGCTTTTATGTAAAGTCCCATGTTCAGATATGCAAAGCCGAGAAAATAGAAACCCTTATCAAAATCCTTCGCCAGCAAGGTAAGATGCTCAAAGGCTTCCAGCGATTCCGCCTTAAATCTGCCAATATACTCGGCTTCATCGCTGTTTTCATAAGCATCCTTGCACGCCCTGCCGTAGCAGTAAAATCCATCTTTGTTTTCCGGCTCGATCTGTATGCAGGCTCTGAAAATTATGCACGCAGTCTCATAATCATCATTGAGTGCGCTATCCACCCCCTCTTTGAGAAGAAGTTGCACAAAATCATGTTTAAACGCCCTCTGGATGTACTCTATATAATTTGCCGCATATCTGAAATTTATGTCGCAGCCAATCACATGCGCCATGTTCCGAGCAACGCTGAGTGAAGTCATATCTCCGAGTTCGGTCTTTCGTATGGGAATCGGAACTTCCGTCAATATATCCTCAAGCTCCGATCTTCTCAAATAATCTTCGGAAAACTCATCAAAAATAAACTCATCCTCAAGCTTTGGAATCAGATATTTCCCTATCCTGTCCCTGCGAATTTCTTCGTTCATTGTAAATCCCATCCTTTATCCGTAAATTCATTAAACTCATCGTAGTCTATCTTTTCAAGAATATCCATCGTCAAGCAACGCTTCATCCTTTCCGAAACCCCCGGATCCTCTTCTTCAAAGCTTTCCGCAAACCGCTGCAGTATGCCGTAAAGCTTTTCTCTGTCGAAACTCTCTGCATGAAACATGTTACCGTAATAAAAATCGGCAAGCCTCTGATATAAATTAAACGGAGTGAATCCAAGCTCATCAATCAGAAAATCAAGACCTTTTTCAAAACCGCCACCATTTTGAAACACTCTTAGAACCGTCTCTATCATCTTAAGTTTGACAAAATCTGATGCCGACATATGATCGGTCACCAGCACTTCATGCGGAACATCGGCTCTGTATCCGTATCCGTGTTTTTCCGCAATGTCTCTGAACTTGCTTGCCTTTGAAATCTTAAGAAACTCTACGTTTAAGCATGTAGGGCGTGTTTTATAGGCCATATCAAAAGCGCGGGCAAAATCTCTGTAACCCATATGCGGAAGCCCTGCGGTTATGCTCACATGTATCTCGATGTTATCCATATCCGCAAGCCGCTCTGTGTTCTTCAAAGAGCTTTCATTAAAACAAATTTTAAATCGGAACAGACCTTTTCTGGCCTTTTTTAGAACCCGAAACACCTCATCATCAAGGGTTTCCACAGATATTCGAAAAGTAAACCTGCTTACCCCGTTGTCTTTGTCTATCAGATGTCTCCAAATGTTGCGCGCTCTTGGGAGATTGTAGTTGAAATTACGATCTATAAACTCGATTTCTTTCGTTTTTTTGTACAGAAGATAACCCATATCACCACAGACCCTGTCAAAAGGCATACTCACGGATCTGCTTCTGCTTCCCTGCCTTGAGGATTCGTAACAAACAACTTTATCCTGCTCCACCTCAAGATCTTTATAGGGAAAAGGCAGTTTTTCCATCGACGGCAACGACCCACGCCCGTTGGAAACGATCTTCCCATCTTTTCTGTATGTGAGCGCATCCACGCGATCGTAATGGGAGCTTGAAGCTCTTTCAATCCGCATATACTCCTTGATAAACTGCGAAAAAGGTTTTTCGCATTCTCCTCTTATAATAAAATCCACCCATGGGTTGTCACGCATAAAACTTTCCGTTTCAACACTTACCTCAGGGCCTCCCAGCAGTATTGCCATATGCGGTTGCGCAGTCTTAAGATCGGAGCCAAGTTCCGCTATACGACTGATATTCCATTCAAAACAATCCATGTATACAATGTCATATCCGCCTCTTATGATCTCGTTGAATATAAAATCCCTATCATCTTCTTTTGAGTACTCTCTCAAAGTTACGGACATATCGGTGCTTGCAACTATGCAGTACAGATATTTCAAGGTTGGATCCGTGTATGCGGCTTTTGTATTCAGTGTGGTAAGCAGCAGTCTCATCAGAGCATCCTAAACCTTTCATCTTTAAGCATTCCCGTATCTTCCATGGCTCTTTTGAGCATGCTCATCATTTTCTCCTTATCATCAGGTAGCGTTCCTTTGAGCGACAAATAATTGGATGCGTGATTGCTTCTGAATACCACGGGTTTTGTCGGATTCATATGCTCCATCATAAGATACGTTTCCGCCATGATCTCTTCCGGCGACAAAAGTTCAAGCTCACCGGATTCTATTTCTTTCACTATGGATGCGCGTGGATCCAGCATCAGCGTAAGAAGCGCCACATACGAAGCATTCATTTCGCTTATCATCTTTCCCGTCTCAACGGCATGCTCTCTCCATCCCTCTTTTCCCGCAATGCCGGATATAAATGTCACGGACGCCCGGATACCGGATTCTTCTATCATATGCACCGCTTCTATCAGCTGTGCCGCAGTTTCACCTTTTTGTATCTTTTTCAGGATTCTGTCACTCCCCGATTCGGCTCCGATGTAGATCATCCTGACTCCGTTTTCATAAAGCTGTCTGAGTTCCCCCGGGCTCTTGCGCAGCACATCGGCAGCTCTGCCGTACACATTGACCCTCTTGCACTCGGGGAAAAGTTCACTTATCTTGTTCAGCACCACCATGAGTTTTTCGTTGGAAAGACACAGCGCATCCCCGTCGCATAGAAAGATTCTCTCAACATGCCTGTATGATTTTCGGGCATCCTCCAAATCTTCAAGTACTTCTTCCATATTACGCAGGTGAAACTTCTTGTCTTTGTACATGCTGCAAAACGTGCATTTATTGTGTGTACATCCGACGGTCACCTGAAGCAGCAAACTGTACGCCTCGCTTGGTGGTCTGTAGATATCTCCCTCATATCTCATCTTACAAATTACCTTCCTTGCTCAAGTTACATACGCTCAGGCGCATTTATTCCCAGCAGGGAAAGTCCTAGCCTGATTCCGTTCTTTGCCGCTATCGTAAGAGCTACCTTTGCGGTCTTTTCGTCCTCGTTTTTCGTGAGGATATGTTCGTTGTGATAGAATCTGTTGAAAGCCTGCGCAATATTGACAACATGACGCGTTACTATCGACGGTTCGTATTTTTCGCCCGCTTCTATTATAACCTCAGGGAAGGCGTATAGCAGTTTCACAAGTTCATATGCATCGGTGCTTTCAAGATATTTATAATCTATGTCACCGCTGCCCGCCTTGTCGTTAACAGTTTCTCCTGCCTTTGCCAACACGCTTGCCGCACGGGCGTGAGTGTACTGAACGTACGGACCTGTTTCACCGTCAAAATTCAGTACTTTATCCCACTTGAACACGTAATCCTTGATCTTGTTGTTCGACAATTCCTGGAAAATAACGGCGCCTATGCCCACCTGCTCGGCGACGGAATCTATGAATTTCTCATCGGCGTCAGGATTCTTTTCTGCTATGATTTCACGGGTCTTTTCGACCGCCTTGTTCAAGACATCCTCAAGGAAAACCACTCTGCCCGATCTTGTAGACATGGTTCCCGCTTCCAGGCTTACCATTCCGAACGGAACGTGGATGCAGTCTTTAACCCAGTCATAGCCCAACAGTTCAACCACCTTCATCCACTGTTGGAAATACAGGTTCTGTTGAGTGGCAACCACATATATGTTCCTGTAAAAATCATAAGTTTCTTTTCTGTAAACCGCCGTAGCTATATCCCTTGTGCAGTACAGCGTGGAACCATCCGATTTTGTTATAAGCGCAGGCGGCATAGAATACTTTTCCAGATCTACTATCTGCGCCCCTCTTGAAAGTTCCAGAAGTCCATTTTCCTTGAGTTCATCGATAAATCTCTGCATCTTGTCCGAATAGAAACTTTCTCCATCCACTTCATCGAATTCTATACCGAGCATCTTATACACCTTGTCGAATTCTTTCATCGACTCGTCGCTGAACCACTTCCACAGTTTCACTTCTTCCGGACTACCTTTTTCAAGGTTGACAAATGCCTTTCTGGCCTCATCTTCAAGCTCCGGATTTTTTTTCGCTTCCACGTGGAATTTTGTGTAATAAGCAAGCAAGGTGGTTATAGGGGATTTTTTTACTTCTTCTTCATTTCCCCAATGACGATATGCAACTATCATTTTTCCAAACTGGGTGCCGTAGTCGCCCACGTGATTGAACCTTATCACTTTATAACCGAGTGCGGCATATATCAGGTATATCGCGTTTCCTATAACCGTGCTTCTGATATGTCCTATATGAAAAGGTTTGGCGATGTTCGGCGAGGAATATTCAACTATGACGGTTTTTCCCTCGCCCACGTTCAACTTCCCGAAGTTCTCCCTGTCGAGCGCCTCGCGAAGTGTGTTTTTTATATATTCCCGCCTGGATAAAAACATGTTCACATAGGCATTTACACACTCCACTTTTTCAAAAAGCAATTCTCCTTTTATGGCATCGGCAATATCCGCCGCTATGGACTGAGGCGCCTTTCTCATGAGTTTTGCGAGTCTGAAACATGGAAACGCATAATCACCCATATCGGAATCTTGAGGGATCTCGACAAGCTCCATGGCGTCTTCCATAGATATGCTTTCAACCTTGTCACTGATTATTTTCGCTATTTTTTCTTTATAATTTACCATATGTTTTCTCCTTTAAAATATCTTTGTGTCTTCCATAATGCCTACGCCCGGAACATGCGGCGCGGCACTTTTTTCACAGATCCTTTTCCGTCTTAACCTCTATTCCGTGTTTTTTGAGAATTTCGGCAAACATACCGTCGCCCTCGATCAGCTTTCCCGTAAAACTCCCGTCATAGATAAACCCGCTTCCGCAGGATGGGCTGTTTGACTTCAAAATTGCCCCCTCTATCTTTTCTCGTCGTCTTTCAGCCTGCTTCAAAACATGCAACCACGACTTTTGCGCACCGACTGCAAACGCTTCCGTATTGTCTCTGCCATTGATGTCTATCACCTTTCCTTGAGATATCTCAGCGGGCGGTCTTGGCGAGGAGAGTCCCCCTAAAAGCTCCGGACAGACTGTACAGCATGAATTTGTTCTATAGAATTCCAACACTTTTTCGTTCTTGTTGTTGCCGCCGTCATATTTACAATTGTTGCCAAGCAGGCAGCTGCTTATAACATACATTATCTCATATTCCTCTCTCATTGAGTCTTGAATGTGACTACCGTCACACCTTCGTCGCCCTCGCCATAATCTCCGGCTCTGGTCGATGCTATATTACTATTCACTTTCAGGAAAGCTCTCAGACCTTTTTTCAGAATCCCGTTACCCTTGCCATGGATAATCGTAGCTGTCTTAAGCCCTGCGACAAAGGCATCGTCAAGATACTTTCCTACATCTATCTTGGCACTGTCAAGATCCTTTCCCCTTACATCTATGGAAGTCGAAACATTCATCGTCTTTTTGCTCATCAATGACCCGTATGTGGCTTTAGAATGCATCTTTTTTTTCTTCCTGCCGTCCAATATCATCATTATATCACTTATCCCGACCTTTATTTTCATCATTCCAAGCTGTACCTGCACCTCATCGTTGTCATCAGGGCAAGTAAGAAGTTCCCCGGTCTGATTAAGGGAAAGAACCCTTACCCGGTCTCCTATCTTGAGATCCTCCAGATTTACGGGTGCACTGTTCACCTGCCTGACTATACGCCGCGAATATTTTTCTTCTTCGGTTTTTAACCTTTGCCGGCTTCTCTCAAAACCCTTATTCCTTTCCCCGAGGCTCTCAATCCTTGAAAGTTTCCTGAGCTCACTTCTGACTTCCTGCGCCGTCTTTTTTGCCTCGCATATTATCCCGCGTGCCTGCGCCCTTGCTTCCTCAAGCAACTTTTCCTTTTTATTTTCGAATTCTTCCCGTTCCCGCTCAGTTTTCCTCTGTCTTTCTCTTATTTCTGCGGTCAGCTTGACAGCTTCATCTCTTTCATCTTCCGCCCTTTTCTTGTCACGTTCCAGCGCCGCAAGCAGCTCATCGAATTTGATATCCTCACTTTCAAGAAGACTTTCAGCTCTGTCTATGACAGCCTTGTCCAAACCGAGTTTGGCGGATATCAAAAATGCATTGGAACTGCCCGTTGCACCCATTCTCAAGCGGTAAGTTGGGCTAAGTGTTTCCACATCAAATTCCATGGAGGCATTTTCAACCCCGTCGGTGGCTATCGCATACTTTTTCAACTCATTATAGTGTGTGGTTGCCATAATCACGGCTCCGCAGGCGGAGATACGTTCCAGAATCGCAATAGCAAGAGCAGCGCCCTCGGTCGGATCCGTACCGGCACCCAGCTCATCCAGCAGAATCAATGAATTTTCCTCCGCTTTGTCAATTATCTCAACTATGTTCTTCATGTGGGACGAAAATGTGGATAAATTCTGTTCTATACTCTGCTCATCGCCTATGTCGGCGAGAATATTTTTAAAAATGGGCATCACGCTCGTTTCCGATGCGGGTATATGCAATCCTGACTGCATCATCAAAGCGAGAAGTCCCAGTGTTTTGAGGGTTACGGTCTTCCCCCCGGTATTGGGGCCTGTGACAACAAGTGTATTGAATGAATCCCCTATGCTCATGGATATCGGAACGACTTTTTGCCGATCTATCAGGGGATGCCTTGCGTTTACAAGATTCACCCCGCCCTTCTCATCAATTCCGGGGGCGCTGCCACCCAGTGTAAGAGACAGTCTTCCCTTCGCCATTATGAACTCGAGCCTTGCCATCGTATTCATCCCGCTTACCAGATTCTTTGCGCACTTTCCCACTCTGAGGGAAAACGCCATAAGGATTCTGCTTATTTCAGCCTGTTCCGCAATCTCCAGCTCCCTTAACTCATTATTCATGTTCACTATGACCTGTGGCTCTATGAAGAGGGTCGTTCCGCTTCTTGAACGATCATGTATTATTCCGGGAAACATTACGCGGTGTTCCTGTTTTACGGGCACAACGTATCTTCCGTCTTTTACCGTAACAATATTTTCCCTCAGATACTGTCTGTTGCTTCTGCTGTTTACTATGCGATCAAGTTTGTTTTTTATTTCATTGTGCTGTCTTGCCGTCTTTTTTCTGATTTCGCAAAGTTCACGTGATGCATTGTCGGCTATCTCATCTTCCGACACAATCGCCCTTCCGATCTCTGACGCCAGCTGCGGCTCTGTATAGACAAGCTCGGCAAGCGACATTATCAGGGGTATCTCGGGTACGTCAGATTTTAAAAAGCTCTTCACATTCTCAGCAGCATTCAAGTTGTACTGAACCATCAGAAGCTGCTTGGGTGTCAGACAACCACCCTTTGCAGCGAGTCCTGCCGCCTGTTCGATATCATATATGCCGCCGGTGGGAAGTGCTCCTTTATGCATAATAAGGTCAACCGCTTCCGTAGTTGACCTTAACTCTTTTTTTATGGCACGGATATTCGTATCCGGGTAAAGTTTTGCGATCATGTCTTTGGACAATAGACATTCCGTTTCACATCGCAAAAGCTCTATTATTTTATTGTATCCCAAAATATCAAGTGCTCTTTGATTCATTGAGTTTTCAATCCTTCTGACTCTTTTCCAGTCGGCTCTTGAGTTGAATGTTTTCCATTTGCAGATCGAATATTTGGTTCTCGAATTCAGAGCATCTGTCTTTGAATTCTTTTAACTTGTCCTTTTCCTTTTGCTCCGTCTTTTTATTTTTATCCATCTCTTCGCGAAGCTGCTTGTAGTTTTTCTTTGCATCTTCCCAGAGATTTATGTAGTGAGCCGTATCTTTTTCCAACTGCTCATTGGCCGCCTTCAGTCTCTCTATCTCATCCTTGCCGTCAAAATATCGCTCAGCAATGTTCAAAGAAGTGATGACCGCAATATTTCCTACCGCATTGCGTCCCACAAGTTTTGCGTTTGTATTCATACGCTCATCCACATACTGTGCGATCCTTTCGATTTCTTCCTGTGTCTTGTCACTGGATATGCTGTATGTCTGACCGAAAATTTGCACCTTTGTCCTGTCGTTCATAATCTCACCTTTCCACTTAAATTCAAACACCTAACAATCGCGTAAAACCGCATCGAACCGTTCTTTCAACATCTTCACAACCTCTGCGTGGGCATCGTCGGCCTGCTTGTCGGTCAGCGTTTTGTTTCTATCTCTGTATTTCAAACTGAAAGCTACGCTTTTCTTTCCCTCAGGCAACTGCTCCCCGCGATATACGTCAAAGAGTTCGATGCTCTCAAGAATCCCTGTCTCAAGTTTTCTGACAGCTTCTTCTATTTTCCCCACTTCAAGTCCCTCATCGACTATAAGAGCCATATCCCTCACCGTCGACGGATACTTGGGAAGATGTTCAAAATGAATCTGTCTGTCCGATATCTCAAATATTAGATCCGCAAAGAGTTCGGCGCAATATGCCCTTACATCTATTCCGAAGTTTTCCGCCACGTCAGGATGGATCTCTCCCATAATTCCAAGTTCCACCCTGTTGCCGTCAGTATCTCTTCCCACAATCCGCGCACATCTGCCGGGATGATAAACTCCGTACTCAGACTCAGCCTCAAAACTCGGATTCTCTATCCCAAACTGCTCTAATAGAGCCTCTATGATCCCCTTAAGCGTATAGAAGTTCTCATTCCGGCCGTAGCAGCCTATACTGAGATTATACGATTCATCGGGCAGCCCTTCCTTAATTATCAAGTCTTTTAAAAACGTATTGCCTATCTCATATGCGCGTACGTTCTCCACTTTTCTTGAGTAATTTCGCCCAAGCGTCTCAAGCATTCCAGGCGTCAATATGGTGCGCAGCGCCGATGTTTCTTCTCCCATGGGATTGATTATCCTGACAAAATTCCGTTCCCATGAATCTTCGTCGATACCCGTCCTGTCCAAAAGTTTATCGTTGGAAAATGAATAGGTTTGGATTTCGTTTGCTCCCATGCCGCAAAGGAGTTTTCTCATAAGATTACGCATCTCCCATACCTTTGGTTGTTCCGCCTCCGATGATGTGTTCGGCAGTGACATAGGAAGATTATCATAGCCGTACATCCTCGCCACTTCTTCTACATAATCGACCTCTTCAAGCAGATCCAGCCGAACCGTGGGAGCCGTTACGATCATCTCATCCCCTTCGCCCTCGACTTTTATCTCAAGACTCTCGAGATATCGACTCATCGTTTCTCGGGACAAATCCGTGCCAAGAACTCTGTTTATCCTGCTCACTCTTACTCTTACAGGCTTTGCGACCGCCTGCTTGGGATATACATCTACCGACCCTTCCAGCACGCGACCGCATCCGAGCGATTCTATAAGTTTGCAAACCCTGTCTGCAGCTTTTTCACAAAGATTGGGATCTATCCCCTTTTCATATCTTGAGGAAGCTTCCGTCCTGAGAGCCAATTTCTTTGATGTCATGCGCACACTGTTGTCAACAAAGTTTGCCGATTCCAGCACGACGGTATCCGTTTCATACGTTATCTCTGAGTTCAAGCCGCCCATTATACCCGCCAATGCAACAGGTTTGGCTGCATCATTTATCATGAGCATACTTTCATCCAGAGTCCTTTCGACACCGTCAAGGGTTCTGAATTTTTCTCCGTTTGCCGCCGTGTCTACGATTATCTTTCCGCCTTCAAGGCTATTTATATCAAATGCGTGCAGCGGCTGACCATACTCAAGCATGACAAAATTAGTTATATCCACTATGTTGTTTATGGGTCTCATCCCTGCGGCCATCAGACGCTTCTGAATCCACCAAGGCGACTGCTCTATTCTGACATCCTTTATTACTCTTGCGGTATATCTTCTGCAAAGATCCGATTTGATCTCCACATCCACATAATCTTCCGCACGTTCATCGGATGTTTCACATTCCGTCTCCGGATAGATCAGTTTTTCGCCAAAAGTCGCCGCAGCCTCTCTAGCCATTCCTATCATGGAAAGACAGTCCGAACGATTCGGCGTTATCTCAAAATCTATTATATAGTCGTGCAACCCGAGAATTTTGCTTATCTCTTCACCGAGGTATTCTTTCCAATCTCCTTCCAATATCCATATCCCGTCTCTGGAACGCAGTGGAACCACCTTGTCGGCAAATCCCAGTTCCGACGCCGCACACAGCATGCCTTCACTTTTAACCCCGCGCAACACGCCGGCTTTGATCTCCACACCGCTCTCCGTATCGGGTCTTCCGTGCAGAGGACCCGGTATATGACTTGAATCAAGCGCAACAGGAACATATGCACCTTCAAATATATTATCGGCACCGGTCACCACCTGAAGATCCTCGTCCCTGCCTACGTTCACACTGCAAACCTTCAGACGATCGGCATCCGGATGTTTCTCTATTTTCTCGATCCGCCCTATCTTGACTCCCTCTATTCCGGCTCCGAATTCCGTGCAGGTCTCCAGATTGGATCCCGACATTATCATACTGTCACAGAATTCATCTATATTGACATTTACATCCACATAATCTTTTAACCAATTTATTGATACGATCATTGCTAGCTAAACCTCCTGCCGCTGCATCCATTTATCTGAACTGTTTTATGAACCGCATATCGTTTTCATAAAACAATCTTATGTCATCTATTCCGTATTTGAGCATGGCAATGCGTTCAACTCCCATTCCAACAGCGAATCCTGTGTACTTTTCGGTATCGACACCGCCGACCCGATGAACGTGCGGGTGTGTCATTCCACATCCCAATATTTCTATCCAGCCGCTCCCCTTGCAGACATTGCATCCTTTCCCTCCGCATTTGAAACAGGATACATCCATCTCTGCGCTCGGTTCCGTAAACGGAAAATGATGCGGTCTGAATTTGGTCCGCGTTTCGGAGCCGAACAGCTTTTTTGCCATATGATCGAGAGATCCTTTCAAGTCGGCCATGGTTATATTCTCACCTATGACCATCATCTCCACCTGATGGAACGTCGGCGAATGCGTGGCATCGGGTGTATCGCACCGAAAACATCTGCCCGGCATTACCACCTTGTACGGCAGCGGCAGTTCTTTTTCCGCCCTGACTTCTCCCGAAGATGTATGCGGTCTCAAAACCACATCCTTGTCTATATAAAAAGTATCAGTCATATCTCTTGCCGGATGAAACTCCGGAGAGTTGAGACCGTCAAAGGTATTGAAAACAGTATCCACTTCCGGACTTTCATACACGGAATAACCCATTGTGCGGAATATCTCCACTATTTCGTCTATGACTTGGGTTATCGGATGCGTGACACCTATTTCCGGTTTTTTGCCCGGTTCGGTAACATCGATGGCTTCAGCTTTGAAACGGGCTTTCTTTGCAGCTTCCCTGACAATATCCAGTCGCTGCGAGAACATCTTCTCAAACTTTGCTTTGGCCTCGTTTGCCGCTTTTCCCATCTCTTTTTTCTCTTCCGGGGAAAGAGTTCCCATGCCCCTCAATATTCGGGTGAGCAGTCCTTTTTTGCCCATGACACGGATGCGAATTTCTTCGGTCTCCGCCACCGAAACCGCCTTATCCAGCTGCTCCTTCGCTTCTTTCAGTACCCTTTCCAGTTTTTCTTGCATAAAACTCTACCTCTCAATATTTTCAATGGTTGTTACATGTCTTTTTACATATATATTTTTTCCGTATATACCCTTCATACTATGTTCTTCACATATATTCATAACCCACGCACCGCTTCGTACATCAAAACAGCGGCCGCCACGGATGCATTGAGTGATTCCGACTCGCCACGCATAGGAATAGAGACGACCTCATCGGCGATTGCGGTTATTTCGCTTGAACAACCGCTTCCTTCATTGCCTATCACTATTGCCACATTCTCTCTTAAGTCGGCTTCAAAATAAGCAAGTTTTCCGTCCATTTTTGACACCACAAGACGCTTTCCAAGCACACGAACAAAGTCAAGAAGCTCCTGCGGCGTTTCAAGAAATACCGTCGGAAGCCTGAAGAGAGCACCCGCCGCCGCTCTCACAACTTTCGGAGAAAACGGTTCGACCGTCCCTTTCATGCATATTACGCCACCATAGCCGCAAGCCTCCGCCGTGCGAATCACGGTTCCTATGTTCCCCGGATCCTGCAACCTGTCCAGAACAAGGATATTGGCCGCATCTGTGCATCGGTCTTTGATATCGTTGACATCGTACATGCGTTTTTTGACTACGGCAAGTATTCCTTGAGCGCTCTGCGTGTCAGTCACTTCATCAAAAAGTTTGCTTGACAGGATTTGAACCGGTTTTCCGGTCTTTTCGCGCAGTTGCCTTAACGCGGATGACATATCCTCCCTCAAAACTATGAGATCTATGCAATCTTCGTCCCTCAAAGCCTCATTGACAATATTTTCCCCCTCTGCGAGATACATTTTCTCACGGTCTCTGTATTTCTTGCGGTTCAGCCTAAGTAACCTCTTATATGTGCTGTTATCTCTTGATGTGATCGGTCTGTTCATATATAGTATTAAAAAGCCGGCGGAAAGCACCGGCTTTTTTACGCAAATGTATTATTTGGTGTTCAGGAATGTCGGAATATCGAATTTTGAATCCGAAGGATCTTCGCCTCTCGTTCCTTCAAAGATATCTTCGAGCGTGATTTCCGTTCCCGGAATCCCCTCTTCATTGACAACTTTCTTTGATGCGTTGGCTCCATCGGGAACCTTGAAATTCTGTGTTCCAGCACCGACCCCCTCGTCAAATCCGGTAGCTATTACAGTAATCGAAATTTCTTCGTTCTTTTCTTCACTCACGGATGCGCCGAAGATCAGGATGGCTTCATCGTCGGCCTGTTCCTCAACAAGACTTGCGATCTCGTTGACTTCCATCATTCCAAGATCATATCCACCCGACACATACAGCAAAATAGCCTTGGCTCCATTTATCCTTGTCTCAAGCAGCGGACTTTCTATTGCGGCCGTAACGGCTTCTTTGGCTCTGTCGTCTCCGGTTCCGTGTCCGACGCCCATGTGCGCTACCCCACGGTCTTTCATCACCGATCTCACATCGGCGAAGTCCACATTGATGAGAGCAAAGTCCGAGATCAGATCGGATATGCCCTGAACGCCCTGACGCAGAACGTCGTCGGCCATCGCAAAAGCCTGCATCATCGATGTGTCTTTGGCGCAGTTTGCGAGAAGTTTATCGTTTGGAACCACGACGAGCGAATCCACATATTTCTTCAGATAATCCAGCCCCTTGTCGGCCTGTGATTTTCTCTTGCGACCTTCAAATGAGAAAGGTTTGGTCACCACTCCAACCGTGAGTATACCCTCATCTTTTGCGGCCTTGGCGATTACAGGTGCGGCGCCCGTACCTGTTCCTCCTCCCATGCCCGCTGTTATAAACACCATGTCGGCGCCTTTCAGAAAATCCGCAAGTGCATCCAGACTCTCCTCAGCGGATTTCTGTCCTTTGCTGGGATCGCCTCCGGCACCGAGTCCTTTGGTGGTTTTTTCCCCTATCTGTATCCTTGTCTCCGCATTGCAACGATCGAGTGCCTGATGATCTGTGTTCACGGCAATATACTCAACGCCCTGCAGATTCGCTTCCAACATTCTATTGACGGCGTTGCATCCTCCTCCGCCAACACCAATAACTTTAATGACAGCACCTTTTGTCTGTTCGTTCTCGATTTTAACGTCCATTTAAATGCCTCCTTGGATCCCGTATTGTTCTAATTTTATCATAATGTAAGACAGTTTGCACGATTTTTTTTCAAAATGCGGGCGAGAATGATATATAATTATTCTCACCGAGATTGATGGTTCCCCTCCTGGTTTTATTCAAGTACAGTTTGTTGACCACCTTCTGAAGATTACCCTTTTCTATCGATTCTTTGAGTCTTTCCGGAGTGCCCTTGACTATAAGTGTATCATATATGAAAGCCTTTATGTATCTTCCTGAAACTTGTATCTTCTTGAAGTACAGATCACCTTTTTTCATTAGTGCAACCATCGAAAGGGTTTCTTTCAGGGTGATTTTTTCTTCCGCCTTCACCTTTTCCCCCACCTTGATCTTGCTGAGCGTCAGTCCGCGCAGGAGAGTCAGTTTGGGATCTATATCCCCTTTTCTCAATACCATGCCGTTTTCTGCGACCACTATATACTTATTTCCGTATTTTACCGTCGCCACCTGCCGTCTCTCCTTGATCCTTATCTCAAGTGTTGACGGCAAATGTCTTTTTATGTCCACCTCACCGAAATACGGATCTCTTTTAAGCTTTTCCCTTATCTTGCTTTCGCCCGTACTGAAAAAAACATTGTTGCCCGTTTCAGCTCCGCTCATCGCTATGACTTCTTCATCTGAATAATAGTGATTGCCGGTTACGGTAAACCTTTTTACATCAAAGAACGATGACAAAGAAAACGCAATCGCCCCACCCACAAGGATCAAAAGAATGACAAAATTTCTCCCGTGATGCTTCTTTTTTCTTTTTTTCTTCTTTCTCGGCGTCTCAGCACAGTCCATGGTTGATGGACAATATGATTCTCTCACATCTCTGGCAGGTACTTCAAGTGTTTTTTTCAATTCTCCGTCACGTCTTTCGCTCATGTTCAAGATAGATCCTCTTTTATGCTCTCATATATCGTTTCCGCCCCGTTTACGGGAAACGCCGTCCTGCTTTTTTCTCCCATCTCCAAAAGTACATCCGGGGCTTTCTCAAACTTCAAAACCGCTTCCGCCAGTTTTTCCGCAGTCAAATTCTTCTCTTCAATCAGCAGTGCGCCGCCCTTATCCGCAACCGCTTTTGCGTTAAAAAACTGATGATTGCCTGTTACATTGGGGGAAGGTATCAATATAGAAGCTCTGCCTACTGTGCATATCTCTGCTACAGACAGTGCCCCCGCCCTCCCGATGACTATGTCTGCGGCGGAGATACACCTTGCCATGTCATCTATATATGGTCTTAACCGTATGCGGCTCTCGTTTTCCATACCGAGATTTTTCATTTTTTCGATCATCTCGTCGTAATACATCGTTCCGGTCGCAAAAATCAGATACATGTTTTCTTTTGCATCGACTGCGCAGGTTAAATCTAAAACGGCATGATTGATTGCTTCGGAACCCTGACTGCCGCCAAAAACGAAAATCACAAATGACTCCACCGGAATGCCCAGTTCGGTGCGCGCCTTTTCTCTGTTTACTTCAAAAAAATCATTTCGGACAGGATTTCCGCTCACTACGTGCTTTTGCGGTTCTTTGAAATAGGATCCCGCTTCGCCGAATCCAAGAAATATTTTATCGGCAAATCTCTCAAGCAATTTATTGGCCATTCCCGGAAATGCATTTTGCTCATGGATATAGCATCTTGCACCAAATCCATGCGCCGCGTAAATCACCGGAAAACATACATATCCTCCCGTGCCGATAACTGCATCAGGCTTGAACTTCTTCATAATTCGACGTGACTGTAGAATGCCTCTCAAAGTATGGAATCCCGTATCCGCAATCTTCAAGATGTTGCGCCTGTCTATCCACTTTGCCGCCACGAACCGCATATCGTATCCAAACCTGGGCACTATATCTTTTTCCAAACCTATCTTATTACCTATGTAAAGGATTTCCGAGCCGGGATCTTTCCTCTTGATCTCATCGGCTATCGCAATAGCCGGATATATGTGCCCGCCGGTTCCACCGCCTGTAATTATCACTTTCATTGCGGACTTTTCCTCTTCCTGCGTTTTCTCTTCAAATAGCTCACACCGCCCTCATCATCGGCATCGTCTGCAGCGATATTTCTTGATATGTTCAAAACTATTCCCATGGCTGACATGCAAACCCAAAGCGCATTCCCTCCGAAGCTTATGAAAGGAAGCGCCACGCCTGTCGGGGGCATGGAAGATGTTACCACCGCCACATTGAATATCACCTGAATGCCTATCATGATCGTCGCACCACTCGCCAGCAACATTCCAAGCAGATCCGGCGCCTTGAGCGTCACTCTAAGGCATCTCCATATGAGTAGCACAAATATTATAAGCACTCCCAGAGCGCCGATAAATCCCAGTTCTTCGCCCACTATCGAGAATATAAAGTCATTCTGCGGTTCCGGAAGATAGAGGTTCTTCTGTATGCTCTGTCCCAGCCCCCTGCCGGTCAGACCGCCGGTTCCTATCGCAAGAAGGGATTGCGCCACCTGAAACCCCTTATCCTTTGCGTATTCAAACGGATCGAGGAAGCCGAAAATCCTTTTGGCCCAAAACGTACCGCTCATGAGTATTCCGATAAGAGCCACGACTCCGACGCCTGCAATTGCAGCAACATACCTCAAACTTATGCCGGCAACGAAAAGCATTCCGCAGACTATTGCCACAAGCGTCAGCGCCGTAGAAAGATTCGGCTGCTTTGCTATCAGAAGTGCGGCGAGGCACATAAGCCCCACGGCGGGAAGCAGACCTTCTTTCAGTTTTTTTATCCTTAACGGGTCGTCAGCGAAAAATTTTGCCGTCATAAGTATGGCGCCAAGTTTCGCAAATTCGCCCGGCATTATACTGATCTTGCCCAATAATATCCATCTGGTCGCATTGTTTGTCGTGTACCCTGCGGGTGTATAAAGTAGCAAAAGAAGTATAAAGCAAACTATGGTAAATCCGTATGTGAATTTCGTCGCGTAAACTTTATAATCTACAAAGGATGCCACATACATTATAATCGCTCCAGTTACGGCAAAAACAACCTGTTTGCTCAAAAAGCTGTACGGAGAACCGTTTTCGCTTATCGACTTATAATAGCTTGCGCTGAAAATCATCACCGTACCGAATATAACCAAAAGAGCTACCAACACAACGATCATAAAATCACAAGGTCTTTTGGCCGTAATTAAATTTAGTTTTTTTCCAAAAGATTTTCTCATTCGCTCCACGTCTATCCCATAAGTTCGGCAATACACCTCTTGAAATGCTCGCCTCTCTGCTCATAATTCCCGTACATATCCCAACTTGCACATGCGGGTGAAAGAAGCACGCTGTCGCCCTCGGTCGCACTTTCTGAAGCTTTTGCCACACATTCGCGCATATCAGCGCAACGTACGCAATCGTAAAATCCCGTTTTGTTCGCGGCTCTTTCGATCAGTTCCGCATCTCTGCCAAGGAGAATCAGTTTTTTAACTCTGCCTGCAAGCTCACTTGCAAGAGGCGAAAAATCCTGTTCCTTGCCATCGCCTCCGGCAATCAGAATTATATTCTTTCCAACCGCTTTGATTGCCGTTATCGCCGCAGCCGTGTTGGTTCCCTTTGAATCGTTGTAATACTTGACCCCGTCGTATTGTCCGCAGTACTCTATCCTGTGCTCAACCCCATTGAAAGCTCTGATTCCGTCTGCGATTGTTTCGGCTTTTATGCCTGCAAAATGACATATTCCCGCCGCAGCCACAACGTTGGATATATTGTGCTTGCCTATTATTTTTATGTCGCTGAGCGCACATATCCGTGTCTTATTTCCGTCAAAGTCCACCACCTGTACTTCGCCGTCATTGACAAAGGCTCCCACTTTTAATTTTTCCTTTATGCTGAAAGGTGCGACCTGGGCTTTGCATCCTGCGGCAAGCTTGTAACAGGCAGGGTCGTCCTTATTAATCACCAGATATTCGTTTTCCGTCTGATTTGCGAATATCTTTGCTTTGGCCTCTCCGTACCCACGCATTCCGTGGTGCCTGTCGAGATGGTCGGGAGTAAGATTCAGAATTGCCGAAACCACAGGTTTGAAATATTTGGTCGTTTCCAGTTGAAAGCTGCTGCATTCGGTCACGAGCCAATCCTTTTCCTGTGCCCGGGCAGATTCCGAGATCACCGCAACGCCTATGTTACCCACAACATATGTCTTTCGCCCCGACAGCTTGAATATCTCTCCGACAAGTGAAGTTACCGTCGTCTTGCCGTTTGTTCCCGTAATCGCAATATAATTCCCCTTGCCTATTCTGTACGCTATCTCAAGCTCACCTGTCACTTCTATTCCGCTTTTAACAGCCTCCGAGATAAAGTCAAGCTCCGGATTTACCCCGGGGCTGAGCACGAGCATATCGAAGCTTCTCATATTGAGTGGGATCGTCCCCGTGTAAAACTCAACCCCCCGGTTCACAAAAAAGGTCATGAGATTTTTGTCGATCTCATTTTCCGACTTGGAATCCTGCACCGAAACCACAGCGCCGAGCTTCAGCAGAGCCTGCGTTGCCGCTATCCCCGACTTGCCGAATCCGACGACAAGAACTTTTGTATTTTTGAAATTATCTATGTTGGTCATTTACATAACTCCTGTCAGCTTCCTGCGTAACCGGTATCTCCCGCATCATGCCCATTTCACATCGGACATACGATCCTGACTTTTTTAATCGCTTTTAATCGCTTTTCTTCACTTTTCGCTAAACAAGCAATATGCAGTATGAAATCACACAGCACAGCAGGGTTGCGATCCAGAACATCCCCACCACCGACGTTTCTTTCATACCGCCCTCCTCAAAGTGGTGGTGGAGCGGCGCCATGCGGAAAACTCTCTTGCCTGTCAATTGAAAGGAAACGACCTGGATGATCACTGAGAGTGCTTCCGCCACAAACACAAAGCCCGCAATGGGGATGAGAAGTTCCATCTTCGTCAGCATTATGGCTGCCGTCATTCCTCCGCCAAGCGCCATGGATCCCGTATCCCCCATAAATATATTTGCGGGATATCTGTTGAAAAACAGAAATCCCAGGCATGCCCCCGCCACGGCCAACATATACAGGGAGCTGCTTTTGAATTGCGCAGTATCAAGCATCCATGCGAAAAAGAGTGCGAATATGATGCTGATGCCTCCACATAGTCCGTCCATGCCGTCAGAAAGATTGACGCTGTTTGACATGGCCACCATGGTGAATGTCACAAATATCGGGAATAAAACTCCCAAGTCTATCTCACTGTTTGCAAACGGTATCCATATTTTACTTCCCGCCGCGGTGCATTTCATTATATATATCCCAAAGAGTAGTCCTATCGCAACCTGCAGGACGAGTTTCTGCCACGCACGCAACCCAAGATTATCTCTTGCGGCAACCTTTATATAGTCATCGGTAAATCCGATAAGCCCGTAGAGCAAACCGACCGCTGAGATCACCCATATATCTCCGGTTCCCGCAGCCCCTAAAAACAATGACACCGCAATCACCGTAACCAATATTGCGGCGTAGATGCCGATGCCTCCCATGGTCGGTGTTCCCTGCTTTTTAAGGTGCGATTGAGGACCGTCCTGTCTTATATATTGTCCAAACTGCAGTTTTTTGATTATGGGAATGCCCAAATACGTGAATGCCGCTCCCAAAATCGTGGCTGCCGCAAAAGTCATTAAAACCATCATTTTTTATCTCTCTCAAGTTCGATTATTTTGTCAGCGATCTCCCAAAAGTGCCCTGTCATTGAAGCTTTTGTAAGTATAAGATCGCCCTTTCCAACTATACCCGTAAGTTCGGGATAAAGTTGTTCCTTGGTATCAAAATGCAGAACATCAGTACCGCATTCTTTGGCTCCGCGCACTATGTCCTTGGCCTTGTCTCCGATCCCTATCAGGATATCCACGCCATGCTCGGCCGCAAATACGCCAACTTTACGGTGATACTCGCGTGTATTGTCGCCCAACTCGTTCATGGCTCCCAATATGGCAATTCTTCGGTCGCATTTGCTTTTCTCCATCGTCTTGATTGCGGATTTAACGGATTCCGGCGCCGCGTTGTAGGAATCGTCCAAAATTTTCACACCGCCGACTTCCGCAACTTTCATTCTTTTTCCGGTGAGCTCAAGTTTCGAAAGCCCTTGGCTTGCCATGCGCCACGTAATATCATACAGCTCACCGGCCGCAATTGCAAGTGCCGCATTTATCGCATTGTGGGCGCCCGGAACAGGGAGGGAGAATTTCTGTTTTCTGTCTTTTTGAGATAAGGTGAATTCCACCCCGTCTATTCCTTTATCGATGATATCAGAAACTACGTAATCCTCACTTCCGCTCATACCGACGGAAATGACTCTATACTTTCCGCCGCTATCTCGACGTATTCTTTCCCGTGACAACATGTCATTGGATTCATTTATTATCAAAACGTTTTTTTCTTCAAAGAAATCGGTGATCTCCATCTTGGCTCTGTAGATATTCTCCCTCGATCCCAGATTTTCAAGATGCGATATCCCTATATTCGTTATTATGGCCACATCCGGACGTGTCATATCGGCAAGACGATGTATCTCTCCGGCATATTCCATGCCCTCTTCAAGAACAGCCATCTCAATGTCTCCGGAAAATCCGGCAACTGTGAGAGGTATCCCCACGTCACTGTTATAGTTCTTTATCGGTCTTCCGGTACGGTACTTTTCACTCAAAATACAGTAAACCATGTCTCTTGTGGATGTTTTTCCGACGCTTCCCGTCACCGCTATTTTTCCCGGAGATATCTTCTCAAGATATCTCCGCGTAAACAACTGCAGCGCCGCAAGAGTATCCGGCACCGAAACCACACTCGTAGACAAATCTTTTATATGCACATCATTTGCGGCGTTCTTTCCGCCTTTCCCGTCGAAATCCGGCGTTTGCAGTAAGACTTCCCGATCCGTGTTTTTCCCCACAAGCGGTTTGCAGTTCTCGACCATGATTACCCGGCAACCCTTTCCGATTACATCATCGATATAATTATGACCGTCCGAGTTTTCACCTTTCAATGCGACAAACATGTCCCCTGCCTTGTATATGCGTGAATCCGTGCATATGCCCGTGAAGGTTTCCTCTTCTTTTCCGCAGGCAATTTTCCCGGATACGGCGTCCGCCAATTCCTTTACTGTAATGCAATCCATAGTTTCTCCGTAATGCAATTCTTAACTTCTCTGTAATGCAATTCTTAGTTTCTCCGTTTTTTTCCATGCAAATGTTCGACTCGCTCTCACCGCTTTGTTTTACTTTCGATATAAATATACAGTCTCACCCTTTGTCACACGTGCCCCCGCTTTAGGGTACTGATCCTTTATCTTGAACGTTTTATCCGAAGTCTTTGGGCTCACTTTGTATTTCAGCCCCGCTTTTAAAAGTTCATGTGCAGCTTTGGCGTATGCCTTTCCTTTGACCTTGGGCACGTACACCACATTGGTCTTTTTATCTTCTCTGCTCGTGTATTTAGGGCTTATTTCCATGTAGGTGAGTGCATTTTTCAGAAAATCCTGTGCAACCGGCGCAGCTACGGCACTTCCGAATTGAACTCCTCCGGGGCTATCCACCACGACAAGAACCGCAAGTTTCGGATTTTCCATTGGAGCCATTCCCACAAATGAGGAATATGTATCCTTTGTATATTTTCCGTTGACGACCTTGTCAGCCGTTCCCGTCTTCCCCCCGACTCTGTAGCCGGGCACTTTGGCATTTGCGCCTCCGCCCTTGCCTACCACATACTCCATTATTTCTTTCATTTCTCCCGCAGTTTTGGATGAAATCACCTTTCTAACGGTTTTTGTGGGATATTTCTTCACGACATCACCTTTTTTATCGGTCATCTTGGTTACAATCCTCGGCTCCATCAATTCGCCCTCGTTGCCTATTGCACATACCGCAGTAAGAAGCTGCATGGGTGTAACCGCAATGCCCTGACCGTACGACATGGTGGCAAGATCCACATTTGAAAGACCCACTTCATCTTTTATTATGGCGGTGGTTTCCGCCGGAAGATCAACATGCGTCGCATCGGTTATGCCGAACATATCAAGGTAATTGTAATACTTTTTCTTTCCGAGCTTCAGCGCAAGTTGAACCTGCACGGTGTTACATGAATTTCCGACAGCCTCAACCAGGCTCTGATTTCCGTGTCCAGCCTTGTTCCAACAGTGAAGCACTGTACCGTCCACATTTATTCCTCCACTGTCAAAATAATGTGTCTTGGGTGTGGTCACTCCCTCCTCAAGCGCCGCAGAAGTTGTTATAAGTTTGAAGGTGGAACCCGGCTCGTACAGATCGCTCACAAGCGGATTGCTCCACATTCTGCTTAAGTACTTGCCCTGCGCCGAAGTTCTCATTTTCATAAATGCCGTTTTCTCAAGCCTTGACACAGGCTCAAGCGGATCGTTGGGATCAAATGACGGGTTTGTTACCATGGATAAGATGTCGCCGGTCTCGGGATTCATGACAAGACACATTATTCTCTTTGCCCGCGTCTTTGCCATTGCCTTTTTCACTGCTTTTTCGGCATAATTCTGCAGCACTTCATCTATGGTCAAATATAAATTGTATCCGTCCTTTGCTCTATATAGTTTCTGACTTCCGTATGACAGGGTGTTCCCGTTAAGATCCGTTTCTTTGAGCCATCTTCCCGAAACGCCGCTAAGGTAATTGTCAAATTCCGCTTCAATCCCCGAGCGGCCCACACTGTCGTCCGTCACGCTTCCCAGAAGCTGTGCGGCGGAACGTCCGAGAGGATAATATCTTTTGCTTCCCTCAGATATTTCTATACCGCTTATCTTGAGTCGCCTTACCTTGTCACATTTATTTTTCTCAACGTATTTTGCTATATTCGATATTATCGCATCCGAGCTGAACTTGCCCATTATTTTTTCAGTTTTGATCCCAAGAGTTTCTGCCAATTTCTTTGCAATTTCAAGGCGTTTTTCTTCAGTAGAATAATTTTTCATAATTTGGGACGGTCGTGCCCAAACCGAGTATGATATTGCGCTTGAGGCAAGCTCCTTGCCGTTTCTGTCGTATATTATCCCTCTGTTGGCCTGAAGCGGCATATCTGTCATCTGCTGGTTGATCGCCTTTTCTCTGTATCTGTCGGCTCTCACGACCTGAATCCATGCGATGCGCAAAACAAGCCCTGACATCAACAATGCCATAATCACAAATACAATCAAAATTCTGCTTTTGTTTTTGCCTGTTACTCTTGCCATCTTTCTTCGCACTGCCTCCTATAAAAAAGCCGGACACCCTGTCATTATGAAATTGTCCGACTACGATATTACGATATATTTAATTAATACTTGTTCATCTACTTTGTCAAGTAGATTTTTTAATAATGCGCTTAAGCAGCAACTAATTATACGCTTCTTTTTTAATGAGCGCCGCAAAGTTTCTTTCGGGCTTGTCGGCTGACTTAAGATACACGCAATTTTTCGATGTCGGATACACCATTCCAAGCCTTCTTTTTGCCTGTTTTTCAATATGTGCGACGTTATTTGAAGCTTTGATTTTCACGCCCAAAGTATCCACCTCGCCTTGCAAGGTCTTATTTTTGGCGATAAGTTCATTGTTTTCGCACCTAAGCTCCGCCGCGTATGCCGTCATGACAACCATAACAACAAAGATCAATCCCGCAAGAACGATCGTCAAAATCACTCTTCTTTTGTCAGTCTTACTCATATTCATGCCAAACCTCTGTTTTAAACTTATATTTTCTCACAAACCCTGAGCTTTGCGCTTCTTGCCCTCGGATTCAGCTCAAGCTCTTTTTCTCCGGGTGTTATCGGTTTCCTTGTAATGATCTTCACGTCGGGCTTTTTGCCGCACACACATACCGGAAATTCCGGCGGGCATGTGCACGGATTGGCTCTTTGGCGAAATTTTTCCTTGACAATCCTGTCTTCCAGAGAGTGAAACGTCACCACACAAAGCCTCCCTCCACTTGCCAGCACGTCGAAATATTCATCTATGGCACCGCTTAACTCTTCAAGCTCCTCATTTACTTCTATTCTTATGGCCTGAAAAGTTCGCTTTGCGGGATGCGGCCCTTCCCGCCTTGCTTTTGCAGGTATTGCCGCCTTGATAAGATCTGCCAGTTCGAGCGTTGTTTCCACGTTCTTTTCTTTACGCGCCCTCACGATAAAACCGGCGATCCTGGATGCCCATTTTTCTTCTCCATATTCCCTGATTATTTTCTTAAGTTCTTTTTCAGAATATCCGTTCACGACATCATATGCCGTTTTTCCTCCGCGTCTGTCCATCCTCATGTCAAGCGGCGCATCATGCATGTACGAAAAACCTCTTTCGGGTGTGTCGAGCTGGAAAGAAGAAACCCCTATATCCAGAAGAGCTCCGTCTATATTTCCTATCCTCGCTTTTTTCAGAACATTTTTCACATCGGAAAAATCGCTTTGATACAGGTGCTTGCCGCAACGACAATTTTCGATTCTTTTTTTTGCGATCTCGATGGCATCAATATCTTTATCTATACCGACAAGAGTGCCGTTTTCGGAAAGTCTCTCACAGATGCGCAATGCATGACCCGCGCCACCGAGCGTTCCGTCGACGTATATTCCGTCATCCTTTATATTCAGACTGCCTACACATTCTTCCGGCAGCACCGGCACATGTTTGAATTCCATACTTTCTCCACCGCTTCAATTCTTAAAAATTGTATTTTGAAAGCGCCTCGGAAAAGTCTTCGTCCTTATCGCTGCTTTCAGGAGAATCCCACACTTCCTTGCTCCATATCTCTATTTTTTTCATAGCTCCCATGGTTACAAGATCTTTTTCTATGTGTGCATAATCTATAAGAGGTTGAGGGATGACTACTCTGCCCTGTCGGTCAAACTCGCATTCCACTGCGTTGGCATAGTGATCTCTTATATACTTTCTTACTTTAGGATCGGATTCGGGGAGTTCAGCTATTTTTTCCGTAAGTTTATCCCATTCTTCCATGGAATAAATGTACAGGCACATATCCAGTCCCTTTGTCAGGACGCATTTGCCTGCAAGCCGGTTCCTGTGCTTAGACGGAACTATCAGCCTGTTCTTAGAATCTATGGAGTTGTAATATGTGCCCATAAACATTTGGCTGAACTCCTCCACCCCTTTGGTTTATACAAGGCAATTTTACACCACTTTACACCACTTATCAATTTTTTCTTGTCTTTTTATCCATTTTTACACCATTTTTCTCCACCGCTCCCCCTACTTATTACAAGCACTAAAAAAAGCCACAACATATGGTGGCCTTTTCAATCTTATACAACAATATTCACCGTCTCCCTGCAGGGCGTTTGTATCGAAAATCTTCCCGGCACGATCCATATACCCTTCCCGTCCGCAACAGGTGGGGCGTTGTGGATGCCACTTGCTCAATGCGTTTTTTTCACGCCCATGAGAAATTCAACGTTTTTTTTTCCATTCACGAAAGTCCTGAAAGCGAAAACTTCCTCCGCTGTCGGATCCCCGGAAAATTCCGTTTCCGGTTCATACACATATATGTCTATATCGCTACCAAGCTTTGCCTCATGATTAAATCTCACATTTATCGAGGTTACCTCTTTGCGGTTTATTTCAGGTATGTAATTCCAGAGCATATTGGAATAATTTGCGTTATTCATGTGTAGATTCATATCGCAATCTTCGTACGTTACCATATGACCACCCACTCTTTCAAAAGCAAAATTCTTTGGGAAGCGATATTTTTTTGGTATGGAAAGCTCCACGGCGGATCCGCTCTCATAGTGGCTTATATCTATCTCCTCACACCTGCATAGTTTTCCCGTGTTGCGATCCGGAACAGCCCACTCGCTATAAGCTTTGACTATTACCCTGCCATCGCGAACTATATCATAACTTCTGGGGAAAGTTGCCCCGCCTGCACGGTTTGCCCATGTTCTTACTTCCACTTCCTCATACTGCCCGATCTGTTCCAGTATCTCTATCGACATTCGCGTTACCACAAAAGATTTCCCATCATTAAAAAAATCGTAGTAGGATGGTTTTCTGTCACGCATCTGGTGGTTTGCCGTCTCCTGCAGATAATTTATAAGATTGGTCGGCCTTATGTGGTTGTTTTTATCGACATCAAACGAGGCTATCTTGTATGTTTCCGTATATTTCATCATCATTTCAGAACAGGCTTCTTGTCGGTCGTATGATTTTCGGAAAGCGAGAATAGATCTATTACCTTTGACATCAGATCGGAGAGATGTTGTAGATCTTCCGGATTCGCATACTTATCGTCGAGAAGCAGCTTTTCCAATTTTTTTCTTGCCAATTCCGCCTTATCGGATATCTCCATGTACAGCGGAAAGTTGTCGCTCTCATATGCATGGATATATCCTTCGAGATCCTTTTTTATCATGCAAATGAGTTCATCGGAGTTGCCCGGCTCACCGAGAAAATACGGGTACGGTGTCACTCGCTGTAGATAAATGGTGTCATTTTCCTTCATCTCGTACACATACTGAATTTCAAATTGATCTTCTATGCGGAATGTCACTATGTTGATGTATGCAGGCAGCGTTTTGATTTTCACCGCTCCCATCTGTCTTAACATCGTATTGACAATTCCGTCCGTAACCTGATTACTGATCATATTTCACCTCAAATTCATCTTTTATCGTTAACTTCATCTTTGCCGAGTTTCTTACCCAAAATACATGACTTCACCAAACCGAAATTTCATTCCGGCCTGCGCTCCGCTCATTTACGAGCGATGAGCGCAGGCCTCGCCTCACACAAAAATCATCGTTTAAATCGCAAACTTGACCAACAGAAACAGCATCGCTATAAACACGGTAACTATCATAACTGGCATACCTACTTTTAGGTACTGATTGAAGGAAATAGGATATCCGTTCTTTCCTGCAATTCCGGAAAGTACCACGTTTGCCGACGCACCGATCTGTGTTCCGTTTCCGCCCAGGCATGCACCCAGTGATATCGCCCACCATAGCGGAGTTACATCGATCCCTTGTTTTTCCATGGCCAAAATTAGTGGGATCAGAGTTGCGACAAAAGGTATGTTGTCCAGTATGGCGGACAGGAATGCCGACGCCCAGAGCAGAATAAGCATGGTGGCCACCTGATGCCCTCCCGACAAATCCATAATGAACTTTGCAAGCTGTGCTATGACTCCCGTTTCAACAAGTCCTCCCACAACTATGAACAGACAAAAGAAGAACAGCATTGTAGGCCATTCCACGTCGGAAACAACCTCGTCTATGTCCTGTCTTCCAACTATCATCATTATCGCCGCCGCTGTCAGTGCCACGGATGAACTCTCTATTCCAAAATTACCGTGCAACATAAAGGCCACGACGACCGCACAAATCATAAAAACGCTTATATGCATAAGTTTCCTGTCTGAAATCGCCTTTTTTTCATCCAGCTTCATGATTTCCTCGATCGCTTTTTCATCCGCAATCAATTTTTTCTTATACACAACTTTCATGCCGAATATCGAAACCAGCAAGCCGATCAGACAAGCGACTCCGGTGTTTTGAATAAAATCTATAAACACAAAGTTCGCCGCACTTCCTATCATTATGTTTGGCGGATCGCCTATCATTGTCATAGTACCACCGATGTTTGATGACACAATTTGACCCAGCAATATCGGGATCGGGTCGATCTTCATCATCTTTGCGATAGTGATTGTCATCGGACCCATCAAAAGAACCGTCGTCACGTTATCCAAAAACGCCGAACATATGGCAGTGATAAACATGAATGCCACCATGATCCTCCACGGGTTTCCTTTTGCCATCTTGGCAGCCTTAATAGATATATATTCAAACAGACCCGAGTGCTTTATCACGGCAACAAACAACATCATGCCCACGAGCACGCCTATCGTATTGAAATCCACATACTTTATTGCTTTGTTAACATTCAAAATTCCTGTCAAGAGCAGCAAAACCGTCCCTGCAAGAGCAGCCGCCGTTCTGTGTAATTTTTCACTCATAATCGTCACCAATACAAGGACGAATATGGAAATAGCTATAATCTCCTGATGCAAAACTAACCTCCAACTCAACAAAACGGCGAATCAGCCGAGCTCAAAACCCGACTGATTCCACGTTGATTATATCATTATTGAACCTATTTCATTGAATTCAATGATGCTGCCAGATTAGCAGGAGCGTAGATCGTCTTTCCGTCTTGGAATACAGGATAGATCAGATCATCCGCATATGTTCCGTTTTTGTGAACACCTTTGGACTTAAGTTGCAATCTGTATGTGTTTCCGCCTTTTTTCAGGTAAATCTTGTTGTCCTTCTTCTTTTTCTTGTAGGAGAATCCAGCGTTCTTTGCCGCCGCTTTCAGATTTACAGGTCTTGCGAAAGCCACTTTTCTGTCCACTCTGTCGTTGTCGTTTCTGGTAGTCGTGTACATCAGCGCTTTATAAAGCACTCCCGCATTTCTCAACTGCTTGACGGTTTCCTTGGAAGCCAACTTTGTAACATACTTGCGTCCGGCTTTCTTCGATTTCTTGTAAGCCTTGTTGACTTTCTTTACAGCTTTCAAAGTCCTGGAATACGCATTCTTCTCCTGGTTCTTCCAGAAATCCTTTGTGCCTCCGCTCAAGTTTGCACGATCCGACTGCGCCAGAGTCTCGTTCTGCTTGAACTGCCAGTACGCACTACGCGCATCATACATGGCACCGTCGACATTGTATGCCTTGTCGGTTTTGTTGATGGAGCTGAATGCAGGAACAAATACCGAATGTTCGGCATTTCCCATGCACAGCCACTGAAGATTCGAAGCTTCCTTAGGCATGTTGGCAAAGTTCTGGATGATATGAATATCCGAGGACTTTGTAACACCGATAGGGCGTCTGCTCTTATTTTCAGGTTTGTTCATGTCATACTTCGTTCCTTCGTAACGATCTCTGAACAAGTCCATGATCTGTAGCGAAGAAACCTTTGCTTCAGGTTTGTAGAACAGAGGGTAGAAAGTCTTGTCGCTGTAATCCTTGCCCTTGATCCATTCGCTATTAGGTGCAAGAACTCTGTGTCCTTCCCACGTTCTCATGTTGGAGTACTCTTCTCTCTTGTTTCCGGATACGGACTTTGCAATGTTGTACTGTCCGTTTTCCTTAACGGCAAGCCCGGCCTGGTCGATTTTGTTGAACAGATCGTATTTGCCCTTTGAGAAGATATAGTTCTTGGTGTCATTGCGATCAACCGTGCCAATCATGCACTGATTTCCGAAAACAGCCACCTTGTCTTCCGGCATTTTCACCGCACAATATGTATGTCCACCATAGTTCTCGAACATCCATACTTCTTTCTTGTCCATGAAGAACAGAGTGTTCCATTCTTCCGAACCGTACTTGTCATGCAACTTTGCGCAGAGTTCAACGGCCTGTTTGGCAGTCTTGACCTGACATGCGATAAGTCCCGGCAAAGTAGCCTCTCTGAGGCTCTTTTCAATTATAGGATCCACCTTCTCATACTTTGGATCCACCTCGGTCGATACAGTGCCCACAACCGCAACTCCATATTCATTTGTGCAGGTTGCCGGATACATTCCATCGTTGTGGTCGCTTGAATCTCTTACATATGTGAACTTGTAAGTGAGTTTTGGAAGCTTCGCCTTGAAACCTGTTGCGGTATCACGAAAGTATCTTCCCGCTTTTTTGATACGAGGTTGAACCTTGTACAGCTTGTTGTAGGCACCCGTACCCTGATCCTCACTTCTTGCAATGAGCGGAGTTCCCTCCTTGCTGACTGCTTTACCCACATACATTCCGGTGCAGGCAAACGCACCGGCAGTTGTTGCGATCATCGTTACAGCGATCGCACCGATAAGTAATTTTAGTTTCTTCATTCTTTACTCCTCTCCGATGTGCAGTACATCATCGGGGTTAGTATAACACCGTTCAAGTGTTAAGTATAGATGATAATCAATAAATCTATAACTTTTTTTAATACAATGTTCATATTGACTCATAAATTAGTCAGCTTTAATGATGTGGGGCGACACTTCTCAACCCAAGTCTCCTTCGGGGATCTCATCTCCGGGGTTTTCCCCGCTACCGCCTCCGTTGTTGCCGCCGCCGTGCCCGCCGCCGTTGCTTCCACCGCTGCCACCGTTATTTCCATTGTTGCCGCCGCCGTTGTTCTTGTTACCGTTGCTTCCGTCCTCAGGATCGTCTTCATCCTCGTTTCCGTCACCGCCAAGATCATCATTCCGTTTTCGAGGTCTGTCAACCTCATTCTTATTCTTGTTTTTCTGTTCGTTTTCCTGCTCTTCCTTTTCTTTGCGTTCTTTTTCCTCTTTGGCTCGCCGCGCGGCCTCCTGCTTAGCTTTCTTGATCCGCAATATCTCATCAAGCGCCGCTTTTGAGGTTCTGTCCTCTATCCGCACATCTTTGCCGGCTTTTTTATACCAATACTCTCCGAGCCAATCTTCGTGCAGAGTCTTATTGTCCTTTACCAACTTTATCGGAAAAACAACCCCTTCGAGATCGTTCAAAGTCCTCCTGTTGTATGACATAGGCCATTTCATGGTTCTTCCCGCGGTATATGCCTTTATCCTTGCGGCAAGCTGCACAAAATAATCATTCTCGACATTGTTCGGTCCGTCAAGAAGCATTCTCCTGACTATGGCAAGATCGGACAGGCTTCCGTTCCTCAAATTTCTGAATATCCTCTTGATCACTATCCTTATGTACTTCGCATGCTTCGTACTTGGATGTTCACCCCTGCCGAGCCTTGCGTATGCGGCGGTCTGAAGACCGTTCATCGCCTGCACTCCCGGTTCTCTGATTTTTTTCACGTGGGATACGCCATATTTTTTCGCAATCTTTTTCTGATACTTGTTTATATCGGATATGTCTTCTTTTTTTACATTCAAACGTATAACACCGAGCATGTTGGTCACTTCCATGATCATCTCATCATCCAGTGTTATGTAAGCATATGTGTCAAAATCCGTAACGCTTTTTATATTGCTTAAAAATTTATGCGGCTTATCTTCATCAAACGAATCGTAAAGCGGTTTTCCGTTGAACAAACCGTCGTCTTTGAGGTCTATATACGTGTCGGGCAGTACCGAAACCACTCCGAACTGTTGCAACGGGTTGGCGAATCGAAGTGTCGTAATACCTCTGATGTTGCGCTTTTTAAAATCATCCCTGTCATTCACATCTATGATGGCAAGATCCGAGCAGTTTGCTCCACCCGAAATTTTCAGATCTGCGGCCACCTTGAGTATGTTCTTTGATCTGTTTATGTCAAGTGTATCCCTTATACTGTATGAAAATGTAATTGCAAGAAGCAGCATTGACCCGATCACCATTATGACCTGCAATGCGTTTAGCCTGTTCATCCTCAAAAAGAATGCACTTGCAAGACCTTGCTTTTCTCTTCTTTTCTCACTCATCTACACGCACCTCCCCTTTATTTCGGGTTTTTATCCCAAAACCGAGAAGCGCCGTAAGAGAAAGAAAGTAGAGGAGTGTCGGCAGACTCGAGAAAATATGGGAGTATGTTTCCATGTTCCCCTCCACTATGAAGATCATGAACGCAGGCACAACAAACAAATCATATTTTTTGACGTTTTTTCTTCTTCCGAATACCTTTTTGAGTGAGTATACCAGCGCTATCAGCTGCATGAGAAGATATATTATTCCTGCGGGCAAGCCTGCGCGTATGACTATGTCGTATGCGTTGTTGTGTGTTGTGGTATAGTATCTTGCGCTCTGACCCGTGTAGTGGGTCACTCTGACCGGCAAGGTATATGTAACATCATTTCCCGTCCAGTTTATGTACTTGCTGAACACCTTCCATATGCCGACCCTGCCAGTGGTATACTGATTCAGATTGTTGAAATTCTCAAGTCTCCCCAGTATATCGGTTGCCGAGGGACTGTCGGGAACCGATACCGTAGAATCGGCGTACACGATCTGATTGCCTGCCGCCAAAGAACGGATATTCAGCGGATCGTTGCCGTTTGAAACCTTCATGTAGTAGCCGAACAGAGAAGCGGAAGCTATTACGATCGATAAAAGCAAAGGCAACACCTTACCCGATTTTTTAAAATAAAGTATAAACCAAAACAGTATCACAACACACGCCGTTAGATACGCACCCCGTGAAAAACTTATGAGAATCACGCATAAAATGAGACCGAGCATCGAGGCTGCAAACAATCTTTTTATGCGTGACTCTCTAGATATCAGGTAAAGCCCGGGGCAAAGACCCGCAACGAACGTATATGATATAACATTGGAATCTATATAAGGACCTCTGTACTTGTGCGACATCCCGCTGACACTGTCAAAAGGGTAATGCAAGAGAAGAATACACTCTATCAGTATGAACGCAAGCGCCGCAAGCGCAATGAGGTCGTACAGCTGAGTAAGATTTTCATTCCACGCAACGTACAAGGCGGGGAACAGGAGCAATATGCAGATTTGGGCGATCAAAAATCCCGAGCCTATATCGTGAAAGATTCCCGCTATGATTATGAGGATGCTCCCCATAAACCAGAACAAAGAAATGTACCAGTTGACCTCAACTTTTTTAAGAGGCTTTCTCACACTAAAAAGTACGACCAAAGCCATGAGCGAAATCGCTATAACCGCACGTCCGCTGTCTCCCAGATCTAGCATTGAAGTGAAAAAGTCCGATATCGGGGTATTGTAAGCTATCATCCTGTCTTTGTGGACGTATTTCCCCATTATCGGTATCATCATTCCAAGCATACACAGGAATATAAGTGTTTTCTGTATCAGTGGGTGAATCCTTTTATTGATCGCCGCCACCGGTTTTGTTATGTTGATAAAAAATGATTGCATATAAACCTATCTCCTTGCAAGGAAAGTTTTTATAGCATTGACTACCGTATCTATATCGCAATCGGTCAAATACGGATGCATCGGCAACGACAATACCCTGTCGCACAGATCACGTGTCACCTTGTAATCACAGTCACTGTATGTATATTCGCCGCCGAACGCTTCCTGACAATGCATCGGCTTTTGATAATAGACCATTGACGGAATACCCTGTGATTGCAAGAATTCCCGTAGCGCATCGCGCGTTGAGCCATCTTTAAGTTTAACGGTATACTGTGCCCATGAGGAGATCATGTTGTCCGGTACGTATGGAGTTTCAACGACACTTTTGAGTTTTTCGTAATAGCGCTTGGCCGCTTCATTTACGGCCTCAAGTTCATATTTTTCAAACGCATCCAGCTTTATGTCGAGGATGGCCGCCTGGATCGTATCAAGCCTGCTGTTGAGTCCTATGCGTATATTGTCGTATTTGTTTGCGCCTTTTCCGTGTACCCTGTAGGATTTCAAGGCTTCCGCCCACTCATCATTACATGTGAACATTGCTCCGCCGTCTCCGTAGCAACCAAGAGGCTTGGCGGGGAAAAATGATGTGGTGGAAATGTCTCCGAAAGAGCACGCCTTTCTCCCCGAGATTTCTCCTCCGAACCCCTGGGCTCCGTCTTCCAGTATATACATTCCGTGCTTGTTCGCAATTTCACGAATACGCGCAAAATCCGCCGGAAGTCCGAAAAGATCGACGGCAACTATCACCTTTGGTTCAAGGCGCCCTTCTTTCTCTATTCTTTCTATCGCCTCTTCAAGTTTGTCACAGTCTATATTAAAAGTTCTTGGATCAACATCGACAAAGACGGGGCTCGCGCCTACGAGGGAAACGACTTCTCCGGAGGAAAAGAAAGTGAAATCCGGTACAAAGACAGCATCACCTTGTTTTGCTCCCCATACCATAAGCGCAAGCTGAAGCGCATCAGTTCCGTTTGCGCATGTAACGCAGTGAGTCACCCCCGTATATTTTCCCAATTTCTGCTCAAGTTCTGCTACTTGCTTGCCCATGATGAAATTGCAGCCATCGGAAACCTCGGCAATCGCATCGTCCACTCTATCTTTCAAATTTCTGTACTGCGTTTTTAAGTCCCTGAATTGCATACTCCGTCCTCTCATCCGCTTATCGTATATGTGTCACAGACGCCCTTGGTTTTTTCCTTTATGTCCGGCGCATTGTTTTCCGCCGCTTCGATAAGATCGAGCATCCCCTTTTCGAACACTTCATAGTCTATCTGTATCGGCTTTCCGATGTGTATGAGCCTGTTTTCGGTCACATCCAGCCCTTCTTCGTCCATGAGAACCTCTTCATAGAGTTTTTCCCCCGGTCTGAGCCCCGTGATCTCGATATTGATGTCCTCGTTGGGTTTGAATCCTTTCATCTTGATGAGGCTGACCGCAAGATCATAAATCTTGACTTGCTTTCCCATATCCAGAACGAATATCTCGCCGCCCATCGCATACACGCTCGCCTGAAGCACAAGCGAGACCGCCTCCGGTATCGTCATGAAGAATCTCGTTATTTCCCGATGTGTCACCGTTACCGGGCCGCCCATTTCGATCTGCTCAAGAAACAGCGGAATCACCGAACCGTTGCTTCCCAGCACGTTTCCGAACCGCACCGCCGCATATCCTGTATGTTCCGATTTTCTGTCCCAGTCCTGGATTATCATCTCGCAGATCCTCTTGCTGGCTCCCATTATGTTGGTCGGCCGAACAGCCTTGTCCGTGGAAATCAAAATAAACTTATCGACTTTAAACTCATCGGCAAGCTTGGCAACGTAGAAAGTCCCTTTAACATTGTTTTTGATGGCTTCGTTGGGTGAGATTTCCATCAGCGGAACATGCTTGTGCGCGGCTGCATGAAATATTATTTCAGGTCTGTATTTCTCAAACAAAAGCTTCAATCTGTCATAATCTCTGACCGAAGCGATCACGACCTGAATATCGATTTCATCCTTGTAGAGATTTTTAAGTTCCATCTGAATGGCGTATGCGTTGTTCTCATATATGTCCAGAATCACCAGGGTCTTCGGTGACCTCTTTGCTATCTGCCTGCAAAGTTCCGAACCTATTGAGCCGCCTCCGCCGGTCACCATTATAACTTTGCTGCGTATATTCTCATCGATACCCGCATCGTTTACGTCTATCTCATCCCTGTAAAGCAAATCTTTGTACGATATATCCCTAAGATTCGACGATATATTTCCCTTTAGGCTGCTTGCAATTGACGGAAGTATCTTTACCCTCGCATCCGTCCTGCTGCAAAGCTCGACCACTTCGGAAACTTCCGTTTTGCCCGCAGACGGGATTGCGATGAGTATTTCATCTATGCCGTGCCGAGCGACCAGAGACATTATATTTTCCCTGCCGCCTCTTATAGGTATACCATACAGGTACTTGCCCCACTTGTTTCTGTTGTCGTCGACTATACAAACCACCTTGTTATTGCTTCCGTGATTCCGCTCCAGTTCGGTAAGCAGCATCGCCCCGGCCGAGCCGGCCCCGACTATCATGGTTTTTACGATTTCATCTTCATTTTTGGAATATCTGTGCACGTAAAACCTGAGAGCGCGCACGGATAACCTGCTCATGGAAACAAGTACGAGTAGCATTATATAATTCATGAAATATACACTGCGCGGCAGCACCAGAAAAAGCATGGTCTTATATGATATTTCCAGAAACACGACCACTGTGACAGCTTGCACGATTTTTATAAGTTCATTTATCGAAGCATATGTCCAGACACTGTGATACAGCTTAAAATACCAGAACACTATTACGGTTACTGCCATATCCAGCAGCAGACTCTGCTTTGCAGCATGATAATATTCCTGTGGAATGTGCCCCCATCTGAAACGCATCAATAGACTTACCCATATGCACAGTGCAACCATGGTCAAGTCTATCGCTATAAGTATGCCTTGTCTTACTTTTTTATTGCTTATTATTTCTTTCATTCCCGATACACAAATTCCATTATGCGGTACATGCCAGAAAAGCTCTTTCGCAACTATCTGAACGGCAACCGCAATACACATACCCGCCGCTCAGCAATTCTGCATAAACTTGTTGAGTGCGTGTTGCCTGCGACTGTCTTTGACCAGTACATTATACCATTATGAAGAGAAGTAACCAACTGCGAATTTTATGATTTAAGATTTTCTTAATCACGGCGGCTGTTGTTCTGTCTTTCCTAACACGTCTTTACGATAAAGCAAAGGATAAAAGAGTATAAAAATATATCAAGCAGCATGATGTATTTCAATGCTGCCTGCCGCAATCCGCCTTTAATCGCATGAAGTATCGCGCAAGTGAAGGCAGCAGTATAAGCGTCGTCACGATTACCGTCGAAAGTGTGGCAACCGCGGCTCCTATCATTCCATACTTTGGGATCAGCCAAAGATCGAGGGTCAAATCTATCAGTACCGCTGCCAGATTGGCCACAAGCACCACTTCAACCCGGTTGAGCGCATTCATTATATTTATGGTTGTGAATCTGAATGTGCCCTGGAAAAAATAATTCAGAGACAGTATCCTGAAAGGAGTCACCGAGTCCATATATGCAGTCCCCCAGATAGTTCTTATTATGAAAGGTGCAAAAGCGATGAGAGCCGCCGAAATAAGAAAATTTATCAGTATGCTGTTTTTGATGAGTTTTTTGAAGTTGATTTTCAGCCAATCGTAGTCTCTCTGATGTTCGGCAAAATACGGATACACAAATACGACTATGCTGTTGGGCACTATCATCATGGTCAGCGGTATAGTCACCGCGATCTTATACACCGCCAAAGTTTCGGGGTCGGCTATCAGCGTCCCTATGAGAAAAATATCCAAAACAAGCAAAAGGTTTGTCATCGCATAACTGAGAAAAGAATATGCCGAATACCGTATTATCCCCATCCTCTGTTCTCTGTTGAGCCTGAATTCTCCGGGATCCATATTTCTGCGCATGTACCTCATGCCTATCAGTGATGCGATTATGGTCGAAAGATACAGCGCAACCACCATTCCGAATTCATTGATGAAATACGATGCGATTATCTCCGTGACAGCATATATGGCGGCGTTTACATTGGTGAGGAATGCATACTTTTTGTTTTCTTTTCTGTACCGGAATATCACCGAGTAGTATGAAAACAGGAAGTACGTAATTGGATAAAATGAATACACCATAAAGACGAGCTTTGAACCATGAATGGAGAAAGATCCAAGGGTTCCGTACAACAGGCACCCTATGGACAGGACGAAGCTCGACAACACTCCGAAGTTAAGGCCGAATTTGGCATACGCCAACTTTTCATTTTCATTTCTCTGCTCGGAGCAGAACTGCAAGACCCCACTTGTCATGCCAAGTCCCGCAAAATTTATCACAAATGACATTATGCTGTCCGCATACCCGAACGTACCGTACTCGGCCTTTGTCAGTATCCGCACGACAAAGACGTTACCCACAAAGGTGCATGCTTTATTGAAAAAACTGGAGCTGAGTATATGCAACATCCCGGCATCGTACAGCCATTTCAATTTCTTTGGAAGTTCTTTTAAACTTTCCATATTTACTTTTCGCCTTTCTTGCTTAGCCCAATCATGTCAAAGGCGTAGCAAATCAAAGTCAGGAGTATAAGTCCTCCCATCAATCCTACCATGAAGTATTTCTGAAACTCCGCCGGATTTGTGTTTTCCGTGCTGTCTGCTTTGTCGACATCCGCAACCGTGTCTTCGCCCACAATATTCTTACCTTGCTCATCCACGGCTTCAACTATGGCATTTACGATTTTTATCGCATTGTCTGAATTTGCGTCCTCGACGGAAATATCTATCGACTGCAATTTTTGTTCAATTACCATATTCCTTCTCAATCCGGCGTAATTGTAGCCGCTTATATTTGTCTTTTGCTTTACCAGATCGATTACGGAAGTTGTGTTGACAAGCCCCATGTAGACATCCAAAAGCATCTTATCCTTTTTAAGGCTGTTAAGGCTTTTTCCTTTTTTGTCCTTATTGATTATCAGTATAGTGGACTTGGCGCTGTAAACAGGCACGTAGGTTTTTGACTTATATGCATACAGTCCCCCCCCTATTAGCAGCGATGCGATCACAATTATCACAAAATGCCTTTTAAATGAATTCATCAATTTAGTTTCAAAGCTTTCGTTCATCGGTCTAAACCTCCATATCCTTTACATTACCCTTTAGATTTTTCTCCAAAATCTCTTTAAATTCTTCTTGCCCTTTTTCAACGACTCCCTTTTCCACAATTCCGTTCACATTGTCCTTATAAAAATCGTAATTGTCATGAACGAGTTTTATGCCGGCTGCAAGATCTTCCACACTTTCACCGACGTGATATTTATCGTTGAAATGCCGAAGCGGTGGATTATCTGAGGTCACTATAGGTATTCCTTCATAAAGATATTCATATATCTTTCCCGAGGAGCAGTATTTATTATTCATATTTCTCTTGTGATAGACCGCAATTCCCACATCGGATTTGCCTATCAGATACTTCAGTTCGTTCATTCCGACCCTTGGTATAAAGGCAACTTCCGGATTCCCCGACTCTTTCACAAGCCTCTCCATCGCACGCCGGTTGTCATCGTCTTTGCATCCCACCAGTACAGCTGCGGCGGAAAAATCCATTTTCCCCAAGGCTTTTATCAGCTCCTCCGTTCCTCTGTCAGGTTCACAGCCAGCTGTCGAAATTATGTTGAATCGTCCGCCGTTAAACAGATATGCATATTTTTCGGCAAACCCATCCGTATCGGCGCCGTCATAGACCAGTTTGCGAAAGTTTTCAAATACCATCACGGGGTTCTTCAGATTGTATTCCTTTTCCATTATCTCTTTTCGCTCTCTGCCTGCGCATATAACAAAGTCTGCTTTTTCCAGCATTCTCTTCTCAAAAACGCATCCAATCTTCCCTGATAAGGATGTCATCTCTCTGTAAAAATAAAGTTCTCTTGCATCGTATACCAGCTTGGCATTCTTGTATTTTTTCTTTGCACGTAGCGCAGGCACACTCGCTTTTCTATTGTCCGCAAATATTATATCAACATCCTCTATATCCCTGCACGCTGCAGCCACGCTCATGATGAAAGAAACGTATCCCTTGTCCGGACTTTTTACCGTTATATCATTTTCTGCGACATTTTCCGGCGATGGTGTGAGAGAAGTAACGTTTCCTATTCTTTTTAAAATGGATTCCAGTTCTCTTGTTCTTCCGTCAAATTTTTTATCTGCGCCGCTTATAAACAAAATTTTCATCATCTTTCCCCTTTGAGTTCCCTTTAAAGTAGTACACACGACCGCCCTCAAACAAAAATTCACGATTTGAGGATGAAGCTGCGACATCCGGCGACTGTGTCACCTATAAACGATCTATACGGAGTCTCTTCGACCGTACCGATAAAAATATATTTTTTTGACCATATATATGACGACAAGGCCAAAAATGAAGTTTATTATCGCATTATAAACAGCGCCTCTTCCCAGAAGTATTGCCATTGTACAGCAGAGACTGGCCTTTAACACAGAAACCGTCTTACAATCCTCGCGGCTTATCATCTCATCGGTCACCATGAACAGTCCCGCATAAAAAATGCCAGTAAGCCATCCCGCATATCCAAAGTTCCCGAAGGCATCCCCAAACAATGTGGGATGCATGGTCCCCATCGGATCTTCTCTCCCAAACCATTCTCTGTACATATCGATTGCAAAATCACGCGGTTTAAAAGCGAATACGCTTGCAGGAAACAGTATCAGAGCCAGTCGTACAAACCCGTTGCCCTGACCGAAATCAGGAAAATGGTTGTTCTTCTCGACAAAGTAGTAGAATGCTCTCACCAGTCCTATTTCGCCGTTTCCCTGTCTAAAATATCCCATTGCGCGATCCACCACGGTTTCAAAACCGACTTTCGACAAATTGCCGATACCCCCGAGCCAGCGCAGCTGTTGGAAAAGGTATACAAAAAATATGACCATCACGCCCATTCCGACTCCTAGCGCTATTCTTTTTCTGTCGGTGCCGAAAAGAAAGAATATGAGAAACGGCGCTATGAATCCCACCATGTTGTATCTTATCTGAGTTATGATCAGATATATTACATAACAAATCGCAATAGCAATAAACTTGATGTATTCCTTTCTCATCAGGTATACAAAGCCTATGCCTGAAAGACTTATAAAGGTCAGCATGGCAATCTGTTCCACTATACCGACCTCATAGTCTCCGTACGCAACCGCAGTCAAAATACTGCCGCCTCTTCTGTGCAAATAAAATAACACCACCGCCATGGATACCATTTCTATGAGAAATATGAAATTCATCAGGCCTTCAGGTTCTTTCTTCAAATCCGACAAATCCTTAAGGGGACTTTCCGAAGGAAGCTTGTAAAAATAAAGAAATCTAAATATCAGGTAAATAAGCATTAACAGAACGACGAACAAATTCACTCTGTTCATCACGTGTTCAGGATATATTCTCAGCGACAAATACATAAGATGTGGAAACGTGAAAACAACAAACAGCATTGCCCATAAAAACAATGCTATTGAACGTTTGCTCCATTCGTACATAATTATTGTCGCATGTAGAATCAGTAAAAAAATAAGCAATTGAAATCTCCGTGTCGGTCAAATGTCGTCATTACCGAGTTTCATAAAGTTTTTTCCAATATCCCAACGATTCTGTCGCTCGCAAAACCGTCACCGTAAGGATTCTCGGTTCGGCTCATCGCAAGATACTCGCTTTCGTCTTCCATGAGAAGCTTGAAGTTTTTATATATATTTTCCTCATCGGTTCCCACAAGTTTCAACGTTCCTGCCACAACGCCCTCCGGTCTTTCCGTGGTATCTCTCATCACAAGAACCGGTATTCCCAGCGATGGCGCTTCTTCCTGTATTCCACCGCTGTCGGTAAGTATCAGGTGACTCTTTGCCATGGTATTCTGAAAGTCGTAAACATCCATCGGTTCGATCAGTTTGACGACCTCGTCGCTACCGAAAACCTTCCTCGCTTTCTCGCGAACCAGAGGATTTTTATGTATGGGATAAACCACCTTTATGTCCTCGCGCTCCTCCGCCAGTCTTTTTATGGCTCTGAACATATGCTCCATGGGCTCACCCAAATTTTCACGGCGGTGAGCCGTTATCAAAATCAGTTTTTTTCCTCCCACCCAATCCAAAAGAGGTGATGTATAATCTTTTTTTACCATCGTCTTAAGTGCATCTATTGCGGTGTTTCCCGTGACAAAAATATTCTTCGTCTTGCCTTCCTCCATGAGGTTTTTCTTTGCCCTTTCAGTTGGTGCAAAGTGATAGTGCGCAACGATCCCGACGGCCTGCCTGTTGAATTCCTCGGGATATGGAGAGTAAAGATTTCCGGTTCGCAGCCCCGCTTCCACATGACCGACCGGTATCCTGGCATAAAAAGCCGCAAGAGCTCCCGCAAATGTGGTCGTCGTGTCTCCGTGAACCAGAACAATATCGGGCTTAAGATCGGCGAGCAGTTTCTCAATCCCGTTCAAAACTCTGCACGTTATGTCGGAAATACTCTGACCGTGTTTCATTATATTCAAATCATAGTCAGCTTTTATGTCAAATCGATCCATTATACGATCCAGCATTTCCCTATGCTGCGCCGTAATGCAGACACGACTCTCAAGACTCGGGCTTTTCTCTATCGCCTTTATAAGCGGAGCCATCTTTATGGCCTCGGGTCTGGTTCCGAAAACAGAAAGTACTTTTTTCACCGATTCCTCCTAAATTACACTTCCAAATCCGGGACTTCAAAGGAGCAAAACGACCTATGCGTTTTTTGCCGCCCCTAAAACTCGCCCTGCATATCAATACTTGAAAAATTGGGAAGAGGGTATTTTACAGGGCTTCCCGTCTTCTGACTCTTGTATATTGACAGAACAACCTCAAGCGCATTTCTTCCCGCCACCGCGTCCACGTACGGTTTTCTGTCATTTTTTATAGCGTCCGTCATATCTGCAAACAGACTGGTGTGGCCGTTGCCGTATACGTTGCTGGTCTGCTCACAAAGCCCCTTGTTTTCGGCGTCTTCGGCGGTCTCATCGGCAAAATCCCACACATCTATATTATTTGTAGATGTTCCGCCTATCTTCACGGTTCCGTTTTCCCCGAATATATACAAAGTTTCCTCAAGATTTTTCGGATATACGTTTGTCGTCCCTTCGATCGTTCCTATCGAGCCGTTTTTAAACTTTATAACTGCCATCCCGACATCTTCAGCCTCAAGGTAGTCGTGAAGCCGCCGGCGTGTGGCACCGTAAATTTCTTCTATCTCATCTCCCATCATCCAGCGGAGAAGGTCTATCCCGTGTATGCACTGGTTCATCAGTGCGCCGCCGTCTTGTTCCCATGTTCCCCTCCAAGAAGCCTGATCATAGTATCCGTGGTTTCTGTTCCATCTTACATGGATGGAGCCGTGCGACAACTTGCCGAACCTGCCTGCTTCCAACGCTTTTCTGAGTTTCTGTACGGCTATGTTGAATCTGTTCTGATGGCATGCCGAGACTTTCACGTTATATTTTTCCGCAGCCTGTATGATCGCATCCGCATCCTGTATACTCATCGCCATCGGTTTTTCTATGATGACGTTTATTCCCTTCTTTATCAGATCAAGTGCTATTGCCGCATGACTTCCGCTTTCTGTTGCAATGCTGACAAGCTCCGGCTTCTCTTTTTCTATCATCAGTTTATAATCAACATATCTCTTTATGTCCGGATTATCGCTCAGTTCATGCTTTTCAAGCAGATCTTCCATCTTCTCTTCAATGACATCACAGACCGCCACTATCCTCAGCTTGTTGTTCACCGCCGCAGTCATGTGGTTTGTCGCAATCCTGCCGCAACCTATCAAAGCATATTTCATGTTTACAACACATCCTTTCATCGTCCACATCGCCGGTCACACCAAACCGGCGGTTAAGTTAAGGTCATTTCATCCCGTTTTTTTTCTGAAATCCGCCTGAACCCAACAGTCGGATCTCTGCCGTTGCCAGTTATTCTCCTTTGAGTTTTTTCAGAAACTCTTCATGCGGTATCGCGAAATTACCGCTCACCGCCTGACCGCAAGCAACGTCTTTAGTTACTACCGCGCCCATGTTCAACCTCGCATTGTTCCCTATGATTATTCCGTTTCTCACGGTGACTCCAAAGCCTATCCAGCAGCCGTCCCCTATGACTGTTCTTCCACCTATTCCGGTGTTTGCCACTATCAAGACCGACTTTCCGATTTTGACTCCGTGCGCAATATGCACGAGATTGTCTATTTTCGTGTATCTTCCTATTATCGTACTGTCCCAAGGGTATATCGCCTTGTCCACGCAGGTATTTTGCTGGATTTCCACATCATCTTCAATTATGACTTTGCCTACGTGTTTTACGGGAAAAATCATCTCACCCTCTCGTTTGAACTCAAAGCCCTCTCCCCCGATCACGCTTCCGGATCTTACGACTACATTATTCCCCAGAAAAGTATTGGTCTTGATTGTAACAAAAGGCTCAATAACAACATTGTCTCCGATTTCAACTCCCTTTTCTATATGTGCCAAATGACTGATATCGCAGTTTTTCCCTCTTGAGTCCCTGATTTCGGAGGCTCTGTAATCCGCTCGCTCCGACAGATAATTATGAATCCTGAACAAAACATTTCTCGGATCGTCCACTATGCAGCAGTTATCACCACATGCCGGCGCAGTCTCCTCGTTGGTAAGGAGAACCGAAACATTTTTCGGCACATCACCGACAAACTCTCTGGACATGACAAACGAACAGAGTTTCTTGTCCGTACGACTCGCCAAAAGTCCGAGCGCCTCAAATATACCCTCTCCTCTCAAAACATATTCTATTTGAAGTTCATCAAGAATATCACCTATGTGATACATCACAGCACCTCTATATTGTCGCGTTCAGTTATCTTTTTCATGGCATTCTTAGTATCGAACACACTGCTTGCATTTTTGTTAATCATATCATAATCCACATTGCTGTGGGAAGCCGCTATTACAATAAGGTCGTACTTTCCGATCAGCGACCCGTTCACTGAATCAAGTCCCTTATGCAATTCTCCGTGATACTTGTATTCAGATATATACGGATCGTAAAAATCCACATCGGCGCCGCGACTTTTAAAAATATCTATAAGATCGAGAGCGGGACTTTCTCTGTAGTCATCTATGTCCGCCTTGTACGCCACGCCGAGAACCAGCACCTTGGATCCATTTAAAGGTTTCTTTTTTTCGTTCAGTATCCTTGCTGCTCTCTCCACACAGTATTCAGGCATCTTATCGTTCACCATCATCGAACTTTCTATCATTGAAGTATGAAAACCGTATTCCCTCGCTTTCCATGAAAGGTAATACGGATCAAGCGGTATGCAGTGTCCGCCAAGACCCGGTCCCGGATAGAAAGGTTGAAATCCGTATGGCTTCGTGCTTGCCGCATCGACCACCTCCCAGTAATCGATTCCCATCTTGTTACAGAGAATCGCCATCTCGTTGGCAAGACCGATATTGATGTTCCTGTAGGTGTTTTCCAGAATCTTTTCCATCTCAGCCACGGCAGGACTCGATGCCTTGAATACGTCGCTGTCCAGCACGGCTTCATACACTGCCGCAATTACATCGACCGCATCCTTTCCGATTCCGCCCACAACCTTCGGCGTATTCTTCGTCTTATATACCGCATTGCCCGGATCCACGCGTTCAGGTGAGAAGCCGAGATAAAAATCTTTGCCGCACTCCAGTCCGGATCCTTCCTCAAGTATGGGCTTGAGCAGTTCTTCCGTGGTTCCCGGATAGGTGGTGGACTCCAGAACCACTATGGTTCCTACTTTCATGTACTTTGCGATAAGTTCCGCCGACGACCTTACGTAATTGATATCCGGCTGCTGATGCGAGTCAAGAGGCGTAGGTACACATATCGCTACAAAGTCCACATCTTTTATAAAACTGAAATCGTTTGTAGCCGAGAGCATGCCCGTTTCAATCAGTTTGCTCAGTTCTTCATCAACCACATCGCCTATATAATTGTGTCCGGCGTTGACCATCTCCACCTTGCGCTCCTGGACATCAAACCCTACGGTTTTGAATCCTGCCTTTGCTTTTTCCACGGCAAGAGGCAGTCCCACATAGCCAAGACCCACAACCCCTGCGGTAAGCTCCTTATTTTTGATCTTTCTCAATAGCTCATTTTTCATTCAAGTAACCCCTCTTACTCATTCGAACAACTCACTGAATCGTTTTGCCAGTATATCGTATCTATATTTCTCACTGACTGCTTTCTTTCCTCTTTCCCCCAACTCCTTCATTTTTTCGTGAGAGTTTTCGGACATCTCAATTACTGCATCCGCTATGGCATCGGCATTCCCCGAATCCACACATATCCCGCACCCGGCCTCACTCACCTGGGAAGACGGCGTGGTTATTGCACATACGATCGGAAGTTCTGCCGCCATGTAATCAAAAATTTTATTCATACATATTCCAAACCTGTAGAGTGGAGAGTCTTTTGCCCCCACATAACCGCAGTCGAAGAACTTCACCAGTGTGGGTATCGCTTTTTTGGGAACAGGATCGAAGAAATCGATGTTTCCAAGCCCCCGTTCAGCGGCAAGTTCAATCAAAGACTTCTTTTCGACTCCGTTACCCACAAGAACAAAGTGAATTTTTCTGTTTCTCAGCAGTGTGGCAACTTCAATGAGTTCGCCCAGATTGTTGGACAATGCATGACCGCCAAAGTACCCCATCACAAATTTGCCTTTAGATCTTATGTCTCTAAGTCTTTCTTCCACATTCGCAGGCAGAGGTTGGGGATTTTCCCACTCATCAACGTCCACACCGTTTGGTATGTGTATAAACTTATTTTCCGCAAGACCGTGCTCCCTCATATACGGTTCCGTAAGAGGACCCAGCGACACCACCTGCTCCGAATTCCTGTATGCCGCATTTTCCGCAACCTGCATGGCGATGACAAATGGATGGTACTTTGACATCCCTCCTATTTCGGTAAGCGTGGCGGGCCACATATCGTGCACCTCGTGGATCAGCTTTGCTCCTGCCTTTTTTGCGATCCTGCGCGCCGGATACGTGTCAAGCGGATACGTCGATGATGCTATCACGACATCCGGCGAAAACTTCTCTGCGATTTTACCCGCCGAAATATATAGTTTGCTGACAAAACGCTTCATGGTCAAGGCTCTTTTGACCCCGTTGCCGTCGTATTTTCCGGTCTTCAGCCACACATATCCGATGCCGTCGATATCGGATTCCTGAAAATCTTCACCGACATCGGGATTTTTGGATCTCAAATGCGAATAATCCCCTGCGATCATGGTTACATTATGACCCATCTTTACCCATTCCCGCGCAAAATAGTACGGTCTGAATTCCATGCCCATCTGCGGGCTCCCCGCATAATGATTTATATAGAGTATATTCATCCTATAAACACTACCTTTACTGTCAGAAACATGGTTCTTATATCTTCCATACATGAGAAATTCTTCAGCGATTCCAGATTTATTTCCATTTTTCTAGGAAGAACCTCTTCCACGTATGTCCTATATACGTTCGCCGATCCTTTCAGCATCTCGTCTTCGTCTTTAAAAAGCACACTTGCTCTCGATGTTATACCTGCCGGAAGCAGAAGAGTCGCAAGCATCTCCGGCGAATACGCATCCACAAATTTTGAAACCTCCGGTCTGGTGCCCACAAAGGACATATCACCGAAAAGCACATTGAACAGCTGGGGCAATTCATCCAATCTGTGATCTCTCAGACGTCCGCCCACACGAGTGATCCGAACATCATTGTCAGAAGTGACTTGTTCACCGAGCTTTTCCGCATTCTCCACCATTGTGCGGAATTTCCAGACCTTGAATTGCTTTCCATATCTGGTCACTCTCTCCTGCCTGAAGATGACAGGACCCTTTGAATCGACCTTGATCCATACCGCAAGCACTGTCATTGGAATTGCAAGAAGCGCCAGCATGCATATGGACATGATTATGTCAAATAGCCTCTTTATAAGCAAAGAAAATCTTTTCTCGTACAAAATATCATAATAAGGTCGCAATTCCTCGGTCTTCATTTCAGGAGGAAGATCTTCCCACCTGCAAAGCCACATCACAGCCTCACCTGCTTGATGCTTTTTATCAAAGAGTCACACACATACTTCACATCATCGTCTGTCAGCTTGGTATGAAGGGGAAGCGTGATCTCGTTTTCATACAAGGAAAACGCATTGGGGTAGTCGGCTATATCAAATCCGAGCCTTTTATATGCCGTGAACATCGGAAGCGGCTTATAATGAACGTTGGTTGCTACGCCGTATTCAGCCATTTTCCCTATTGCCGCATTCCGCATTTTTTCGTCTGCGCCGCCGACCCTGGCCATCATCAAATGACAACTTGAAACATTTTTTCCGTCCATGTGCCTTAGCAAATCAACGCCTGAGCCGAGCAATTCCTCTTCGTACAGCTTGTAAATTTCTCTGCGCCTTGCCAAAAGATCTTCATATCTCTCAAGCTGTTTAAGTCCGATTGCAGCCTGTATGTCGGTCATATTGCATTTGAATCCCGGCATAACTATGTCATACTCCCAGCTTCCAGGTTTAGTCTTTGAAAGAGCATCCTTACTCTGCCCGTGCAGAGAATACAACATGAACAGCCTGTATATCTCTTCATCGTCAAAGTCCTCTATGCTTTTCCAAGTCACGGCGCCGCCCTCAGCGGTGGTCAGATTTTTTACCGCATGAAAGCTGAAACAAGTGAAATCTGCAAAATTCCCACTCCTGATTCCCTCTCTTTTCGCACCGAATCCATGTGCGGAATCTGCGATCACACAGACTCTGCCGAGTGCTTTTTGTATATCACTGCCCGGTCGGAACAATACCCTCTTTTTTTCGACGATATCATTGATTCTCTCATAGTCGCAGACCATACCCGCCACATCCACCGGTATGACCGCCTTGGTACGCTCCGTTATCGCATTCTCAAGCCGGGTGTAATTAAGCTCCGGTGTTTCTTTTTCGGTGTCCACCAGTACTATCTTGGCACCCACATGCTCAATTACGGCTGCCGACGCCGTATAGGTATATGCCGATGTTATGACCTCATCACCTTCCCCCACTCCGAGAACTCTTAAAGTCATTTCCATAGCCGCGGTGTCGGAATTCAGGCATGCAGCTTTTCCCGTGCCTATATACTGCGCAATATTCTTTTCAAATTGTTTGGTTCTGCCGCCCGTTGTAATCCATCCGGATCTCAGAGCGTCTGCCACCTCGCTTATTTCCGCTTCGGTTATGTCAGGAGGTGAAAATTGTATGTTTTTCATTCTCTTTATTTCCCCAATCAAATCAACAGATCTCATGGATGTTATTCACAAAATCAAACGTATACCTTAAATCAAAAATTCGATCAATACACTCTCATTCCTTTTGAAATTCCAAAACTCCGCGTGTGATTCTATCATAAAAGCGCCATTTTCGCAAACGCACCCCCATCCAAACAGCCACCGATACATTCAATTCCCACAACCTTTGTCAAGGGTAATTCAGTGGCCTGTGTTCAATTTGTTTTTTAAAATTGGTTATAAACAAATTCGGGGGCACTTGATAAATCCGTTTTCAAAAGATATATGAGAATCAAAAGCATCATTCCGTAAAATACCGCTGTCCAAAAAACAATATTCAATTTCCTTGATTCTCTTATCTTATTCCCCATAAAAGTTATAAACCGCTTGATCAAAATATACCCAACCTTTCCATCCCATGTGCATAGCGTCTTTCAGAAAATATTTTTCGTATTCTTTGTCAGAAAAATCTGCAGTCTTTACTCCATATTCCTTACATATGCCTCTTATTTTATCATAATAACTTTTTCTGCCTTCTTTCGGAAATCCGATGTAGTCGTACCATCTGCCATTGACAGGCACTATTGTCACAAGCGGCTCCACCTTTAACTCTGCACATACATCGAGAAATGTCCTGAAATCTTCATATTCGGGAGATTCTGCATAACTTCCGGCTTTATTTGAATCTTTGAATGCCGCCATATCGTTTTTAATGTATGTATCATAATATTCGTTATACATACCAAAATCATTGTTGGTGCACTGTTTATTGCCCTCTTTGTTTGCCTTGGCAATCAATTTGCCAAAATCTATATCTGAGGATCTGATTGCGCCGGCGTCGGACAAATTCGAAGCTGACAACTCCTGAACCAAAGTTAGATCATTCTTAAAATCCATAAATCTCCTGAACAGGTCTGTCTTTGCGGTTTTAAATAAATTAAAATTATGTCCCAGATATCTTTTCTCGTACAGTCCTAACCTGGACAATTGCTTTTGATCTGCAGAAAGTAGAGTTTTCAATCTATCTGTAATGTGCTGCTTCATAGTTTTGGAGAGATTGGGATTTTTCATCATCCGCAAATACAAACTCTCGGAAAAACGACTTGCATACGCACTTGGATCGAGCCCGTCGCTTGTAAACCATTGTGGTGAAAGAATAATAACAACCTTGCTGCCGGGCAAAATATCGCTGTATGCCCCCACAGCCGTGGCATGATGAATACACTGCGTATATCCTTTGCCAAAGAGTAGCATCTTGAAGTCAGAACCACTGTTCCCAAACAGGTATGACGGATACGCAATTTCATCGGATGAATTCAATTCAGAAGAGCCAAGTACTACCGCCGTATCACGATCCATCACCTCTTTTAAAACAACTCTTGAATTATTCCTCCCGTCCGAATTCAATTTGTATGCACTGTCCACACTGCGTTTATTCTTTAAAACACCTTGGGAATACGCATTGATCACGACCATCGTGACGAATATGAAAATTGCGGCCAGCAGTAATGCGATAACCTTTCTCATCTCTGAATACCCCCTTCCTTTCTGTTATATCGGTTCAATCTTATGCGGCATCTATGCCTTTTCTCTACGCCCCTATATAATTCAACAAGCCTATACCCATAGTTTTACATTGACCTGAAAATATCAAAAAACCGAACATCACAAGATTCAATGTTATAAACCATGAACAAAACTTATATCCACGGCTGTCTTTATGAGCCTTATAGAATTTCGACTTTTTTTGATACACTTCTGTGATTGACAAAAGAAGCCCATGGTAAAAACCGTAGAGAATGAAGTGTGCTTCCAGTCCATGCCAAATACCCATCAATGTCATATTTATGATCAGACCTGCCGATGCCGCCGTCAAACGACCGGAGAATCTTTTCTTTCTTGCCGAGTCAATTATAAAACGTGTGAACACAAAATCTCTGAACCAATGTGAAAGTGTGATATGCCACCTGTTCCAAAAATCTTTCATATCCACACTTATGAACGGCATATTGAAATTATCCGGCATCTTTATGCCCAAAATATAACTTGTTCCCACGACCATCAAGCTGTAACCGGCAAAATCAAAGAACATATAGAAGCCATAGGTATACGCGTAGCCCACTATATGAAAGGGATCAAATTTATTGCTCATATACGTATCCATAATATAAAGGAACGTTCCCGATATTGGCAACTTATATACAAGTCCCATCATTATCTTCACGACACCCTTCGACAACAATTGACTATACTCTTCTTTTGAATATATCTTTTCATCGTCTGCAAAAAATCTCCTGCTTCTGTCAATAGGACCTGAGCTAATCGCCGGAAAGAAAAGTAAAAACGTCAAAAAACGATAGCCATCGACTTCTTTGATTACACCATCGTAGATTTCAATTATAATCTGCACCACTCTGAAAAAGATATAGGACAATCCCAGAAAACCGAATGTACCGCTCCAAAATCCAAACACGCTGTGACCAAGATAAACTTCTGTCTTGCTCAGCAGCAACGGCAGCAAAACCATCAATACCGCATGTCCATAAATGTATTTATTCCTGCCGTACTTTTCTCTCAAAAAAAGATATAACTTAATGACATAGAGCGACAATATAGCATACCCTATCAAAAAAATCATTTCTTTCGGAGAATCGAAATACGCAAGGTATATGAATACACACGTCAAAAACATACGATAAAAGCGTAACGACTTGCTCTTTATTCCCAATACAACTGCCGGAATCAGAGCAACCGTCAAAGTCACAAAAAAATCCCATCCTGAAAAAAAACTCATCTACACTACCTCTGACTATCGGCTCATTTTAGCTTTATGACATCATCCTCTATTTTCTCTGCGCCGCCCATACCGACATGTTTTACACAAAATGCCACAAGAAGCATTGAGGTGAACAAAAACGAACCATTCTGATAGAGGCTTGTATAAGTCAAGTATGACGGCACAAATCCAAGTCCAAAAATAACTACATGCAATCCCATTCCGTTCTTTTTCTTTTTTTCGGCATGCAGTATAAAAATTAAAAGTGCACAAAACATCAGCATCAATACAATCAAGCCTACAACGCCGAAATCAGACAGCATCTCAAGCGCCATGTTATGCGGGAATGTACCTCTGTATTTATTCTGGTAATGCCTCACGCCATTTCCGAAAACAGGACTTTTTCTCCATTCGTTTATGGCTGCCGCCCATAAAAATGACCTGTCTCGATGAACAAAATATGTGCTCGCAAACTTCACATTTTTTTTCTTGGTGACAACGTAATTCCTGGTTCCTCTCAATATGTCTTCGTGTAATGTTTCCAGGGTTTCATATTCCGGTCTGTCGCTTGCAAAAATATATCCCTTGAAAACAGATTCTATCGTTGAGAATTTATTGTTTCTGACGTCAAACACGGTAAGATAGCTACTGTTCCAGTAGTTACCCTTGCGCGGAAACTTGATATGCCACTTGTCATACTTTTTGGGAGCTTTGATTTCTCCTGCATCATGACCGATAATTTCACGCTTTGTTATTGAATCTATGAACATAGCCCTCGATCCCGGCGGCATAAAATTATGTCCTATTGCGACCACAACCACCGAGACGGCGGCGATAGCGGCAAATCTTTTCAGGATTCCTTTTTTTGAGTCGGCGCGTATCAAAAGCAAAAGCAACGAAGCCGCCGTCACAAAAAACATGGATATCGAGCCGGTTCTCAGACCCGTATAAAATATGGTCAATGTCAACAACGCCAAGTAGCCCACAATCAATTTGTTGCCTTTCCCATATCCTCCAGCAATAAACTTTATCACGGTCAGAAAATGAAAGGTTAAGAAAAACCATGCGATGTTTCCATAGGACAAAGCGGGAATTATCAGCGAGTTATGCTTTCCCGGGTTAATCATTATCAATGCTATTATATGTACAATTGCCAGAATCGAAACCGGCGGAATAAATTTATCTATATAATCGAAAAGTTTTACCCTTATATGCTCCGAAGACACGAGCAACACGGCTGTCAGTGAATACGGCGCGACGAACACAATATACTTGGATATATCACTGACGCTGCGTGTCATGATTATCGGAAAAATGTACACGCAATTGACTATCAACAATATAGCAAAAATTGCATACAGTTTTTCTTTGATTAAAAACGTCACGGCGTACGTAAAAAGAATTGCGTCAAAAACCAAATAAATCGCAAGTGAAACAGAAGTCGGTTTTGGCGATATACCGGTAAACATGAAGAAAAAGTTGAACACCGTAAGGTTGCTCAGGCTGAACATCAGAATCATGAACACGACCGACGTATTTTCTATAAACTGCATTGTGTTGTTCTTATATTGCATTATAATATCGACTCCTTACATCACCGCAATAACCCCAATAACCGCATAGAGCTCCCCGTGCGGAGAATTCCTCCAATCAATACAAAACTTCCGTAACCGAAAGTTTCGCCGGCTTGTGGCCGTGCCTTTCCTCTTCCGGAGGAAGTTCCATGTAATCGCCGTACATCCTGGTGAGAAACTCATGATATTTTCCAGGAATCGGAAACTTCTCACCTTCAAAATCCACCCTAGTGGTCGGAACGAGCATATTCTCCGGGAAATAGTAAAGTGCCCCGTAAGCATGGCAGGTCACCTGTTGGTCTTTAAACTTCTTTCCCCGGTACTTTACAAATTCTTTTTCTATCTTTTGATCCAACTTGCGCGTGGAAGTGAATTTCATCAAATAGTATTTTACGCGCCGCATGACACTTCCTATCAGCCACTTGAGATTTTTTTGTGGTTGCATCGCTCTGTCAGGCGTCATCTTGACGGTCAGTTTTTTGTCGAGAGCGGCGCATTTTCTGAAATACTCCTCGCGACCTTCTTCCGGCAAAACGTCGTACGGAAAAATATCCACGAAAATGCCGTGATGCATCTTTACGTTCCTCTTATTCCATTCAACAAAAGTAGTCCCTTCTTTCCTGACTTTCGCAAAAGAAAAGGGACACTTGGGATCTGTCTTTCTGGTCTGCAAAAAATAGTCGTTCCCCAGTTCCGCCTGCGCCATTTCTATGAATCTGTCATAATCATCCCTGAGCATGCCCAAATCTATATCATCGTCCCATGGAATAAATCCTCCGTGGCGCACGGCACCCAGCGCCGTTCCGCCATCCAAAAAATACGTGATGCCGTGTTTGCTGCATATCTCGTCGATCTTCTTCAAAATGTCAAGCTCAACAAGCTGCACGGCTCGTATATCGTAATCCATGTTTTCGTCAACACCCATAATCCAAATGCCCCTGTCAAAGTTAAAATATCAATAGGATTATACCAAAGGTTTTCACTTTTTTCCACACATTCATAAAAAGACAGCGACAAGTTTTTGCGGTTTTCCCCGGCATTACATGTGAACGAATCTTAGACTTCCTTGTAAAATGCGGACATGGGCATTAGGCAAGTCCTCGTTGCAGGCAATCGTACGCCTCACTTGCGGAAATTGAGTGGCGGCGTGAACTCGGGCATCACCACCCCAACATGCCCTTAAGCAACACGTCCGCCACACTTCAATTTCCTTGCGCGTTTCCGGCGGTGATTGCATACTGCTCCTGCGGAAAAGCCTAATGCCCATGTCCGCATTTTGCAGGAACTTCAATAATGAACACACAAAAACTATCCGGATGATAAAACTCCATAATTATTTTACGCTATCTCATAAAAAGACTACGTTTCGGCGGTAAGAAGTCACAACTGTTTTGAACGTTCCCGTATATATTCCCCCGCGTCTCTGAAAAAGCTCACAACTATGAGTAGCACTATTATGCCTATGGGGAATGCCGCTATTATCGCAACCGACTGCAAACTGTGCATGGAATTCTCGGAAAATATAAGAGCTATCGGCAACAGTATGAACATAATACACCAGAATATCCTCACAGGTTTGGCCGGTTCTGCGTCGGCGGAAAGTTTCTTGTATGAATACGACGATATGACCATCGTCAGGGCATCAAATGTGGTCGCGTAAAATGCGATCATGGTTATTACCAGAAGAATTATGGCTGCGTACGGTACAGGCAGAGTTCCCAGTATCTTAAGGATGGCTTCCGAATAATCTCCGCCTTTTTCTATGAAGCCCGACACATCGAGCCCGTGCTTGAACTGCTGTGCCATACCGTAATTCCCGAGTATTATGAACGACGTAAACGTCCCGGCGAGACCCCAACCGTATCCGCCCAGCACGGTTTCTTTCACAGTTCTTCCCTTACTGATCTTGCCTATGAAAAACGGAGTCGCCACACACCATACCATCCAATATGCCCAGTAATAAATTGTCCAGTTCTGTGGAAATGAATTTTTTCTCAACGGATCCATCCACGTCGACATTCCGATGAAATTCTGAATCATATTGCCGAGCGATGAAAATCCGCTTTCTAGTACAAATCGCGTCTCACCGCCAAGAAATAAGACGTAAAAAAGAAGTGCAAAAAAGAGGTAGCTGCATATGGATGCAAGTTTTGCTATTCCTTTCATACCCGATATCACCGTTATCGTGTACACCAAAGCTATGAGGATCAGAATCATTATGGAAAGTCCTGTGCCGTTTGCTACGCCGAATACCTTGCTTACGGACTCTGAAAGCAGTGGTGTCGCAAGCGAAAAAGTGGTTGCGGTTCCTGCGATAAGGGCGAATATGGCTATGAGATCTATTATCTTTCCAAGCAACCCGTCGACTCTCCCTTTCAGAAGCGGTCTACATGCCTCGGAAAACTTCTGTTTATCTCTTTTTCTCACATGGAGCATAAACCCGAACGCCACCGCCAAAATTATATAAAAGCTCCACGCTATCGGTCCCCAGTGAAACAGCGGATAGGTCGCCGACCACTTCTGCACGTTTCCCGTTTCTGCGATATATGATTCATTGGCATATAATGACCATTCACACAGAGAATAAAAAAGAATGTCCGCGGCCATGGTGGATGTGAATATCATTACACCCCATGAAAAATTGGAATGCTCTTTCACGGCACTCTCACCGAGCCTTATTTCACCGTATTTTGAAAATGCAACATACATCGAACATGTGAGTATCCCGCATCCTAAAATTGCGTAATAGAGTCCCGCTTCATCTCCCAGAAAGCTTCTTACAACAGTCAGAAGCATCTTGGATTGAGCCGGTGAAACCATGAACACTATGCTCAAAGCCGCAACACCCACAAGCGGAACCACCATGGCTATCCAATCCATCTTTTCCTTTTCCGACTTTTCTTTCTGCGGCCAAGCCCCACTTTCCGTCATCTTCATTCCGCTTTCACATCTCTCCCCGTCAGAGGAATTTTCCGCAAACAACGTTTTCGCTTTCAACTGTTTTTTTTCTTTACCCATGTTCACCTCTTACTGTCGGTAATTTTCATAATTTCCGTCAACTTTGACTAGCTCATCAAAATTGTCGATCTCGATTATATCTTTTTTCTCTATCGGGTAGAGTTGCAACTCATACTCGTCTTTATGGCGAAACATCGGCACATCATCCCAATAGAGATTGTGATTTTCCTTTTCTTCAAATTCAATTTCAAGGTGTTTTTTCAGTTTTTTCCCGTCCTCCCCGGTCCATCTGGAGATTCCGAATAACTGCCAGCCTCTCCTGCCGCCGTTTCTGTCGCAGCCTTTTATTATACCGTTTTCCACATCCATAAGCCATTCACCGGTTCCGGTCCCGATCCACGCTCCGCTGTATCCGGACTTATCGATACCGGCATTCAAAATTTCGGGATTGTAAATAATCTGATCACCGTCCACTATAATGGACGACTCCAAGTAATCCCTTGCCACATACAGCGATGAGATATTATTGCATGTCGAAAAATGCGGGTTTTCTATGATATCAATTTCCGGATATAGATCTTTCAAAATCAAAAACGCCTCTTTTTTATATCCGACCACTACATGGATTTCTGTTATACCGTTGACAAACAGACCGTCCACTATGGTTTCTATCATTCTCTTTCCATTCACCTTTATCAAGGGCTTCGGGGTTTTCAGGGAAACAGGTTGCATCCTCGTGCCAAATCCCGCCGCCATGATTATTCCTCGTTCGACTTTTTTCATAATCACATCTTTTTCATTTCTTTTAACTCTTTTTGCGCCAATTTGGCATAGTCCTTCGCATATCTGTACTGCATGAGCGAATATTCCCCGAATTCCACCCCGAGATTCAGTTTGTATTCGCACCAATTGCTCCACAAAAGTCCCGCAGCCGATATATAGCAGTAAATCTTAACTCTCCTGCCTGGTTCACATTTCCCGTCGAAGTACATATCTATTATCTTATCCACCTGTGCTCTGTCGCACGGTATGTATGCAATGAAAAATGCTATGTCTATGTCAGGATCGTGCATTCCTGCGTATTCCCAGTCTATCAGGCACACTGAATTAAGATCCGTCTCGTCGTCGCCCGGTTCGCCGTTCTCTTTTTCCGTGAAGAGAAAATTGTCCACGTTGGGATCAATGTGGCTGAGTACCTTTGGAGCTTCATTTGCTTCCACATAAGATTTTAGAGCAAACACACGCTCCTTGGTGGCTGCGTAATCTCTGTATATAGATTCGCCTTTTATGAGTGACTCGTAGAAATCTATCTGCTTATATATTTCAAATTCATGATCCACCTGCAATTTTAAGTCGTGCAGTTGTCTCAGCTTTTTCATTGCAATTTTCACCTGATACGGATCGTTTCTGTCGCAAACAGCCGCATTCTCAATGTACTCCGTAATCTTGTATCCTGACTTTCCATCTATGTACACCACATTGTCTGATAGATTTTTGCCCTTGATAGCTCTGTATACGGCCTCTTCGTTGCTGCGGCTCACCAGCTTGCCCGTTCCCTCTCCCGGAATACGCATGATATACTTTTTGCCAGCACATCTGAATGTAAAGGATTTGTTAGTCATTCCTTTTTTCAGAACTTCTATGTCTCTTATTTCCTCCGAAGTCACGTTAAGAGCTTTTGCCGCCACCTCTATGGTCTTGTTCTTCAGATTTGCCGATTTTTCGTCCAGTTCTCGCAGTTGTTCGTATGTGTTAATCCCAACGTAGTTTGCTTCATCCACGGCCTTTGCGTATATATGTGTGGCTCCCCCGCTAAAAATCGCATCTTCCCAGGATCTCGTTTCACGGTTTTCATCGTGGATAGCCGTCATGTTTTCTTTGAGTCGCTCGGTGTTATCACCCTCAACATAGCAGACTCCAAGCATTCTGTTGTTGTCGCCTTTGGAAGATCTCGACAAGAGTCCGGACTTCTTATAACGTACACCTCTGCCTTGTGTCACTTTGTCTGAAACCATGTACCATGAATACGCTTCAACTTCACTGAATGGATTTTCTCTACAAAATATATCGCACGGCACTATATAAGAATTGTTGAGCCTATCCTTTGCCCTGAAAAGTGAATTGAAATTGCTCTGTTGCTTGTAGTCCGGATTTATGAGCAACTTCACGTCATACATGTCTATCAGATACTCATATCTTTCTTTCATAAAGCCCACGACTACCGTTATATCGTTCACGCCGACTCCCTTAAGCTGCCGGATCAGTCGTTCGATAAGAGGCTGTCCCTCAATCTCTATCAAGCCTTTGGGCGTTTCCATATTTATGGGAACCATTCTCATTCCAAGCCCGGCAGCCAGTATTACTGCGGAGTTGGGTGAATGATCCCACAAAAAACGTTTCCCCACATCGGTAAGCAGGTGATTCTGAGTTATCATCTTCTCTTCTATAAGTTGTTTTAAATATTTATTCACGCTTCCAAGGGAATTCCCCGTAGCAACGGCCATTTTCCTCTGGCTGACCGCATTCCTCCGATTTCTCCCGTCATTCTCGGAAGCCTTGGACAGATATAATAAGATATCCAATGTTTTGGCGTTCATTTTTAATACCTCTTTTCTTGTTAATGAACATTATACTATCGTTTTTTGAAGAAAACAACCCCCCTTAAAGAAAACACTACCTTTGAGGGAAACAACTACCTTTACACTTAATTAAATAGTACGTGAGACAATAAAAAAGACCTGACAGGGTATACGTCGGGTCAACACCGCAAAAAAAAATCCCGCAGCTTCACCAGCTGCGGGAACGGTTGGCGGAGGACATGGGACTCGAACCCACGAGGCTGTTACACCCTACTCGCTTTCCAGGCGAGCTCCTTAGCCGCTCGGTCAATCCTCCTAAATGTCGCACGAAATCCCGTAAGTGCAGACATTGTGCACGGCATACGATAAATAATTCAATCAAGCACCTTGCAAATGCACCATGGGATTATCAAACGACTACGTGAGTAATTTAACATAAAAGGGAATGATGTGCAAGCGATTTTTTTCTCATTTATCTGCGTGAATGGGAAGCGACAAAAGTCCGGAACTATTTTATACTCCCCTTTACCGTCGCTTTCATCTCAGCCACTTTGATCAAACCATCGTGGCGTACCTTTTTCTCGTTTAGATTTTTCAGTCCCAATGGAATTGGCACCCGAGTCGCCTTATTTACAGCAGTAAGATATTCAAAATCGTCGTTTTCTTTTCCCAGACCTATCGATTCTGCAACACTCTCGGCAAATTTATACGGACTTGCGGTAGAAGCGATCAAAGTCGGTTTGCAATCGCCCGTAGCCTGCCTGTAATCTTCATACACCTTATACGCAACCGCAGTGTGGGTATCAATCAAATATGCATTGTCTGCATACATCTTGCCGATTGTATCATTGGTCTGCTCCACATCTGCAAAGCCAACGCAAAAAGCGTCAAGATGGGCTTTTGTTTCTTCGTCAATGCTGTATCTTCCCGTCGTTTCCAGCGATTTCATAAGTTTCTCGACGACTTTGCCGTTGCTACCGTGGACGTGGTATAAAAGCCTCTCCAGATTGCTCGAGATCAATATGTCCATCGATGGTGAATTTGTAAGATAGAAATCCCTATGTACACTGTACTCACCGCTCAAGAAAAAATCCGTGAGCACCTTGTTGCAGTTGGACGCACATATAAGCTTATCTATAGGAAGCCCCATCTCTTTTGCATAGAAAGCCGCCAGTATATTTCCGAAGTTTCCCGTCGGGACAACGACGTTTATGCGATCTCCATTCTCTATGCGGTTTTTCTCAAGCAGTCTTATATATCCGTACACATAGTATGCCACCTGCGGAACAAGTCTGCCTATATTTATGGAGTTGGCGGAAGAAAGCCTGAAACCGTCTTCGGAAAGTTCTTTTTCCATTTCCTGATCATTAAAGATAGCCTTGACTCCGGTTTGGGCATCATCAAAGTTACCTTCTATCGCAAATACATGCGTGTTTTTCCCCTCCTGGGTTATCATCTGCCTTTCCTGCACCTTGCTCACACCGCTGTTGGGATAGAAAACGATTATTTCGGTGCCGGCAACATCAGCAAAACCCTCAAGCGCCGCCTTGCCCGTGTCGCCCGAAGTCGCCGTGAGAATGCAGATTTTCTTATCTTCTTTTTCTTTCTTAATTGCGGTCGTAAGCAGGTACGGCAAGATGGAAAGAGCCATATCTTTGAATGCCGCAGTCTTGCCGTGATAAAGTTCCAGAAAATATGCATCCCCGGCTTCTCTTATCGGAACTATTTCTTCCGCACCAAATTTTTTGTCATAGGCACTTCCTACGCAAAATTCGAGTTCTTCATCCGTATAGTCATCAAAAAATGCGCCTACAATGCTCTTTGCGATTTCCCTGTAGCCCTTGAACTTCATATCCTTTATTTCAAAAGGTAATTTCGGTATCTCCTCGGGCACATACAAACCCCTGTCGGGTGCGATTCCCCGTATTATAGCCTGTGCCCCCGTCAGTTTATTTTTATCGCCTCTGGTGCTAACATATTTCATCATAATCAATACTCCCATAGATAAAGCGAATGACGCCAAAATTTCAATCTTACACTACGATAACGATCCTCAAAGCGGATACATACTTCGCCGCAATTCCGTTTAAAACAAAAAAAATTGCTTGCGTACGAATTTTCCACTGGACAACAATTGCCTATTAGTATATAATAGTTTTTGCGAGTTTTCAAGAGAAACGTGTCGCCTTGGTCAAGTGGTCAAGACGTAGCCCTCTCACGGCTGAATCAGGGGTTCGACTCCCCTAGGCGATACCAACTTAAAAACCGGTAGCAGTGTCGCTTCCGGTTTTTTTGTCCTATACCCCCCAATCTGCGCTTAAGCAAAAAAAGACCCCGATCTCTCGGGGTCAAGGAGTCAATTGTAAGATTAAATTTATTTTGCGATGTTTTTCCTCAAACGTACATTTGGTTCGGACGGCAGACGGAAGAGCGGAATAAAGCGATCCAGACCCGTCAGCGTTACGAGCAGCAATGAGACTACTGCAATCATTGCCATAAAGTTGAATTTGATAAAATCCGTATTTCTAAAGTGATACAGCGGATATACGTTTGCTGCGATACCTACATAGAAACCGAGGTAAACGTGCCAAGGTATAAGCTGGGAACCGAATACGCCCATGGCATCCCCGAAAGTTGCGTTTCTGAGCTTGATTTTATACATATCTTCTTCGCTTCCTTCAATTTCTTCCTCAGCGATTGTCTTGATGATAGGTCCGATAGTAACAATCTGTGCCATCTCATCGGCAAGAACGAAGTTTCCTCCGATGCAGAGCACACCGTTCCAGAACATAAGGTGTCTCACCTTTCTGGATATGGCAACGATGCCTCTTGCGAGCGGATCGAACGCCTTCATCTTACCCATGACTCCGCCGAATGCGGCAACCCACATCATCATTACGATAACCCAGCTACCTGCATCCCCAAATCCTTTCATGCAGAGATCCAAGTATTCCTGGAAACCTTTACCTGCAAAGGAAGTGGTTCCTGCAGGGATGCCCAGCAGATAAGCGGACACGATACCGGATCCGATACAAACAAACGTGTTCAAACCTGCAACGGCAAGACCTATTACCAAAAGAAGAGGAATGATCATGTAGACAGGCACATTGACCTTTGCGTTTGAACCTACCTGATGGAGCAGATCCACAGCTTCCGGTCTCTTTTCTGTCAAATAGTCAATCGCACTCTTTGGAATGGTGTCCATGATGCCGGAAGTATCAACATGGTTTGACGGAAGTCCCCAAGCCATGCCCACAACGGCAAACACTATGATTGCCAAAACCAGACACGTAACCGACCATACACCTTGTGTTCTCACTCTGTCCACTACTTCTACTCCCTGTATACCGGAAGATACGATCGTGGTATCAGAGATCAGACCGATGTTGTCCCCGAAGCAGGCACCGCCGGCAATGGCGCAGGTGGTGAGAAGCAGACATCCGTCCGTTGCTGCGTTCGGATCGACTATGTGGCACAGCCACAGGAAAATAGGCGAACAAGCCGCAAACGTTCCCCACGAGGTACCCGTTGCAACCGACAATACGGAGGTAACGAGGATACCAACAACAGCCACGCTCCTTGCGGTTATACCCGCACTGAGAGCCAAGTTAATTACGGATGCTCCGACACCCGTCTTCATAAATGCGCTTGCCATAGCATAGGCAAACATAAGAATAAATAGCGCAATAAGAATATTTTTTACGCTTGCCACGGATGCCTCAACACAATCCTGAAAGGAAAGTTTTTCCGTCAGACGTGCCACGATCATTGCTGCGATGGTAGCAACCGGCGCCGCAATCAACGCATCCTGTTTCATAAATGCCATCAAAAATGCGAGAATGATGACAGGTACGAACTTGATAAAACTTTTCATAACAACTCCTATTTCATTTTTCTTCATCAAGCCTACAATAAAACTCCACGTCAATTATAACAACTCACATAGAATTTTGTGCACACTTTTTGTAATGTTTGTCATTACAAAGAGTAATTTAAAATCGTTTTCTCCTAATTTGTAATTATCCGAAATCACTGCTCAAGATCTTTATTGTTTTTTACCATATTTTCTGTATAATATGCATATAAGAGAGTCTGAAAATATATCACCTGTTCAGAGAACGGAGAGAGAATATGGCAAGAAAGAATTTCGATCGCTCACAAATTACGGATATACGGCTGCGGAGAATTTTGCGCAAAAAGAAGAGAAAAAAAGCTTTGATCCGAATCGCCCTAAGACTTGGCATTATGATTTTGATTTTTCTTCTGTTTGTGACACTGCTTGTTTTCGCTCTTAAAAAAACTCTGTTGAAACCGGAAAGCCCGAAAGCCGTGGTGCGCGGAACCGTGTTTGTGGATCCGGGTCACGGTGGAAAGGATCCGGGCGCCGAGTCCGAAGGCCGCATGGAGAAAAACGATACGCTTAAACTTGGATTTGCGGTTCAAAAGGCGGTTGAGAAAGAAGGATTCAAGGTCGTCTTGTCCAGAAGCTCCGATGAGTTTGTCGGGCGCAAAGAACGGGCCGTTATGGCAAATAAGAGTAAATCACAACTTATGGTTTCCCTGCACAGAAACACGGGAGTCGACGGTCAAGGGGTGGAAATATGGATCCCGGCCGCCAATGCCTCAAACGATAAACTTCTGGGTGAAAATATAATGGCGGAGATAAAGAAAGTCGGCATAACGCGCGACAGAGGCGTTCACAGCGGTTCATTGCCAAATTCCAAAAAAGATTATGCAGAAAACAAATATTCCAAGATGCCATCGGCTTTGATAGAGTTCGGTTTCATAAGCAACAAAGAAGACAATGAACTTTTCGATGAAAAAACGGATGAATATGCGCAGGCCATCGCAAAAGGGATAAGCTCAACTTTCGCATCCATATATGAAACCGAGTGAATCCTAACTTCCACAATACAATTCTGCGCTACAGAAACTTAGCTACGATGACTTACTTTGCAAATTAACAAAAATAATAAATACGACACCTTCGCAATTCCGGTACGAACGCATGTTTACATTCTGTCGGGCATGTGGTAGAATTACAGTTGGCGAGGAAAGGAAATTGCCTCGCGCAAGAATGGAGGTTTCCGTGAACAAACTTAAAGATCGCGAACAAAGAATATTAAGTTTCATGAGGGAGGAATTCCTCACAAAAGGATATCCGCCCACGGTGCGTGAAATTTGTGCCGCCATGAACATAAAGTCCACATCGACGGCGCACAAGTCCATAGCGATACTGGTGAAGGAAGGTTATCTGAAAAAGGATCCCGCAAAACCAAGAGCACTTACGCTCGTGGATACGAAAAGTGCCAAGCAGAAATATCCAACCGGCGCAGGTGAAAATCCGTCAAGTGAAAGTCTTTCAAAAAACTCCGATGGAAATACCGGCGGAAACGATGCTTTGTTTGACGAATATCGACACAGTACCGTGGACGTTCCCATTGTTGGCAGGGTTGCGGCAGGCGTTCCCATAACGGCGGAAGAGAATATGGATGGAACATTTCCGGTACCTTCCGAATATGCCTCGGGCAATTGTTTTATGCTTAGAGTAAAAGGCGACTCAATGATTAACGTCGGCATTATGGACGGGGATCTCATACTGGTCGAGCAGCGCCGAACCGCAAACAACGGCGACATAGTGGTTGCAATGGTAGACGGATTCGAAAGCGAGGCTACTGTCAAAACTTTCTACAGGGAATCCGATCACATAAGGCTTCAGCCGGAGAACGACACTATGACGCCCATCATAGTCAACGATGTCAGCATACAGGGAAAAGTAAAAGGCGTATTCCGCTATTTCAGCTGATTACCAGCGTCACCAGCACGGGAACGGCGATGGAAAGAACCGCTCCGTTTACGAATGAATAAACTGCCGTCGTACTCGATGTGGATCGTTCAACTATCGGAAGACAGACATCCATCGAAGGTGCCCCCGGAAGTCCCACCGTCTCCACGTATCCTACGTGCTGCGCCACCACAGGAATGAGCAGAAGCGCAAACATTTCCCTCATCACATTGTGCATAAAAGATATGGCTCCCGCCACGACAAATCCCTTGTCCATGATTATCCCGGGAGCCAGAGAATACCATCCGAGTCCTGCGCCTATAGCCAAGGACTCCTTTACTGATATGGGCAACAGGAAACTGCATGCCACAGATCCTGCAAATGTTCCTATGACCACCGCAATCGGAATTGCCAGTATCCTTATCCCTACGCTTTTGAACTGCTTTACCACCTTGCCTTCAATACCTATATCTATTCCCACAAATACCAAAAGGGTGCACAGCCCCACCTTGATCGCTGTTGCAAGCAGTTCATTGAACGATTCCGCATTTTCGATGCTTTTCCTGAAAAAAATATAACCTGCGGCTATTCCCAATGCCACAAAAACAACTATCAGAACCGTCATGAAATCAATTTTGGATTTAACCTTATCCTTTACCGCATTTCCCGCAGTGTGCGCATCGACAGCAGTGACAGTATCGATCCTATGCACACCTGCGGTGCACGCCTCTTTTGATATTTCCGTATCCTGATCACAGTCCCGCTCATCGGATTCCTTGCGCAGCCCGAATTTGTTTATTCCAAGTAACTTGCGCGTCAGCTTTATTGCCAGCACGCTTAATACCATGACAACAACGGTGAAAATTGCTGCGTACACACCGATTGAGTCCAATTTCCCCACCACTTCATCGTTGCAGCCGATCCGAAGACCCATGGTAAATACGAGCGCCGATATCGCTACAGTCTGCACTTTGCCGCTCCAGCTCAAGGACATTTCCTTTCGCCTCGCAATATAACCAATGCCGTATCCGACCAAAGTTATGCCGAGGTACAATAGCAGATCCCACATTCTTAAAATCCTTTCCGCATGTAAAGGGCAAATGCTTATTCTCCGGTCACATACTCTATGTTTACATTTCTGCAATTTGTCAGGTACACAAGAGATGCATAATCCACGACAAATTCCAGTACGTCCCCCGGCTTGATTTCACCTTCAAAGTCTTCCACATCCAGTATGGTATGGTCACTGGATGCGCCGAGTATTTCTACACCCGAATCCACGGGGAAAATCTCCTCCGTGCTTCCGTAGTCCACTTTGCCCACTCCGAGCAAAGCCTTTTTCCTTATTCCTCTGTCAGTATACTCCGGCACCTTGCCAAATGCGTCGACGGCGAGCTCACCGACCGGATATGTCGGCTTATCCTTTACCTCAATGACCTCGGCCTTCAGTCTATATACATCCCTGTGCATGTAGCTCATATCATATCCGTAGAAAACATCCAAATCCCTTGCAAGCAGGATGCCTTCCCCGCAGCGCAGCATGTTTATGCGCTCTGGAATGTCACCGTCTATCACACGCATCAGACTGCTCGTTGCGCCGCCCGAGATATATTTAAGACGTCTGCCCGTCTTACTCTCTATTTTCTCCGCTATATCAACCAGCTCATCCAGTTTTTCTTTTGTCGCAAGCACTGAACCGTAACATCCCAAATTGGTTCCTACGCCGGCAAGTTCAAGGTTTGTCATTTCCGATTCGATCGCAGCGGCCACATCGATCATTTCGTCCTTATCCCAGAACCCCTCTCTCAAATCACCCAGATCGGCCATCAGTATGACCTGATGAATCTTGTTCTGCTTTTTTGCCTCTTCATTGAGCAATCTGAGCACGGACAGTTCGCTGTTGAGAGAAATGTCCGCAAGCCGTATAACTTCCGGCACCTCGCTCGGCATAGGTATTCTGAGTAGCATGTACGGCATACGGATCCCGGCTTTCACGCAGTCTTCTATCTGCTCAAGCCTTGATGAGGCTATCATGGTGCATCCACCGTCCACAAACTGTTTTGCGCACTCCACAAGTCCCGTTGTACCCTTTATTACGCCCGCTATCTCAATGCCTCTTTCTCCGCACCTTCTGACCATTTCGGTCACATTATCCTTTAGATGCTTTAAATTGATCTCCAATTTGGGATAGATCTGATTGACCATACTTTCCTCACTTTTCAATACTTATTCACTCTGCTTTATCGCCGCTTGTGCTGCCGCAAGTCTTGCAACAGGCACGCGGTAAGGTGAGCAAGATACATACTGCAATCCCACCTTGTTGCAGAATTCTATCGATTTGGGATCTCCCCCGTGTTCGCCGCAGATTCCCAGCTTGATGTTGGGGCGAACCTTTTTACCCAGTGTAACGGCGGTTTCCACAAGTTTGCCTACCCCGACACGATCTATGGTCTTGAACGGATCTGTTTCCAAAATTCCTTTATCAACGTACTGACGTATTATTTCCGCCGTATCGTCTCTTGAAAAGCCGTATGTCATCTGTGTCAGGTCGTTGGTTCCGAATGAGAAGAATTCCGCTTCACGCGCAATCTCATCCGCCGTCAGAGCCGCACGCGGAATCTCTATCATGGTTCCTACCAGATACTCTATCTTTTTGCCCGCTTTTTCCATGCACTTCTCTACCGTCGCAACCACCGTATTCTTAACATTTACGAGTTCTTTTTCGCTTCCGACAAGTGGAATCATGATCTCAGGAACGATCTCTATCTTTTCTTCTTCTATGACCTCAAGAGCCGCAGTTATTATTGCTTCCGCCTGCATCTCCGCTATTTCCGGATATGTGACCGCAAGACGACAACCTCTGTGCCCAAGCATAGGGTTGAATTCTTTGAGTTTCGCGGACTCGCTTTTTATCTTCTCCACGGACACTCCGGAAGTTTTGGAAAGCTGTTCGATCTCTTCGTCCGTCTTTGGTAAAAACTCGTGCAGAGGCGGATCGAGAAGCCTTATCGTCATCGGTCTGTCACCTAGAGTCTTGAACATCTCTTTGAAATCGCTCTTCTGGAAAGGCAGAAGCTTTCCGAGAGCCTTTCTCCTTGCTTCCTCGCTGTCGGCAACTATCATTTCCCTTATGGCCGGGATTCTCTCTTCTTCAAAGAACATGTGCTCCGTTCTGCAAAGTCCTATACCTTCCGCACCGAACTCTATAGCCTGTGCAGCATCTCTAGGGGTGTCCGCATTGGTTCTTACTTTCATGGTGCGAAGCTCGTCAGCCCAGCCCATGATGATGTTGAAATTACCGGAAATATCAACCGGTACCAACTTCAGGGTTCCTGCATACACATCTCCCGTGCTCCCGTCGACCGAGATAAAGTCCTTGTCGGTATACACTTTGCCTCCTGCTTCCAGTGTTTTTGCTTCTTCATTTATCTTTATACCCGCGCATCCTGTCACACAGCATTTGCCCATTCCGCGCGCAACCACGGCCGCATGGGACGTCGCTCCGCCGTGTGCTGTCAAAATCCCCTGAGCCGCAACCATGCCCGCAAGATCCTCGGGTGAAGTTTCCGTGCGAACGAGAATCGCCTTTTCTCCCGCCTGCGCACTTGCCGCCGCTTCCTCCGCGGAAAAACAAATCCTACCGCATGCGGCTCCCGGAGAAGCATTCAGTCCGTGCGCTATCGGTGTTGCATTTCTTTCTTCCTGCTCGTCAAATCTCGGATGCAACAGATGTTCAACAAAATCCGGTTCTATCCTGAGTACTGCGATTTTTTTGTCTATCAGCCCCTCGTTCACCATATCGACTGCGATATTTACCGCAGCTTCCGCAGTCCGCTTTCCGTTTCTTGTCTGAAGCATGAAAAGTTTTCCGTTTTCAACGGTAAACTCCATGTCCTGCATATCCTTGTAGTGTTTTTCCAAGAGTTCCGCTATGTGCTCAAAGGATTTATACGCCTCCGGGAATGATTCCTTCATCTCGGAAATTTTCTTTGGAGTCCTTATTCCCGCAACAACATCCTCGCCCTGCGCATTTACAAGAAATTCACCGTACAGCTCTTTCTTTCCCGTGGCAGGATTGCGCGTAAACGCAACACCTGTACCGGAATCATTGCCCTTATTTCCGAATACCATGGACTGCACGTTCACCGCAGTTCCCAGATCGTCGGGGATATCGTTAAGCTTTCTGTAAAGGATCGCTCTCTCATTGCCCCATGAACGGAACACTGCCTTTATCGCTTCCATCAGTTGCTCGTTCGGAGTCTGAGGAAATTCACGTCCCAAAACCTTTTCATAGAGTTCTTTGTACTTTACAATTATGTCTTTCAGATCTTCTGTCGTAAGATCCACGTCGAATTCAGCTTTTACCTCTGCCTTTTTTCCGTCAAAGATCTCATTGAAGCTTTTCATCGGCACTTCCATAACGACATCTCCGAACATCTGAATAAATCTTCTGTAGCTGTCATACGCAAATCTTTCGTTTGACGTAAGTTTTCCGAGCGCAACGACAGTATCGTCGTTGAGACCGAGGTTCAGCACGGTATCCATCATGCCCGGCATTGAAATTGGGGCGCCCGAGCGTACGGAAACTAGCAGAGGATCGACTGGATCCCCCAGTTTCTTGCCCATGACATCCTCGAGTTCGGCAAGCTTCACCTTGATTTCCTCGACGATGCCTTCTTCAATCTTCCCGCCGTCTTCATAATACTTCTTACATGCATCCGTCGTTACAGTAAATCCGAACGGCACCGGCAACCCGATCTTCGTCATCTCGGCAAGGTTGGCGCCTTTGCCTCCGAGCATCGCTTTCATATCCTTCGATCCCTCGTTGAAGGAATAAACAAACTTATTTTCCATTGGTACTTCTTCCTCTTTTCTCTCTTGTTTTCTCTTTTCAGAACACCAATCGTTCTTCTATGTAAGTTTTAACTTCCGCAATCGGTATACGCACCTGCTGCATGGTGTCACGGTCACGGATCGTCACGCATCCGTCCGTTTCCGTATCAAAATCCACACATATGCAGAACGGTGTACCTATCTCATCTTCTCTGCGATAACGCTTTCCAATTGACCCCGAAACATCAAAATCGACGTTAAAGTGCCCGGACAGCTCTTCATATATGGGCTCCGCTTTTTCCGCAAGTTTTTTCGCAAGCGGCAGAACGGCAGCTTTGAAAGGCGCAAGAGCGGGATGAAATCTCATTACCGTGCGGGTATCTTCTTTCCCCTTTGCGTCAATCACAGACTCCTCATCGTACGCATCCACGAGAAATGCAAGGGTGACTCTGTCCGCCCCCAGCGACGGCTCTATGCAATAAGGAATATAGGACTCTTTTTCCTTGCCCTCTCCTTCCGTGTAAGTCATCTCCTCCCCCGAAAACTCGCTGTGCTTTCTGAGGTCAAAGTCGGTACGATCCGCAATTCCCCAAAGCTCTCCCCAACCGAACGGGAACTTGTATTCTATATCGGTGGTGGCATTGCTGTAGTGCGACAGTTCCTCCGCCTCATGATCCCGCATCCGGATGTTCTCGGATTTCATGCCGAGCGTCTCAAGAAAATTTCTGCAGTAATCCTTCCAATAGCCGAACCACTGCAAATCCGTTCCCGGCTTACAGAAAAATTCCAGCTCCATCTGCTCAAACTCCCTTGTTCTGAACGTGAAATTTCCAGGAGTTATCTCATTTCTGAACGATTTTCCTATCTGTGCTATTCCGAAAGGGATCTTCTTCCTCGAAGTCCTGGCGACATTTTTGAAATTCACGAATATCCCCTGTGCCGTCTCAGGCCTTAAGTATATCTGCGACTTGCTGTCCTCGGTAACACCCTGAAAGGTCTTGAACATGAGGTTGAACTGCCTTATGGCCGTAAAATTCTTTTTGCCGCAGTCAGGACATGCTATCCCATGTTCGGCAATGTAGTCCTGCATCTTCTCATTGCTCCAACCGTCCACAACCACAGCTTCAAGTCCTTGCTCGGCAACATAGTCTTCTATAAGCTTGTCAGCTCTGAATCTGGAACGACACTCCCTGCAGTCAATGAGAGGATCGGAAAATCCGCCCACATGTCCCGAGGCTTCCCATGTTCTAGGATTCATCAGTATCGCCGCATCAAGTCCCACATTGTACTTTGATTCCTGCACGAACTTCTTCCACCACGCTCTCTTTACGTTGTTTTTCAATTCCACTCCCACAGGGCCGTAGTCCCACGTGTTTGCAAGACCTCCGTATATCTCCGAGCCCGGATACACGAATCCTCTGCCTTTTGCCAGCGCAACGATCTTCTCCATTGAAACTTCATTACTCATATAATTTGTAAACCAACTTTCTTAGAAAAATTTAAACCTTTTTATCTGTTCCTCGGACTTTGCTTTCTCTTCCGCATCGGATAAAGCATCCCCTGCTTCTTTCTCCATATCTGCGACTTTCTCCCCTGCATCCTGCGCCGCATTGTCAATGACACCCTCAGCACTGTCCTTTACTTCCGACGCCGCATCTTGCACCGTATCTTTTATTTCCGAAGCGGCATCATCCACGGCGCTTTCAAAATCGCATGCCTTATCTTTCGCATCTTGTCCGAGATCCTCAGCCGTATCTTGCGCATGATCCGCTTTGGTTCTTATTTTATCTGCGCCGGACTTTGCGACCTCCATGGCTTTGTTTACGGCATCTCCACCCTTTTCCTTGACAGTTTCGTACACCACTGGAGCCTTTTCTCTTATCTCATCGTAAAATTCAGAGCCACGGGTTACGGCCTCATCATACAAATTCCCTGCCTTGTCTGTGATGTCAACCACATCGCCGTTGTCCTTGACAAGCTCGACCTGACACTTGAACCCAAATGCTGCCAGCACTCCTATAACTATCCCCCAAGGCGCCACTATGACACCAATTACACCGATATTCAAAGGAATATTCAGGATGATTTCTTCACCGCGCTTGATAACTACGCGCGCTACATTGCCTCTGCGTATCACCTCTTTCATCCTTGCTATCAGCTTCTCGCCCCGGTCACCTATCTTTTTGGACGAGGACGTTTCGTCGATTGTTTCTTCGATCGAGATTATCGCCTCTACCACATTTCCGTTCGCCTGTTCAAGTGCTTCCTTGGCCTCTTTGTAGGTCACGCCCGTTCTGTCTTTAACTAATTCAATTTTTTCCAATGTAATTTCCATAAAACTGTCCTCCTGATCAAATAGAGTATCAAACCGGCAATCAATCCGTGCGCCCATGTCACAGCGCCCGTTCGATCTCCTACTATAGAATGCTTTCAAAGCTTATCGCTAAGCATCTTGTCACTTTTAAGTTTTCCCACATCCATGTGAAATGAAATGTAACTTCGCATTATCTTCTGCAGTTCCTCCTCCACTTCTTCCTTAAGCGCAATATTCTCAAATGTCTTGAGTGGATTCGTAATAAAATAATTTAGCACGTTAACTATATCAAAATTCAACTTAAAAATCAATCTTTCATGCCCCGTCTTGCCGCACCTCTCAAAACAGTCTCTGCATATGAGTCCTCCTTCTTCGACCGAAAAATGGGAGAGATCTTCCGCCTTGGAGCAACATGCGCATGAGTCGAGCACGGGAAACATCCCCAGCAGCGACAGAAGTTTCGCCTCAAATGCAAGCAACAATGTCAAATATCTTTGCTTGCGCGTTTCGATTTCACTCAAAAATTCGAGAAGTAGCGAAAATATCTTTTGCTGCGGAACTTCTTCCGGAACTGTTTTTTCGGCAAGTTCCAAGGCAAGTGAGGCCGCCATGTATTTATCCGGATCCTCACCTATGCCGTAAAAGCTCCTTACCGTTTCCACCCTGTCCAAATTATAATAGTTTCTGCCCTTGTATATCTGATAATTGCCACATGTGAAAGGTCTAAGCGCAAGGGATCCACGTTTTTTATTCTTGCCAGCAAGATTTGTTCCCACGCTCAATTTTCCGTATTTCTCGGTGAAAATCAGTAGCATGCTGCGCATGTCCGTGGTTTTTGTCCGTCTGAAAATTATTCCTTTGGAGTCTATGTACATAAGTTTTCTCTTATAAATCATCCATCGACAACTTGCAAACACGCAGGTACCCTATACCGCAATAGTGGTATCAGGTGCTTTCTTTGTATCCGAAATTCTTTAAGTCGAAGTCTCTGTTGCGCCACCCCTCTTTTACTTTTACAAATATTTCTAGAAAGATCTTTGTCCCCAAAAGCGCCTCAAGCTCAATGCGCGCCGACTTGCCTACACCTTTCAGCTTTTTGCCCTGCCTGCCTATTATTATTCCTTTGTGTGACTTCTTTTCGCAGTAAATCACCGCACCGATCCTTGTGATATCCGCACCCTCCTCAAATGACTCTATTTCCACCGCCACACCGTGAGGCACCTCTTCATCAAGGTACATGAGCAGTTTTTCACGGATGATCTCACTTACCAGAAAGCGCTCCGGGTAGTCGGTTATCATATCCTCGGGAAAATACATAGGACCATCTTCCATGTATATCTTTATGGAGTCGAGTAACTTATCGACGTTTGTGCCGTCCATTGCGGAAACTCCGTATATTTCGGCAAACATACCGGTATCGCTGTACTGTGTGTATATATTCATATACTCCTGCGGAGTCATTGAGTCTATTTTGTTTATAGCCAGTATGGCCGGTGTTTGAACTTTCCCGATGAGTTCAAGAATATAACTTTCCCCTCCGCCCTTTGACATCTCACCGTCCACCAGAAACAAGATCAGATCCACTTCTTTCAATGTGTTTGCGGAAATCTCGCTCATTATGTTTCCAAGCTTGTTTCTGCCCTTGTGTATTCCGGGCGTATCTATGAATACTATCTGAACGGCGTCGGTTGTGTATATGCCTCTTATGCTGTTTCTTGTAGTCTGCGGCTTGTTGCTTGTTATCGCTATCTTTTCTCCTATTATTCGATTCAGAAGCGTCGACTTGCCCACATTGGGTCTTCCCACTATGCCCACAAAACCGGATTTCATACTCATAAAATTCTCCATTTCACAGTTCAAACCCGTCGGGAAGCAGTTCATTCAATTTGCATATCCTCAGGTTTTCTGAAATTCCCTCCGTTATTACATCCATGTCCGGACTGAATTCACTCAAAAATTGTCTGCATATACCGCACATCGAAGTTTTTCCGCGATCGCATACCACCGCAATCGCCTTAAAATTCCTATATCCTTCCGAGACTGCTTTCACGCACGCTGTCCTTTCGGCGCAAATAGTTCCTCCGTACGATGCATTTTCCACGTTTACTCCTGTGAAAACCCTGCCTTCGCCTGTCAGAAGCGCCGCACCCACTTTATAATCGGAATAAGGCGCATACGCATTCTCCATGCTTTCCCTAGCAATTTCGTAAAGTCCCACATAATCCGTCAAATCGTCAAATATGCGTTTCCGTGTTTTTTCAATATTTTTCAACCGTTTTTCCATTTATCCGTCCGTGTTACAGCGTCTGCCCATCTGTATTGAACCATTTATCCGTACATATTGTCCGCGCCGGTTCACCCATGTCCGTGCAGCCGCATTGTCCGTATCCGTTCATCTTGAGAGATCAAGATACCTCATTACCTCTTCTTCTCTGGCGCGCATTCTCTTTCTGTCGGTTTCTTCCATATGATCGTATCCCAAAAGATGCAGCATGCTGTGAGTGAATAAATACACTATCTCACGTTCAAAAGAGTGACCGAAGTCGCGAGCCTGTTCTTTTGCTTTTTCCGAACAGATCACAACATCTCCGAGTTCTATCATTTCTCCCGTCATTTCCTCGGGCGAACCGTATTGCGGAAATGAGAGCACATCCGTAACTTTGTCGCTTCCCCTGTATCGGTTGTTCATTTGCCTGATTCCGCAGGCGTCCGTAAAGGTTACGCTCAGCTCACAAATGCTTTCGTCTATTCCCTCAAGCTCAAGACACCGCTTTGCGGACTTTTCCATGGCGGCCACAATTGCCGGGCTACGGCCATGTTCATCGTTGAAGAATATGTTCATGCTATCTTCCTGCCTCTCACATCAGGCAATACCATATTCACCGGTTCACGACTCAAAAAACACTTCATTACTTTGCCTTTCTCCTTTGAAAAGCGTCGTAGGCACGTATTATCTTACGCACCATCCCGTTACGTACAACATCCATCTCATTCAGATAACAAAAGTCTATCCCTTTGACATTTTTCAATATCTTTGAGGCTTCCACAAGACCGCTTTTTTTACCCTTGGGAAGATCCACCTGAGTAATATCTCCGGTCACCACAACCTTGGAGCCGAATCCCATTCTCGTAAGGAACATCTTCATCTGTTCCTGCGTGGTGTTCTGCGCCTCATCGAGAATTATGAACGCCTCATCAAGCGTTCTCCCTCTCATGTAGGCGAGGGGAACCACTTCGATGACTTCTTTTTCTTTTAGGCGCATAGTGTTTTCTCTTCCCAAAATATCATACAGTCCGTCATACAGAGGTCTGAGATAAGGATCCACTTTTTCCTGAAGATCTCCCGGCAGAAATCCCAGATTTTCTCCTGCCTCCACTGCCGGTCGCGCCAAAATGATCTTTTGAATTTCCTTGTTTTTATATGCGCTTATCGCCATCGCAACGGCGATGTACGTCTTGCCCGTACCGGCAGGACCTATCGCAAAGACTACATCTCTCTTATTGATGCTGTCTATGTATTCTTTCTGCCCGAGCGTCTTGGCCTTTATCGGCTTTCCTCTTGTCGTAAAGCAAATTACATCGCTGTCTATATTCTCTTTTTCGTAAGAGACGCCATCCTTTTTCAGGGAAATTATGTATGCCGCCTTCTGTTCCTCAAGAGCCTGCCCCTTTTCCAGCACGGCAATGAACTCCTTCAGAATTTCCCCGGCCAAATGCATATCGCCACCCTGCAGGATCAGAGAATCCTCTCTTTGAAATATCTCGGTTCCGGTCGCTTCTCTAATTCTCCGCAGATTGCAGTCTAAATTCCCGAACAAAAGATTTATATCTGTCACCTCGTCTATGGGTATTTTAATGTTTTCAAGTTCCTTCAACCACTTTCCTCCGATTCAAGTCAACTTCGCACTTAATTATACTCTAAAAGCTATTGGTTTTCCATGTGTTTATGCAGTGATCTTCGTAGAACATACATCGCAAGCCAGATTGCGAAAAAAATCACCATATATATCATCGCCGTACTGTAAACTCCTTTTTCCGGTATTTTCCACTCGTAATTGAACAGCGAACAGTATGCGGATATGTTATTCAAAATATGAATTGCGACCGTGAATCTTATGTCTGCACTTTTCTCGTATATGTAGCAAAACAAAAGTCCCACAAAAAAAGCTGTCAGAGTTTTTACCCAATCACCGTGCGCCAACGCAAATGCCACAGACGACACGAGGGCGGCAATCCTTGCGTCAAGATACTTTTTCAGCGCATTGAAAAAGCCGAAGCGAAACACAAATTCCTCAGCTATTGGGATGAGCACACACAGAGACAAAAACGAAAAAATTTTGTTGCCTCCTTGCTTTATGCCCGCATATCTCCAAAAGCGGTGCAATTCTCCGCCGGCCTTTGTCTCACACAATTGTCTTGACACTTCCGTTATAAGGCTGTTTGCGAGAAAAATAACCAAAAGACCTGTTACTGTTATCAAAACGATGTATTTTACTTTTGCCTTTTTCATTACCGAATTTTCCCATGTATGCATTGTTCATTGCCGCAACGGCAAAGCGCAGGCTCGAGAGATTTTCCGCCTCAGCTTGCGCACGGCGTTTATCTTTTTTCTAAAAAAGGAGTTACTGTATGCACAATAACCCCTTTGCTGCGTTAAATTAAAGCAAATTACGACAGCCCTCCTGAATCGCCACGACCGAAACGAGCGCAATCAATATTTCTTTGCCTTTTTCCTTGCGGCTTCAGATTTCTTCTTTCTTCTTACGCTTGGCTTTTCGTAATGTTCCCTCTTTCTGACTTCCGCCATTACGCCGTCTCTTGCGCACGATCTTTTGAACCTCTTTAGCGCACTCTCCAAGCTTTCGTTCTCTCTTACGATTACCTGTGCCATATTCCGATTCACCTCCTGACGTAATGAAATGACAGACCCTGACAATCGAGTCCACTACAAAGTAATTATACTATTTTTATAGGGGCAAGGCAAGCATTAGTTTTTGCCCAGACATAATTCCTTTCCCCTGTATTCATCAAGACCTTTGAAAGCATATCCTTTTTTCTTATAGAATTTGAGTATTTCTTCTGCCACCTTGGCGCTCTTGGGATGCAGTTTGGAATCATACAAGAGCACTATTGGCACATCCCCCGTGTTGATCGTCGTATCTATGGAACTTTTGCTCTGCTCGACGTTTTTTTTGAGGTCTTCGTCGGCATTGTCGTTGACGCTGCTGTTCCAGTCCATCTCGGTAAAACCTTTTTTATGAAGATTCTTCATGATGGCTTCCTGCACTTTTTTTGTCACGAAATCATTGTTCCCACCGCCCGGGAATCTCCAGTACACAGGATGATACCCTGTCTTTTGGACTATTATATCCTCCGCCTTTTTGAAATCGTCCACATACGCCTTCTCCGTTTTGTAGATTTTATTGTAGTCCTGAGTGTAATTATGGACTCCAACGGTATGCCCCCGGTTTATTATTTCATGCAGATTTTCGGGACTTGCGTTTACATTTTCGCCTATCACAAAAAATGTGGCCTTCGCATCATATTTTTCCAGAATCCTCAAAATCTCCGGCGTAGTGTTGGGGTTAGGCCCGTCATCAAATGTCAGATATATGGTCTTTTCATCCTTTTCTGCGCTCACCTTTATGTTCGTGCTTAAGTCCTGCCCTCTCGGTGTTAAAATCTTAACTCTGCTTTCTCCCTCGCGCCTCGCCGTGACCGTTCCGGATTCACTTACGGTCGCCACGGAATTATTTGATGAGGTATATGAAAGTTTTGGCATATTCTTATTTTTATCCCGCACATTCAGTTCGATTCTTGCGGTGGTACCGGCGGCGATATTCAGTTCTTTGTTGGATACGTCTATTCTGCTTTCCCCGCTCAAAGATACTATCAGCATTATCCCTGCCAAAACAAGCGCCACCAACACGAGTACAAGCGCCACCAACACGGTTTTTTCCGACATCAGTCTTTTTATTTTCTCCATTACACTTCCTTTCAGGTGTGCTGTTCATCCTGCGATCCGGAGCAAAATATCCTTTGCTCACACGGGCAAATCGGTGCTTGGACGTAGATCAACCCGGCGGCCACGTCAGCTTTCTCTTTCCAAGTATGTGCAGGTGCAGATGCTTTACGGTTTGAAATGCGTCCTCACCTGTGTTTATCACCGTGCGATAGCCATTCTCCAGCCCAAGGCTCTTCGCTATTTCCGGAACTTTAAGCATCATATGCCCCATAAGCTCCTTATCGCACTCTTCGAGCATATCCAGTGAACGTATGTGTTTTTTCGGTATGATCAACACGTGAACCGGTGCCTGAGGTTCCAGATCATGAAAACATATTATCCTGTCATCTTCATAAACCGTATTTGACGGAATTTCATGTTCCGCTATCGAACAAAAAATACAATCTGACATTTTAATCTCCTTTCTGTCCGTCATCTTTTTTTTGCGTCGCAATACCGGTCGTCCATCCGACATCAGTCAACCTTTAACGTCATCTTTTTGTGACTGCATTGCGGAGTCATTTCCGACCTGCGATTTCTCCCATCATACCATCTTTATATGTTTTTAGCAATTTCACGGGATAAAACCCCGAAGTCTCCGCTTCCTTGAAATTATCTTCCGGTATATATACCTTTATGTAGTTATCGGAGTAGCCTGTAATATAGCCGTTTTCATTTCTTTCCGTCAGCACTCGGCACACCATTCCGATATTTTTCTTATTGAATTTTTCCCGCTCTTGTTCGGCTGCTTCTATCAGTCTTTCGATTCTCCTATTTTTAACAACACCGCCGACCTCATCGCACCTTGCCGCGGCTGCAGTTCCTGTCCTCTGCGAATACTTGAACGCATGTACCCTGCTGAACTGCGCTTCTTCTATCATTCTGACGCTGTCCTGAAATTCTTCTTCAGTTTCTCCCGGGAACCCCACTATCATATCCGTGGTTATACCGTAAAGGCTGTCAAAGGCACGTAGTGCATCCACAATATTCAAATAGTCTTTCCTGTCGTATTTGCGGTTCATCTCACGTAAAACCTTGTCGGATCCGCTTTGAACGGATAGATGGATATGGTGGCAAAGTTTTTTGCATTCCAGCAGTTTCTTTATGTAATCGGCGTCTATCACCGTAGGCTCCAGAGAGCTCAGGCGCACCCTGAAATCACCCGGAATACCGTCAATCTCTTTCAGCAGATCCGCTATTTCAAGGCCGCCCCTTTCCTTTCCGTAAAGTGCCGTATTTATGCCGGTCAATACTATTTCACCGTATCCTTTTCCCACGAGACTTTTGACTTCATCCAAAACACTCTCTTCGCTTCTGCTTCTAACTTTTCCCCTCGCAAAAGGAATGATACAGTAGGAGCAGAATCTGTCACAGCCTTCTTCAATCTTCACAAAGGCTCTGTTTCGCGACTCCATCGCCTCTATAACGCCCAGTTCCTCATAATCCGTAAGCTCACGATAATCCCTGACCACTATGCTTGCGCCGTGGTTTTGCATATACTCCTCGACTTTTCGCAAAACATTGTTCTTCTCGTTGGTACCTATCACTATCTCTACACCGTCTATTTCACAGACTTCATCGGGTTTTGTCTGAGCATAGCATCCTGTCACCGCTATGACGGCGTTGGGATTTCGTTTCTTCGCTTTCCTTATGAACTGCCTTGACTTTCTGTCTGCGAGATTTGTCACCGTACACGTATTGACGATGTATACATCCGCAAAATCATCCTCCTGTCTCGTCTCGTGCCCCGCTTTACGGAATTGCTCCCTTATGGCCTGGGTTTCATACTGGTTCACCTTGCAACCGAGGGTATGAAATGCAACTCTCATCGCACATCTTCCCCCTTTTTTGCAACCATGCAGCACCATTCACCTTTTTCGTAAATCTCCACGGTCAAAAATCCTGCATCTGACAAAGCTTCAAGAACCATGTCTTTCTTTTCCGTAAGTATACCCGAAACTATATATATCCCATCTTTTTCAAGATGCTTGGGGATATTTCCGCATATGCCGCAAATAAGCTCCGCAGTCAAGTTTGCAACGACTGTATTTCCCACAAAATCAACATTTCCACCGATGTCGCCGTATTCGGCTTTGGCAATGCCGGATACATCGTTGAGCAGTATATTTTCCTGCGCCACCGAAACGGCCGTTTCATCTATGTCTATACCCAAAACTCTGCCTGCGCCAAGTTTCGCCGCCGTAACGGCAAGTATCCCGGAACCGCAGCCCGCATCCAAAACAGAATCCCCCGGATCTATATACTTCTCCAGCATCTCAATGCACATGGATGTTGTTTCATGTGCGCCTGTGCCGAATGCCATTCCGGGATCGATTTCAATTATGATATCCTCGGAATCCAAGCGTGGGCACTTTTCCCATGTGGGCTTTATGATCACATGGTCAGAGACTCTGAAAGGCTTGAAATATTCTTTCCACTTATCTTTCCAGTCGGCATCGTCTATTATCGCAATCTCCGGTTTTAGCGATCCGATATCTATCGTTTCCCCAAATACACCATCCCGTACTTCCACGGAAAGCTCGTGCAAAGCCCTCATAACAATTTCAACTTCGGGATATTCTTTTGCGTACACGGTGATCTTTGGAGCTTCATTCATTTGTTCAATAAGAGAGTCCTCAATATAGTCCCGTCCGTACACACTCTTTCCCATCATTATATCTTCCAAATCGCAAGCATTCTCCACTGCGGTGTTTTCTATTCCGTGCAACATAAGTTTTGCGGTTATGATTTCTATTCCCTGTGATGTGGTTCTCACATCTATACGATAGTATTTCAAACGTCACCTCAACTGTCTTCGCTGTAAACTGGCGATCGAATTATTCTCCCCGATCGCCGTCCAATCATTTTTCACAATTATTTTCCGTAGATATCACTGAATTCTTCCATATCTATGTCTTCACCTCTTTTTTTTCTATCCAATGCGCATAATACGTCATTGAATCGTTTCCCGTTTATGGGGTGCTTATAGATTATTATCGCAACTATGATCATGCAAATGCCGGGAATTATCGAAAAACTGTTATCTATCCAAAAAAGTGTTGAACCTGACTGTTTTTTTGCCGTCGCATTGAATCCTGCCAGCTGGAGTATTATTCCCAGAGTCTGCGATCCTATCGCGATCGACAGCGACTCCGACAATGCCTGCAGAGAAATTATCTGTCCTGAATGTTTCTCTCCGGATACCAGTTCCCACGCCTCGCACACATCATATATCATCGACGGCATCAGCTGCCAATAGCAGGTGTTTCCTATACAATAAAGCGCCGAGGCGATGCAACTGCCGGTAAAGGTTTCGACCCCCACAAATTTTGTGACAATCAAAAATGCCCCCGACAATCCGACTCCCGCGGTGAATACGTGTTTTTTATCCACCCTGTTGCAGGCGAATGCGACAAAAGGACTCAACGCTACACCTATCACGATAATCATCGCCATGATCGTCGTCACCTCTCCCGCTGAAAGTCCCTGATTATATGTGAAAAAATATATTCTGTCGGATAAAAAAAACGTGTTTGCCGCAAGGTACAGAAGACTTGCACCTATTATGTATCTTATGGGTCTGAGTTTTATTATCCCCGCATACTCACGCATCATCTTTTTTAGCTGCGATAGAATGCCCTGCTTGGTCTTGCGTTTCTTTTTTCCGGAGAAATCCGGATCATCCGTTTCATGTATAGTAAATCCGCAGATCAGAAGCGCAGCCGCACAGGCGCAACCTATGATCAATCCGGTAAGCATCCACGATGTTTCCCTGCTCTTGCCTACACTCATCAGGAAATCGACAAACGCCGTCGGCATTATGAGTCCAAGCGCCATCCCGAGTTGGTTGAAAAAATACGCAAATGATCTGAGTATAGTTCTTTCTTTGTAATCGCTTGTCAAATCCGAGCCCCACGCAAGGTAAGGCACAAAGTACATCGCAAAAGACTGCCAGTAAAGCAGCGTCATTGCTAGGTAGTATATAAGTTTGAGGCTGTAAGACGCATGTATGGTCGTAAAAAGAAGGGTTGTGGTGAGCGCCACAGGAAATGCCGCCGCAATCAAAAAAGGCTTCCTCTTTCCATATCTTGTATCCACTTTATCGGACAGAAATCCCGTAACCGGGCCGCACACGGCTTCCCACACCGAGCCGAGCGCAACTATGGAACCTGCCGCGGCCGGTGCCAGTCCTGCGACCGATGTCAGAAAAAATAGCAAAAATGTCCCCGCCAGGGTATACATTGCCTCATCCGCAACGCCTCCCACACCGTATGAAATTTTTGTGGACAACTTTAGCTTCATAAATATCTGTTAAGGTATATCTTATTTTTTAAACTGTTTTTCGTTTTTTTCTCGATTGTCTTTCGCAGTATAAACGGGCATCTGCAATATTGCTACTCAACTTCTTCATCATTGCGAACCAGTTCTTCATCAACTCGCCGGTTTATATAGCCTGCAACCTCATTTTTCTCTATCTTAAGAGCCGCTGCAAACTCTTCAAAAAGAAGATCTTTCGCTCTTTTCATAAACTTTTTGTCTATCTGCCCAAGATGCTTGTTCTGCCTGCTTGCAGCTTCCTCTTTTAAGTGTATTGACTTTGTGAGTTTCACAAGGCTTCTGCAATCATGGGTATCTATCACAGACTGATAATGCTTGGACAACTGCTGAACACTCTTGCATTTCACCGCCTCCGCCTCTACGGAAGGCATATCGTCTATCAGCTTGTTGGCAACATCCTCGCTTATTATGGGTCTCATATACACCTTGTTGTTTTCGACCGGCGCATATATCGTTCCATTCTGATAAAGTGGCTGCAGGACATAGTACATCTGAATATCCTCAAGGCTGAATTTTTCCTCGGAAAGCGCTTCAACTCTGCATACTCCCGTCGATCCGTACATGATCAAATCGCCTATCTTATACATTTTTTGCTCCTCTCAAATGTTTCTGTCTGCACACCATGGCTGTATTGTACACCCTATACACAGAATTGTAAAGGAATTTTGGCGTGTTGCGTTTTTCTTACGAATGTTGCGACATCCGAAGTTGCATGCACCGCATGCAAAAGTGCCCTAAAAAGTGGCCACTTCTGGTATTGCCGGCGCTGCCGCTTTCACCTCGGAACAATAAAGCACAGGACCCGAACCGCCTCCGTATACGGGATCATCTTCAACCTTTACCTTTGCCGTCACTGAAACCCACTCTCCATTTTTAAACTTGGCCGCCTTATCCGTCCACTTGCACACGAGGCCGGCAAACTGTATATCCTCGATACAGCATGTCATCACGTGACGCCCGAAAACAAATTTGTTTTTCGGGATATCCCCGCCGTTGACAAGGCGTGCTTTTAAATGCAGCACTTTTCCGTCATACTTATATTGTTCCTCGTTTATATCCCTGTACCACTCGGCATACCAGTCATCCTTTATGGTTATGATATCGGCGTCTATGTCGTAAGGCAGGGGATCCTGAATGTTGTCAAGCTCCACGTCGTCCTTACCGTACTCATAAATGATCCTACTCTTTCTGTTTGCGACGTGACATATCTTGTGAAATGTCATTTTGGTTGAAACGCCCTCATCGTCCTCTTTCTCCATTTCAGCGTGATCGCACCTGTTGAAGGCCACAAGCTCCGCACTCTTTAGTTTGTCAAAGACCTGCTGGCGCATATTCCGGTTGTATGAGAGGAATGTCCTTGCATCGGCAAACATCATCTCCTGATAAGTGAGCCATTCATCGGGCATGGCTTTATAGAAAGAATCAAGCCCCCACATTCCGTTATATTCGACTATCACTCTTTCCGCGCGATGTTTGTTCCTGAGTTCCGCCAATGATTCCCGTGAAAGATCCTCCTCATTTTCCACACGCTCAATAAACACGTTTTTCCCAAAAAATCTTTCCGAATCGTATTCTTCGGTGCCTTCTTCGCAGAGCAAGAGCAGTGTTCTCTCTCCCGCATTAAAATCTGATCCTTCCAGGGCTTCCTGTATGAATTTCGTCTTTCCCGATTCCAGAAACCCAGTAAACAGGTAAACAGGTATCTCCATCTTAAATCACTCCCCTTTTTAAGTATGTTCGGCATTTTCGGACACACTCTTATCAAAGACCGAACAGTTCTTTGATTTTTTCTTTCTTTATGTCAGCTCCTATCACGCATATCATTCCCGTCGTAGCAGGAATTCCACTCCTGACATCCGGCTCCCCGGGAACATAGTCGAAGTGTATCCACTCACCGTTATCCGCCTCCACTATGCCCTTTGCACGCAAAACCTGTCCGACATTTTCTTCATCCATCAAACCTTTCAAAGCCGTTTCCACTGCATCCTTTGTGAACTTGTGACTTGTTTCCGTTCCAAATTCATCAAACACCTCATCTGCGTGGTGATGTCCGTGATGATCATGGTGGTGGTGATGGTGATGTTCGTGGTCATGGTGATGGCAATGCTCGCCATGTCTATGCTCATCGTTGGCATGGGCGTGGTCGTGATCATGGTGGTGGTGATGGTGATGTTCGTGGTCGTGCGCATGCGCCTCCTCTCTTAAGTGCTCAAGTTCCGCGGAAAGAGTACGTTTTTTCTCCATCGTCTCCAGTATCATGCTTCCCGTTATGAGATCCCACGATGTCGTCACGATCGACGCTTCTTTGTTGTGTTCACGCAGAAGCTCAACGCAGGCATCCAGTTTTTCCTGTGACAATCCGTCCACGTGACTCAAAATTATGGAGCTTGCATGCTCAACCTGGTTGTTGAAAAATTCGCCAAAATTCTTCATATACATTTTGCACTTCTTCGCATCGACAACCGTCGTGAAGCCATTCAGACGGATCTTCTCGTTTTTCAAATCCTGCACGGCTATTATCACATCGCTGAGTTTGCCCACGCCCGACGGTTCAATAAGAATTCTGTCGGGGGAAAATTCTTCAATCACTTTGTTCAACGCCCTGCCGAAGTCGCCTACAAGCGTACAACATATGCAGCCCGAGTCCATTTGATTTATTTCGATTCCCGTATCTTTGAGAAAGCCCCCGTCCACACCGATCTCGCCGAATTCATTTTCTATGAGAACCAGTTTTTCATCTCCGTAGGCTCCATCTTCAATAAGTTTCTTAATGAGGGTGGTTTTTCCCGCCCCCAAAAAACCCGAAAAAATATCTACTTTTGTCATTATGTTTTTCCTTTCTGTTCTATGTGCGCTGAAAGTGCCGCCGACACCCGTCCCGCAGTCACTGGTCAAGGTCTTCAAGCACACTGTAAATTATCGAGGCCGGATAGCCGTATCTTTCAAGGCGTCTTGCTATCCTGGCCTTTATTTTCGCAGGCACGGCGTTTCCGTCCGGTATCTCTGCGATTCTCAACACCTTTTCCGCTTCCGCTTTTGCCCGTGCAAACTCATCCAACTCAATTTCGCCTTTTTCCTTGAGTTCCTCGTAGACTTCGCTCAGTACATCAGAGTCTATTCCTTTTTGACCAAGCTCCGAAGAGATGAGATGTTCTCCTTTATTTTTGCGCAGAGCACAGAGAAAATATTCCCTTGCAAAGCTTCTGTCGTCTAGATACCCGTATGAAATACATTCCTCAATAGCTTTTTCCGTTTCATCGGTTCCATAGCCTTTACGTCTCAGGAAACACCTGAGCTCCTGAACGCTGAGGCTTCTGACCGCAAGTTTTCTCAGCGCCGCTTCTTCACACGTTTTCATCCCAGCACCTTTATTTCGAGATCTCCCTCTATAGGCAGGACTGTGCAGAGTGCACATTTCATCCCCTCGGCTATTTCTATCTCAGTAAAACAGCACTGATCCGCATCATTCAGTACAGACGGAAACGAAGCTCCGAATATCCCATCACCGGTCATCTTCGCGTAAGCTTCTTTTCTCACCCATATTTTATAAAATCCGTCAGCACCGTGTTCTCTGACATACTCTACCTCATCCTCACAGTAATATCTTTCTGCGATCTTCATGTAATAGCATTCCTTCATTATCTGCAGGTCAAGACCGCACGGTTTGTCAGAAAACATGCACATCCACAGGTTTTGACTGTGCGTGAGGGAAAACTCAATCGGAATGTTTTCAAAATACGGTTTTCCTTTCTCGTCTCTTATGATTCTAGCTTCCCTCATGTTATAAAGCAGTTTTTTGTCAACGCAAAACATCAGTGCCGATAGCTTTATGAGATCAAAGCCTTTGTCGCCCCTTTCGAAATTTCCGTCATAGATATAAATTGAATTCATAATGTCCACACTTTTCAGGGATGGCAGATGCCTATTTCCCCAAACGTTCAAGCACGCGCTTATACCCGTCCGCACCGTAAACAAGGCACTTGTTTATTCTGCTTATCGTTGCCGTCGATGCCTTGGTTTCCTGCTCGATCTCATTGTATGTGTGTCCCTGAGAAAGCAGTTTCGCCACCTGCAAACGCTGCGCAATGGCGTGAATTTCATTGACCGTGCAGATATCTTCAAAGAAACGGTAACAATCCTCGTAATCCTTAAGCATCAAAACCGCATCGAACAATTCGTCGATATCGGCGCGTTTGTATTTTGATTCATAAGACATAAAATTTTCCTCCATCCATTAAAACATCATTCGTCGAATCCTAGATGCCGAATCTCCTAAGTCGAATTCGGTAAGTCGAATTCCACTGATAGTGTACCACTTTTGTACTTTAACGTCAATGAGTTCAGGGGGCCGTGACAGCGGCAGGTTTTCATCGAGTTTTCGTTGCTTATTGTCAGGTGCATGCCGGCAAAATCCCCCAGTGTCTTTCCCTTTACGCCCGAAAATCATGTGTACACCGTCTATTTGGGTGACTTCAGAAGTTCAAGTGCTTTGTTCAGCTGCTTATCGACTTTGTCCCCCGGGTTAAGCGGTACATTGTAATCCGGTTTTATACCTTTCTTGTTGATGCTATGCCCTTTCGGTGAAAAGTATTGATTGGTGGTAAGTTTCAGTGCAGAACCGTCTTTAAACGGATACTCGACCTGCATCACGCCTTTGCCGAATGTTTTGCTTCCGACTATGGCACCTCCACGGTTGTCTTTCACAGCGGCGGTAAGGATCTCGGATGTGCTTGCGGTATTGCCGTCAACCAGCAAAACGTATTTCAGCTTGGTAGCGCCTTCTGCAGAATTGAAATATGTTTTCTTTCCCTTGCTGTCTCGCACATACATTATCGTGCATTCCGGCAAAAGCATGTCGGCTATCTTTACCCCCTGATTTGCGTATCCGCCGCCGTTTGCGCGTATATCTATCACCACTCCTTTGGCGTTCTTTTTCTCTATGGCGGCAAGTTCGGTCTTGAATTCTTCGGCGGTCTTTTCCGCAAAAGAACTAATCCTTATATACCCTATTTTCCCCTTTGTTAACGTTCCTTTTACCGTGAACTCGGTCACCTTGCCCCTCACTATTGTTACAGTCACGGTTTTTCTCCCGCGTCCATACGTGAGTTTGACTTTGCTGCCCGATTTTCCGGTTATCGCTTTTTTCAGAGTTTCTGCCGACTTATATTTCTTCCCATCCACCTTTTTTATGATATCGTTCTTTTTCAATCCTGCCACTTCGGCGGGGCTCTTTTCGACAACTTCGCCTATTACGAAATCCCCTTTTTTGTTCTGTGCGAAAATAACGCCTATGCCGTAAAAAGTACCGTTGAGACGGCTGTTCCATTCTTTGGCTTCTTTTGCCGTAAAATACTCGGAATACGGATCCTTCAGACTCTTTACAAGAGCCTTGTAGACCGCATCCATCTGTTTGCTTTTGCTGACTTTGAAATACCCGTCCTTATTCATCTTTTCTTGTATGGCATAGAGTTTACCGTACTTTGCGGTGATATTTTTTGCAAGGTTATAATCCTCGTTTTTTATCAGGCTTCTTCCTGTTATCCGACAAAATACGAAAAAGATAACAGCCACAGCAGCGACAGTCATGCAAATCGTAATGACGATCACTCTTATAAATTTATTTTTTTCAATCTTCATTTTCAAATCCTTCTACCGTCATGCGAATGCTTTCGGATCCGTTCCATGAATTTATGGACATTCTGCCTATTACAGTGTTTTCCGGTTTTTCATTTATCCTCTTCTCTATTCCGTCCGGATCATTGAAATTGGTGCATCTCAGGGTGGTTCCGTCATTCAGTTCCTGCACAAATTGCAGATACTGTCCTTTTTTCCCTATTCGCCTGATCCCAACCGATCTGCCCGCAACTCCCATAAGCGGTCTTTCATTCATGCAGCCGCACGGCTCGATCAAATCCAGTTGATGCATAAAGTCCATGGAAATATCTTCCGGTTCCAAAACGATCTCAGCCTCAATTCTTTTGGTCAGTATGGATGAATCTTCCGTCAGCATTTTTTTTAGCCGCTTTTTAAGATTTTCTCTCAGCTTTTCCAGATTTTCTTTTCTCATCGTAAAGCCACAGGCCGCACTATGTCCGCCGAATTTCAAAAAAAGAGTTTCATTCTCTTTTAGAAGTTTAAACAGATCGACCCCCTCCACACTTCGTCCGGTCGCCTTAAGACATCCCTCATCGGTATCGGTAAGCAGTATTGTCGGGCGATTATAGCGTTCCTTCACCTTGCCTGCGACTATGCCTGCTACACCTTCGTGCGCATCCGGCATATAGAGCAGAAATACATCCTCGTTTTTATACTTTTCTTCGACGATCTGTCTGCACTTTTCATATATGGACTCCTGTTTGGATTTTCTCTCATCATTGAGACGACAAAGTTTTTCCGCCTTTTCTCTTGCCCTCCCCTCGTCTTCCTCAAGGAACATCTCTATGGCAAGGCTCGCATGTTCCAGCCGCCCTGCCGCATTAAGCCGGGGAACGATACCGAAAGAAACATCTCGGGTCGTAATTTTTCCGGGAGTAAGTCCCGCCGCTTCGATCAAAATGTTTAGATTTCTTCTGGCTCCGGCGTTTATTGCTCTTAACCCATACTTTGCAAAAGTTCTGTTCTCATCCACAAGCGGCACTATATCGCCTATAGTGCCTATAGCCAGCATATCCAGATTCCTGTAAAGTACCCTTTTATCAAGGTTCGCAGCCGCAACTATGGCCTGGCACAGTTTGAATGCGACCCCGCAGCCTGCTATATGCGGGCACGGATAATCGCAATCCGGCTGATTTGGATTGATCACAGTGCATCCTGCCTTTACATCCGTGACCTTGTGATGATCGGTAACAATTACATCCATGCCAAGTTCTCTCGCATGAGCAACTTCCTCAACCGAAATGCTCCCACAATCGACCGTGACAAGCAGTTTCACACCGTCTTTTTTGATCATATCCACGGCATCCATGTTCAGGCCGTAACCTTCGTCAAAGCGGGATGGAACATAGTAGGTCAAGTCGTCGGTCAGTTCTGAAATCACATCCGTCATTATAACTGTGGATGTGATACCGTCGGCATCATAGTCTCCGTATATGCATATTCTCTTGCCCGACTCAATTGCCGATAGTATTAAATCCACCCCTTCCTCAATATTATGGAGAAGGGATGGATCGTGTGTTTTCTTCGGACTCGGTGAGATGAACTCATCAATCTCATCTTTGCCTATTCCGCGTTTTTTAAGCAGTTCCAATATTTTCGGTTTCAATACCATCAAATACTCTCATTCCAAATGCTCTCATTACTCGTATATGTATCACATATCGACAAACTGTCGCCATACGCAGGCGATCCTTTGTCAACGGTTTAGGAAACCCCTATGTATGGTCCCGGGCTGATAGGACTTCCGGAACTGTTTCTCACCTCAAAGTGCAGATGGGAACCGGTGCTCCATCCGGTGCTTCCCGCCAAAGATATCTGTTGTCCTCTGCTCACGTGCTGACCCGACTTCACCGTAACGGATGAATTATGCCCGTACACGGATGTCAGACCGTTTCCGTGATAGATAACAACGGCGTTTCCGTATCCGCCGTACCATCCGGCCGTAACAACTTTACCGCTTTGAGCGGCATAGATCGGAGTCCCCGTGGGTACCGCCAAGTCGACTCCAGGATGATTCTCATAGCTTCTTCGCTCGCCGAAATGTGCCGTAAGAGTATAGCTTGTCTTTAGCGGAAATGCCCATTTCCCTCCGGCATAACGAACCCCTCCGTTGCTTGCGGCTTCGGCTATGGCCTTTTTCAGACTATTTTCAGTCTTCTCGAGTTCTTCATACCTGCTCTGCAGCTTAGCCTTGGTTTTATCCAATGACGACTTGGTTTCATTGGCGGCCGTTATGTCGTCCTCAAGCGACTTTTTCTCTTTTAGAAGTTTTGCTTCTTTGGTCTCAATTTCTCTTTTCTGCGCTTTCAGTTCAGTGAGTATTGTCTGATCGTTTGAGAATATCTTCTGCACCAGATCAACATTCGTGACAAGTTCCTCGACACTGTTCGAACCCAAAATGACGTCCAGATAACCTATCGAACCGCTCTTGTACATCGTTCTCAGCCTCGTGTTCAGACCGCTTCTTCTCTTTTTGATATCGCTTTTGGTTCGATTCAGATCCTGCTGTGATTTTTCTATAAGCGCGGTTTTATCCTTTATGGATTCCTCCATATCGGAAAGTTCGTTTGTCTGCTTCTTGATCTTGATTTTCATATCGTTCAAGTCTTTTGACACGTCGTCTTTCTGATTCTGAACCTTCTTGAGTTCTTGTTTTTTTTCTTTGACACTCTTTGCTCCGAAAATAGACCATGTCGGTACCAAACAGACCGCTATCGCCACTGTGAGCACCACAACCGGTATTTTTCTTTTCATGATCAAATATCCTCCGTCATCCATCCTAATCTCAATGCCGAAATTTCATGCCTCAATCTTGGCATCCCGGCTCAAGAACAGCCTTTCCATTCTATTTGTCAAGGAATTTCCTCATGGATATGATACTTCCGACCGCTCCTATCCCGACTCCCATGGACGCAAATATTATTATAAGGTTCGACGCGAGATACGCCGCCGGAACCAGCGGTGTGGACAAGATGGTCATCACCTTGATCCCTATGGCATCCACGATTCTGTCATAGAGAAAATATGTCACGCCCGCCGCCATTGCCGAAGAAATTATTCCGAGTATCACGCCTTCCACAAAGAACGGTCCCCTCACAAACCAATTGGTTGCACCAATGTACTTCATTATCGATATTTCTTTGGATCTTGCGAATACCGTGAGTTTTATCGTATTCGAAACCACCACCATCGAAACTATTATCAGAAACAGCATGATTACTATTGCGGCTATCGACATGAAATTTGTGACCTTGGTCAGTTTGTCCACGGTTTCCTTGTAGTATTTCGTGCTTTCCACGCCGTCCAATTTTCCTGCGGCGGTGTTCACCCTGTTCGCCGCATTCAGATTTTCCACCTTTATCAAGATAGAATTGGGGAGTGGATTCTCACCGAGCGAATCGAGCAGGTATCCACTCTCTCCCCAGCGCTGTTTCAACACCTGCAAAGCCTGCTCCTTTGTCCTGTATTCCACCGAACTCACGCCGTTGATATTCTCAATGGTGTCCATGATGGTCTTCGCCTTCTGTGAATCCGTCGCATCCTCAAGATACACCTCCACAGTATCGTAATCCTGCTTGACCATCTCGGAGAACAGATTGACATTCACGGCTATCACAAAGAAGAGCCCCAGTATCAGCATCATTGCCGTGATGGCGAATATCGACGCCACCGCCATTCCTTTATTTCTGACGATTTGGAGAATGGCCTGCTTCAGATTATAGAAAAGTCTAAACATCGGTGAATACCTCCTCCCCGAAGTCGAGGCTTTCATCGTATCCATACTGCCCGTAATCGTCTCGCACTATGTGCCCTGATTCTATCGCAATAACGCGTTTGTTCATTCTGTCCACTATATCCTTGGCGTGCGTCACCATTACTATCGTGGTTCCCGTGCGATTGATCTCATCGAGAAGCTCCATTATACCAGTTGCCGTTTCCGGGTCAAGGTTTCCCGTGGGCTCATCGGCAATAAGAACCTTGGGATTGTTGATTATGGCTCTTGCGATTGCCACACGTTGCTGTTCACCTGCGGAAAGTTCCTGCGGATACCTATTCCCCATATCCTCTATTCCCATCAATTCCAACACCTGCGGCACGCGTTTTCTGATCTGCCTCCTGCTCTTGTGCATGATCTCCATCGCAAAGGCGACATTCTCAAACACAGTCTTTTTTGGCAGTAGCCTGAAGTCCTGAAAGACTATTCCTATCTTCCTTCTCAGCTGCGGTATCTGCCTGCTCGAAAGTTCGGTGACAATGTAGTCCCCGACCTTTATCTTTCCAGAGTCGGCATTTATTTCTTTCAATATCAATCTTATAAAAGTGGATTTCCCTGCGCCGCTGGGACCCACCAGAAAGACAAAATCTCCTTTTTCTATGTTGACGCTGGCATTTTCCAGCCCTATGTTTTCTCCGTATTTTTTCGTTACATTGGTAAAAGTTATCATAAAGATCCTTTAAACATCGTTTGGTATTATCTGCATCAACCCGTGTTTTTCTTTTTTGCACGCTCTCCGTATCACACTTGTGTCCTGCGTGGCAGTCATAGTTTCACACTCCCCACAATCTAGTAAGTATAACATGACATCCGTTTTTTGGGAACTGCGCACGTGTGAAACTTTAGTGAAACCTGTGCATCCGCCAAATCCGTTCACCTAAGCAAACCCGGCAGGTTCATCTAGCCGGGCTCAATAAAGCTCCTTTATGGCTTTCACTATGTCTTTGTCGGTCATCGCATATTTTTCACGCAGTTCATCGGGTTTTCCCGATTCCCCGAAGATATCGTGCTGACCTACCATCTTTATTTTTACCGGATATTCCCTCGACAAAAACTCGGAAACAGCTCCTCCAAGCCCCCCTATTATCGAATGTTCCTCAGCCGTAACGATTTTGCCGGTCTCTTTTGCGGCTTCGAGAATGATTTCTTCATCGAGAGGTTTGATTGTATGCATGTCGATGACTCTGACATCTATACCCATTTCCGCCATTTCCGAAGCGGCTTCCATTGCTGAAGTGACCATTATTCCGTTCGCTATGACAGTCACATCTTTTCCCGGGCGAAGCCGGTTTCCTTTTCCAATTTTCAGATCCGCCATGTGATCGTAGAACACCGGCACAGGCGCTCTTCCGAGTCGCACGTATGCAGGTCCTTTCATTTTCACTATATGCCCAAGAAGGATCTTTGTGCTTTCCGCATCGCAGGGTGAAACCACAGTCATCCCCGGAATGGTTCGCATCAGCGCAATATCCTCAAACGTCTGGTGGCTAGCTCCATCTTCCCCTACGGTTATTCCGGCATGAGTAGCGCAGATCTTCACGTTGGCGCGGGTATATCCTATGGAATTCCTTATTATCTCAAAGGCTCTTCCGCTCGCAAACATGGCAAATGTAGACGCACACACCGTCTTGCCCGACATTGCAAGTCCGGCTGCCATGCCTATCATATTCTGTTCGGCGATCCCGGCATTGAAAAAGCGATCCGGGAAAGCTTTTGCGAAGCCGTTGGTCTTGGTGGAACCCGAAAGATCCGCATCCATGACGACCAAATCCTTGTTTTTTGCCCCTTCTTCCGTCAAAAACTTTCCATAAGCCTGTCTTGTGGCTGTCTTATCTGCCATTACCACTCACCTCCAAGTTCTCTGACCGCTTGTCTTGCCTGCATCTCATCGGGAGCCTTGCCGTGCCAGCCGGCCTGATTTTCCATAAAAGAAACGCCTTTTCCTTTTACCGTATGCGCAACTATGACCGTCGGCCTTTCCTTTGTATTCCTTGCTTCGTCCAAAGCATCGAAGATCTCGGAAAAATCATGTCCATCTATCTCAACGGTATGGAAACCGAAAGCGTCAAATTTGTCTGCAATCGGTGCCACACGCATCACATCATCGTTCTTTCCGTCTATCTGAAGCCCGTTCCAGTCCACTATGGCGCAGAAGTTATCCAGTCTGTAATGAGCCGCGGCCATTGAAGCTTCCCATACCATTCCTTCCTGAAGCTCTCCGTCTCCAATAAGAGCATATACACGCGCACCGTTTTTGTCGAGTCTGTTTGCCAAAGCCATTCCGACAGCAGCGGAGATCCCCTGTCCGAGCGAGCCGGTCGACATTTCTATACCGGGGATCTTATGACAGTTTCCGTGGCCCTGAAATTGGCTGCCCAGTTTACGCAGGCTCATCATATCCTCCACCGGGAAATATCCTCTCTCTCCCAAAACAGCATACTGCGCAGGAACAGCATGCCCCTTCGACAAAACGAATTTGTCGCGCGCTTTCATTTTCGGCTCCTGTGGATCTATGTTCATCTCTCCAAAGTACAGCGCTGTAATAATATCTGCCGCGGAAAGAGAACCTCCCGGATGTCCCGAACCCGCATTGTAGACAGCCTTGATCACGTCGATTCTGACTCTGCGGGCCACCTCCGTGTAGTATTCGTTTTTTTCTCTTTTCATTTGACTCTCCTATCGATCTCAAGTATTAAAAGCACTTTCTCCCCCACTCTGTATGGATCTGATGGCATATGGAAGCGAACGCACTATATCACCGGCTATCATACCGTATCGACCCATCTTGGCGGCTGCGATATCACCTGCGTATCCGTGTATGAATACTCCCGCTTTTGCGGCGTCAAAATCGCCGCTCCCCTGCCCCGCAAGAGAAGTAATCACACCTGCGAGCACATCGCCCGATCCTGCGGTTGCCATCCCCGGATTCCCTGTGGTGTTTCGGAAAATTTCGTATCTTGCTTGGGCGCCGCCGGCACTCCGCACACCGGAATCTTCACTCCGCCTTGCCACCAGAGTGCCCGCGCCCTTAAGTACCACATTGCATCCGTACTTTTCCGCCATAGCCTCCGCCGCTTCCTTTCTGTCTGCGCAATTGCACCACGAATCGTTTCCGAGCAATCTTTGCGCCTCTCCTTCATGCGGAGTCAGAGTAACACGGGCTTTACACGCTTTTATGCGGTTCGCAAGTTTCATCTTCGCAATCAAGTTCAGTCCATCCGCATCTATAACGAGCGGACCTTTGAAGCACTGGAAAATCCGGCAAAGCATATCGGCACATGCTTCGGAAGTTCCCATCCCCGGACCGAATCCCACAGCATCATATACGAGCGCAGGATGATTGCTTCCTGTAGTGGGCGCGCCATTTTCGGGCTGGGATCCGCAACTTCTTTGCCCGCCCTGACAATCGATCAAAAGGTCAGCTTTCATTTGTTCCATATCGATACAGATCGCCTCCGGAACGGAAGTCTGAAGTACATGAAAATTATCCTTTGACGTGCAGACATAAACAAGCCCCGATCCGGTTCTCAGCGCCGCTTCCGCCGAAAGCACAGCTGCGCCCGCCATCCCGCCGGCACCCGCAATTATCAGAACCCTCCCACAGTCGCCTTTGTGAATATCATCGGGTCTTTGCTTTATGATCTTTTTTACAAACTCAATCGAAATATCTTCCATCTCTGCCACTCAATATATTATTTCGCCTTATTTCGTCCGCCTGCGATCTGTCACCGAGTCACCGGCTAACAAGCTACAGCAGCGTCTTTATTGTCCGGTCGCCGCTCGCCGGCACATCCCCAAACACCGTTCATATATTCAAAAATACGGTCGCCATCGTGAAATATATGCTAAGCGCCACCGCATCCGAAACCGAAGATATCGCCGGGTTTGCTATCAGCGCCGGATCAAGATTCATTTTTTTGACCAAGATCGGAACCATACTGCCTATCACCTTTGCAAAAATCACTATAAAAATCATCGACATACATACCGTGAGCGCAATGCCGGTATTGTGTATCCCATCAACAAAGTATATCCTGAGATAATTGAATATGCTCAGGATCACGCCTATTATCACGCCGACTCTGATCTCTTTCCACAGTATTTTAAATGTATCGTCGGTATCCACCTCATCCGTCGCAAGCCCTCGTATTATAAGCGTTGCCGCCTGCGATCCCGTATTGCCGCCCGTTCCCATGAGCATAGGCATAAATGCAACAAGTCCCATAACCTTGGAAAGCGAGGATTCAAAACCTGTAATGATCTTTCCCGTAAACACGTACGCAACCATAAGTATCACAAGCCACGGAAGCCTGTTCATCGCATGGCGCCACACCGGCGTGTCCAGATAGTCTCTATCTGAAGCGTCAAAATCTATGACACCGTTCATACGCTCTATATCCTCTGTTGCTTCATCCTCCATTACATCGAGAATGTCATCAAATGTTATTATGCCGACGAGTCTATGTTCCTTATCCACAACCGGTATCGCAATATAGCCGTACTTCTTAAAATCCTCGGAAACCTTTTCCTGGTCATCGTCAACATGCTCATAGACATAATCTGTCACCATGATATCCTTGATTTTTTTATCTTTGTCAGAAACAACGAGTGTGGCCAGAGAAACTATTCCTATCAACTTACGCCCCGTATCCTTTACATAGCAGGTATAGATAGTTTCGGCGTCGATGCCCTCGGTTCTGATGTAATCAAGCGCCATCTCGACCGTCCAGCCTTTCATCAGGGAGATGTAGGACGGTGTCATTAGACTGCCTGCGCTGTCCTCGGGATAATTCAAGAAAGTATTTATCTGCTTTCTTTCGTTTTTTGGGGTCTTTTCTAGTATTTTGTCCACTATATTGGCGGGCAATTCCTCCAGAATATCTATCTTGTCGTCAAAGTCAAGTTCCCTGACTATATAGGAGATCTCTTTGTCCGTAATTTCATTGATGACGTCAAGCTGATCGCTTTGAGGCAGGTATGAAAATACCACCACCGAAACATCTTTCGGAAGTAGCCTGAAAAGGATAACCGCCATCTGAATACCGCTGTCATCTATTATGTCTTCCAGCATCTCCGCGATATCGACCTCATTGAACTTAAGAAGCTCGTCCCGCGCAAGAAAGTATTTTTTTTCCACGAGAAGCTCCATTACCTTTTCAAGAGCTTCTTCAAACTCGCGTTCCTTCTCGTCCATCGTCTTCCTCCTTCCTCGAAATCAGTTTCCGTCATGCGTACCATTAAATAATACTATAAGCCACATGTGTTGACAACCGCTCTTGCGAAAAGTAGGTCGCGCAGTTATTTATATTATCGGAATTTCGGCAATAAAATTCCCCGCTACTTGCGCTGCAGCGGGGAATACGACTCACTCTTATTCAAAATCTCCATTTCCGGAGTTTCGGAGCATCATTCTTCCTTTCCGGTCTCATCACGATCAAGGTCAATCCCGGTTTCATTGTTCAACGCTTCCTCAAACAGCTTGTCTATCGCGACTGAACTAAGTTCTTTTCCGGGTTCCGCCACGCTGATTTTTTCGTTTTTCATCTCACCGGTCATACGTTTTTTCTCTTTCTGCGGTTCAGGCATTGCAAGTTTCTTCTCCATTCCGGGTTTTTGCGTCGGTTCACTTGCCGATTCCCCTTTGATATTGTTTTCTTTTTTCTTGGGCATCACCACAACGGTGTCCGACAGTTTCGGATTTCGGTTGCTTTTTTGAATGGTGTCGAGCGGAGAAGTCTCTCCGTTTGCCCTTTCTCCTGAAAAAGGATTCAAAGTCGACAAGGTTTTCGGCTCTATATTGCTTGGACTTGAATTTTCACCATTCTCCCAACTTCTCTTACCCATGTCTGCCTGAGCGTATTTGACAGGCGCGGCGTTTCCATGGAATCTCGAATACGTTCCCCTTACTCTGAACGCTATTACCAGTACAATTATAAAATTCAACAGTGCAAACGCCGCTATGAGCGTGACTATCGTATATATCTCATTTATACCAAGTCCCAAAAGTTTTTGCAGTGTGTTTATGCTCTCCCCAAAGCCTGCCCACCTGTCTTTTGCAAGATTATAGAAAAATGCCGCCAAAGTCACGCTTCCGATCAGTATGACAATGTTCAGCAGAATATATATAACCCATGTAGCGGTGCATTTACGCGAATAAGCCCTGTCCTCGTGTGCCGAAGCCACGTCCGCACAGCCTCCCATAAGATTTTTTACGGTAAGGATGCGGAATATCCATATCATAAGCACAAACACAGCCGCAAATCCGAAAATGGCCAAAAGCTTTGATGAACCGACGTTTGTAATATCCCGCGCGGCGCCCCCGATATTGTACATAAACGTTCCGAGTAAAATCGCACCTAAAATTATGTCCGCTACAAACTCGAAAATACAATACTTGCAGGCTTTTGCAAATTTTTCGGAGTGCTTACGGGCCGAATGCGTACCCGCCATAACGAGAATATAGCCCAATCCCAAGAAGACCGAAGTACCTATCCTCACATAGAATCCAATTTCGTTTTCACCAAAATTGATTAGGATCATACCGTTTGCCAAGGCTCCGACTATGGCGACCAACAATGTCAACAGCAGCCCGGCAAATACGGCATTCAACCCTCTTAAACTGTATTTTTCTCCGTTCCCCATCTTTTATTACTCCTTTCGATATCCATTCTTTCACTGTCATGCAGGTAAACTGCGGTCGATCAATTCGTTGCCGCTGTTGCCGTGCTTACCACTTTCTGCATCACCTGATTGGCAATCGGCCCTGCGACCGAACTTCCGTAACCGCCCTTTTCCACGCACACTATAAACGCATAGGGATAATTTCTGTTTTTTATAAATCCGGCAAACCATGCATTGGAGTTTGCGCTCCCCACTTCCGCCGTTCCGGATTTTGCATAGATTTTAAGCCCCGGGAATCTCTGTTGCCCGTATTCTGTGACAACGTTGTTCCTCATCATGCTCCTCAGCTTCCCGGCGGTTGAAGATTCGATCATCCTTTTGGTCTTTTCACCTCCGCCGGCCGCCGTATGAAGCACGCGCGGAACCGTTCCTCTTCCGTCGGTTGCTATTGCGCTCAAATATACGAGCATGGAACATGGGTTAAGCTGGTCTTTCCATTGTCCTATCCCTGCCCATGCAAGACTGAGCGGTGCATATCCCGGAAATTTGAAACTTCCCTTGGCATTGTTGATCCCGTCTATGTCATATGCGGTCGTAAGCCCGACTTTTTTAGTGTATTCCTTCATCTTGCTCGCCCCGACCTTTTGCGTAATATCTGAGAATCCGCAGTTGCAGGAAGACGCCAGGGCTTTTTCAAAATCTACGTTGCCGTGGGCGTGTGTGCATACGATTTTTTCTCCGTTGATTATCCTTGTTCCCGTGCACCTATAAGACCAATCTTCAATTCCGTCGTAATTTTCGATCGCGACCGCCGATGTCACAAGCTTAAATATTGAACCCGGAGTCATCGTTCCACTCAAAAATTTATTTACGAATGTGCCCGACGGTATATCCTTGCCTTTCGGCATATTTTTCGGATCAAAGCTCGGTGTGCTGACCATGCAGATAATCTCGCCTGTCTCATAGTTGTACACGCCGACTGTTCCGTTCCTTCCTCCCATCGCATTATATGCGGTCTTGCATATCTCCCTGTCTATTGAAAGCGTAAGATTTCTTCCTTCCCCGTTCATGCTGTAAGTACCCGTCAATATATTGAAACCGAGAAGTTTATCGCGGAATGCGGTTTCCGCCCCCGTTATCACGTTTCCCTGAAGATCACCGACGGCATGTGCGGTCGCTCTTCTTGTGATTTCGCTCTTGTTCCACTTTATCTTTCCGTCTTTGGTTCCTATGAGTTTTCTCCCCGTGGCGTCATATATACTTCCCGATGCCATTCTGCCGTTATTGTAAATATGACTGTTATATGGGTAGGTGGCCCAATCTCCGCCTTGAGTGACAAACCTGTAAACGTAAACGCATATTCCCGCAAACAGGCAAGCCGCAAGGAGCAGACATATTATTCCTCTTTTTTCAAGATTTTTCATCTATACCTCCTTACCCGTTTTCTTTTGCAGAAAATCGGGCAATCCGACATTTCATGCGGCATGGCCTTTTCTCACTCATTTTCGCCTATACCCCGGTCTTTCAGGCTTACTGCAAAACTCGCATTCTGACGCGTGTCCGCCGATTTCAAAAATGCCAACAATCCCCACGATGCGATCATTGACGTTCCCCCCGCCGAGACAAACGGAAATGTAACCCCGGTCAGAGGCAGCAAATCCAATGTTCCAAACACATTAAGCATAGTCTGAAACAGGAAAATCGACATCGCTGAACATGCGGCGATCGTGTAATAGGTGGATCTTCCGCTCAAAATAGATCTGTATGCGAACACCGACAGTGTAAGAATCGCAAACACAGTCAACATCGCTATGATAAGACCCCACTCTTCGGTCACCAACGCAAATACCAGATCGGTTTCCGACGCAAACTGTTTTCGCAGCCAACCTTCACCGGCGCCCAGGCCCACAAATCCTCCGCTCGCCGATGCCGTCATGGATCGTGTCATCTGAAACCCCGTGGCGTTTATAAATTCCGGATCCCAAACATGCCCCCAAACCTCTATTCTGTCCATCGCATATTTTTTAAACCTGAGCGCCACTATCCCCACAACCGCGGCAACGCCTGCGATCACGATCAGCTTGGTCAGATCTCCGCTTCTCAGAAATGAGATTATGAGAAAAGTTACAAAAAATATCGTTGCGGTTCCTAGATCCCTCATCAAAGCCAGACATCCAAAGGAGAACACCGAAAACACTGTAAAAACCAATGTGTTTTTCTTTTGAAAAAGTTCATCCAAAGACGCTGCTCCGACCCAGATAAAAGCGAGTTTGACGATGTCCGACGGTTGTATGCTGAAGCCTCCTATTTTTATCCAGTTGGTGGCACCGTTTTGCGAATGTCCGAATATCACATTCAGAATAAAAAGTATGACCGCAAGCGCATACACAACGTTCTTTATCTTGATCGTCCTGGGCAGCTCTCTTAGCCATGTGCACATAAAGAAAAACAGTACCACTCCCATGACCATAGCGATGAACTGCTTCAAAACCTGATCGGGAAGACTTGAGGCCGTAACCGCAAGTGACAGCGTGGAAAGGAAGAATGCGATTATTTCCATCTCAAACCCCTTACGCTTCATCCCGCGCAAGACTATGACATACCCCCACATGAGCACGCAGATCCCTATAAAAGATACGGTGATCCATTGGTTGTATGACTTGCCAAGTCCGATCATAAGCTGTATCACGGTCATAGCCTGAAATACGGTAAGCGCAACCAGCGACGGCCATGGCGATACCAACACCGTATCGTGTGCACGGCTCCTTATATTGTTCCTTCGTTCCTCGATGCTTATGGGATAGAGCGTGCACTCCACTTTTCCGAGCATGATGCTGTCTCCCGCCTTAAGCTCGACCTCACTGTTTGACGTGATCCTCTGTCCGTTCAGGTATGCCCCGTTTTTTGAGCCCAGATCCATGTATCGCCATACTCCGTCGTTGTCTCTTGTCAAGGTTCCGTGGGCTCTTGACACACTCATGTCGTCTATCTGAACATCGCAGCTTCGTGCCCGCCCGAGGATGTTTTCCCAATGCTTGAGCGGTACGTTTATATACGGACCTATGTTAAGATATGCCCAAACCTCCGACGGATTTTTGCTCTTGAGAAGTGACATTATGGACTTCAATAAAATAAACAAGGCAAGCAGGATGAATATCCACCTCGCAAATGCCGTGTATATATCTCCGAATCCGTTTGCCGATTTGAATGTGTCAATCACGGACGCAGGTATGGATGCCAAAAAATCCACCAAACCCGCAAATATATCTTTTACAGTTTCCATATAAGTTCCCGGTACCTATTCATTTTCTTTCACTCTCTCTCAAACTTGCTTACACCCCGATATTTTGTCTTAAATCACAAAGCCGCCGTCCACGCCGATGACCTGGCCCGTTATAAATGCGGCTTTGTCCGATGCAAGAAAAGCTATAAGCTCGGCAACATCCCGGGGAGTTCCCATCCTGCCGATGGGCGTCTGGTCGATCAGTTCTTGAATATCGTTTGCGTTCAGATCCGCATTCATGTCGGTATCGATGAGTCCGGGCGCCACGCAGTTGACTCTGATGCCGGAAGAACCCAGTTCTTTGGCCAGACTTTTTGCCAGCCCTATCAACGCCGCTTTGGTCGCAGAATATCCAGCTTCACACGATGCGCCTGCACGCCCCCACATAGATGAAATCAGTATGACGCTTCCACGCTTTTTACTCACAAGCTGAGGCAGAAACTCGCAAAGCACGTTCACCGCTCCGTCGAGGTTCACACCCCGTAGCCGGTTCCACTCGCCTACCGTCATATCGGTAAACAGCCCTGACAAGCCTATTCCCGCATTGCACACGAGAGTGTCAAAGGCGGCGTTGTTCGTCTTTTCCAGTTTTTCCCGAAGTTCTCTTACAGTGTCCGGATCCGAAACGTCACACCTGTACGCCGTGCAGGCCGGCCTTGGTGACATACGCATATCTGCCTGCACGATTTGTGATCCGGTGCATTCATGTACGGTGCATTCGTTTCCGGCGGCGCTGCAAAATTTTAAAATTTCATCCGCGCTTTTCTTGTCCTCTTTGTATAAAAATACGGTTTCATAGCCCACGGACACAAATTTCTTTACGGTAGCCGCACCGATTCCGCGCGAACCTCCCGTAATCAAAACTTTCTTTTCACTTTTTACACTCGAGCCTCTTCCGCCTGCGATAACTCCGTCATCACCTTGTGAAATAAGTGCTTCTTTTAAAATTTCTCGTCGCTTTGCGTTGTTCATGCGTATAATTTTACCATAAGTGATATGACAATTCTATATTTGCTGTGTGAATTTCAAAACTATATATTCAAATGGGTAATTTGCACCCGCAAAATCAAATGCCGCTATGCGAGGTTTTTTGGCGCGAAAAAGTAAATCTCATAATACAGGTTTTTATTGATTTCTATTTTAGATATTTTCTTTTGTGCTATAATGAATCGTGATTCCGCTTCGCCGCAAAATCCGAAGACTTGCGCACGAACTTAAGGAGCGGGCAATAGAACACGGCAAATTGGAGACAACATGGAATACAAAGAAATATCGGTACCGCAACTGACACCGATCTATCGGGCAAAACGCCACGAATCTTTTCGCGAACTGATTGAATATGCGGCAGAAACATACGACAATGACCATGCCTTTATTCTCAAAACCAAACGGGCAAAAGGCAACAGCCCCGCCGAGTACAGATATATTACATACAGAGACTTCAAGGCCGACGTCCATGCGTTCGGAACAGGACTTCTGAAATCAAAACTTCTAAACAAACGATTTGCCATTATAGGTAAAAACAGCTACAAATGGCTGCTTGCATACTATGCCGTGCTCGGAGGTCTTGGTGTATGCGTGCCGCTTGACAAAGGTCTGCCTTATGCCGAACTTGAATCTTCTCTCATAAAAAGTCAAGCCTGTGTACTTATATTTGACCGTGAGCATGAAGAGCTCATCAAAACACTAAAAAAACAAAACACAACCTCGGTTACATATTTCATATGCATGGACGATCTGCCGGGATATGAGCCTTTTTCATGGATACTGAACAAAGGAGAGGCCGCACTTGGCAAAGGAGACACCGATTACATGAACCTGCCGGTTGATCCGAAAGCCACAAGCATTCTTCTCTTTACCTCGGGAACCACAAGCAGCGCCAAGGCAGTGATGCTGTCACAGTTTAACGTGCTTGAAAACATATACAGCATGGAACTTGTGGAGGATATTCGTCACGGTGATATAAACATGGCGTTTCTACCGTTCCACCATACGTTCGGCTCCACCGGGCAAAGTCTTATGATTGCAAGAGGTGTGACAACGACTTTCTGCGACGGTCTGAAATACATACAAAAAAATATGAAAGAGTACAGGGTTTCGATTTTTATCTGTGTACCTCTTCTGATAGAATCCATGTATAGAAAACTTATTGCAGGGGTGCACAAACAGGGCAAGGAAAAAAAGGTCGAGCGCGGACTCAAGATTTCAAAGCTGCTTCTCAAGCTTAGAATCGACAGGCGCAGATATATATTCTCCAAACTCATTGAGGAATTCGGTGGTGCCCTTCGCTTTATAATAAGCGGTGCTTCGCCTCTTGATCCCGAGGTGGCAAGAGGCTTTGAGTCATTTGGCATCAAGGTTGTGCAGGGATACGGCATGACCGAGGCTTCTCCGGTTTTGGCATCCGAAAATCCAGTTACAAGAAAACCCGGTTCAATAGGAAAAGCGATGCCCGGTGTCGAACTCACGATACTCAATCCCGACCGCGACGGCGTGGGAGAACTGACAGCAAGAGGCGGCAACATAATGTCCGGGTACTTTGAAGACCCGTCTGCCACAGCCGAAATTCTCGTAAACGGCCGGCTGCGTACCGGCGATCTCGCAAAGCTAGACGATGACGGGTTTCTTTTCCTAAAGGGACGCATGAAAAACGTGATCGTTCTCAAAAACGGAAAAAACGTCTACCCTGAAGAAATCGAAACCCTGATCTCGGCACTGCCTTACGTACGGGAAAACATAGTTTTCGGACAGAGAAAATCCAATGCCGGAGACAACAAAGATATGCTCATTTGCACAAAAATCGTCTATGACAAAGAGTATTTCAAAACCCGATTTGCAACATGCGATGAGACCAAGATAAAGCGGATTATCGAAGACGATATAGACAGGATAAACAAGAGCCTGCCGACCTATAAAAACATACACCGAATTGAAATCGGTGATGTTGAGATGGCTAAGACCACTACCGGCAAAGTCAAGCGTTACATTGAAAATCGGTGATTCGGAAAAGTTGACAACACGCCCGGCGAAACCGAATCAGAATGACCAGCCTATCTGATTGGTTTCCGGTAAATCTCCAAAAACTCCGTGAACCTTAAGCACGTCTATTACGGAGCGCCCCACCTTTGCTCTCAACATAGCATCTTCTATTGTTTCAAACGGTTTTTCCCCGTATGCGTCTTCCAGAGCCCGTGCGGCTGTCTCTCCAACACCGCTGAATGCTGCGAAGGGAAGAATTACCTTGCCGTCCCTGACGCGAAAATTCATGGCACTTGAGTTCTCGATTTTCGCATCCATGAATTCAAATCCCCTCGCAAACATTTCATAAACCACTTCAAGAACCGTAAGTTCATTTTTTTCTTTTGCGGTAATGTTCTTACCCATCATATTTATCTGCCCGATTCTTTCAAGCACGCTATCCTTTCCTGCCAGAATCACATCGGCATTGAAGTCCTGGAGTGATCCGGAAAACACGGTCGCATAGAATTCCAACGGGTAGTATACCTTATACCATGCCATCCGCAATGACATCATGACATATGCCACCGCATGCGCCCTCGGAAACATGTACTTTATCTTGATGCAGGAGTCTATATACCAGTCCGGAACACCGTGTTCTTTCATCACCTTAAGCTGCTCTTCCTTTAGAGGTCTGTTTTTCCTGACATCTTCCATTATCTTGAATGACATCTCATTTTCTATGCCCTTGAGCATCAGATAGTTCATTATGTCGTCGCGTGTCGATATGACCTCACGCATCGTTGCGGTTCCATCCTTGATGTACTCGCGTGCATTTCCCAGCCATATTTCCTCACCGTGAGAAAATCCTGATATTCTCACCAGATCAGCGATCTTGTCCGGTTTCACGTCATCCAGCATCTCTCTGACAAATTTCGTTCCGAACTCCGGTATCGCAAAGCTGCCATGGCGAAACTTATAATCCGGATCTTTGATCTCAAGCGCTTGCGTACCGTTGAATATGCTCAATACTTTCTTATCCGAAAGATTCACAGTAAGCGGGTCGACCCCCGTCAAATCCTGAAGCCTGCGTATCATCGACGGAACATTGTGTCCCAAAATGTCGAGTTTTAGGAGATTCTGATCTATCTTATGGTAATCGAAGTGCGTCGTGACTATTCCTGTTTTTGAATCGTTTGCGGGGTACTGTACGGGGCAAAAATCATATATCTCTCTATCATCCGGCAGGACGACAATCCCTCCCGGATGCTGCCCCGTAGTTCGCTTTACGCCAAGACATCCCGACGCCAGTCGCTTGATTTCCGGACCATTGACTTCTCTGCCAGTCTCTTCCGCAAACTTTTTCACAAATCCAATCGCCGTTCTTTCCGCTATGGTTCCCACCGTTCCAGCCTTGAAGACGTTCTTCTCCCCGAATATCTCTCCCACGTACCTGTGCGCTACAGCCTGATATTCTCCCGCAAAATTCAAATCTATGTCAGGTTCCTTGTTCCCCTTGAATCCCAGGAAAGTGGCAAAAGGTATGGTGAAACCGTCCCTGCGCATTAATGCCTTACAGTCGGGACAATTCATTTCCGGCATGTCTATTCCGCAATCATACTTTTCCATGTCTCCCCATTTGAGTTTCTTGCATTTGGGACATATGTAATGTGGTGGAAGCGGATTCACTTCGGTTATTCCTGCCATTGTCGCAGCAAAAGAAGAGCCTACCGAACCCCGCGATCCAACCAGATACCCGTCACTGAGTGACTTGTTCACTAGCATCCGTGCCGATACGTACATAACTGCATAACCGTTGTCTATTATCGCATTAAGTTCGGTTTCCAATCTTTCACGGATTTCCTCCGGCAATGGATCTCCATAAATCTCATGTGCTTTTTTATAACAACCGGTTCTGAGTGTTTCTTCCGCACCGTCAATCTTGGGAGGGCATTTCTCTTTTGGTACGGGGCGTATGTCATCCTCGACCATATCGGCTATCTTGTTTGTGTTTTCAACAACCACGCGGTATGCATCATCTTCACCCAGATAACTGAACTCCTCAAGCATTTCCTCAGTGGTTCTTAGATAGAGCCCCTCGCCGTTTTCTGCGTCTTTGAACCCCTTGCCTTTCATTATGATATTCCTGTAAATTGCGGATTCAGGTTCATCATAGTGAGCATCCGTCGTCGCAACCACTGGTTTTCCGAGTTTGTCGGCCAGCGCCACGATCCTCCTGTTTATATTTCGCAGATCTTCTTGCGAATTTACCGTGGGATATCTGTCGTCATTGATCATAAATCTGTCGTTGATCAACGGTTGTATCTCCAGGTAGTCGTAAAATGAAGCAATCTCTTCGATTTTTTCTTGGGGCAGATTCTCTCTTACGGCTCTGAAAACTTCCCCCGCTTCACATGCCGAGCCTATCAGTATGCCCTGCCTCAATGAGGCGATAACACTTTTGGGGAGCCTCGGTTTTCTGTAAAAATATTTAAGATGCGATATTGATACCAGCTTATATAAGTTCCTTATCCCCTCTTGCGTTCTTGCTATAAAAATTATATGGTTTGTCCTCACAGGATCAGATTTCGTGCCCTTGTAATCTATTTCTCCGTTCTTATCAACCTTGCCTTTATCGTCAAAAACGTATCCTTCCATTCCAAACAGAACCTTGATCCCGTGCTTTTCACCTTCTTTCGCCGCATCGGGGAATCCCTGCACCACCCCGTGATCCGTGATTGCAACTGCGGGATGCCCCCAGCCGGCAGACACTCCCACAAGCTGTGAAACCTCATTCAGTCCATCCATATCGCTCATCTTCGTGTGCGCATGCAATTCAACTCTTTTCATGCCCGAGAAATTATCTTTTCTTTTGGGTATATTCTTGACTTCCATCGTCTTGACCATCAAGGTAAGGCAGTGACTGTACTGATCCCATTCTGTCTCCCCGAAAGCCTCAATATATTCGCCGTTTTTTACCGAATCCCGAATTTCGGTCCAGTAATCATTTTTGACAAAGAATTTCAACATCAACGATGTCGCTTTGTCGGTGATGAGCAGTGTTATGAGCGATTTGTCATTTTTTATGGCTCTGGAATCGGATTCGAATATTATTCCTCCGACCGTGACTTTGCCCGTATCCGCAGCAAGTGACGTAAGCGGGGTCAGTGCTCCCGTCACCTTTCCCAGTATCTTTGCGCTTCCTCTCCTTGTTTTAAACTTTCCGTTTTGAGCCCTCTCATCCTTCACCGGGCTTTCTTTCGTCTTTCCGGCGTTTTTTGATGCAGAGGCGGAGTTAAATATTTTTTTCTCCTCGCGAAGAGCGTGTTCCTCCATCGCTTTCTTAATCCTGCCGCATCCCTCTTCATCATGCGTAAAGATGATTTCATACTCTGTGCCAAAAGCTTCGTATATTTTCCCCGACAGTGGTTTTGATTCGTTTTGATTGAGATACTCTGCTGCCGCCTGTCCCAAAGTCAGGATTTTGACAACATTGCCCTCAACCGATACTTTTGTCGGATCCGCCGACTTTATAACGGAAGATCCCACTCGGGAAAACAATCCCGACAGAATTTCAGACAGTGCTTTTTCTTGAGAAATTATAAAATTCTCGGTGTCATATTCATAATTTATTTTAACCGTGATGTCGCCCGATATCGCTTCGGCAAGTTTTTTCTTGAATTGATTCTCCACTTCTTCGGGCAACACGAAATTAAGAGCCATTCGCAAAACCAGAATGCCATCCTCCTTTATTATGAATGCCTCCTTAATTTCACACTCGGCTCTTTCTTCATCCATACCTTCGATCTTCGACAGATCCACGTATCTTCTGAGTAAATCTTTCATATGCTCTCTCTGATCACCTTTATAAGCTCGTCTGCAAGATTTTCTTCCGCAACCGTTCTAACTACTTTTCCCTTTGCAAAGATGACTCCTTTTCCGTTTCCGCCGCAGCATCCGAAATCCGATTCCGCCGACTCACCCGGTCCATTCACCACACACCCCATGACGGCAATTTTGATGCCCGCAGGCAGATCTTTCATTCGCGACAACCTATTGTCCACCTCCGCCGCAAGTGACTCAAGATCTATGCCCGTTCTGCCGCACGTGGGGCACGATATCAGATCATACGGGCTTTCCCTCATGCTTATCGCCTCAAGAAGCTCCGCAGCAAACAAAACTTCTTCCACGGGATCAGCCGTCAGCGAAACCCTTATCGTATCACCTATACCCGAAAGAAGAAGCCCGCCTATACCCGCCGCCGACTTGACCTTGCCTCTGCGTATGGTTCCCGCCTCCGTTATACCTATATGAAACGGATGCTCCGTCATCTTTGAAGCGATTTTGTGAGCATCGAATGTCATCTTCACATCAGAGGCTTTCATGGATATCACCAAATTGTCGTAACCCATGTCCTCCAGCATACCGACGTTTCTCATCGCACTCTCGGCAAGTCCTTCGGCCGTGGCCCCACCGTTTTTTTTGACTATATCTTTTTCCAGTGAGCCTGAGTTGACACCGACACGTATCGGGATATTTCTCTCAGCGGCGGCTTCGACCACTCTTCTGACCCTGTCACGGCTTCCTATGTTGCCGGGATTGATCCTTATCTTGTCGGCGCCGGCTTTTAATGCGCCCAGCGCAAGGCGATAATCAAAATGTATGTCGGCGACAAGTGGAACGTCTGTCTTTCCACGCACCCTTTTAAATACTTCAAGTGCTTCTCTATCGGGGACTGCCAGTCTTACTATATCGCATCCTGCCTCTTTAAGTTCGGATATTTGCCTCAATATCCCCTTTTCATCGTGAGATTCCACATTTGACATCGACTGTATGGCAACCGGGTTCCCCGCACCGATGGCAACATCTCTTATCATGACCTTTTTACTCATACAAAAACCTCATCACAAATCCGATAGGCGGCAAATTCTCGCTGCGGTCATTGACTGAACCTTAACAAAACCGACCCGGGAGCCGCCGGGCAACATTGAATTCTACCTGAAAATCCTTATCAGATCATTCCATGTCGCAAAAACCATAAGGGTCAGAAGCAGCGCCATTCCCGTAGCATGAACTATGTTTTCCTGCCTGTCCGTTATCGCTTTTCCCGTGACCATCCTTATTACAACAAAAACTATTCTTCCTCCATCCAGTGCCGGGAAAGGCAAAAGATTGAAGATTGCCAGATTGAGACTTATGAATGCCAACAGGTAGAAAAACGGAATCATTCCCTGCGACGTTGTCCTGTGAACAAGACCTATCATGCCCACAGGTCCCGTGACTTCCTTCATTGCGACCTTTCCTGTGACAAGATCCTTAATTCCGGCATACATGCGCCCCGTCAATATCCACGTATTTCTTGCGCCCCTGCCGATGGATCCAAACAGGTGCCGCTCGACAACCGCACTTACGCCTACTATGTATCTGCCCTTTTCCTCTTTTGGCTTTACGCTTAAAGTCTTTTTTTCGCCCTTTCTCTCGACGGTAAGATCAAACGCCTCTTTCTGCCCAATCATCATCTCATGAAAGTCATACCAATTGTCGATCTTTTTACCGCCGGCTTTTACGATCCTGTCGCCTTGCTCGATTCCCGCAGCCATAGCAGGAGAACCTTTTGCAACCTTGTCGATTACGTTCGTCGCCTCTCCGGTCGCAAACATTATCGCCGACATAACAACAATGGCGATGAGCACATTCATGGCGGCGCCGGCGGCCAAAATCAGAATCTTGGCTCCCGGCGATTTTCTGTTGAAAGCCCTTTCATCGTCCGAATCCTTGTCTTCTCCCTCCATGGCGCAATATCCGCCCAGCGGAAGGATCCTCATGGAATAGAGTGTCTCTTTGCCCTGCTTTTTCCATATTGCAGGTCCCATCCCGAAAGAAAACTCATTTACCTTTACACCCATGGCTCGCGCCATCAGAAAATGACCGAGCTCATGCGGAAATATCAAAAACAAAAACAGCAATATAGCCAATATAATCGTCAACATACAGTATATTTCTCCAGTTTCATCGAAACTTCAGAGGAAACAGCGACCCATTCTCAGCTTGCAATCTTGTCGCCCTATCCACTTCGATTATTGTTTCAAGATCCGGATTCGACACGGAAATATGCATTTCCAGAATGCGTTCAATCCCCTCTTTTATCTGTGTGAATCCTATTTTTCCGTCTAAAAATGCCTGAACCAGCACCTCATTCGCAGCATTGAGAGCCGTGCAGTAGGTTCCTCCAAGTTTTGATGCAGTCACAGCAAGCAACGGACATCCGAAGGTATCGAAATCCGGTCTTTCAAAAGTCATCACCGCGGCCTTTCCGAAAAAATCAAGCTGCAGCTCCGGAAGTTTCAGCCTGTCGGGATATGCAAGCGCAACAGCGATAGGGATCCTCATATCCGATACCCCTAATTGTGCGATTATGGAGGAATCATCAAATTCCACGGCTGAATGCACAATGCTCTGTGGATGTACCAAAACCTCTATATCGTCGATATCGACTCCGAACATCCATTTGGCTTCTATCATCTCCAGACCCTTGTTCATAAGTGTCGCGGAGTCTATGCTTATCTTTCTTCCCATGTTCCAGTTGGGATGTTTCAGCGCCATGATGGGGGTAATATTCTCAAGGTTTTTCCCCTTTATACCTCTGAACGGTCCTCCGGAACATGTCAGCAGAATCCTCTTTAGTCTCTTGTCTCTGTTTCCCTCAATGCATTGGAAAACAGCACTGTGCTCGCTGTCCACCGGCAAAAGACGGTTTTTTCGCTTTTCAAACTCCCGCATGATCACATTTCCGCCCGCAACAAGGGTTTCTTTATTTGCAAGCGCAACATCATGTCCTGCGATTATCGCCGCATACGTAGGTAGCAGCCCCAACATGCCCGACAGCGCATTGAGTACGATATCGCAATCCGACCCGGCAGCTTCGACAAGACCCCTGTCTCCCCATAAAAACTTGATTCCCGGAAATTCCGCAGACAAGATTTGGGCATCATCTTTAAAACGACAAACCGCAAGTTTCGGAGCATGTTCTGCAAGCTGTTTTCTGAATAAATCTATGTTGACGCCGCAGCTCATAGCAGCCACAGAAAAACGATCCCTGTTTTTCGCCATAACATCAAGGCTCTGCGTTCCGATCGAACCCGTACTTCCTAAAACAGCAACTTTTTTCATCTCACTGCGCCTCCCCTCCGACTTGACCGCACAAATCAATCCTTAAGTTCGACTTGACATCATTTTCCCGGTCGCATATGCACGCGCCATCTCCGTCGTCACAAAACTATCATTATATAGTAATACACAAACGGTGCGGTGAAGAGGACGCTGTCGAATCTGTCCATTATCCCGCCGTGACCCGGAATGAGTTTTCCGTAGTCCTTGATACCCATCTTTCTTTTATATGCGGATGCAGTTAGGTCACCGCACATGGAAACCGGCGCACCCAGCAAGCCTATAACGACGCAGTGGAGCAGTATCTCCGGGCAGAAAAAATATCCGAACACTCCGCATACAAATCCGCTACCTATAATTCCGCCAATTGCGCCTTCTATCGTTTTCTTGGGGCTTAAGTTGGGCGCCATCTTATGTTTTCCGATAAAAACACCCGTGAAATACGCAAAGATATCCGCACCGAAAGCCGAAAGAAGAACCAGCCAAATCAAAATGGAATATTCGCCCGTCCTGTCGACCAAAACCACATGATATGAAAAAAAACCGATGTATATGATTCCCACGATTGTCGCCATGGCATCCATAGGGGTTCTCTCTGTCACTCTGAACATGTAGACGGAGCCTATTATTATCACGGCCGCAAGCCATGCCATGGGAAACACGTAATTTACGGGTACGGAAAAATCCACCCGCCCCGGCGCCGGTGTCTGCGAAATCACATTCAATACGTACAAAGCAGTTATTGCGACATAAGCTATCGGCTCCGACGGTTTTAGATTCATATTCCTGAACCCGTTAAAAAATTCATGCACACCCATAAGACCTATGAACAGCGCAAGTGCGGCCAGCCAGTAACCTCCCAGGTACACTATTCCGACCAAAGGTGCCATGCACAGACCCGATATGATTCGCGTTTTCATGCGATCTTCTCCTTTCAGTCAATCGTTCATCTTCCCCCGAATCGTCTTTCCCTACTTTGGAAATTTCTCAATATTTTTTCATATTCATCGGGAGTAAAGTCCGGCCACAGTGTGTCGGTAAACGCAAATTCGCTATAAGCGCACTGCCACAAAAGAAAGTTGGAAAGTCTTTCTTCGCCGCCGGGTCTTATGATCAGATCCGGATCCGGAACATTTCCCGTTTCTTGGCCGGTATACAGATAAGAAGCAAAGGTGCTTTCATCGACAGGTTTTTCAATTTTCCCCGCCTCCGCATCACTTATAATGTTGTTGACGGCTCTCAGTATCTCTCTCCTGCCACCGTAGTTCAAGGCAATATTAAACTGAAGACCCGTATTTTTTGCGGTCTTGGCGATTGTTCTCTCAAGACTTTTTCTTGCATATTCGGGGATGTTGTCATAATCCCCAAGTGCCATAACCTTGACGTTCTTTTCATGAAGCTCGTCAAGATCAAGCCTGACAAATTTGACAAGCAGCTTAAAAATACCGGAAACCTCCTCTTCGGAACGTTTCCAGTTTTCTGTTGAAAAGGCATATACAGTCAAATACTCAATTCCAATATCGGAGGATCTTCTCACGATCTCTTTCATGGCCTTCATGCCTGCATTGTGTCCGGCAATCCTGCCTACATTGTTTTTTGTGGCCCATCTGCCGTTGCCGTCCATAATAATCGCAACATGATAGGGCATCCTCGTCAAATCCGGCATAACGACTCTATACTTCCATAATTTCCTTATCTTTTGCAGCGATCATATCATCGATTTCACTGACTGCTTTGTCGACCTTCTTCTGAACCTCCTCGAGTTCATCTTTGAGATCGTCCTCGGTTATGTCACCGGCTTTCTGTTTTTTCTTGAGAGAATCGTTTGCGTCCCTTCTAAGATTACGTATCGCCACCTTGGCATCCTCACCCATCTTTTTAGTCGTCTTTGTCAGTTCTTTTCTTCTCTCCTCGGTAAGCTGTGGCACTTCCAACCGTATATTTTTACCGTCATTGTTCGGTGTGATCCCAATATTTGCGGCATTGATCGCATGCTCTATATCAACAAGAGACTTTGGATCAAAAGGAGTCACCAAAAGTGATCTTGGATCCGGAACGCTTATATTTGACAAGTTCTTGAGAGGTGTCGGAGTTCCATAGTAATCCACCATGATCTTGTCCAACAATGTCGGATTCGCCCTGCCTGCTCTTACCGTGTTCAATTCTTCCCTCAACACCGATTTCGTCTTTTCAATCCTCTCCTGCATATTGCTATCACTCATTTTTCACCTCCGTCATTCAATCAAAGTACCTATCTTGTCTCCGCATACGGCACGAACCATGCTTTCGTCTTCGGAAAGACCGAAAACCTGTATTTTCATTCCGTTTTCCATGCAGATCGTCGCAGCCGTCAAATCCATAACCTTGAGATTTTTGTCTATCACTTCCCGCATAGAAAGCCTATCGAATTTCTTTGCATCCGGGTCTTCTTTTGGGTCTCCCGAATACACCGCATCTATGTTCTTTGCAAGAAAAATGATATCCGCCTGTATGTTGACGGCTCTCAACGCCGCCGCCGTGTCCGTCGAAAAATGAGGTTCGCCTATCCCTCCGCCGAAGATCACGACTTCCCCGCGTTTCAGTTCTTTCAGTGCTCTTCTCCAGATATACGGTTCGGCTATCTTACGCATCTCTATTGAAGTCTGAACTCTTGCCGCAACACCCCGGGCAAGCAGGGCGTCCTGAAGCGCAAGAGAGTTCATCACTGTCGCAAGCATTCCTATGTAGTCAGCGGTTTCTCTGTTCATGTCCCGACTGCTTCTGCCTCTCCAGAAGTTTCCGCCTCCAACCACCACGGCCACCTCAACGCCCAGCTTAATCAGTTCACGGATCTCCTTTGCCACCTTGCCGGTCATAGCCTCATCGATGCCGGTCTTGGTTTTCCCCGCCAGCGCTTCACCGCTGATCTTGAGGAGGACTCTTTTGTATTTTGCTTCCATCGAATTCCTTTCTTGCCTTCCAGAATAAATTCTATCAAAAGAAGTATATCACAAAACGAGGTTCATTTGCCAACTAAAATGAGAACCGCGGCCAATTTACACCTTATCTGCGTGCGGAGCTGCGATCAATTTAAACCTTGTTTGCATGCTCAATCGCGGCAACCGCAGCGACGGCAGCATCTCCCGCAGCCGTGATGAGCTGACGTACTTTCTTGTTTCTGCAATCCCCTGCGGCAAAAATCCCGTCAATGTTTGTCCTGCAATTTTCCCCTGCATCGACAAAACCCTGCGGATCGAGATTTATAAACTTTTCAAATGCTTTGTTGTCGGGAACGTGCCCCACGGCCACAAACACTCCGCTTACTTCCAGCATTCTTTCTTTGTTGTCAAGCGTGTTCAAAACTTTAAGCCCCTCAACGGCAAAGTTGCCCACGACCTCGACAGGCTTGCTGTTTAAGACGAATTCTACATTGTCCTTGGTCTTCAACCTCTCCACTGTAAGCTGCTCGCCACGGAACTCATCCCTTCTGTGAACGAGATACACCTTGTTTGCGATACCGGACATTACTTCCGCATCCTCAAGTGCAGTATTGCCGCCGCCAACCACGGCAATGTCTCTGCCTTTGAAGAAATTCCCGTCACAGGTTGCGCAGTAAGACACTCCCGAACCCACAAGTTTTTCTTCTCCTTCGATGCCCAGTTTTCGACTCTTTACGCCTGTTGCAACTATTACCGACTTCGCCTCATATATCGCAACCCCTGTGATTATCGAAAATGCCTTTTCCTTTTTCTCTATGGATATTACTCTTTCAACCTTGAATTCCGCCCCCAGTTCTTCCGCCTGCTTATGCAATCCGTCTGCAAATTCAGGTCCCGAAACATTCTGTATTCCCGGATAATTCTCAATGCACGACGTGAACACGATCTGTCCGCCGAATCCCGCTTCATCCAAAACCAAAGCCTTTTTCCCGGCTCTTTGTACGTATATCGCCGCTGTCATGCCGGCGGTTCCCGAGCCCACAATTACAACATCATACATGTTTTCACCTCTTTCCACTCTCTTGTAAAATCGCTTTATAATTTTTCTTTTATACTATATATCTCTATGCTATTTTTATACTATTCTCTTCGCTTTGTTCAAGAATGTGACATAACCTCTCTTGGTTTCATATACGTCAGCCTTGCTTGTCGCTTCCCACGGAGCATGCATGTTCAATACGGCAACGCCGCTGTCGATTACATTCATACCGTACAGAGCAAGTATATATGCGATGGTTCCGCCGCCTCCCAGATCCACACGCCCCAGCTCAGCGGTTTGAAAATTTACGCCATCTTCATCCAGTATAGCCCTCAGATGTGCAAGGTATTCTGCATTTGCATCGTTTGATCCGGCCTTTCCCCTTGCTCCCGTGAACTTGTTAAATACCATTCCGTTCCCCAGATAAGCCACGTTTTTGCTGTCAAAACTGCTTTTGTATGTGGGATCAAAAGCGCTGCTTACGTCGGAGGAAAGCATCGTACTTGCCGAAAGCGTGCGTTTCAGAGTCAACTCACTGTAATCCCCTGACAGCGCGATGATCTCGGCGAGAACGTTTTCAAAAAATCTGGACTGCATTCCCGTGGCTCCGACGCTTCCTATTTCTTCTTTGTCTACAAGAATACAGCATGCTGTGCGTGACACATCCGGAACTTCCATCATCGCTTTGTATGAAGTATATGCGCACACCCTGTCATCCTGTCCGTATGACAATATCATGCTACCGTCAAGGCCTGCCTCTCTTGCCGCACCGGCCGGTACGACCTCAAGTTCCGCCGACATGAAATCATCTTCATGCATTCCATACCTGTCCTTCAGGATCTTCAGTATTCCGGCTTTCACAGGAGTTTTTTTCGCACAATTTTCATCCTTTTCTTCGGTTGATGTCCCACAGTCACCTTGGTTTTCTCTTCCCGCAATGTCTGCGGTTTTTTCGCCTCCTTTTCCGCAACCGTCGATCTTAAGCGGTCTGTTTCCCACTATTATATCCAAAGCTTCCCCCTCTATTACCTTGGAAGCCCGTTTTTCCATTTGTTCCTGCGCAAGATGAATCAGTAGGTCGGACACGAAAAACACAGGGTCGGTTTCTTTTTCTCCTATGACGATCTCCACACTGCTTCCGTCTTTTTTCACCACCACACCGTGAAGCGCAAGCGGCAACGCCACCCATTGATATTTCTTGATCCCTCCGTAATAGTGAGTGTCAAGATATGCAAATCCCCCCTCTTCGTACAGCGGATTCTGCTTTATATCCATACGCGGTGAATCTATGTGCGCACCCAGTATATTAATACCGTTTTCGAGCGGTTGGCTCCCTATATTGAACATTACCACAGCCTTATTCATATTGACCGCATAAATCTTGTCTCCCGCTTTCAGGCTGTCTCCGCCTTTGCGTTTGCTGTCAAGCGATACGTACCCCTCTTTCTCTATGTCGGTTACTATGTGTCTTACACATTCCCTTTCCGTTTTGCACGTACTTAAAAAATCCATGTATCCGTCGCAAAAGTCGTCACATTCTTTGAGACGCTTTTCATCATAGTTATCCCATGTATTTGTGTTTTGCATCAAAAATCCTCCTACAAAAATTACAATTTCCCGATCTGTTCGTCAACCCAAAGACGGATTTAAATAATAGAATCGTATCTATTATTTCTCCAGATGCGATATCCTGCTTCTTATTTCCTCTTCGGCGCTTTTTACATCCTCCACAAATTCTCTTGACGATACCCGCAGCGCCCCGTGACCCATTACCATAAGCTGCTCCATGCCGTCGGATGTCACGACCCTGACCCTGTGTTTTCCGGCAATCCTGTGAGTCTCTTTTTCTATATACATGTCCGCCGTTTCCGCTTCTTCGGTATACACCACATAGATGGAATCGATTTTTTTCGTGAAACCGCTTCCGCCCTTGACTTTGTAAGCGTCAAACACCAATATTATGTGTTCACTCGTGTAAGCTGCATAGTTTCGCAGTATATCGAGCAACCTGTCACGCGCCGCTTCAAAATCCAATTCCACAAGTTCCTTTAGCTCTTTCCACTCATGGATCAGATTATATCCGTCTATAAAAAGATATTTTTCACCGTTTGGGATCGACTTGTTTATTTCTACCCCGACGTTAATTTCTTCAAACCCCGATTTGCGCGGAGGCTTATTTTTGTTGCCATGTCGCCTCTCATCCCTTTTCCTGTCCACTGGACCATAAGTTCTTTCAAATATTTTTTTCAAAACATCTTCGCTTATGGATTCTGTATCTCTTTTGCTTTGCCTAGGGTCTGCACCAAATTGATCAAGATCCTGCTTTTCATTACTACCGTTATCGGAAAGTAGCGGAGCGATCGAAATGTAATCCTTGATATTGTCCCATGGAATCGTATGCGAACAGCCCTTGCGATATATTACGGAATCCGCCGAGCGTTCGTCATCGTCTTTCTTGTCAATCTCCATACCGGCCACATCATCCGGCTTGCGGCAAACATCGTACCCCGACGGAGACAGTGAAATCCTGCCGCACCCGTTCGTGTATGAATGGAATCTGCTCAAATAATCTTTCATACCGGAAACCGGAACCTTGCCTCTTAAAATCAACATTTCCCCGTCCGTTTCAGGTTCCCTTGCGCTTCCTCCCATCTTTGCGATATCGGTTAAAACTATGCCCATATATTCCTGCGGCACTTCCATGACAAATTCAAAAAACGGTTCCAGAAGAACCCCGTCAAGCTGCATCAGCGCATGCCTTAACGCACGACAAGCTGTTTCTTTGAGTTCGCCCGACTCTGCGCTTCTGCCGCCCAACTCGCCTGCAACAAGCCTGACCTGTATATCCGTTACGGGATAGCCATAGTGAACACCGCGATGAATTTCATCCTCCAGGTAGGAAATGATCAATCTTTGATGGTTTTCACCCAATTTTTTGTCATCGCATGTAGCGAAAAATAAATTCCCGCTCCCCCTAGGCGCAGCTTGCACAAGCAGGTGAACCTCGGCGAATGTCTTTTGTGATTCCATGCGTGCTATCCCCTCCACCGGCTCTGAATTTTCGGGGATGCTCTCCCTGTAAAGTATACTTCCCTCGCTGAAATCCACGGTATAACCGAAGCGTTTCTCAACGATGCCACGCAGAATTTCCCTCTGAATGTGTCCCATCATCCTAAGCCTTATGTGGGAAAGTTTCTCATCCCACTCAACGTTGAGTTCAGGGTATTCTTCAGATACTTTCATGAAATCCGCAAGAGCCTTGTCAGCGCTAGTTTCTTCGGGCAATATCACATCATAAAGCAGGTATGATTCCGAACTGTTTTCGTCAAAATCACTTTCAAATCCCAGCCCTTGCCCCGAAAAGCTCTTTTCAAGACCCACAACGGCGCACAGATCCCCCTGAAAAACCTCATCCACGTCCGTATAGCGACTACCCTTGTATATCCTTATCCCAGTGACCTTCTCATCTCCTATGACCACTCTTGCGGCAAGGCATCCGCCGGTAAGCTTTAGAAAAGTAAGACGTTTACCTCTTTCATCTCTACCTATCTTGAATACCCGTGCCCCGAATTCCTCTATCAGTTTATGTCCGCAAGTATACGCGCCAAGCCCCTCAAGAAGCTCTTTCACCCCCTCAGAATTGAGCGCCGAACCAAAATAGCACGGTAATATTTCTCCTGCTTCGACCGCATGTGCGATATCCTCATTATCAAGAGTATCCGTTTCAAGTATTGTCTCTGTCAGTTTTTCACTGGCAAAACTGAGATCGTCGAAAAAATGTTCTTTGTCGTGAAAGTCCACGCACCTGCTTCCGAACTCTTCCCTTAAAAGTTCCATGATTTCTTCCCTTTTCCGAAAAGACAAATCCATCTTGTTTACAAACAAAAAAGTGGGTACATTATGTTTTTCAAGAAGCTTTTTTAAAGTGCGTGTGTGGGCGCGAACCCCCTCGTTTGCCCCCACGACAAGAATTGCACAATCAAGTGCGAAAAGCGTCCTTTCCATCTCGGCGGCAAGCTCGGGATGCCCCGGTGTATCTATCAGATATATTTGCGTGCCGTTCCATGCAAAATTCGTCTGTTTGGAGAATATCGTTATCCCCCTGCTCCTTTCAAGAGGATCGTTATCAAAAAAAGAGTCGCCCTTGTCGACTCTTCCGGGATTCTTGATATCACCCGCCTCATGCAGTAGCGCTTCCGAAAGCGTTGTTTTTCCGGAATCCACGTGAGCCAAAATACCCAAAGTAATCTTCTTCATCGCATACCTGCTTCCTTGTCGAGCCGCCACATTCCATAAGAGCTCCATCCATATTTTTTCCGGTCCTTGCCATGGTTTTCATTCCGGTTCATTTGCTTGTCTTCATTCCGGTTCATGCTATGGTTCCCCCTCCAATGACCGTGTCACCGTCATATAGCACCACCGCCTGCCCCGGTGTTATAGCTCTTTGAGGCTCATCGAATAGGAGCTGAGTCCTCCCCCCTGCTTCGTTAATCACGGTTGCAGGTTGCTCTTTCTGGCTATAGCGTATCCTTGCTTTTACCCTCAATTCCCGGGGCGGCGTGTCGTATACTATCCAATTAAGATCCACAGCTTCCAGTTTCTTGGCGAAAAGATCCGAATTTCTTCCCAAAACTATACGGTTGTTTTTCACATCTTTTTCAATCACATACATCGGCTCCGGCAAGGCCAATCCCAGACCTTTCCTCTGCCCTATTGTGTATTTTATTATGCCCCTGTGCTTTCCCAGCACATTTCCTGCGGCATCGACGAAATCCCCCTCTTCATAATCTTTGCCTGCAAGTCTTTTTATCGCAGCGGCATAGTCGCCGTCGGGCACAAAACAAATGTCCTGACTCTCGCGTTTTTTCGCGTTTATAAATCCATTTTCCACGGCTATCGACCTCACTCTGCTTTTTTCCATGTTCCCAAGCGGAAATAGGGTATGCGCAAGCTGCTTCTGCGACAACGAGTACAACACATAGCTCTGATCCTTGCTCTTGTCCAGCGCTTTCTTGAGTAGCCATCTCCCTGTTTTTTCATCCCGGCAGATGCGCGCATAATGTCCTGTGACAAGATATTCATATCCTAGCAACTCACCTTTTTGGTAAAGCCCTTGAAACTTAAGATATCTGTTGCAGTCCACACACGGGTTCGGGGTTTCTCCGGTTTCGTATGATTTGATGAATTTATTTATCACATTCTCTCTGAAGTTGCCTCTGAAATCCAACACATAATGCTTTATCCCGATTTTATTGCACACCAAACGGGCATCTTCAGAATCATCGATAGAGCAACAGGTGCGATCCGAACAAAGTCCCGCATCCTCATTGTCAAAGAGGCGCATCGTCGCGCCGATGCATTCAAACCCGTTTTCTTTTGTGATATATGCGGCAACACTTGAATCCACGCCGCCACTCATCGCGATCAAAGCTTTTTTCAATTAAACCCCTCTCTTTCCGTAGCCCTTGTGTTTCTCGACACCGCAGGTCGGCGATTCGTGAACACTATTATATTCGTGAGCACGGTTATATTCGTGAGCGCAGGCATATTAGTGGGCACGTGCATATTCCGTAAGCACATGCATAGAATAGTCGTTGCCTGCGCTCTGCGCCCGAGTATAAACGAATCTCAAAGAACGGGAACAGTTTATATAACGTCCGTCATTTGATGAGTTCCGCAATCATCCTGTTATACGGTAGTCCAACCACATTCTCATAGTCGCCGCGGAATTCGGAGATATACTTACGGAAGCCGCCCTGTATAGCGTAAGATCCCGCCTTGTCAAAAGGTTCACCCGTGGCTATATATTCATTTATTTCCTCATCCGAGTAATCCCTGCAGACAATCTCCGTTATTTCCACAAAAGACTTCACATCGTCAAGCCGCGGCGATCCGTCCTCTATCTCGATAAGCGTTACGCCGCTTGCCACGCAGTGTTCAGATGCTCTGAGCGAAGACAACATCCTGAAAGCATCTCCCGCATCTTTCGGCTTTCCCATTATTTCGTCCTTATAGACGACGGTATCTGCGGCGACAATCAGCGACAGGCCTTTCACTTCCTCAATATCCGGGCGTGTGGCGGCAGCCAGCGCTTTTTTGTAAGACAGCATCTTGACCGCATCCAGAAAAGATATTCCCGGCGGAAGCGATTCGTCGATATCAACCGGCATGATTAACGCCTTTACTCCATGTTCACCCAGTATATCCGACCTGCGCGGTGACTTTGACGCAAGTATGACATTCTCGTACTTTGCAAGCGCATGATCCGGCGGATTATTTGGCATTCTTGATCCTTTCAAACAGATTTCTGACCGGCGGCATGTTGATCACAACAATCGTTATTGCGGCCTCAACGCCTATATATGTGATATTGTACCACAGTGACCATGTCACCGCATTAAATCCTTTCGGCGCATAAGCTCCGAAAAAGATGATGCCTGATGCAACAGCGCACAGATATCTTGCAAATACGCCCACAAGATACACCTTGGTAAGACCGTATCTGCCATTTCGCAATGCTCCGCCAACACCCAACGTTCCGAACGCAATCGGATAATCGAGAAGCAGTTGTATAGGATGAATGACATACGGTCCGAAGATGAGGTTTACGAGTCCCAGTGCAACTCCCGCCGCAACTCCGCGTTTCGTACCATAAAGATATGTCACTATTGTAACCGGCAGCAGTGACAAAAGTGTGACGGAACCGCCCTGAGGCATGGTAAATATCTTGACATTGGAAAGCAGCATCGCCATCGCAATCAAGAGTGCAGATACTGTCATCGCTTTGATATCCGCTTTTTTGTCATTCTCTCTGTTCCTGCCGGCAATTGTGATCAGCGCAAGCAGCGCGATAACGCCAAGCACTGTCACAATCTGACCTGTTCTTGATTCAACCAATCCTTGTAAATTCATAAAAAAACCTCCTAATTCATCAGGAGGGGGCGCCGTTATACAGCCATTAAGCTTCCCATCGCAGCATTATCTGCCCGGTAGAAGGGTCTCGCCTCATGCGCAGCGCCTGTAAGCAGTTCTAATTACTTACCGCAGTTCTAAACAGAATACCCGTACGTTTAAAGATTTAAACGTACATATATCCGTTTCACGTCCATGAAGCAACTCTCAGCCATCGCTCCCCCAGCAATATTTATCACGCCAATTCTACATCGAAATACGCATTAATGCAAGTTTTCCACGGCGAAGGACGGTGTCAAGTTTTGTGGAGTTTTTCTCCGCTATTATACATGAACGGATTTCAGATTTCTTTGCCAAATGCGGACATGGGCATCAGGCAAGTCCTCGTCGCAGGCAATCGCACGCCTCACTTGCGGAAATTGAGTGGCGGCGTGAACTCAGGCATCACCGCTTCAACATGCCCTCAAACAGCACGCCCGCCACACTTCAATTTCCTTACGCGTTTCCGGCGGTGATTGCATACTGCTCCTGCGGAAAAGCCTGATGCCCATGTCCGCATTTTACAGGAACTTCAGTAATGAACATATAAAAATTATCCCGATAATAAAACTCCACAATTATTTTACACTATCCGCGGCGAGAAGCCTCCCTCTTTGAACTCAATGAACTGTAAAACTTAAATCCGAATATGTAGACACATAAGGAAATAGAACATCTTTCTGATGAGAAACAGAGCATAAAACTGATTCCCATGATTCATGAGATATGTGCAAGTTGTGAGATAGAAAAAAGAACCTGCTTAGAGATTCTTTTTTAAAGCCTACAAACACTTGCGATTCCTGTTTTTCTAAATTATTTTGTAAAAAATTTCCTGTATAACGCGTATATAAACGTTATAACGAGCGCTACTATCGTTGAGCAAACAATTAGCATAAATATATTATGAAAATGTACCGGTAAAGTCAGATGGATTCCGAAAAATATTATGCTGATAAAAAGGATTAAAAAAAACAATTTTAAATATGGTTTCATGATAAGATTCCTTTATTAAAGTGCAGGTATATATGATTTTGTAATTTTCCCTGTTTTGCTGCACGTGATTCTAGCTTTGCAAACGGTTTCTTGGATTATCAAACCATTTCCTTTTCCTTTAATAAACATTTGTAAATACCTCCTTCGGATTTGTAACACAAGTGCTTCATTGTACCGCTTTAATTTAACTATAAAGCTTTTTTAAAGTTAGTGTAGAAACTATTCGGTGCAAAAAAATAGCAACTATTGGTTGCTCGTTGTTTTTGTTTTATAATAAGGTGTAAAGCGCAATTGGAGGAATTTAGATGAGCGTACATCAAAATTTAAAAAGAAGAAGGAAAGAACATAGATTGACTCAAGAAGAAGTCGTAAGCAAACTGGGGATTTCACGACAATCTATTTCTAAATGGGAAAACGGGAACAGTTATCCGGATATTGATAATTTGATTTTATTAAGCGAACTTTATGGAGTTAGTGTCGATAATTTATTACACGGCAATAATATAAACGCCAAAAAATCAAAAAACAATTTTCCTGTTCTTTTAATTGTTTCTGTTATAGCAACAATACTTCCTCCGCTTGGAGGGATTATATCAGTAATTATTTTTAAAAAAATAAACAATATAAAAGTAAAGCATAAAAAAATAATAGTTTTTCTTTGCAAAATAAGCGTTTTTTTATCCGTTATTACAGGGATTATTGGTATTAATTTTCTATTATACTGGCACAACTGACGAGGTTTTTAGGGATATCACGTCAAAAAGGTCTTGTATCGTTGGGTTTTAGAAAATAAACGGGACAAAGACACCAAAAAAATGTCGCAAGAACAGTTAGTACCGGAGAGCGTCCGAGCAATCCATCGGCGTTGACGATGTCGGGGTCTATCGCCTTTCCATGTTTCATTTTGTTTTTTAGACGTATAAACATACTAACGACTTTTTACTGAAACCATGAACTGAAAGAAAGGACAGTCAATATGGCCATTTATGAATCAATAGACCAACTCATAGGAAAAACACCACTTCTGGAGCTTACAAACACTGAGAAAAAACTCGGTCTGAATGCCCGTATCGTAGCAAAACTCGAGTATTTCAACCCTGCGGGTTCGGTAAAAGACCGCATCGCCAAGGCCATGTTTGATGATGCGGAAGAAAGCGGAAAGCTGGATAAGGATTCGGTTATAATCGAAGCAACTTCAGGAAATACGGGAATCGGACTCGCCTCAGTCGGAACCGCCAGAGGTTACAGGGTCATCATCGTTATGCCTGAAACCATGTCAATCGAACGGCGTAATCTCATAAAAGCTTATGGCGCGGAACTCGTTCTGACAGAGGGAAGCAAGGGAATGAAAGGAGCCATCCAAAAGGCGGAAGACCTCGCCAAAGCCATTGAAAACAGTTTCATCCCGGGGCAATTCCTAAATCCCGCAAATCCGAAGACGCATTACCTGACCACAGGTTCCGAGATCTTTGAAGACACCGACGGAAAGGTGGATTACTTCGTCTCCGGGGTCGGCACCGGAGGGACAATCTCAGGCACCGGAAAATACTTAAAGGAAAAAAATCCCGACGTAAAGGTCGTGGCGGTCGAGCCTGCCGATTCCCCGGTCCTGTCGGGCGGCGAACCGGCTTCTCATAAGATTCAGGGGATCGGTGCAGGTTTTCTTCCCGATACACTGAATACCGCAATCTACGATGAGATTATCACGGTGTCGAACGACGACGCCTTTGAATACGGAAAAATGATAGGTGAGAACGAGGGATTTCTCGCGGGGATTTCTTCCGGCGCCGCGCTCAAGGCCGCAGTAGAAATTGCCGGGCGACCTGAAGCCGAGGGAAAGAACATAGTGGTGTTGCTCCCGGACACGGGTGAAAGGTACTTGTCGACACCGCTTTTTCAGGAGTAACTTTAAATAAACGGATACTCCACCCGCAAGTCTTTCCGCAGGAACAGTTTTCTGCGACTATGACTCGATCCGCGGGCGGAGTGTCCGTTTTAGATTGACCCGATCGTCAAACTATTTGATCACCTCTCAAACCGGCGTATTACATTTATTTCACATACTGGACATCGAGATATTTACACATACCTTCAGCCAAAGCCTCTCCATATCTTCCGGAATCCCTCAAATATGATAGATCCTTTTTGATATTACCCGTTTCAAATATGCACGACGGCGCCGACGGCGCATTCAGCTCGTAAAGATCTGTTCGCCTGCGAAGTCCTCTGGTGCTCATGCCCATATTATACAAAACGGATTCATTCATGTTGCCCGCCAGTACCTTGCCTTTTGCGCTTAGATACAGCGGTATGGTACCTTTCGGAGCCTTATCGTAGTCACAGTGAATACTCGTATAAACACTTATCTTCTTTTTGTTTGCCCAACTTACACATGCGACCATGTTTCTGTTGTTCCCCTCATCGGCATCCGTGTACACATATACACCCGAGCGTCTCAAGGCCTCAACCATGGACTTTGTGATCGGCAGCATCAGACCGGCTTCGGTGTAACCGCCGTACGTGCAGCCCGTGTCCCACGTGCCTATCAGAGTCGTACCGTGACCGCACGCTATAAAAACTCTGGTAACCGTTTTCCATGTGTAAACTTCAGTGTACTTGCTGAACTCGTCCACATCTGAATTCTTAGCGCGTATCATATAGTAAGCGTTTTTTCCGGAATCGGCATAGTCATCATACGTAAGTACATCCCCGCTGACAGTCTTGATTTTCGTAAATTCATCGGACATGTAATATTTCCTGTATATCCTGTATTCCGTGGCATCTTCAATCGGCTTCCATTCGAGTCTCGTCTGAGATCCGACAGTGCTGATTTTAAGTTCGGATACCTGTTCCTCAAAAGGTTTCTTGTACGTACGCACGGAAAGTACCGGCGAGTATTTCCTGGATTTCATCACTCTCACCTTATAGAAATAGTATGTTTCTTCCGTAAGGTTTTTGTCACTGTAAGTCCTCTTTTTACTGCCTTTGAATCCGGCGATCTTCTTGTACTTACCCTTCTTGGAATCTGAGCGGTACAGATAGTATCCTTTCGCGCTTTTGACCTTATTCCACTTCAGCGTTACGGATTCATGAGTCCTTCCGGATACAAAAAAACTCTTCACAGTCTGATATCTCAGCCTGCGCTTACGCATTTTTTTTGACCGTGAGGCGCGTCTTTTCCTGCTTAAAACAGCATACCTGCTTTTCTTCAAGACAACCTTTTTCTTATCTCTCAAAGCCGGCTTTTTACTCTTGCCCGAGAAAGTTTTCTTGCCCCCGGTCAGCACGGTATTCTTCTCTTTCTTCGTAACGGTTTTTTTACTGTGCGCCGCTACAGCTTTGCCGTTCCCCCGCATCCCTTCGTGTTTGTTTTCAGCCACCGCAAAGGACGGCGTCAGCGCCAGTATTAAGCAACATATAAACACAAGTGACGTAAAACTCTTTTTAATGTTCATGGTAACTCCCTTATCCATCTCAGTATTTTTCTCAAACACATAAAATCAACGTTAGCTTTTGAAGCTTTGAGTTATCTGTATTTGTCCACTATACTAACACAGTTTATTGTAAACCGAAACCCCTTTGAGCAAAAGTTCACGTAAAGAATTGTAAGTAACCGTTCAGTCAAAAAGATAATATAACATATGTCTTGACGACTAAGAAAATAGCGGATATTATTTGTATGGCACTGCATACAAAATAGTTTGATGAACTGCACCAAAGGGTAGGTGAAAAATAATGAAAAATGAAGAAAAAGGATTTCATGTCGGTTTATCCGGCATAGTGGGTATAACCATGGGACTGCTTGCCGGCATGGTGGTGATTGTGACGAGCGCCCTGGTATCGTTTTGGGAACCGGATGAACCTGCTTGGACTTGGAGATTGACTGCTCTTTTCTTACTCTGGGCCGTTGCTGTATGGGTGAAAATCATATACAAATTCAAAAGAGACAAGGATGGGCGGCAAGAAAATAACGGGATGTTAAAAGTTTTACTTTTTTCTGTTGTTGCCGCGTTTGCGGTCGCATTAGTTACGATTTTGTCGATAAATCTTCTTGCTCCCGTCAAATTGGGAGTGCGCATTGGAGCATTTACGGCATGGCTCGTGTTGACGTGGGCAAGTTTATACGCTTACAGGCGGGAAAAAACGTAAAAACGGCATTTTTATTGAACGCTAAGACAGCAATCGTCAAAATATAGACCGATAAAGCAACACTCTTCGGTTAAATGTTTATAAGGAGGCAGATAACGTATGAACAATTCAAAAATAGTCCAAGTCCAGCAAAGAGTCCCTCTCAGTCGGGGAATCCCCCTGAGTATACAACACACATTTGCCATGTTTTCGGCATCGGTGCTGGTACCTTACCTACTCGGGATAAGTCCTGCCATAGCTCTGCTAATGAACGGAGTCGGCACACTTATCTTTATTTTTGTCACAAAAGGAAAGTCCCCCGCTTATCTGGGGTCGAGTTTCGCCTTTATCTCTCCGGCTCTGCTGGTAATAAACAACCCGAATCTCGGTTATCAATATGCACTCGGCGGGTTCGTCGTCACCGGCTTTATTTTCATGACGGTCGCCGTGATAGTTAAATTTGCGGGCGTGAAGTGGATAGACACGGTCCTCCCTCCCGCAGCCATGGGACCTGTGGTCGCCCTCATCGGTCTTGAACTTGCCGGTAATGCGGCGCAGAACGGCGGCATCATACTGACTGAAACTTATAAATCCATAAACTCAAAATTTGTGATCGCTTTCATCGTCACACTGCTCGTGGCGATCTTCGGGCAGGTTCTGTTCAGAGGTTTCGCTTCGGCAATAGCAATACTTATTTCAATAATCACCGGTTACGCGGTTGCCCTCGGACTGGGGATCGTCGATTTTGGAACGGTGCATCAGGCTTCTTGGCTCGCCATGCCGAATTTTCTCACGCCAAAGTTCAATATCGAAGCCATTTTGATTATAATACCGGCCTCTCTTGTCGTAATTTCAGAACACATAGGACATCAGGTCGTTACTTCTGAAATCGTCGGAAGTAATCTCCTTGAGGATCCGGGGCTGCATCGCTCACTTTTTTCGGATGGAATATCGACATCTCTGTCCGGATTCTGCGGTTCGGTTCCGACCACCACGTACGGTGAAAACATAGGCGTTATGGCAATCACAAAGGTTTATAGCGTCTGGGTTATAGGCGGAGCGGCGCTCTTTTCAATTCTGCTCTCATTCGTAGGCAAGGCCTCGGGACTGATTCAGTCCATACCTGCCCCCGTTATGGGAGGTGTAAGTTTCTTGCTTTACGGAATGATTGCGGCATCAGGTATAAGACTCATGGTGGATGAAAAAGTCGATTACTCCAAATCCAGAAACCTTGCCATGACGTCTCTCATCTTTATCGTCGGGCTTTCCGGCGCATACATAAAGATCGGTTCGGTGGAGCTGAAAGGAATGTGCCTGGCAACCATCGTAGGGATAATAATGGGATTGGTTTTCTACATACTCGACAAAATGCACCTGACAAACGACTTTTGACACCTCAAAGCTTAACGTCGTTAAGACATAAAACAAGGCATGCCCGGTGAATCCTTTACGATTACCCGGCGTGCCTTTTCTCAAATCTCTATGCGTCTTTTTCGTCAATCCGCTTCCTCTTCTGCTGTTACGGTATATGGAAAGACGGTAAAAACTTTTTCGATGCCTTTTTCGTCAATCCAGTTCCTCTACATACTCTTCCAAACAGATACCCTGCCTGTGTATTTCCGCCGCAGCACTTTTTCCGACATATCGAAAGTGCCACGGCTCGTACTTTACTCCGGTTATGGAGACCTTGTTCGGCGGATACCTTAAAATAAACCCGTATTTATACGAATTATTTGCAAGCCATGAATACAAAGGTCCGGAAGGCGTGGAAATCCGCGAGTTTATGTCCACCGCGAGCCCCAACTGATGTTCACTTGTGCCCGGCAAGGCAACCCACTTGCGAGCCAGTTTTTCGGCCTCTCCTTCGGACTTCCCTTCTTCGATAAAGCTCTCGATTTTTTCTTCCAGCAAATCTTCCTGCTCTTCCTCACTTCGGTACCCTTCAGCAACGTGAAGATTGATTCCCGAAGCCCTTGCCGCATCGAACATCTCCTGCAGCTTTGGATATATCCTTGCGTCAACTTTTTTGCCGTTGGACAGAGTCAGCAGTTTCACCTTATAGTCCTTTGGTATATAGTTGTCTTTATTGACCAGTATCAACTTCCAGCCGTGTTCGGTATCTGCGTAGTGCTTCCACGGTAAATACTGTCTTGCAATCACTGCGCCCGCAATCAGCACAACAATCAACAACAGCACCTTGAAAAGCCCAAACTTTTTTCTCTTTCTTCTTGTTCGCATCTTCCAATCCTTCAACTGTTCACAACAGTATTTTTGTAGCACCTGTACGCCAGAGGTATAAGCAGTACCGCAATAGATGAGTATATGAGCAATATAAGCGGAATCTGGCGGAAAACGAGTCCGCCGATCTGGTAGATATACGTATTTCTGACACACTTAATGACTTCATTTAGATTGTACGGCAGTAAAGGTATTAGAGAATTTCTGCTGCCGACGCTTCTTTCTACGTAAGGTGTTACAAAGAATAAAATAATCGGGATTACAATAGCTGCGATCACTCCCCTTGCCTTAGAAGCTATCAGCATTGCAATGGAAGAGGAAAATAGACATGCGATATATCCACAAATAGTCGCAATCAAATACAAATGACTATAATTCACTATATAAGCAGCGTACGGAGCGTCAAACTGTAGCATGGTCTGTCCACCCCCAATTCCCATAAACGAAAAACATATCAAAGAGAATGTGGCGATTCCTATCCAGTATAAAACCGTTACGAAAAGTAAAGCTGCCAGTATTCTCTTTTTTACTCCCTTTTTATTTCCGTGTAATGTTGAGAAAAATACCGGATCAGCCTTGTTTTTAAATTCCCGGACTAAAATTTCGGCTGACAAAAAAGCCCCCGCGATAAGCAATATAATGATGATCCCTTCAATATAGTGAAGAACATTTTTCCATGCTTCAAATGCCTCATATTTTGGAGGCATCTTTATTTGCCTGAACTTTCTCATCAGAAAATCTCTCTTCGCTTTACTTTCCCCATATTTAATGCTTTTTATTTCAAGATTTTTTCGGTATCTGTCATAAATCCTGCCTATCAGTTTGGGCTTCTCTTTTTCAATGATAAACGGATTTTCATCATCGGCATTCTTTCCGTATAGTTTGTCTTCATCCGAGGATTCGCCATAGAAGACTTCATTTGCAAAAAACAAAATATCGAAATAGGACTGCTCTTCTTTCCCCTCTGAAATCTGTTGATTTGGATATCTCTTCTCGACGGTACTCGATTTTTTTATGATTTTCTTTATAAGACTCGGAGTAAGATCCCCTTGCCATCTGTTTTTATCATTCACCAAGCGGCGAACATCAAGAAGGCTTTTCGACACTTTGCCTTGCTCGTCCACAAATTGATCGTTTCCTATCGCCAAGTAACTCAGGTAAAAAGTAAATATAATGACCATTACAAAAAGAAGTTGACATGTTCTGTTTCGCAAAGTCATTTTTATCTCATATTTTATCATTAGATTTCACCCGCCTTTTCGCCAAAGTAAAAAAGAAATGCATCCTCCAATGTTGCTCTTGTTTTTTCCGCCTGCGAATCCGGTTTTGTTTCCGATATGATTCTGAGTTCCAAACCTTTGGAAGCACTCTTTACACTTGCAACAGAAAATAATTTCGTATATTTCTCAAGTTCATTTCTTTCAATCTTACAGCTCCACACTTTATCCGAAATGGAATCCACAATTTCTTCGGGGGTCCCCGAAAAAGCGAATTTACCCTTTTGCATCAGGACAATTTTATTGGAAATAAATTCTAAATCAGATACAATGTGAGTGGAAATAAGCACCATGCAATTCGGCGCAAGTTCGCTTATCAGATTGCGAAACCTTATTCTTTCCTTTGGATCCAAACCTGCGGTCGGCTCATCCAGCACCAGAATCTTCGGATCGTTAAGCACGGCCTGTGCTATCCCGATGCGGCGGATCATACCGCCGGAAAAGCTTTTTAATCTCTTTTCCCCGGTATTTCCCAAACCGACCTTCTCTAACAGTTTCTCTGTACGTTCTTTGGCAACGGCTGTTCGCAGTCCTTTTATTGCGGCAATATACATCAGATACTCTCTTGCGGATAAATCCGGATAATATCCGAACTCCTGGGGCAAGTAACCTATGAGTCGTCGATACTCTCCACCCATCTCGAAAATGTCTCTCCCATCGCAGGTAATGCATCCTTGCGTCGGTTTCATCAATGTACAAATCATCCTCATAAGTGTCGTCTTTCCCGCACCGTTTACACCGAGAAGTCCGTAAACCCCGTTTCGCATTGTGTAGTTCAATTCACTCACGGCGATAAAAGAGCCGTAGCTTTTCGTCAAGTTTTTCAGTGTAAGTTCCATGTGAATTCCACCTCCATATATAATCTAAAAATAATAATATTTACTCGTCAAGTCCTGAAATCCGGTGTTTGTAAGTGTTTAACAATTTTCAGGATTCAGCAAAGCAGCATGTTTTCCCATTTCCGCATAAAGACTTGCGCTTTACGCATCCGCAGGCAGCCGGATTCTTAAACAAAGTGCGATAATCAAAATCAATTGTATACAACAGTATTTTTATACAATCTATACGATATCGAGATAAGCAAAATCGTAATAGCGGGGTACATCAGCAAAACAAACGGAATTTGCCTGAAAACTATGTTTCCCACTTGGTAGATATACGGGATTACCGAGCAGGTCACAATATCGGTAAGATTATGAGGCAGTAAAGGTATAAATGCGTTCCTCATGCCTATGGCGTTGACTATAAAAGGTGTCACGAGAAACAAGATAATCGGCAACACAAATGCTAAAGCAATCCTTTTTGTCTTAGCGACTATCAACATGGCAATTGACGCGGAAAGCATGCTTGCAGCATAGCCGCAAATAACCGCAATTCCACACATCTGACTATAAGTGACAATATAAACGGAATATGGCTGATCAAACTGAAACATTGTTTGTCCACCGCCGGTTCCCATTATCAAAAAACATATCAGCGACAGTAAAGCGATACCTGTCCAGTATAGAACCGTTATGACGAGGAGATTAGTCAATATTCTCCATTTTATGCCCCTTGTCTTTCCGTATAATGCTGAAAAAAACACAGATGCGGATTGATACTGAAATTCCTGTGCTAATATTTTAGTTGACAAAAACACCCCGGCGACCAGCAATACAAGAGCAAACATCCCAATGGAACTAAAAAGAGCTTTCCATGCTTCAAAGGCTTCATATCTTACAGGCATTCTTATTTTCTGAAACTGCTTCAACATGAATGCACTCCCCTCCTGCGTTTTACCGTATTCCCTGCTTTCAGCGCTAAGATTTTTCCTGTATCTGGCATAGATACGATCAATCCGCATGAGACTTTCTTTTCTAACGGCCCATGGATCGTCATCATCGGCATGTTCTCCGTAAAACAGTTTATTCGCAAAAAGTATAATGTCGTTATAAGACTGTTTTTCTTTACCGAATGCAATCATATCATTAGGATATCTATTTTTAGAGGTCTTTTCTTTTTTAAGAATATCCTTGATGAGTTTTGAGGTAAGTTCCCCTTTCCACCGATTTTTATCATTCGCCAACCGACGAACCATGTTCAGGCTTTCTATTTTATGGCCTTTCTTGTCAATGTATTCATGATTTTCTACCGTTAAATAAACTAACAAAATTATAAATATGGTAATCGCAGTAAAAATCAGCCTGCAAGTCTTGTTTCGCAAGATCATCTTCAGCTCATATTTGATCATTTACTTTCAACCTCCATACGCATAATAGCGGTTACAGTTTTTCAGCAGGCGTATACCCGTGTATGTCAGAAAAACGCACGCCATCGCAAATATTCCTATCCATGCGGCAGGGGCGACTTTCGTGTAAACAGCATCGCTTCCACAGATTTTGTACCAGAACACACACATAACAAGGCATGAAACCACGGATCTCTCCATGCCCCGTCGATTTCCGCAAAGTATTAAAAAGCATATTCCTGCGGTAACAGTCATCGGGATAAGAAACTGAAATATTATGTCCGTCAATGTTACATCCAGCATCAGATACGCACTGCAAGCAAATACGCTTACGACCGCAAGATCAACCATGCCAAAGAGCAGAAGCCGTGCGGCATATATGTTCTTGAGCGAAAAATACGAAGCAATTTCGATTTCCATGCACTTGTCGTTCAGATTTCTCCACAATTCCGGAATAATGGAAACAACAAACAGAACCGAAAGCACTCCCACCTCTCTCCTTATTACAGCCGCCGCATCTCCGGTTGCCATGATATACCATGCCGCGCACATAATGAGAAACTGCACTCCCCACCAGTATTTTTTTATCATCAGAAATTGACTGAAAAGAAAACTGTGATACGGAAGCACTCTTGTACTTTCCCTTTTCAAAAAGGCTTTTTTTGCTTCCGCCGCAAGTTTCTTTATCTCTGGCTCTCGGGCATTAACCCTTATGCGGTTTGCCTGCATTCTGTCTTTAAAATTCATTGTGTCCTCCCTTACTCCACTCTTTCCTCATCTCTTCCTTTCCTTTCCTTAAACGGTACTTTACCAGAGGAAGCCCTATTCCTAGAAGATTTGCGATTTCTCGTTGTTTAAGCTGCTGAAAATAATACAGAATCATCACCTCTCTGTACTCTTCGCTAACCCTTGACAGACATTCGTGTATATCCTCAGCCTCTCCACTCGTAAGGCTCGCAAAATCCTCTCGGCACATTGAATTTTCATCAAACTCTTCCGTCCGAATTCGCGCCGATCTTCTCTTATGATCTATGCACAGGTTTCTTGCGATAGTGTAAAGAAAATTTTTAGCCTTCCCCCTGTGTTCATAAGTCGAAAATTCCTCAAAAAAGCGAAGAAATGTATTCTGCGTCAGATCCTTTGCATCTTCCGGATCGCCATTGCAGTGATAGACGCAATAACGCAATATATCCTCGTAATATTTACCGATGAAACGATCGAAAGCATCATCATCTCCCCGGTACATTTTTTTGATCAATATGTAGTCAATGTCCACATCTTTCCTGCTTTCCGATAAAGTTCCCGCACTTCTCCCGATCCGCAAACGGACCAATCCGGAGTGCAGCACCAAACAGCGCCTGCCGGAGATTTATAGTCGTGGATACGCAATCTCCCGAAAACATGAGCAGATCATACCCATGACCCGGCAAATCCGACAGAGCCCTATTGAGCCGCTACCATTAATAATAACGATTTCGGTACCCAAAAAGATAGTCCTGTTTTTTAAAAAATATATATTGCAGGTCTTGGTTGTCAAGATATATATTGCAGTGCGACCTGTTGCTACTTGTCAAGGACTTTTTAATCAAAATCATCTTTTTTTCTTCCGATTTTCTCCGCAATTCCCTCAGCATTATTCTTGTAAGTTTATCTTGCATTGTTTCTGTTACATTTTCATTGAAATGGCCAACAACCTCATAAGTGGTCTTTCCAATCTTTCTCTTTGTGCTAATGCCTTTTTTATCTGTGTTTTTCAGTTCTTCCATAAATTCTCCTTTCCATTTTTTGAATTTTTGGCAACAAAAAAGGAAGTATCGGCAATTTGCTTTTACTTCCTCTTGGTAATATCCTATTTGATTTTTTTACTTCGACAAACTGGGAGTTAGCGATTTCTTTTTCCGGTATTCTCTGTCCCACGGATTTCCTCATGATAGAAATAATCTACGATCACCGGATGCCCCTGCGGGACTCTGCCATAAGGCATTTCATTATCCACAAAGGCACAATCATACTTCTTAGCCATTTTCTCAGCTTTTACTTCAAGTGCTTCAAAATAGCTACGGTTATGCTTGTTATAGATCTCGTCGTAAAGTGGTACAAGATCAGGATGTTTTCCGGCGATATACTCCATAATTGTCTTTTTGAAACCGCCTCGAAGATTGAGATTTTCGAGCCAGAACAGATCGCACTGATCCTTTACCCGCTCAAAGATTGCTTCAAAATCCGTGATGCCGGGGAATACTGGGGATACGAAACAGACTGTACGGATACCTGCTTCATATACCTGCTTCATAGCAGCGACACGGCGCTCAATGCTCGAAGCAGAGTCCATATCGTTCTTGAAATTTTCATCTAGTGTGTTGATCGACCATGAAACGGTTACACGTCCAAGCTTCTTCAGCAGATCAATATCTCGTACCACAAGATCCGACTTTGTGCAGATTAGAATATCTGCGTCACTGCCGATCAGCTGCTCCAGAAGTTTTCTGGTATTCCCGAATTGCTCCTCCTGTGGATTGTAGCCATCTGTCACAGAACCGATGACCACCCGCTGTCCGGCATATTTCTTCGGATTTTTAATTTCCGGCCAATGCTTCACATCAAGGAAAGTGCCCCATTCCTCCTTGTGCCCGGTAAAGCGCTTCATAAAAGAAGCATAGCAATACTTGCAGGCATGTGTACAGCCCACATAGGGATTGACCGAGTAACCGCCTACCGGCAGACTAGACTTAGTCATGATGTTCTTTGTTTCCACCTCACGAATGAGGATTCCATTTATTACTTCTTCCATGATTTCTGTACCTCTAACACTTTATTAAATTCTTCCGGCATTTCCTGAATCATATTTTCATCCCCTATGATAGGGACAAGGTCTTCCTTCATAAACACCGGAACACCGAGCTTATGTGCCTGGTCCGTCAGAGACCATGCCCATTCCGGCTCCGTATGAATCTTCCTGCTCTGAGCTCCGGTCATGGTGCCGACAACGATCCAATTGATTCCGGAAAGGTCAACTGTGCCGGGATCGTCGAATAACGGCTCAAAGGTAACATGGTAATGTTTTGCTCTGACGTTTTTCCGAAGGGCGTCGATACGCCACAGTTCTGCTTTCCTCGTCACCGTAACGCCAAACCATGCGTTTTCCAGATCGGTATCAAAATCTAGCAAATCAGGTCGCTTGGTAAGGAACAGGAACTGATGCTGTGGATTTTCACGGATCTTTGCAAATACCTCGTCTCTCCATTCCGGCTTCCATCCGGAGAGATCGCTCATGCCGGTAAGAAGAAAGTTCTGCGGACGTTTCTTTTCCATCATCTTGAGCTTACCCGGAAAGAATTCAGAGTCAGCGAAGTCATCAATCATATGCCAGCGTTTCACGTTGTTGCGGGCATAGCAATATGTACACCCCACTGTGCAGCCAATGACGATATTCATGTTCTGAATCTGATCTTTGATACAAATACTCATGACTTCTGCCACTCCTCAAGATTCTTTCTGATGCGGTCGAGGCATTCCTCAAACCGGGTAATTTCTTCCTCTGAAAAACCTTTGTAGTAAATACTGCCCATCTCATCAGATACAGAATCGTACTCGCCCTTTAAGGCATGTGCTTTCTCAGTCAGAAACAGGAGTGTTTTCCTTTTGTCCGTTTCAGACTGAACACGGCTTATCAGCCCTTGATTTTCCATTCTTTCCAGCATCGTAGTAAGAGATGTTATCGCTAATCCGCATTTAGTCGAGAGTGACCTGATTGAGATACCATCCTCCTGCCACAGCACATAAAGAATACGTCCCTGGGCTCCATTAAACGCATCAATATTCTTTTCACTGAGAATCTTCTCGAAAATCCGGTCTCCAAGCTGTTTTATTTTGGTAACAAGAAATCCTCCATTCATTTCCATACAAAAGCTCCTATATAGTAGTTTATTAAAAATATACTATATAGGAGCTTTATTGTCAAGAGTTTATATGTCTTAATAGGTAAATTCCGTTTTTTTCAATTCTCCAAACTGGAATTTGGCAGAAACTAAAGTTTGCAAATCATGACATAGTCATCTTCATTTTCACGAACAACTTCAAAACCAACTTTTTTATACATACTCACTGCATAGTTTATCTTTTGAACAGATAATGAAACTT
>CALIBC010000179.1 GCA_938045615.1 uncultured Clostridia bacterium | reverse complement strand
CCTGGTAAGGTTCTTCGCGTTGCTTCGAATTAAACCACATGCTCCGCTGCTTGTGCGGGTCCCCGTCAATTCCTTTGAGTTTCACACTTGCGTGCGTACTCCCCAGGCGGAGCACTTATTGCGTTTGCTGCGGCACCGAACTCATTCGAGCCCGACACCTAGTGCTCATCGTTTACGGCGTGGACTACCAGGGTATCTAATCCTGTTTGCTACCCACGCTTTCGTATCTCAGTGTCAGTTACAGTCCAGAAGGCCGCCTTCGCCACCGGTGTTCCTCCTAATATCTACGCATTTCACCGCTACACTAGGAATTCCGCCTTCCCCTCCTGTACTCAAGTTTAACAGTTCGCGGGGCATACGACAGTTGGGCTGTCGCCTTAAACCCTACGCTTGCTAAACCACCTACATACTCTTTACGCCCAGTAATTCCGGATAACGCTCGCCCCCTACGTATTACCGCGGCTGCTGGCACGTAGTTAGCCGGGGCTTTCTTCAAAGGTACCGTCATTTGTTCTTCCCTTTGGACAGAAGTTTACGACTCGAAAGCCTTCTTCCTTCACGCGGCGTTGCTGCATCAGGCTTTCGCCCATTGTGCAATATCCCCCACTGCTGCCTCCCGTAGGAGTCTGGACCGTGTCTCAGTTCCAATGTGGCCGTTCACCCTCTCAGGCCGGCTACTGATCGTCGCCTTGGTAAGCCGCTACCTTACCAACTAACTAATCAGACGCGGGACCATCTTTCACCGATAATTCTTTGGCAATCGCTTCATGCGAAGCTTTTGCTTTATGAGGTATTAATCGTAGTTTCCTTCGGCTATCCCTCTGTGAAAGGCAGGTTTCCCACGCGTTACTCACCCGTCCGCCGCTTTCCGCCATATAATTCTACCGAAGTGTCCTTTTATGGCTTCTCGCTCGACTTGCATGTGTTAGGCACGCCGCCAGCGTTCATCCTGAGCCAGGATCAAACTCTTGTTATATATTGTATTTTAACTCCTTGGAGTTAATACCTAATTTAACTTGTGATCCGGTCAGACGCTTAGCATCTTCTTTTTACCGTATTACTGTTTTAGGAAATTTCGGGGTCTTTTCTTGACCCTTTAAGGTTGTTTACCTTGCTTTTTTCTTATGTCTTGTTTGACTTTTCTTTCCTGTCTATGAAGTTTTCAATGTTCTTGCCTCCCTTTCAGGAAGCACGTCCGCTCGTTGCGAACAGTTAGTATCTTATCATTCGCTTTTTTACTTGTCAACACTTTTTTTTGCTTTTTATGATGTAAATTGTTGTCAATTACGAGATCCTCAATCAACGATCTCATACATGCCGGCCGAATCCTCTTTTCTGACATTTTCCGTAGTGGCAAGGACTTTCACCGTCATGCTTTTATTCCCAAAACGTATTTCTATCACATCGCCTGCAGTCACGTCCGCTCCGGCTTTTGCAAATTTTCCGTTGATCGACACTCTGTCCTGCTCACACGCCTGCTTTGCGATCGTTCGTCTCTTTATCAGTCTTGAATTTTTCAAATACTTATCTATTCTCATATCATTAAAATCTTTACTTCTCCATTGCCTTCACCGCTCCAAATACAAATCAACAAAAAAAGGAACAGCAAAGCTGTCCCAAATCATACCGATAAACGTTATTTGTTAACCGCATCCTTAAGAGCTTTACCAGCTTTGAAAACAGGTGCTTTGGAGGCTGCGATTTTGATAATCTCATCCGGTTTGCGAGGGTTTCTGCCCTGACGGGCTTTTCTTTCCCTCGTCTCAAAGGTACCGAATCCTATCAACTGCACCTTGTCGCCTTTTACCAATGCCTCTTCGACAGTTGCAAGAAGTGCGTTGATCGCTACCTCAGCATCTTTTTTCGTGAAATCGGTTTTTTCTGCTACTGCAGAAACCAGCTCAGCCTTATTCATTGTGAAATCCTCCTTAGAATTTAAATTTAAGTGATGTCACTATTCTAATACAAACAGCATCATCTTTCAAGTTTACCTATATGCATGGGGACTATTTCGCTTTCACCTTGCATTTCCCTCACATTCTCCCATTATTAAAATGTTTTGTCAATAGGTTTCGGCATATTATTTGTGTTCTTTGGCATTCTTTTTGGGATCACTCCCGATAAATCGGGAATCAAAGTGAAAAAATCATCTCAACAACGCCTTTGGCAGGAATTTTCGGATCAAACCGGCAAGACGCTCTCCTCCCGGGAAATCCTGAATCTCCTCCATTCTTATCGCCTTGAAGGCAAACAGAAGAACAATGTACACCGTCGCCGCGCACAATATCGCCGTCATCACGCCGAGAGCATTCACCATATTGGCACTGTGCCCCGCCGCCAAATATGTGATCAGCTTGTATACCCCGTATGTTATTGCGCCCATACAAAGGGCTGCGACACCGGGTCGGATATATGTAAGTGAAATTTCGTGCTTCAGTCCAGTGTACTTTTTTACGCTGTATTCGTTCAACATAAGAGTAACTACGTATGCAAACATTGTTCCTATTGCGGCGCCCTTTACGTTGATGGCGTGTATGCTAACTGTCATATACGTGACCGCCACTTTTCCGACGCAGGCAAAGGCGAGATTTCTCACCGGCAAAAACTGTTTGCCTACCGCCTGCAGAACGCTTACCGATGTCTGCATATGTGCGAGAAATATCACACTTATAGCCATTATCATCATTATAGGCGCGGCCTCTTCACAGGATTGGGGCTGTCTGAAATACATGAGTTTCAGTATCGGCTCGGCTATAACAAAGAGCCCTATCGCGCACGGAAGTCCCATTATCATAGTAGTGCGATATCCGAGGTTTATCGTATCGTTCACCCTCTTAGGATCTTTGCGCGCAAAGTGGGCTGAAATTGCGGGCACCAGGCTCACTGCAACAGCCTGAGTGAATATCTGTGGAAAAGCGATGATCGGATTGCAGTAACCGCCGTACAGACTGTATAAATGCTCGGTCACACTTCTGCTCCACCCGTTTGCCTGCAACACGTTCATGACTATCCCGGTATCTATTACGGTCATTATCGGCATTATTTCAGAACCTATTATGATGGGAACCGCTATCCAAGCGATCCTCTTGGCAAGAGTCTTTCCATCATCGACATCCGGGATTCCGTGTTCTATCTTGTGGGTAAACGGCTTTTTGTTTAAAACGAAAATCAGAAATATGATCAAAAGACCTGCGACCGCCCCGACCGAGGCACCCAGCGAAGCCCCGGCCGCCGCCTTGACTTCGTTCAGGACGGGATGACTCATCATATATGCAAGGCCAAGCCCCACACCGCAGCGAACGAGCTGTTCGGTGATTTCCGAAACCGCGGTGGGATTCATGTTCTGTCTTCCGTTAAAGAAACCTCTGAACGAAGAAAACAGCGGAACGAAAAAAAGTGCCGGGGACATCGCCCTTATGGCCTGTGCCGACCCCGGGCTTTTTATCAGATTCGCTATCACATCGGCTCCCGCAAAACATATAAGAAATCCGACGGTTCCGATGGCAAGCATGAGTAGCGTCGCCACATGAAAAACCTTGTGCGCGTTTCTGTATTTGCCACAGGCTATATTTTCGGAAACGAGTTTAGATATCGCAATCGGAACGCCTGCGGTTCCGATCACGACCAAAGTTCCGTATATCGCATATGCTACGCTGTAATACGTCATTCCGTCGCCTATCCAGTTGGTCAACGGAATTCGGAAAACGGCGCCGAGGAGTTTCATCAGGATCCCGGCGCCTGCCAGAACCGCTGCTCCTTTTAAAAATTTTTTGTCGTTGCTATCCGGCATAAAATCTCCAAATCTATGATAAATTACCGCCCGCCGGATCCCCGCCCTGCTTGACGGGAATGCATGGGGCAGTGTTTTTATAGTTGATTGAGTATTCTTTTTGTGGCTTTCGCCACCTCGAACACCACTTTTTCCTCATCGATTTTAACACATTCTCCGTCCTTGTAAAGAACTTTACCGTCCACCATGGTCAAAACGACATCGCTTCCCGATGCTGAATATACGAGGTTTACTAGAACATCATGAATCGGATGCCACTGCACCACGGACATATCTACCACTGCAAGATCGGCTTTCATACCTTCCTTGATAAGTCCGCAGTCCGGTCTGCCCTGAGCAAGAGCCCCACCTCTGGTTGCGGCATACACCACCTGCCGTGGCGTTATTGCCGTGGGATCGCCTGCTCTTATCTTTCCCGATAAAGCAAGCACCTTCATTTCTTCAATAAAGTTCAGGTTGTTGTTGGACGCAACTCCATCGGTTCCTATCGCAAGGTTTATGTTTCTTCCAAGCATCTTTGCTGTGTCGGCAATCCCGCTTGCCAGCTTCATATTGCTTACGGGGTTGGTCGCTACGGTGACACCTTTTTCGGCAAGGATATCGAAGTCGTCTTCCTCTATGTGCACGCAATGAGCCGCAACAGTTCTCGTATCGAAGAGTCCGCAATCCGCCAGATATCGCACAGGTGTTTTTCCTCCGTGTCTTATCTTGCATTCCTCATGCTCTTCCTTTGTTTCCGATACATGAACCTGCATTCCCATATTCTTTTCTTTGGCAAGCTTCGCAAGTTCTCTTACGGTATTCTCATCGGAGGTATATTCGGCATGCAGACTGGCTTCTATCCTTATGCGTCCGGACTGCGCACCATCAAACTCCCCATGTGCGCTCAAAAGTTCTTTCACGGATTTTAGGCTTTTGAACTCGCTTCCGTCAAAATTCACTATCGAGCGGCTTATATTGTTTTTTGCACCGCTTTCCGCTACTGCGCAGGCCATGTCGGGTATGAAGTAATACATGTCGGACGTGGAAACTATTCCATACTTCAGAGATTCGGCCATGCACAACATGGTGCCCCAATACACATCTCTTCCTTTCAGCTTCTCCTCAAAAGGAAATATTTTTTTCTCCAGCCAGTTACGCAAAGTCATATTTTCTCCGTATCCGCGCATGAGCGACATGGGGGAATGCGCGTGGGCGTTGTAAAACCCGGGCATCAAAAGCTTGTTTTTGCCATCATAAGCAGTACCGTATTTTCTTGAATTTCTCGGAAAAACGTCCCCCACATAGTCTATCTTGTCCCCTCGTATGCCGACGTATTGACCGAATCTCACATTTATGTCCTCATCTATCAGGGCAATATTTTTAAACAACATCGTTGCTCTCCGTTTCTATGATTTTTCTTTCATAATCTCTTTGATCGTGGTTTTCCGTGGTAATACCCTTGTTCTATGTTGTTCTATGTTGTTCTATTTGCTATCTTTGTTCTCCTTTATAATCGCAAGGATATCGATGCAGTCTTTCAAAACCAGTCCTTTCACGGAAGGGATAGTTATGTAGGGTTCCCGTCCCAGGTGGACAAAGGCCTTTTTCTTGAACTTATCGTTTATATCCAGCACCGCGTAGGGAGTCAAGCAGTTTTTTTCTCCGAAGGCAAAATATATTTTTCTGTCTTTTTCATATATACGAAGCACGGACACTTCCTCACAAAGGCTTCTTATCCTGGATACTTGAATGAGGTTCATGGTCTGGCTCGGCACATCCCCAAATCTGTCTATCAGCTCATCGATCATCTCTTCCTGTGATTCCTCAGAATTTATGCCCGCTATCTTTTTGTACATCATGAGTTTTAAGTTTTCGTTTTCTATGTACCAATCGGGGATATTTGCGGGAATGAGCAGCTCCACCGAGATTTCTTCCGTCTCTTCTTTTACATACTCTCCCCTTAATTTTCTCACCTGCTCTTCGACCATCTTGCAGTAAAGCTCATATCCGATATTCATCATCTGCCCGGATTGTCTGCTGCCGAGAAAATTTCCGGCTCCCCTTATTTCAAGATCTCTCATTGCCACTCTGAATCCTGAACCGAATTCGGTAAATTCTTTTATCGCTCGCAGTCTTTTGCTCGCAGCCTCGTTAATTGCCTTGTCCTTTTTATACATAAGGTATGCATAAGCAATTCTGTTGGAGCGCCCCACTCTTCCTCTCAGCTGGTAAAGTTGTGCAAGCCCATATCTGTCGGCATCCATGATTATCATAGTGTTGGCGTTAGGAATGTCAATGCCAGATTCCACTATTGTGGTTGAAATCAGAACATTGGTATCGTGATTAACAAAACCGAGCATCACATTTTCCAAAGCGGTTTCGTCCATGCGCCCGTGTCCTGTGGTAACCCTTGCATCCGGTGCCATCGCCTCTATTTTCTGTGCGAGCCGGCCTATTCCTCCAACTCTGTTATATATTATGAATACCTGACCGTCTCTGTCGAGTTCCCTCCTTATCACATCCCGTATCGTCGTTTCATCCTGTTCCATAACGTATGTCTGAACAGGATAGCGTTCCTCCGGCGGTGTTTCGATAAGACTCATATCCTTTATCCCGGAAAGAGACATGTTCAAAGTCCTGGGGATCGGCGTTGCGGACAAAGTAAGGACATCAATGTTCTTCTTTATCTGTTTGATAACCTCCTTATGTGCGACCCCAAACCTGTGTTCCTCGTCTACAACAAGCAGGCCCAAATCCTTGTATCCGACATCCTTGGACAAAAGCCTGTGTGTTCCTATCACAATATCTATTGCGCCGTTCCCAATGCCCTCAACGATCTTCTTTTGCTGTGCCTGCGTCCTGAAACGCGACAGCATCTCTATCTTTATCGGGAATTTTTCAAATCTTTCTTTCAGTGTGTAAAAATGTTGGTTGGCGAGCACCGTGGTGGGAACAAGCACAACGGCCTGTTTACCGTCGGCAATGCACTTAAACAGCGCTCTTGCCGCAACTTCGGTCTTCCCAAAGCCTACATCCCCACACAAAAGCCTATCCATAGGCTTGCTTTTTTCCATATCCTTTTTGATCTCTTCCGTACAGCGAAGTTGATCTTCGGTTTCAATATACGGGAAAGTATCCTCAAACTCTCTCTGCCATTCCGTATCTTTGCTGAAAGCAAAACCGTCCTGAAGTTCACGCTCAGCGTACAGTTTTACCAGCTCTTCCGTCATCTCGGCTATGACTTTTCTCGCCTTTGCTTTTGTGACCTTCCATTCCGTTCCGGAAAGTTTATTCAATTTCGGCATCGCAGAGTCAGAACCTATGTATTTCTGAACTATGTTAAACTGCTCAACGGGCACATACAGCAGATCGTTTCCGGCATATTTTATTTTAAGATAGTCCTTCTTTTCCTTCTGTATCTCAAGTTGCTCAATCCCTAAAAATCTGCCGACCCCGTGCGATTCATGCACAACAAGATCGCCGGTATTGAGATCCGCAAAACTCTCGATCCTGCCGCCTTCCGGCGTTTTTACGATCCGTCTTTTGCTGCGCCGGCGCTCACCGAAAATATCATTGTCGCTTATATAACAAAGTTTCAGTTGCGGAAAATCAAATCCGGATGAAAGATGCCCCTTCTTGAAATTCACAAAGCCCGTGATTCCCACCCTGTCACAAAACTCTATAAGATTTTTTCTCCTCTCGTCTGTCGAGGCTGTTATGTATATATTGTATTTCTTTTTTATGAACGCTTTCAGCTCGGATTCCAAAAGTTCCATGTGACCGCTGAAGTTCATCATAGGTGAGAAGCGGGGATTTTCGAGGCTTGCGTACTCCTCTATACCTCTTATCTGCTTTGGGAAAGGCAACAGAAAAGTTACATCTTCGCACTTGTAGCTTTTGACAAAGTCCTCTCTTGCCGGAATGAGCTCAAAATCTTCCGGCGCAATCTCACCGCGTTCCAGCATAAGCTCAAGATCCGCTCTCATCTCTTTCTCTTTGAAATCCAAAAGCTCACAACTTCTGTCAGGATCCTCTATGAAAAGTCTTCCACCCGTCATGTAATCCCAAAGGTAGTCCGTGTTTTCATAAAAGTAGTGCAAATAATTCTCAAGCAGCTGAACATTGCTTCGCTCACGTATGTATTCGCAGAGTTCATCCCTACGCCTTTTCAGATTTTCAGCCGCCTCCTCGTATTCATTTCCGTTTTTCTCAAGTTTCTCCGCCTGTTTTGTGTACGCCCTGTGGAGTTTGTCCGCCGCCTCCGCAAACAATTCTTTGTCCAGTATCATCTCCTGTGCGGGATTTATCTCCACAAATTTCAGATTTTCCATGGATCGCTGTGTTTCAGGATCAAAACTTCTTATGGAATCGACTTCCGTGTCAAAAAATTCAATTCTGTACGGTCTTTGGGCATCGGGGGTGAACACATCCAATATTCCGCCTCTCACGCTAAACTCACCCGGGCTTTCAACCATGCCTATTTGCTCATATCCGAGCTTGACGAGTTTTTCCCTTACATCCGACAAAAAATGTTCCTCGCCTCTTCTTATCGCGAGTTTTCCCTCGATAAACATCGAGTGCGGCGCCGCTTTCTTGACTGCGGCGGCAACCGGAGCAATCACTATGCAGTCATCGTTTTCGGTAAGCGCTTTCATGGCATTTATCCTCTCGATCGCCATATCATTATTTCGCGCTTCAAAGTGTAAAAACAGTTGTTCCTCATCCGGAAGCACTTTTACGGGCTCTCCGGTAAAAAAAGAAATATCCTCCGCCAAGCGCCTGGCAACGGGCTCTGTGGGCACAATGATCAGGTTTTTTCCTTTGTCTTTCTTTATGGCATTTGCAATCAGAAAAGCCGCTCCGGAGCCCGATACTCCTGAGATTGCGTGAACACCTCTGTTACTCATTGTTTTTCCTCGTTTTTTTGATGTTGTGGCGATTCATGGCAAGGTCAATCCCCGCAGTCACTATTGTTTCAGCCGCTGCGGCGGCATTTGTAACGGCCTCTTCCAGAAGTGGAACCTCTTCTTTTCTGAAGCCTCCCGTGACAAAATTCACAAGATCCTTCTTCATTGCGGAATCTATTCCTATCCTGATTCTCGGAAAGGTGTCAAAGCCGAGCAGTCTTATTATCGAACGCATTCCGTTGTGTGTGCCGGAACTTCCGAATTTCCGCACACGAACAGAACCGATCGGAATATCGAAATCATCGTATATGACTATAAGATTCTCCGGTTGTATCTTATAGAAATGTACTATTTCTCTCACGGCTTCTCCGCTGTTGTTCATATAGGTTTGCGGTTTCATGAGGACCACCTTGCCATCTCCGACAGTTCCTTCTCCGATCAGAGATTTGAATTTAATCTTTTTTATGGCAATACCGTTGTCCTCCGCAATTTTGTCGACCGTTATGAATCCCAGATTATGTCTCGTATTCGCATACTTGGAACCCGGGTTTCCCAGACCGACTATTATAAATATTTCATTGTTCATAAGATGATATCCTAACGACGATCTGTATGACGATCAGTCAAAAAGCTTGCTTATTGAGCCGTTTGTAAACACTCTTGTCATGGCTTCAGCAAACAGAGGAGCTACCGAAAGGATGCTCATCTTGTCTATGAGCTTTTCACCTTTCACCGGAACTGTGTTCAAAAGCGCAAGCTCACATATCGCAGATGCCTGTATCCTCTCTATCGCAGGTCCGGAAAGAACACCGTGCGTTGCGCCCGCATATACGTTCTTTGCTCCCATCTCCTTGATTACATTTGCGGCGTTTGTTATCGTCCCCGCCGTATCTATCATGTCGTCCAGAATTATGCAGTTCTTATCTTTTACGTCACCGATGATATTCATTATCTCGCTCTTGTTTGGTTCAGGACGCCTTTTGTCGACGATCGCAATGGGGCAATTGAAGAATTCCGCCATGTTGCGGGCTCTTGTGACGCTACCGTGATCCGGGGAAACAATGCAAACATCATCAAGATTTTTCTCCTTGAAGTACTTTGCTATGATCGGCATCCCTACCAAGTGATCCACCGGGATATCAAAATAACCTTGGATCTGGTTAGCATGAAGATCCATTGTGAGTACCCTGTCTGCACCCGCCGCCACGAGAAGATTCGCTACCAGTTTAGCCGTGATCGGATCTCGAGCCTTTGCTTTTCTGTCCTGCCGTGCATAACCGTAATAAGGTATCACCGCATTGATCCTGCCGGCGGAAGCACGTTTGACGGAATCTATCATGATTAACAATTCCATCAGGTTGTGATTTACGGGATCGCATGTGGGTTGAATTATGTATACATCCACTCCTCTAACCGTTTCCCAAAGGTTGACCGAAATCTCACCGTCGCTGAATTTTGTTACCGTGGCTTTACCGAGTGTTTTGCCCATGATGGATGTGATTTCCTCAGCAAGCTCAATGTGTGCATTGCCCGCAAATATCTTATAATCCGAAAATACACTGCTGTTCATTTCCTTGTTCCTCCACTTTTTGTAAAAACTATTTTTTATTGTAAAGTCCGCGCCTTGCCGCCCACCCTTCAATATTCTTCTGTTTTGCGCGCGCAACACACAGCGCATCCTCCGGCACATCCATGGTCACGGTCGTACCGGCGCCCACATATGCGCCGTCCTCTATTTTTACCGGCGAAACGATGTTGGCATTGCAGCCGATGAATACTCCGTCACCCACATCCGAGCGGTACTTGTTTGTGCCGTCGTAGTTTACGAATACCACGCCGCAACCCAAGTTTGCATTTCTGCCTATGTCAGCATCCCCCACATAGGTCAGATGTGCAGCTTTGGAACCGTCTCCGAAAGTAGAATTTTTAACTTCCACAAAGTCTCCGATTTTGCAATTATTTCCCACGATAGTCCCGGGTCTTATGTAGGCAAATGGGCCGATAGAAGTTCCCGATCCTATTTTGGCATCGAGTATCACGCTGGACTGCACCTGCACATCATCTCCCAAAACAGAGGCGGATATCCTCGTGTTCTGATAAATTTTGCAGTTTTCGCCTATTTCGGTTCCTTTTTCAAGCGTTACGCAGGGACCTATATACGTTCCCTTTCCGATCCTCACCTCTTCGTCGATGTATACGGAGTTTATATCCTCAAATTCCACCCCGCCTTCCATGAATCTTAAGGTCTTTTCAATCTTTTTTTCTTCTTTCTTTTTATATTCTTCAAAAGTCATTTACGCATTCCCGTCCACAATCATAGTTCCAACTTTATATATATCGCCTGCGCCCATGGTAATCACAAGATCGCCTGCGCCCGCACTTTCCATAACAAAGTCTCTGATCTTATCGAAGTTCTCCATGTAGTAAACTTCTTTTTCCTTGTTATGCTTTTTTATTGCCTGCGCAAGTTTCTCGGATGAAATATTATATATGTCCCTTTCTCGCGCCGCATATATATCCGCCAGTATCAAAACATCCGCTTGATCAAACGCCTCGGCAAACTGATCGAACAAGGCAAGTGTTCTCGTATATGTATGCGGTTGAAACAGTATCCAAAGTTTATTGTGCGGTATATTGCTTGCCGCCGAAATTGTCGCTTTTATCTCGGTGGGATGATGTGCATAATCATCCACCACTTTGATCCCGTTTGCGGTGATTCCAACAAGATCGAAGCGTCTCTGCGTTCCTCTATATTTCCTCAAAGTTTCCGCTGTCAAGTCCGGATCCACACCGAGGGTGAGGCAGCATGCAAATGCTGCGACTGCATTGAGAATATTATGCTCTCCCGGCACGCTCAAATGTACCCCTGCTTCTTTTCCGCCATCGAATCTTATATGAAACGACGGCATGCCCTCTTCATCGAATCTCACGTCTTTTATAATAAAATCCGAGTTTTCATTGTACCCGTACGTGATCACGTTGTCCCTACCTTTTATAACCTCACTCACAAACGGATTGGAATCGTAGGCTATGATTTTGCCATTTTCAGGAACATTTTTAGCAAACTGCTCAAAGGAACTCACAATATGATCTATATCCTTGAAATAATCAAGGTGATCCGAGTCTATGTTCAAAATCACTTCAATATCGGGTCTTAACTCCAGAAAACTGTCCCTGTACTCGCACGCCTCGGTTACAAAAAAATCGCCGCCGCCGACCTTGACGTTGCCGCCTATCTCTTCCAGTCTGCCGCCCACAAGTATCGTCGGATCAAGCCGCGCCTCGTCAAGCACCAAAGATACCATCGACGTGGTCGTGGTTTTCCCATGCGTTCCGCTTATAGCTATCCCCGCCCTATATTCATCCATCAGTATCCCGAGTATCTCCGCACGCGAAGCAAGCGGAAGATCTTTCTCCCGGGCTCTTATCATTTCGGGATTTTCTTCCGCGATTGCCGCCGAATACACGACGAGATCCGCATTTTCCACATTCTCTTTCCTGTGGGAATTATATATTACCGCACCCGCTTCTTTCAGATTCTCGGTTATCTCGGATTCACTCATATCGGAACCTGATATATTGTGCCCACGCGAAATAAGGATTTCAGCTATGGCCGAAAGCCCTATCCCTCCTATACCTATACAATGAATGTTTCTGAACTCTTTAAGATCAAGCATCTTATTCCCCCATTCATATTTTTACATCGATTAATATTATAGCATAGACCTTAAGAAAATGCTTGATGTTTTGTCGCAATGGCGGTGTCAAGTTTTCCGGCATTTTTTATACCGGCTGCGGCTGGAACGGTTTTGCGCTTCTTTCATCCGTGTGGTGCGCTAAATTTTGCGACAGTATCGACAATATCCAATAATAACTGATTTATCACAGTCAACAAAAAATTTGTTGCGGTTTCCTCAAAAAATCTGTATAATAACGTATGGGAAGGGTATCGTTTTAAAGCAGAAAGGTGAACATCATGAATATCACAGATGTGAAAATTCGCAGACTTGTTCCGGAAGGAAAGATGAAAGCCATAGTTTCTCTAACCTTCGATGACGAATTTGCCATCCACAACATAAAGATAATCGATGGCAAGGATGGACTTTTTATCGTAATGCCTAACAGAAAAACGGCAGACGGCGTATTTAAAGATGTTGCGCACCCGCTGAATTCCAAGATGCGAAGCAAGATCAAAAACGCCGTATTTGCAGAATACGAAAGAATTCTAAGAGCAGGCGGCAACGAGCCTGCGGCGGAATCGGAAGCAGGCTTTTTGACAAAGTAGTCCTACATTCCTCGCTCTCCTGTCTGTTTCGGGCTGTCTATTTTGGCTGTCCGTTTTGGCTTTTCGCCTTCTTATTTTGCCAACTCAATCATTCTGTCTATCGGTCTTCTTGCGGCCAAAACGGTGGCATTGTCGAGTTCAATTTCCTCGCCCCCTGTCTCGATCAACGCATCATATACATCGACCAGATTGGTTATACTCATGTCTGCGCATATCGTTTCTTTTGACAGAGGATAAAACTTCTTTTCCGGAAGTTCAAAGCGGAGATGTTGCACTATACTGTTTTCCGTACCTATTATAAATTCCCTACTGTCGCTTTCTTTCGCAAAATCCATTATTCCTGTGGTGCTCCCTACATAATCGGCATAAGATGATACCTCTCCGATGCATTCGGGATGAATCAAAACAAGCGCATCCGGATGAAGTTTTTTCGCACGATCTACATCATCCACCGACATTTTCATATGAACGGGGCAACCGCCGTCAAACAGTTTGATGTTTTTTTCGGGAAGTTTTTCCGTCAGCCAGCCCCCAAGGTTTGGATCGGGAAGAAATATTATGTTTTTTTCAGACATCGCGCCGAGTATACGCATAGCCGATGATGAAGTCACCACAACATCCGTAACTGTTTTCAACTCCGCAGTTGTATTGATGTATGACACCACTGTGTATCCCGGGTATTTTTCTTTAAGCTCCAACGCCTGTTGTTTTCCGTATTGCTCCGCCATCGGACATGTGCTCTGCGGATTCGCCAGAATGACACGTTTTTCGGGTGCCAGTATTTTGACTGTTTCCGCCATGAACCTGACCCCGCACATCAGCACATTTCGCTGCACCGCATCCTTTGCCCTCAGGCTCAGCCCAAATGAGTCGCCCACGTAATCGGCCACTTCCCAGATGTCATGACTCTGGTAGGCGTGGGCAAGGATACAGACATCGTGCTTACTTTTAAGTTCCAATATTTTTTGTTGCAATTCAACGGTTTTCATGTTGTGGATCTCCTTTATATCATTGCCGTATAAGCGGAATCGCCTTTCGGCCTTTTATCCAATGGCCATTAACGCACCGCCATTGCAAGTTTAAGTAAAAGATTTGATTTTGTCAATGGATATGTAAAATTTTTGTTTTACATGTGTCTTGTCAGTTATGCGGCAAAATGCTATAATGGCAAATGATAGATGTTGAGATATGTCAACGCAGTGTGGGAAGGTTCGGTGTTAAAATGTTTGAGTCAACAAAAACGGATGTGCTGATAGTGGGCAGCGGTTGCTCCGCCCTTTATTTCGCTATGCGGCTGCCGCAGGATATCAATGCTGTCCTTATAACAAAATCTGATTTTGAAAGCAGCGACTCTTTTCTTGCTCAAGGCGGTATATGCATGCTTAACGGAGAAGACGACTTTGAGTCTTTCTTTGAGGACACCCTGAAAGCAGGCCATTACGAAAACGACGAAAAGTCCGTCGAGATAATGATTCGTTCGTCTTTGCACGTTATAGAAAATCTCATCGAATATGGAGTGGATTTTGAGCGTGATGAGGACGGACGCCTGTGCTTCACCAGAGAGGGCTGCCACTCAAATCATCGTATACTCTATCACAAGGATATAACCGGTGAAGAAATAACCAAGAAACTCTTATCCCAAGTCAAGAAATTGCGCAATATACGTATGTACGAATACACTGCCCTGCTCGACATAGTATCCGAAAACAACACCTGTTTTGGGGGTATAATAAAAAACTGCGAAGGAACGCTGCTGTCGATAGAAGCCAAAAACACCGTACTTGCAACGGGTGGAATAGGTGGTCTTTATGCTCATTCCACCAACTTCCCTCATCTTACGGGAGATGCGATAGCAATTGCGTTGAATCACGGCATAGAGCTTCGCGATATAAACTATGTTCAGGTGCATCCCACTACTTTCTTTTCAGAAAAACCAGGCGATCGTAGTTTTCTCATCTCGGAATCGGCAAGAGGAGAAGGGGCAAAACTGTACGACAGAGATCACAAACGCTTTACCGATGAACTTCTGCCGCGGGATCTTTTGACGGCGGACATACGTGACAAGATGAAGGAAGAACGCAGCGATTTCGTTTGGGAAGATCTGCGACGCATCGGCTGCAACAAGTTGAAACGCCGCTTTCCAAACATAATGGAATATTGTCTGAACCGGGGATACGACCCTACACAGGAATGCATTCCCGTCGTTCCGGCGCAGCACTACCTTATGGGGGGCATCAAAACCGACCATAGCGGTCTTACGTCCATGAAACGTTTGTATGCCGTAGGAGAAACCGCCTGCAACGGGGTACACGGAAAAAACAGGCTCGCCAGCAATTCTCTTCTTGAGGCCATGGTTTTTGCCGGCAGAGCCGCAGATGCGGTGGCGCGTGACAACGCTCGCTTACCCCATAGTCTCGATCTTTTCAGCAACATTGATTTTAAAATGTATATGGACTATACTTCTCTTACCGCCAAATACGCACATAAAATCCAAGATGCCATCACATGCGCCAGTGGAGGATCAAACCTTTCCGGAGTGCCGTACAAGGATTTTGAAAAATCCGGAAAGAGTTCGACTCAAAGAAGAACGATCGGAAGCACTCCAACTCAAGGAATAAAGACCGGAAACAGTCCGGTTCAAGGGAGAACGATATGATTGACAAAGTTACAATGAAACTTAATATGGATCCTCTGATCAAAAACGCCTTGCGCGAGGATATAAACCATGAGGATGTCTCCGCAAACTCAGTGTTCCCACTTCCTGCACGCGGTACGGCTTCTCTCATATGCAAGAGCGAAGGCATTCTCTGCGGCATCGAGGTTTTTGCACGGGTATTCACTCTGCTCGATCCCTTGATAAGCTTTGTTTTTAATTTCAGTGACGGTGACAAAGTGGAAAACGGTGATGTAATCGCAGATATAAAAGGAGACATGCAAACGATCCTTTCGGCCGAAAGAACGGCGCTCAACTACCTTCAAAGGATGAGCGGCATAGCCACATTCACCAGGGAAATCACAGAAATGTTCGCCGGCTGTGCGACACGCCTTTTGGATACGAGAAAAACGACCCCGAACAATCGCATCTTTGAAAAATATGCGGTAAAAACAGGCGGCGGAAACAATCACAGGTATAATCTGTCCGGAGGGATAATGCTAAAAGACAATCATATAAGCGCGGCGGGCGGAATCACCGACGCAGTGACCATGGCAAAGGCATATGCGCCGGCAGGTCAGAAAATCGAGGTGGAAACGGAAACGCTCGACATGGTCAGAGAAGCACTGGATGTCGGCGCCGATATAATAATGCTTGACAACATGGATATCGATACGATGAGAAAGGCAATGTCGATGGTCGATAACAAGGCGGAAACCGAAATATCGGGCAACGTGACCCAAGAAACACTGCCCGAGCTACTTAAGCTTGAAGCCGATTATATTTCCATGGGCGCCCTAACACATTCTGCGCCTATTCTTGATTTTTCCCTGAAGAATCTGCACGCCTTGGGAGAGTAAACACATGAATGCGGAAACAAGAAGAAACGAAATACTGAAGAAACTGGCTAAAACCACAAGTCCCCTGTCCGGAGCAAGTCTTGCAGGCAGCCTTAATGTGAGTAGGCAGGTCATAGTGCAGGACATCGCCATCCTGCGCGCCTCGGGAAATGATATTCTCTCAGCAAACCGAGGCTATATCCTTATGAATCCCAAACAACGGCCAAGACGCGTCTTCAAAGTGCGGCACACTCAAGAAGAAACAGAGGAAGAACTCAATCTGTTCGTCGACTGCGGAGCCAAGGTTATCGATGTTTTTATATACCATAAAATATACGGGCGTATAAAAGTTCCGCTGAATCTGAATTCACGCCTTGAGGTCAAAAGATACATGGATGGGATAAATGCCGGAGAATCCAAGCTTCTTTCCAGGGCGACCTCCGGTTATCACTATCACACCATTGAAGCGGAAAGCAACGATATCCTCGATTTGATCCTTGACCGCCTCAAAGAAAAAGGCTTTCTTGCAAAGCTGACCGAATACGAACCTATAGACTTCACATAAGCGATCATGGTATATTGAGTCGATCGGTCAGCCACATAAAATTGCGAAAGGAAATATATTATGGACAAAAAATCAAGAGACTACGAAGTCTGTCTATGCTATCACACGAGCAGAGGCGAGGTAGAGGATTTTGTGAAATCAAATCGCATAACCGACCTTACAATCCTTTGCAAGCAGATGAACATCGGAAACAAGTGCGGCGGATGCCGTGAAGATCTGCAGATGATAATCGACGATGTATGGGGGCTTGATTCTCACGCCGAAACCCAATGAATCAAAATATGTATAGCTGATTTTCTACACGGAGAGTTTGCCTATAACATAGTCCGCAAACGCTCCGCATGTCGCTCCGCTTTCAGTTCCGGTTACCACAATTTTTTTCTCGGTCACGGTACATTCCGTCAGCGCATTCTCCAGTGCGGTGGCTCTTGCCGTAAATCCCGTATGCCTTAGCAACATGACGAGTGCTTTGAAGATACTTGCAGGATTTGCGTACTCACCAAGACCCTCTTCAATCATCCTCGGTGCGCTGCCATGCACAGCCTCAAACATCGCGTAATTATCTCCAATGTTGGCACTGCCGGCAGTACCTACACCGCCCTGTATCTCAGCGGCTTCGTCCGTTATTATGTCTCCGTAGAGATTCGGCAGAACAAAGACCTGAAATCCGCTTCTGATTTTCCTGTTGACAAGATTTGCCGCCATAATGTCCACATACCAGTCTTCAATCTCTATGCCCGGGTAATTTCTGCCTATCTCGTGGCATATGCGCGAAAAATTCCCGTCGGTTTTTTTCATTATGTTTGCTTTGGTCACCACAGCAACTTTGCTCATACCGTTGTGATACGCATAATCAAAAGCTTTTTCTGCTATCCTTCTTGTCCCGAATTCGGTCGTCACCTTAAAATCCATAGACAGTCGACCCGCAAATTCTATTCCCTCGCTCCCCAGCGCATACTCACCTTCCGTGTTTTCCCTGAAGAATATCCAGTCAATGCCTTCTTCCGGAACGCTTACGGGTCTGACATTGGCATAAAGGTCGAGTTCGCGTCTCAACTTTACATTGGCGCTTTCAAGATTTCCGCCCTTTGGTGTCGTGGTCGGACCTTTCAGGAGTACATCACATTTCTTGATTTCTTCCAGTACATCTTCTGGAACCGGCTCAAGTCTTTTCAACCTGTTTTCTATGGTAAGCCCTTCTATTTTTTTTATTTCCACTTTGCCGGAATCCATCTCGTCCTTCAAAAGTATCCGCATCAACCTTTCCGCTTCTCTCATTATTATGGGGCCTATGCCGTCCCCCGGACAAATTCCTATCGTAATCTTATCAAGCTCCAGAAAATTTTTCGGCGTTCTTGATTTTTCTTTGATTTCATGCATCCTTGCAAGCTGGGCAAGCAATAGATTTCTGAACTGCCCCGTGGCATCAGCCACCTCGGACATTTCATTCATCTCACGCATGCCAAGATCTATAAGTTCAGAAACGAACGACTCTCTTTTTCTGTTTCTGAGTTTTTCTTTTCGATTGGTCCTGTTGACATTTCTTCTGCGATTTCTCACCGCATTTTTTAAATTCAATCGTTTTCTTTCAAACAATTCTTTACTCCTCCGATTTCATGGTACGGCATCCGCATGCTGCGTAGTCCGTTTTTCTATCCTCTATTTCCAAACATCATTTCGCGCCGGCTGCGACATAATTCAGAAGACCTCCTGCAAGCAAAATATCTTTCTGCCGTTGGGTAAAATCACACTTAAGAACACATTTGTCTCCCGTATCCTCATCCTTTAAAATGATCTCACCTCTTTCAAGACCGGCGTGTATGTCTTGTATCTTCAGAACATCATCCATATTCAGCAGCTCATAGTCTTTCGGATCTTCAAATGTTACCGGCAGTATTCCCGCATTTATAAGGTTTGCCGCATGTATTCTGGCAAAACTCTTCGCGATCACGACCCTCACTCCCAGATAAAGAGGAACCAGCGCGGCATGTTCTCTTGAGGAGCCCTGTCCATAATTATCGCCGCCGACTATTATGCTACGACCGGCCTTTGCGGCTCTTTCCGGAAAGGTCTCGTCACATACTTCAAAGCAGAATCTTGACAAATACGGTATATTCGAACGATACGGCAGTATCTTTGCGCCTGCCGGCATTATATGGTCGGTCGTTATATTGTCCCCCACCTTCAATATTAGCGGAGCATTCAAGTGATCCGGCAAAGGTTCTCCTTCCGGAAACTCTCTGATATTGGGACCGCGCAGTATTTCAACGGCCTCGGCTTCTCTCTCATCGGCAGGTTCGATTATGGCGCTGTCATCTATCTTGAATTTTTCGGGCAATTCAATCTTCGGCATGCGCCCCAACAACGCCGGATCGGTGATCTCGCCGTATATCGCCGCCGCCACCGCAGATTCGGGCGAAACCAGATAAACCTTGCCGTCTTTGGTTCCGGAACGCCCTTCAAAATTTCTGTTGAAAGTACGCAGAGAAATTCCTCCGGAATTCGGCGAGAATCCCATGCCTATACACGGTCCGCATGCGCATTCTAAAAGTCTTGCGCCACTTGCAAGTATATCCGTCAAAGCTCCGGAATCGGCCAGCATGGAAAGAACCTGTTTTGAACCCGGCGACACTGACATGCTCACTGTCTGCGAGATCGTCTTTCCCCGTAACAATGCTGCGACCTTAAGCATATCAAAAAGCGAGGAATTCGTGCACGAGCCTATACAGACCTGATCTACCTTTGTCCCTTTGAGATCCGCTATATCAACAACCGCATCCGGGCTGTGCGGACATGCTATCTTTGCGTTCAGCTTATCCAAATCTATATCTATAACTTTATCGTATTTTGCATCCTCATCGCTCTCAAGAGGAACAAAATCCTCTTCGCGTCCTTCGGCGATCAAAAATTGCCTTGTGACCTCATCCGACGGAAAGATAGAAGTCGTCGCCCCCAATTCAGTTCCCATATTGGTTATCGTTGCCCTCTCCGGAACCGACAGTTGCGCGATCCCAGAACCGGCCCATTCTATCACCGCACCGACACCGCCTTTCACCGTCAATATTCTGAGTATCTCCAAACTCACATCCTTTGCCGTGACAAAAGGTTTCAGTTTGCCCGTAAGATTGACTTTATACATCTTCGGCATCGTAATATGGTAGGCACCGCCGCCCATTGCAACCGCAACGTCAAGACCGCCGGCACCCATTGCAAGCATTCCTATTCCTCCGCCCGTGGGGGTGTGGCTGTCTGAACCGATCAATGTTTTGCCCGGTTTTCCGAATCGCTCAAGATGCACCTGATGACATATACCGTTTCCCGGTCTTGAAAATTTTAACCCGTATTTCTTCGCCATGGATTGGATGAATCTGTGATCATCGGCATTTTCAAACCCCGACTGGATAGTGTTATGGTCTATGTATGCCACGGATAATTCAGTTTTTACCCGCGGTATCCCCATGGTTTCAAATTCAAGATATGCCATGGTTCCTGTGGCGTCCTGTGTCAGTGTCTGATCGATTCTCAGCGCCACCTCACTTCCCGGCACCATGTTCCCTTCCACCAAATGCTTCTTAATTATCTTCTGTGCAATCGTATATCCCATCTATTTTCTCCCGTCGTCTATTTTCTCACGCTTTTCACCTTTTCTGTTGACGCAAATGCTCCTGTATGCGTTTTCTATGTGGCACCTCATCAGGCTCTCCACTTTTTGGGCATTGCGTTCTTTCAGCGCCTCATAAATATCCCTGTGCTCCCTTATCGAATCCAACTGCCGTTTTTCATTGTTTTGCAACGAAGCACTCCTGTATTTTATTATCTTTCTGTGGAGCGGAGACAGAATTTTCTTCAAAACCCTGCTGCCGCAATACTTGTACAGTAGGTCGTGGAATTTCGTGTCATAATCTCTTATCTTCTCTATATCTTTTTTTGAAGCATAAAACTCCTGATGTTCGATCGCATCCTTTATCTCCTCGAGACCTTCATCTGTGATCGACTCGCACACCCTCATCACCGCAATTACTTCAATGCGCCTTTTTATCTCAAAAAAATCATCCACATCCTCGTCGGTTATTCCCAAAACCACGGTTCCCGTCTTTGACTCACCTACAAGCCCTTCATCGTTCAAACGACTGAGCGCCTCCCTTATCGGCGTCCTGCTGACTCCCAGCTCCGAAGCCAACCTCTTTTCGCTTATCCTTTCACCGATCTTGTAATTGCCGCTTAAAATATTGTACTCTATTTTCTCGAAAACTTGATTTGCAAGCGATACACTTCTATATTCAATCATTTTTTCAAACTCCCTTTTCACCGACCGACGGTATATCTTTCATGTTCTTCTTCAATTCAATAATCTGTCTGCGCATCTCACGGTTTGAAATGTTCGTGTTCCGACCGTTTTCATACAATCCGTCAATCCATTTTTTCAGTTCTACCACAAGCTTATCCTGCTTGCTTACCTGTCTTTCCTCCGGCAGATCGAAATGTTCGTTTATCCAGTACGCTATACCCGCAAGTCCGCTCGTCTTGCCGATCGTCACCCCGGGTTTTTTATTGAGGAGTTTCTGCGTGTTGAATATGGTATAAATCTCCTGATCCTTCAGAAGACCGTCCGCATGTATTCCGGCTTTAGTCATGTTAAAATCCTCTCCTACAAATGGCGTCCTTGGAGGGATGAGATACCCTATCTCATCTTCAAAGTATTCGGCGATCTCAGTTATAGCCGTCGTATCCATTCCGTCCAGAGATCCTCTGAGCCCCGCATATTCAAATACCATCGCCTCAAGAGGTATGTTGCCTGTGCGCTCACCTATCCCAAGAAGAGAGCAGTTTACGGAGCTGCACCCGTAAAGCCATGCCGTGGTGGCATTGGAAACCGCATGATAAAAGTCATTGTGCCCGTGCCACTCAAGCATCTCACTCGGCACGCCCGCATAGTGCTGCAATCCGTATATTATTCCCGAAACACTCCTCGGCAAAGCGACACCGCTGTAAGGAACTCCGTATCCCATCGTATCGCATGCCCGTATTTTCACCGGAATCGAAGCTTCTTCCGAAAGCTTCATTATTTCGTTTACGAAAGGCACGACAAACCCATAGAAATCGGCGCGCGTGAGATCTTCAAGATGGCACCTTGGAACAACTCCCGCCTCAAATGCGGATTTGATCGTATCCAGATAATGCTCAACCGCCTGTTTTCTGCTCATGTTCATCTTCTTGAAGATATGGTAGTCACTGCAAGAAACCAGTATCCCCGTTTCCTTTATTCCCATATCTTTAACCAGCTTGAAATCTTCTTTGTTCGCCCTGATCCACGTGGTTATTTCCGGAAATTTATACCCCAGATCCATGCACCTGTGAACCGCTTCCCTGTCCTTTTCCGTGTAGATGAAGAATTCCGACTGCCTTATTATTCCATAAGGACCTCCGAGTCTTGCGATAAGTTTATATATTTCCACGATCTGATCTACCGAATACGGCGCCATCGCCTGCTGACCGTCACGAAAAGATGTATCTGTAATCCATATGTCCTCCGGCATCGCCATCGGCACTCTTCTGTGGTTAAATGCGATCTTCGGAGCTTCTTCATAACCGTAAAGCTCACGCAAAAGATTAGGCTCCTTTACATCCTGCAATGAATACTTATAGCTCGCCTGCTCAAGCAAATTGGTTTTTTTCGAAATCTCAAACATAATCCAATATAATCCATAGATCCGCTTTATGCGGTTAAGGATTCTCCTTTCTCCCGAATCGCCCGGGTAAATGCGACAATCCGATCACACGAAACCAAACAAAGATTCCGTCTAATCGGTCATCGAAACTTCGTCATACATGTATACAAGTATATCGTTTGGGGTGCTTACTGTCAAGTATCGGCTGCAGCCTAGTGAGGCCGAGAGAAGTGCGTTCGCCTTGATGTATTAAAAAGAACAGAAAGTGAAAGATATTTATACCTCCTCATTTGTTTCTCTGCATAGCCGGCATGCCGGGAAATTTGTTTTTGCAATTTTCCTCATAACTCGATAATCCTATCCGCAATGTTTTTGATTCTCTCATCATGTGTTACCATCACTATTGTTTTTCCTGACTTATGCATACTTTTTAATATCGACATGACAGCATCCGCATTCCTACTATCCAGTGACCCGGTCGGCTCATCCGCCAAAACTATATCACATTTCTTAAAGTACAATCTTGCAAGAGCAATGCGTTGTTGTTCTCCTCCGGATAAAGCATAGACATAATCTTCTTCCCTATTTTTAAGATTAACCATTTCTAAAGCGGTTTCAATACTGATACCTGTACGGTAATTGGGGCTGATCATTTCCAGATTGTATCTTACCGTTTTATCCTCAACAAGGGCAAAATTCTGAAACAAAAAACCTACCTTGCTTCTGAAAAATGAAAGTTTTTCTCCGTTTTTAAGATATTTACATCCATCAATTTCAATAGTGCCACTATCATACGGTTCTATCATACCGATCATATTCAATAAAGTTGTTTTTCCGCTTCCACTTTCTCCTGAAAAGCAGACGAATTCTCCTGTTCCTATTGAAAATGTGAAATTGTCAAACACAACGTGGTTGCCAAATTTTTTAGCGAGGTTGTTCCCTACGATCATGTTCCCCTCCTCAAATGATTCAAAAGCCTTGTCCTTTAAGTATATTTGTGATACGGCGTCTTTCCATACGAATGATATTGAAAATTAAAATCACGATCTCTGAAGCAAGCAGAATCCCTCCTCCAATCAGCAGTGAAAGCACATCTTGCTCCAGGTTTAAAATTTTGTTGAGAAGCAAAGCAGCCAAAGTCCCTAAAGTAGCTGCGATGACAATCACGTAAAAAAGTTTCCCATTTCTGCGCAGGAGCGATTCTCCCAAAATTTTTCTAAGTGCATGCTCAATGGCGTTCACTCTATATTCAATTCTTATCGTTCCCGATATATAAAACATTTCCATCGCAAAGATAAGTAACGCCAACGTTGCGGCAAGCCTGATATTGCGCGCCATTTTCATCTTTTCACTTTGATACCAAGACCATATATTGGTTTTATTTGTAATTTGGTTCTCAAGGTTATGATTTTCAATGAAGTTCCTATATGCATTATCAGTCACTTCCATAAGCAGTCCTGAAGCGTTCAGGGAAAAATTCTCCTCATCTCTCATCATTGGAATTGCGGAGTCATATATCATGATAGGGTCGGAATATAAGAAACTGCGCAGTTTCTCATCTTCATAAGACAAGCCCACGACATCCACATGCGTATTGTAGCGTATCGAATACATGCGTTCCCGCATGGCTTCTCTGTGCAAATTTTCGGGGTTCATATCGATAGATGATTCAAATTCGGAAGAATTTTGAGGTACCGTTGCAGGGAAGTACACATAAATTCTATCTTCATCATGGCACACTTTCTGTGGGAGAGCGGGGTTCTCACGCAGAATCTCGGATAAAGCATATCTATTCACAATTATTGTTGGATATGAGGTTTCAAATTCATTGCTACCATATGCGAACTGAATTGATTTTTTAAAATTCAGTTTGTAGAATTCACGGTTCATTTTAATTTCTTTTACATCGTTGTCCGCATCTCTTTTTTCAGTTGCCTTGTAGGACAGGTTGTAAAAAGCATAGTTATGATGTTTTTTGAAAAAATTTTCCTGTGCATAGAAATTCAAGCCTGTCCGTATCACACTTATATTTCCTGCCAATACTATGGACGAAATCACTGTAACAAAGAAAATCAATATGTAATTGGTTTTCAGAATGCCTCCACCATCTTTGGACCGTCCCAGATCTTTGCGGAAATTTATTTTTCCCAACTTGCGGATTGTCAAGCAGTTAAGCAGTACCATCGCACAGAATATCATATCGGTTTCAAATCTCATAAATCCAACATAGATGCTGCGACTCATGAAGAGACGACAAAATATGTAGGCACCGATAAAAAATACCGCATCGATTAACATTCTTTTTCTCAAAGCAATTACAGGATCGATTCCGAGGATGACCGACACAGTAAGTTCTTTTTTCTCACTCACAATGCTGTAGGAAGAAATTAGAAGAAGCAGAATTATCAAGAGGCTCCACAGCGCCGCAAAATTTAAGAACGTTTCGTTTGGGGAACCGTATTGATGGGGAAATCCCCCTCCGTATTTATCAACCAGATCAGCCTTAAATTTTCGCATTGCGACAAGTTTTTTCGTTCCGTCGGTGAAATAGCAACTCTCATAGGAAGTTATCCTCTTTATCCGCTTAATAGAATCCACTTCTATGTTCGTCGTGCCCATGATAAGACTGTCAAAACTGCCGTTATGTATCCCGGCTGCTTCCAACGCCTTTATAGCGCCTTTCGTGGCGAAAATTTTAATCTTTTTGCTGTTCGCTCCATTAAGTTCAAAATCGGTCATAAAAAAGTTAATATCGTGTCGCTCACCTGCCGAAATAAAGTCTTCCAACACCGCTTTGTTTTTCGCATTGGATTTTGAGAAGTCCATGGCAAAATCCGCACGATAAAACTCATCTTGAAATGAATCCGCATGCAGTTGAAACAACTCCGAGTTAAAGAACAGACCGAACATCGTCAAAACAATAAAGAAAAAGTATTTTGTATATTGCGCGACCATCTCTATGTCCTTCTATTTCTCCTGCAACTCTTTGAAGCAAATTACCTCGACCCACCATATGCCGAATTAATTATGATATGGTTAAAATTACCTCACCGCTTGTATAATACACTAATAATACTATCAGTATCAAGTTTAATTATCGGGATATTTCTATGTTTTCATTACTGGAATTCCTGTAAAATGCAGAATCCGTCCACGTGTAATGCCTGCGAAAAACTCCACAAAAACTTGACCACCGCCCGGATTTATTTTTCCTATTGCATTATGCGTAATCTGTGTTACACTACCCCGTAGAGATGGCATTTGAGCGCAAAGCCATACTCAAACAAAGTGTACTTTAAAAATGGAATGAGCTTATATTGTAACCAAATGAGACTCAGAAAATGAGATTGACACTTACAGGAGTCATATTCCTTGTCGTGGGTGAAAGCTTTTGCCGTGCTTACGGTCGCCGACTTGTTCAGGTTGCATATAAGTTTCATCCACACACGGTGATATCGGCTCTTTTTTGATGCATTCTCAAGATAATTTCAACAGGAACGCATTGAGCGGTCAAGAATTACCTGGATGGTGCTTTTGGAAAAGGTCAAGTCATACTCATTTGCCCGGGATTTAGCTAAGCTCAATATGTAAGGAGGCACAAGTCACAATGAATATAGAAATGCTTTACGGAAAAATTCACAGAGCCACCGTAACTCAAGCCGATCTTAACTACGTCGGCAGTATAACGATCGACGAGGATCTTATGGATGCCTGCGGACTTAAAGAATATCAAAAGGTTCAAATTGTCGATATAGATAACGGCAACCGCTTTGAAACCTACGTCATATGCGGAAAAGCGAAAAGTGGAATCGTTTGCCTCAACGGTGCGGCGGCAAGGTGCGTGTGCGTCGGTGACAAGATCATAGTCATGTCATACTGCAGTTGCGATCTGCATGAGGCTTCATCCCATAAACCCAAAGTCGTGTTTGTCGATGACAGCAATAGGGTTTTACGTGTGACAAATTACGAAAAACATGGGGTGCTTAAGGAGAGGATATAGGAAAATGAACATCGCTTGCACAGTAGAAGAAATAAGAAATTATATCAAAGATATGAAAACTGCGGGCAAGACCGTGGGACTTGTTCCGACCATGGGGTTTCTGCACCGTGGACATGCCAGTCTCATCGAAAAATCCGTCGAAGAAAATGACTGTACGGTGGTTTCCGACTTTGTCAATCCGATTCAGTTTGGGCCGAATGAGGATTTGGAAAGTTATCCGAGGGATTTTGATGCCGATTGCAGACTGTGCGAAAGTCTGGGCGCCGATATAATCTTTCACCCTGAACCGGGTGAAATGTATGAAAATCCGCATACAACCGTCGACATAACCTGTCTTTCCGACGAGCTGTGCGGAAGCAAACGCCCCGGTCATTTTCGCGGTGTCTGTACGGTGGTTTCCAAGTTGTTCAATATCGTCAAACCTGACCGTGCATACTTCGGCGAGAAAGATGCTCAGCAGCTTGCGATAATCAGAAAGATGACATTCGATCTGAATTTCGACGTCCAAATAGTGGGATGTCCCATAGTTCGCGAAGCCGACGGACTTGCCATGTCCTCGCGCAACACTTATCTGTCCGGGGAGGAGCGCAGGGCAGCTCTCTGCCTTTCCAAGGCAGTGGAAACCGGACGTGCCGCAATTGAACGGGGCATGCCGGTTTCCGCATTGCTGCAAGCAATGCGAGCTGCCATAAATGCCGAGCCTTTGGCTAAAATAGATTATCTTTCAGTCGTCGATTCCGAAACTCTTCAACCGATCGAAACCATAGACAGGTCTGTCCTTGTGGCCATGGCCGTATATATAGGCAAAACAAGGCTGATAGACAACTTTTTCTTTGAGTATTGACTTTTGTGACGTATGGGGGTAACACAATGAAAATTTTCAAGAAGTTCAATTCAATACTGGTCAGATACATAGGCATCGTCATAATATGCTTTTCAATCTTGGCTTTCTTTAAACCCAATTCATTTGCATGGATGACAAATTACACTGCCATATTTCTTGGAGTGGCTATGTTCGGAATGGGAACCACGATAAATTCTTCAGATTTCAGGAACATTTTCCTGCATCCACGGGAAATCATAGCCGGGTGCGTGGCTCAGTATGCCGTCATGCCGATAGCCGCATGGCTTATTTCCATGGTTTTCAACCTGAACGCGGATCTTGCTTTGGGAATGATTCTTGTAGGCTGCTGTCCGGGAGGTACGGCGAGCAATGTCATCACACATATTGCCGGCGGTGATGTACCGCTTTCTGTTGGAATGACGATAACGTCCACCCTCATTTCCCCTCTTATGACGCCTCTTCTTGTGTTTTTACTCGCAGGAAGATGGGTTGATGTATCCTTTCTTGCGATGTTCAAGTCGGTGGTGACTGTTATACTGATACCGGTCCTTATGGGTATAGCTTTGCGAAAGCTTCTCTCCGATTGGATCGAAAAAATATCCGTATTTCTGCCGACTGTTTCATCTGCTTCCATCGTGCTCATAATCTCAGGCATTGTTGCCGCAAACTCCGGCAAGATCCTGACATCCGGGCTGCTGGTGCTAATCGTCGTTGCGCTTCACAATGTCACGGGACTTATGTGCGGTCTGGGCGTGGCCAAAGCCCTCAAGTTGGGGAAAGCGCAGTCCACTGCGATAGCCATCGAGATAGGAATGCAAAACAGCGGTCTTGCGGTATCCCTTGCCACGGTCAATTTTGCGCTTAACCCTCTTGCCACCCTGCCCGGAGCCATATTCAGCGTCTGGCACAATATTTCCGGCTCAATTTTTGCAAGCATCGTAAGGGGCGAAAAGGAAAAGAGTGTATCGGCCGTTCCAAAGGAGCAGTTCTGAAATGAGTATGCAGACAGGACTCCCGACAGGCCAAACTTCGGTACCTAAAAATCTGAACGGATATTTTGACAGTACCCTGCTAAAACCCGAAGCGACCGGCGAGCAGATAATCAAACTTTGCCGGGAAGCCGCAGCAAACGGTTTTTTTGCGGTCTGCATCAATCCCTGCCGCGTCGGAGCCGCTAAAACCGCCTTGTCTCAATGCAAAACCCGGTCAATCTTAAGATCGGATTTGAAGTCCGACTTGCGGCCGGAGGTAAAGATCGCAACGGTCATAGGGTTTCCGCTCGGCGCCTCCACCACCGCTGCCAAGGTTTTTGAAACCGAACGTGCCATAAGAGACGGTGCGGATGAGATCGATATGGTGATCAACTTGGGTCTTTTGAAAGACAAAAAATATGCGGAGGTTTCCGATGACATTGCCGCTGTGGTCTGTGTAGCCACAAAATACGGCGCGATCGTAAAAGTCATTTTGGAAACCTGCCTGCTGACAGATGATGAAATCCAAAAAGCCTGCATACTGTCACGCAAAGCCGGCGCTGCTTTTGTAAAAACTTCCACCGGTTTTTCCACGGGCGGCGCAACGACGCATGCGGTTAAATTGATGAAGCAAACTGTCGGAGACAGCATGCGCATCAAAGCCTCGGGCGGTATACGGAACCTCAAGACCGCAATCGAGATGATCGATGCGGGTGCAGACAGGCTCGGCTGCAGTTCTTGCGCCGGCATAATTCGGGAGGCGATGTCTTATCTCCCGAAATGACAAATAGCTTTCTTACACCTTGCCCTCACCTCATTTTCGCCCAAAATCCCCTGTATTTCCCATATATCTGGGGATTGGCTTCTGCCGGTGAGGGCTAGACGTATCACCGTGCTGACATGACCGACATGCCCCTTGTAATCTTGCGGATTCTTTTTATAATCTTTTGGTTTTGCTGCATATCCCATGTCCACTGCGATCTTTCGAATTTTGTCAAACCATGTGCTCTGATCATCACTGTGATCATAGGTATTCAGATACTTTTCCAGGATCTGCTCACTGTCCTGCTCGGAAACTTCCTCCGGCAACTTGTCCTCGATCTCAAAATGTTTTTCAAAAAAGTAGCCTACAAACTCTACAATCTGCTTTCCGTACACAAAATCCTTTCGCGGTTTTTTCCCGCTTCGTCCCAAACTCAGTATCTTGATCATATATTCCCTATCATCAAACATATTCTCAAATTCAGGCGCACAATCCCTTCCCCAAGATTTAAGAAATTCATAAAGATCCTCAGGCGGAATACGCAAGAGTACATCCTTGCTTATATCATTCAACTTGTTCAGATCAAACAAAGCTCCTGAACCACTCATCTTGTCCGTGCTGAAGTCAAAGTCTTCCAAAGGCAATTGTGGGTTTTCGTTTCTCCACTCTTCAAAGTCCGAATTCAGTATCGTGAGAAGGTATTCACGAAGCGCTTGAGGGTGGTATCCCATATTCCTGTAGTATGTAAGAGCCAATTCCGGATCTTTGCGCTTTGACAGCTTTCTCTTGTTGCCCGATTCATCCAGCTTCATCAGCTGCGCGGTATGACAGTACACGGGTGGCTTCCAACCTAGTTTTTCAAAGAGTTCTATGTGTATGGGCAGGGAAGAAAGCCATTCTTCTCCCCTGACAACGTGGGTCGTCCTCATAAGGTGATCATCCACCACATGCGCAAAATGATAAGTCGGTATGCCCGTCGCTTTCAGGATGACCGTGTCCATAAAGTTTTCTGGCATGCTCAAACTGCCTCTGACGGCATCATTAACCTCGATCCTGTCGCGCATCTCCTCTGTAGCGGAACCATTCGACTTTAGCCTTATTACGTAAGGTTTACCCTCTTCAATTGCGGCTCTGACCTCACTCAACGGGCAATCTCTGTACCTTGCATACTTTCCGTATATTCCGGGTGTGATTTTTTCCTTTTCCTGCTCATCCCTTATCCGGTTTATCTCATCGGCACTCAAAAAACACGGATATGCTTTGCCCTCGCTCACGAGTTTTTTTGCAAAGCAGGCGTATATGGCTCCCCTGCGGCTTTGCGTGTAATCACCGTAGTCACCTATATCACCGTCTTGAAAAGCTCCCTCATCGAACCTTATATCAAAAAAGCGCAGAGAATCTATGATGGCTTTTACGGCACCCTCCACCAGTCTTTTATCGTCGGTATCCTCTATACGAAGATAGAACACTCCGCCGGATCGGTGTGCCAACCTTTCATCAACAAAAGCACCGTATAAATTCCCCAAATGTATAAAACCCGTCGGGCTTGGTCCGAGCCGTGTGACCTTCGCACCCTCATGCAGATTACGCAGAGGGTAAATTTTTTCATAATCATCGGGGATTTTCTCTATGTGCGGAAACAGCAATTCCGCAAGCGCATTGTGATCCATGTAATCCATCAAGTATCTCCTTATCTACCGGCGGACTTCTCCGCCCGAGAGTACGTCGTCGTATACTGCGCGGGAGCCGCCTATGAACTTCGGTCTTGTCCTTGCGCAAACCACGTTCGCCTCGCCGATTTTCTTTACATTTATCCTCACCGGAACAGCAACGTCGCGAAGATGCATGCCTATCAATGTATCGCCTATATCCATCCCCGCAGCCGCCTTTATGTGTTCTACGGCAACAGGATCTTCGGCACTTTCAAACATAGTCATCGCAAAAGATCCTCCGGCATGCAGTTGCGGTACGACATTACATATCTCCGCACCCGGAAGCAAGGCTTTTCTTTCCACTATGATCGCACGGTTCAAATGTTCGCAACATTGAACGGCAAGATAAACGCCCTTTTCTTTCAGAAGAGGATGTATGCCGTCGTATATGGCTTTTGCGACATCTATATCCGACCCTTTTCCTATGTGCTTCCCCTTGACCTCGCTGGAGGAACACCCAACGACGAAAATTTCTCCCGGCTTGAGGTTAGCCGTCTTCAGCAATTCTCCACACGCTTCTTTCGCCTGCGATCTGATCTCATCATAAGTCATTTTCTTCAAACCTCCGTTTCTCGCACAAATAAACCTATCTTCATATATTCCAGCTGTTCAGATACTCTTCTTGCTCGCGTGTAAGACGGTCTATCTCAATCCCCCATGAGGCGAGCTTCAGCTCCGCAACTATGGAATCTATTTCCTTGCTCACATCAACTACCTTTTTTCCGAGTTTTTCATGATTGCCCATCACAAAGAGTGCCGATATCGCCTGTACCGCAAAGCTCATATCCATGATCTCCGCCGGATGGCCGTCCGCTGCTGCTATGTTCACGAGTCTTCCCTCTGCTATAACGTTGACCCACTTCCCGCTCGAAAGTCTGTAGCCGGTTATATTGTTTCTTGTTTCCTTTTTCTCAAGTTTTTCTCTTTCAAGCGCATCCATATCGATTTCACAATTGAAGTGTCCGGCATTGCTCAGTATCGCCCCGGCTTTCATTTTCAACATGTGCTCCATCGTTATGGTCTTGCAGCAACCTGTGGCGCTCACAAATATATCACCGAGAGGAGCGGCCTTGTCCATCGTCATGACATCGTAGCCGTCCATTTCTGCCTCTATCGCCTTTACGGGATTGATCTCCGTAACTATGACTTTGGCGCCAAGTGCGGCGGCTCTCATTGCGATTCCCCGCGAACACCATCCGTAACCTGCAACCACCACAGTCTTTGAAGCAATTATCAGATTGGTGTTTCTCATTATGCTGTCCCATACTGACTGTCCCGTCCCATATCTGTTGTCGAACAGATGCTTGCAGTCGGCGTCGTTTACAGCTACCATCGGAAACTTCAAAACCCCTTCTCTTTCCATCGCCTTCAGTCTTATGACACCTGTCGTGGTCTCTTCGCATCCGCCCCAAACTTCCTCGGCAAGATCCGGTCTTTTGGTATGCAAAAAACCGACAAGGTCGCCGCCGTCGTCTATTATTATGTTAGGTCTGCATGACAGACACATCTCTATATGCCTGTCATATTCTTCCTGTGTAGCTCCATGATACGCAAACACCGAAAGCCCCAAGTCCGCAAGAGCCGCAGCAACATCATCCTGAGTCGACAGCACGTTGCTGCCCGTCACCGACATGATTGCGCCTCCGGCTGCCAACACAGTGCACAGATATGCGGTCTTTGCCTCCAGATGAACGGAAAGCGATATTTTCACTCCTTCAAAGGGTTTTTCCTTCGCAAACTTTTCTTCCAACCCCGAAAGAAGCGGCATATTGTTTTTCACCCAACGTATCTTTGTGTATCCCGATGTCGCAAGAGAAATATTCCTTATCTCATATTTTGGCATTATGCACCTCACTTTCACTTTTGGAAACTGCCCAATTCGGCACTTTCATATGAATCTTGAATCCATGATCGCACCAATATTCTAAAATCACTCGACGGTGACCGATTTTGCGAGATTTCTCGGTTTATCTATATCTTCGCCTTTTATCTTCGCCACATAGTACGCAAAGAGTTGGAGCGGAACTATCGACAATATAGGAGTCACCTCATCTGCGCATTCAGGTATGTATATGACCTCGGTACTCTCGGCTTCTATCTTTTCCGAGCCTTCTTTCGCGATAGATACCACATGAGCCATACGCGCCTTGATCTCGACGATGTTGGAGTACATCTTGTCAAAAAGCACATTCTGCGTCGCAAGCGCAATGACTATCGTCTCCGGTTCCATCAGAGCGATCGTGCCGTGTTTGAGTTCCCCCGCGGCTATGGCAAAAGAGTTGATGTAGGATATCTCCTTGAGTTTCAGCGACCCTTCAAGAGCAACGGCCGAATCCATTCCCCTTCCTATAAAAAACACCTGTGTTCTGTTGTAAAGTTTCTCTGCGAGTTTTTTTATGTAAGCACTCTTCTCAAGGACTTCAGAGACTTTCTTCGGCATAGCAAGCAATTCTTTGAGTATTGAGTCATAGTATTCTTCCGATATATTGCCGGTCAAATCACCCAAATACAATGCTATCAGATACATGCACATCAGCTGTGTGGTGTACGCCTTGGTGGATGCCACCGCAATTTCAGGTCCCGCCCACGTGTAAAATACATCGTCGGACTCTCTTGCAACCGAGCTGCCCACCACGTTGCAGACGGACATGATTCTCGCTCCGTGGCTTTTGGCTTCTCTGAGTGCGGCGAGAGTATCGAGTGTCTCGCCCGATTGGCTTATGGCAATAAAGAGAGTATTTTCGTCGATAACGGGATTTCTATATCTGAATTCCGATGCAACATCTATCTCGACCGGGATCCTCGCCATGTTTTCTATCGCATACTTTCCGACAAGCCCCGCATGGTACGCCGTTCCGCATGCGACAATGTATATCTTTGAAATCTTTTTTAAATCCTGTTCAGTCAGCGATATTCCGTCGAGCCTGATCTTGCCGTCCTCTCCTATGCGTCTGAGCATCGTGTCTTCCAGCGCCTTGGGCTGCTCATATATTTCCTTTAGCATGAAGTGCTCATAACCGCCCTTTTCGGCATCTTCTATGTTCCAATTGACCTTCATGATCTCTCTTTTGACAAGTTTCCTCGCCGAATCATAGATCTTTACATCATCCGGAGTGCAGACCACCATTTCATCATTTTCTATCAGATAAATATCGTTAACATACTTCAAAATGGCCGGTATGTCCGATGCTATGAATTTGCAGCCCTTACCGACACCGGCGATCAACGGGGCATCTTTCCTGTATGCCACTATTTTATCGGGACTGTCTGCGGCGATGACGCCTATGGCATAAGCTCCGGACATTTCCTTTACCGCATCGTATACGGCATCTTCCGTATTCCCCCCGTTTTTTTCGTATAATGCACCCACAAGCGCCGCGATAACTTCCGTATCCGTCTCTGTTTTGAACTTGATCCCGTATTCTGAAGCAAGTTTTTCGCGAAGCTCCACGTAATTCTCCACTATTCCGTTGTGAACCACCGCAATTTTTCCATCGACGCTCGTATGAGGATGGGCGTTGAGATCCGACGGCGCCCCGTGAGTGGCCCACCGCGTGTGTCCTATTCCCAAAGTTCCCGGCAAACTTTCATTTTTTATGAAATCCTCCAGTACGGCGATCTTACCTTTCTTTTTGCGAACGACTATACCATCTTCGTTCCTTATTGCTATTCCCGCCGAGTCATACCCCCTGTACTCAAGTTTTTTCAATCCGTTTATTACGATCTCTTTTGCTTGTTCATTTCCCGTATATCCCACTATACCACACATGTTTAACCCCTTTCCGATATTGATTGTAATTCAAACACGGGGATCCGAACACATTCGAATACGCCCGCAAACACATCTTGGCATTCACTTGTTGTAATGCCGAAACTGCCTATTTTCAGTATTTTGAAGCAATCAGTTCGGCAAGTTCCTTTGCCATTTCCGATATCTCCGATTCATCCTTGCCCTCGATCATTACTCTAACCAAAGATTCCGTACCGGACGGCCTTATCAAAACTCTTCCTTCTCCTTGAAGCCTTTTCTCTATTTTGTCTATGGCGGAGATGATTTCCGCATTGTTTCGATACTCGGTCTTTCCTTCGCGGCTGACCTTTGCATTCACGAGAACCTGTGGATACAGCACCACCGTTTCCGCAAGCTCGGACGCTTTCTTTTTCGATCCCACCAGCGCCTTTATAAACTGCAGTGATGACAATACCCCGTCGCCTGTGGTCGAATAATCGGAGAAGATTATGTGTCCCGACTGTTCCCCTCCTATGGCTGAACCTGTCTTTCTCATGGATTCAAGAACATATCTGTCACCTACATCCGTGATGTCCACGCTTCCTCCCATAGCTTCTATATACCTGTGGAAGCCTATATTGCTCATCACTGTTGCGGTGACCCTGTTATCCTTGAGTTTTCCGGCTTCCTTCAGCATCCTTGCGCATATGCAGATAGTCTTGTCACCATCTATGACCTGTCCTTTTTCATCAACCACGATAAGTCTATCGGCATCACCGTCAAAAGCAAGTCCGATATCTGCTTTCTCGCGCACAACGGTTTCCTGAAGAAGTTCAGGATGTGTAGAACCGATTTTGTCATTTATATTGAGTCCATTCGGACCTGTGCCTATCGTTATGACCTCTGCTCCCAGTCTTTCATATACCTTTGGCGCAACCTGATATGAGGCGCCGTTTGCGCAGTCCAATACGATCTTATAGTCCTCAAGTATATAGTCGACCGTGGATAACAGATATTCTATGTACAAAGCCCTCGCTTCATTTTCCAGATCGGTCTCTTTGCCCACCATGGAACCCGTAAGCAGTTTTCTTTCGAAGCTCTCCCTTCCCAGTACGAAGTCTTCTATCTTGGTTTCTATCTCATCGTTCAGTTTATACCCCTCGCCGTTGAAGAACTTTATTCCGTTGTCCTGAAAAGGATTATGGGAAGCCGAAATAACGACACCCGCCTGAGCTCTGTACACCTTTACCAATCTTGCCACCGCAGGAGTCGGAATGACCCCCACCTTTATGACATTTCCGCCCATGGACAGTATGCCGGCGGCAATCGAATTTTCAAGCATGTAGCCTGACCGCCTTGTGTCTTTGCCGATCACAAATGTAGGATTGCTATGTATGCTTCCGAGGACTTCCGTCCCCGCTTTACCCAATTCATATGCGATATCCGGTGTGAGTTCCTTATTGGCGATGCCTCTGACTCCGTCCGTTCCGAATAACATTCCCATTTCTTACCCTCTTTCTCAATTCCTCTTACTGCCTTTTCTCGTGACCTTTACTTTCAAAACCGGTTTTTCCGCGACTTCGGAAAGCTTGATACCGTCTTGAAGAACGGGAGCAATTCTGACTTGCGAATCCTTGTTTATCTCCGATACATCTATTTCTTTTGCCTTGACCCAGTCCAACTTCTTCAGTGCCTCGGCGCTCGCCTTTATCGTTATCGAATCCGGAGCCGTACACTCACGCTTATATTTCCCGGCATTTTGTCCTTTCACCTTGAGCTTTAACGGTACATTTTTTGTTTTTAACAATATTATCCGCACCCGCACCTTGTCCACGGCGGATTCAATGCCCGCAACTTCTTTCCCACTGCTGCCGGCGGCAACGATTTTTGCCTCTATGCTCGTCTCATGCTCTTTTATATCCCCGGGTGAAATCTTTGCCCACAAGTTTTTGACTTCGGATATCCGCGACTTGCCGCCACCTATTTCCACGACCTTTGGCCTTATATCCTTTATCTCAGGCTCGTAGCCCTCTTTCAGTTTTTTTGTGTATACGATTTCCACATTCCTGTTCTCGCTGACACGTTTCTCGACCGCCACGTTCACCTTTCCCACGCTCTGCTCCGTCAACTCTATTTTTCGCGGAACCCTTACATCCACTCCGATCTTATTTCCGCCCTCGCGAGCATTGGCGACGTTGACGCTCACTTTGATCCTGTCTTTTCTCAGCCCGTATACATTGCTTCTTTTTCCTGACACCGTCACGGCGATCACCTTTCTGTCCATACCCGCCACCGACAATCCGTGCTCGCTGAGCACATGCTCATTTTTTACGGTGATGGGTACGCCTCTGTACACCTTGCTGGTCTCAGGATCTATCTCACCTACAACATAAAACCAGAATGCAATTGCAAGTACAAGCGCCAATACCAAATTCGCCTTTTTACTTTGTAACATGCATTCCCCTTCCTATTTTTTTGCCCAAACTGCTCAACTTGGACAGCTTCTCGTCATCCTCCGTAAACAGGCCGAGCAACATCTTTTCCACACTCCGCTTATCCAGAAATCTCGTTATCTTACCATCTTTCGCCATTGAAACTATCCCGGTCTCTTCACTTACTATCAAAGTTACCGCATCAGAATTCTCCGTGATCCCTATGCCCGCTCTATGCCTGGTTCCAAGACTCTTGTTCAGGCTTATCTTGTCCGTGAGCGGCAAAACGCATCCAGCGGCATATATTTTATCCTGCCTTATTATGATTGCGCCGTCATGCAGCGGTGATCCCTCATAAAAAAGATTCCCGAGAAGCTCCTCGGATATATCCGCATTGATCAACGTGCCCGACTCGGCAATGTCCTCAAGCGTGACATCCCTTTCAAAAACGATAAGTGCCCCGATTTTCTTGTCCGAAAAGCCCGCGACGGCATCCGCAATCTCATTGGTTATGTATTTCGCCTTATCCTTGTCTATCTTAACAAATTTATTCATACCCATTCTACTGCGTCCCATATATTCAAGCCCTCTTCTAAGTTCAGGCTGAAACAGCACTATAAGCGCAAAAATGCCGACGGTAAAGCCCGTACGCAGCAGCCAATGCACGACATGCAGATTCATATAATCGGAAATAAAATATGCAGCAATCAGAAATATCAAGCCTTTCAAGAGTTGCTGCGCCCGTGTATCTTTTATGAATTCCAGTATTTTATATAAAACGAATGTTGTGAGCAGTATGTCGAGAATATCGTTGATCCCCAACGTTGAAATTGTGTTAGCAATAAATGATTTCATTCGTCTGTCTCCTCTTTGATACGTAGTTAATTCTACTAAAAAAGTAGCAAAATATCAAGAGTGACCGGCGAAAACGACGGTGTCAAACTTTTGTTGTTAATTTGCAAAGTAAGTTCCGGTTTGTATCTATAAAGGAATTTACTCTAAGAAGCCTTTTGTAGAGTTTTTTCTCCGGCATTATACGTAAACGGATTTCAGACTTCCTGTAAAATGCGGGCATGGGCATCCAGAAAGTCCTCGTCGCAGGCAATCGTGCGCCTCACTTGCAGAGATTCCAAAAAAATATTTTTGATATTTTATTATGATAATGTTATATTGAAGTTAATCAAAGAAGTCAGAAAGGCGGTGCAGTATGACTTTTAGCGAAAAAATCAAGGCATTGCGAGATACTAAAGAGATATCTCAAGAAAAATTATCGGAGATGACCGGCGTGCCGCTCGAAAAAATTTTGCAATGGGAAAACGGCGAAACATCATCGGATATTGCTGATATTCTGAAGATATGCGAGTGTTTTGATACATCAATTGATTATTTGCTTTTCGATGAAATCGCCGATGCCGCCGAATCCGTAAAAGTTCTCAGAAAAAACGTCTGTGATGAGAGGGGCATACGCTGTGAGTTCCCGGAAATATCAGGTTTTGGACACACTGTAGCGGGGATCATAATGCTTACGATTGTTTTGTGTGGAACCTGTTCAACACAATACTTTCACATAAGATTTGGCGGGGGTTTTTATAGTGAAATATATAAATACTTCGCTGAGTTCCCATTCGCGCCCATGTCGTTGATAGCGCTTTTTCAGTTTATATGGGGCATTAATAAGTTTATTTCAAGTATAAGAAAAAAAGGATTGAAACTTTCCTTGAGAATGGTTTATCACGAAAACGATGATTACAACTTCAGCAGACATAAGGTCTATAAAAAAGTTTATGATGTGATTTATATTTGGGCAGGAATAACATTTATATTGATATCTATATTCGGAGGATATATAATCCAGTATCTTGAGATGAAAACTTACGACCATTTCCTTGTAGATGCAACCAGATACAGTGTTACTTTTCCTTTCTCGCTCGTTATAATATTGGGATTCATTTTGCTCGCGACAGGTATTTACAGGGTATTGCCTGATACAAAGAGAAGAATGATAGAAAGAATACTGGAAAAAGACGATGAAAAGAGAAGAAGAAAAGAAAGGGAAAAAGAACAGGAAAATGCAGAAGATCAAACCCCATTCCGTTTTACGGGTTCCAACAAGAAATAACAGAGAGGAGAGAATACCCCTTTGCTACATTTTTCGGAAGTATAATCCATATGGCAAAGGGGTATTTTTATCCTGTATCCTATTTTTGATTTGAAAATAGTGAGAATTGCTCTTAATGAAACTCCCAGAACGGAGTCCTTGACCGTCTGCTGACCATTCGCCTTTGCATGTGGTATGGTAGTTAATCCAAACACCGTTGATTGCAAATTTATTGAAATCGAAACTGATCGATGTTCACTTAAACAAAAAACCGCTCAAAAAATCATTAGGGCAATTTGAGCCCCACAGAGTATAGATTGGACATTAGATTATCCGTTTAGGCTGTCCAAAAAGTGTCCGTATCTCCGTTTCTCCCAAAAATTGAAATATGGGGAGTACGCTATCTAATGTCATTGAACTGTTATCGCACGATAAAGAAACGCCCTCGACCATGCTCCGTACTTTTTCTTTCCGGAAACGCGTTTATACGCTCGCACTCTTATGCGGTATCCGGTCCTTCTCTTGAGTTTTAATTTTTTTATGGAAACGTATGTCTTGCGACATGTTTTGTACTTCCATTTCTTTTTTCTTTTTTCTTTGAATGCAAGTACGTATCCGTCGGCATTGTCTGTTTTTCTCCATTTGATGTAAAGCCTGCCGTTTTTTCTATTCGTTCGGATCCCCTTGACCTTGTCTATCTTAAATCTTTTGAGAGTATCCGGTGTTTCTCTTTCGCTTTTTTTATAATCGCCAGAAGGTCGTTTTCCCGGGAAGCCTTGATTCGAATTCCCCGACGGTGGGTTCGTGTCGCTCTTAGGCGGGATCAAAGGATTTTCCGGTTCGCCGATAGGGGGTGGCGCCGGAGGATCTTCCGGCTCAACCACCGGAGGATCTTCGTTTTTCTTGATTATCTCCTCCAGTTCTTTTATCGCCGCGCCCTTTACCTTTCGCACATTTTCAAGCGTTTCACATCCATTTATCGCTGTTTTCCACTTTTCTATCGCTGCTTTAAGTTTTTCTTTCTTTTGTCCTGAATATTTGTCGGGATCATATGCAGCCAACGCCTCCAGCGCTTTTTTCTTGGCTTCATCGAGAAGTTTCTGATCTTCCGGCGGTTTCTCCGCCTTCTCCACCTCATCTATCTCCCGTTTCGCTTCCTCCACAAGATTACGCACAGTTCCGACATTGCCCGCCGAGTCTATCTTTGCATATGCACCGGCCAGGATATCATTTATTTTGTCCTTATTTTCGTCCGTATACATACTAAAATCAACATACCCGGACAGTTCGCGTTTTGCATCTTTTTTTGCCGCTTTAAGTCTGCCCTCCTCAGGTTTAAAAGTATCTTTGACAGTAATTACGGAAATAGGAGGCGCAGCAACAAACGGATTATCGTTTGCCTGATTCAGAAATGTCGGAAATCCCGGGCCCGCCGAAACGTAATAAGTCCCGGGTTCACTGAAATACAATGTCACATATCCGTTTTCATCCGTTTTTATATTTTGAGGTTTCCAGCTCCTGCCTTGATCGTTGCTTATTCTTACTTTTTCTCCCACGACCGGCAGAGCCTCATTCTGGCCGCCGTTAATATTTTCCTGAGTTCCTATCTTGCTTAATTTGAGACGGAAGTCCTCCCCTACATATGTCGTGTGCGTCGTCTTGTCGAAATTGAGGAAAGCTCCGTGATGATAAAAATTCCAGTCGCTGAACATTGCCAGATCTATCTCATCACCGTCCTCAAGGAGTATATAATCGGCGGTCGATCCTATCCCCTTAGCCATCAGCGGATATTTATGATTGACGAAGTACATAAGGTTTTCATCGTGACCCCAGAAGTGTTTCATGTACATATGGCATGCTGTCTGGGTGACATCTATGATTTCGGAATGAACATCCTCCTTTGTCAGTTTGGAACCTTTGTAATACTGTTCAAGCATTTTTATATACAAATGCAGCAATGTAGGTCGCTTGATGAGCGGTGAGTCCTTGATGTACTCGCCACCCTCTTCAAACGGCTTGTTGTGAAGTCTGTAAAACTTTTCAAGTCCGTAATCTTTGAGATCGAAATAATCTATTTTGACAGGCAGGTACGCTATAGGCGTTCCGTTCACCGGACTTTTCACAAAATCCCCGTCATCACTTATGCTTATATATACGGTTACCGATTCGCCATCTTCCGCCGAAACCGACACAGTGGCCGAAACTCCGACAATAAACAACATTACGATCGCCAAAAGCAGTATTTTTATTTTTTTTAATCTAATCATCGCCACTGTCTCCTCTCATAAATTTCCGGCACTTTCACATTGTCCGGCGCATGCCCGGCAGGCTCCGGAGGTTCATGGTTACGTTTAAATAAACCTCCGGAGTCATGAGCGGACATGTCGGTACACATGATGTAATAATCAGACGTTGAATTTATTTTTTCAGACGCTGTTTATCTGCACTTAACTTTTTTAGCTGTCGTCCAACTGCCGTATTCAGTCGAACCGTTCACTTTTCCGACGGCACGAACCTTGAAGTAATAGTATTTCTTCTTTTTCAGTTTCCCGGTCTTCACTCTCGTCGCTTTAACAGTCTTGAGTCGTTTGTAGTTCTTGCTGCCTTTCTTCTTGTACGCTATCTCGTACATCACGGCATTTCCGTTCTTTTTCCAGGTAAGAACAAAGGCTCTTTTTACTCGCTTTATCTTAAGTCCCGCTATTTTCAAAGATTTTTTTCCGATCGCTTTCTCGTTGTCGGTTGTATTCCCCGTCTTATCGCCGGCAGGTGTCTTTACAATCGGATTCGCTTTGTCCGTCGGTTTCGCCAACGGATTCGTGATTGCCGTGTTTTTGTCGGCTTTGATCTTATCCACTTCACTCTGCAGTTTTATGAGTTTTTCCATGATCAGCAGATTGTTATAGGTGTATACATCTTTCTTCTGCTTATCGTTCAACGCATCATAGGCTTTTCTGAGGGCTTCGACATCCTTGACCTTAACTTCATCTTCAGAACTCAGTTTGTCGATTTTCTCCGCCAAGTTGAAGCCTTTCCCGTTTTCTTCAGCCTGTACAAGTTTTTCCACATTTGTAACATACGTTTTTGCGTTCTTGGAAAGTTCTTCATAACTTGCTCTCGCCTTTACGACGTCGCTGTAATTTTCTCTTGTGATTTCTTCAGGCAATGCATTGAACAGATTTTCAACTTCCTCTGCCTGTGCCCGCTCTTCCACCGCATCACCCGAGCCCTTTACAGTCAGGTGTATATACTTTATGGACGGCGCAGCCTTGCCTTCCTGTGTTATGATCCTGAGCATCTTCTTGTCAGGCAGACCTTCATAGTTACGGGTTTTGGCTCTCTGATTGTTAATGTATACGTTAGCATCAGCTCCCGCTTCGACGTTCACGTCATAAGATTTGTCTGAATCCAAGACTACGTTGTAAACATCCCTGTCCTCGCTGACATTGAGTTCTTTGCCGGCAATCGTAATCTTAGGATCCGCAGTCTTTCCAAAGTCTTCTTTCTCTTCGGAAGTTCTGCTTATGCATGAGATTTCGGTCGATTTTTCGCCGATTGCTCCCGCTCCGATAAACGATGCAGTTTGAACTTTTACGTAGTGAATCTTAAGTTTGCTTGAGTCTACCGGATTTCCGTCCTTGTCCACAGCCCACTTGAGGTCGAATCCGTCTCCGTATCCGTCATATCCGCTTACATACGGATTCCCCACGGGAACTTCATAGAGGTTAACATCTTCTCCGGTGCCCGCTACGGTGCTTGAATTTCTGTGAGTATCCACATACCCGAACGCAGGCAGACGGGCGGAACCGTTTTCAAGACCTTTGTTCTCAGGTACCGATGAGCCGAACACTCTCGTTCCGGTAAACGTTATGGCTTTATCCTCGCCCTCCTTCCAGTCGTAGAGCGGATACCATTTTTTATCCGGCATACTGTAGGAAGTTCCGGCAAATCCCACGCCCAGCGTATCCTTGTTCCCGAGATTGTCCTCATAATCGGCAACTTTGCTGTTAGGGTTCTTCTTATATGTAACAGAGTAGTCCCACATGGTGGTGCTGTCATAATGATCGGATCCTGCAAGAGAATACCATTTCTTTCCGTCCTCGGATACAAGCACATTTCCGGGTTCTGAAAAACCTTCTCCACCGTTGCTGTTTCCGAATACGGTAAAATCAATTCCATACGGGTGTTTCGGATCATCGGTAATCGCTTTATCGTATTTCAGGGTCATGTACCCTCCGAAATTCCCGAGCGAAATGCAGCTGTACCAGTTTCCGGTTCCCATATTTATTTTTTCAGGGAAGATCCCGAACGTTCCCCAGCCCTGATTTCCGCCTGAGGTGTACTGGCTTCCCGGGCACATGTATCCGACAACGGAATCGTGTACACCTTTCAATGTACCTTTTGTCGTACCGACCTTGTAAAATTTGAACTTGAATTTACCGGTAGCCACTTTTTCTCCTTCTCCCGTGCTTACCGCTATTGTGTGTGCTTCGTTACTTCCCTGATCTTTCAGCGGAGTTTTTGTTTCAACCGTGTACAGATCATTTCCGTCTTCATCTTCGCCCGACGGCTTAAGCAGGTTCGCATCGTCCACACTTCCTTTATACAGTTTCGCTCCTTTTTTAACGTGGTACGTGATTACAGCATTCTCCGTATTATGCGCCACAACTGCAGCGGACTCCGTATATCCGGGCGCCCATTTAGGCGAGCACCATGTAAGACCTTCTCCCAGATCGACTTTCTTGATATTTGCCAATCCCAAAGACTCCGGATTAGCGTCAACTCTGTTGATCGTAACCTTATACGTCTTGGAAGCATTTGCAAACGGATCCGCATCCGGATTTTCTTTTTTGCTCTTCTTGTACGATGCATCCGATACGCAGCGTATCAGCACTTCCGAGGAATTGCTTTCAGGGATACTCACTTCATCCGTGGTCGTGTTGCCAACACCCTCTTTCCATGTGTTTCCGCCATCCGTTGAATATCCTATATGTCCGGTTGCATAATCCTGCGGTGTTGCCGTCACCTTTATCTTTGTTATATCGCTGAATACAAACACTTTATAATCTGTAACCGGCGACCAGCTCGAAAATCTCGGTGACAGTGCTCCTTCTGTCTGTCCGTTGTATTCTGTCTGGGACGGCTCTCTGTCAACTGTGGTAACACCGATGCTCCTTATACCTTCCTGGGTCTGGTAACCTTTAATGATCTTAAACGTGTAAGTGCTGTCCTCGCCCTTTCCGTCCGCTGAAGACGCCTTCACGACTATTTTATTTTCACCCGGCTCCAGGGTCGTTCCGATTTCCTTTCCGGACTCCATATTTACGGTATTGTCGCCATTCTTCAGTTCCATCTTTACTTTCTTGTCATCAAAAACCGCCCCCAGTATCATCTGATATGTATTACTGTTGACATAATAGGTCTTCTCGCTCTCATCGGCAATCGAAAAGAAATGAGCCTTTACGGCTTTCATCTCTTTGTCGAGATATTTTTCAGTGAGTTTCAGCGGTTTTTTGTATTCTTCATCCTCATAGACCTGCATGCCTATTGAGGTGTAGAATTTTGTGGGATAAGCTTTATCCGGCTTGACCACGTGAACTTCATAAACCGCCGTATAATCGGCATTTCCGTCCTTGTCGGTATCCCATTCAGCCTTTATGACAGCTTTTCCGGGTTTAACACCTTCCACAAGTCCGGTGTTTTCACCGACCTTTACGACCTCTGTATCGTCGGTCTTCCATGTTATCTCATCAGCCTTGACGCCTTTGCCGGTAAGCTGCAGCGTTTTCCCCTGCTCTACAATACTTTCATTGACCGTACCCTGCGGATCCGTCACATAGAACCCCTTTACCGTCAATTCCGTCGTTACTTTATTTTCATCGTTGAATCTGTCCTTTGCCGTTATCGTGACCTTTCCCGGAGCCTTCGGATACAGACCGCAATAACTTTTATCTTCAAAATCAAGATCTATTATATCTTTTTGCTCCGTCGAGTAGTCCACTATCTTATAGTCATTGTACTGACCCGGGGACACCTGAAGATAAGGTGGGATAGTCCCGATTATTCCGTTTTCCGGAATCTGTACGGTTGTAGGATTTTTCCCCCATCCCATTTTCGGAAGCACATAGACTTCGATCTTGCCCGTGTTCTTGTTGTGAACCGAGCTTGCGGTGAAGGTGACATATTCCGCATTTTTCAGATCTTCGGGCGGAGTAACCACCCCGTCTTCGTCTATGGCAAAGCCTGCTTTGTTGGATGTCCATTTCACCTTGGCACTGCTTCCTGCAGGCTCCGGCACGGCTTTCAACCTGAAAGTCTTTTCTTTACATCCCGCGGTAAAGAAATTCACCCCGCTTTTGCTCTTATTCACATTGCCGTCCGCAACCTCAACCGTGAGCTTTTCAGGCGGTGTCGCTTTTTCCACATAAACATAGCAGCTGGCTTCCGCCCCCTTATAATTTGCGGTAATCTCTGCGATTCCGGCCTTGAGTGCTTTTACCTCTCCCTTTTCTACGGTCGCCACTTTTTTAGGCGATGATGACCACTTGACATCGTCGAGGTTGCCGCCCTCGGGCGTAATCGTCGCTTCCAGTTTTACGGTCTCTCCCGTTTCCAGATTGAGAATTTTCTTGTCCAACTTTATGCCGGCCTCTCCCTCGGCATAGGTCGAATTGACCATCATGATCATCGCCGCCGCGAGCATGATCGCCAAAACTACCGCGACACGGGACATTGTCCCCTTGCCAAAATAACTTTTTCTCATCTTTTTCTCCTTACTTAATAATAAAATTTATTCCACCGCCGTCATGTCCGGTGTTCAGACATGACGGCAGGTTTGAATACTCACGCTGCAGCACTTGCAAAATTCCGACGCGGATATCCTGTCATTTACATGCACTTACCTTTTTTGGCTTTTGTCCAGTTGCCGTAATACGTCGTTCCGTTCACTTTTCCGACGGCACGAACCCTGAAGTAATAGTATTTGTTCTTTTTCAGTTTTCCGGTCTTCAGTCTTGCCGTTTTAACGGTCTTAAGTCGTTTGTAGCTCTTGCCGCCCTTCTTCTTGTACGCTATCTCGTACTTCCCGGCATTTCCGCTCTTTTTCCAGGTAAGAACAAAGGCTCTCTTTACTCGCTTTATCTTAAGTCCCGTTACTTTCAAGGATTTTTTTGCGCTCGCTTTCTCGTTGTCGTTTGTATTCCCCGACTTATCGCCCGCAGATGACTTTACGATCGGATTGGTCTTGTCCGTCGGCTTCGCCAACGGATTTGTGATTGCCCTGTTCCTGTCGGCTTTGAGTTTGTCCATTTCATCCCGCAGCTTTATGAAGTTCTCCATTATCAACAGGTTGTTATAGGTGTATACATCTTTCTTCTGCTTATCGTTCAACGCATCATAGGCTTTTCTGAGAGCTTTCACATCCTCAACCTTGATATTATCTTCAGAACTCAGTTTGTCGATTTTCTCCGCTAACGCAAAGCCTTTTCCTCTTTCTTCTGCCTGAACGAGTTTTTCCACGCTTTTTACGTATTCCTTTACTTGCTTGGACAATCCTTCGTATGTAGTTCTTGCCTTTACTATGTCACCATAGTTTTCTCTCGTGACTTCTTCCGGCAGCGCATCGAACATACCTTCAACTTCTTCCGCCTGCGCACGGTCTTCCACCGTATCGCCGGATCCCTTTACAGTCAGGTGTATATACTTGATGGACGGGGATGATTTCCCTTTCTGTGTTATTACTCTTAAAATCTTTTTGTCGGGCAGACCTTCATAGTGACGAGTCCTGCTTCTCTGATTGTTTATATATACGTTCGCATCCGCAGCTGCATCCACGTTCACATCGTAAGATTTATCGGAGTCCAAGGCGACATTGTAAACGTCTTTATCTTCGCTTATATTGACCTTTTTCCCTCCGACGGTAATTTTCGGATCTTCGGTTTTTCCAAAGTCCTCTTTCTCCTCGCTTGTTCTGCTTATGCACGATATCTCCGTGGATTTTTCACCGATCGCACCCGCTCCTATAAACGATGCGGTCTGGACTTTCACGTAATGGATCTTGAGTTTGCTTGAATCCACCGGATTTCCGTCCTTGTCCACAGCCCACTTGAGATCGAAGCCGTCTCCGTATCCGTCGTAACCTTCCATATACGGATTCCCCACGGGAACATCATATAGATTCACGGATTCTCCGGTTCCCGCAACAGTTTTACCGTTCACATGCGTGTCCACATATCCGAATGCGGGCATCAATGCCGAACTGTTTTCAAGACCCTTGTTTTCAGGTACGCCCATACCGAAGACTCTCGTTCCGGTAAAGGTAATGGCCTTATCTTCTCCTTCTTTCCAATTATAGAGCGGATACCATTTTTTATCAGGCATGCTGTAGAAAGTTCCGGCAAATCCCACACCCAATGAACCCGCGTTTCCAAGGTTATCCTCATAGTCGGCGATCTTACTTTTCGGGTTCCTCTTATATGTTACGGAATAATCCCACATGGTGGTGCTGTCATAGTGATCGGATCCCGCAAGTGAATACCATTCCTTTCCGTCCTCGGATACCAGCACGTTTCCGGGTTCTGAAAATCCCTCGCCGCCGTTGCTGTTTCCGAATACGGTAAAATCGATACCATACGGATGTTTCGGGTTGTCGGTGATCGCCTTATCGTATTTCAAAGTCATATATCCGCCGAATTGACCGAGGGAAATGCAACTGTACCAATTTCCCGTTCCCATATTTACCTTTTCAGGGAATATTCCGTATGTGCCCCAGCCCTGATTTCCTCCCGAGGTGTACTGACTGCCCGGACACATGTATTCAACGATGGAATCGTGAACGCCTTTCAACGTGCCTTTGGTTGTACCGACCTTATAGAGGTTAATGCTTAATCTGCTCGTAGCGGTCTTTTCACCTTCTCCGGTTACAAGTATGATATTTTGAGCTCTTACGCTGCCTTGATCCTGCAACGGAGTCTCCGTTTCCCCCGTGCACAGGTCATTTCCTTCTTCATCCTTACCGGAAGAATGTACAAGGTGCTGATCATCGACCTGTTCATTATACAATTTAGTTCCCGGCTTCACGTGATATGTGATCTTCGCCACATCCGTGGTATGACCCACGACCGCCGCGGACTGAGTATATCCCGGCGACCACTTAGGCGAGCACCACGTAAGTCCTTCTCCCAAATCAATTTTTTTGACATTTCCCAGCCCCAAATCTTGGGAACTTACATCAAGTCTGTTGATCGTAAGGCTATATGTCTTTTTTGCCTTTTCAAACGGATCCGCATTCGGATCCTCTTTTTTGATCTTCCTGTAGTAAGCATCCGATACACAGCGGAATAATACCTCCGCGGAATTGGTGGCAGGTATTTCAATATCTTCCGTTTCAGCGATTCCCTGGACTTCCTTCCACGTGTTACCACCGTCCGACGAGTATCCGACATGTCCGGTGTAATAATCCTGAGGTATCAGTTTAACCTTCACCCTCGTTACATCTTTAAACACAAACGAAGTATAGTCGGTTTGAGGTGAATACGCCGAAAATCCCGGTGATATGCTACCCTCCTTTTTATTATTATACAAAGTCGGTGAAGTGTCTCTGTCCTGTGGCAAAACCTCAATATTCCCCATTCCGTCATTCTTCGAATATCCTCTGATAATCGTATAATGATACGTAGTTTTCTCGCCTTTTCCATCTATAGGCGCAACTTTTACGATCACCTCGTTATTCCCTGTCCTCAGTTCCGCATATGTTCTTTCCCCGGAGTACATGCTTTCAGTTTTATCTCCGCACTTCAGCTCCGCCTTTACTTTCTTGTCATCGAACACAGCTACAAACGGAAGCTTATCGTTATTGGTGTATTCCAGATAGTAAACCTTATTGCTGTCATCGGCAATTGAAGTAAATGCACCTTTCTTGGTTTTAAATCCTTTCTCCGTATACTTCTCAACGTCATCGGCTATCTCTTTATATTCAGGATCTTTATATATATGATTATTAGAATAGTACTCTGCCGGATCCGGGATATACAGTTTCGCGGGATACGCCTTATTTTTTTTGAGTACATTTATCTCATATTCCGCGGTATATTCACTCTTCCCGTCTTTATCGGAATCCCATTCAGCCTCTACTTTCGCCACGCCGGATTTCAAGCCTTTCACGATCCCCGTTTTCTCGTCGATCTCTATGATTTCCTTATCATCGGATTTCCACGTAATTTCATCCTTTTCAATCCCGTTTGCAGTCAATTGCAACGTTTCTCCATCTTCAACGCTGCTCTCGTTCAACGTGCCGGCGGGATCCGTTATATAAAAACCCCTGACCTCTATCTCAGTAGTTATCTTATTCTCAGGATTAAACTTATCTTTGGCCGTTACAGTGGCTTTGCCCGGTTTTTGGGGATGGAGCTCGCAAAATTCCCTGTTTTCGTCGTCTGTGGCAGTCTTGACATCCAGTACAGCTCTGGGCTTCGCTGAATATTTCATAATTCTCCAATTATTGTAATCCAAAGGCAACACCCTGAGTTGTAATGAATCTTTTCCAAAAACCCCGTTCCTCGGTACTTCCAGCAGGTTCTTCGCTTTCTCCCAACCACTTATTTTCGGAAGAAAATAGATTTCGGTGGATCCGCTTACCGCATCGCCATCCTCCTCATCCTTATGAACGGACGTTGCGGTAAAAGTCACATCTTCCGCTGTTTCTATCCGATCGGGAAGTGTAATAACACCATCCTTGTCTATTTTGAAATTCTCGTTGTCCGATTCCCATTTCACCTTGGTGCTGGCGCCTTCAGGGTCTGCAACCGCTCTCAATTTTATTGTTTTATCCTCGAAGCCCACTGTAAATATTTCTGCACCAAAGACGGATTGATTTACATTGCCCTTCGCAACTTGAACACCTAGGCTCTTGAGCGGTTTTACCTTTTCCACGTAGACATAGCAATGTGCCTCCGCGCCTTTGTAACTTGCGGTGATCTCCGTGATCCCGGCGTTGAGAGCCTTGACTTTTCCCTTTTCCACGGTAGCCACGTTTTCCGACGACGATGACCACTTGACATCGTCGAGATTACCGCCCTCCGGCGTAATAGTCACTTCCAATTTTACGGTCTCTCCCGTTTCCAGATTGATAGTTTTCTTATCCAGCTTTATGCCGGCCTCTCCCTCGGCATAGGCTGTGACAGCCGTCACGGTCACAACCGCCGCAATCATGACCATCAGGATCGCCGCGGCATAGAGTGACTTCTTTACTTTATTGCAGTGAATCTTCCTCATAGCATCCTCCTTCATAAACAATACAAATCCTATGCAATAACTTTTTCATAATAAATGTTGACACGGCAAAGCATCTCATCCATATCGAATACAAACCCGACGTGACAGTTTCTTCACAACAGCTGCTCATCATGTGTATAAACTCACAACTATGAGCGTGAAGCGGAGAAGAGCAAATTAAAACTCCCTTCACAAACGAAGCGAGTTCTACAGGAAAAGGCATTCAAAAATGATATGTCCGTTCTTCACCTGAAACTCTTCCGTTCGTCTTCTGACTCGGATTCAACCTCCACAGACCTTCTCAATTTCCGGTTTTGCAACATTTTCGTTTTGCGGCATAACCTTTCACCAATGGTTCTTCTGCTTCGTCATCCTTACAGCGGTTTCCCGTAGAGGATTTGCACCTCTTTCCGTTAACCGAAGAGAATATTTAACTGTAAAATTTATGTCTACATTTTACAGTGACATACAAAGACTGTCAATATGATTTCTTGGGAATTGCAATAAAGTATCAAATCTGTTATGTAACGCAGCAGGAATAATTTTCGACAAAAAATAATTTCGTGAGATTGAAATACAGTATCTATCATGGTATACTGTGAAGGAATATTTAGTCACTTCAATCAACAAAATATTCAATGCGTGCCGGCAAGAAATTTCTTCGGAGATTCAATGAATTTCTTGAATCTTGGGTTCCCCGAACGGGCGAATTCCCAGGCATGCTATTCAAACGGCTGCAGCAGGTTTGCGGTTGCGGGAGAATGAACCTGCCGATGCATGGGCGTTGCATGCCCCTGTGTGCAATAAATCTCCTTCGGACTTATTGCATAGATGCCGTTCAACAACCAAATCAGTACATGAAAATGTGGGTTTAATTACGAGAAAGACAATATTGGGAGGAAAAAATGGACAAGAACAAAAGAGTACAGATAATTGTTTTTGCGGGATTGGTATTAACGGTCGTTGCTTTGTTTCTCACATTGTACAAAGCAACTTTTTTAGGACAAAACGTAAGCGATTCTATTTTCAATGCGTATCGGAAACAGGGTAAAACAGGACTCATTATGATTTTTCTTGCGGCGCCTATTTTAGCGACCGTGTTTGTTGCGCTTAAAAAGAGAATCCCCGTTATACTGCTTGGACTTTTGCAGTGCGGACTTTGGGCTTTGCTTACGTCCACATTCAAAGATGAATTCAAGGGCGTACAAGTGACATTCGGCTATGGCGCAGGTTATTATGTAGGTCTGATAGGCGCTGTTCTAATAGTTCTGGGTGGTATAATCGCAATAGCCACCAAGGCTTTCAAAGTCCCTAAATAGCTCGTTGAGCGAGCGCATGCGGTAAGGTGGCGGTCTTTTAAGAATAAATATAACGGCTTTAGGGTGGCATTTCCCCGCAACAATGCCACCCCGGGCATTGCGTAACTTCGGAGAAAATCAGAATAAGCCGCTTTTGTTTTTCCATGACGGTGATCCCACTTCTGTAATTGCTAAGCAGTGAGCAGTTTTTCGTAGATTTCTCTGTCCATGTCCTTCCAGACGTTGAATATTACCCTTTCCATCGCGCCCTTGTGATTGGAAAGCCAGTCCGACACAGTTGAAACGGCTATCTCCGCCGCCCTCTCGTTTGGAAAATGAAATACCCCGGTTGATATGCAGCAGAACGCCACGCTCTTCAATCCGTTCTCCTTGCACATATCGAGCGTATTACGGTAGCAGTCGGACAAAGCCTTTTCAAGTTTATTATTGAGGATCGATTCAACGATCGGTCCGACTACATGAATCACCCTTTTCGCCGGAAGATTGTAGGCGTCCGTCAACATCGGAACTGATGTAGGCTGTTCATAAGCGCATCCATGCTTGGCGCGCAACATCTTCATCTGTCTGTCGCACTCCTCTCTGAGTTGAACTCCGGCAAAGGTATGAATACAGTTGTCGATACATGCATGCATCGGAATAAAGCAGCCCAACATCCGGGAGTTTGCGGCATTCACTATGGCATCAACGGCAAGTCGTGTTATATCTCCCTGCCAGACGGAAAGGCAATCAACGGTCACCGGGATATCGGAAAGTCCCACAATCCCCCTCTCTTCCGCCCGTTCAGTCAGGTACTCATCTTGAGCTTTCAATACATCCTGCGGCAGTTTTCCCGGCATACGTACATTCATAAGCGACCGCAGAATGCGTCTTTTACCTTCGACATCCGTCGGAATTTCAAGATTTCCATATTCATCGGAATCCTCACCGAATTTTTTCACGAGGTAATTAAGAAGTTTTATGCTTGCGCATTTCTTTTCCATATCAATTACACCTGTTCCTTACCGTACCTGACCAATTTTTTAAGCAATTCATTATCTCTATCGTTTTCATCTCCTGTATATTCCAATATCCCGAAGCCCACGACATTAGAGGTTTTTCCTATTTTTTCAAGTATGGAAATCAACGCCTCACATGTCAATCCATCCGGTTCCGGAACTTGCGATTCCGAGAATTCCAAAGGATCCAGACAGTCAAGATCGATATGGATAAAAACGTTATCCATACCTTTTTTAATGATTTCTTTTGCAACCACGGTCGGATCGGAATTGAGTTCGCCCGCAGTAAAATCAGACACATTATGTTCTTCCTTAAACCTGCTTTCTTCCTCATCCAAGTTTCGATTACCGCACATTATAATCTGTTTCGGATCCACTGTGGAAAACAATTTATCCAATATTTCAGGGTCGCTTTCACCGGTAAGGGCACGAAGCCCCATGCCGTAAAAAAGTTTGCTGTCGGAAGCCTGCGGTGTATTCAAATCTCCGTGCGCATCTATGTATACGATAGCCATATTCCCTGCATACCTTTTATTAAGCCATGCGATACAAGATATGCTGGATTCACAGCTGCCACCTATCAAAAAAATGTTTTCGGGAGATTTCTCTCTTAAAACATGGTTCACATCATCCAGACCGTTCAAAATATCACTGTATCCGAGCACATCATTCTCTGTCGGCGCTATATTCGCCGTGCTGACATCGACTATTTCCATATCTACATCATTCGCATAGTTGTTCTTCAGATTATATGCGCCGCGGTATGTCCGTAAATCCCTGCCGCCCCCCTGCCAAAACGGTATAAGTACATTAAGTTTTCCACAGGTATTGGTCATTTCACTCATACTTTTTACCTCCTCCGGTTTCTACATATAAATTGTTCGATCTCTCTGTTTTGTACAGTGCTAAATTTTGTACGGTGCTAAATTGACATGCAACTTCTCACAGGACATTGTACCATCGCCGGTCATTCATTGCTTTACCCCAGCACATACATTATAATGTCTAAGATAGCATAAAGTAAAGAATTTCCTATAACTATAAAAGAAGAAAGGACTGATTGCCAGATGGATATAAGAAAAAGATTATTTGAATTGCGGGATACGGGCTATGCGGAATTTCAAAGTAAACTGGTTCCGAACGTGCCTTCCGACAGTATCATCGGGATCCGCATTCCTTTGCTTCGTAAATTCGCCAAAGAATGTATAAAAAACGGCTGCCACACTGCATTCATGGCGGATATCCCACATAAGTACTATGATGAAAACATGCTTCACGGGATATTGATTTCCGAGATAAAGGATTTCGACGAGTGCATCGACGCTTTGGGCATTTTTTTACCGTACATAGATAACTGGGCAGTATGCGATACGCTTTCCCCAAAGGTGTTCAAACGTCAGAAAGACAGTTTACTCCCTATGATACGGAAATGGTCATCGTCGTCATCCACTTATACTTGTCGTTTCGGCTTGGAAATGCTCATGACACATTTCCTCGACGATGATTTCAAAGAGGAGTATCTTGAGATTCCCGCCCGGATCCGTTCCGAGGAATACTATGTAAACATGATGATCGCCTGGTTCTTCGCAACGGCGCTCGCAAAACAGTGGGAGCCGTCGATCGTCTATATCCGGAATAACTCTTTGGATGCGTGGACGCACAACAAGACAATACAAAAAGCCCGCGAAAGCTACAGAATAAGCGCCGACCAAAAGTCGTATCTCAAAACCCTGAAAATTTAACTTCCCCGTTTCGGAGCGGAGAGAAGTCGGAGTGCGTCAAACAAACTATTGAGTGGTTACAAAATCCCTGTTTGATGGTATACTATATTCTGTCTCAGGGTCTGTGGTTGAAAATCCATGTCAGGTGCGGACGAAAGGATCCACGTAAACCGCAAGCTCAAGCTTGCGACTATCATGGCGCACTCTAGGGAGTAAGTCCTCGGGTAAATCCCGACAAAGGCAAATGTGGGGGCAAAGATCAGGTCAGCCTGAGATAAAACAGTGCGCACGGTCGGCACGATTTCAAAATCCGCTTATTCTGAAGTTTATAGTGCGGGATGGGTGCAGTTGTAAATCGCGATCGTGCCTTGGGGCGATATTTCGTAAACATAATCCCAATCAAACACAAAACTATTGTCGCCCCAAGAAAAGGGAGAGACCGGGGTCGAGTGAACAATGCACTCTTGACCGGTCTCTCCTTTTTTGCTTATGATTCTTAGACCCCCTGTCCTCGAATCCTATCGATCAGTACTCGGTGTCCAGCATACCGTAATTACCGTCTTTACGTTTGTAAATCAGAGAAATGCTGTCGCTTTCCATATTCAGGAACAGGAAAAAATCGTGCTGAAGCATCTCCATCTCCAGGATGGCCTCATCGGTATTCATCGGGCGCAGTTCAAGCTTCTTCCTCTTTACTATGGAAGCTTCCTCCTCCGCCTCATCGGGTTCAGGCAAAAATTCAAATTTCAACGCCTTGTTGTCCATATATCTCTTCTGTAATTTGCCCTTGAATTTCGACATCTGTTTGGACAGCTTTGAAATCGCAAGATCCAAACTCTCATAGATATCATCCGCAACCTCCTCAGCTCTGAAAACCGCACCCTTTGCATTTATCGTCGCCTCAAGCTTGTCCTTTCCGCGCTCGTGTGAGAGAACCACATTTGCGACAATCTCATCTGCAAAGTACTTGCTGAGTTTCTCAAATTTCATCTCAACTTTGTCCTGAAGTTTAGGATAAGTTTTGAAATTCTTGGCAATAATATTAACTTTCATCTACGTGCCTTCCTTTCCGGTTCGCAGAATGCAAACCCACTTATTTACCAATATTATACCACAGCATTTTCAGAATACAATTTATTTTAGCCGGATCGATACCGGTTTCGACCATGCTCCGTAGATACGTTTTCCGCCGTTTTTACCGTACGCTCTGACGCGGATATAATACTTGGCTTTGGCGTTTAACTTTTTAATTACAAACTTCGTCCTGCCGGTTGCATATGTTTTCCATTTCCCCTTCTTACGGACTTTTTTTACGGAGATTTGATAGCCTTTTGCCCTACTGACCTTTTTGAATACGACCGTAACTTTTGCCTTGCCTCTTTTCAGCTTTATCTTCTTGACTTTGCCTATACTCTTTTGAGCAGACTTTTGGACCTTTTTGACTATCTTACGCACAGCATTTTCGACCGCGTCTTGAACGGTTGACGGATAAGCTTTTTTTTCGGTAGGGCGCACCTCCTCATCCGGGGTTTCTTCATCTTCATCGCCGATCTCATCTTTGGTCTTGACTTCATCAAGTTTGTCATACGCCATGCTTTCGTATTCTATTATCTGCCCCATTGTCGTCGCAGCGCTTATATTTTTAATGGCTTCTTCTATGATCTCATCGATTTTCTTCTGTTCCTGCGGGCGATAATCCGATTTCTTTTTATAGACCTTAAGAGCGCCGATCACCGACTCTTTAGTTTCTTTTAATACGGTTTCTTTAGTCTTGACTTCGGCAAGTTCGCCTTTTGCCGCGTTTACCGTCTCCTCAAGTTCTTCTTTGGTATCGGCATCCAAAATTTTATTTTCGGTTTTCGATACTATCACATCTATTTTCGCCTGTTCAGCCGGATAGTATGAATTCTTCGCTTTAAGTTCTTCGACGTATTTAACGATCTCGCCCTTTTTTTCTTCCTTGCAGAAATCCAGATCGGTCTTCAACTCATCAAGCAAAGCCTTTGTTTCCTTTTTTATTCTCTTTACTGTTTCCTCATCTTCCGCCTTCTCTATACGCTCTTTCGCTTCCGCCACTATATCCTTGAATTCCTGCTTCTGCGCCGGCCTGTACTGCGCCTCGTCCTTATACTTCTCGATCTCCTTGATTGCGGCGTCTTTTGCCGCTTTAACATAATCCGCATCGGATTTCAGCTCATCGAGTTTTTTCTTCGCGTCAGTTTCCTTTCCGGCTATTTCATCGTTCGTCGCAGCATTGTCCACGGCCTTTTCTGCAGCCTTTAATATCTCCAGACGCTTTTTTCTCTCAGCATCCCTGTAACTCTTACTCCAGAATGCCTCGTCGCCTTTATGCCTGCGCAGGCACTCTTTTGCTTCCGCTTTCGACTTGTCGAGCGCAGCCTGTGCTTCGGAATTGTATGCCGCATCCGTCTTAAGTTCATCCATCTTCTTTTTGGCATCGTTTACCGCTTCTCTTATCGCAGTTTCATTATCCGCTTTTTCTATTGCGGCTACCTCATCTTCAACAATTTTTTTCAGTAGAGCCTTTTCCGTTTCACGATAATCGTCTATCTTCTTGTATTCTTTGACCTCGTTCTTGGCTTCTTCCACCTTTTCATAGAAAAGTTTGTCTTTAACGACATCCATCTTCCCTTTTGCGGTCTTTATTATTTCATCCACCTGCTCCGGCGAATCCGCGGCATCGACTTCTGTCTTGGCATCGGCAATTATCTTTTTGATCTTTTCCCATTCAGCTTCGCGATAATCACTCTCCTTCTTGTAATTGTCGAGTTTTCTTTTGCCTTCTTTCCGGGCGCGCTCCAGCTCGGACTTATACATCTGATCCGTCTTAAGCCTGTCGATTTCAAGCTTGGCCTTTTCTGCGATTTCCTCGATCTTTACACCGGTATCCGCCTTGTCAATCTCTTCAACCGCTTTGTCTATTATCGCCTGCAACTTATCCTGTTCAGTTTTCCGATAGTCGTTCTTATTCTTATAGGTTTTAATTTTTTCTTTGAAATATTCCCTTATCTTCCCGATGGAAACGACTTTTACCCTGCAGGTTGCGCTCAGACCCGTCTCCTTATTCTGGGCGACTATCGAAGTCTCACCTTCTTTCTTCGCTCGGATTTTTCCCGTATCGTCTACGCTCACGATATCTTCATTGCCGCTTTTCCAACCGAGTATTCTGTCTGCGGCATTCTCCGGCGTAAACATCACCTTCAGTTGTGTACTTTCACCCACAGTAAGCATTTTTTCGGCATCAAGCCCGATGCTCACCAGACGAATTCTGCGGACTATCGTCAGATTATATTCTTTGCTCTGCTTGCCGTTCTCCGACGTGACTTTTACTCTTATCTTCGCATCCTTTCCGTCATCTTCAAGATATATGCCGTAATAAGACCGATCCGCAGGTTTTGAAATTTCTTTCGTTGTTTTATTGAACTTACCGCGTCTTATATTGCTTACGGCATACACATTGATGTTTGCGGACTTGTTCTCCGCTTCCGGCCACAGCCTGAAAAACCCATTCGGTATGTCTTCTCCGGTATACTCGGTTTCATAATCATAAACTCCGGAATCAAAGGTTCTGGTGAATTTGAAGAGGTTCTTTCCCACAGTGTTTGAACCGCTGAGGTTCATATTGACAAGGTTCGCATTTGCACTTTCCTTGACGATTTTGAAAGTATAGGTACGCTTATACTCTTCCTTGACGACCTCAACTTTCACCTCCGTCTCTTCATTGTTCAGAGCAATGTCGCTTCCCGCCTGAGTGTTATATTCCTCACCGTTTATCTTTGCGGTGATCCCCGCCGCAAGTTCCAACTTGAGGTTGATGCTCCGGGTTTCTGAATCCGCTTTTATTTCATACTCCGTCTTATGATATTTGAAATCGGAATCCCATTTGAGGTTGCCCGCATCCGCCTGTACTTTGGCATCCTTAATGTATGCCTCATTTTTTTCGATCGCCATCAGATAGCCGCTGTCGTTCTTGTAATAAAGGTTTCCTGCTCTGTCCATGCACATTGTGCTTATACAATACTGCTGCTTATCTTTGGAAGGTATGTATATCTCTCCCTGCTCTGAAGGCGGTTCCTTTCTCCCCGGTTCGTCATAGAAATAGTAAACCCCTCCCGGAGGCGCATTATAGGTAAAGTAGACGTATACCCTTCCGTCAGGTTTTCCGTCGTTGTCGTAGTCTTTCTTTTCTTCTGATGTCGACATCAGAGCCGCCGCCTGCGGATATCCTTTTACAGGTATGTTATAGATCAATGAGGAATCGGACAGTTTCCCCTTGACATCTATCACGGAAAAACGGTGTCCGCCGTCAGGGTCAAACTGTCCCCCTTTCCCCGCTACACCTATATAAAGTCTATCCTTGTGTATTAACGCAGACGCCGTCGCCATGCCGCCCAGATCCATCTGCTCGTGTTCGCTCAACTTCCCGGTCTCAGTCACGGAAACTCTGTGCAGTTGCCCGCCTTTCGTGGAAAAAAACAACTTTCCCTCATGGTATACGACGGTGGATCTGATATCGCCCTTTACGCCGTCAATACGATCTATGACAGCGCCGGTTTTCGGATCCAAGGTATAAAAAATCGCGTTTCCCTTCTCACTGCCTTCGCCTGCCCCGTCATCGGTTCCTACCGCGACATAATTCTGCGCTACGTAAGATCCCGCCCAGTAAAAGCCCCTTTTCTTATATTCACTGTATTGTTGGGATGAGGCTAATTTCGCATCGTTTTTGGATGGAGTAAACTTCCATTCCAGTTTTTTTCTCCTGACATTTATCGGTTTATCGTCATCGTCATATTCCTGCGTCGTAACTACATTTTGATCGTCCGCGGTCGCACATATATAGCATCCGTCCTGATTTTCGGCGTACCACGTTCCCGTATAAATGTATCCTTTGCCGTCAATCTTCTTATATGAAATCGGACTGACCGTCTGACCGCCTATTTTTTCCGTAATCCATGCAATTTTAAGATTCTCTATGTTGACGGCGCATACCTGCCCCTGCTCTATCTGCGCAAAGATCTTGCCCTCGGCATAAAGAAAAGGATTCATGGCATATCCGACCTTTCCCGGCATCGCCTCGGACTCGGCTTCCACTTTTCCGGTGTCCTTGTTCAGTCTGCAAATTTTGTTCCCTACTCCTATATAAATCTTACCGTTTATGATAATCGGAGGGGTGGGGCTTGCCGCCCAGCCCGTTCCATGTCTGGTCGCCCACTTGAGGGCGGCATATTCCTTATCCTTCAGCGCCGGTCTTCCCGTCACACCGTTGTTGTCTTCACGGTTTCTGAAATTCCACCATTCCCTGTCATAACCGTATTCATCTTTATTGACAACGGTGTCATCATTGTCGTCTCCGTATACTGCCGAGGCGCCAAATGCCATCAACACAATCAGCGCCGCCAAAAGCGGCAGTATTCTTTTCAGTTTGACATTCTTCATCACAGACTCCTTTTTATTCCATAAAATCCTAAAATCAATTAATATCATCCCGGTACGATAAATCTCTTACGTATTTTCTAAGCTAAAGTTTCAGGGTATACCAGATAATTATTTCATCGCCATCGTGCGCCTCCTTTGACGACATCCCGACGTTTGGAGTCTCGCCGTTGAGGTTGTACTTCCAACCCGATTCCTGCCCGAAATCTTTCGCTCCCAATGAATCCTTCTCAAACGGCTCATAGTCGGGAGGAGGAAAATACTTTTCCCTTATCTTCTTGGGTATGCCCTTTGTAATATTCTTCTTGTATACTCGTTTTAAATAAAAACCGTAATCCTCACTCTCTGTTCCTTGAATTTTAACTCCATTTATTTCAAAATATCTTTTGACTACATGTGCCACTTTTTCACCGTCATTAATCGTAACTTTGGATGTGCCTATGGGACTCTTCTCGATTCCAAGTTGCTTCAAGTCGAACGACACCGTGGCGACACCCTCTTTTTCCCCCTCTTGAGATGCATCCATCACAATCCTGTGAGTTTCCGTCGTTTTATTGCCCTCAGTATCTGTGACACTCGCCACTATACGATTTAAACCTGTTTTCAGTTTTGAACCGCCACCTGAATCTATCTTGGCGGAGTATAGTCCAACGTACCGGTCGCCGCTGCTGTACATCTTGTCGCCGTTCAGCGTCACAACAAATTTTTCGGAACGTTCAACCTTTTCTCCCTTATATGTCGTCGCGCTTAAACTGAAACTCAAAAACGTGCCCTTGATGTATGTGATATTGTTCTGCACCTTTTCGACGTTTTTAAAGTTGAGAGAAATTATAGGGGCTTTCGTGTCTTCAGTCGTAGGATTGTCTTTATCTCTATTGTTCTTTCCCTTGTTTTTCTCTCTCTTTTTCTTCTTCGTTTCCGTATTTGCATCGTCTGAGGGAGTTTTAGCGCTATCGTCAGGCGCGCCGGACGGTTTCTTTGGCGAAATTTTTCCGGGTGTCCTGCCGCCTTTGCCTTTTTCTCTACCCGCATCACTTCTTATTATTTTCCCCGTTCTGCTTTCCGAGCGTTTTCTATTTCGGGAATTCGGCGCCGCCTTTTTCCACGCCTTGCTCTTGTCGGAGCGGGTCCTGCTCTCTCGCTTTTCTTCCTGTTCCGACTTTTTTCCGCGCTTTGCATGGTACCCTTCCCCTGTTACCATGACCTGCGAACGTGAGGGATCGATTTTCGAAACATCCGTGGTCGCGCTGCTCTTTAAATGAGAATTTAACAGAAGCAACGTTCCGGCAAGCAAAAGTACACAGGCGATGCCTGCCGCAAAAAGGTAAAGCGTTTCCTTCTTAAATTTTGGAAGTCTCCTGTTTTTCATGTTTCAAACCTCTCAGGTTTTGAGTCTCACCTTTTATCGGATTTTTCCGGCTCCGCTTTTCTTCCTTTGCCCTTTTTATATCATCCAGCACACGACTTCTTTTATCTTCATCCAATACATGACTGCTGTACGCCGCTTCATTTCCTATGGAGATAACATGCACCGACAATACAAGTTCCTTGTTCCTTGCATAATCCATCATCGCGCATATCGCCTTGCTTACGTTCCGCTGAGCGAAAAGTTTCCTTCGTCTGTATACCTTCCTTAAGATAAGTGCCGATCCTATGACGCCAAACACTATAAGGATGCTCAAGATAACGATTCCCACAATGATAAGGATCTCTTTCCATGGAATATTCTTTTCAGTCTGCCGTTTCGGTTCTTTGACAGGTTTTCTGCTCGTCACGCGTTCGGACTGATTAAAAGGATTTGAGGAACTTGCGCTCGAAAGACCTTTGTTCATGTCCGCCTGAGGCATCTTGTCGTAATACTCGGCGCAGACTTCAATCGGCACCCAGCCCACACCGTCGATGTAGATTTCCGGCCATGCATGCTGTTCATCGGAACGTATCGTCCGTTTCTTTCCGGGCTGCATTTTCTTCGCGGCGTCGGTGGTAATAAGATAGCCCTCAACATATCTTGCGGGGATCCCGTAATATCTGAACATCAGCACCGCCGCGGCGGCATAGTCGACATCGCGCCCCTTATGGCTTTTAAAAAACTTTTCCACCGGACTTAAGGAATCGGCCTTTGATTTATCCAGATCCGCGTAGATAACGTTATTCTCAAAATAACTTTTGACCTTGCTTATGGCTGTTTTATAAGCTATGTGACCTTTCTCCTGATTGCCGCGTGTGCCGATCTCGTCAGCCAGTGTCTCAACTTGAGAGTCAGTCAAAAATGTATAATTCTTGTATGCAAATACGTTGTAATGACTCTCCGCCGCGCTGTATTTCTTTATACGCTCGCTCTCTTCCGAAGAATAAAGCTTTCCCGCGACGTCGGTCCACACGGACGTGAGATTCTCACCTGCGGTATAACTGTATGAGTTGACGCCCCTGAGTCCGTCACCCGTAAGGAATGCGCCGCTCCAGTCCTTTGTTCCGGCGGGTTTTTTACCCGTAATCTCATAGGGCGTGTAGGCGTACAGACGCGACGCTCCTATAGTTTCTATCTCAACTTTCCCGCCGTTTTCTTTCATTCCCGCGATCCGGGCGGCATCCGCCAGTTGCCCCCGCGCATTGAAGTTTGCTTTTCCAAGACCTTTAAATACAGGAAGCGACTCATAGTGCAGTTCTTTGTCGAGCGGAATCCACCTTCTCCCGTCGAAATTCTCTCCGACAAATCCCCGAAGATACATCGGATGAGGTTTTTCCATCTTGACCGACAAAGCCTTCGTTTTGCCGCTTCGTTTATCGGTTATCATATCGCCGTTTCCGAGAGTATCCCTCCCGTAACGCAAAAGGCCGGTTTTCTCATACGCACTGTCTGCTATCTTTTTTAAAGCATACGGTTTTTCGATAAGACTCAGGCCCGTTCCCGTTGCCGCAAACGGCAATATGAACGCGACGGAACATATCACCATGATGACGCCGGTCAGTCCGAACCTTTCACCCATATTCCCGTGAATAACCTGCGTTGCGAGACCTATCACAAGTATCGTCACCGAAACGGCGGACGGATAGATACCGAATCCTATCGAAAAAACGAGCAGCGGCACTGCCGGAATCAATACAAGCAGGAGATTTCTGCTCTTGAAAATAAGGTAACATACAATCATCAGACCGATAAGAACAAGTGTCAGGAAAGTTCCGCAGTCTCCTCCTGCGGTGTCGTACTTGCGGATCAAGATATAGTTGCTTTTCCCGAGTGTGTCCGCAATCGTGTTCCAAACATTTGCCGCACCGTCAGAAACTCCGCCCTTGTTCCATGTATTTATTCCGTACGGTATGGAAAACATCGTGATCACGGTCATGAAAAGTCCCGCCGCCAATGTGGAAGAACCGAGCAGAATCAAAAGTTCTTTCGCTATTCTATTGAGAAATTCTCGTCTTTTGTTCGGTAACTTCGCCATATTCCCTCAATCTCTCAATATCCCTGTCATCGTTGGAAACATATATATAGTTGGAATGGTTTTTCTCGACTTCGGATGCGATAAAATGATATATGGAAGATCTGTCGTCAAGCAAAACCTCACTTTTTTCAGATTCCATGAGCGCCGACCAGAAATCCGATTCTTCACCCACAAACTTCGTTCTGAATCCATGCTCTCTGTCGTACCAACCTATGGAGTGAGGAATCTTTCTCTCCAAAAGTTCTTTGGATATTCCTACCTTGAGATCCTCAAACTTATCGATGTTCTCCGGAGTTCCCCCGCTACAGTTATCGTATATTATCATTATGTTGTTCTCTACCGGGAACCCGGGGTCTTTCACCATCGCTTCTCCCGCCTTTGCGGTGAGTTTCCAGTGTATGCTCTTGATACTGTCTCCCGTATTATATTCCCTTATATCGAAAGTTTCACTCGTATCATTTCCCGGCTTCTCCTGCGAATATTTATAACTCTCCATATCGTATGCGTATATCCGGTCTTCAGACATCTTTACACTGCTCCCCCTCGGAAGCACAAAATGCTCACCCGATGCTTTCATGCCCATCTTCCTGTGAAAAAAACCGAACGGCTCCCCGTTTTCCGCTCCGTCGACCGTCAGCCTGACACAACCGCAGTGTTCCGCCCCAATCATTATGTGCTCCCCACTGCTCGTCCTTGATGAAACGCTCACGTATTCAGAGCGTTTTTCTTCTTCCCCGTTCAAAAGGTTCTTTATCGTATAATTGAGTTTGAGATTGGGTATGGGGAGCATGCTCCTGTTGATGACCGTAATCAAAAAGGAAAAGTCTTCCTCTCTGTACCCATAGTTCGTGCTTTTGACGGATACCTCAAAGTTTCTTCCCGTAATGTGAATTACGGTGACCGCAGAAACAGTTGACAGTATGAGCATCGCAAAGACGATCTGACCTGCTTCCGAGTCCGTCATGACAAACAGTATCGCGGACATAACGATCGTTGCAGCCAACGCTATCGCTTGTTTTTTGCCGCACATACGCTAACTCCCCGCCATAGGTTCGGGAACCGATTTCAATACGGCGCCCAACAAGTCCGAAACACTTCTGTTCTCTACCTGCGCCTTGGCTCCGGGCAGTACTCTGTGACGCGCGGAATCGGTGAACACTTCTCTGACATCCTGAGGGATCACGTAATCCCTGCCCTTTGTGTATGCGTCCGCTCTCGCAAGCGAAGAAATCGCAAGAGCGGCCCTCGGACTAAGTCCGAGTCTGAAATATTCATTGTTCCTCGTCATCTCCGTGAGTTCCGTTATATACCTGTATATCTTCACGTCCGTATATACGGATGCCGCTTCCTTTTTCATCGCGACGAGCCCTTCCGCATTTATAACCGGCTCTATTTCATTGAGCGGATCCGTTTTTTCTCTGTTTGCGAGCATACGGAGCTGGGCTTCCGTATCGGGATAACCCATCTCAAGCTGCACCATGAAGCGGTCAAGCTGCGCCTCAGGCAGTTTCTGCGTTCCCGCCGTTCCGAGAGGATTCTGCGTCGCAATTACAATAAAAGGCTGCGGAACATGATGTACCTCACCGTCAACGGTCATCTTCCCTTCCTGCATGACTTCAAGAAGCGCCGACTGTGTCTTACTCGAGGTCCTGTTAATCTCGTCGGCAAGGAAGAAGTTGCACATTGCGGAACCCGGTTTGTAATAAAATTTCCCCGAGTTTTTATCGTACATGGTAAAGCCCGTGATATCGGACGGAACCACATCCGGAGTGAACTGTACTCTGCTGAACGCAAGTCCCATAGCCTTACTGAATGCAAGCGCAAGTGTGGTTTTTCCCACTCCGGGAACATCCTCAAGAAGTATATGTCCCCCGGCAAGTATAACCATCATCACCTTATCCACGACATCATCTTTTCCCGATATCGCTTTCTTGACCTGTTCTTTTATCTGCCGTATTTTTTCGTTCATCCGATCCCCATTCTTTTGCATTAATAAAAAAACGACCGCCCGCGGCAGTCCGTAAAATTCCTTTGGCGAGAGAAGATGAAAGGCATATCTCCCCGCATACTCTCCTATGGAAAAAGCTCCGCCCCAGATCGCTTTGTTCCCAGCCGCAACTCGTCTCCCGGCTCATGCTCCGAAGCTCCGCAGCCGTTGATCGAGCAACTTTATTGCCCTATCGCAAAGTGTGCCACGACTCGCAGGCCACGCCTCAAAGCCATCACGGTTGCTGAGAAACAGCGGGAGATTCCGACTCCCTTCCGTTAGTTGCGCCCAGCATTTAATTTTCTTGTTTTTCACGGCTTCAGTCTAACACATTCGCCTCTTAAATGTCAATTATTCCATCTGAGATTTATCTCCTAAAATAGGGGTGCGGATAAAAATCTGTACACATATAGAACCCGAAACGAAAATTTCTCGGCCGAGCCTTTGTCTACAGTCTGGGCACCTGCTTACTTAGTAAATGCTTTAACCTTATTTATTTTACTATAGTTACAATTTCTCCAACTGATTTACTTGATCCATTTTTACATAGATAACAGCAATAATTTGAACTTCTTTTCTGTTCTCATCAATCCAAAAGTAAATATAATAATTCTTTACTCTGATTTTCCTAAAGCCTAAACCTTGCCACGGCTTTTCATCAATACACTTAATACGATGTGGCATAGCTTCCAAAGAATACATCTCAGATTTCAATAATTCGAGCACTTTCTTTGCAATACCGGGGGCTTTTAATTCTGTAGCAATATATTCTCTGATAAGGGTAATATGTTCTCCGGCTTGCCTTGTAATCTTTATTTTATAACTACCCATTACAAATCTTTCTCAAGTTCCTCAAACACATCGTCTATATCATAAGAATCTCCTTGAATTGACTGTGTGTATCCATTTGCCATGAGTGAATTAAATGCCTTTTCATCCATGTTTTCTCTTATCGGTAAGTTTTTAGGTATCTTTAGAGAAAACGGAATACCATTATTTAAGATTATTTGTCTATAGAACATATCGATTGCTGTAGCTCTGGGAATGCCTATGGTTTCCAGAATCTGCTCAGCCTGCTGCTTTATATTTTCCTGTATTCTCACATTTACATTTGCCGTTTTTGTAAGTGCCATATTAATCACCATCCTTTGAGAAAATCATACAACATTGTATCGCATATTACAATACATATTCGCCGTATGAAAAATATTCTTCTGCTATCATCGATACGGGAATTTGACAATTAATCGGTCTCAAAATCATTTTACGGCCTGCCGCGAAAAAACTGTTATTCTTGGGTAATTTCATACGCATCCGCTTCACGTGGTCAAGGTCACTTGCGTGTTCGTCAAATGGCGCAATTCAGCTCTACCATCTGCCGGCGAACGCCAAAAATATGATCCTTGCGGGGTTCGCCTGTCTCAAGATTTTTGCGCATTCTCTCGCCGTACTGCCTGTGGTGGATATATCATCCAGAAGCAATATATTTTTATCTCTTAGGGCTTTTGCTTGCCTCTCGTTCAATTTGATTTTGTCCTTTATATTCATCTCCCTCTCCGTCGGAGAAAGTCCACGCATAGGTACCGTGTTTCCAATCCTCTCAAGAGCATGGGCACTCACCGGCTTGCCCGTGAGCTTTCCCAGGTGCCTTGCCATGAGTTCGGACTGATTGAAACCGCGCTGTCTCAACTTTTCGGAACTTATGGGAACGGGAACTGCCACATCATAGCCGACTTGCGCCAAATTCAACCTGTCAGCCATTATTTCCGCTATCGTTCTGGCAATGTACTTGTTATTTTTGTACTTTAAGGAAAAAATCAGTGTTCTCTCATAGAGTCCATATTCGGCACATCTCAGCACTTCCATCCCCCATCTGTACGAAACAGGCTCCCCGTCCCATCGTATATGTCTTATGCAGTGATCACACAAGTTGTAGGTTCTGGTTTGGTCGATTATGTTTCCACAGCAAATACAATAAAGCGAAGGGGGGAACACGTAATCCAAAATACTATCCGAAAGTTTTCTCGTCTTTTTCATTTCATGCTCTCTTTGCGGCTTCTTTCGTCATGCTTTCAATTTTCTGTGTGCATTGATTTTCACTCCCGTAGCCGGATTTCTATTCCACACTGAACGCCATCATGTTGCCTAGGCGTGCCCCAAGCCCCGAGTATCTGAGTTTGATTCGTTCGTTGTCAACCATGGCTCTCAGCCTGCTTTCCGAGCCTACCAGCACAACGGCTTGTTTTCCTCTTGTCACCGCAGTATAGAGCAGATTGCGCGTGGCCAGCATAGGCGGAAACCATGACACCGGCATGACCATTATCGGAAATTCACTGCCCTGACTTTTATGCACCGTAACCGCATATGCAAGTTCCAACTCTTCAAGTTGTGAAAACTCATACTCCACGTATTTCTCGTCATCAAACAAAACACTCATCGTGCCGTATTCAAGATCCATCGACTTTATAAATCCGACATCTCCGTTAAATATACCCTGTCCGGACTGCCCGCGCGACGGTATTTTCCACTCCGCCCGGTAGTTGTTCTTTGTCTGCATGACCTTATCCCCGACGCGAAAAGTTCTGTCCATGAACACTTTCTCGACCAATCCCTTCCTCGGCGGATTGAATGCCGCCTGCAATATGCTGTTCAAACGGAGCGTTCCGACATTACCCTTTTTGATGGGTGAAAGAACCTGTATATCTTTCACGGCATCGATTCCTTTATAGTATCCGGGAAGTCTGCTTGTCACAAGTTCCACGATGAGTGACTGCATCTGCATCTCGTTGCTTCTCTCCATATGAAAAAAATCGCCGTCCGCACCGTTCAGGGATGGATATTCCCCATGGTTTATTCTGTGGGCGTTCACAACTATCATGCTCTCCTGCGCCTGCCGATATATTTCATTGAGTTTGGAAACTGCGATAAAACCGCTATCTATAATGTCTTTCAGGACATTGCCTGCGCCCACCGACGGGAGCTGATCACTGTCTCCGACAAGAATCAGTCTTGTTCCCGGTTTTATCGCATCGGTAAGGCCTTTCATAAGCATCAAGTCTATCATGGATGCCTCGTCTATTACCACCACATCGTGTTTTAAGGGATCTTCCTGTGTCTTTCCAAATTTCATGTCCTCGGTTTCTTCAGAGTAATAATATTCCAGCAGCCTGTGGATTGTGGATGCGGGATGACCCGATGTTTCAGTTATACGTTTTGCCGCACGTCCCGTCGGCGCTGCGATGGCAACGTCAAAATCATTTTCTTTGAACACGTTTATTATGGCATTGATTATCGTGGTTTTGCCCGTGCCGGGGCCTCCCGTAATTACCGAAACCCCGTTTCTCACGGATTTTCTTACAGCTTCTTTCTGACCGCTCGACAGGAAAATCCCGGCACTCTTTTCCGTCATTTCTATACTTTTTTCGACATCCGCAGCAAGGGTCTTGAGTTCGGCTGCGGAAATCGCCGCAAGGCTGCCGCAGACCTTTTGCTCGGCGCGGTAATAAGGATACAGATAAACAACCCTGATTCTGTCAATCAAATCAAGCTGCACATCCCCGCTTATCGCCATGTTGAAAACGGATTCTGACACCTGCTCCCTCGTCAAATCGAGGATCTGCGCAACTTTCTCGCACAGGGTTTCCATCGGAACATAAGTGCTACCGTCGTTCACGTACTCCCAAAGACCATATCTTATTCCGCTTTCTATTCTAAACGGCGAATCCGGCGCAACCCCCATCTTAAATGCGACCTGATCGGCTCTGTGAAATCCGAAACCGTAAAGTTCATCGGCGAGTCTGTAGGGATTCTCTGCGATTATGTCCGGAGCATCTTTCCCATAGGCCTTATAGAGTTTAAGCGCCTGTGTAGACGAAATCCCGAACTTCTGAAATTTTATGGAAACATCGGCAAACTCCCTATGAAGCGCAAACGATTCGGCTATCATTTCGGCTTTTTTTTCGCCTATTCCCGAGACCTTGCACAGTTTTTTCGGACTTTTTTCGATTATGTCAAGAGTTTCCTCCCCAAACATACCTGTGATTGCAACGGCCATTTTCGAACCCACACCCTTTATGGCGCCGGAAGCGAGAAACTCTTCTATCCCCTTTGTTGTCGTCGGAAGTTGTTCCACCGCTTGGATAAAAGCAAACTGCTCCCCGTATCTGGGATGAATCCTGAATTGACCTTTCAACTCAAATCGCATACCTTTGGACGGGTTTGAAATGCTTCCCACCACCGTTAAGATCTCATCTTCGGTTTCAAGTTCAGCTATTGTGTATCCGTTTTCTTCATTATGAAAAAATATGTCCGTAAAAATCCCGGTTTTAATTTCCATCGTTCAGCTCCGGCATCTTTGACGGTGCATCCCCACCTGCGGCATCGTCTCCCACGGTATCATTCCCCGCGATATCGCCGCCCGCATTTCCTGCCGCCGGGGAGAATTTCATCCTTTTTTTCATACTTTCGGGTTTGTATAATCTTCTGTTGTCAAGTGTCCAAACTCTGTCGGAAAAATCGCCCGCCTCCGCCGTCGCAAGCGCCTCCGACATGTCGAACATCCTTGCGTCTATGATATCCAAATAATGTAGCATCTCCGCCTCGGGAAACAGCGGTTTCTTGGGACTTCCGAATTCCGGTTCATAGTGGTGCGACAAAATCATATGTTCGAGCATTATCAGTTTTTCCCTTGAAACCCCCATTTCATCTCCCACTTTTTCCAGATACTTTATTCCCATGACTATGTGACCGAGCATCTGTCCTTCAAAAGAATATCCCGGAGACACTCCATTGTGATCCGAGTGAATCTCATGTATCTTCTCAATGTCATGAACAATTACCCCTGTCACAAGCAAATCCCTGTCAAGATCGGTATAAACATCGCATAGCTTGAGTCCCGTCATGACCATCCTCTTCATGTGCCACAAAAGCCCCGCAAACTCCGCATGGTGATTTCTCATCGCCGCAGGATAGTACATCAGAGCCTCTTTGTTTTCTTCCAAAATTCTCTGTGAAATACGGCCAAGTTCCCTGTCCTCCATGGACTTTGCGATATCCAGCAGATACTCGTACATGTATCCCGGTCTCTCCGGCGCAGCTTTTATAAAATCCTCCAATTTCAGCCCATCCGACTCGACGGCTTTACGTATCTTCGTTACCCTGAGCTGCTTCTGATTCTGCCAGTCGGTCACAGATGCCTTTACTTTGACGATCTCTCCCTCTTTGATCTGATCAAGCATTTCTTTTTCGTCGTCTGCTATATCCCATTTTTTTGAGTTGACTTCTCCGGTCTTGTCACCGAGTTTCAGATCAAGGTATACCTTGCCGTTGCCCCCTGTCTTGATCCCTATCATCTTCACCATGAAAAAATCCATTATATTCTGATTCTGCTTCAGTTCTTCCACAAATATCTGTTTCACACTCATCTCCCGCTCTCATCTTCTGTATATCCGTCAAACTTGGGCGCCGATACCTAAGAAAACCGTAAACGGTATAAACTCTCGCATCGATGGGGCAACAACCCACCCCACAGTAACCATTATAGCCACATCCACTTACAATATCAAGGTTGCCCGGGTATCGCCCGGGCATTTTTCGGAACGAACAATACCCACCGGGAGGCGCCGGTGGGTATTGTTCTATATGGGCTTATGTCCTTTTCAATTGCCTTTCTTTAGATTCAAAATGACCTTGAACAGATCGCCGTCGATAACGATCTTGAAATTTCCTCCCATTAGGGTCATAAGATCTCTTGCGATGGCAAGTCCAAGCCCGCTGCCTTCCGTATTTCTGGATTCATCACCCCTCTTGAATCTCTCCATAAGTTCTTCCTCGGAAATATTCAGCGGTTCCTTCGAGATATTCTTGATTTCTATCCTCATCGTGTCGTCGTCTTCGGTCACATCGATGTACGCACGGCTGTGCTCCAATGCATATTTACTTATGTTGCTCAAGAGGTTTTCCATTACCCTCCAGAGAAGTTTGCCATCCGCCATCACACTTGGATTTTCGGTTTTATAGTTGCAGATGACCTCAACTTGCCTTTCTTTGATTCGATCTGCCGTTTCCACCAAAGCCTGCTCCACTATGGACTGTACCTGAACCGCTTTTATGTCTGTCGGCATATCTCCGCTCGATGCCTTTGCGGCCTCAAACAAATCCTCGGTCAGTTTCTGAAGTCTCTTCGTCTTATTTTGAATTATATCCAAATACTCATCCGCATTTTCCGAATCGAAGCCTTCCTTGCGCAGCAAATCCACATAGCTCACCATGGATGTAAGCGGTGTTCTCAAATCGTGTGAAACATTGGAAATCAGTTCCGACTTTAATCTCTGATTTCTGATTTCCTTCTCAACCGCCATGGCCTGTGCTCGGGAAATAGAATTTATATCGTCGGCGATACGCTCAAACTCACCAATTCGTTTACTCCGCAAGACGATATTTTTGTCAAAATTCCCGTTCTTCACTTCGGTCAAACCTTCTCTGAGGATTCTGTATTTCTCTACCCATCTAGGTACGAAATAAATTATTGCCGCCATCGCCGGTATCGCAGTAACCCAGCTGAATCCGAGAACAACAAGTCCGATCGGGATTCCGAGCGACAGTGCAAGTACAGATGCGGAGCGTGCTGCACTGTCCAACAAATAACGTATGAAAACACATATGGCTATATTCTTGAGAAATACACCGTTTTTCACCTTCCTCGCCACCGAACAAATGACGGCAAGCTCCACGATTGCGGCCAATAACACCATGATTATCCCCAAACAAGTCGTGATCCGAGGTTCCAGTTGATTTGGAATCCAGAAAAATCCACCCAGATCACCCAGTCCGCGCACAAAATCATCTGCTCTTTCCGGCGCAGACGTAAATCTGTTCATCATACGCAAAAAGGCAGGATCCCTTGCAATGCCGGCAACCATGAAAATCGTTCCAAGCATTAACGGCAGAACGGCAAGTGCGCCAAGTGCAATCTCCACATCTGAAAAAAGGTTGTCTATTCTCAAAAGTTTTACACCGTTTTTTTCTTTTTCTCCCGCTGTAATTACCGCAGCCACTGTTGCCGCTATAAACACAACAACTAAGCCGATCACAACCCAAGACATCTCTGTTGCATGCTGCGGTGCCGATTTCGTATTAACACTCGGTGAGTCTGTTTCTGTAAAAAATATAATGACCATAATGGCTCTATAAAGAGCAGCCACTGCGGAGACCACCGCAATCACACACGATGACATATGCAAATTTTTTCTTTTGATCATGCGCCTCACAATATCCTCTTTCAATTTTCCAATCCTCCTTTGCTTTTCGACTCAATGCCTTAAAAGACCCCGGCATCCATTCGCCGCCGCAACCTTTCGAGCGGCGGAACAATGAATGCCAAATCCCGATACCTTTTTCAGGATAAAATATACGACAGGAAAATACAATTAAGGAAAGTTTAAGATTTTATTAAGATTTTATTAAGATTCACGGATCATTGGCATGCACACAAAACCGGCGCAGCCCTCTCATGCGGAAATGACGTTTCGCACATGAGTTTTCAAACTTTTGGAATACCACAGTTTCTCGACCGACAGGCGGATCCTCCGAGGATAACGGTATTTGAACTTCTGAATTTTTGGTGCGCTACAACTTCTCAACCTTATAGCCTATGCCCCAGACCACTTTGAGATATCTGGGGTCTTTTGGTTCGATTTCGATTTTTTCTCTTATGCGCCTTATATGAACGGCGATCGTATTTTCGGAGTTGAAGGCTCTCTCTCCCCAAACGCTTTCGTATATTTCTTCCATCGAAAACACCCTTCCCGGTTCTGTCATAAGCAATCTCAATATGCCGTATTCGATCGGTGTGAGCGATATTTCCTCACCGTCCACCACAGTCTTTTTCTCATCGTCATACATCACGACCCCACCTGTTTTGTATATTTTGCCGTTTTCATGCTCTTCTTTTATCATCGTACCGAGGTGAACATAACGCCTGAGCTGTGACTTTACGCGTGCAACAAGCTCCAAAGGGTTGAAAGGTTTTGTCACGTAATCGTCGGCTCCCACATTGAGTCCGATGATCTTATCGCCGTCTTCGGATTTGGCGGACAGCATTATGATCGGAATATTTTTTTCTTCCCTTATTTTCATGGTCGCTTTAATTCCGTCAAGCTTTGGCATCATTATATCCATTAGTATAAGGTGAATTTCATTGTCACTGCACGCCTTGAGCGCCTCTTCCCCATCATAGGCCTTGATTACGCCGTACCCCTCTTTCTTTAAATATATTTCAACAGCCTTGGCAATTTCTCTGTCATCATCGCAAACCAAAATATTCATACGGTTCCTCTCTTCAATTTATTCATTGGGATAACCCCCCTTGCATGCCATCCATTATAGCATAAAGTTCAGTTCACGGAAAAATACACCGCAATTACGGGTTTGCGTGCCGTTTGAGGCCGTGTTGAAGCAGCACAGCCCGATTGACAGCGCCATTTAATTTTCGACCGTAAAAAAAAGTGTTGACAGTCCCCCATATCGTTTGTTATTATGAGTTGCACGGCGGCTTTTGAAGTCTGCCTGTGGCGGTGTAGCTTAGTTGGCTAGAGCGTCCGGTTCATACCCGGAAGGTCGGTGGTTCGACTCCACTCGCCGCTACCATTTTTGCGGGCGCTTAGCTCAGCTGGGAGAGCATCTGCCTTACAAGCAGAGGGTCATAGGTTCGAGCCCTATAGCGCCCACCACTTTTTATTGTACGGCCAAGTAGTTCAGTTGGTTAGAATGCCAGCCTGTCACGCTGGAGGTCACGGGTTCGAGCCCCGTCTTGGTCGCCATATGGTGGGTATAGTCAAGTGGTTAAGACATAGGATTGTGATTCCTACATGCGTGGGTTCGATCCCCACTACCCACCCCATTCGCTTGTTGGGGTATCGCCAAGTGGTAAGGCAATGGATTCTGATTCCATCATGCGCAGGTTCGAATCCTGCTACCCTAGCCAATCATTCAAGATCGGGATGTTTGACTTTACTGAATGGGTTTGCGTGCATTCCACAAGTATGTACATATTTTGTGCATACTTGATGCATGACATCCATATTCTGCGGATATTCTCCCGGAAGTTCCGTTTTCATTCCGGTCTTCATGGCGACATAGCCAAGTGGTAAGGCAGAGGTCTGCAAAACCTTTATTCCCCGGTTCAAATCCGGGTGTCGCCTCCAAAAGCCGTTGAAGATATCAACGGCTTTTTTCGTAATACATCGGAGGTTAATATGCATTCACCGGATCCAATAGCATTTTCCTTTTTGGGGATAGACATAATGTGGTACGGAGTTTTGATAGCGGCCGCCTTTATGCTCGCAATTTTTATCAGCTACAGGCGCGCTCATGAGTTTGCCATCGAAAAGGATGAGATCATAAACCTTGCCATCGTCATGATGCCCTTATCGATCGTCGGAGCAAGGCTCTACTACGTAATTTTTTCGTGGTCCTCGTATAAAAACAATCCCATGGATATATTCAATACACGCAGCGGGGGACTGGCTATACACGGAGGACTCATTGCCGGTCTGTTGGTTTCCGTGTTTTTTTGCCGCCTGCGAAAAATCAACTTGCCGGATATGGCCGATCTTATTTTCCCGTCGGTGGCTCTTGCGCAGAGCATAGGACGCTGGGGCAATTTTTTCAATTCCGAGGCATACGGCTCTCTCACCGAACTTCCTTGGGCAATTACGGTTAACGGAGATAAGGTTCATCCCACATTTCTATATGAGTCACTCTGGTGCCTGTTAATCTTCTTGTTTCTACTTTTCCTGAGCCGCAAGAGAAAGTTTCCGGGGCAGATCGCACTGCTCTACTTCATCCTTTACTCGCTCGAAAGATTCTTTGTTGAAGAGTTGAGAACCGACAGCTTGATGATAGGAGAATTCAAACAGGCGCAAGTACTGAGTTTTCTCGTGCTTGCGATCTCATGCATCGCATTTGTATTTTTGAGAAAAAAGCATGCTTCAGTCAAAACCGATAGATCAACGCAAAGGAGAAAAAGCAAATGAAATTAGGTATCGTAGGACTTCCAAATGTAGGAAAAAGCACACTGTTTAACGCAATAACAAATGCGGGAGCCGAAGCCGCAAATTATCCTTTCTGCACCATTGAACCCAACGTCGGGGTCGTAACGGTTCCCGATGAGCGCGTAAAGAAACTTACCAACTTGAATCACTCAAAAAAGACCGTGTACACCACCATTGAATTTTGCGATATAGCCGGGCTTGTCAAGGGTGCCTCAAAAGGGGAAGGTCTCGGCAATAAATTTTTGGGGCATATCCGTGAAGTCGCAGCCATCGTACACGTTGTGAGATGTTTTGAAAACGACAACATCGTGCACGTTTCCGGTAAAATAGACCCTATAGAGGATATATCCGTCATCAATACGGAACTCATACTTTCCGACATGGAGATACTTGAACGTCGGATTGCAAAAGCAGGTAAACTCGCAAAGAGCGACAAGCATATATCAGCTGAACTTGATTTGCTCAAAAAAATCTATGATTTCCTTGCTACCGGAACATCGGCAAGAGCCATGCAGCTCGACAAGGATGAGGCTTTGTTCATGGAATCATTGAATCTGCTGTCATATAAACCGATAATCTACGTCGCAAACGTTTCCGAAGACGATGCGGGTGCCTCCGAAAACAAATGGGTAGAGGCGGTAAGAAGATTTGCGGAGAGTGAGAATGCGACGGTGGCAGTAATCTGCGCAGAGATAGAGCAGGAGATCTCAGAACTTGAGGATCATGAAAAGAAGATGTTTCTCGATGAACTTGGCATATCCGAATCGGGACTCGACAAACTTATCAAAGCATCATACGGGCTACTTAATTTGATCAGCTTCCTTACAACGGGCGAAGATGAAACTAGGGCATGGACGATAACCTCCGGAACCAAAGCCCCACAAGCTGCCGGTAAAATCCACACTGATTTTGAGAGAGGCTTTATCAGAGCCGAAACCATAAGTTATGAAATTCTTATGAACAAATGCGGCGGTAGCATGGGCACTGCCAAAGAGAAGGGACTTTTGCGCTCGGAAGGCAAAGAATACATAGTCCAAGACGGCGATATAATAACTTTTCTGTTCAACGTTTAAAAAGGGTGAACGGATCTTTGCGGTTTACCCCGTACGTATTTGTGACAGCAGCATAATACGCAACAAAATGGGAAGAGTTAAACGCATATGTTTTTGCGCAATCCGCTCTTCCCTTATGTTTTTCCATATTTTGGGTTCAACCTTTACGCCCGCTTGCGCTACCGATTCCAGTAAGACAACTCCTTGTAAACGTTTGTCCTCTTGGCGTAATGTTTTGCACCGTATGCGTTTGAACCGTATTTTTTGAAACTCGTTCGACAATACTTGAGTGCACGTTTCAATTTGACATAATCACTCGTACTTTTGAACTTTGAAATTATTTTTTCCTCTAGCATGCTCTGACGAGGGCTTAGGTTGTTTCTAAAATCCTGAGGTATACTCATCCTAGCCTCATTCAACCCCTCATTCTTTGAATTGTACCATTTTTCCAGCGTGAAATATATCCTGTTATACCGTCTGTTACGGTTGAATTGTTTTTCCAACGTGGTATCTTCCGCTTCATAGCAAGCTTTGATTTTAGGGTAGTTCTTGAGCTTTTTGATTTGTTCTATTTTATTTGCGGTTAAGGTCTTGAGCTGCGTGTCGGAAACCCTGTAACCTTCGGAAACAGCCTGTTTATACAGGGCATTTTTATCTATTATGTCTTTTTCTGAAAGTTTAATGGCTTTTATTTCCGCTTCCCCCTCGATTTCCATCGATTTGACTTTCTGATAGTAATACGGATATATGCTGTAATATCCCATCTCTTTGGCGAGATCCCGACTCCCTATGAAAAGTTTTATTTCCTTTTCAAGTTTGCTGTCGCTCTCGCTGTAGAAGGACTTGCCGTATCCGTTGACTTTGTGGTAGCGATAGACTGCAATGCCTCCCGCAGCTATAATGCCAGCGGACAATACAGCGATCAGAAAAACCGTCCTTTTCTTCAGTCCTTTCAAATAAATGCCCCCTTTATTCATCACGTTACTGTGTTTCTCTAAAACTATACAAGAAGCCTACCATACGGGAAATATTTTTGTCAATAAAATAAGTCTTAAAAAAATCTTAATCTTGAGCGCATTCCCAAAGAGACTTGCACATTGCTATAAAACGGCTTGCCCGGACTTGAACGTCAAAGAGACCCGGGCAAGCCGTTTTGCCACCGCCTCCGCCACTCATATGCGGGGTATCCGGGTCTCTTATTTGATTACGCACTCATGCCCGCGCCTCCACCGCACTACATGAGAGATAAATTTTTGGCCACATTATAGAGAAAACGTTGTTTCCAGATCTTCCAAAGTTTGGGGTTATATCCATAACTTTCGCGCTTGAATGCCACATTGTTCAGAACACATGCTCTGTAAGCCTCGGGAACCTGATTGAGTGCCCTCTGTATTGCCTTGACCCTTGTTTCAAGCAGGATTTTTTCCAACGCATTCTTTTCTGTGGGTCTTATTTCGGAAAAATCCTTTTTCTTTTCGCAAATCATGCTCCCGCTATACACGCGCGTGGCATCGTGCTCGATCTCATTCAACCTGTTCTTCATCCTCTGCAGGTCGCGCACAGCCCATATGCTCTGATAATATACGGCATCGGGCATGACAAATTCTTTAAATCTCGTCTGTTGCCATTCTCTGCTCATTGAAACTTCCTCCTTCTACACACTTTTTCGTCCTTTTAAAGACGCATTGCTTTCAGATTTGCGGTGGCTATTCGGCAGGTTCCCGCGCCGGTTGGTTTTCACTTTTGGGGTTCAAGTGAAATGACCTGCTTTTCCCGATCCTCTTTTGAAAAAAATATCTCACCGCTATATGGGGAAGTCAATATTCAATTTGCGCAATGTAAAAATGCGGGTGCTTGCGGTAGAAAACAAGCCAAGAAATGTAATCCGTCATGTCTCTATCCAAATTGCATCCAGAATCCTGAGAAGGTCCCCTCTTGAGTACAGGAATTTTTTAATTGATATTGCATTTTCAACTTCATCCGTTATCATGGCATCGACAGCGCTCAAAAGAAAGCTGTTTATGCTACCGACCGCATTCACTGTCCACACCACCACTTTTTTATTTGCCCTGTGTATCCTGTCCACATTGACTTGCGTCGCCGTTTCCATTTCCAGCAGTAAAGAGTCGCAGCTCATCTTCTCCAGATCGCCAAACGAATAAAAGCATATATATCCCGTTTCGGCATCGGGATGTTTTTTTTCAAGATACTCGATCAGATCATATTTCAGGCATATGAAAGTGGTATGTCTAAGAGCCTCTCTCCTCTTTACAAGTTCATACAGATCGTCCGCCATTTTTCTATCTGCGGTTTTTCCCTTAAGCTCCACGTATAGATTTAGCTTGCCTTTTGCAGCGTCAAGCATTTCCTCAATTGTGGCCACATGCTGCCCCGGGGCTTTGGTATTGAGAACATTTTTCACCCTAAGTCTTGCGATTTGATCAAAAGTCATCTCTCCGGGGGTTTGGTCTACCCCACACGTTCTCTTAAAATCATCGTCGTGGTTTATTATATACTTTCCGTCCTTTGTTCTTTGAACATCTATCTCCGAAGCAAACAGCCCCTTCTTTTCAGCGGTAACTATGGATTCAACGGTATTTTCACTTGAAGCAAAACCTGCACCTCTGTGCCCTATTATATGCGTTCTGCTCTTTAACGGAAAAAAATAGTCAAATTCCATAGCACCCATAGCACTTGCAGACACCGCTATGATTAACGCCGCACAGAATATGATCGCAGGGATTTTCTTCCCGAACCTCCTAACCGGTGGCAGTGGTTGTTGCTTTTTGCCTCCAAGACTCTTATAAAGCATCGTAAGCTTCATGGTCACAACAACGCCCAGTATAGCCCGAATAAATGTAATCGCCGCCAAAATCAAGAAGATGCACAGGATATAGCCAAATCTCTTTTCGGTTTTACCCGTTACATACTCTTCTATGAAAAAAAATGCAGTCACCGCCGGAATGCCGATACACAGAACCGCTGCCATAAGTATTTTCAGAAGAGGGGGAATCAGGCCTTTGAGTATATTCCTCCACTGCCCGGCGACAAATTTACAGGACATGCTCATCGCTGCACGCGCCTTTATGTTATCCGTTACCATTATTATGAACGTAAGTCCGAACAAACACCCAAGCACCACCAGCAGGAACAGAATCATCCGATATCCGGTCTTCATCCAGAAATGTTGCCTTATAAACGACATTATAAAATCGGGAATCCTGAAATTCCCGGTCGGTGAAATCCCTGTCGCAACTCCAAAAATCGGTATTATGAACGATACGTACAAAACCGCCAACAACCCTGAAAAAGAAAAGAGATTTCCAATACCCAAAACCGCTTCTTTTATCATCGCCAAGAAGCGCTTTCCCCTTCGGTACAGCACGTTGTCACACATTATTATGGTTATATTGATATCCATACTTATATAAAATGCAAGCGTCGCAATTCCGACCAAAGCCAGACACCATCCTTGCCAGCTTCTCAAAAAAAATGGGATGTCACCGCTGGTAAATGCGGGTCTGCCCGCACCCCAAAGGAGCAGTCCTGCAATACGACGCATCAAAAAATAGATCAGCACGAGCAATAATTTTGTGAATATCCTATATATAAGGATCGTTACGATCCCGCTTCTGTATTGAAACAATCCGTTTTTATCCATGCGCATCAGTATACCGACCCGTTTATTATCAATTCCGACAGAAGAGCCGCCCCGCTTATGCCCAGATAAGTTTTAGGTACCACGTCGATATATCCCAACGTGGGCAGGCTTATGTCTACGCCTGCGAACTCCTTTCGCTGAAGCTTGAGCGCTGCAACGGTATTTCCGCTTGCAAAAACCATATCCGCCTGCGTACGCATTATATCTCTTTCCAAAGCATCTTCCATTCCGTATTCCTTGAGCATACTAATAAAAGCTTTTTTGCTGTAATCACATTCCGCATCTAAAATAGAAATACTGTCCGCCGTCATAGCGAAATATTCTATAAAAAACCGTACATATCCCATCGCCTCGCTCCAGTGACCCTCAACTGCAAAAGGCCGCCCTTTCGGCATCCCTGTCAGAGAATTGAGCCTTGATATAAAAGGATAACACCTCGCGCGCATTTTCTCGCTCTCCAGGATGAGACGCTCCGGCGAGGTCTTTAATACTGTGCAAAGCTCTTTTGCGAGTTTTTCCGTGGCTTTGAAACCTATCGGCGGAGTTTCACATACGAAATAATCCGTTCCGCATTTCTCTTTCAATGCCTTGGCAAGCGAAAGCCCGAATTCAGGGAAAAGAACCAGGTTTAAATCCGCTCCTCCCATTTCTTTTATTTCGCGTAAACTGCAGCCCGCTAAAAGAAAGCATCCCGGTTCTGCCCCGATCATCCCAAGAAAACGCCGAATCTCCAAAGCATCGCCAAAAATGTGGCGTCTGAACAGATTCAATCCGAGTACATTCACAACGGGTTTTACGCTAGCGGTATTGCCGCCGGTTTCTATACTGCCTGCGATGTTTTCGCCACATGTGTCTGCCGCCGTTTCCAAAGTCGTTCGTTTTCGGCCGTTCGAAGAATTTTCGCTTCCGTCTTCCATGATATTTTCGAGTAGCTTGACCGCGCCTCTTTCATATCCTGCGCATATGTTTTCCGAAATCCCCGGAGTTTCATAGGTCAATACGGGTTTTTCGGTGATTTCCGCCTCTGCGATCTTTGCGATGTCATCACCTATCAAAGCCGCTCCCGGAGAATTTACGACAAACAGAATCTCAAACTCAATGTTCTCTCTCAGAAAAATCAATGCTTCTCTGAGTTTTTCCTCAGTGCCGTATACGTAATCGCCGTTATCGAGCGAAGTACACGGTACCCTTGGTTGCCCGAAATACCACTTTTCAGGGTAATTCAGGGGGTCAAATTCAAGCTGCCGTATAAACTGATTGTCCGATGTGGCGGAATGATAGAATTTGCATCCTGACGATCCATTCAGCAAAACCACTCCGTCTTTGACCCCCTCAAGCCCGAAGATCAGTCCACTCAAGCTGTCAGGAGTAATACTTGTCAAATAAGGCCACATCATCGCTCCAGTCTCCCTTTCTGTTAAGTTTCAGAAGTTCAGCCCATCTTTTTACCATCTCAATTCCCGAACCGAAGCCCACATACGGACACATCGGAATCGTATCCGATACCGCAACTTTATCCGCAACGGATGAAGCATAATTACTCAAAAGAACATCAGGGCTGTATTTTTCAATATCACTTGCCCTTTTTTCCTTATCGTAGTTCTCTTCCACCGGACATCCAATCTCCATATTTGTTCTGAATCCTTCGTCCTGAGAAAAATTCAATATACCGATTTTGACGATTTCCATTCCTACGTCTGTTGCGGTTCTTAATATCCAGTCCATTTCATGGTTGTATGTTATGAGCATCAATTTCTTGCCTTTGAGTTTAGGCGCAAGTTTTTCTATCTCACTTCTGTATTTTTGGCTTTCTGTCGATATTATCCTTTCGACGGTTTCTTCTTTGTCCAGTGATTTGCCCAACGTCTTCAGCCAGTCACACGTAGCGTCAAATCCGACGGGAAAAGGTTTTTCAAACATCTTCATCCCAAATTCATCTTCCAGAAAATTCCCCAGTATTTCAGACGCATAATCGTCGTATGCCGGGAGATTGATGCCACCTCTTTTTAAATTTCGCAGTTCCTGCGTATTTGTATCGTAGAGAAATCTGCAGTTCACCTTAAGCCCCATACTTTTTAAATACGTCTCTATGGTTCTGAAGTTTTCTTCTGTATTGGTCAGCACTATTTTTTCCGCAATGATGTTCACATATCCGTAATCCGGTTCAACATCGCGACGAACAAATGCCCGTGCCATTGTCGTATACGCCATGAGCATTCCCTGCAGATAGTCCCCCGCCATATTTCCGTCTGTTTTCAGTGATATTATCTGCGTGTTCTCATCGGACAGAGCCTCCATTTTGCTTATGTCATCGCCTGTTATCCCCGCAGGGCAGGCGCTTATTGTAACTATAGCTTCGGGCTTTTTCTCTTTAAGCTGCTCTATCTTCTCCTGCAGTCTTTCCATACCGCCAAACACGATCTCCGTCTCGCCCATATCGGTACACACTATGTCGGGCGATAATGATACGGGCAGCAACGTGCCTTTTTCAAAAAGTCTTCGCCTTCCGCTCGAACTTATGGTCTGATAGGATATGTAGGCGCAGCTTTTGGGGGCGTGGGCAAAAATAACCGCACCTCTTACGTGGACGCAGGTCGACATTGCCCCGTTGAAAGCGCAACCATGAAGCGGCTCGCCGTTCTTTATACTCTTGGAATAATAGTACGTCTGCGTATCGTCTGCCAAGCCTTTGGATTCTCCGTCTCCGACGTCATCGTTACGAATTGCGGTATTGCGTGGCTTCTTACCAAGTGCAGCAACTTCAGATCCTGTGATATTGGTGATCCTTCCCGTAAACTCCGCATTTGTAATACATTTTTCGAGTTCTTCATCCGTCATCGGAAAGGCCTTGTAGGATTCTATACCGTGATCTATGCCGCATGCTATATTTTTAAAGATGTTCATTATCTCTTCGCTTTCCGCCATTTCAAATGCCGTTACACCGGCGGCTTCGGCTTTAGCAAAAACATCCGATCCGGGTATCGTAGCCACCACCTTAAGACCAACGGCTTGGGCGAATTTCTTCACACGCTTTTCTTCATCCTTTGCATTGCGCTTGTTGTAAAGTATTCCTGCAACTCTTCCTTTCTCGCCGTCGTAATTCCGGATTCCCCGAAGTATGTTGTTCGCCGCATACAAAGACATGAATTCGCCCGATGTCACTATAAAGATCAACTCGGCGTATTCTCGCCTTATGGGCACGGCAAAACCGCCACAGACGACATCCCCAAGGACATCATATATGACTGTGTCATATTTCTCGGGCAGTCCGAATCGTTCAAGAAGCTCAAAGGTGCTTATGATCCCTCTTCCCGCGCATCCGACTCCGGGGTTGGGACCTCCCGCCTCTATGCATCCTATACCCAGATACCCCTCCTCCAAGATTTCGTCAATATCCTGCTGCATCGGACCTGTCACTCTCATATAATCAAGTGCCGTAGTCAACTTTTTCCCATGCAAAAGCAGTTTGGTGGAATCATGCTTGGGATCACAGCCTATCTGTAAAACTTTATGTCCTCTCGCAGCCATGGCAGCCGATAAATTGGCGCTTATTGTGGATTTCCCTATGCCCCCTTTTCCGTAAATCGCTATCCTGCTCATCTCGGATCTTCCTCTTTCGCACTTTCGCCGGTTGCATAGTCTATCTCGACCCCGGGCTGCACGTTGTGGCAGTACACATTGAATGAGAGACTCCTTCCCTTGTCCTCGACCGACATCGCCTCCATTCTGACCCCTCTGCACAGCGCTTCGGTGCCTTTGTACACAGGGGTTACTCTGTACATCACATGCTTGTTTGTACTTCGCAGATAATCCGCCAGTTTATTCTCCCACGGAAGCATTCCTCTAACATTCATATACCTTGTGCCGGTCACAAGATTTCTGCGATCTGCCGTGCTGCCGGTGAGTTGCCAGCCTATAAGATGACATCTGTTATACAACAATCTTCCTTTTATGAAATTGTATTTGCGGTAGTGCCATCCCGTAGGATGTATCATTCCTATGTAATCCCGCTGTCCTTTTGCCATACCAGCCTTATCCAGACAAGCCGTCCCACCTGTGGCTCTTCCCCGTTCATCCAGAGATTCATGTTTTTCGTATCTTGCGGTTGAAAGCTCACTTTCTTTAAAATATGGTCTGCCTCCATTGACTTTCACGTAGGCCTCACCCTTCCATTCCGGTATCCCGGAAGTGGTTGCGATATCGTTTTTTTCCACAACAAAAATATGAACGGCATAAGATAGCAATGAAATCATCACAACCAAGAGAAACATCGATGTTTTTCGGTTTCGCTTTTTCCTTCCGTAATTCTTCCTTCCCAAGATCATCTTATCCCCTTTCCGTAAACTGAATTTAGCGTTGTGTTTTCTCCAATCGGCTACCGGAAATCCATACTCCGGCAATGGTCAAAGTAAGTCCCGCCACGGTAAACAGACCTCCCGGATCACCCGCAAGAATCACGCCTGAGATCACTCCTATAGCCGTCGTCGAGCTTGCGGTTATGTTTGATACCACCGCCGTATTCATCTTTGACAGTACGTAATTGAAGATCACATAACAGATGGATGAACAAAAAATACCCAAAAACAATACGGCTATCAAAACATCCCTGTGTTTTATGCATTCGGCAAATCCCGTAAATCCGTTGCCTGTAGCAAGTGAAATCAGGTTAAAAAACATCCCTGCCGATATCGCAATCACTGCGGTGACTTCCATAGTATTGTACGTCTCACCCGCTTTCCCCGAGCAATGCGTGTAGAAAGCACTACATAGAACCGCCCCAAACAGCGTGAGGTAGCCCGTAGCCTTTGCCTCCATCCTGAATCCGGGCGCAAAGGCGGTACAGACGACAACGCCCAGAAACGCAAGTATGATGCCACTGGTAATTCTGTAATTGCTCTTTTTTCCAAAAAATAAAATGCCGGTAAGAAGCACCGACGCCGGGATCGCAGCAATAAAGATAGAACACTCCGATGTGGAAGTCAAGCGCACGCCTTCCGTTTCAAAGATGGAATAGAGACATGGCTGAAGTATTCCGGTGACAAGCAGCCATGGAAATCTTCTGTCTATATGAAATTTAACTTTTCCCATCAAGATCAGCACAAGAAAGATCGCCGCCGCAATGGTCCATCTCACCGCGAGGATTTGGAATGTATTCATGTGCCGCAGAGCAACATTTGATCCAAAAAAGGACATCCCCCAGAATATGGCCAGCAAACTCAGCAACAATATCAGTTTGCCCTTTTTCAACCTTGCGCCGGTTACTTTATTGTCTCTCAAATATCATTCCTCACTTCTTCCCTTTCCTGCGGCATCCGGCATATAGCTCAAGCTCAAAACTTTCACACGCATGCCCCATCACTTGCCCGAGACCGAATCATCTCTCAGGTTTACGGCGGTTCCAAGGTTTATAGTCGCCTTCTCCAGTTCCTGAACCACGTTATTTATCTTCACGAGTTTATCCTTTGCGATCGTGTCCCCCATGGAAAGCTTTGCATTATACAAAATCCCCTGAAGTTCATCCCCGATCCGGGAAATTTTGCTTCGCAGTTTCTGAACATCATCGTCATCGGCGCCCACGGCTGTCGCTTCCTCCATATTTACCACGGAAACATCCCCCTGCTCTATGTCAAACTCCGAATTCCCCAAAACAACTATCGGATCATACCCGAGCTCATCGTGCAAAAGTTTGGCAAAATCCTTCTTCGCGTCCTCTTCACCGTGCACCAGAAAAATCTGTTTTGGACGTTGCATGAAGCCGGAGACCCAAGCAAAAAGTCCATTTTGATCCGCATGTCCCGAGAAGCCTTCCAAATTGTATATCTGTGCGTTTATATGAACTTCTTCGCCGAAAAGGGTAACGTCTTTCTTTCCCTCAAGTATGCTTCTTCCAAGAGTGCCCTGCGCCTGATATCCCACAAACACTATGCTGTTTCTGGCATCCCACAAGTTATGTTTCAGGTGGTGCCTTATTCTGCCCGCTTCACACATTCCGCTGGCCGATATGATTACTTTTGGACTCTTGTCAAAGTTCAGAGCCTGAGATTCTTCCGTGCTTCTTGTGAACCTGAGATTCTTGAAATCAAGAGGATTGTCTCCTCGCAATATGTATTCCTTGGTTTCGTCGTCAAATACCTGCGCATTCTTTCTGAAAACTTCAGTGGCATTTGTCGCCATCGGGCTGTCCACTATAACTTCAACACCGTCCAGTTCTTTCTTGTAGTCGGGACTCGATTCTTCATAAAAGCGATTGAATTCAAAAATCAACTCTTGCGTTCTTCCCACCGCAAACGATGGTATTACAACACTCCCACCTCTTTTGACCGTCTTGAGAACGATATCTATAAGCTTGTTGATACTGGTCGAGTTTTTCTCATGGTTTCTGTTTCCGTACGTGGTTTCCATGATCACGCAGTCAGCTTTCTTTATGATTGTGGGATCACGCAGGATCGCTCTGTTCTCCATACCAAGGTCACCCGAGAACACGACTTTGCTCTCCTTGTCGTCTTCCCTTACCCAGATTTCGGTTATTGCCGACCCCAATATGTGTCCGGCATCGTTGAATACGATTTTCATATCCTCGTTTATCTGTATCTGCTGGTCATAAAGGATCGGAACTATGTACTTCAGCGATTCTTGCGCATCTTCCGTCGTGTACAGCGGCTCAACGGGAGATTTGCCGGCGCGCAGGTTCCTCTTGCTCTGCCATGCCGCGTCCATCTCATGTATGTGGGCACTGTCAAGCAGCATAACTTCAAGCAAATCCGCCGTCGCATCCGTGCAATAAATCTTTCCGCGAAATCCCCGCTTCACCAGCAGCGGAATCCTCCCGCAGTGGTCGATGTGCGCATGCGACAGTATCATCGCCTCAACTTCCGCAGGCTCAAAAGGAAAAGGCTCATAGTTTAAGAGCTCCTGCGCCTTTCCGCCCTGAAACTGACCGCAGTCCATAAGCAAATTGTGTTTTTCCGTCTTTAGCAGATGGCATGATCCGGTGACTCCCGACGATGCGCCGCAAAACATTATTTTCATATGTAAAATCTCCTCTCACTCGCCGCAGTCACTATATATCCATGGACCAAAGCGCCGTCTCCCCGGTGGAAACCACGCTTGCGCCTGCATCAAGTGCGGCTTTTATCTCTTCTTCGGTTTCTATAAGCCCGCCCGCTATTATCGGAACGTCCACAAGTGAAGAGAACTCTCTGATTTTCTTGGTTACGATCGCGGGCATTATCTCTACAATATCCGGCTTGGAGAATTTTATGGAATCCAGCGACGTGCCCACAGAATGAGAATCTATCATAAAGAAGCGCTGTACCGTGTAGAGGCCTATGTCTTTTGCCATCTTTACGAGACTTGTCCTTGTGGTGCAGATACCGTCAACACCCATTTTTCTCAAAAACTCAAGACCGGCCCGGTCTCTCCCTATACCTTCCGCAAAGTCCACGTGGACAAACGCTTTCTTCCCCGCACTGCGGATTTCCCTTACGCTGGCATTCAAAGTCATTATATTGGAATGAAGTAAAAAGATCATGTCCACCCGCGACCTGAGCGCAGCACTGAAATCCTTTTCCGTTCTTATCGCCGCCGCGATCTTATTTTTAATGAAATCTATCTCCGCCATCTCAATTTTCTCCTTTCGGCATCGAAACTTCATGACATCGTATCAAAACAGTTCATCAACTCTTCTTCGTCAAGGTCACCCAAAACTCCTTAAAGTTAGGCTTCCGCAGTCAAATTCTCACTCCGCAATCCCGTGATAATCCGAACCGTGGGTTATGTGCAGATGATATTTGTCCGCAAGTTTTACAAGCCGCAAACCGTGCCGTTTATCCGCTGACGGATGAAAACACTCAAGTCCCTTGAGACCGAGTCTTTTCAACTTTCCGAGCAGGATGTCGAGATTTGAGAAAAATTCTTCTCCACCTTTGTCACCCAAACCTCTTATTTTCATCGGATGCGCAAGAACGGGAATACCTCCGGCCTCTTTTATTATATCTATGGCCAAAGCCGTATCAACATATATCCTGTCGATTTTTCGCACCCGTGGAGAATCAAGAAACTTCCCGTCGGCAAACGCTTGTTTCACCGTCTCCACATAACCCTTGTTTTTCAACGCCAACGCAAAGTGGGGTTTCCCCACATACTTCTGACCTTTGAAGATTTTGAGATCGTCTTCCGATATATCGTACCCGTCTTTGCGCAGGATGTCCAAAAGAGCCTTGTTTCTTTCTTCTCTGTCTTTCTTCAGCGCTTCCGTCATCTCTGTCAGCCTTTTGTTCTGCGTGTCAATATAGTATCCAAGTATGTGCAATTTAACTTTATCTTCTAAAATCGTTCCTATTTCTATTCCGGAAATGACCTGCATATCCAATGCCTCTCCGGCAATCTGAGCCGCCGATACGCCCTCCACAGTATCGTGATCGGTTATGGCTATTATATTATATTCATCTTTATGAAATTTCTTCACAAGTTCAACCGGTGACAGTGCTCCGTCCGAGCAAGTGGAGTGTATGTGAAGATCCATTTTCATGCTTTATCCCCCGTCATCCATATTTCCAAAAAGGGGATACGCAAACTGCCTATCCCCTCATGCAATAATCATTCAACGATTTCGCATATCGTACCGCCGCCCATCGCCGCGGCATTGGCCTCATCGGTATCGACATGAACCTCGGTAGCACATGAATCCGAAACCCGACATACGACATCATCATAGATCGTTGTTCTCTCTTTTGATTCAATTTTGATCTTCACGATCTGTCCGTTTTCAACCCCGGCTTCTCTCGCATCCTCCGGAGAAAAGTGGGCGTGCCTCTTTGCGACTATAACGCCGTACTCAAGTTCCATTTCACCCTTGGGACCTACGAGTTTGCAGCCCGGGGTTCCTTCCACGTGACCCGATTCTCTTATAGGTGCGTCTATTCCTATCTGACGACAGTCTGTCAGTGCCAGTTCAAGCTGCGTATCCTTACGTACGGGTCCCAGAACTCTGATCCCCGAAAATGAACCTTTGGGGCCTATCACCTGAACCTTTTCTTCTGAAGCGAACTGCCCCGGCTGTTTAAGCGCCTTCTTGAATGTAAGTTCATAGCCTTCTCCGAAAAGTTTGTCCAGATCCTCACGATCCAAATGGATGTGTTTGTTTGAAGCATTGATTTCCAATTTGTAACCCATAATAATTACCTCTCTTTTCTCCTATTCTCTTTTCCATTTATCTTACGAATATATAATCATGCCGTCGCCTTTTTCCCTGGCCTACCGGATGAGCCTCTGAATCTCATGACTCCCAAAGCACGCCAAACACCGGAAAGCTCATAACGCAAAGCTTCTCATTCAGGCGTTTATGTCCTCAGGTTCAAGGTAACTTATATACGGCAGATTTCTGTACTTTTGATCATAATCAAGGCCATATCCTATAACAAACAGATCCTCCACACTGAAACCCGTGTATTCCGGAAATACGTCGTTTTTTCTGCGCGAAGGCTTGTCGAGCATCGTGCATACCTTGACCGAACGGGGATTTCTGTCTTCAAGGTATTCCTTCAAAAATTTTAGCGTAGTTCCGGTATCAACTATATCCTCGACTATCAAAACATGTTTGTTGTATATGTCCATGCTTATATCTTTTTTTATCTTTACAATACCCGAACTTGTCGTTCCCGAGCCATAGCTTGATGCGGATATGAAATCGATTTTCACATCCAGCGCTATGTTTTTCATAAGCTCACTCATCCATACCACGGCGCCTTTCAGGGTTCCCAGCATTATGAGCTCCTCTCCCCTGTAATCCGAAGTTATCTGCTTGCCCAGTTCTTTCGCTTTTTTTCTTATGTCCTTGTCGGTAAACAGAATTTTCCCTATCACTTCTTTATCAGCCACTTTGTCCTCCTAGAGATAAATTTTACAACAAACACCCCGTCCTTGTCACGGATTATTTTACCACTGTTCTTACCGTAGCTCTTGGTTGTCAAGCATATGTTGCACTATCCTCACATTTGCCTCTGCCCAGCCCTTTCAGTCCACGGGCAACAGTCTCTCAATTTCTTCAAGCAAAAGTTCCCGACCTGTACGTTTGAGCGCAGACACCGGTATTACCACATCATCGCAGTTCAGCTCAAGAACTTTTCTTATGCGCAATATACTCTTGGATCTTTCATTTTTGGATAGTTTATCCGCTTTGGTGGCGACCACTATACCATCAAGGCCGTGATATTTCAGATATGCGTACATCTGTATGTCGTCCTTGGTCGGTTCATGCCTTATGTCCACAAGCTGCACAACTTTCAAGAGGTTTTCCCTTGTTTCCAGATAACTTTCCACCATTGCGCCCCAGTCCCGGGACACCGTTTTGGATACCTTGGCATATCCGTACCCTGGAAGATCAACGATCCGGAACATGCCGTCCGCATCGTAAAAATTTATTGTCCTGGTCTTTCCGGGGGCGCCTGAAACTCTTGCCAGTTTCTTCCTTCCTGTCAAAAGATTCAGTAGCGACGATTTTCCGACGTTCGATCTGCCCGCAAATGCGATCTCCGGCATGTCTTGCTGCGGATACTGGGACTTTTTGACTGCGACCGCCTCAAGATTTGCCCGGTCAATTTTTAACATGCTCGCCTCTTACAAGCGCACTTTCAAGCGCTTCCTCAACATTGTCCAACAAGACAAAATTCAGCTCTTTTCTGACCGAAGCCGGTATTTCATCTATATCCTTCTTGTTTTCCCTCGGCAGCAGTACCTTCTTAATTCCCGCTCTGTGCGCCGCAAGAACTTTCTCTCTTATTCCTCCTACCGGAAGCACCTTCCCACGCAAGGTGACTTCTCCGGTCATAGCCACGTTTCTGTCAACGGGAGTGTTGGTAAGCGTGGAAATAAGAGCGGTGCACATCGTCACGCCTGCGGACGGTCCGTCCTTGGGAACGGCTCCCTCGGGCACATGTATGTGTATGTCACTGTCCTTGTAGAAATCCTTCGGTATTCCGTATTTGTCACCGAGGCTTCTGACATAGCTTACGCCGATCGTAGCGGATTCTTTCATTACATCCCCAAGCTGACCTGTCAGCGTAACCTTTCCCGTTCCGGAAAGCAGCGCCGTTTCGATTTTGAGCGTATCACCACCGACCTGCGTCCATGCCATTCCCGTGGTGACACCCACAGGATTCTCTCCCTCGACCACATCGTATTTGAATATGCGCTTGTCGAGATATTTTTCAAGATTTCTTTGTGTGACATGATATTTTCCGCCTTTTTCTACCACAACTTTTTTGGCGACTTTGCGGCAGACACCTGCAATCTTTCTTTGAAGATTGCGGACACCCGACTCTCTGGTGTAGTATTCTATAATGTCGTCGATAGCTCTTGAAGATATGTTGAGATTGTCCTTTTTCAGACCGTTCTCCTTGATCTCCTTGGGTACAAGATAACGTTCCGCTATCTTTACTTTTTCCTGCTTGGTGTATCCCGGCACGTTTATTATCTCCATTCTGTCGCGAAGAGGTCCCGGAATCGTGCTTATGTCGTTTGCCGTGGTGATGAACATTACTTTTGACAGATCAAACGGTATCTCAAGGAAGTGGTCAGTAAAAGTGTTGTTTTGTTCCGGATCCAATACCTCAAGGAGGGCAGATGCCGGATCACCCTTAAAATCAGCACCGATCTTGTCGATCTCGTCAAAAAGGAACAGCGGATTGTTTTTGCCCGACTCCTTGATTCCGTTGATAACTCTGCCGGGTATCGCTCCTATATAAGTCCTTCTGTGACCTCTGATCTCAGCTTCATCCCTCACACCGCCCAGGGACATCCTTATGAACTCTCTGCCTGTGGCTCTTGCAATAGATTTTGCGATGGACGTCTTTCCGACGCCCGGAGGCCCTACCAGGCACAGTATAGGTCCCCGTATTGCTTTTGAAAGTTGTATTACGGCTAGGTACTCCAGAATCCTATCCTTTATCTTCTTCATTCCGTAGTGATCTTCTTCCAGTATTTTCTCGGCTTTTTTAAGATCCGTGTTTACCTTAGAAGCGCTTCTCCACGGCAATTCCAAAATCGTCTCGACGTAGTTTCTGATCACGGAGCTTTCGGCGGAACTTGGAATCATCTTTGCAAACTTTCCGATTTCCTTGCGTATCTTCTCGTCCGTCTTTTTATCCAGTTTCAATTTATCCAGTTTTTCGAGCCACTCCGTGCTTTCGGTTTCCACATCGGCCTCAACACCTAGCTCAGACTGAATGGATTTGAGCTTTTCCCTGAGATAATATTCTCTCTGTCCTTTGTCTATGCTCTCTTTCACCTTGTGCGCAAGCTGTTTTTCCACAACTGCGATTTCATTCTCTTCAGCTATCATTTCACACAAAATTGCGGCTCTGTGCGAAAAATCAAGAGACTCAAGGATTTTCTGTTTTTTCGACGGGGAAACGATAATCTCATTTGCGATCTTGTCCAAAAGAACCGCAGGGTCAGCCACCGACATGATCTTATCCATCACCTCATCGGCAATGTGGGAAGTGAGTGCGGCATACTCCATGAACGAATCCACGATGATTCTGACTCTCGCCTTGTCCTCAACGGATATTGTTTCCTCCGTGGCTTTCTCCTCAATCCGTTGAACGGCCGCAGAAAAGAAATCGTCGCGAACCCTTTCCGTCGTTCCCGGGAAAAAGCTGTCGGCACTCAGAATTTCTATGACAGAACCTCTTGAAATACCCTCAACCAATACACGCACGGCATCCCCCTGAATCTTGAGCATCTGCTTTATCCTTACGATCGTTCCGACCTCATAGATGTCCTCACCTGTGGGGATCAGGATGTTATCGTCTTTCTGTGTGGAAACAAACAGAAGCTTGTCGGAGGACATGGCTCTTTCAAGTGCTCTTATGGATTTTTCTCTTCCAACATCAAAATGTACAACGGTATTGGGAAAAACCGTCACGCCACGCAAAGGAATGCACGGCAACACCTCGTATGCCGGTTCCTTGTAGCCGTTGTTTTCATCACCCGTGCGAGGCACATCATTCAATGCCTTATCGTCCTTTATATTCAAATTCTCATTCATATTCATCAACTCCAATCTATATCAAACATGGACAAACAGTTTCAAAAGTAAGCAGCAAAGCAAAATTGGCAATAATGATTTACCGTACTGCGAATCTTCTTGTCCAAAATATATCCAAAGCATAACCCTTTTTCAAGTCAAAGGGCGACCATGGTCGCCCTCATTAAGATGAGGACTTCGCCCCTCCTATTTTTCTCTTAGGACAAGTTGCGGTTCATTGTTTTCCGCTACGGTTCCTCTTGTTATCACACATTTTTCTATATCGTTTCTCGACGGTATCTCGTACATTATATCAAGCATGCTCTTTTCAAATATACTCCTCAAGCCTCGCGCGCCGGTCTTGCGCTCAATGGCTTTCTTCGCAATTTCTTTGATCGCATCCTCCTCGATTTCGAGTTTGACATCGTCAAGTTCAAACAGCTTCTGATACTGTTTCACCAAAGCGTTTTTAGGTTCCGTCATTATCTGTCTCAAAGCATCCTCATCGAGCTCGTTAAGTGTAACGATAACCGGCAAGCGTCCTATAAATTCCGGTATCAGTCCGAATTTCAACAGATCTTCAGGTTCTATATCTCTTCCGACATTGACCTCTTTTTCTTCTATCCCACCTTTTTCGGAATTGAAACCTATCACTTTGCTTCCCAGCCTTCTTTTGATGATTTTTTCCAAACCGTCAAAAGCACCTCCGCAGATAAAAAGTATATTGGTCGTGTCTATCTGAATGAACTCCTGATGCGGATGTTTGCGTCCGCCTTGCGGAGGAACGTTTGCGACGGTTCCCTCCAAGATCTTAAGAAGCGCCTGTTGAACGCCCTCTCCGCTGACATCGCGTGTAATGGACGGATTCTCACTCTTTCTGGATATCTTGTCTATTTCGTCCACGTAAATTATGCCTCGCTGCGCTTTCTCAATATCATAATCGGCGGCCTGGAGCAATCTCAGCAAAATATTTTCAACGTCTTCCCCGACATATCCGGCTTCCGTAAGCGCAGTTGCGTCCGCAATGGCAAACGGCACATCGAGAATCCTGGCGAGTGTCTGCGCAAGCAGCGTTTTCCCCGATCCCGTGGGTCCTATCATGACTATATTGCTCTTCTGCAGCTCTACGTCATCAACCTCGTCCTTTCCCTTAAGACCGTCAATTCTCTTGTAGTGGTTGTAAACAGCCACGGCTAAAGCCTTCTTTGCTTTTTCCTGACCTATCACATAGTCGGACAAAGTTCGGTTTATCTCTATCGGTGATTTCAGTTTATGAATCTCCGTGCCGCTTTCAGTTTGCTCAACACCACCTGATATTCCACCCTTAAGCTCTTCATCTATGATGTCCGAAAACATTTCTACGCATTCGTCGCATATGAAAACACCCGGTCCTGCAATAAGTCTGTGCGTGTGGCTCTGTGGCTTACCGCAAAACGAGCATCTCAACTCTCTGTTGTCATCGTTAAAATTATCCGCCATCTATTACCCTCTTACTTGGAGGCGATAACTTTGTCTATAAGCCCGTATTCACAGGCTTCATTCGCCCCCATGATGTTATCTCTGTCCGTATCCTTTGTGACCGTTCTGAGCGGTTGTCCTGTGTTTTTGCTCAAGATCCGGTTCAGTTTTTCCTTTGTTCTCAATATCCACCTGGCGTGGATCTCTATATCCGACGCCTGTCCGCTTACACCACCGAGCGGCTGATGAATAAGCACCTCCGCATTCGGCAAGGCATATCGCTTGCCTTTCGCCCCGGAAGAAAGTAGGAATGCCCCCATGCTTGCCGCCATACCTACACATATCGTGGAGACATCCGGTTTTATATAATTCATCGTGTCATATATCGCCATACCCGCCGTCACCGAGCCTCCCGGACTGTTGATGTAAAGGCTGATGTCCTTGTCGGGATCCTCCGCCTCTAAAAACAGAAGCTGCGCCGTCACCAGACTCGCAATTGCGTCGGTCACTTCTTCTCCCAGTATTATGATGCGATCCTTCAGAAGTCGCGAAAAAATATCGTAGCTACGTTCTCCGGCGCCTGTCTGTTCGATCACGTATGGTACAAGTGCCATGAAATCACTCCTTTCCGGCGCTTCCGACCGTTGCGGGATCTTTTTTTGCATCGGAGTTTTCTTCTGTAGCGGTATCTTCTTTTCTGTCGACGTTTTCGTCAGCCGCGGCCACTTCTTTCATCTTGAGTGAATCCACTTCTTTGATCTTTGCTTCGTCGTACAGCATGTCGATCACCTTTCTCACAAGAAGATCCTTTTTCAACAGTTTGGTGTTTGATTCAAACATCTTCTGAATCTCGTCTTTTCCCATTTTATACTGCCCGGCCATGTTCTCAAATTCCGCATCCATCTCTTCATCCGTGATTTCAAGGGATTCAGCCGCAGCCACCGACAAAAGCGCAATCCGTGTTCCCGCTCTCTTTTTGGCATCCTTGCGCACCTCATCGCGGAAGTCGCGCATACTTTTACCCGTAAGCTCACAGTATTGATCAAGGGAAAGACCCTGATATCTCAGCTGTTGGTCAAGTTCCTGCGCCATTTGGCTGATTTCTTCCTCAACCAATGACTTAGGCACCTCGATATTATTCAGCTCATAGACTTTGGCAGCCACCTCATCTTTCACACGGTTCTTTTCCCGGTCTTCTTTTAGTTTGGTCATGTCCTTTTTCGTGTTTTCCTTGAGTTCCTCAAGCGTGTCGAACTCACTGACATCCTTTGCAAACTCATCGTCCGCTTCGGGAAGTTCTTCTTCCTTTATTTCATTTATCTTGCAGTGAAAAACGGCTTCTTTGCCCGCCAGCGACTTCTCGCCGTACTCCTGTGGAAATGTAACTTTGACATCCCTCTCTTCACCGGACACCGCTCCCACAAGCTGCTCCTCAAATCCCGGTATGAAGGTTCCCGAGCCTATTTTAAGTTCCTGATTTTCCGCTGTTCCGCCCTTGAACTGTTCGTCACCGACAAACCCCGCATAATCAAGTATAACCGTATCGTCGTTTTTGACCGGTCTTTCGACCACAACCATGCGCGCGTTTCTCTTTCTGAGGTTTTCTATGCTCTGTTCCACCTCTTCTTCGGTCACCTCGGTTTTCAGCTGTTCAACTTCCACTCCTTTGTAGTCTTTAACGTCCACAATCGGGAAAAGTTTTACCTCCAAAGTGACGGTAAGAGGTTCTCCTTTTCCTATTCGGCTGAAATCCGCCTTGGGAGTGTCTATAACTTCCAGATCCAATTCTTCGACAGCCTGAGGATAGTTCTTTCCGAACAGATCGTTGACGGCATCTTCAAAGAAAACCCCTTCCCCGTATTTTTTTTCAATGATACTCCTGGGCGCCTTGCCTTTTCTGAAGCCATTTACGAAAAAGCGGTTTCGATTTCTCCTATAAACCCCCGTCACCGCATTGTCAAACTCCTCCGCCGTAAAGTCGAGAGTAAATTTTGCTTCGTTATTTTCCTTTGAAACAAGCGTCGTTTTCATCCTTTTATATCCTCCTGAATTATAGCTTAGTAAAAATCGCAAACAATCCTTGTCATTATATACTCATTTGCAATTAAAGTAAACACCGCTGCCCGTGCAACAGTTTAATTCCTCTTTCAAATTTGCTCATATCGCCCGGCATCAATTTATATCTCTTTGCGACCGCCTCTCCAAGTTTGATGAAATCGTCGCGTTCACCGTCGATAAATTCTATTTCTATTTCGCATATCGGTACACTTTTGCCTCCTGCGATTATTTCGCCCGAGTCAAATGAAAACTCGCTTATGGATCTGCCGGTATCGAGCATGATGCGTTTACGTGTGAAATTTGTTTCCATGACCGGGACAAGGGTTCTGTCCTGAACCGTCTTTTTTAACTTATCGTATATCTTGCAGTCATCGCGGAATATTTCTATGGTCGGTTTTGCGAGCATCTTCTCATCGTCCGGAACACGGTTAATTTCCTCCCTGACGTGAAGCCCGTCCACGCTGCCACCCGACCACTTTAAAGTTGCGACGCTCTTATCGTCTTCCCGCCTTATACGAAATGCCATTTTATTCTTCATAAGATCCCTTTTTAGGGTGTCGAAATAAACAGCCCGCATCTCCACACAGAAAAAATCCCCGAGTTTCAACTTGGAAATATATTCATCCTCGAAGATTTTGTCAGCGACAAGATCATCGGCCGGCCTATATTTAAATTCAATTTCCATAAAAGCCCCGCTCCTTATTTTTTACCTCTGTCGTGCATTTTCATAAGATGGCTGAACAACTGCTTGTTAAGTTTTTTCCGAAGCGTGGGCATTTCCTTGGTGTCCCGCATGTCCACTATTTGAATGGCACAAATCGAGTCGCTGAGCCCCTCGGTCTTTATATGTGAATTTACGGCGTCGTTTATCGCCGCGAACCTCTCTCCCGCATTCAAAAGATATATCCTCGCAAGATATCCTATTCTGAGCTTCCTTATTTCAATTATATGATCCACTTCACCGTTCAGTGTTATCGCTTTGCGCACCGTGAGGGCAATCATGCGACCCAATCTGTCACCTTCTGCGCTCCTGACAAGAAACCAGAAGGATCCGGTTGCCGTTATCGCAAGTATCGACGCCATCCGCGAACCGAAAGAATACTCCGTGCCCACATACATCAAAAGACCCGGTACAAAACAAAGCCACTTTAAATTACGAAAAAATTTCATATCGTCTCTCATCTGAATTCCACCTTTTCCCGGGATTGTAGCGGCCTTCGCACACGCATCCCGCAAATCGACCAAACCGCTTTTTCTATTATTCGCCTTTTTTCAGGGTTCAATCTCGCATTCTGCATTATTCACCTTTTCTTCAGACTTCTCCCCACGCTCACATTATATCACCACAATACCTGTCCGACAATTCCCCTCCGGTCTCTCGCAACATGTATTCCCCGTTCCTTGCGACACAAGCAAGAAGCAAAACGGCGTTCATGATTCCTCTTGATGCATATATTCCGCGTTCATGATTCCTCTTGATGCATATATTCCGCGTTCCTTACGGCATATATTGGATAGCGTTCACTATACACGCTGCTATATTGCTTCCGCCTTTTCTTCCTCTTGCAACTATGCTCGGTATCCCGGATTCAATTAACAGTTCCTTGCTCTCCACCACGTTGACAAATCCCACAGGCACACCTATGACCGCCACGGGGTCGAGCTTTTTCTCCCTGACAAGGGAAACTATGGACAACAGAGCCGTCGGTGCATTGCCTACTGCGAAAATCAAATTCTCTCTTAATTTTGAAGCCTTTTCCATGCTCACGCAAGAACGCGTCACTCCCCTTTGTTTGGCTTCGCAGGCAACATCTTCATCTCCGATAAAACATACCACTTCGCCTCCGTGTTTTTCTATAATTATCTTATTGATTCCCGACTGTGCCATTTTCGTATCGGTAACTATAGTTGCACCCTCTTTTATGGCATTGTGGATTTTCTCAACCACTCCGTCCGTAAAATTGAGACTGTCCGCATATTCGAAGTCCGCCGATGTATGTATGCACCTTTTTATTATAGGTTCGTATCGGGGATCGAACTTTCTGTCGCCCAGAATTTCTCCTATTATCTCAAAACTTCTTTTCTCGATTTCACTTGGTTTCATTTTCTCCATTCCCCTCACTTTCGGTCAAGTTCTGCATGCGCCCGGCTTCCGTTTATTATGTCAAGTAACATATTTACATCCAGGGATTTTTCCACTGCTTCTGCGAGTGTGTCATACTGCCCCTGTTTATATTCATCGAGGTCAAACTCCGAGTTTTCCTTGGGTTCCAAACCTTTCTCTTTGAACAGAGCCTCAATCACGGCGGCGGCAACACCGGATTTGTCAAAGATTCCGTGGATGTATGTGCCGTAAACATTTCCGCTGTTAATTATATTTTTGTCGCTTTCCTGCAATCCCATATGAATCTCATATCCATTGAATTCTTTTCCGGACAAAGCCCTGAATATACCGCTCACATCAGAAAGTCTACCCGCCGTTTTGCGCGTGACTTTCTCCAGGGAAAAAATCGTGCCATGAGGCAAAAGCCGCATTCCGTCAATTTCCCCGCCGTGCTCCACACCGTGCGGATCGGACAATTTCTGTCCAAGCATCTGATATCCGCCGCATATGCCGATTATCGGCTTGCCCTTTGCGGCATATTTCAGGATTTTCGCTTCCATTCCCGACTGCCTGATGTGTAAAAGATCCGCCATGGTGTTTTTTGTACCCGGGACAATGAGCAAATCAGGTTCCCCGAAATCCCTCGGCGTTCTCACATATCTGACAGATACATCTTCCATATATTCGAGCACGTTGAAGTCGGTAAAATTCGATATCCTCGGAAGACGCACTACCGCAATGTCCAATCGCGATTCTTTTGCTCTTGCCGTCATCTTTTCGGAAAGGCTGTCCTCATCGTCTATTTCTACGTTTATATAAGGAACCACGCCGAGCACGGGCACTTTGACTATATCCTCAAGCATGCCGAGCCCCGGGCGCAGTATCTCCAGATCACCTCTGAACTTGTTTATCACTATGCCTTTTACACGCTCTCTTTCTTCCTCATCAAATAAAAGCATTGTGCCCGCAACAGAGGCAAACACCCCTCCCCTGTCAATATCACCGACAAGTATCGCAGGAGCGTCTGCCATCTTTGCCATACCCATATTGACAAGATCGTTTTCTTTCAGGTTTATTTCCGCCGGGCTGCCGGCGCCCTCCATCACTATGATGTCATAATCTTGAGCAAGGGAATTGTATGCTTTCATGATTGCCTCTCTGAAAATCGCCTTGTTTTCATAGAATTCCTGCGCTTTCATATTCCCAAAGACCTTACCGTTCAAGATCACTTGAGATCCGTCATCTCCGGTAGGCTTAAGGAGCACCGGATTCATCCTGCAATCGGGATCCAGTCCACATGCTTCAGCCTGCATCACCTGCGCTCTGCCCATTTCAAGGCCATCATTTGTTATATATGAATTCAATGCCATATTCTGCGCCTTGAACGGAGCCACTCTGTATCCTTTTCTCTTCAGTATTCTGCATATCCCCGCCGTAATCAGGCTTTTCCCGGCGTTTGAGCATGTGCCGAGCACCATCAAAGATTTTCTCATCGTTCACCTCGCGGATTTTCTCCTCATTTATCTTACGGGATCGTGTTTGATCATCCAGTAAATTCATAGCAGGTCACCCCACAGACCGAATCCAACAGTAACCAGCAAATGCGCGCAGCGCCGCCATCACCGCCAGCGACAGTATGGACGTTGCATACATGAGCCTGCGCGTCTTTTTTATATCCTCGGGATCCACTTCCCTTACGGGATCCCCAACCGTCTCTTTCCTGTACAGCTTGCCGAAATACTCGGCATCCCCAAGAAGTTCCACTCCAAGCGCTCCCGCGCAGGCAGCCTCGGGGTTGCCGGCGTTCGGGCTTGCATGCTTCTTTCTGTCTCTGAAAAATATCCTGAATGCCTGCTTGCAGTCAAGACCGCAAAACAGTGCGCCTACACACATCAATATCCCCGTAATTCTTGCCGGTATAAAGTTCAGCACATCGTCAAAGATCGCAGATATTTTCCCAAAGTACAGATACCTTTCATTTTTGTAACCGACCATGGAGTCGAGGGTATTTCCCGCCTTGTACAAAAATCCGAGAGGAACCCCTCCGATCATAAGATAGAACATCGGAGCGACCACACCGTCTGACGTATTCTCGGCCACACTTTCGCACACGGCCTTTATTATATCCTTGAAACCCAAACTACGAGTGTCTCTGCCGACTATGCGCGCCAGTGACCTGCGGGCGGCATGCAAATCTTTTTTCTCCACTCCGTCGTAGACGTCATCCGCAGCTTTTGCAAGCGATCTTGCCGCAAATATCTGCCAGCACCAAAAAACCTCCAAAGCATATCCAAAACGGGGATGCACACATCTTGCGGCATGTAGCAGAATCAGAGGAGCTCCCGTCGAAACCGTTACCGTCAAAATCGTCATAAGTCCACCCGCAAACGTTTGCCATCTACTGCCGGCCGGTAAAATATTTCTTAACGCTTTTTCCAGATATACCGTCAGCTTCCCCATGAGAACGACAGGATGCGGCATCCATTCCGGATCGCCCAGAATCAAATCGATGCAAAAACCTGCAATCACCACGCATACTATTTCCATGTCCCGTCTCCGTGTATCTCATGCATCTTGTCGTTTTCGACATCCACGTCGCTTCGGAACCTTTCGCATGCCTGGACAAAACGAACGGCAAAGTCGGTGTTGCCCCACAGATGCATATGCGGGTATCCCGCATACATACTTTCGGTCAACATGCCCGTCGTCCATTTCCTGCCCAAGGAATTTTCGGCGCTGAAACCATCACCGTACACATCGGTATCGCTAAAATGAAACTCATGGCACCTTATCTTGTCTCCGGCATCGCACAAAACTCCATCCTTCTTTGCTGTAAGCTCTTTGTATCCGAATCTCACGAGTCTTTCCGTGATGACGCTGTTTCCCGGTATCGCTCCCACGACACCGTACCTCCCGCATTCAGTTTTTATCGACTCTCCCAGATACATGAATCCGCCACATTCGGCATATGTGGGCATCCCTGCCTTGACCGCGCTTCTGATGCTTTTCATCATACTCCTGTTGGCGCATAACTTTTCAAGGTGAAGTTCCGGATATCCTCCGCCTATCATAAGGCCTTTTATCCCGTCCGGCAGGATTGTGTCCTCAAGCGGCGAAAACGTAACCGGCTCTGCGCCCAGCCTACACAGAAGTTCAATTACATCCTCATAGTAAAAACAAAATGCCTTGTCCCTGGCTATCCCGATTTTGACAGGTTCTCCCTTCGTCACTTTCTCCACTCGTTTTTCCCGGTACTCAAGCTTTGAAGCACTTGACGCAAGCTGAATAAGTCCGCAGACATCGAGGCTCTTTTCGGCAGCGCCGCCCAACAAATCAAGTTTCTTTTTTATGTCCGATATCTCACTTGCGGTAACAAGTCCAAGATGCCTTGAAGCTATGGCCGCCTCTTGAACTTTTGGCAGATAACCGAAAGTTTTTATTCCGCGGTTCGACAGCATTTCTTTATAAATGGTGTACATGCCCGCAGAACAGTTGTTTAATATCACGCCGCTTATCGTATTTTTCCTGAAATTACCATATCCTTCTATTTCCGCTATAAGTGACAAGCTTTTCCCTCTTGCATCAACCACAAGTATCGTCGGCGTTTCGGTAAGACGCGCAACATGATTTGCCGAACATCTATCGTCTCTGAACCCTTTGCCGTCGTACAACCCCATCGCCCCCTCAATGAGCGCGATATCGCAACCCTTGGCGTTGCTTGCAAAAAGGTACTTCACCGTTTCTTCTCCGCAAAGAAAAATGTCGAGATTTCTCGATTTGGTATTCAGCGCCTCGCCATGAAACATGGGGTCTATGTAATCCGGTCCGCATTTGAACGACACGACGCTCTTACCCGCTTTTTTAAGAGCCGAAAGCAGTGCGCACACTACTGTGGTTTTGCCGCAACCCGATCCCGTACCGCCTATGAGAATCCGGGGAATCGTATTTTCCATATTTCTCGCCTTTCCTCTTCTCTGCACTTCCTCTTCTCCGCTTTTATTGCTCCGATCTTTATTTTCCTGCGCCTTCATTTTTTCTATTGGTCCTGCCGTCACCTCTTTTCATTCACCCGCTCCGGCGTTCCCTTTATGATGTACACCGGATTTTCCGCTTTCATAAGATGATACCCTCCAAGTTTCTTCGCATCGGAAATGGATACAAGTCTGACCGTTACGTTCATGGCCGCATCCTTCAAAAGTTTCATCGCCGAAGAGATCGTCTCCATCGTGACAGCCGTCATCAGTATCTCAGCTTTCGGATTTTTCTTCAAAACATACTCAACTATCTGTTTCAGATTTCCCGACGATCCCCCTATAAAAACTTTATCCGGTGGCGGAAAACAATCCATCGCCTCACCCGGCGCTTTGCCGTGGACAAGTTTTACGTTTTTTATCCCCAGCCGGTTCATATTTTTTTGCGCAATCAGAAAAGCATCTTCCTCCTTTTCTATCGCATAGACAAAAGTCTCATATGCTCTGAGTGCAAGAGTGCAGGTCATGGCTCCGGTTCCTGCCCCTATATCATATATCGTCTCCTTGGAGCCTACGGCAAGCTCCAGCGCCGCAAGTTCTCTTACCGCTTCCTTGGTCATGGGCGCTCCGCCTCTGACAAATTCGTCGTCTCTTAGCGGTTTCATGGGGTTTCTTGCGGACGGATTTTTTACCGTTATCACCGACAACGGATCGAATCGCTCATTCAGCAGATCTTCTACCGTTCCCTCCAAAATCCTTTCATCCGGCATGGAAAGTCTTTCACCGACTGAAACTTTAAGTTCGCCAAATCCATGTTGCCACAGTTCCCTCAATATGTCCGCCACCTTCATATCGCCGCCGGTAAGAGCAAAAACCTTCGCGTTGTAGCATACGTGCGGAACTATGCTCCCCTCTCTTCCGTGCAGACTGAGCAGCTTCATGTCTTCGTATCCCATTCCCGTTGCGGCCGCAAAATACTGCATGCTGCTTATGCCACACAAAAAACGGATCCTGACATTCCCAATGCCCTCCGCAACTTTTCTTGCTATAGTGCCGGCTATACTGTAGAAGCCCGTATCACCGCTTGCCATCACCAGAACGTTCACATCCTCCTTTGCATGCTCACGCACATATTGTAGCGTTTCCTCAACGCTCAATTTCAGTTGTCCTCTGAAAACACCGTCAAAATGCACCGAAGTTATTATCACATCCGCATCTTGAACGGCACTTTCGAGTTGCTTTGTCATCAGGCACTCCGCCCCCGGACCCGCCCCGGCTACGATCAAATCCATACTTCTCCTTTTCCCTGTGCAACGCATTCAAAGAACGCTCTTGAACATAAGCCTCATACTGATTCAAATTTCGACGATACGACACCGATGGCTTCTTCAAGTGTCATCCCTTCTTCCTGTGGCGGCCTGCCCACCACTATCACCGTGTATCCCTCGTCGGCAATAGAAGTTTTCTCCGAAAAGCCTCCTGCCTTTCCCGTGCTCTTTGTGACCAGAATATCAAGGTCGTATTGTTTCATCGTGGCCAGATTCATTTCGCGGGTAAAGGGTCCCTGCATGCAGATTATATTCCGCATCCTCACACCGACTTTCATGCATGCATCCAGTGAGTCCACGCTCGGAAGAACGCGCACCACTGCCCTGTCCGAGAATCCGGTTACATGCGCAAATTTCGATATTTCCTTTGCACCCGTGGTCAACAGGAATCCACCTTGCATCTCATTGAGAATCCGTACGGCTTCTTCCATGTTTTTCGTCAGGATTACGTTCTCCGGTATCTTGCCTTCCTCACGTAAAAGGCGTATGTACTTTGTTCCCGTTTTTTCGCACGCGCTTTTCAAGTTTGCGGTCACGGCATCGGCGTATGGATGCGTCGCGTCCATGACCATGCCGTACTTGCCCCCCGTAAACAGCTCTTCCATCTCTTTGCATGTCAATCTTCCCACCACAACATTGGCTTGCGGCAGATCGTCAAATGTGGAAGCCCCATAGCCCGTAGCCACGTAGAAATCAGTCAATTCCAGTCCACCGTTTTTTTTCATGCACAGTGCAAGTTCATACCCTTCGGATGTGCCGGAAAAAACGGCTATCCTCTCACAATGCATATCCACGCGGGGTCACCATCTTTCCATTGATTTCACGCGTCTGCGAATTGCCGACAAACACGGTCGCAAACATATCTATGTCATCATTTCCAAGAAGATCTTTTATCCTGCATATTACAGCCTTTTCTCCGGATCTTCCTATGTTTTTTGCATATCCGCACACTATATCGCAAGATCTGCTTGCTAAAATAAGTCGGATTGCCCTGTCAAGGTGATCCTTTCTCTTTTTGCTCTTTGGATTATACAGACAGATAACAAAATCGGCTTCTGCCGCCAATTTTATCCTTTTTTCGATTATTTCCCAAGGTGTGAGCAGATCGCTCAAAGAGATGACGGCAAAATCATGAATCAGAGGTGCGCCCAATACAGCCGCGCCGCCGCACGCAGCGGTTATCCCGGGCACTGTTGCGATTTCAACTTCGGGGTGGCTCGCTGCGACTTCACGCATCAATCCCGCCATTCCGTATACGCCCGGATCGCCGCTACAGACAAGTGCAACATTTTTCCCCTCCATAGCATATTCAAGCGCCAGCCGGCATCTGTCAATCTCTTTTTTCATGGGAGTTGAATTTACGATCTTTCCCCTACACAGATCCTGTATAAGTTCCACATAAAGCGTGTAACCCACCACGACATCGCTGTTTTTAATTGCCTCCACGGCCTGCGGAGTCATAAGCTCCACGTCGCCCGGACCGATTCCCACCACAAATATCTTCATCAAACGTCTCCCATCTGAACATCCTGCCGAAACAAAAATTTTGCTTTCTTTTTTCCGATCGCCAGCGTCATGCCGTCGCGGCTCTTCTTCCTCATCATAAACTCAATTGCGCCCGCCGCCGCAGCGCTGCGTTCACACACATTGTCGGCGCCTGTCACTTGCTTCACAAACTTTGATGCGCTGAAACTGCCTTTGACGTTCATGAGTTTTTCGGGTGAGAAAAAAACGGGTTCGATCCCATATTTCTTCCCGAAACGTTTTATGCACTCTTCATCCTTTTTTATGTCCACGCTTGCGATACCTGAAACGGCCTTGATTGATATTCCAAGATCCTCGAGACTGTCACATATAAATTTCTCGAACAATTCGCTGTCCGTATCACGTCTGCATCCGACCCCCAGAACAATAACGCGTGGGATCAAATTCAGCGTGTGCCGGAAAGGTTTTTTGTTCTCGTCAAGGCTTATGCATATTCCGATCTTTCCTGCGTTTTCTTTCTCTTCGGCCTGTAGCCCGCCGTCCCGGATTCTTTCAGTCTGCGATGCACCCGTTTTCACCTCTGCCGAATCCAAGGAGTGGATTTCCGCAAAGGTTCCTTCAGGCAGCTCTCCCCTCACCTCAAAGTCCGATACGAATCCTACTTTTTCACCTTTGAGCAGGGTGGCGGATATGTGCTTGATTTCAGCGGTATTTGCTACCTTGCAGTCATTTTTTCTCGCCCAGACATCCCACGCAAAGACTCCGGAAATATCCGTTGCCGTAGTTATGACGGATTGACATCCGATTTGAGTGGATATTTTTTCGGCAAGCTCATTTGCGCCTCCTATGTGACCTGACAGAATCGGAATCGCAAACCTTCCGGTTTCATCGACACACACAACCGCAGGATCCACATCCTTTTTCAGTGCGTGCGGTGCTATGAGTCTTACGGCAATTCCCACCGCACCGACGAAAACCACTTTATCCGCCTGCCGGAAATACCTATCCACAAACTTCGACGCCGAACCGGATCTTGTGTAAAACTTCTTTTTTTCGTCCGGAAAGAATGCTGAAATTCTGTCCGCCAAAGCTTTTCCCCTGTCTGTAAATGATAAAAAAATCATCATTTTTGGCGCTCTCCGTCCTCGCTATCCTCGATTGCAACCGCTGTTCGGAACAGATGCGTAAACGAGGAGTTGTATAATTCCGATCTGTCATACCGCTGCCCCAGAAATCCTCCAACGAGCACCAGCGCCATTTTATTTATTCCGTTTTCCCGCGCCGCCTCAGCTATATTGCCTACCCGGGTACGTATAACTTTCTGATCCGGCCATGTCGCACGATACACTATAGCCGCAGGGGAATCCGGTTCATAACCGCCGTCGATAAGTCTACTCTGCAGCTCTTCCAGCATCGTGGAAGTCAGAAACACGATCATAGTGGATCCGTGCGCCGCAAGCTTTGAGATCTCTTCTTTTTCCGGCACAGGAGTCCGCCCGGCCATCCTCGTCAATATCACCGTCTGACTGACGCCGGGCAATGTATATTCGGCTTTGAGTGCCGAGGCCGCACCTATAAAAGAGCTGACACCCGGCACGTACTCGTATTCCAGTCCTTTTTCGTCAAGAATATCCATCTGCTCGCGTATCGCCCCGTAAATACAAGGATCTCCGGTATGCAATCTCACTATTTGGCTTCCCGCACCCGATTCCATCACGTCAATTATTTCTTCAAGAGTCATTTTGGCACTGTTGTAAATCTCACAACCCTGCTTTGCGTACGACAAAAGTTCCGGATTGACCAGCGAACCGGCATATATTATGATATCCGCCTTTTTTAAAAGCTCCGCTCCTCTTACGGTAATAAGATCGACGGCGCCCGGCCCGGCGCCTACAAAGTAGATCATATTTAACTTCGCTCCTCTCCATGCGATTCACTCACTTTATTTTTTTCAAAAGCGTGGTTGTTCATGTACCTCACCGTGGGATGCCAACCTTACTCTCTTCCCTGAAAGCTTCTGCCATCCCATCCGCACCCGGTGACTTTATCGTATTCATCCCATTTGTCGTAAACATCGTCAGTTGAATTTCCACCTCGTTGTGAAGTCTGAAATTCAAATGTTCCATCGCTTTGTTACAAATTCTTTTTTTGAGTTCATCCTGCCACGGCATTTCGCTTACTGTCTCAAATGCCTGATCTGTGGTATTGCAGTGTAGTATCTTCTCTATCATTTCCGACGATGCCCCGAGTGCTCCGACATGCGCCGCAAAAACTTCCATCCTTGCATCCGCATACATAGAATGAGTGTTCATCACACCCGCCGCGATTTTTATAAGTTTTCCCGTGTGCCCAACAAGAAAAACTTCCCTGAATCCTTTATACCTTATGTAATCGAGTGCTTCACCCACGTAGTTGGAAATTATCGCGGCTCGATCAATGTCTATGCCGAGAGTATTTTTGCAAAAATCCTTCCCATAGTTGCCCGGCACTATCAAGATTCTGTCGCAGTTCTCCGCATATCTTCTGTCGATGTCCATCTTTATGGTGTCTACCAGCGCCTTTTCACTCATAGGTTCAACTATGCCGGTGGTACCCAGTATTGAAATTCCTCCCACAATCCCCAGTCTCGGGTTGAATGTGTTCTTTGCGATTTTTTCGCCTCCGGGAACAGAAATCCTAACCTTTATTCCGCCGAAATATCCGTTTTTTTCGGATATGGCGATGAGATTTTCCCGTATCATCTTTCGCGGCACGGGATTTATCGCAGGATCTCCGACTTTGCACCGTAGACCTTCTTCCGTAATGCGTCCGACACCCTCACCGCCTTCTATGAGTATACCCCCGTCATCGAATTTCGACACTTCCGCCGTAATTGAAAGACCATGTGTAACATCGGGGTCATCCCCTCCGTCCTTAACTATGGAGCAAATTGCTTTGTTCGACGTCAGGCAGGGATTCCGTATCTCAAACATCGCGGTATCTCCACCGGGAAGTCTTACTCTGACATGCGAAACCACATCACCTGTGAGAAGCATACGCAAAGAGGCCGCGGCCGCAGCCGCGGCACAGCTTCCGGTCGTGTACCCGTATCGAAGTTTCCTGCCGTTCACCAATCTGTATCGTTCATCCTTTATATCACGGTTCATCCCGCTACACCCCGATCATTATGAGAGCTCCGATCATCATCCGAGCGTCGATCCTACATATTACCGTTGCTTACTGCTGTGCTCGCCAACGACCTTTAACGCTATATCCGGTCGGTTTATTCTTATTATCTTCCGCAAACAGATACACTGTCCGTGATCTTGAACTTTCAAATGCTTCCTGCATGTACCAACCACCGCCGCACCTGACTCTCATATACTTTGAAACCTGTTCACCGTCAGCTCCCTGAAGCCAAAAATCGGTCCAACTCCCCTTGCCTTCCCCGGATTTTTGAAGAAGAACGCTCCAACGGTTTGCCGTCGATACATTGCCTCTGTTTCTACCATGTTTTTCTTTAGCGTTAACTTGGTTCGGCTTGACCGAAAATCTGAATGAATAACTTCTCGCAAACGCATTTGAACTTGACGCCATAAAGATCGCACACACCAACGCCACCGTCGTCAAAATGGCAACAGCTATCCTTCTCTTGTTCTTTTTTTCAATATTCATTCCAAATCCTTTCCATCATCAACGTTCTCTAATCCGGTCTTGAAAAGCAGTATTCACGCTTCTTTATTAATGATCAAAAAACTTTCTTATTTCATACCGGATTCCGCTTTCCTGATCTATACAAATAAGTTTATAGTATCCAATTTCTTATGTCAATAAATTTTCGCAAGACGCCGCCAAACGTGTTGACTAAAAAATAACAAAGTGTTATATTTGGGTTGTTCGATGGCGTGCACACGCATTTAAGCACATTTTAAGAGAAAGAGGAGATCAAAATGGGAAATCTAGTGCAGCAGTACATAGATATTGCTAAGGAAAAGAATCCAGGCGAACCTGAATTCCTACAAACAATTGAAGAAGTTCTTACTTCTATCGAACCGGTTCTGGAAGCACATCCGGAATACGTTGAAGCAGGTCTTATAGAGAGGCTGATCGAACCTGAACGCGGCATAATGTTCCGTGTGCCATGGGTTGATGACAGCGGCAAAGTGCAGGTGAACAGAGGCTATCGCTTTGAGTTCAACAGTGCGCTTGGACCTTACAAAGGCGGCCTGCGTTTTTCTCCGAATGTTTACCCCGGAATCCTCAAGTTTTTGGGATTTGAACAGATCTTCAAAAATAGTTTGACATCACTGCCTATCGGAGGCGGAAAAGGCGGTGCGGATTTTGATCCCAACGGAAAATCCGATGCCGAAATCATGAGATTCTGCCAGTCATTTGTCACGGAGCTTTACAGACACATCGGACCGAACACGGACGTTCCTGCCGGCGACATCGGCGTAGGCGGAAGAGAAATCGGTTTCATGATGGGTCAGTATAAGAGAATCACCAACGTTTACGACGGCTCATGGACAGGTAAAGGCATTACCAACGGCGGTCTTGCCGGAAGAACGGAAGCCACGGGATACGGAATCGTCTTCTTCGCACGTGAAATGCTCAAGCACTGCGGCGAAGAACTCAAAGGAAAGACTGTTGTCGTTTCCGGATTCGGTAACGTTTCGTGGGGCACGGTACAGAAGCTCAACCAGCTCGGTGCCAAAGTCATAACAATCTCCGGACCGGATGGGTATATCCTTGACGAAGACGGAATTTCAGGTGAAAAAGAGGATTACATGCTTGAACTCAGATCTTCCGGAAAGAACATCTGTGCACCTTATGCGGACAAATTCCCTGGCGCAAAATTCTTTGCGGGCAAAAAGCCATGGGAAGTTAAAGCGGATCTTTACATACCTTGTGCGACTCAAAACGAGATACATATCGAAGATGCAAAGGCTATGGTCGCAAACGGCTGCAAATTCCTCTGTGAGGGCGCAAACATGCCTACGACCAACGAAGCGCTTGCTTATCTTCAGGAAAATGATGTTGTCATCGGACCTGCGAAGGCCGCAAATGCCGGCGGTGTTGCATGCTCATGCCTTGAGATGTCACAGAATGCCGAGCATCTGATCTGGTCTGAAGAAGAAGTATACAAGCAGCTTGAAGCCATCATGGTAAACATCCACAGATTAGCTGCCGATGCGTGCAAACGCTACAATCTGGGCTACAATTTGGTGGTCGGCGCCAATATTGCGGGATTTGAACGAGTTGCCGAAGCTATGATGCTTCAGGGAATCGTATAGTCTGATTGCAAGTTACACTTTAAAAAAGAAGATGCATTACCTCCCTGGGGATTGATGCATCTTCTTTTTTCTCCTATAACCCTATATCTATCATTTTTTCCGCTTCGTGTTTGCATTAGGATACGTGCAGGCGCCTGCTGTCCGCTATTCAGCTTTTTCTGTGTTTTTTTCCTCTCTTTACGTGCTTCTTTATGTGCTTCATGCGCTTGCCGGCTTTTCTTCGCGAGGCATGCAACTTTTTTGCTTTTCCGGCTTTACTTTTGGTTATCTTTATAAGAATCGGTTTTGAGATCGCACCATAAAAGCCTGCTGTCTCGTTAGCTCTTGCATATACCTTGACCGTTCCTTTTCTCAGTATCCTGACCTTCCCCCGTGAATTTACCTTTACAATGCCTTTCTTTGTAACTTTGAAGGTCAACTTTCCGTCACCGGGTTTTGCCACTCTTGCCTTCAGGTAGAACGGTTTGGACTTTCTGCTCTTTTTGTAGCGTCTCTTTTTCAGGACTATGCTCTGCTTTCCTTTTGTGATCAGGATATTTATTCTCCTGCTCGATTTCGCATACCGCGCAGTTTCTTGAGCCGTTGCCGTCACTTCACACCGTCCCGGCCCGGTAATTATCGCATCGCTTCCGCTCATTCTGACCACGGAAGTGTTGGAGGAGACATAGTCAATCTTTCCGTCTCCCCTTGTAAGCGTTGACTTCAGTGCTGTTTTCCTACCAAGACTGTTCATGTTTCCGTAAAGCTCGACCACAGTATTTATGGCCTGATGAGGTTTACCCACACGTACCTCCCTTGAATTGTATGCCATCATGTCGACGTACCCGTGTCCGGTGTCCAAATCCTTTTCGGGCGCTCCTATATCGACGGTATTATCCTGCAACGTCGCATATACATCCCACTGGTTATATTCGGGATGTTTCAGTTTGATCATAGCGGCGGCAGCGGTAAGATGCGGAGTTGCCATAGATGTTCCGCTTGAGATGCGTCCGGATGCTGCTCCCGGTTGTCCTATCCATGCACTGCTTATATACCTCCCCGGTCCCACAAAGTCGATCAGCTCGCCGTTATTGGAAAAATCCGATCTTACCAGTTCACCGCTGTAGATTCCATTGTATACCGGCAGCATGACACCGTTGACAAACTCCGTGAGCGGCGCCCTCGGTTCCACCGAACCTATGGCGATGGTCCATGCGCTGTTTGCGGGCAGGGTGTATGCGACATTGGAATAATCGTTTCCCGATGCGGCAAATAAAGTGATCCCTGCGCTTACCGCTTTCTGCATCGCACTGCCCATAAATATACGCTCAGAATCGCTTGAATTTTTCTCGCCAAAGCTCATGTTTATGATATCTGCGCCGTGCTCGCGCGCATAATCCACACCCGCTGTTATAGCCAGTATAGAAGCCTTGCCTAGCACGTTGAAGACTCTGACCGTCATAATCTTGACGTTTGAAGGTGTCGCTTTTGCAATAATTCCCGAAACATGACTCCCGTGCCCCACAAGATCGTCATACTTTTCCGGTTGATTGGGATAATCCAAAGCAAGATTTACGCTGGTTGCCGTATCTATCCGGTTTCTAAGCCAAGGATGATTCCTGTTGATACCACTATCGATCACCGCCACGGTAATCTTGCCGTTTCTGCCCCTCCAGCCTGCGGGATTTCTTTCGGCGGCGTTTTTTAAATTGTCAAGACCCATCTGCCTTATGCCATCGATGCTGTCCTGTGAGCCCGTCTTTTTCTTCTTGGTATTCCAGTAGCTCTGCCTGTTGTAATTGCCGGTGTTTTCATAATCATTGCCGTCATCGGATGAGGTTGCGACAATATGATCATGCTTTTCCTGCCGAACCGCTCGATCTTGCAAAATCAACGCATCGGGTGATTCCGCTCTCATCCTCTCCACAGCCTCGGCCGCCATTTCAGGCGATACGTATTCAAGTATGTAGAAATTGCCGACACTGTAATAATAGACCTTTTTTGCACCGTAAACGTCCTTCGGTCGGTCTCCTTTGAATATTACCCGACGCCTGACTTCATTTTCGTAATTGCCATACTCTCGACTTCTTATCCTTTTTAAATTTTTCTTTGATACGCTCTTTCCTATGGCCTGCGCCATGGCCTGCGGACTGTCAAGACGCACCGCCTCATAATCTTTTCCGTTGCCGGCTTTTTCTCCGAATCCTGCGCTCACGCCGACCGGAAACGCCGAAAACAGCAGCCCTGCCGACAAGACAATGAATAGAATTTTTTTGAACATAATCTTTTTTCCCTGTACACATGCCGTGAACGACACATTTTTATCCGAACACACTATCGAAGCTCCGCAAGAAGCTTTTTCAAATATTTCCAAACACGCTTGGTGGATGAAATCGAAAGACATTCATTCGGTGAGTGGAAACTTTTACAGTTCGGCCCGATGGCGATGGCATCCATATTCGGAATGATATCACCGAGAAAACCGCACTCAAGCCCTGCATGGAGAACTATCGGTTTCATTTCTCCGCCATACAATTTTTCATACACTTCCGTCGCTTTTTCCCTCAATTCAGAATCGGGATTGTAGGACCACGGTGCGTACCCGGCAAATTTCTCCCAAGTTCCGCCTTTGACTTCCACAAGGTGTGCCACCTTGTCGGCTATATCTATGACCGTGCTTCCGTATCCGCCCCGGATCTCCGCCTCTATATAAAACTGGCCGTCTCTTTCATCTATTATGCCCATGTTTATCGAGCTTTCTACAACACCGCGGAACGAACCGTTCATCTTCATTATTCCGTCCGGGAACAGAGTCAGCAATGTCATTATCCTGTCGAAAGTGTCGCCGGAATACTTAAGCCCCTTGGCTTCCACTTCTCTCACGCTTATATCAAGATCCGGGCAAACCTCACCGTATTCGCGCATAAATATCTGATGCATCTTCTTGAGCGTCGGGAGAAGATCGGCGTAAGTCAATACGACAGCCTTGCAATCCCTGGATATCGCAAGCCTTGAGGTTCCTCCCTTTATGCTCACAAGTCCGATGTCGAACTGGCGCAGCAGCTGCCTCAAGACCCTCGTCATCAGCTGGTTTGCGCTGCCGTACCCTTTGTCTATATCTTCTCCGGAATGTCCTCCGTGCATGCCCGTTATCGAGATTTCCCATGCTTTACCGTTTTCTTTGACTATCTCCTCACGCTGAATCAGCAGTCGAACCTTCATGCCCGTTCCTCCGCAGCTTCCGACCACCACATGGTCTTCTTCGGCGAAATCGAGATTAATCACCCTGCGGGACTGAATAAGGGAGCCATCCACGGACGCAACCCCAAAAAAAGTAGATTCTTCTTCTGCGGTAAACAAAACCTCAAGCGGAGGGTGCTCCAGATTCTCTGATTCCAGTATTGCAAGCGCAAGCGCAACGCCAATCCCGTCGTCGGCTCCCAAAGTTGTTCTGTCGGCGCGCACAAGGTCATCTTCCACTATCAGGCGGATCGGATCCTTGTCAAAATCATGATCGCAGTCGGGAAGCTTCTCGCACACCATATCCATATGCGCCTGCAACAAGACCGGTGCGCTCCCCTCATAGCCCGGACTTGCTTTTTTCTTTATAATTACATTGTTTGCTTTATCGCGACTTGCCTCAAGACCGTGTTTCAAGGCTCTATCAAATAGGTACCGACTTATCGCTTCTTCCTTGCCCGAAGACCTTGGAATCTCCGAAATGTCCTCAAATATAGCAAGTGGCAAATTCTCTTCTGTATATTGGAATAATCTGTTCATGAAAATTTCCTCCCTGTGAACAATATTAACCCGAAAACGACTCCGTTGCAAGCGAAACGGAGTCGTTGACCTGTTCTTAACGGATCAGTTCATGTATGAGTTTGACGGGTTTTGGTTTTTCCCCGTCTATACGGTAAGCTTTTTCGACTTCCGCAGCGGCTTTTTTTATTTTTTCCGTGGATGAACCGTGTATAGTCGCCAGCTTGTCGCCGATGTTCACAAAGTCACCGACTTTTTTCTCAAGCACAATTCCTGCGCTGAAATCTATCGGATCGTTTTTCTTCTGACGTCCTGCGCCGGCGTGCATTGATGCCATTCCGACCGCCGCGCCGTCTATTTCCCCCACATACCCGCGCTTTGTAGCTGTGACGGTTTCCAAAACGCGACCGCATTCCAAAAGAGAAGTATCGGCGCATACCTTTGGATTTCCGCATTGGGCTTCTATGAGCTCGGCAAACTTTTCAAGACCTCTTCCGCTGATCAAAGCCTTTTTTGCCATCGCCACGCCCTCATCTACATCAGCGGATTTTCCGCCCAAACAGATCATGACTCCGGCGAGGTTAAGCGACAGTTCTTCTATGTCGGAAGGTCCTTTGCCCTTGAGCACGTCTATCGCCTCTATGACTTCCAAAGCGTTTCCCACCGACTTTCCAAGTGGGCGGCTCATATCGGAGATCAAAGCCGCAGTTTCCCGTCCCGCGGATTTGCCTATACTTATCATGATCTCTGCAAGTTCCTTAGCATCGGCAAAGTTTTTCATAAATGACCCGACGCCGCACTTCACATCCAATACTATGGCATCACTTCCTGCTGCAAGTTTTTTACTCATCACGGATGCCGCAATCAGGCTCTTGTCGCCCACGGTTCCGGTAACATCGCGCAATGCGTAAAGTTTTTTGTCCGCCGGCGTTATGTGACCGGACTGACCTATCAAGGAAATCCCGATCGTCTTCACCTGTTTCAGGAAATCCTCCGGCGCGAGTTCGGTTTTAAACCCCGGAATAGACTCAAGTTTGTCTATGGTTCCACCTGTAAAGCCAAGACCTCTTCCGCTCATCTTGGCCACCGGCACGCCGCATGCGGCAACCAAAGGTGTTACTATCAGAGTGGTTTTGTCCCCCACTCCGCCGGTAGAATGCTTATCCACCTTAATTCCCGGTATCGCCGACAAGTCCACCGTATCGCCCGAATAGCGCATCAGGTTGGTCAGCTCGGCGGTTTCGGTCGCATTCAGTTTTCGGAAATATATAGCCATAAGAAGTGCCGCTGCCTGGTAATCCGGAACCTCCCCCGAAACGTATCCCTGCACAAAAAACTTAAGTTCCGACGGTGTCAAAACCCCGCCGTCGCGCTTTATCGCAATAATCTCACGCATATCCATAAGGCACCTCTCAATCCCGGATAATATCTTTCAAAAAACCGGTCCCTATTGCTGTCCCGGGAACCCTCAGGTAGTCTGCGATCGTCCTGCCGCAGTCGGCGAAGGTCTTTCTGGTACCCAAATTCACTCCGGGCTTTACACTCATACCGTACACAAGCAGAGGCACATACTCCCTTGTGTGATCAAATCCGGCATGCACCGGGTCGTTACCATGGTCTGCGGTTATAATCAGGAGATCCTCGTCTTTCATTGCTTTGATTATTTCAGGCAGTCGCATGTCGAAATCCATTATCGCTCTTCCGTAACCTTCCGGATCTCTTCGGTGTCCGTACAATGAATCGAAGTCGACCAAATTCGTAAATATAAGACCTTCAAATTCTTTCCCCATGGCTTCTATCGTCTTATCGATCCCATCCATGTTTCCGTCGGTATGCACCGATTCAGTGCACCCCCTACCGTTAAAAATGTCATGTATCTTCCCGACGGCATATACAACCTGTCCTGCGCCGCTCACTTTATCCAACAATGTGTCCTCAGGCGGCGTCACGGAATAATCGCGCCTATCCGATGTCCTCACACGTTTTCCGTTCTTCATTTCGTACGGTCTTGCTATTACCCTGCCGCATGCCCATTTCCCCACGAGCATTTTCCTTGCGACTTCGCAGATCTCATAAAGTTTTTCAAGCGGTATCACTTCTGTGTTTGCGGCTATCTGAAACACGCTGTCTGCCGATGTGTATACTATTGGCTTTCCGGTGCTTTCGTGGATCGGCCCGAGTTTTTCTATTATTTCAGTTCCCGATACCGGGTAGTTTCCTATTACCTCCGTCCCGATTTTTTCCTCAAAAGCCTTGATAAATTCTTTTGGAAAACCATCCGGATAAGTTTTAAAAGGGATCTTCGTCTCTATTCCTGCAATTTCCCAATGTCCCGTCGTGGTATCCTTTCCCGCCGACAGTTCACGCATTTTGCCGAATGCCCCACGTATTGTATCCTCGCAAACTGCATATTTCCATTCCGGGATTGCTACGGTGTCAAAAATATTGGCAAGACCCAATTCGCTTAAATTTGGAATAGAAAACCCCGGTGTGTTCACCGCCGCATGAAGCAAAGTGTTGGATCCCAGATCCCCGTATTTTTCCGCATCCGGTTCGGCTCCTACACCCATGCTGTCGGCGACAATCAAAATCGCCCGTCTCATATAATGCCTCCTTTTCTCCTTGATCCGCCCCGAGCAAGTCTGCGGGATACAATATCGTAGCCGGAACGGTCATCTGAGCTTTTTTAATTCGCATTCCATATAATCCAGAGAAACCAGCCTGTACTTGATCCCGTTCATCGTCCCCTGATATCCCTTTTTAAAAATTTCTTTTCCGTGAAGATGTCCATATATGCAGGTTCTTACTCCGTACTCCTCCATCATTTCAGTGAATCCCGACGGTATATGCTTGTCATTTGTGGGAGGATAGTGTAGAGACACTATAATGTCCCCGGCCCCCGAGCTCTTGGCTTCTTCCAGAGAAAAGCGCAGTCTGATCAGCTCCCTTTCATAAATTTTTTTGTCATGCCCGTCAAAGCCATCAGTTCCGGGGCAAATCCAGCCGCGTGTCCCGCAGATTGCGGTTGTTTCATCAACTTTATAGCAGTGATTTTGGAGAAATGTTATATCCTCAAAAAGGGTGTTCATCCTGTTAATCGAATGCCACCAAAGATCATGATTTCCCTTGGTTATTACTTTCTTTCCCGTGAGTTCATGTATCCACTGAAAATCAAGCATGGCTTCTTCCATTCGTAAGCCCCACGATATGTCGCCTGCAAGAATCACAGTGTCTCCATCTTCTACGGTATTGAGCCAGTTTTCCCTAAGCCTTGCGGGATGATCCTCCCACTCTTTGCCGAAAACATCCATAGGTTTTTCTATTCGGGGATCAAATCCTAAATGCAGATCTCCTATGGCAAATATGCTCATTCCACCATCTCACTTTCAGGATCTTCCACATACGGGGCGCCGGTATGTCTCATTTCCGGTTCTCTTATATTGACGTCTCCGCCTGCGGCAACGTCAAACCCATCTTGTTCGGTCTCCGGAAGCTTTTCGACTTTTTTCAGACTGCTGAGGACTTTGTTGCTTCTTGTGCCGAGCAAATTGTCCAGATTCTTGTTTGCCTGCAAGATATTCTTTTTTGCCTTTTCAAGCTCGTTTCCAAATTTTTCAAACTCGCGTTTCACGTTCCCCAACACTTTCCACACTTCATCCGAACGTTTCTGTATCGCAAGGGTTCTGAAGCCCATCTGCAGGCTGTTGAGCATGGCCGCAACGGTGGTAGGCCCCGCAATGTTGACACGGTACTCTCTCTGAAGAACTTCTACCATCCCAAGTCTTATAACCTCCGCATAAAGTCCCTCAAACGGCAAAAACATTATACCGAAATTCGTCGTTTTCGGCGGGCTCACATACTTTTCATTTATATCCTTTGCTTCTTTCTTTATTACCGCCACCAGCTCTTTTTTCGCGGCATTTACAAGTTTTGCATCTCCCGTTTCATAGGCGTCCAGCAGTTTCTGATAAGTGTCCCCCGGAAATTTCGCATCTATGGGTAGCCATACCGGTTCTTCACCTGTGCCCGGTAATTTCACGGCAAACTCCACAACATTTCCGGCTTCCCCCGTCGTGTTCACATTCTGCCCGTATTGTTCACGCGGCAGGATCTCGTCCAAAATGGCACCGAGCTGTATTTCTCCCAAAACGCCTCTCGTCTTTACGTTTGAAAGAACTTTTTTAAGATCCCCAACTCCGCTTGCGATAGACTGCATCTCGCCGATGCCTTCCGTCACTTTGACGAGGCTCTGATTTACGATCCTGAAAGATTGACCTATGCGCTCTTCAAGTGTTTTCTGAAGTTTCTCGTCCACCGTATTTCTCATCTGCTCCAGACGGCGATTGTTGTCGTCCTGCATTCTGTCAAAACGATTTCCGATTTCCTCGAGGCTCTTGTTCTGCGCATCAGTCGCATTTTTCTGCGCATTGTAAAGTATGTTGGAAAAACTGTTGAAAGATTCTTTTATTTCTTTTCCGGTTTCTGACCGGTATTCGTTGATCTCCCGATTTAAACTCATAAACCGGCTCAAAATAAACACCGATACGCATATCAAAACCACTATCAATAAAAGCAATATTATTTCAACAGTTCCCATGTTTCCTCCTTGCAGATATATCCAAGTTTGGTTGGAAGCCCGACATCGAACCACGTGCTCCACGGCATCAGGTTATTTCAGCGCCTGCTTCGGATCTTCCGGTTATTTAAGCGCCTGTTTCAGATCTTCCAATATGTCGTCCACATTTTCTATGCCGACGGAAAAACGAATCAGATCCGGCGTCACGCCGGCTGCCTGAAGTTCATCATCGGAAAGTTGTTTGTGCGTCGAATTTGCGGGATGTAGCACACAGGTACGCGCATCGGCAACGTGTGTTGCGATCATCGCAAGCTTAAGCCTTGACATAAATTTCTCCGCACCTTCACGGCCGTCTTTCAGGCCAAAAGCAACCACGCCGCAGCTTCCGCCGGGAAGATATTTCTTGGCGAGCTCGTGGTACTTGTTGCCCTCAAGTCCCGGATAGTTAATCCATGAAATTTTAGGATGCTTTTCAAGAAATTCCGCCACTTTCTGTGCATTTGCGCAATGTCTCTCAATGCGAAGCGCCAATGTTTCTAGACCCAAATTAAGGTAAAACGCATTCATCGGCGACTGTATCGATCCCAAATCTCTCATAAGGTGAGCCGTCGCCTTGGTGATAAAGGCTCCCTCTTTTCCAAAAGTTTCCGCATATATTATACCATGATATGAATCATCGGGAGTACAAAGTCCCGGAAATTTTTCTTTGTGCGCCATCCAGTCGAAATTGCCGCTGTCGACGATCACTCCGCCAACGCCTGCATCATGACCATCCATATACTTGCTCGTTGAGTGAATAACTATATCCGCACCCCACTCAAAAGGTCTGCAGTTTATCGGCGTCGGAAAGGTATTGTCAACTATGAGAGGTACACCGTGCTCATGCGCTGCGCCCGCAAATTTTTCTATGTCAAGTACCGTCAGGGACGGGTTCGACAACGTTTCCCCAAACACCAGTTTTGTGTTGCTTCTGAATGCTTTCTCAAGTTCTTCAGCACTGCAATCCGGATCAACAAATGTAAAATCGATTCCCATCTTCCTCATCGTGACATCAAAAAGATTGAACGTGCCGCCATACAACGCAGACGAAGCAACCACGTGATCTCCCTCTTCGGCGAGGTTGAATACCGAAAAGAAAGAAGCCGCCTGTCCCGAAGATGTGAGCATCGCCGCCGTTCCTCCCTCAAGTGCCGCGATCTTTGCCGCAACCATGTCGTTTGTCGGATTCTGCAGTCGCGTATAAAAATAGCCTGTTTCGGCAAGATCAAACAACTTCCCCATATGCTCGCTCGAATCATATTTAAACGTCGTGCTCTGTATGATCGGCATCATTCTCGGCTCTCCGTTCTTGGGTTCATATCCTGCGTGTATGCACTTTGTGTCCTGTCTCATAGATAAAATTCCTCCTGATTTTCTGTTTCTAAATTTTATACCTCATGGGCTTGATTGCAAACACCAAAAGTGAGTAGTATAATGAGAAAATGAAAAAAAAATTGGCGCTGACAAAAATAACGATATTTGCCGTTTTTCTCCTGCTCGTCTTCATCTTCATGGAAAACAATTCCTTTATGTACAGCAAGGATATCTGCAAGATCACTTCTGTGACTGAACGCATTTACAAGGTAAAGGAAAACGATGACGGCGATCACACATACAGGGAAAAATACATCCGCCAGGATATTGAGGCTCAACTTGTCAACGGAAAACATAAGGGGCACCGGGTTCATCTGACGAACAAATACGAAAAATCTCGGGTCTACACCACCGGATACTCAAAAGGCGACAAAATTTTTGTTGACAATCTCTCATACGTGGATTCGGATCGCCACAAAGACACCGCATCTGCAAAGCTTTCAAACGGCAGTACGGCGCAGAAAAGTTTCGACGGCGGTAAGGCGTACGCACTGACAGGCTCCGTTGCGGGAGCCAAACGCGACACTTTTGTGGTGATGGCTCTTGCGGTTCTTTTCGGGCTGTTTCTTTTGGTGGGAGGCAGTCACGGTTTACTCACCATATTCAGTCTGCTGCTTAACATGGGTGCTTTCTACGTGGTGCTCATTCTGCACTCCAAAGGTACAAATATCCTCTTCACCACCATACCGATGAGCATATTCTTTACCGCCATGCTCCTGTTTTTCATGTACGGGAAAAATATAAGAACTTATCTTTCATTTTTCGGCACCGTGATAACGGTCCTGATAACCATGCTTCTTTCAGCCCTTGTCATAAATTTCGGAGGCAAAATAGACTACGACTTCATGGACTATCTTACCATGCCGTATTCACAGCGAGATGCTACCTTCATATTCCTGTCCGAGATCCTCGTTGGCAGCCTCGGCGCCGTCATGGATGTAGTGGTCACGATAGTTATGACGGTAGACCGTATTTCGGCAACCGCCATCGCCCCCGAGAGAAAGGATTTCATCGCTTCCTGCCGAGCCGTCGGTGATGACCTAATAGGTACCATGACGGCATTGATGTTTTTCACCAACATAGCCGCATGCCTGCCCAATTTTATTTTATCGCTCAGAAACGGAATCGCTTTCAGAACGATACTCAGATACAACACTTTCTTTGAAACCGCAAGGTTTCTTACCGGCTCCATAGCCATCGTTCTCGCAATTCCGATAGCCTCTTACATCGCTATCCACCACTACATGAAAAAACGAAAACCTCAGCCGCTGAAAGCGGCGGAACAAGCACGCGGCGGCTCGGATGCGAAAGTACAATGATACGGGAGATACGTGTACAATGATTTTGATAATGTTGGCGACGATTTTAATAATATCCATACTGCTCATATGTGGCGATAAGGGTTCAAAGTCGATAATCACAACAACTCTGAACGCCTGCTTTGTTTTATTGTCCATCTTTTGGATATACAGAGGGGGAAATCCTGTCCCGATCACACTGATATCCTGTGCGGCAATAAGTCTTGTGGTTCTTTATTATCAGAACGAGGGGGGTGTTAAATCCCATATTTCTTTGGTTTCCATAGCCGCAGTGTTCTTACTGGTCATTCCACTTATATATATATTTGCGCTCAATTCGCACGGGCAGGGATTCCCTCCTGAAGAATACGAAATAACCGATTCCAACGGCTATACCCGAAACATAGGAGTGAGTATGCTCTCACTTCAAATATCCACGATGATAATAGCTCTTGTCGGTGTGCTTTTAGACACTTCAGTCGCAATTGTGAGCTCCATATTCGAGATATCCGCAAACAATAAAAAACTGACGCTTTATGAACTCATGCAGGCTTCATTTACCGTCAGCAAAGCTATATTGGCCACCTCTATACACACTATTTTTTACATATACATAGCCGAATACACGACACTTTTCATTCAGTATCTGAACGATTATTCTTTCGTTGCGGTGCTTAACGGTAAATCTCTCGCAAAGGAGATCATCTCGATTTCCGTAAGCGGAATAGGATGCTGCCTGGTAGTGCCCGTTGCCACCGTACTCGGCTCTGTTTTCATCACAAGGCACCATGCATACCAAGGGAAACAACCGACCCGGCGATGAGCTATTCGATGAGGAACCTGCGTCAGCTTGCCTATTTCGCCATCTCCCCGCCGCAGTATCAGCGGGCGCAATGACTCATTATCAACTTGACAGCCATAACATAGCCGTCAAATCCTTTTCCCACGACAGAAGCTATACATGCATTCTTGGTAAGTGAGACCTTGCGAAAATCCTCTCTTGCGTCGATATCCGATATATGAACTTCGACCGCAGGTATGTCCACCGACTTGAGAGCGTCGAGAATCGCCACGCTCGTGTGAGTATAGGCGGCGGGGTTTATGACAATCCCGTCAAATATTCCCAAAGCACTTTGTATTTTATCTATTATTTCACCCTCATGGTTCGATTGAAAATAATCCGCTTCTATTTCAAGCGCCCTTATTGCTCCTTGAATGTAGTTGATCAGATCCTCGTAGGTTCTGTTGCCGTAAATTTCCGGTTCTCTTATTCCCAGCATATTTATGTTGGGACCGTTTATTATTAAAATTTTCATACTTTCCTACAGTTCCTCATTGTTATCGATGAAATAATCGCTCCAGCTATCGTAGGCATCTTTTCTTTCATCGTACAGCACGGTCACAGGCGATGCCATCGACAGAGGGCGACCCTCCGTCTGTAATTTGTCAAGATCTCTCTTCACCCAAATCACAGTTCCGTTCTGACGTATTATCTTAAAGTTCTCTTCCGTCTTTACAACTCCTCCGCCTGTTGCGATCACAAGTCCGCGACCTTTGCATGCCTGCCTGAGTTTCTCGGTCTCAAGTTTCCTGAAATACTTTTCTCCCTTAAGTTCAAATATCTCAGGGATACTCATTCCCTCCTCTGCTTCTATCTCCATGTCTATGTCAATAAATTTCCTTCCGCTTGCCTCAGCCATTTTGCTTCCGAGGAATGTCTTTCCGGCGCCCGGCATACCTATCAAAATTTTGTTAAGCATACTGTTTCTCACCTCTTCGATCGCAACCGGAATTTCCTCATGATTCAGAGTTTTGTTCTGGAATATTTCACTCGCCTTGAATGCCTGCGCAACGAGCATCCCCAGACCCGATACGCAGGGAATCCCGCGTTCTGTCGCATCCAAAATAAACTGTGTCCTGTTGGGGTTGTAAATCAAATCCACAACACCTCCACACTCAACAAAGTCATTGAGATTCACCAATGATCTCAGGTTGTTCGGAAACATGCCGACAGGTGTGGTGTTTATTATAATCTGCGCATCGGACTGTTTGCCGACATTTTCATAATTTAACTTCCCCGATCTTGAAACGATCAGTATTTCTCCCGCTCCAAGATCCTCAAGAACAACTCGCACAGTTTTTGAGCTTCCACCCGAACCCAATATCAGGCACTTTCTGCCGGCAACATCTATCCCACTGCTTTCAAGAAGATATCTGAAGCCAAAGTAATCGGTATTGTATCCGTCATACCCTCCTTTTTCGTTCTTCACGATCGTATTGACGCACCCTATCCTCCTACTGTCGTTGCTTATCTCATCGCAATACTTCATAATCTCTTCTTTGTAGGGTATCGTGACATTGAATCCGTCGTAAATGCCCGAATTCAGAAGTTCCTGCAGATTTTCCCTTTCAACCTCGCAAAGTTCATATTTATAATCGCCAAATTTACTGTGGATCATCGGCGAATAACTGTGCGAAAGCGACTCTCCTATCAGTGCGAATCCATACATTTCAAATACTCCTCTCCAATGCTCCCCCTAATAAGTGCTTCCCAAATAGTTTTTCCCGGGACTGCGCACGCTACCTAAGATACATGTGGTTCTTCTGATAATCCCTGCTCGTTTCCATTATCAGGTCATAAAGCGCAAGACAATACCCCTGCATTTTCTCGCCCGCAAGCTCGGATATCCGTTTCAGTTTTTCTTCTTCTCTTTTTGAATCTAGTACTTCAAGACCGTTCTTTTTCTTGTATTCGCCTATCTTTTTCGCAATCTCCATCCTCTTGCTAAAAAGGCTTACAATTTGCTCGTCTATGCTGTCTATTTCTTTTCGGTAATCGTTCAAATCCATGTTCTCTACCTTTCTAAACGTATATTCACGCAATGCAGTCATAAAGCATAATCACCCAGCGCATCCAACAGTGCAATTGCGGCCGCCGACTCCACGCACGGCAACGCCCGCGGCACAATACAGGGATCGTGCCTTCCTTTGACCTCTATCTCCACATTTTTTGCCGCATCATATAATATCGTATTCTGTTTTTTCTCAATGGACGGCGTGGGTTTGAATGCAGTGCGAAACACTATAGGCATTCCGCTCGATATTCCTCCGAGAATCCCTCCGTGATTGTTGGTCTTTGTGCATGCATGTCCGTCTTCATCGTAATAGAAGCTGTCATTGTTTTCGCTGCCCAAAACACGTGCGGCGTCAAAGCCCAGCCCAAATTCTACCCCTTTTACGGCCGGTATGGCAAATACCGCCTGTGCTATTTTGTTCTCAAGACCGTCAAACATCGGTTCTCCCACGCCCGTGGGCATACCGGATATTTTGCATTCAACTATACCTCCTACGGAATCTCCTTTTTCCTTTGCCTTTGCTATCTCAGACATCGGATCTTCACGATTTCCGCCTATCTCAAGAATCTTTGAGGTCACGGTAATCCCTCTTTTTTTTAGTATCTGAATAAATATACCTCCCGCAATGCAAAGAGGCGCCGTGAGTCTGCCGCTGAAATGGCCTCCACCTCTGTAATCTTCGTGACCCCCATACTTGATGTGAGCCGCATAATCCGCATGTCCCGGTCTTGGCATGCTCGCCATGTCCTTATAATCTCCGGACTTTCTATTTGCATTTACGATAATCGCCGTAACAGGACTTCCGCACGTTACAGAACCCACCACACCGCTTATGAAGCCGGGGATATCGTCTTCTTTTCTTGGTGTGGAATATCGACTTCTTCCCGGCGCCCTTCTCTTCAAAAAGTGTTTCAATTCATCAATGTCTATCTCCACTCCGGCAGGCAGTCCGTCGATTGTCACGCCGATCGCCTCTCCGTGAGATTCCCCGAATATGGATACTTTTATGTTTTTACCGTATATCGATGACATATTTACCTGTACTTTCCTTGTTCAAAACGCAAGCCAACCCGCCGTTTACACGACATTGTCCGCAAGTCCCGCCGTCTCCATGACACGGAAAAAACCGGGGTATGACTTATCCACGGCTTCCTTACCTTGAATAGAAACTTTGCCATAGGAAATCAAAGATGCAACCGCTTCCATCATCACAATCCTGTGGTCGTTGAAAGATGAAACCTCCCCACCGATAAATTTCGCACCTGACATTCCCTTTATCAGCAGCCCATCCTTCTTCTCTTTGACCTTGCCGCCCAAGAGCTTTAAATTCTCTGCGATTGCCTTAAGTCGATCGCTTTCTTTCAGTCTCAATCTCCCCGCATTTAACAAACGTGTTTTTCCGTAAGCGGCACACCCCAGAAGCGCTATGACCGGCCCCAGATCGGGAATCGCCGCAAGATCGATATCCGCCCCGTGCAGCTGAGAAGGATATGCGGTCACGCTGTCACCTTCTTCATCAACTTCAGCACCGAAAACCTTCAGGATATCGACAATCTGCCTGTCGCCCTGGCTCGATCGGAGATTAAGGCCACTCACAGTCACTGCATTCTTTCCGATTACTCCCGCACAAAGCCAGAAAGCCGCCGCCGACCAATCTCCCTCAACATAAAAGGTTTCCGGTCCCGAGTACTTCTGTTTATACGGGATTTCATAAGATACGCCCTTTGATGTAACCTTTTTTATCCAAACTATGTCATATGCCGAAAGCACTTCAAGCGTCATATCCACGTATGCTGCCGACTCAAGTTCACCCTCTATATCGATTCTGCTTTTGCCCTCAAGAAGAGGAAGCGCCATCATAAGACCGCTTATATACTGTGAAGAAATGTTCCCCGGAAGATGGAATGTTCCCGGAATAAGCTTACCTTCAACGGTGATCGGGCTTTCCCCTTTGGGACTCAAGATGCATCCGTGCGACTGCAGTTCCTCATAAAGCGGTGAAAGAGGTCTGGCTGCCAGTCTTCCTTCCGGTACGAAAATTCCTTTTCTCCCCAAAGCCGCAAACACGGGAAGCAGAAATCTCAATGTGGATCCGCTTTCGCCGCACTTCAGGAGAGTGCCTCCGTTTTTCAGAACATCTACACATGCTCTTGTTGCCTCGATATCCTTTGAGGGAAAATCACACCTGACCGTGCTTTTATTCTCCGAAAGAGCCGCACATATCATCGCCCTGTGTGCATATGATTTTGATGGTATGATTTTTATTTTAACTCCCACGCCCTGTTCTCCGTTTATCCTTTTCCATGTATCGTTCTACGCTTATCATGCTCTTTTTAGCGTTCTCTTCTTAGCGTTTTCTTTTAACCGCACTCCTTTTGTCATTCCGCATTTATCTGAGCCGGTCCGCATTTCTCCAAAACTTCTCTCTTTGCCCGCTTGCCTTCTCCAAGGAGCCTCTCCAGCTCCTTCCTGTCATTGTCTTGCATCGCTTTTTCGTATTTTGACAGTTCACATATAAATCCTTTGAGTTCCTCCAAAAGATTTGCCCTGTTCTCCAAAAATAATTCCGACCACATCTTCTCATCCAGGTACGCTACCCGCGTAAAATCCTGATAACTACCCGCAGAAATCATCTGACTGTCTATCAATGCGGTCTTGCTCTTGATGAACGCATTTGACAGTATATGCGGCATCTGGGACGTGAATGCTATGACTCTGTCGTGCTCGCATGCCGTGGTAACACCGACTCTTCCGAATCCGGCGAGCATCAACATGCCCTTAACTTTCATGAGGAGATCTATGTTGTCGGTAGTTTCGGGAACCAGAATGAACGGCGCATTTCTGAAAAGATCGCCCGAACTGTTTTTGTAACCTCCCATTTCGCTTCCCGCCATGGGATGTCCACCCATGTATACGATCCCTTTCTCCTGTGCTATCTTGGAACACTCCTCACAAACAAAACGCTTCGTTCCGCAGCAGTCTATGACAACGGTTTTCGGTGAAATCAATTCACTGTTCTTCTTAAACCATTCTACCGCTTTTTCGGGGGTAATTGCAATCAAAATCAAATCACATTCTTTCACCGTTTCGTCATCCAATATTCCGTCCACGGCGCCGTCAAGCTGTGCATACTCCTGCGTAAGTATGTCAATGTCAGCACCAAAAACCTCGACCTCTGCTTTCTTGTAGGCCTTCGCCAACGAACCTCCAACCAATCCGAGTCCAACTATACCTACTTTCATGCCACTACCTCCCTGATTTTCATGATCTTTCTCATTGTTTCGTCAAACTGTGCCGGTGTAAGGGATTGCGGACCGTCGCAAAGAGCCATGGGCGGATTATTGTGCACTTCTATCATAATTCCGTCCGCGCCGCCTGCGGTTGCCGCCATCGCCATAGGCTCCACGAGATTGGAATGCCCCGTGGCGTGGCTCGGATCTACTATAACCGGCAGATGCGTAAGATTGTGCAAAACCGGGATAACCGAAAGATCCAAAGTGTTTCTGGTGTACGTTTCAAACGTCCTTATTCCTCTCTCGCAGAGTATTATGTTTTCGTTCCCCCCACTCATTATGTACTCTGCGCTCATCAGAAGCTCCTTTATGGTATTTGCAAGACCACGCTTGAGCAAAATAGGTTTGCGACTTCTCCCAAGCTCCTTCAGCAGCTCAAAGTTTTGCATGTTTCTGGCTCCAACCTGTATAACATCCACATCCGAAAATAAATCCAAATGATCCTGATTCATTATCTCGGTCACTATTGGAAGCCCCGTTGCTTTCCTTGCCAACAAAAGAAGTCTGAGACCTTCCGCTTTCAAACCCTGAAAATCATAAGGGGATGTCCGCGGTTTGAATGCCCCGCCTCTGAGCAGCGACGCGCCCGAAGCTTTCACCGCCTCCGCAACCTCTATTATCTGCTCTTCCGTTTCCACCGAGCAGGGTCCGGCTATCACTGTAAAATTTCCGCCGCCAATCTTCCTTCCGCTCACATCAATGACAGAATCCTCTTGCTGAAATTTCCTATTCGTTTTCTTGAACGGTTCCGATATCTCGACCACCTGTTCAACAATATCCAGCTGCTCGAGCATATCGATATCCACCCGGGAAATATCCCCTATCAAGCCCAACACAGTCTGCCCATCATTCTCATACTCGTTTACATTGAGTCCCTGCTCCTCAAACCAATGGATCAACAACTTCTTCTGTTCATCCGATGTTCCGATTTTCAATATTGTTACCATAATAACCTCCTTCGTTAATAAAAAAATCCCCGCAAGCGTCAGCTGCAAGGATTACGTTACCTAATACCGATATGAATCAAATGTTTTCTTCAAACTCCCCGGCTTCTTTCCGTACAGCAAAACGCTTCTTCTTCGCTATTAAAGAAAAAGTAAAAGTAGTAATAATAGTATTTTGCCATAGCCGAAAAATTCTTCATTTTTGTTCCTCATTTGATCGATTTCCGCTACTTTAACACATTTTACTGCGCTTTACAAGGGGCAAACGAAAATATTTGTTGATTTACCGTTTCTTTTCCGGAAGTTCAGCATACATACCATCCAAAAGTTCCGGAATTAGAGCTTTATTATCAAAACTATCAAATACATGATATAAGTTTACTTTTTAAAATCCATTGATAAATCTCCTATGAGCTTTCATATTGTAAAATTATTGTTGAGTTTTCAATAATAAATATAGAGATCAATCCCAACGCAGTAAAATAATGAAGCACCCAAAAATACGAAAAGAAATCTCCATAGGGTTAATTATACAACAACTCACATCGGGATTGGCGTGAAAAATATCAAAAGTCGTTCTCCCCATCGCAAAACCGGGAAAAACATGGTATAATTTCGTAAAATTTTTAACGGTTGCGGTTGCAGATGCGTTCCGTGGTGAAACAGGAAATAATGGGAGAATATCATGAGTATAAGATTGGCTATAAACGGATTCGGCAGGATAGGCAGGCTTTCTTTCAGGAAGATTATAGATGACAGCAACTTCGATATCGTGGCAATCAACGATCTTGCCTCGCCTGAGATGATCGCTTATCTATTGAAATATGACACCGTGCAGGGAGGTTTTCACGGACATTCAGTGGGCTTTGACCGGAACTCCATAACAGTCAACGACAAACGTGTGACAATTTTCTCCGAATCGGACGCATCCCTGCTTCCATGGAAAGAATCGAATATAGACATAGTATTGGAGTGCACGGGATTGTACACTTCACGAGAAAAGGCAGAGTCTCATCTGCGCGCCGGTGCAAAGAAAGTGCTGATATCCGCCCCTGCGGGAAATGATGTCAAAACGATCGTGTACGGAACCAATCACGACATCCTCACACCGGACGACAAAATCGTTTCCGGTGCCTCATGCACAACCAATTGTCTCGCTCCCATGGCAAAGGCGCTGAACGATTATCGTGAGCTAAGGACAGGCTTTATGACAACGATACATGCGTATACGGCGGATCAGATGCTCCTCGACGGGCCTCAGCGAAAAGGTAATCTCCGCCGGTCAAGGGCAGGTGCCGAAAATATTGTACCGACAAGTTCCGGAGCCGCCAAAGCGATCGGCCTTGTGATCCCGGAACTTGACGGAAAACTGATAGGCTCCGCTCAGAGAGTCCCCGTTTCAAGTGGTTCCATAACTATTTTGGATGCCACGTTGAAAGACACGACAGATTCGGTCAGCGTGGCGGGGATCAACGCCAAGATGAAAGATTCCTCAAGCGATTCTTTCGGATACACGGAAGATGAGATCGTTTCAAGCGATACCATAGGGATGAGCTACGGCTCTCTGTTTGATGCAACCCAAACCCTTGTTCAGAAATGCGGAACACACATCTATGAGGTACGGGTGGTTTCGTGGTACGATAATGAAATGAGCTACGTCAGCCAGCTCGTGCGGACACTTACTCACATGGGAATGTTGGGGTAATTCGTTGTCATGCCGAATCACCGAAACAGCTTCGTTTTAATAAAGTTTCGCCCTTTCTAGGAACAATCAAGAACTTCGATTTTCAATGATTTCTTCCTACAATGGAACGCCACGGCAGGCTGCGGGTTTTGCTGTCTGCCGTGGCGTTTTTTAATCTCTTTTCCGGTGTTTATCGTTCGGGCATACGTTCCACATACCGCACGCCGATTTTTTTATCACCCGGCGTTTTCCCGCATATCCCCCGGCGGCGAATTCATGTGTAACGCCTACCATATCATCAATACGGGATGGCTGCCTCCACGGTCTTAAACTTTATGGTTTTAAGTTTCCCCATATTTTCACCTCTTATACCCCTTACGCCGAAAGTATACTTTTTCAGGGGTTTTACGGTATATTTAAAGCTGTTTTTTCCCGTAGTCTCTATTTGTTTCCACTTGCCATTTTTTTTAAGGTAAATTCCATATTTTTCCGCATTGCCGGATTTGCTCCATCTGAATGTCAGATACACTCTCTTGTTCCCACTTTTTTGAGAAACCGACAGTTTATTGATCTTCGCGGGTTTTGGCGGTTTTGGCGGCTTGCCTTTGGCGTCCTTTGGCGGTTTTGGCGGCTTGCCTTTGCCCGCCCTTATTTTCATCTTATCTGTGTTGTTTGTACTGCCTGTGCCTGCTTTATCGCTCGAAGCGGTACTCTTGACCTCACTTTTAACCTCTTTACCCTTTGATGTGGAAGCCGCATGGACATCACCGGCCATGCTCGACACCGGACCGAAAGCCAAAGCAAGCGTTGCGACTGCCGCGACCATGGAATTTGCAATTTTTTTCCCTGTTATGTTCATCAATGTTTCCCCTTTCAGCTTATGAAATAAAATCTCTTGTCACAGTTAACTGTATCCTCATTCTAATACAGAACTGTGGGTTTTGGTGTTGCCCGTCGGAAGTCTTTATGAGGAAGAAACGAGAAAATTAAGATATTGCTTTGACATAAAGCACACAAACATGACCAAATCATTAGATTTTGCGAGATTTCGCACGCCTCATAAAACCGTCAAGTCATGGAACGACAAGCTGTACTCATGTTTTCGCAATTTACGCTTAGCGGCAGAGCTTTGCGCTTCGGCAGCTGAATCATCGGCGTGTTTGCACTATTTGAATGCATGCTCGGTCAAAAGCTCATACGCCTCCTTATACTTTGCTATAGTTTTTTCTATTATGCATTCCGGAAGCAAATATCCACTTTCCGGATTTTCTTTCAGCCAGTCCCTCACAAACTGCTTGTCGTAAGAGGGCTGTGATTTCCCGGGCTCATATCCTTGCAGCGGCCAGAATCTGGAGCTGTCCGGAGTGAGCATTTCATCACCGAGTATTATCTCACCGTTCTCGTCCAGTCCAAATTCAAATTTGGTGTCGGCTATTATGATTCCTCTGTCGAGTGCGTATTGCGCACATTTCTCATAAAGCGCAACCGTGCAATCCCTTAACTTGGTCGCGTATTCGCTTCCCTTACCCGGAAACGCCTTTTCTATAACGTCGATGCTCTCTTCAAATGAAATGTTCTCATCGTGTTCCCCGATCTCTCCCTTTGTGCTCGGTGTATATATCGGTTCGGGAAGTTTTTCTGATTCCTTGAGCCCTTCGGGCAATTTTATTCCGCATACCTTTGCATCTTTTTTGTAGCTCTCCCAGCCGCTTCCCGTTATATAACCGCGAACTATACACTCTATCGGTAGCATTTTGAGCTTTTTGCAGACCATGCTGTTTCCGATGTATTTTTCCTGCCTGAAAAATTCCGGCATGTCGTTATTGTCTACCGTGATCATATGATTTGGCACAATATCGGCCGTCAAATCAAACCAGAATTTTGATATCTGCGTCAAAACCGCCCCTTTACCCGTGATTTCATTGCCCAGAATATGGTCAAATGCCGATATCCTGTCTGTCGCCACCATGATTAAACTGTCTCCGTTATCGTAAATTTCTCTTACCTTTCCCTCTTTGAATGGTTTAAATTCTTTCATTGCTTGCCTCCGTATAAAATATCCAACTTAATCAATGCGCACACGGCATTCTCCAAAGTCACTCCCGATGCTGCGGAATGCACCCTGCCTCACTTTGCCTTCAAGTGACAAAATGACCCGCTCGCCGCTTTATGGTTCGGACTCCGAGCTCGCCGATCTGACATCAATTATATCATTATTTCTTGCTCATTTGCGGATCTTTTCTTTAATTTTGACAGCCCACGTTACTTTTTCATTTGACCCACGTCATTTTTTTAAAGATAATTTGATTTTCCCATTGACAGCCACTCTTAAATATATATAATATAGTTGAACAATGATTCAACTATTCAATTGTTCAATCGTCGTTAGCTTATATAGAATATCAAATAATTTTTCGAGTATGGTACCACGCATCCCTGATGCAAAGGTTAATACCAAAACACAGCAAGCAGGCAGCTCGGAAAACCTGACAAGGAGGTGTACATGGAAGAAAATTATAATATGTATCGCTGCGATTGCAATACCATTCACGAGGATGTGGTGCTGGAAGTCAGAGACCATATGCCGTCCGAAGACACTTTGATGGATTTGGCGGATACGTTTAAGGTTTTCAGCGATTCCACCAGATTGAAGATACTCTGTGCACTTATTCAAAAAGAAATGTGCGTCTGCGATATTTCAGCACTTTTGGGAATGTCGAAATCGGCGGTTTCGCACCAGCTTAGGATATTGAAGCAGACCAACCTTGTCAGAAACAGGCGCAGCGGCAGAGTTGTCTACTACTCGATTGCGGACGGACATGTCGAAACCATAATCAATAACGGTATGGAACATGTGCTTGAGTAAGCACATGTCCCAAAAGCGAGCAACAAAAAAAGAAAACACACAAGACGCAGGAGCCGAAACATTGAACAAACGAAAGGAAAGGCTAAAAAATGAAGAAGAAATTTAAGATGGATGAACTGCAATGTGCACATTGTGCGGCAAAGATGGAAGATGCCATTAAAAAGATCCCGGGAGTCGAAAATGCGAATATCAATTTCATGATGCAGAAATTAACCGTCGAAGCTGATGAGGGGGACTTTGATGCAATAATGGCTCAAGCGCAGAAATGCTGTGACAAGATAGAGCCGGGCATCAAAATAGTAATGTAGACGGCAACTCTATGTTTTACTTGCACAGAGCCGGTGATCAAAATGGTGGAGGAATAGAAGTGTTAACCGAAATGTTATATCATATAGAAGAGGAATAGACTATGAACGCTAAACTAAAAAGAGATTTAATAAGATTTCTGATAGGCGGTTTCTGTTTTGTCGTGCTTGAAATACTGCTCCACACCACTTTGGAAGATGTCACGGCAGGTAAGTTTTGGATCGGGTATATCCTCTATATTCCCCCATACCTGCTTGTTTCCTACGATGTGCTTTACAGAGCGGCGGGAAATATCAGACACGGTCAGATTTTTGACGAAAACTTTCTCATGATAATAGCCACATTCGGTGCATTTGGCGTCAGAGAATTTTCCGAAGCACTGGCTGTAATGCTGTTCTACCAACTTGGAGAACTGTTCCAAAGCTATGCGGTCAACAAAAGCCGGGGATCAATCAAGGAGCTCATGGAAATTTGTCCTGAATACGCCAATCTCGAGGTCGACGGAAATATCCAAAGGGTGGATCCTGAGGATGTTGAGATCGGAAGCATCATAGTGGTCAAGCCCGGTGAAAAAATTCCTCTTGACGGAACGGTTATGGAGGGCGATTCGATGGTGGATACCTCCGCACTCACCGGAGAACCGGTACCCAAGCATGCCATCGCAGGTGAGGAAGTCATCAGCGGCTGTGTCAACGGTAACGGTCTTCTTAAAGTTAAAACAAGTAAAATTTTCGAGGATTCGACAGTTTCGAGGATACTTGAGCTTGTAGAAAATGCCGGTGAAAAAAAAGCAAGAATGGAAAATTTCATCACCAGATTCGCGAAGGTGTATACGCCGTTTGTTACCGTAAGCGCAGTCCTTCTCGCATTTGTCCCTCCGCTCTTCTTGGGCGAGGTTTTCTCTGATTGGCTACAGAGAGCCTGTGTATTTCTGGTAATTTCCTGCCCTTGTGCACTTGTCATATCGGTTCCGTTAGGATTCTTCGGCGGTATAGGTGCCGCATCCAAAGCCGGGATTCTTGTCAAAGGCGGCAATTACCTTGAAGCGGTCGCAAAAATGAGAACCGTCGTATTTGACAAGACGGGAACGCTGACCAAAGGTGAGTTTAAAGTTTCCGAGATCAATCCCATCGGCATCGCAGGCGAGGAACTTTTGAAACTTGCAGCGATGGCAGAAAATTACTCTACCCACCCCATCGCCCAGTCGATAAAAAACGCCTATGGAAGACCCCCCGATATGAGAGAAGTCTCGAGCGTCGAAGAAATATCCGGGCAAGGCGTGAGAGCCGAAATAGATGGCAAACCCATCCTGATCGGCAACGGGAAATTCATGAATTCATCCTCAATCGAATATATTCCCGCATCCGGCGTGGGAACTGCGGTCTATGTCGCAGTGGACGGAAACTTCGTAGGCAGTATCCTTATCTCGGATGCAATAAAAGAAGGAGTAAAAGAGGCCATTGCAGCCATAAAATCGGCGGGAGTAGTATCATGCATAATGTTAACGGGCGATAGAAAAGAAGTTGCATGCAAGGTGGCCGCAACACTCGGTATCGACGAAACTCACGCTGATCTTCTTCCCCAGGATAAAGTTGAACGACTCGAAAGTCTCTTGGAGGAAAAAAGGACAAACGAATGTCTGGGTTTTGTCGGCGATGGAATAAACGATGCTCCGGTTCTCACAAGAGCCGATATCGGTTTTGCCATGGGTAGCATGGGCTCCGACGCCGCCATAGAAGCCGCAGACATAGTCATAATGGACGATGACATAAACAAGATAGGCAAGGTTGTGGATATAGCAAAGAATACTATCTCAATAGTAAAAACAAATATCGTTTTCGCTATCGGTGTAAAATTCGCCGTGCTCGCACTCGGTGCTCTCGGTCTTGCGAACATGTGGGCCGCCGTCTTTGCAGATGTAGGCGTTGCCACACTGTGTGTACTCAACTCCATGAGGATGCTGCAAGTCAAATGACGCCGTTCGAGAGTCAATGGAAATACTTATGCGCTGAAATTCACTCCTTCTCTCTGTTGTTATAAGTGCTAAACTGTGTTATCATGTGAAAAATCAATTTGTTTACGAATTTAAAACGAAATGGAGTGGTGTTACCATGAAAAAATTTATTGCGGAAGATTCTTTTTGGGAGCTTTTCCCGGAAGCCGAAATAGGGATTGTTGTCTTAAACAACGTCGATAACAGCGAGCAGGTTTATTCCGAAAGCGAGGCGATCAGAGACGACCTTGCAAAAGCCAATGAGGAAGCTCTCAAATGGATCCCTGCCACCCCCCTTTCAAAGAACCCTGTCGTGGGAGTATGGCGAGAAGCCTTTCAGAAATTTAAAAAAAAGAAAGGGAATCGCGCGTCTATAGAAGCGCTGCTTTCCCGAGTGGAGAAAGGCAATTATGTGGGCGGCATCAATCCGCTTGTGGACATATACAACGCCGTTTCCCTGAATTATGCGCTACCTGTAGGTGGAGAAGACATAGATCACTTTGCCGGCGACCTGCGGCTCACCGTGAGCAAAGAAGGAGGCGACAGTTTCCTTGCGCTTGGCGATGAAGAAAACAATCCCACGCTTCCCGGTGAGCTCTGTTACCTTGATGACGAAGGGGCTGTATGCAGATGCTGGAACTGGAGAGACGGTCAGAGAACCATGCTGACCAACGCCACCGAAAATGCGTTCATGATTATCGAGAGTGTCGATCCGGCTCGCCACGACGATGTGCTTAAGGCCATGGATGCGATCGCCGAAAACGCACAAAAATACCTTGGTGCCACCGTACTGACCAAAAGTTTGATAACTTCCGGGAGCAGAGAAGTTATCATTGAAAAGTAGTGTTATAGGACAAAAATATCAAAAATGCTTGCAAGCCCCAAAAAGTGCCGTTTGAAGTTTCCCGGGGATGCAAGCCTTTTTTGATATGCTGTGTTCAATGCGCTCAATACTGGATATTTATAACCGCAATTTCACTTCGTGTTCCTATTCTTATCGGTGCGCCGCTTGAACCGACACCAGAAGTCACAACTGAATATACGTTGTGTATGCTCTCAAGTCCGTATGGATTTTCATAAAGAAAAGATGTCAATATATTAAACGGAAAATACTGTCCGTTTCTCGTATGTCCGCTAAGTGCAAGGTCGACGCCACAAGCCTGAAGAGCCTTGAAATCTCCCGGTTTACTCTGGAGTACCAATATAGGCATGTGAGTATCGAGAGGACTTATGAGAGACGATGCCGACATCGGCTTGTCGTAAGTCGTATGCTCCGAATCCTTTCTTCCAACTATCTGAACCCCGTTTATGTAAATGGTCATGTCGTCCAAAACCTGAATCCCGGCAGTTTTCAGAAACTTTGCCACTTTTTCTCTGTTAGGTTTGGGAATATCTGAAGTCATGGCAAATCCCGCAAACAACGACTGTTCGGTATCTCTGCTTCCATAGACCGCATAAACCCCCTGCTTTGCTTTGATTTGTTTCAGTATGCCAATATAAGTGTCCGGATCCTTTAGCGCACTGTAGTTACTGTTGAACGTATTGCCCGCTATCAGAACGGTGTCCGGGTTCTGTTTGTTTATTTCCCTGACCATGGCTTTCAGCTGCTGCAGGTGCGTATTTGCGCCGAGCTGCAAGTCTGACAATAATACTATCTTAAGTTTTCCCGATGTAGTGGTCTTTTTCGCCACGGTGACATTGTACTTTGCTGTTCTCACTTTATGCGAATTCACGTGGCCAAAAACGTTCAACGACAGTGAAAGAAGCACGCAGACGCACAGAACGGTGCCCCCAAGCCAAGGCGCCTCCGGTGCTCTTGCTTTCTTGTTATGATTGGCTATCCACAAAATAAACCTGAGCACGTTGAAAACAAGCAAAAAACCGGTCAAATAGATAAAATAGCCGAACCATAAATTGCCGTTGGTTTCCAGAACGTTCCTGAGCGATCCCCGTTCAATGAAAGCGGCACCCACCGGCATCAGCCCGGGCATCACCAAAATTATGTCCGCAATAACCCTTGGCAAAACGCTTTTGGACATGGTCTTGAGCCAGTGGTTGACCTGTGATACGGTATATATATATATAATTGTATAAACTGCGATAAGTACGAGTATTTGCATTCAATTCCTCCTTGGTATGATTTTAAAGACAGCAGTATCATTTTACAAAAAAAAACGTGAAAATACAATGTTATTTCGATAAAATAATTGCTCTTGCCTACAAGGCAGACATGGTCGCTTTATGGAGTATATGTATTGTGGTGTGAATATTTTATAATTTTATCGACGACAGGAAACGATGAAATGATAAAGTATGATCCAATGCGTAAAACAATGAAAGATAAGGGGATATCTACCTATAAGTTGATTCATAAATATAGAATAAGTGCCTCAACTATAGACAGGATACGCAGAAACAAGCCGTTGACAACGACTACTGTGAACGATTTATGCACAATTTTGGATTGTAGGATCGAGGAAATCATGGAATATATCCCGGACTCAAACGACGATTAAAACGACTAAATTTCACTTCCCGCCGCTAAAGTTCTCTATGTTCGACAGTGACTCTGTATCCGGTATCTTTGAATATCTTTCCCATCTCATTTGCAAGTGTGACCGATCTGTGCTGACCTCCCGTACATCCAAACGCTATATTAAGATGATTCTTCCCTTCTTTGGCATAACACGGTGTAAGCGTATCTATCATCTGCTTGAGCTGCATGATAAAATCCTGTGCGACCTTTTGTTTAAGTACGTATTGCTGCACTTTCTTGTTGTTACCTGTCAGACGCTTGAGGCTGTTGACATAGTAAGGGTTGGGTATGAATCTGACATCAAATATCATATCTGTCTCCAGCGGAAGTCCATATTTGAAGCCGAACGAAATGACGTTTATGGCAAACGGATTCGCTCCCTTTTCACCATCTCCAAATATCTTCTCCATAACCTGACTGAAGTTGGAAACTTTTAGGTTGGTGGTATCTATCACGTGGTTTGAGCGCGCTTTCAGATCGGCGAGCATACTTCTCTCCCGCTCAATTATCTCTTCGCTGGTTCTGCCGTACGTAAGCGGATGATGGCGTCTCGACTCATTGTATCTCTTTATCAATGTGGCATCCGAGGCATCCACAAAAAGAATGCTGAATTCTATATCGTCCCTCATCTTAAGATAGTCTATGGTATCATTTAAACCGCTGAAAAACTGGTCGCTACGTATATCCACCACAAATGCGGCGCGCATGCTCTTGATTCTCCTGAAAGTGGATAATTCCAAAAAGCTCCTTATAAGCGACGGAGGCATATTGTCTATACAGTAATATCCATGATCCTCAAACCAGTCCGCCGCATGCGTTTTCCCCGCACCCGACATACCGGATATGATAATCACCTTTATTTTTTCCATTCTGTTCACCTCTCCTCAACGTTCACTATCCTATCGAGAGGAAGTCCTGCTTCAAAGGCTCTTTCCAATCCTTTTTCAAATCCTCCGACCCATTCGGGAGAGTGGGCGTCGCTTCCGATCACGAATTTTACGTCTTCTTTCATCGCGATCTTTATTTCCTCAACCGTCATATGCTTATGCGAATTATTTATCTCCATCCACGTCCCTCTGTCGGCACATGCTCTTGCTATGAGTCCTATATCGAATTGACCTTTGTCACCCGGGTGTGTCAGGATCTTGATATCGTTGTCTCTTATCGCCTTTATGGTCATCCACGTGTTTTCTTTGAGAAGTCTTCTGCGCTCATTTGGGAAAGTCAACTTGTGCTCATCGCACCAGTTACCAATCATGTTGGAACGCGAAGTTCCAAGGTGATAGCCGGCCAAAAGAAAGTCAAAAAAATCCCTCTCTTGGGGTTTTATATCCAGACAGTTGCCCTTTTTTCTCAGTATAACATTGGCTTCCACACTGAAATATATTTCAATCTCAGGATATTTATCTCTGAGTCTGAAAATCTCATCCTGCATTTCCTTGATCTTATCTCTCTTCATACCGTAGAACCTATGTCCAGGACCGTGATCGGAAATGGCGATACCCTTAAGTCCTTTTGCGATCGCAGCCTGCACATTTTGCTCCATTGTTCCCTTGCCGTGGGGCTTCAAGATTCCCGGCGAATAGAGCGTATGAGTGTGATAATCAAAAGTCATCCTGTATTTGCTAATATCAATCTCCAATTATTCTTACCTCCGGTTCAAGTGTGACATTGAATTTTTCATATACCTTTTCCTGAATCAACTCCATTAGATCTATGATATCCGTCGCCGTTGCATTCCCCTTGTTTATAATGAATCCGGCATGCTTTTCCGATACCTCCGCTCCACCTATGCAAAAGCCTTTTAGCCCTGCCTCTTGCACCAGTTTCCCCGCAAAGTATCCTTCCGGTCGTTTGAAAAAGCTTCCCGCACTCGGATAGTTTACCGGCTGTGCCTTATTTCGCCTGTCTGTAAGTTCTTTCATTTCGGCCGCTATATTGTCCCTGCACCCTCCTTTCAGCGATATTGCAACCGAGAGAATTATATCTCCGGTTTCCTGAAAATTACTGTGCCTATAACCGAATCCCATCGCATCGCATGTCAGCGTTTCAATTTCTCCGCTTTTATATGACAGAACTTTTGCGCTCTTGGCTATATCTTTGATCTCCGCACCGTATGCTCCGGCATTCATGAAAAACGCTCCCCCGATACTTCCGGGTATACCTGCAGCAAATTCAAATCCTGTCAAAGCATGTTCAAGGGCTTTCTTCGCCACCGACGACATCAACGCGCTTGCGCCGCATTCCAGATTTTCGCCTTCCACATTGATCTTCGAGAACCCGTCCCCGAACGTTATCACCGTCCCCGAAAATCCCGTATCCCTGACAAGTGTGTTGGAGCCGTTGCCGAGCACTATGTACTTTTCTTTTTTCGCCTTTATTTCCGCCAGCGCATCCGCAATATCTTTTTCAGATTCACAAACGAACATTCTTCGTGCATGCCCTCCAGCTTTAAAAGTCGTATATTTACTCATATCAACATCTTTCAGTATGATCATAATATATCCTTTCTGTCGATGTCATATTTGTTGAATTCTATGTACTCATCCGTATGTGCAGGCAGTTCCTTGTATACCAGCCTTTTTTCCATATTCTTCTTGAAGTAGTGATATGCGACCGCAAGTACCGGCACTCCGAGCAACATACCCAAAAATCCGAACAGTCCGCCGCCGAGCACTATCGCAAACATTACCCAGAAACTTGAAAGGCCTGTGGTTTCACCGAGTATCTTGGGACCCAGCACACTACCGTCAAATTGCTGAAGCACAAATATCCAAACCATAAACTCCGCGGCTTTTATAGGGTTGTTCACGGCTATTATGATTATGGACGGTACCGCCCCGATAAACGGGCCAAAGAAAGGAATCACATTGGTGACCCCGACTATAACGCTGCACAAAGGCGCATACGGCATCCGGAAAATGAGCATTGCCAGGTAGCATATCATCCCGATGATTATGGAATCTATAATCTTGCCGTTTATGAATCCGCCAAACGTTCTGTTTACGAAATTGCCGAAATCGAATATTGCTTCGGCTCTGTCTCTACTGAAGAGCGCATACGTAAGCTTTTTTATCTGCGCCTTGAACTTTTCTTTTCCGTTCAGAAAATACAGTGACGCCACTATTCCTATAAGCAGGTTGAGGAATGTGCTGAGCGTTGCGACAACACCTTTTGAAATTACCTCAAAATAGCTTCCCATTCCTCTCATAAGAGATGCCTTTATTATTTTTACCACATATTCCGATGCGTTACTCACACTGTTTTGGATAAATTTAAGTATTTTAGGATCTGCGGTATTTCCTATAAAATCGGTGAGCCATTTGTTAAAATCCTCAATTCTCGCAGGCATAACATTTACCAGCGAAAAAATACTTCCCGCAAGTTGCGGAACAAGCAGGACGGCCACCGCCGCAAAAATGCCGATAACAACCGCCACCGAGGAAATCGACGCCAATACCTTTGACAAGCGAAATGCCCTCTTTTTCCCCAGTTTTTTATTCGTGAAATGGTATATCTTTCTGGTGACCAGATTGAATAGCGGGCACAGCAGATACGCCATGACAAATCCGTATATAAAAGGCATCAGGATCTTTATCACCAGCGAAATTTCTTTACCTATACCACCGAGATTTTTCAGCACAAAATAAAAAATAACCACACCGATCCCGGTCAAAAGTACCGATAGCCCCAATTTATAATATCGCTTCCCTATATGTTCTCTCACGGAAACCTCCCCATAAAACGATGTTTCGCTCTCATCATCAAATTTATACCAAACCGGTCAAACGATGACTTGTCACGCCTTCAGTAAATTATACCATGTCGTAAATTATACCACTTTATCACTCCAAAAAACAAATATCTTTGCAAAATAAGCTGCCTGTGCCGATGTTCACTTTGCAAAATAAGCTGCCTGTGCGAAAATCAAAAGCACCCCGGAAAGCTAAACTTACTTTTCGGGGTGCTGCAAGTCAAATGACATAATACTCCGTGCTTATCTGTTTTCCGATCCCGGCCTTACCTGCCGATATGCGGCATTGAACTTTTGCATGACGGTACTACATCATCTCATCGTAAGCTTTTTTCTCGCTTACCAGACGCTTATAGTTTTCTTTGGCCTGTCTTTCGGCATCCTCAAACAACTGATCCGCTCTTTCAGGGAATTTTATCTTCAAAGACTTATATCTCTCTTCTCCCATGATGAAGTCCTTGAAGCTTTCCGTAGGTTCCTTGCTGTCTATAGAAAGCGGATTCTTGCCTTCTGCGACAAGTGTAGGATTGAAACGCATCATAGTCCAGTATCCCGACTTAACCGCATCTTTCATCTCCTGCATCGACTTGTTCATGCCTTTTTTGATCCCGTGGTTGATGCAAGGCGAATATGCAATCACCAGTGAAGGACCGTCGTATGCCTCCGCCTCTCTTAAAGCCTTAAGGGTCTGATTCGGATCTGCGCCCATGGCGATTTTGGCAACATACACATATCCGTACGCCATCGCAATCTGGGCAAGATCTTTCTTCTTGACAGACTTTCCGGCAGCTGCAAACTTCGCAACCGCACCGGTAGGCGTTGATTTGGATGACTGGCCTCCCGTATTGGAGTAAACCTCGGTATCGAATACCATTATGTTTACGTTTTCCCCTGAGGCGATCACGTGATCAAGTCCGCCGTATCCGATATCATAAGCCCATCCGTCACCACCGAATATCCACATTGAAGGTTTGGTCAGCACGTCTTTATTATCCAGAACAAACTGCGCATCCGCATTGCTTTCGGCAATCTTCTCACAAGCTTCCACAAGCGCATCTCCGGAAATTTTTGAGGCTTCGGCATCCTGCATGTTGTCTATCCATGACTGAGCCGTATCACCGAGGACATCCTTCAGCCTTTCCGTAGCAGATTTAACTTCTTTGCGCCTTGCATTGACGGAAGTCGCCATGCCCAGCCCAAATTCGGCATTGTCTTCAAACAGCGAGTTGGACCACGCCGGACCTCTGCCGTTTTTGCTAACCGTATACGGCGTGCTTGGAGCACTGTGCCCCCATATCGACGAGCATCCGGTCGCATTGGCTATATACATTCTCTCACCGAACAACTGAGTTATGAGCTTCGCATACGGAGACTCTCCGCATCCCGGGCACGCTCCCGAGAACTCAAGCAGCGGTCTTATGAACTGTGAGCCTTTCACGGTGTTTGCCTTAAAAGGCACTTCCTTTTCGGCAACCTCGTGGAAAAGGTAGTCGAATTTTGCCTGATTTGTATTGACAAGCTCATCCTCAGCAGGTTCCATGCGAAGAGCTTTTTCCTTTGCCGGACAAACGTCCACGCAGGAACCGCATCCTACGCAATCAAGTGCGGAAATACCTATCGAGAAGTATTTGCCTTCCATGCCTTTGCCCATCATATTCACATAATCGCCCAGAGCTCTTTCTGTTTCGCTGTCGTCCATAACAAACGGCCTTATTACTCCGTGCGGACATACGTATGAACACATGTTGCACTGGATACAGTTATCTTTCAACCAACGCGGAACATCGGTGGCTATACCGCGCTTCTCAAATGCCGCAGTACCCGAAGGTTCCTGCCCGTCCGCACTGGTCAGATATGCGGAAACAGGTATATCGTCGCCGTTCATCGTAGCCATAGGCACAAGGATATCATTCAGGAATGCGGACATTTCCTCGGTACGTCCAACCAACTTTTCAGGTGCCGGATCATCCGGAGCCTCAAGCCATGAGGCAGGAACTTCAACCTTATGAACGTTTTTGATTCCGGCTTCAACCGCCGCCCAGTTCATGTCGACAACATCCTGACCTTTCTTGCCGTAACTCTTCTGAATCATTTCTTTCATGTATTTTTCGGCTTCGTCAATAGGAATTATGTTTGCCAGTTTGAAGAATGCAGCCTGCAAAATGGAGTTTGTTCTCCTTGCACCCAGACCGATCTTCTTTGCGGCGGAAACGGCATCGCAGGTATAGAACCTGATATTGTTCTTTGCAATGTATCTCTTTACCTTGCCCGGCACATGTTCTTCCAACTCAGCATCGTTCCAGACGCAATTGAGAAGGAAGAACCCTCCCGGTTTGACATCCTCTACCATATTGTACTTCTGCAAATACGCCGAATTGTGACATGCGACAAAATCTGCCTGTTTTACGTAATATGTGGATTTTATCGGTTTGTCTCCGAATCTCAAGTGTGAAATCGTCACACCGCCGGATTTTTTCGAGTCGTATTGGAAATACGCCTGTACTTTTTTATCCGTGTGGTCACCGATAATCTTAATGCTGTTCTTGTTCGCACCAACGGTACCGTCAGCGCCCAATCCCCAAAACTTGCATGCCTTCGTTCCTTCGGGCGCGGTGTCCGGATAATGACTCGGCGTGAGCGACAGATGAGTCACATCATCATTGATAGACAGAGTGAATTCATGCTTGCCGTCAGGTTTTTCCATGTTCTCAAATGCTGCGAGAAGATCTCCCGGCTGAACGTCCTTTGATCCAAGTCCATAGCGTCCTCTGTACATCTTCGCACTCTCAAACCTCGTTCCCTTGAGCGCCGTAACAACATCAAGATAAAGAGGTTCCGCAACCGATCCAGGTTCTTTGGTTCTGTCAAGAACCGCAATATTTTTAACCGTTTCCGGCATTACCGCCAGCATATATTTAGGTGAAAACGGTCTGTAAAGATGTACTTCCAGAATACCGACCTTTTTTCCGTCCTTAAGCATCACATCTATAAGTTCTTCTGCAGCATCACAGACAGATCCCATCGCAACTATGATGTCTGTGGCATCCGGCGCACCGTAATAGTTGAACGGTTTGTAATCGGTTCCGATCTTCTCGTTCACCTTCTCCATATACTTATTCACTATGTCAGGTGTCTCATTGTACACCGTGTTACACGCTTCTCTGTGCTGGAAGAACGCTTCCGGCTGTTCCGCCGAACCCATTGCATAAGGATGATTCGGATTCAACGCATTGTTTTTGTATCTTCTTACGGCATCCCAATTCATCATGCTCTTCAGCTCATCGTAATCCCATGTTTCAATCTTCTGCTGCTCATGCGAAGTTCTGAATCCGTCGAAAAAGTGAAGCATCGGCACACGTCCATCCACAGTGGCAAGATGCGCCACCGCCGCCAAATCCATTACCTGCTGAACGCTGTTTGATGCTATCATCGCAAAACCCGTCTGGCGACATGCCATTACATCGGAGTGATCCCCGAATATGGACAAAGCGTGAGTGGACACAGCACGCGCCGCCACATGAAAGACCGTCGGAGTCTGTTCGGCTGCAATCTTATACATGTTCGGAATCATAAGCAAAAGCCCCTGTGATGCCGTAAACGTCGAGGTATAGGAACCGGTAACGACAGCGCCGTGCACGGCACCGGCTGCGCCTGCTTCTGATTCCATCTCAATAATTTTTACCTGCTCACCGAAAACATTGCTTCGATCCTGTGATACCCATTCATCCATATTCTCTGCCATAGGCGAAGACGGCGTGATCGGGTAAATTGCCGCAACCTCGGAAAAGGCATAGGCCACATGGGCCGCAGCGGCGTTTCCATCCATTGTCTTAAGTTTTCTCACCTTGATATCTCCTTTCGTAGGTCTTATGAACAACACATCCGGCATCCGGTTATCGGCAGACGATCCATCACCGAACCTGCCGAATAAGTGCCGAACAGCAAAATGTCGAACGACCATTAAAAGTTACATAATGTATACAAATTTCATCTTCAGTTTACTCCCCGAAAACCTCAAAGTCAACGGAAAGAAATCCTTTTTTGTATTTAAATCATGTATTTTTTGTCGGACAAATAAAAAACGGGGCGAGTCAACGCTCCCCACCGCTTTCTGTTGGAATTTCAACGTTTTTAGTTAGAGGATTCTAATCATTTACACGCTACGCATTACTTCCTGCGTACGCATTGGACGGTTGATTTATGCTCCGGTTTTTAGCCTATGCCTCAACATCTATCCTCAGGCTTTTCTCGTATAGGGTTACATCAATTCTCAGGCTTTTCTCGTATGATGCAGCATCAAGATTACGGGCGTAAGTACTCTTGACAGATACGCCGTCACCAGACTTTTCACGATGTCTCCCGGTATGAAGATCAAAAATCCCGTTAAAAGTGCCTTTGAAACAGTGATCGGCGTCCCCATAACGTTGTGCAGAATCATATACATGTAAGGCACACCTATCAAGTAGCACGACAACATCCCCAGCATAACTATGAAGAAAGTCACGACAAAGTTTGCCTTGCGTGTTCTGTCAAGCAAGATCCCGATAACCACCGGCACAGCAATGAAACCTAGCAAGAAGCCGAAGGTCGGATTATACACGTATGAAAATCCACCTCCTGCAGTGAATATCGGCACACCGATCAGACCCAGCGCAACATACAATATCTGTGACATAGCTCCCCAAAACGGTCCCAGCACAACACCTGCCATCGCTATAAACAACAGCTGAAGCGTTATTGGCGCAGGCCCCACCGGAATCCTGATGAATGCCCCCACCGCAGTCAATGCCGTGAAAAGTGCCGTTAAAATAATTAAGTGTAAATTGGTTCTCATATTTTTCATTTCCTCTCTTAAATGTAACGCATAAATATAATGCACGGTTGAAATGCACAAGAGCCGTCTTTTGAAACTTTCCGCACGTGCCTTGCCGATAGCTCTTGGTACGACTTGTTCAGATTGTCACCCTGTTTCTTGTGCATTAGGCTAACAATGATTATATGGCAAGGACATCACAGTGTCAAGCAATTTGCGCAGATATGATCGGGGAAAGTTTTGCATTTTTTGCGTTATCACTTCCTTGCCGTTTTTTGCACAATGCGATATGTCGAATTTTTATTCAGATTGCCTTACCGCAACTTTTCGATACAATTTTTGAAAATAGTTCTGTTTCCTCCCCAATTAGTGCTATAATGTTGACATTGTTTTTAATGTACATGCATAGAAAGGGCTTTACAATGGGCGGATTTTTTGGGGTTGCTTCCAAGGGGAGCTGTACTAACGATCTTTTTTTCGGTATAGATTATCACTCCCATCTGGGGACACGAAGAGGCGGAATGGCCGTCTACGGCAAGGACGGATTCCACCGTTCCATCCACAATATCGAAAATTCCCCATTCAGAACCAAATTTGATAGTGATCTGGATGAACTTGAGGGAAACATAGGGATAGGCTGTATTTCCGACACGGATCCTCAGCCGCTTCTGATACGTTCCCACCACGGCAGCTACGCACTGACCACGGTCGGCAGAATCAACAATTCCGAAGAACTTGTCCACAAAGCATATGAGAGAGGCAACACTCATTTTATGGAAATGAGCGGCGGCAAAGTCAATGACACCGAACTTGTGGGGGTTCTGATAGATCAGGCGGGAAACCTTGTTGAGGGACTCAAGCGCGTGCAGGACTGCGTGGACGGATCAATGTCACTTCTGCTCATGACGACAGACGGAATCTACGTGATGCGGGATAAATTTGGAAGAACACCTGCCATAATAGCAAAAAAAGACGGAGCCTACTGCGCCACCTTCGAGAGTTCCGCTTTCATCAACCTCGGCTACGAAGAATGTCATGAACTTGGACCGGGTGAAATAGCTTACATGAATGCAGAGGGATACGAGGTGCTCACCCAACCGCAAAACGAAATGAGGATCTGTACCTTTCTGTGGGTCTATTTCGGTTATCCCACATCCTCCTACGAGGGCATCAATGTGGAAAATATGCGCTACCGATGCGGCAGAATGCTTGCAAGAAGAGACGATGCAGATGTCGATACCGTTGCGGGCGTACCCGACAGCGGAATTGCCCATGCGATCGGGTACTCCAATGAATCCAATAAACCGTACGCAAGACCCTTCATCAAATACACGCCCACGTGGCCACGTTCATTTATGCCCAGCAGGCAGAGCCAGCGCGAACTCATAGCGCACATGAAACTAATTCCGGTCAAATCGTTGATCGAAAACAGAAAATTGCTACTGATAGATGACTCTATAGTAAGGGGCACACAGCTTGGGCAGACCGTTCAGTACCTTTACGCAAACGGAGCTGAATCGGTAAATATACGAACTGCATGTCCTCCATTAATGTACGGATGCAAATATTTGAATTTCTCCAGATCCAGGTCGGAATACGACTATATCACACGGAGAATAATCCGTGACCGCGAGGGAGAAAACCCTACCAGGCAAATAATAGAAAATTATGCGGATCCGGAAAGCACAAATTACGTGGAAATGGTCGAGGAGATTAGAAAGCGTCTTAAATTTGATACATTGGCATTCCAAAGGCTTGACGATTTGCTCGAGGCCACCGGGATTGACCCATGCAGGCTTTGTACGTACTGTTGGAACGGCAAAGAGTAGCTCAGCCGCAATCTTTTTTATCGGCATACGTCTTATCTTGGCGTGCGGACGCATACGCATGCCGGGTAAACAGATTCACCCAAGATTAAACTTCCTGCTCCCTTTGTTTACGGGTCAGCAATCCTCGGTGAACCAATAGGAATGCATACCGTCGATATACGTAAGCGCATCCTTTGGCATCTGCAAAATACAGTTGCGTACATTTACATAATCCCCAACTCCCATGGGTAGAGCAAAGAAGCCCATCACACCCATCGTCTCCATGACAGCTGTGGATCCCGTCATGCCCGTGGCGGCAATATGACCCGCCGCTCCTAAATAAAACCGGCTCACCAAAAAAGCAGTGTACGGAAACAGACCGAGTACCACATTCGGAAGCAGAGACATGAACACAAAACGTTTTTTGGTCATGCTCTCCGTACCGACCGTGAACGCCATCCCCCTTTTGAGGTTTGAAAAGATATATACATCTTCTTTAAAGCATATCGCATGCAGCAGCTCATGAACAGGCAGTGTCAATACCACAAGCCCCACCCCTGCGAAAAAAGATAAAACGGGAAGGTCTACAGGATAGATTCCAAGAACAAAAAGCGGGATAGATTCAACCAAAAACATGGTCGGGGCTACTCGAGCCCCGACTTTTTTCAATTCTTCCGGCGTTTCGGGCTCATTGAACCGAACCGCATTTTTTTCATGTTCCCGGTGCGGCAATTTATCAATGTCGCCATTGAATGCACCCGCATAGTGAATCTTCATTGCACTTGTTCCTTATCTGCAAATCAGTTTTTTCGATTTCTTCCATACCCCCAAAACCTTTTCGCCCGCAACCTTGCTGTAAGCGCAGATTCTGAAAGTGTACTTTTTGCCCTTTTTAAGTTTTTTACCTGTAAACTTAACTTTCTTGCCCTTCGACAGGGTCTTGAATGCGGTATATTTCTTGCTGCCGGGTTTTTTGATCATAACCACGTATCCCGCAGCACCCTTTGTTTTCTTCCAGGTAAACTTGAACTTATGACCTTTCGCACGCTTTACTTTGAAACCTTTCACTTTCAAATTTTTAGAGCTTGAGAAGAGCTTCTCGTTTTCATTTACCTTCTCCTCAGCCTTCGTGAGTTTGTTGTAGTCCTTTATGAGCTTCTGCTGATCTTTGGTCAGCGCATCATATGCCTTTCTCGCAGCTTCGACGTCTTTTTTGTCTTTTCCGTCGCCTTTGAGCGCGGCTATCAGTTTTTCAACCGCTTCGGCTGCGGCCTTGTCGGCCTTCGCTTTCTGTTCTTCCTTGGCTTTTTTCTCAGCCGCCTCTCTTGCTTCTTTAGCTTTCTTGTCGGCAGCCTCTTTCTCTTCTTTAGCCTTTTTATCGGCAGCCTCTTTTGCTTTCTTAAGCTCCGCAATCTTCTTTTCGGCGGTCTCAAGTTTTGACTTCGCTTCATCGCCGACGATCGCTTTCTGCTCGTCGTTCAAAGCGTCGTAAGCGGCTCTCGCCTCCGTAACCTTGTTCTCGTCGTCAAGTTTAAGATCGTCGACCGCAGGCAGCTCTTCTATCTGCTTTTTGACCGCTTCGGCCGCTTTCTTGTCAAGATCTTCCGTAACCTTGACAATCGCATACGGGCGAACGATATGGCTCTCCCCTTTGTTTACGGCTGAAATCCTGTATTCACCCGGTTCATCAAATTTATATGTTGCTTTACCGCTATCGTCAAACACGACTTCGGGAACTTCCTTGCCGTTAACTTCAAGTGTGACGTCCTTCACGGGTTCCTCATGGTACGCGATGATATTCCAGCTATGATCCTTTTCCACCACACTCTTCGTCAGCGAAAGTTCCATGTCTTTACCGGCTGTCACTTCGTATTCCTCTTTGTCGAAATACGATATTCTTTCCTCTGTCATCCATGCGTCATCGTAGTAGACGAGCACGCTGTCACCGTCTTCAATCTTTGCTTCTCCGACGCCTTTGCTCGCCATTTTATTGTTGATACCTACCATATAGGAACCATCTGCGTTGATATTTTTCCACAAATCTTTTCCGAGCAATTTCATCCAGTTCCCGTTCGATGAACAGTCAAATTCATCCTTGGATGCCGTATTGACATTCAGTTTTTCACGAAGTGCTTTCTCAATCGCAACTATAGGGGTCGCACCCTTAAACACGAAGTCATTGTAGTATGTCTTTCCCTTTTCAAGATAAATTTTATCAAGCGTGACCTTAGTCTTCGGAAGAACGGTATTGCTGCAATCCTCCAGTCTTACGGTCACGTCTATGGCATCCACCTTGACAGTAAACGAATCTTTCAGTTCAGGATATGCTTTGGAAGCCACATTCACCTTGAATTCCCCGGATTCGTACGGGAAGAAATTATTCCCTGAAACCTCGGTTTTCTTTTCGCCCTCAACCTTTACTTCGACGGCATCGTTAGGCAGAGTTACTTCCTTTCCGCGGTACTTTACGGTAAAGTCTGTGCCGTTTCCGACTTTGAGTTCGCTTTTTTCGGCGGTCACGGACAGCGTGTTTTCAACTTCAACCGTATCATATTCAACCTTTACTTTGGTGTTCTTTTCGATTTTAAAACTGTAGTGATAATCTATGCCGTCGAAAGTCGCTTTCGCGGTGACATCCTCATCTCCAACAGTAAGACTCTTGAGTTTTTTCCCGGCAGGCTCGTGTACCGTCAGGTCAATCTTCTTCCCCTTGTCGACTTCACCTTTTTCCACGCTTGCCGTAAGGCCTTCGCCCTCGAAGTCAAACTCAGGTTTTGCTTCGCCCTTGTATGTGAAAGTAACCGTATGATCCGCAGCGCTTATCGTCTTTGTTACAGGCTGCGCCGGTTTGGTATAGCCCTCAAGTTCCGGCGCCGTGAACACATACTCCTTGCCGGAGGAGTAATAGTTTTCACCTATAAGTTTTTCCGGGTTGTCTTTTAAATAACTGGCAGTCGCAAGACTATCCGTCCACGGATTCTTGTAGTCCGTATAGTAATGTCCGTCACCGTCGTATATTTCAGTTGAATAGCCTTTTTTCCTTATCGCATTCTTTTCAAAACCGGTAGCTTCTATCGGTTCTTTGATCTTTTCTCCGGATTCATCCACAAAATTTATCGTGACCTTCTGCGGGTTGACAACTCCTCTCGTGTTGGTGGCGTTTGCCTTGCCGGACTTGTCATGAACACGTGTAAATGTCAACGTTCCATTCGCTGTACCGGAGTCAGCCGTAAACGAGAGATCGTCCCCGAAAGTCCTGAAGAAAAGACCGCTGTCTTCTTTCCCTCTCTCATTTAAGTTTATCTTGGTCACATTCTCGGGGATGGTTATTTCCTGCACTCCTGAAAGCGAAAACGCCTGTCCTCCGATTTCTTCCAGACTCTCCGGAAGTTTCATGGTTTTAAACTTGGTGGAGTTGAAGGCTCTTACCCCGATTTTCTTAATTCCCTCAGGCAAATCAATTTTTTCAAGTTTATTGCATCCCTCAAACACGCTTGAACCGAGTTCGCTCACGACTGAAGGGGCTTCAAATTCGATTTTCTCCAAATTTCTGTTGCCATAGAATGTCCTCTCGCCGATCGTCTTTACCGATGACGGTATTTTGATCTCGGACAGATTGTTTCCCTGAAATGCCCACGTACCGGTATCTTCCAGTCCTTCGGGTAAAGTGACCGCCGTGATTTGATTTTTCACTCGCCTTAAATCACTCCCCGAATACTCTGGCGCAGTGTAGGTAAAGGCCTTTTTCCCCAATTTTTTGACCTGCACTCCTCCGATCTCTTTCGGTATGTTGAGTGTAGTGGGATTATTAAAGTTCTTACCGTCTTTAAATCCATTCAACGTACCCGTTGCGGCATCAAAATTCCAGTCGGCTTCCGCAATTGACGGTTGACCGCCTCCGCCCTCTTCGGCAAATGCCATGCCAGGCATGTACGCAGCCATCATCAGCACAACCATGATGCTGACGAGGACTCTCTTGAGCTTTAAACTTTCTCTCATCATTTTTCTCTCCTCCTAAATTTTATTTGACACGGATGATTTTATCACAAGACAGGCTATAAGCGCAATAATTTTCTATAGATTACTTTCTTTTCCAGTTCCGATTAACACAAAAACAGACCGGTCAAAAAAATGACCGATCCTGAAAAACTCACACTGCGATATAGTACACCAATCCCGCATTGTCATTTCCTGTACGTCTTGTACGTCATCTCCCGCTATATCCTGCATTTTGCGATATATGTACACCCATCGGGCAGGTCAAGATCTCTTCCCGCAGGTTCAAAACTCCATTTTGCGGCATTTGTCCTGACGGAATCCATGACGGCATAGAAATTGAACATCACGATCCCGTAGTTAAGACAGGCATCGGATTCCGAGGTCATATCGTCAGGTAAGCCTATAAGGCTTATCATGTCATCGTCGACTATAACCCTGTACGGCTGACGGTTGAAGAATGACTGCGACGTGCTTATCGCACGCAGAGCGTCCTCGAGTTCACTGAAAAGAGTTTCCTCCAGCGGTTTGCCGTAGCGTTTATGATACAGCAGGTCACTAAGACTCATCTTAGGCGCGACCTTTTCTCCGACCTTCACCATTTTTACGTTTGACGGGCTCACTATATCGAGGCGCAAATCGTCGCCCTCTTTATTCCTGTAGCCGAAAGCCACTACGGCGGCGAGCTTTTTATCCGTATTTATCCCGAGCGCCTTTTTCGCAAACTCCGCATCATTTACGGTGAGCCAGCATGCCGCAATATTCAGCTGTGTAAGCTTCAAGGTTATGCCCTGCGCAATAAATCCTGAATTTTCCAGATAATGCTCTTCGGAGTCCGAAAAAATGGCAAAATACCCAGGTGCTTTTATTATAAAACCGTTGTACCCCACACTTGCGCCGAGTCTCTCACCGACAAAACCGTCGAAAAATACAAGTTCGGTTTCGATCGACGGTATAAGGGAATCACATTCCTTGTAGTACAATTTAACTTCATCAATCACCGAATCCTCGATTTTCATGTCGGTAAAGTTCCGACATGAATGACGTCTCTTTACGATTTCTTCGTAATATTTTATGTATTCCATATTATACCTCCCATACACTTTTTTGCGATTCGTCCGGAACGCTGTCACTTCGCTCATTCTTCATTACTCTTGCATTATAATACACCGATTCCGAGACAAAATCCAGAGAGATATCGGAAATTGAGGTTTGCGTGAGGCAACCGGTTTCCGATTGAATCAACGTACCTTTTCATTGCATGATATGTCTTCAGCGATATCAATACTTCCCTTTCACGGCCTTTGTATTGATATCACTTGAACTTCGCCAGTATCGGCAGCAGCACAGTAACAGTTCCGAGCAGACCGAACAAAAATCCGGTATTTCCCATTATATACATCGACGGTGCGATCTTACCGTGTATAAACTTCTTTTCTTCCTCGTTGCGCGCCGCACGTGCCGATATCTCATCGGACACTATGGTGATTCCCGGAAACAGGAACATTATCCCGATGCCGGCAGCGGCGGACAGGATCGGATCGTAACCCAGCAACTTTCCTGAAAGGTAACCGCCCAGTCCCAATCCCAAAGCGGAAAGTACGATGAGGGCTATCACTGCCGGAAGTACCGACAAAACAGACTGTGGCGTTATTCCGTTCATGGAAGTAAATAAATAACCGATTATCAGTACGGTCAGAAAACCCGCCGAGTGCGATCTTTCGTCAAAGAGATTCATCCTGAACACCCCTATGGTGCATCCGAGAATACCGAGCAGAAACGACCACAGAAAGCTGCTTATACCGGTCAGATCTTCCAGTGTCACTCCCGCCCATACCGCAAGAGCCATTCCAAGAAGAACCACACCGTCCACTTCAAGCTTGCTCGGAAGCCAAGCACGGAACCACGGACTTGGATTCTCTTCCGAACCGTACGGTACTCCGGCCTTTGTCAGCCTTAGAGTTTTGTTGTTCTCTCCCTTTGCCGCCTTTTCGAGCAAATACGCATCTTCGGCGTTGAGACGCTTTGCGTATTTTCTGAGTACAAAAGATGCGATAGGCTGACCCAGAGGATCTACCGTCACTATCATTATCGTCGGAACTGCAAGAAGTCCGGTAAGTCCAAGCGCATTGAGTTTATCTATCGCCGCAATGCCGGATATAGCGCCGCCGCCGCAACATGCTCCCGCTCCTGCCAGCATAGTGTCAAACCCGAAAAATATACCGCCTATGCCCACAGTAAAGACAAGCGCAAAAACCACCGACACCAATGCCATCAACACGCTTTTGATATTTTTCACATATTCCGCAGGAGCGACGCTTGTGCCTATCCCCACGCAAAGCATGAGAAACGCCATATCTCCTATTGTCGTAAATCCTGCGGTCTTTGGATATGACTGTGGCATGCCGCACCATATAAGAATCAGGTATAGTATGAGTGCACCTGCCATAGACGGTACCACCGCTTTTGTAATGTACGAAATCACTTCTCCTATTGCAACCAAACCGAAACACACACATACCGCCAACATATAACCTGACATTTTTTACTCCTTTCCAATCAATTTTCCTTATCAATTCTTAATCTTTTTAAGCATTGAAAGCTCTGCGGAATCAATCCTTAATTTTTTTAAGTATCGAAAGCTCTGTGGAATCAATCTTTAATTTTTTTAAACATAATAGGTTTCACGGACGGTTCAAACGGCACATCGAATCTGTCAATGCTTCCGTCATACGGGTTAGTATAAAATGAAACCGGGGCGCTCACCAGCAATGTATCCATCTTCACATTGGGGATTTTGAACACGTCGTAGTGATAATGGGACATTGGCTGCTCCATTCCTCTGAACAAAGCTTTTAGTCCGTCGCCATCCCTGCTTACGACAATTTTACCGTAACCGGAATTTTGATACTCGCCCGTATACTCGTCGAGGTCATGACTCGGCACCGTGTCTTTGACAGGCTCATTCTGCATGAGATCTATGTTTTCATCTAGGTAGAAGCCTCCCCATTTACCTTTTTGAGCACTGAAAAATGCCGACCAGTCTCTCGTCTTTTCGAGTTCCAGTACGTTATCAAGTATGGTGTAGAGAATGGACTGCTCAATAAGCGCAGCCGAGTTGTGATTGTTGATCATAATCATCACTCCGATATCGCGTTTTGGTAAGAAGCACATCATCGAACAATATCCTTCAATTTCGCCCACGTGATAAACCAGGTCGTTTCCTCTGTAATAATCCTGAATCCAACCCATTCCGTAACCTTGTATCGGAGGGATTTCATCGATCTTGACGCTCCACATAGGAAACGGTACCGCCCATTTGTGCATTTCCATCATATTTTCTCGAGAAATCAGCTGTTTCCCCTTCCATTCACCCATATTCAGGTGGAATTGCAACCATTTCAGCATATCGTCGATGCAGGAATTTATGGCGGCGCAAGGTTCTCCCGGACTTACGCACCAGTTCCGTATTTTTTTGATCGTTCCGTCTTTCTGCCTCCAATGAGGCTCGGCAATGTTCTTGCTTGCACGTAGCTCGGGTATCGTGGTGTTGCTGTTTGTCATGCCGAGAGGCTCAAACAACCATTCCCTGACAAGATCATCCCACTTTTTCCCTGTCACGCGTTCGGCTATATGACCCACCAAGGTGTAGATTACATTGTTATACTGCGTTTCCGTACGGATCGGAACGTTAGGCTCCACATATCTTATGCGCCGAAACAGTTCCGCCCTGTCGATTTCATCGGTGTAGAGTGCATCATGTCCGGGCAGTCCTGTGCGGTGGTTCAGCATATCTCTGAGCGTGCATGCCCTTGTGGTGTAATCGTCGTACATTCTGAAATCCGGGATGCAATCCACTATCGGCGTGTCATAATCCAGCTTACCCGTGTCGACGAGCATCGCAATAATCGCCGCAGTGAAAGACTTTGTACAGGAAGCTATTCCAAACAGGGATTGGGAGTCAAGTTTTCTTTCCACCTCAATGTCCGCAGTTCCGTATCCTTCCGCCAGTACCGTCTTTCCATCTTTGACAATGCCTATCGTCATCCCCGGTATTCCATGAATTTTAAGTTCTCTCTGTACGTATTCTCTTGAAATAATGTTTTTTTCTCTCATAACTGTTCGCCTCCCCATATTCTCAAATACTTCATTGCAAATTTCAACGTTTACGACTTTGGATAGGCACACTTTCAGTCATTTTTCGGTTTTGTTATCACCTCTCTCCGCTTTAAAATCCATATGCATGTCCGCACGACTCCATCAACGCATCAACACCCCTGCGGCTTTGTCGACGATTTGCTGACCGACAAGGGCTTTCCTGCCCCCCACAAACACAAATTTTATCCCTACAGGAGGCAATGCGGGCTCGGTATAAGTTGCCTTGTCTGCAATCTCATCGGAATCGAAGATCACAAGATCCGCATCTGCGCCTATTTCGATACGGCCTTTATTCGCAAGCTGCAACCTCTCCGCAGGCGCATGCGAGCATTTTCTCAATGCTTCAAACAGCGACAGAGCGCCTTCTTCTCTCACGTATTTTCCCATGATTCTCGGGAATGTTCCCGCCGCTCTCGGATGTCCTTTTCCGTTTGCTATTATCGCATCACTTGCGATCATTCCGTAAGAATCCGCCACTGCCGCACGTATTTCCTCCTCGTTCATTACAAATGCGACACAGAGCATATCCGGATACTCCGACCGTACTTTCATAAAAGTTTCACGATCGCATCGCACATTCTCAAACGGCGGTTCTGTGAGAAGAATATCGCTGTACTGTTTTCCCCAACCACTCACCGGATCTTCACCCTCAAACACGGATGAGCCTATGTGTGTGGAAAATGCATTGTATGGATATGTATCGTAGTTGAAACGCGGATCCTCATCCATTTTTTCATGGATGATCTTAAGTACCTCATCCATCTGACCCATGGCAGAACAACTGGACAGATGAGAAATCTGAAATTTAAACATGATCTCATTTTGGATATGAATCATCTCTTTTATGGAATCCACCGCTCCGTCGTTGTCCGCACGGTAATGCGCCGCCATCATGAGCGACGGATCTTCCCCCGCATTGCACGCATATATTATTTCTTCGGTAGTCATTCCCGGATCGTATTCGATCCCAAAAGAAACCCCTATCGCTCCGCCTGCAATTTCCCTGCGAAGAATCTGACGGATCTTCTCCCGTTCCATCTTGGATGCCTGGTGGTATCTTTCTATTCCCAATGAATACCTACACTGATTGTACCCCGCAAGCATCAGATAGTTGATAGGAGCGCCTCCGAGTTTTTCTATCGCTGCCGCAAAATCAGCAATGCTTTGATTCTGAAGTCCGCAATTCCCTCCTACTGCGGTTGTTACTCCCATTCTCAACATGCGTTCGGCCACCACGTAGTGCAGTCCCTCATGAAAATTCTCCTCATGCATATGTATATCTATAAAGCCGGGGGACAAAATATGACCTCCTGCATCGATGACATCTTTGGCCTCAGGCTCCCCTTCTCCGATATAGTCTATTTTTCCGTCTTTTATACCTATATTCCCGACACAAAATTCACCTTTGGCAAAATCAGGATACCTGCAATTTGTAATCAAATATTCCAACATCATGTTTCTTCCTTTCCCACACATATTCCATGCATATATGTCAATCTTTTTCCTCTTTACACTTTTTAATTTTGCGCACCAAGAAAATCCTCTTGCATCGCCTTTATCCTGCTTTCATCCGAAAATATCTTGGCAATGTGAAATGCTATTATTTCGGCTCCGACCTTGAGCATTTTCTTTGCCTCATCGCCAACCACATATTCCGCAAATTTTCTGCTGTGTATCTCTATGTCGTCCGGCGTCAATTTCAGGCAAGGATGAAATGCCGGACAGCGAAAGCTTACGTTGCCTATATCCGATGACCCGAACAAATGTTCCATATCCTTGCGTGACGGGAGTTTTAAATCAAGTTCATCATATACCTCAAAAAGCGCATCATTTCCAGTTTTATTTTCCCTTAGATTATCGTACGGAGCCGCAGTAGGGTAACGGGTCAACGTCGCTCCGGTCGCCAAGCATCCCGCCTGCGCACAGTCGTCAACTTTCTTAATGATTTCATTAAGATACGGTCTGCTCTCCGAACGCACATACACCTCGGCGGCAACTTCATCCGGAACGATATTCGGTGCCGCTCCCCCGTTTCTGAAGATACCGTGCATACGCACATCCGGTTTGACATGCTGGCGCAGCATATCCATAGCATGGAACATGAGTTGCCCTGCGTTCAGTGCGTTAATTCCATCCCACGGAGCCGCGGCAGAATGAGATGCTTTACCGTGAAACTCGTACATCATGCTGTTCAGTGCATGAAGCCTTGGCACAGGGACATTGTGGTTGTACAGATGTACCATTATAGCTTCACTGTACTCATCGAAAACTCCGTCATCGGCCATCTTGCACTTGGCTCCATCTTCTTCCTCGTTGGGTGTGCCTATTATATGGATCTCCACATCAAGCTCATCCTGAAGTGAACTCAATGCAAGCCCCGCAAGGCAGCTTATCGAACCCGAAAGGGAATGTCCGCAGGCATGCCCTATTTCGGGAAGTGCATCGTACTCTGTGAGTATTGCCACCTTATATTTATGGTTTCCGGCGCCTTTTTTTGCTTTGAAAGCCGTTTCCAGACCGTCAAATGGATACTCAACTTCGTAACCCTTGCGCCTCAGTGTCTCCACAATTTTTTTCGAAGTCTTGAATTCCTTGCCCGACAGTTCGGGATTGTGCGCTATGTGGAGGTTCATATCAAAAAATTCATCGTGATTTTTATCGATTGTCCCCTCGATCGCTTGCTTCAGCTCATTGTATTTCATTGTTTATATCGCCTCCGTTTCCTCTCCAAAACACTTCTTGATTCATATTTCTTGTTCATTCGCCAATGGTCATTGCCATATATGTTGACTTGCTTGAGCATGCTTTTTGCTTCACATTTCATGCACATCCGCCAATAGGCTTGTGCAGGATTACCGGCGGTCGCTAATTAAATTCCCGCAGGCGGCTTGATAACCGACTACGGGAAATGTTATGGCTCGCATATTAGATTATCATTTGCCGAATCCGCTCATTACCGCCACTACCATCAAAACAGCCTGTACCGCTATCATCAGGAAGAAGAGTGGGAATATGAATTTCCACCATTTTTCAACCTTTACTCCTGCAAGTCCTGCCATGATAGGCGCAAACGCCGTCGGCCAAACTATGTTGGAAAGTCCGTCACCGAACTGGAAGGCAAGGCATGCAGTATTCCTTGTTATACCCAGCATATCCGCAAGCGGTGTCATTATAGGCATCGATACCGCCGCCTGTCCGGATCCTGAAGGGATGAAGAAGTTCAATATTGTCTGAACGATCAGCATCGCAACCGCCGAAACCTCCGCAGGCAGGTGCGACAGAGGCATCGACATCCCGTACACTATGGTATCGGTGATCTTACCTTCATTAAGTACCATGAGTATCGCACGGGCTATACCTATCATCATGGCCGCCATCGCCGCATCTTTGAAGCCCACGGCGATATCCTCACCTATGTGATTGATCTTTGTTCCCATTATGATTGCCGCAATGAGACCCATTATTACAAATACCGCAGACAGTTCCGTAAAGTACCATCCGAATTTCTTGGTTCCGTAAACTATGACCACTATACCGATCAAAAGATCGAGCAGCACAAGTTTTTGGCGTATACCAAAGACCTTGGAATCGACACCTTCGTCGTTTTTCAAAAGCTCGCTGAAATCATCGCCGTAAACCAAAGATTTCTCGGGTTTCTCTTTTACTTTCTTTGCGTATCTCATCACGACCAAAGATGAGATAAGCCACATAACCACGTGACATATAATTCTATATCCCGCACCCGACATATAAGGCACCTGGGCAATACCCTGTGATACCCCGACCGTGAAAGGATTCATCGCGGCGCCTGAAAAACCGAGCCCGGCTCCCAGCGCCACCGTCGCCAGTCCCGTGATGGCGTCAAATCCCAATCTTATGAAGATTGCCGCAAAAATAGGAATAAACGGCAACCACTCCTCAAACATACCGACCGTGGAAGAACCCAGTCCAAACAGTGCCATGAAAATAGGAATTACGATCAAAGTCGCATTTCCCTTCAGCACTTTCATGAGCCATACGACAAGGCCGTCAAAAGCCCCGCTCTTGGTTATGAAAGCAACCGACGCAAAGGAAATGAAAACGAAGAATATAACTCCGGCGGCATCGTTCATTCCTGTGAACAGAGACTGGAACATGTGGAAAACACTTACCGGCGTCTGTTTTACCGTGTGCCATGAACCCGCAACCGCCATTTCCGTTCCGTTGGCACCCTTGACTCTGTCAAACTGGCCTGCGGGCACGATGTATGTCAGAATGGTGCAGAATGCAATAATTCCAAACAATAAGATATAAATGTGCGGCAGTGTAAACTTTTTTTTACTTTCAATTTTAGGACCATCACTCATAATAACTTTACCTCCAAATCTTTCTCAAAACCAAATAAAAAAACACGAGCCATATTGCCAAACACTTGATGCTATGATATAGCAGTAAAGCGTTTCCTAGATTATGCCACACTCATATTCCGCTTGTCAACTCTCCTGTACGATAAATATTCTTTTTTTCTTTTATTCTTTCAAATTACACACCTTATGTTTCGGTTTATACACATTGAAAAAAATGACTTTTGGGATTATAATCAGTTTTTCGTTTAAGAATAAGTTAAAACCGTTTATGCATTTCATGCAAATAGCTCCGCATTTTAAACCACGGAGCTATTTCTTCACATCCCTTTTATCTGATTTTCTTGCATCCCTTCCCGAATATCAATAAACATATATTTTTTCATTTTACGGTGCTTTGGTTGTTTTAATTTCCCAGTCCACCTCGGTTTCTCCTGCTCCAAGCAAAAATTCATTGGCCTTTGAAAAATACTTGCCGCCGAAAAATCCATTGTTTGCGGATAAAGGACTCGGATGCGCCCCGGTAACGACAAGATGCCGCCGGGCGGTTATGAACTTTTGCTTTTCTTTGGCATTCCTTCCCCAAAGAAAAAACACGACCGGCTTTTCGCGTTCATTGAGAATTTGTATGATTCTGTCCGTAAGTAGCTGCCAGCCCTTGCCCGCATGCGAGTTCGGACTGCCTTTGCGCACGGTCAACGACGTATTTAGGAGCAGAACCCCCTCCTTTGCCCATTGCATCAGATACCCATAGTGCTTTGGGGGTGGCTCAATATTCAGATCGTTTTTCAGTTCCTTGAAGATATTCACAAGCGACGGAGGTTGAAGCACCCCCTCCATCACAGAAAACGCCATGCCGTGCGCCTGCCCCGGTTGATAATACGGATCTTGTCCCAGTATCACAACCTTGACGCAACTGTATGGCGTAGCCTCAAGTGCACTGAATATATGATACATATCGGGATATATCTCATGGGTTCTGTATTCTTTTATCAAGAAGCTGCGCAGTTTCCTGTAGTATTCTTTTTCAAATTCCTCTTTGAGAATCTCGTCCCAATCGTTGCCTATATTCACCATTGCGCTTCACCGCTCAACTATAACTTAAGCCCGTCTTTGAACGCCTCACCCACGCGTTCTGCCACGCGATAATAACCATGTGTATATGGATCAAAGGCAATTGCATCAACCTTTGACATATCCGGCTTCCCATCCTTCATGACTCTTTCATCGGCGGTTACGTTCACCACCTTTCCTATAACGCCACAACCAGCTTCACCGCCTTGGTATTCGATAAATTCACATTCAAGGCAAATCGGAAACTCATTGATTACAGGCGCATCCACAGTTTCCGCTTTCTCTGCGGTGAAACCGGTTTTTTCGATTTTATTCGCAACCTTATTGCCTGACACAAGGCCAAAGTAATCAGCTTCAACAACATGGGCGGCATCGGCTATACTTAACGTAAACCCTTTTCTTTTTTTAATGTTTTTCACGGTTTTGTGACTCTCGGTCAGTTTAAGAATCACTACGTCGCTTTGCTGCATGGTTCCCCATGCAGCATTCATGACATTTACGCTCCCATCGTCATTGTATGTGGCAACCATAAGTACCGGCATTGGAAATATTCCTTCAGTAATTGCTAATTTTGTTCTCATACCAAACCTCTCTCATTTTCTCATACGAATTTTCATCCAAAAAATTATATACTTCCAGTTCCATTATAGCCGTTTGACCATAGTTTGCAAGTTTTGGCAACGTTCATCACTACTGCCGTGTTATCCCAAAACCGACATTGGGCCATATCGTCGAATAAAGTGCATCCGCCAAAAATAATACCAGAATAACCGTGCAGACCACCTGAAGTTTCTTGCCTGAAATTCTACGTAGACGATCATCTATGCGAGGCGCAACAAGGTAAACGGCCACCATACCGCCTATTCCAAACACTATCAGCCCTTCCGCACAAATTCTTCCATGCAGGTTCAGCATGTACCCCGTGTAGTCCCACCAACGCAAACCGCCATGGATCTTTTCCAGAAAGAAAGACGTGAAATACTCAAGCAACGCCGAAATCAAAATTATACTGCACATTTCCTTCGCCGGATCTTCTCTGAAGCGGTTCAGTAACGTCAGAACAATCAGTCCGCCAAAGCCGTAGATAGGCAGCCACGGCCCCATGAGCGCTCCCCGATTGACAAACACACCATCCCATATCAGGTGCAGACTGACCTCCCAAATCCAGCCGAAGATTGAGAATATGAAAAATATGATTATAAGCGAGAGTACGGAGTAATGTCTTATATAATGAAGCTTTTCAGGTACAAAAAGTCCTGTGCGCTCCCTCTCACCTATCGCAGAAAGTCTTTCGGGATACGTCATCGCCTCATATGCAGGTTTTGACAAACTAATGCGGTATTTCCTCTCCGCCTCTTTCTGCCATTTTCTTTCCTGCGGATTAACCGTCAAAGCGATCCCCAAGTAATTCGCCAAAAAACGGCGCAACCCGTGATTGCCGTACACGGATCCGTTGCCCCCCGCTTCATCCACACTTTCCCCCGCTTCCGGATAAACCTCATGAAGCAGGCTAGCATCCGCTTTTTCAAACAAATACTTATCGTTCAATATTCCATTTTCACCATTTGCCAATTCCGCTTCCCTGAGTTTTGCGTAGTACTCGGACATTGTCGCAAGCCTATATGCTCCCGCATACAGCATATCCGAAAGCCCCAATGTGATTATGTTAAGAATCCTCCATCCTACAAAGGAAAGTTCAAGCAAAAAACATTCCCACTTATGCCCGCACATCATTTTTCGGGACAACTCAACAGCTTCCCTCGGTTTTACTGCGGGGTTTTCTGCGACTATATAAGGAACAAGACAATAGGAAAAATGTTTGACCACCAAGCCCACTAAGGTAAACGCCCATAAAATTTTCAAAAAACATGTATACAGAAGAGTCTTTGCTACCCTCCCCCAGTGGCGTGTGTCTCTCAAAAACAGCAAACGCATAAAAGGAATGTTGGGATATATCCTCCCCTCAAGAAATATTCGGATGGCTATAACAGTCACCGTATTTTGCACAAAGATCCACCAAAGGATTTGAAATGCAAGCGCCATCAATATCAGAAGCAACGAAACTACCGTAGTTGACCGTATTATGGAATTTGCGGCATTCACAGCCTTGACCAGTATACTTCCTGATGTGACTGAATTCACGATCTTGGCGAGCATCCCTTTATTACGGGCAAATATCCCTTCTTTTTCTTTCTTGTATCTAAGATTGACCTTATCGGCTATAGCTTTTCCTTTTGCAAACCGATCATTTACTATCTCATCATAAACATCGCGTATACCAAGCTGACCCGTCACGGAAATTTCCGGTATTGCGATCCTCCCTGCGGTTATTTTCTGAACCTGCATACGAGCAAAATTAACCGAGGCCACATAATCGGTTCCAAAAAACGAAAGCCCTATAAAGAGTACTATAAACATTAGATAGTGTGCTTTCAAAGACTTTCTGGCGGCTCTTTTCAACTCACTTCTTCGAATCATGTTCCTCCTTTCGGTCACGGCGGATCATCTCCGAACATATGCGCCACAACAGGTTGTTGCACGGCTGTTTTTTATTCGATTTGCGTGGGTCATAGGCTCTAGCCCCCGCAAACCCATGTTGTTTTGCATTTATTTTTTATACGATTTGTATGAAAAATTTATCTCCACAACCTCACTATCTGTACCTATTCTAAGCGGCGGTCCGTATAAACCGACCCCGGATGTCACAACGCTGTGCATATCTCCGAACTTTTTCAGCCCGTATGCATTCTCCCAAATAAACGGCTGCGGGATGTTGAAAGGAAAGAATTGTCCCGCATGCGTATGGCCACTCAAGACAAGCTTCACACCCAGTTTTTTGAACGCATTAAACTCCATCGGTTCATGTTCCATAACAATTACGCTGCTTCTCGGATTGACCTTCTCAAGCAGTTCCTTTGCTGTTTTACGACGAACAAGACGATTTCCGATCTTCATTCCGTCAAATCTCCCGGCAAGAACAAGATCTCCCTTTCCCAACTTCAGCACTTCATCGTTAAGCATGTGTATTCTACTCTTTTCCATAAACGCCGCCATCCGCGGATCGCGAAAAGCCTCTTTAGTCGGATTTGCGGAGAACCCACCTATGAGTTTCTCTTTGATATCATGATTTCCGTAGACTCCGTATGTACCGTACTTGCTCCGAATCCTTTTCAGCACGGCTATGACCTCACTGGGATTTTTCAGCATATCGTAATCGCTGTCGAAGATATCGCCCCCCATCAGCACTATGTCGGGCTTCATCGCATTGATTATCGTTACCATTTTCTCCATCTGCGAAGATCCTATCCAAGAACCCAGATGTGTATCCGCAACAAATGCGATCTTAAGTTTTTTTGTCGTGGCAGCACCGTTTTCGTAGGCTGCAGGAGCCTGCGCGGATATATTGTATGTGACTTTTTTTACCTGCTTATAGTGAATATTCCCGAATATCATAAACCCCACGCAAATCAGCGCTATCGCAATGAATTTTTCCCAGAACTTATCGCTCAACCGTTTTCTAAGTTTAGGGAAAAGTAACAGTATGATTGCAACAAGAACCGATATCATGAATAAGTAAATACCGAATCCCAGCCAAAGATTGCTAACCTTGTAAAAAAATCTTCTCATGGCCACCCCTTGAACCGCAATCCCTATAAAAGGCGTCACCGATAAGAAAAGAAAGATGACAGAAAACACAAGCCTGAGCATCTTCCCGTTAAATCTTCTATGTCTTGATATTGACCGCACACATAGAAACAGTGCCAGAAGCACAACAACTCCGTATAAACCTAATATCGTTATAAACAGCGCCATACCGCCACCTTTCCTCACTCTATTATTTGTAAACTTTACGCATTAAACCGCTCGACCGCCTTTTCCCGATCGTTTATTGTTCTTTTCCCGTTCGCTTTTCGTCCTTTCGCCGGCCGCTTGTTCCTACATGGAATCTTTCGGCGCAGCGCACACATCCACCCAACTCACATAGTCGGAAGCCTCTTCAAGTTCCGAAAGCGTAAGCTTGACAGCACTATTATCGCTTCCGCAAGCCGGATAGACAACGTAGAAACGCTTCAGCGATTCATCAAGATAGATCCGAACGCCTTCCTTTACACCAAAAGGGCACACCCCACCTATCTCATGTCCAATCAGATCACGAACTTCATCGGCGCTCAACATCTTCGCTTTGGTGTGAAAAGCAGCCTTGTATTTGCTCCCGTTCACCTTGACATCGCCTGCGCAAACTATCATTATAGGATCTCCGTCGACCATGAATGTCAGCGACTTTGCAATTCGGGCAGGCTCCGTACCCACGGCTTGCGCCGCAAGTTCCACCGTTGCGCTTGATACTTCAAACTCGCTTATCCTATCCCCATAGCCCTTCTTCTCAAGGTGCTTCTTCGCCAAATCAAATGACATCTGCTCCACTTCCTTTCCCGGCACGCACTAAGCCGAACATTTTTATGATAACACGCCTTTTTGTAGAACGTGTGGTGAACAAATCGTTATTTATTCTCTTTTCAGTATTTCATCTGCCTTTCGGCTTATTTTATCAAATTTAACCTCACATACGCCAAGTTCCTCCGGATATAAAATGCGCACAGAAAAAAGCACATAGCCAAAAGATTTTGCAATCCCCAAGTTATGCGCTTTCACTGGTAAAATTTGTTTGATAAATCTAATGCACCGTTAAATTTGCAAATAAAAAACTCAGGGAATTTCTTCTCTGAGCTTCAAAAATGGTGGAGATGATGGGAGTCGAACCCATGTCCGAAAGCACTTCCAAAGCAATTTCTCCGAGCGCATCCGACGATTTGAAATTCGTGACGCATGCCGATCCGACGGAAAACCGATAAGTTCACTATCCCGTTGTTACCTTGCGAACCCGGGAACTTTCGCAAGGGCTTCCTATATGATTCGAGATCAGGTTAACGGTCTACAGGCAAACCGCAACTGACCGCACGCCGCTTACGCAGCAAGTGCAAAATTATTATTTTCTTTAGCGTTTATATTTAAACGACCCTTTTTTACGTAGACTGGGCGACTACGGCTCGCTTATGCTTTTTCCGCACCCCCGTCGAAACCTTTACACCCCCGCAATCATATCTCTTTTGCATACATGCGACAAGCTCTGTGTTTTTCAAGAATGTGCCTTGCATCAATATTATACACCAAAACGAAAAAAAGAAAACCCGATCTTTTCCCTATCATGATCAGGGCATCCGCAGTTAGTTTGTGTTAATTTGCAAAGCAAATCCTATACCGCGGCTGTGAGTGCAAAACGGATGCGAAACATTGACATCCGGCACGTGCGAATGTACTATAATACCGATAGGAATGCCGATGGACGAGTTTATACAGAAACGGATTGGAGATAATCATGAACGCTGATATTAAAAATATGGTGGATGCAAAGTTGAGTATTTTCGGAAATTACATGGAGGTGCCCGCCGACAAGAGGCAGGAGTACGAGTCGCTTGTGGCTGAAATCAATCAGCTTGGCGAGCGCTCTTCAAGCTGGCAGGACTTTGAGCGCATGTTCGAGTCGGAGGGTCTTTCGGCGCGTTATAATTCATTGATTTCCGGCTGCACACCGATCCCACAAGGAAAGACGAATTACTTCAAAGGATTCGACAAGAAATTCGCCAAGGACTTTGCAAAGGAAAGCGTAAAGGGAATGATCTCCGGCGCAGCCACCGAACTTGAGAGCGAGATGATCGCGCAAAACAGAAAACGGATGATCGAAGACGGAACTTATACGGACTACACGCACGCGAGCAATGCGATCGAGGATGCGTCGAGACTTTTCGGTTTTTTGGGAAAAAAGTTGCGCAAAAAATGATTTTGACCGGTGTAGCGACGGAAGTATGCGCAAATGCCGCATCCCAGGCAATCCGGATACGGCATTTCTGTTACAGGACACACCTGCAAACCACATGATATTAGTTATATGAATTTTGATGGGTTTCGGCAGATTCCGCAGGGTTTGTCATACCTTGCAGATGTCTTTTGCTCCCGGGGATTAGAGCTTTCCAACCAAGTCCATGCCCGGTTTCAGCGTTTCCTGTCCCGGCCTCCATTTGGCGGGGCAAACGTTGTCCCCGTGTTCTGCAACAAATTGGCTCGCCTGGACTTTTCTCAAAAGTTCTTCCGCATTTCTTCCTATATTGCCGGCAACGACTTCATAAGCCACGATCTTGCCCTCGGGATTGACGATAAAGCTCCCACGCTCGGTCATACCGTCGGCCTCGATAAGAACTTCAAAGTCCTTTGCCAGTACATGCGCAGGATCCGCCAACATAGGGTACTGGATCTTTTTGATCTTCTCCGACTGCTCATGCCACTGTTTGTGCACAAAATGCGAGTCACACGATATCGAATAAACTTCACAATCCGCTTTCTTGAATTCATCGTACTGCTCCGCAAGATCTTCCAACTCAGTCGGACACACGAATGTGAAATCCGCAGGATAGAAGAAAAACACACTCCATTTCCCGAGTACATCTTCTTTTTTTATGGTCTTAAAATTGTTGTCATGATACGCTTCTAGACAAAAATCCCCAATTTCTTTTCCAATTAACGACATATTTTTTTCTCCTTTTCAATTCATCTTCAATTCACTTCTAATTTGATTTTTCAACTCATTTTCAGGTAAATCAACGGCGATTCCGTTAAATTTTGCTAACCTTCCCGTATATGATACCCGTTATTTCAAAAATAAACATGTAAATTCAATTGTGCAAAATATTTTTTGCAACCTCGACAAAAAAGCACAAAACTTGACACCGTTTTCTTGCACACTCTCCTTCTACATGTTATAGTGAGTTGATATCGAGAAGGGGAGTAGCCGGCAGCACTTTTACTGCTGTGGTAAACTGCGTCAACACACGATCGAATATGATCCGCACTTACTTGAAACGGCAAGACTTTCGAGGTGGCTTTTTGGGGTCGCTCGAGAGTCTTTTTTACTCTACAAAGATATTCTTTTAGGGAAACGAAATGGACACACAGGAAAAGTGAAAGAGGAATCGGATGAAGGCATTTTACAATTATAAAATTGAAGATATGTTTAAAAAATTTTCGTCGGATCTTGCGGGTCTGAGCGATGAACAGGTTGAAAAAAATCGTGAAGAATTCGGAGCGAACAAATTGGAAGAAAAGGCGCAGAGGTCACTTTTTTCAATATTTGCGGAGCAGTTTAAGGATCTGCTTGTCATTATACTGATCATTGCGGCGCTGATTTCCGCAAGTACCGGGAACTTCGAGAGCACGCTGGTGATCATCATCGTACTGATATTGAATGCGGCTTTGGGGACGGTGCAGACCGTCAAGGCGCAGCAGTCACTCGACAGTCTGAAAAAACTTTCATCCCCTACCGCCAAGGTTTTCAGAAACGGAAAAAAGCAGATAATACCCGCGGATAAGCTCGTATGCGGTGATATAGTATTGCTTGAGGCCGGAGACATAGTTCCGGGCGACGGCAGAATAATAAAGAATTTCTCCTTGAAATCAAACGAAAGTTCCCTTACGGGTGAATCGGAGAGTGTGGAAAAGAGTGATAAAATCATCACCGATTCCGATGTCGCACTCGGAGATCGTGTGAATATGGTTTTTTCGGGTTCTCTCATAACATACGGACGCGCCACCATAATCACCACCGGAGTAGGGAAAAGCACTGAACTCGGCAGAATCGCCGGTCTTATGAATGAGACAAAAGAGCGAAAAACTCCTCTTCAGGTAACGATGGATTCTTTCAGTAAAAAGCTTTCTGTCGGCATCATAGTGATATGCCTCATGGTTTTCGGACTCAGCGCATACCGCGGCATGGAGATTATGGAGGCCATGCTTTTCGCCGTGGCTCTGGCAGTCGCTGCGATTCCGGAGGCGCTTTCTTCCATAATAACCATTTCACTTGCAATAGGAACCTCCCGAATGGCGGAGCAGAATGCCATAATCAAGAAACTGGAAGCTGTAGAGGGGCTTGGCTGCGTTTCGGTGGTCTGTTCGGACAAAACCGGCACTTTGACACAAAACAAAATGACGGTAGAGCATGAAAGTCCGCTTGACGGCATGGCGAAGTCCCTATGCCGTGCGGCTCTGCTCTGCAACGATACCAGCGTTGTCGCCGGCGGCACAGTGGGAGATCCCACGGAAACGGCACTGATAGACTACTACGGAAGAACCTGCGACGACTGCAGCGGGTATGAAAACGCAAAGCAGGCTTTTCCCCGTCTTGGAGAGGTGCCTTTTGACTCCGACAGAAAACTAATGAGTACTCTGCACGCCGCAGAGAACGGAAAATTCATAATGTACACCAAAGGTGCTTTGGACGTCATACTTTCAAGAAGTACCAACCTCACGGATGATGAGAAAAACTCGATTCACGATGAAAACTTCAGACTTTCCGACAACGGTCTGAGAGTGCTGGCTTTTGCGCAGAAACTTTTTGACACAAAGCCGGAGTTATCTGCGGGCGATGAATTCGATCTGACTTATATAGGATTGATTGCGGAGATGGATCCTCCGCGTGAGGAATCCGCAAAGGCCGTGGAGGACTGTGTTTCCGCAGGTATAAAGCCTATAATGATTACGGGTGACCACAAGATAACGGCATCGGCGATAGCATCGAGAATAGGGATAATGAAAGAAGGAGATCTTGCGATAACAGGTCCTGAACTTGATGCCATGAGTCAGGATGAATTGAATGACAAGCTTTCCCACATTTCTGTTTATGCGAGGGTGTCTCCCGATAATAAGATCAGGATCGTCAACGCATGGCAGGAATCCGGCAATATAGTAGCAATGACCGGTGACGGAGTCAACGACGGACCTGCGCTGAAAAGTGCCGATGTGGGCGTTGCAATGGGTATTACGGGAACCGAGGTGGCAAAGGAGTCAGCTTCCATGATACTGACCGATGACAACTTTGCGACCATCATAAAATCAGTTTTAAACGGCAGAAATGTCTATGCCAACATCAAAAACGCAATCAAATTTTTGCTTTCCGGAAACGCCGCCGGAATCTTTGCCGTGCTGTATGCGTCTCTGGTAGCTTTGCCTTCGCCTTTTACCGCGGTGCAACTGCTGTTCATCAATCTGATAACCGACAGTCTGCCCGCGCTTGCCATAAGCATGGAGCCGTCAAATCCCGCACTGATTCACGAAAAACCGCGTCTCAGAAACGAATCCGTACTGAATCCCCCCACGCTGAAAGAAATCTGTGTTACAGGTTTTTTGATTGCGGTTTCAACGATTACGGCTTTTCTGATCGGACTTCACCATGAAGATCTATTGTCGATGTCGGCTGTGCCGGGTGTCCTTTCTTTGGATATTACCACAGGATCGACCATGGCTTTTGCGACGCTATGCCTGGCACGACTCTGGCACGGTTTCAACTGCCGCGGAAAAGACGGCATACTGAAACTTGGTATAACCACCAATTTATATACGATAGGCGCTTTCGTAATCGGCGCGGCGCTGCTTCACATGTTGCTCCTGTTACCGTTTTTTTCGCGCCTTTTCAACGTTGCTTCGCTCTCGACAACTCTTCTCTGCATAGTCTGGGGACTGTCGTTCTTACCGACGCTGCTGATCCAGATTTATAAAGCGATACGGTATCTTAAGTTATAACACCGGGCAAGAGATACGACATCCTAAGTTATAGTACTGTGCAAGAGGTACGACTTCTTAAGCGTTGGCACTGCGCGCAGGAACTCACAGAATCATGTTGTCCTGCCTGCGTATCTTTTTTGTTGTGGTGCGTACAAAGTCTTCCCGCCTTACAAAGACATCCTTTATTCGCTTATACACGGGGAGGCTCTGATTCATTTCATTTATCTCTTCTTTAAAGAAAACTTCCAGTTCTTCATGAGACGGTTCTCTGCCGAAATGTTCCTCTATCTCTTCAGCCGCAGGGAGAATCTGAATTCCAACGTTTTCTCCCTCTTCGCGCCTGTGCGGGAAAACCATTGAATCTTCGATGAATCTGTTGCCGTTTATATACTCTTCTATTTCCTCGGGATACACGTTTTCTCCCGTCGCCGTAACGATTATGTTCTTTGTCCGACCCGTAAGATAAACCCATCCGTCGGGGTCGATGAATCCAAGATCACCCGTATGAAGCCATCCGTCCTCGTCCAGAACTTCCGCCGTTTCATCGGGCATTTTATAATACCCCTGCATCACATTTGGCCCCCGGTACAGAATCTCACCGATACCGCTCTCATCTTTGTCTATAATCTTAGTTTCACCCGTATCCACGGTAACTCCGACAGAACCCGCTTTTCTATATCTCTCGGCTACGGCTTTCATCGGGGTTCCGGCTATCAGCGGCGTGCATTCCGTCATGCCGTAACCCTGAAGGATCGTAATGCCCATATCCTCAAAATCTCTGTATATCTGCGGAGAAAGCGCGGCCGCGCCGGTGATTACTATCCGTAGTTTTCCGCCCATCTCGTCGATTACGGCTTTGAACATGCGACGTCCACCGTCGATATGAAGCCTGCGAAGACGTCTGTTGAAATTCAATATCTTCCTGAATAAATTTTCTTTCCCCTGCTTCCTGACAGACTTCCGTATCCTGCTGTGCAGCATTTCCAGAACCCTCGGAACGACGATTATTACGGTATTCTGTGCTTCTTTCATATTCTGCGGTATATACTTCATGCCCTCGCAGAACGCTGTGCTTGCACCTCTGTACAGAACCAGAAGCATTCCCAGAGTGCATTCGTACGTATGGTGGATCGGCAAAAGCGACAAAGTCTTGTCCATAGTTTTGACGTTGCAGATTTTACAAACATCCATTATGTTTGCCGTTATATTCCTCTGACTCAACATAACCCCTTTGGGATTGCCTGTGGTTCCCGACGTAAACAGTATTACAGATGTTTTGTCCGGATCGACCCCTATATTCTCATAGCTTACATCGCCGTTCGCGATAAGTTCTTCTCCCGCCATGAGAGATTCTTTCCACAGCGACACCTCTGCGTCGGGGAGAAGTCTTTTCAGCCTTTCGAGTCCGGATTCCGAAACCTCCGGTATCGGCTTTGAATCAGCATCCGTTCTGTCGCCGTACATTTCCATCACTATCAAACTCTTTATGCGCCCGATTCCTTCAAGTTTATCGCATTCCTCATAAGTGCAAAATACAGTATCGCACTCTGATGCGGCAAGAAGATTTCCGATTTCCGCTTCCGAAAGTTCTTTATCTATCGGAACCACGACTCCGCCCCCGTTCACAATCGCAAGATATGAACAGATCCACTCGTAGCACCCCTGTCCCATAACCGCAATTCTTTTGCCCGGCAGATCTCCGTCCGTTGCCTTCTGGCTGAGCTTACCCAATCCGAGTCCGGTTCCGATTGCGGCAATGTCACGTTTCAGCAGTCCGTACGAAATCGCCTTGTACCCGGCGCCTTTCTTCTCTTTTACCCAGAATGCGGGGTTGTCGGCAAACAGTTCCACACTCCCATCAAGCATTTCTTTCAGTGTGATTATTTCTCTTATATCCTTATACCAGTAATCTTCCAACTTCTTTTTCATATAATCCTCTTTTAAAACATAAAAAATGTCGTCTGGCAGTCTAAATATATCACACTTTTGCACAGAGTTGTAGATTAAAGTTCACGAGGGGGGATGTCCGCAATTCCCGCTTTCAGGATCCGGAGAATCGGATGCCGAAAATCTTAAAACCCCGCGGCCTCCTTGCCGCGGGGTAAGAAACAGACGGGCAATCGCCGCAAACGTGTACGTTCGTATCCGCTCATGCCCATCCGCATTCACTGTTTTCAGTTATTTTTGTACGAAAACAACTTACTTTGCTTTATTAACTTTAGTCTACACAAATTTGAATTTGATCATCGCATATGCATTGGCCTCTTCATCGATCTTATATCCGAGGAATTCAACCGTGAGCATCGCACCTTTTCTTGTGGTTTTTACCTGTAAAAGTGCATCCTTTTTGTTAAATGCGCCGGCGGTGAACTTTCCGTCTTTCCAGAGCTGCTCGTACTTCTTGTCAATTTCAACGGAAGGATATACCAAGCGTCCTCCCTTATTCTTGAACTCCTCTTCCGAGACAGTGATCTGCTTTATAAGATTATATTCGTCATCGTAGATGTCAATCCTTGCCGGGATAAAATCATCCTTGGAAATCACTTCTATCTCAAAGGTCTTTTTCAGTTCTTCTCCGCCTTCCGCCTTGTAAGAAATTGTAATTGTCTTTTTACCGACATCCGCATTCGTGAACTCGTAACCGTTCCCGGGTTCAGCCTTGAAGCCTGCATTTGCACATTCTTCCCAGTTCTTGAATTCTTTATTGGTTCCCTTTTGGGTGGTGGCTTTTATTTTCAATCCGCTCAAATTCAGCTTTTCCCCTACTCCATAGGACTTAGTAAGGTTTTTGGTGTCGATGTCAAAAGAAGTTACAGGTGAATCGTCTTTGAGAGGTTCTACCTTGATATTGTACTGCTCAAATCTCCAGAAATCAAAACCGTCGGGAGTCTTTATGCCTTTAAGATCGAAGACCCATCCATAAGATTGCTTTACCGCTTCTTTCAAGAACGTCTCACCGCGGTATATCTCCATCTTGCTCACTTCAGCCTTAGCCTTGAGAGTATAGGAGAAATCATTATCGTTCAAGTCTATCTTTTCCGTTTCACCGTTCTCGTACGTCACAATAACGTGTGTCGCATAACAATATTTATAAGCCTTCTGAACTTGCAATCTGAGAGGAATGTTGATTAGCGACTCCTCACTCCTGAAATTGACCGTAAAATTCGTTCCAACCTCAGGGAGCTTGCTGCCGTGAGCCGGTGTAGCTTTGATCCCGTACTCGCCGAGCTTGTCATAGGGAACTTCCACCTTTTTATTGCCCTTGCCGTCTTTACCGTCCTTAAGATAAACGTTAAACACCGCTTTGCTCAAATCCAAAGTTTCTCCGCTAACATTTCCTGCCGGTCTTACTTTGAAATCATAGTAATTGACTTTCTGCTCGATCTTATCCTTGTCATACTTTTTGGATCTCTTGAGTGCATTCTTGACCGCGCTCAAATGTCTCCTTGCGGTCATGCTGGCTCCCGCCACGGCATCATATGCGGAGCCTTTGTAGTCGTTCAATTGCTTTTCCACATCGTCGGTACTTTTGAGTCCCTTCACGAATTTCAAAATATCGTTACCCTTCGTGTAACCGCTGTCCACCACGGCTTTGACGATATCGGTGTCAGCTATTTTGCCGTTTGAAATCTCTACTTTTACTATATTGGGACCTTCCTGATCAAAGTTGTATCCCTTTCCGTCCTCCGCAACTCCGTACCAAGTCCCGTCCGCAAGTTTTCCTTCATCTTCGGATGTTGACGGATTAGGCTTCTTGGAATTGTCGGCAGGTTTTTTAGGTGTTACGCCAGGCTTTTTTGCCGCCTCTTTTGCCGTAACATCTACAGCTACCGTCTTCTTTATAAACTTACCGCTTGCGTTCTTTTCTTTGGACTTTACCGTAATTACGGCATTTCCGACCTTAAGTGCAGACACCGCACCCTTACCGCTTACGGTCACGTTCTGTGGAGAACTCGAACTGAACGAAACCGGACAATATACTCCCGCAGGAGATGCCTTTGCCGTCAGGGTCTCTTTAGCGCCTTCCTGCAGACTAAGCTTATCATGGTTCAAAGTCAGAGCCGAAGGCTTCAAATTCTTAACCTTGATCTTAATCTTTCCCTTTGACTTCTTATTTTTCTTTGAAACGACGGTGATAGTTGCCTTGCCCGGTTTTACCCCCTTTACAACTCCCGATTTGCTTACTTTTGCAATCTTCTTGCTGCTTGATTTAAATTTCAGCTTGCCCGCCTTAATTCCCTTAACCGAAAGTTTTGTTACGCCTTTAACGTCGATCACCTTGCTCTTTACCGATGATTTCACTTTCAACTTGCTCTTGGTCGCGGCACTTACATCGGGCTTGCCCATGTTACCTAAAACTAAAACCATGGCAACGCAAACACACGCCGCAAGTGCTTTTGGAAACATTACTTTTATTTTTCCCATTCTTTGTTTTGTATGAGTCCTAAGAATCCTGCTCATACTCTCCTTTCTTATTAGATAATTTTTACTTTAGATTTACTCCAACAGATTTACTACACTTATATATTGTGTCGCAGGTCACCCGCAGCCAACTCCGCTATTCGTCATAAGTACATTTACACACGGCACCAAAATCGCAGGGTATCAACGTATACGATTCAAAGACGATGCCACGGTAAAACGTATAATTCGATTAACTAAAATTAGCCACTGCTAACCCAAACCTCATTCTTACACATAACACACGTCATGTCAACAAAAAATCGGGGGTTAAATTTTTATCTTTTTACACAGACAATTTGCAAAGTAAATTCTATTTCCCGCTTATGCGTGCGTACGAGTCCTGCCGCAGGATGTGGATTTTTTCGTTGCCTATATTGCTTTCGTGTGATAAAATGAGTGCGTAATAAATATTAAAGATTTCCGAGCGACGAATCAGGGAGAGGCCACAACCTGTTTGTGGAGCCGAAGGGGCAAAGGTGAACAAACTCTCAGGCAAAAGGACCGGATTCGGACGGAACCCCGGAGAGCATATGTTTATGCACCGAAGAGGTAAATCTTTCAGGTCCAGGGACGGGGCACAGGAACGTTACGGTTTCTGTGTCCTTTTTGCTGCAAATGATTTTGGGAGGTGGGAATTATGTCCACGGAAAGTTTGAAGCGCACTTCACTTTATGACACGCATTTGAAATTCGGGGGAAAGATGGTTCCGTTTGCGGGTTGGGAGCTTCCCGTTCAGTATGAAAGCGGATTGATCGCCGAACATATGGCTGTCAGAACGGCCGCCGGAATATTCGATGTCTCGCACATGGGAGAAATAATATGCAAGGGCTCCGACGCCCTCACAAATGTAAACATGCTGATGACAAACGATTTTACGGATCTGAAATCCGGACACGCGAGATACTCCCCAATGTGCCATGAAAACGGGGGGATCGTGGACGATCTCATACTATATAAAAAAAGCGAAAACGAATATATGATGGTCGTCAATGCGGCAAACACCCAAAAAGATTATCGCTTTATGTGTGAACATAAATTCGGCGATGTCGAATTTCTCGATATTTCCGATACGATAAGCCAGATCGCCGTCCAAGGTCCAAAGGCGCTTTCCATTGTTCAAAAGATTGTCGACCGCTCCCAAATCCCCGGCGAATACTATGCTTTCAATCCGAATGTGCAAATCGTGGGTTTTGATGCAATGATATCAAAAACAGGATACACAGGCGAAAATGGGGTCGAAATATATGCTCCGTGGTATGCCGCTCCCGCAATCTGGGATGCGATTTACAATGCCGGAAAAGACGATGGGGTAATTCCTTGCGGATTGGGCGCACGCGATACTTTGCGACTCGAAGCGGGCATGCCTCTTTACGGTCATGAAATGGATGATACCATCACGCCTAAAGAAGCTTTGCTGTCCGCCTTTGTGAAGATGGATAAACCTGACTTTATCGGCAAATCCGCGATTCTTGCGGGCACTCCGCCAAAGAGAAAAAAGGTGGGGCTTGAGGTTATCGGCAGAGGGATAATACGTGAGCATATGGATGTCTACAAAGGTGATAGAAAAATCGGGTTCACAACTTCCGGAACCATGTGTCCGTTCATCAAAAAAGCGGTCGCATGCGCGCTTATAGACGCAGATGAGCGCATGCTTGGCGAAGAGGTGGAAGTCGATGTCAGAGGCAGACGCGTAAAGGCTCTCATGTGCAAATCGCGGTTCTATACAAGCTCAAATGAATAAGAAAAACCGGCAACTGTGTATCTAGGTAGATGTCCGTAGCTCGAAGACTGTGCGTAGCCCGCTTAATGTAGGCAGTCTACTTGATATATAGTTTGTTTTGAGATTTCACTCATGAAATCTCTCGCATATAATTTCATTGATGGAAAATCGGAGGAGAATCAAATGGCAAAACTTTTTTCAAAATCACACGAATGGGTGGATATGATCAACCCAAGCACGGCAATCATCGGGCTTACTGACTATGCCCAAAAAGAACTCGGGGGACTTGTTTTCATCAATCTTCCTCAAGAGGGGGACAAGATAACCGCAGGTGAACCTTTTGCGGATGTCGAATCGGTCAAAGCCGTTTCCGATGTTATCGCACCGGTTACGGGAATGGTTACCGAAGTCAACTTTGCGCTGCTGGACTCACCTGAATCCATAAATGAGGCTCCTTACGAGTCATGGTTTGTAAAAGTTCAGGGCATCAGCGAAAAAGAAGAACTGCTGACAGAGGAAGAATACAATAAATACGTTGCCGAACTGAAGAAATAAGAAGAGGTTCAAAATGGGTTCTTATATACCGAACACAAAGTCCGAGCGCATGAAAATGTTGGAAGAAATCGGTCTTGATGGTTTTGATACACTTTTTTCCGATGTGCCTGACGCCTTCAAGCTGAAAACACCTTTGAAACTTCCAAAAGGTATTGGGGAAATGGAAGTTATCGGCAAAATGCGGGACATCGCCTCCCAAAATATCGTCTTCCACAGTGTTTTCAGAGGTGCCGGTGCATACAATCACTATATCCCCTCAATTGTAAAAAGTATAATTTCCAAGGAGGAATTTGTCACGGCATATACGCCTTATCAGGCTGAAATCAGCCAGGGTATATTGCAGTCCATATTCGAATTTCAAACTATGATATGCGAGCTCACAGGAATGGATGTCGCCAACGCCTCGCACTACGACGGAGCGACGGCAGCTGCCGAAAGTCTTGTTATGTGCCTTGAGCGAAGTAAAACAAACGCCTACGTTTCCGAGTCCGTCAATCCCGAGGTTCTCCGTGTCATGGAAACTTACTGCTTCGGAAATAACATAAAGCTCGTCAAGATTCCTGAAAAAGACGGCATCACCGACATCGAAGAGCTGAAAAAACGAATCTCAGAAGATCCGCAGGCCGCCTGCTTTTACGTTCAGCAACCTAACTTTTTCGGCAATTTTGAGGATACCGAAGCTCTCTCCGAAGTGACTCACGGAGCGGACGCAAAATTCATAATGGGAATCAATCCAATAGCTGCATCTATACTCAAAACTCCATCAGAATGCGGTGCGGACGTGGCCGTCGGCGACGGTCAACCGCTTGGAATGCCTCTTGGATACGGAGGGCCTTATGTCGGATTTATGGCGACAAGCATCAAGATGATGAGACGACTTCCCGGTAGAATAGTGGGCGAAACCGCAGATGCAGATGGCAACAGAGCGTATGTACTGACATTGCAGGCAAGAGAGCAGCACATACGCCGCGAAAAAGCAAGTTCAAACATCTGCTCCAACCAGGATCTTTGCGCTCTTACCGCTTCTGCATACATGGCCGCGATGGGTTCTCCGGGAATGACGCAGGTGGCAAAACAGAGCATGTCGAAGGCTCACTACTTGAGAGACGAGCTGGAAAAGGCAGGATTCAGTCCGATCTTTGACAAGCCATTTTTTAACGAATTTGTCACTGACTGCCCGATGAACGTCGATGTACTCTGCCACGAGCTGACACGGTGTGGGGTACTCTGTGGTTTGCCTGTTTCCGGAAACAGGATTCTTTGGTGCGCCACAGAGATGAACTCAAAAGATTCAATCGACGAACTTGCTCGGGAATGCGCCCGCATCGCCGAATCCAAGGAAACTCAACAGGAAAGAGAGGTTTTATAAAGATGAAACTTATTTTTGAAATCGGCGCTAAAGGTCGAGGGCTTTCTCTTCTTCCTGAATGCGATGTTCCGGAAGTCGGCCTTCCCGAAGATTTGCGAAGGGAGATTGAAGCCGATCTTCCCCACTTATCGGAAACCGAGCTCTCAAGACACTACACGCGGCTTGCCGAACGCACGCACGGCATAAACAACGGCTTCTACCCACTCGGCTCGTGCACCATGAAATATAATCCGAAAGTAAACGATGAAGCGGCTCTGCTTAACGGTTTCACAAAGATCCACCCGCTGCAGGATGAATCGAGCATACAGGGTTGTCTGGCCGCATATAAGATGCTGTCGGATTCGCTATGTGAGATCACGGGTATGGACGCTTTCAGTATGCAACCCGCCGCGGGGGCTCACGGTGAATTTACAGGATTGCTACTCATCAAAGCTTATCACATGGATCGTGGGGATACCAAGAGGACAAAAATCATAGTTCCCGACTCCGCGCACGGAACCAACCCCGCAAGCGCCTCAATGTGCGGTTTTGATATAGTAAGCATCCCATCTTCCCACGACGGCTGCATAGATCTCGATGTACTCAAAGAGGCAGTCTCCGAAGAAACGGCGGGGCTGATGCTCACAAATCCCAACACCTTGGGCATATTCGACAAAAACGTATGCGAAATAACGGAAATAGTTCATGCTGCGGGCGGACTTTGTTACTATGACGGAGCAAACCTGAACGCCGTAATGGGCATAACCCGCCCCGGGGACATGGGATTTGATTGTGTGCACGTAAACCTGCACAAGACATTTTCCACCCCTCACGGCGGCGGCGGTCCCGGTAGCGGCCCTGTCGGATGCAAGTGCATGCTTGCGCCTTATATGCCCGGAACATACGTTATCGGTGACAGTGAGCACGGATACAGCAACAAAAAACCTGAAAAAAGCGTCGGCTCCGTAAAACAATTTCACGGAAACTTTCTTGTCTTAGTGAAAGCTCTGACATACATCCTTTCACTCGGCGCAGACGGTATCCCACAAGCCGCTTCAAACGCTGTTCTAAACGCCAACTATATGCTTAAAAAACTTTCCGACGTATTCGACATCCCGTACGGCACAACGTGCATGCATGAATTTGTCATGGATCTGAGCCGGTTGAAAGAAGAGACCGGATGCAGCGCACTAGACGTTGCAAAGGGTCTTCTTGACCACGGCATGCATCCACCCACGATGTACTTTCCTCTGATAGTCGATGAGGCTCTTATGATAGAACCCACCGAGACGGAGCCGCGGGAAGTTCTCGATTTATGCATCGATACACTCAAATCCATGTGCGAACTCGCCCACACGGATCCCGAATATCTGCGCAAAGCACCGCACAAAACGGTGATAGGAAGACCTGATGAAATCAGGGCGGCACGAAAACCGGTTCTGCGTTTTAAAAGAGAGGTGTAAATGATAGACAAACTTCTATACTTGAATACGGACAATACTTATCCTTACAGAAATCTCGCTGTGGAGGAATTTCTGACCCGCAACGTCGATGACGGTGAGTGCATACTCTATCTCTGGCAGAATCGCCGCACCGTAGTCGTAGGCAAAAATCAGAACTGCTGGAAAGAGTGCAGGGTGACGGACTTGGAAAAAGACGGCGGATACCTCGTGCGTCGTCTTTCCGGAGGCGGCGCCGTATACCACGATATGGGCAATCTCAACTTCACTTTTTGCGTCAAAGAAAGCGACTACGATTTAGAGAAACAACTTGATGTGATTCTTTGTGCCCTAAAGCTTTTGGGCATCAACGCCTTGCGCACCGGCAGAAATGACATGACCGTGGACGGCAAAAAATTCTCCGGTAACGCTTTTCTGCGAATCGGCGACAGATGTTACCATCACGGCACCATAATGCTCAATGTCGACAGTACCAATATGGCAAGGTATCTCAATGTGAATATGCAGAAGCTACGCTCCAAAGGTGTCGATTCGGTTCACTCCAGGGTAGCAAATCTCATCGAATTCAGACCGGATATTTCAGTTCCAATGATGCGTGAGGCGCTTTTGAACTCTTTCTCGCAGGTATACGCCCTACCTGTGACGAAAATCGATGTGAACAAGCTACCCGAAGACGAAATCACGACTCTGAAGAAAAGATTCGAGTCGTGGGACTGGAAATACGGCAGAAAAATACCTTTTACCCATGAAATCACAGAACGGTTTGACTGGGGCGACATTCAGATGCAGATGCAAGTAGAAGGTGGAATTATAAAGGATATCAATCTGTATTCCGACGCAATGGCGCAAAACGTCATATCGTGCTTCTCGGAAAGTCTTAAAGGCGCAAAATACAGTTCGCAGGCAATGTCTGCGGCTATTATGGATGCAGCGTTTTCCGAAGAGTATACCTTCGGGAAAAATTATTTCTCCGAAGGTATACGGCAGACCCATGCGAGTACCAATAAGATGAAAATGGATATCGTTTCCTTGATCGCAAAGAACATCTGATATGTATAAGCGATACGCCGAGCAAGACAAAGGATAGAATAGTAGGACAAAGAGGCAGAGCATAAAGCATAACAAGCTTAGGATAAAGTTGAATAGTATAAATTAGAACAATATAAAGGTGAACAAGTCTAAAAGAAAGCAGGGGAAAATGCTGAAATACGATCTTATTATCATAGGCGCAGGTCCGGGAGGATATGAAACCGCAGTGCATGCAGCAGAGGAATTCGGGATGAATGTCGCTATAGTGGAACGCGGGAGATTGGGTGGCACCTGTCTTAACAGGGGCTGCATTCCGACCAAAGCCATGCTCCATTCCTCACTGCTTTACAATAATGTGAAGCGACACGGTGAGGAACTGGGGTTAACCAACAGCCGATGCATGGGCTACAACCTTGCCGGAATCCAAAAATACAAGGATTCAGTAATCCGGCGCCTGACGTCGGGAATCGAGTTACTTTTTAAAAAGAACGGTATTGACCTCTACCGGGGCACAGGAACTATACTTAAAGAAAACTTTGTTTCCGTGGAGGATGAAAACGGTGAGGTTCTGCGACTTGAAGCTTCCGCTATTTTGATCGCCACAGGTTCCCAAACAGCAATCCCGCCCATACCCGGAATCGACACACCGGGAGTTGTGACCGGTGATGAGCTTCTGAATCTTAATGAAAGCATAAAGAATCTTACCATCATAGGCGGCGGTGTCATCGGATGCGAATTTGCCTCTCTTTTTTCCTCGCTTGGAACCAAAATTGTCATAATCGAAGCGATGGAGCAGCTGCTTCCCAACATGGACAGAGAGATTGCACAAAACCTCAAGATGATTTTGAAGCGAACCGGAGATGTGGATGTACACACAAACGCCGCAGTCACTAAAATAGAAAAAAGTTCAGACGGCGCAAGATGCCTGTTCAATGAAAAAAACTCAAATCAGGAAAAAGAGGTCACATCCGATATGATCCTTGTGGCCGTAGGCCGAAAACCTTATACGGACGGTCTTCTCCCTCCTAATCCATCGGGCGATGCACCGGACATAATTTCGGAAAATGGATTTATAAAAGTCAATGAAAATTTTGAAACGGCAGCTCCGGGCATTTATGCGATCGGTGATGTCACAGGTGGAATACAGCTTGCGCACGTAGCTGCCGCAGAGGGAAAATGTGCTGTTGCGCATATGAACGGCATCGAGCCTGCAATTTGCATGGATACCGTTCCTTGGTGCGTATATACGGAACCGGAAATAGCTTCCGTGGGTCTTACCTTGACGCAGGCGCGCGACCGTGGAATCGATGCGATATCCCAAAAGTACACAATGGGAGCCAACGGAAAATCAATTCTTTCTCTCCGGGAAAGAGGCTTCATCAAGATAACCGTCGACAAAGAAAGCAAAATGATTTTGGGAGCGCAAATGATGTGCGCCGGAGCCACCGACATGATAAGCCAATTCTCGCAGGCAATCGTTTCGGGACTTACGCCGCACCTAATGGCGAAAGTCATATATCCTCACCCCACATTCAGCGAAGGTATTTCGGAAGTTATTGGAGCCATGGATCACAAGCTTGATCAACTTTGAAATTTGTCCTATAGCCCGAGCTTGATCCTCAACAAACGCTTTTTGTTCCATAGCCCTGCTATAGCCCCTTTTTTCTCCTGCAGGCCTACGTACAACAAAACCTCGCATCTTTAGCAAGTGCGAGGTTTTGTTTTGGCGGAGACGGTGGGATTCGAACCCACGTGCCCTCTCGGGCAACTCGATTTCGAGTCGAGCTCGTTATGACCACTTCGATACGTCTCCATCCATTGATCCGCATCGACTGCGCCGAATGCGTGCCGATCCATGCGAAATCCGCATATTTCATCGGTCATATCCCGTGTCACGCCAAGTATTCTATCACAAATATTCTCACCGGGCAATAAAATATTTATCGCCGTTTCCGGGAATACTATTCATCTTCTTTTTCTTCTTTTCTGATTTCCTTTGTTCTAATCTCTTTGCTTACAGCGTCAATGAATTCGACAAGCGGTTTGATACCTTCGTCACCGGCAAAACGGCTACGCACCGAAACCGTTCTATCTTCAGCCTCCTGCGCTCCCACGACAAGCATGTAAGGCAGTTTGTCGAGTCTTGCACGCCGAATCTTGTAGCCTACTCTCTCCGCACTGTTGTCGACAGTGACATCAATGCCGTTTTTTCTAAGCTCACGGTAAACTTCTCCGGCATAATCTGCATACTTTTCCGAGACCGGAAGCACTCTCACCTGCTCCGGACAGAGCCAAGTCGGGAATTTTCCCGCATACTTTTCTATGAGCCATGCAAGCGTTCGCTCATAGCAGCCAAGCGATGTTCTATGGATTATGTATGGACGCCTCCTCGATCCGTCTTTGTCTATATAATACATGTCATATCTTTCGGCAAGGAACATGTCGAGCTGTATGGTGATCATGGTGTCTTCTTTGCCATAGACATTCTTTGCCTGAATATCAAGTTTGGGTCCGTAAAATGCCGCTTCTCCGGATTCTTCGGTGTACTCAAGCCCTATCTCATCCAAAATCTCTCTCATCGCCGTTTCCACCGTGTTCCACTGCTGCGCCGTGCCGAGATATTTTTCGGGATCCTCAGGATCCCATTTTGAGAATCTGTATGTGACGTCATCTTCAAGGCCAAGCGTGCTCAAGCAATATTTGGCGAGCTCCACACAGCCCTTAAATTCCTCATTGACCTGCTCCGGCGTGCATACCAGATGTCCCTCGGAAATCGTAAACTGGCGCACGCGGGTAAGACCGTGCATCTCTCCCGAGTCCTCGTTTCTGAACAGTGTGGATGTTTCCCCCATGCGATAAGGCAGATCACGGTAGCTCTTTTGCCGCGCCTTGTAAACATAATATTGAAAAGGACATGTCATCGGGCGCAGAGCATACACATCGCTGTCGTGATCGTTTTCGATCATTGCAAGATCCTCAAGCCCGCGTATTTGGCGTTCTGCATTTGCTTCATTGTCCAAATCCTCTTTGTTTTCGTATCCGAAAACAAACATTCCGTCCTTGTAGTGATACCAGTGATCGGAAATCTTATATAAAGTCGACTTTGCCATAAGCGGTGTGCGCGTTCTGACGTATCCCCACTCATAATCTTCGACATCCTCTATCCACCGTTGCAGCTTCTGAATTATTTTCGTTCCTTTTGGCATGAAAAGCGGTAGACCCTGACCAAGCACATCCGCCGTCGTGAACAAATCCATTTCTCTTCCAAGACGATTGTGATCCCTCTTTTTTATGTCCGCCAGATACTCCAGGTATTCTTCCAAATCGGCTTTTTTGGTGAACGCTGTACCGTAAATCCTGGTAAGCATCTTGTTGTGCTCATCGCCTCTCCAATATGCGCCGGAACTCGATGTGAGTTTAAACGCTTTGATCGGTTTTGTACTCATCAAATGCGGTCCTGCGCAAAGCTCCACAAAGTCACCCTGTCTGTAAAAAGAAATTGTCTCCCCCTCCGGCAGTTCTTCTATGAGCTCGACCTTGTACGGTTCGCCGAGTTCCTCCATTAGATTGATCGCTTCTTTCCTCGGCAAAGTGAAATACTCAAGCTTCTTGCCCTTTTTTATGATTTTCTTCATCTCCGACTCGATCTTGTCAAGATCCTCTCTCGTGAGCGGAGGCATGTCAAAATCATAATAAAATCCGTTATCTATGGACGGACCTATAGTCATCTTAGCATCCGGATACAGATTTTTCACTGCTTCCGCCAAGACGTGGGAGCAAGTGTGGCGATACGCCTTTTTGCCTTCATCGGAATCAAAAGTCAAGATATTGAGTGTACTGTCCTTGTCAATAATCGTCCTCAAGTCGGAGACCTTGCCGTCGATTTCGCATACACACGCAACACGCGCAAGACCCTCGCTTATATCTTTGGCTATATCATATGCCGACATGGGTCTGTCATATTCTTTTGTACTTCCGTCTTTCAATGTGACAATCATTTTTCAACCTCGCACTAAGATTCATCTCTTCTTTCCGGATTTCCTGAAATTATATCCCGTATACATCGCGGCAACAAAGCAAGCCGCAGCCATCCATGCAAAAAATTTATGTCTTTTCATAACTACTCTCCTTTGGGAATCCCATCCTTTGAGGCTCCCCATATGCGCAGACCGTCCACAAAATGAAGTTCCGCGCCAAACAACAAACAATTGAGCCCTGTGCCGCTACCCGTGTCGGGTTGCATGCCGGACGCCGGCTCCCAAACATGGGTTCCGGCGGATACGCATTAAATATACCACTTATTATAGAAACAAGCAACTTGCCCATCAATAATGATACACATGCCTCTTTCTTATCAGGAAATACAACGTCACCATGGTTGCACACACTTCCGAAGCCACCGGCGAAATCCAGATTCCATGGAGGCCGAATGCAGCGGGGATCAATATTATGCATATCGCCTGAAACACGAGCGATCTCATAAGCGCCAAAATTCCCGAAACGATTCCGTTCCCAAGCGCCGTAAAGAAAGATGAGGCGTATATATTGAAGCCGCTCATCAAGAAAACCACGGAATAAATTCTGAAAGCTTCGAGCGTCATTTCCCTGAGCCCGGGATCGTATCCCACAAATGTATTTGTCATGAATACCGCGCTGCCCTCCGCCAGCAGAAACATGACAACGGCAAAGATACCTATTATCATAATGCTCCTGTGAAGTACATTTTTGACCTCGGGATTGTTGCGGGCTCCGTAATGATAGCTTATTATAGGTGATGTGCCGACGGCGAATCCTATGAAAACTGCAACAAATATGAAGTTGACGTACATCAGAACACCGTATGTTGCAACACCGTTTGAACCTGCAAACTCCATAAGGCGAAAATTGTAAAGCGCCATTACGATAGCGGTCGACATATTGTTCATCATCTCCGATGCGCCGTTAACGCATGCTCTTCCCAATACCCTGAAATCGACCGACGTCTTGCATAATTTCAAAAGGCTGTCATTCTTTCCCGCAAAGTAAACAATCGGAATTATCCCGCCGAGCAACTCGCTTGCCACGGTCGCCCACGCCGCGCCCGCAAGCCCGTATTTCAACACACCCACCAGGATTGCGTCGAGGGCTATATTCGTCACACCCGAAACAACCATCACAAATAGTCCCAGCTTGGGCTTTTCCGCAGTCGTAAAGAAAACCTGAAAAGCGATCTGAAGCATGAAAAAAGGCACGGATAACAAAATGATGCGACAATACAGCACGCAATACTCAAAAAGTTCTTCTTTCGCGCCGAGAGCGCCTACAATCCGTCTGAGAAAAATCTGGCACAATACAGACATCACAAACCCGCAGACCAAAATAGTGTAAACGAACAAGGAAAAATATTCGTTTGCCTTTTTCTTGTTTCTTGCTCCTAAAGTCATTGCCACGACTGCGCCACCGCCGGTTCCGACCATGAATCCGAGTGTGGAAACCACAGACACCATCGGGAACATCAAATTTACGGCGGCAAAAGGAACTTTGCCCGCAAAATTTGACACAAACAACCCGTCAACCACCATGTATATAGATGTAAAGATCAACATGACGATGGTAGGATATGAGTATTGAAGCAATCTCCTGTTATTAAAGTGATCCGATAATTTTATTCTCAAATCTGTATCCACTTTCCGTATTTCATGTGAGTTCCGATTTTTTCCGCTCCCCCTATTATATGACATACACGCAAAAAAGACTACCGTAAACAGCAGTCTTTTTTCGCTTCAACCTATCCGCTTCTTAAAAATTTTAAGGCGAAAGGCAACCATCTGTTTTTTTAAATGTCTTTCGACACTTTGTAGAGTTTCCGGTACTCTATACAAGTTCTCCCGCATCGGCTTTTGCCTGTTCCTCGGCGGTCATCTTGGTAACCGTTACCCCGACAAAAGCCAACACTAGCGTAGAAAGCATCATTGAATAGTTGAATATCAGATACGGCATGTAAGTGAATACCGAAATTCCGAGTGTCGTGGACATGAACATACCGCATGTATTCCACGGAACCGCAGCGGAAGATACCGTACCCGCAGACTCCAGTGCGTTTGACAGACACTTAGGGTGGATTCCCAGCTTACGGTATGCAGGCGCAAACATTCTTCCCGGAATCAGGATCGATATATACTGCTCAGGCATTACCACATTCGACAGAACGCACGTAATTTCCGTTGCGGCAACAAGTCCCGCACCGCTCTTCACGATCTTGGTTATGCCGTTGATTATTACGGCAAGCTGTCCCGTGCCTTCCATTATACCGCCGAACATCATTGCGATCACCGACATCAAAATCGATGACGACATATTCATAAGTCCGCCCGTGGAGAGCAATTTGTTCAGAGCCGCATTGTCCGTGTTGCAGACGAATCCGTTTCTTGCAATCGAAAGCACATCACCAAACGTGGCTCCTACGTGATCCACCTTGAGTGTGTCAGGATCGAATATGTTCAAACCCTGACCCTGGAATATAGGCGCCAGTACGGCACCTGCGATAAGACCAAGCGTTATTCCGGGTATAGCCGGAACCTTGAGCGCTATAGCCCCGATAACCACGATCGGAGGAAGCAACAGCACAGGGTTGATGTTGAATGCCGCATCAATTCCCTTGGACAAGATCTCGGCCTGCGACGTGTCCGCATTTCCTCCTGCTGTATGTGTAAATCCATAAACGCCGAAGAATACTATCGCAATAACATATGCGATAGCCGTGGACTTGAGCATGTATTTAACGTGTGTAAATACATCGGTTCCCGCCATGGCAGGTGCAAGGTTGGTCGTGTCGGAAAGTGGCGAAAGTTTGTCGCCGAAGTATGCTCCCGACAGAATTGCTCCGGCTGTAACACCAAGAGGCATCCCCAGACCTTGTGCGATTCCCATAAGGGCAAGACCCATGGTTCCCGCAGTTCCCCAAGATGTACCCGTTGCCAGCGATGTGATGGAACATATCAGCAATGCCGCAATCAGAAATACTGACGGTGAAAGCAATTTAAGTCCGTAATAAATCATTGTTGGAATAGTTCCCGATAATAACCAGACACCGATCATCATTCCTACGATTGCAAGGATAAGTATTGCCTGCATTGCTTTTGAGATTCCGGAAATCATCATTTCCTCGAGTTCATTCCACTTGAACCCGATGAGCAAAGATACAACAGCGGCTGCGATCACTCCGATAAACATCGGAATGTGCGGATCAACCTTGTAGTGGATAATACCCACCGACATAACGACAATGAGCGCACCGAACGATGCAAGCGCATGCCATAGCTTAGGTTGTTTGGCTTGAGAGGTAGTTTCGTTTCCCATAATAAACATCTCCTTTCATTCCTCTTCATTTTTACAGTCAAAATATAACCTATAATTTATATTTTGTCAATCGGATTTCCATAAATATTGTCGGCTATTTATGCTTTTTTTGTTATTTATCTAACAAGGATATTCAATACGCCCAATAATCCGCTTCATTGTCGTATCCCGAACGGTTCACAATGGTTACTATTTTTATTCACATTTTATGCATCATTTCTATGATCACACCTTCGCTGAGTAAGTACAGATATGAGTTTTTAACATTCACCCCTGTCGCCTCCTGCAATGCCTTTCTGTAAATTTTCATCTGTTCTCTGTATAGACTCGCGATCCTTTTCTTTTCTTGTTCAAGCGATTTCAACGGATTCACCCTGTTCGTCTTATAGTCGAGCAGCACGATCCCGTCCTTTTCCCTGAAATAACAATCTATGATTCCCTGAATAATTATTCTCTCACCGTCTTTCTCCGACACCATGTTGAAAGGCTGTTCTTTTACGAGCATTTCCTCCCTTGCGGCTTTTATCGCACGCATGCCCGTATTGGATTCAAAAAAGGTTTTTATGCATTCGATATCTACGACACTACTTTCATTTTCCGTAATTATCTTCCGATCCAAAAGTTCTTTTATCCTGCGCTTTATATAATTTACGCCTTGCGAACCGGCGGCGACAAAGTCCAGTTTTTCCATCACCTTGTGATATGCCGTTCCCCGCTCGGCGGCCGACAACTCGATGTTTTCCCGCAGAAATTTTGGGGTCGTGAGCACAAAATCAAATCCCGTGTCCGTGCCGCTCGAAACCGCATCGTCTTTGAGAGTACTTTCGTCCCCGGCGTAACCGTCCTCCGCACCGCCTGACATGGACAGACTCGGCACATGCGCACGTTTGTTTAGAGCGCTGACGGAATACTTGGATCTTATCCGCTGTGCATCGGAATGCGGGTATGCGTAGGCAAGCCTGCGTTCCACTTCACTTATGTATGTCGGATCGGCGCATGTTTCTGACACTATGTGCGAATTCTCACAACCGTCGCATGCATCGGAGAATATAAGATTCTGTGCGCGAACGATCTCTCTGCCCGGAATTTTTCCCAGTAGTGACAGGCAGGTAGTGTCACCGGTTACCTCAAGCTCCTCTTTTTCCTCATATTTTTCGCCGTTACTGACCGTCCCCGTAAGATACAGTTTTTCCTTTGCCCGTGTAAATGCGACGTAGAGAACCCTTATATTCTCCTCTATCTCCTCCCTGTGAATTTTCTTCATTATTATGTTGTAGAGTAATGATTTTTTTCTGCTACCGCTTTCGGGATTTTCTATGAACATCCCAAGTCCTATATCCTTGTGGAATATCACTTTTTTCTGTGCGGTGGCGTAATTCAGCTTTTTTCCCATTCCCGCGCATATCACAACAGGAAATTCAAGTCCTTTGCTCTTGTGTATGGTCATGATCCTGACCACGTCGTCGTTTTCACCCACGAGTTTGACCTGCCCGATATCTATTCCTCTCTTGCTTAAGTTTTCTATATAACGCAGGAAGCCATACAGCGAACTCTGCCCGTTTTCTTCAAACTTTTCACTCCTGTCGCAAAGCGATCTGAGGTTCGCCTGTCGCCTTACACCACCCGGCATCGCACCCACTGCAAGGTAATATCCCGTTTCCATGAGGAGTTTCCAAATAAAATCGGAAATGGGGAGCGACAAAGCCCACGTCTTCCACGTAATGAACTTTTCCATTGCGGCGGCGCATTTGGACGTGAGCGGATCCTCCGCTTCTCCGTGCGGCGCATCATTATCCCCGTCATCTATTCCGGCCCGGGCGCTGAACGCATCCGCAAAAGAGCCTTTTGGAAACCAAGCTCTGATCTCCGCAAGCTCACCTGTACTAAATCCGAATATCTCAGAACGCAGTACGCTTAAGAGTTCGATATCCCGATATCTGTTATCCATCAGGCGCAACAGATTCGTGAAAATCCCGACCTCCATCGTGTCGAAATATCCCTTCGAATCATCCATATAACACGGTATCCCCGCCTTCTGCATCGCATCTGAATATATTTGTGCGTTGCCGGAAACCGCCCTCATCAAAATCACTATATCGCGAAAACTTATCCTCTTTTTTTCAAGTACCTTTTTCCCGTCAACAAGCTTGACGGTCTCATACTCTTTCCCCACATTCTCATGTATAATTCGGCAAACCTCAAGAGCTTCTATTTCAACGGCTTTCATTTCTCTTATGGCTTCGTCCGCACCGTTTTTTTCGATGTCCTGTGCCGGCTTCGCACTCTCTGCCGCACCGTCTTGCGACTCATTTGTGTCTTCGCTTGCGTAATTGATTTCACCTGTGTCTATGATCCTTGTCTCCGGCACAAAGGACAGCTTTTCTTGGCACGGATTGCCCGGATAAAGGTAGACCTGTTTGGTATAACCATGCATGATATTCTTGAATCTATCGTTTATCCACTGCAGAATAGCAGGATCGCTTCTGAAATTCTTGTTTAAATCTATCTTGATGGAATTCTCATCTGTCCCTCCGGCGTATTTTTTGTATTTATCCATGAAGATCTCAGGTTCTGCAAGACGAAACTTATATATACTCTGCTTAACGTCACCTACCATAAACAGATTGTCTTTGCGCGCAATTTTCTCTATTATCGCTTCCTGAATCACATTTGTGTCCTGATACTCGTCGATGAAAATGTGTTTGAATCTGTTTTCATAGTACTGCGAGGCGTCACCCTCTTTAAGTATTTTAAAGCAGAATTGCTCTATATCGCCGAAATCCATCAGCTTCTTTTCTCTCTTTTTTCGGGAAAAAATTTCGTGGAAATTCATCGTCATTTTCTGCAGAGTCTGAGCGATCGGATACGTTTTCCGCAGAGAATCAAGCATTTGCGGCATGCTTTCCGAAAAAAAACTCTCTCTCATTTCGGAAATCAGCTTGCTGTTTCTTTTCCTGTAGACATCAAGCCTGCCTTTTATCTCACCGTATTTTTCCTTTTCATTTTTTGTCGCAACCAAACGTATTGCGGGCGCCTTGCCGATAAGCTCACAGATTTCATCTGTTTCCCCTTTTTTCGCTTTCTCCAAAAGTTCCGCAAAAAAAGTTTGCTGAATCTCAAGTTTTTTTCTTAGCAAAGGAAGTTCGTTCTCCTCAAGCATATCACTCATTTTTTCTATGTTTTTGTTTATCTCATGCAGGTCGGCATGCACCGCATCGCTCATAAAGGCATAGGCATCGGTTTTCTTGAAATCTTCATCGTCCATGATCAGTTGGTCGATTTTTTCCTGCAGCGTTTCAAAAGGTTCAGGCATAGCAATCAGTGCTGTATAAAGATCCCTGACTATGGTTCTCACCGCATCATCGTTTTTCTCGCTTGCATACCAGTCGAGTAGGCGGACAAAATCCGGTTCGAATTTTTCATAATAACCCCTAAAAAGCTCATCCAACGATTCTTCTCTTATGACGGCGCTCTGCGCCTCGTCACACACGGAAAAATCAGGGTCAAGATCCACCTTGTAGAAAAAATGCCTTATCACATCGAGCGCAAATGAGTGAAATGTGCTTATATTGGCTCTCGGCAATATGTCAAGCTGTTTTTGAAGCTTCGGATTTTCCCTTACCTTCTCGCAAAGAGCCCTTCTTATTTTTTCTTTCATTTCCGATGCAGCGGCCTTGGTAAAAGTAACTATAAGCATGGAATCTATGGCAACACCCTCTTCCGTGACCATCTTTTTTATGCGTTCCACAAGCACGGCGGTCTTTCCCGAGCCCGCCGCCGCCGAAACCAGTATGTTTTTGCCCCTCTGATCTATAGTCTGACTTTGTTCTTTGGTCCACATAAAGAACCCTCCGTTTTTTACTCAATAGTTGATTATAACATGTTTTTGTCGTGATTGATTTCAAAATTCTTTTGCCGCTTCATACCTGCGAGCAACATGCGAATTAAATATCTGGAAGCGCCGCGCCGGAAATGATATAATAGGCGAGAAAAAACAAAGCGCAGGCTGCGCTTTAATTATTTGAACCGATATTTTTTGCAAAGCCGATGCGTGACCAAAGCCGGTGCGTGACCAAAGCCGGTACGTGAACCGACGAATTTTGCATAGCTTACACTTGAACAATTTTTTTCGATGGAAAGGAGACAACATGACTTCCAAAAAACCCGTTATGCTTTTGATAATGGACGGTTTTGGGCTGAATAAAAACAGCTATGGCAATGCCATAGCTCAAGCAAACACTCCCAATCTTGATAAAATCTTCAGCAAGTACCCGATGGCAAAGCTCGATGCTTGTGGGGAGGCCGTGGGACTTCCGAGCGGGCAGATGGGAAACTCTGAGGTCGGCCATCTCAACATAGGCGCCGGTAGGATCATCTATCAGGATCTGACCCGTATAAGCAGAGAAGCTGAAAGCGGCGCCATGATGAAAAATCCGGTTCTTCTCGATGCCATAAATGCGGCGAAAAGAAAACACGGTACCCTTCACCTGTTCGGCCTGCTCTCGGACGGCGGTGTCCACAGTCACATAGATCATCTCTTTGCTCTGCTTTCTCTCGCAAAAGAAAACGAAATCGACGACGTTAGGATTCACTGCTTTCTTGACGGCAGGGACGTGCCCCCAAGGTGTGCGATGCAGTATATCAAGACTCTCGAAGCAAAAATTGATGCACTTGGCGTGGGGAATATCGCTTCAATATCGGGAAGATACTATTCCATGGACAGAGATAAACGCTGGGAAAGGGTAGAGCTTGCATATGACGCGATGACTCTCGGCGTGGGAAAAACAGCTTCCAACGCACAAGAGGCTCTTCTTATGGCGTACGAAAGAGGTGAAAACGACGAATTCGTTCTCCCTACCGCAATCTCGGCCGGCAACATGGTTTCCTCCTGCAACACTGCATCCTGCGCCAATATCACCGTAAATGACGGAGATTCAATAATAATGTACAATTTCCGCCCTGATAGAGCGCGCGAGATAACAAGAGCTTTTGTGGACAAAGATTTTACCGGATTCAAACGGAAGAAAACAATTTCGGATCTCACATACGTGTGCATGACGGAATACGACGCTTCCATGCCGGATGTGAGTGTCGCATATCCGCCCGAAACCTACAAAAACACTCTGGGTGAGTATGTATCCAATTTGGGGTTGCGCCAGCTACGCATAGCCGAAACCGAAAAGTATGCGCATGTCACGTTTTTCTTTAACGGCGGAGTGGAAAAACCCAATGCCGGAGAGGACAGAATACTCGTGCCGTCCCCTTCCGTCTCCACTTACGATCTGCAACCGGAAATGTGTGCGCCCGAAGTCACTGCCAAGGTCATAGAGGCAATAGAAAAAGACATCTACGATATGATAATTCTCAACTTCGCCAATGCCGATATGGTTGGGCATACCGGTGTTTTCGAGGCTGCGGTGAAAGCCGTTGAAACGCTTGACAGTTGTGTTCCTAAAATCGTGGACGCCATCCTGAAGGCACAGGGACAGATACTTCTGACCGCAGATCACGGCAATGCCGACGTAATGCTTGATGAAGACGGAAATGTGGTTACCTCGCACTCTTTGAACCAGGTTCCTCTCGTGCACATATCCAACGCTCCTCTTAAACTTATAGCAAGAGGAAAGCTCGCCGACATAGCTCCCACTATGCTGTCTCTGATGGATCTACCGGTACCAAAAGAAATGACCGGCAAAGTTCTTGTCGAAAAACCGCAGCCGCATTAAGGCCTGCGGTATTTTTTTATTATTTTTTCCGCGATCCTAATTCCGTCCACCGCCGAGCTCATGATCCCTCCGGCATGTCCAGCACCTTCCCCTCCCGGGAAAAGTCCCCGCACACTGCTTTCAAGATCTTTACCTCGCAATATCCGTACGGGCGAAGAGCTCCTTGTTTCCACTGCGCGAATTATGCTCTCGTCGCTGTCAAAACCTTTCAATTTTCTGCCAAAAAACGGCATGGCCTCGAGGATATCGTTTATTGCAAATTCAGGAAGGCAGTTTATGATCTTCATACCGCTTGCGCTTCGCTCCCTCACTTCTTTCCACGTAGCTTTCGGTGGCATATATCCTCCGGAGCTGTTTTCAAATGCAAGTCTTTCATATTTACGCTGAAATTCTATGCCCGCAAGCACATCGCCGCTTCCAAAATCACTTGTGCGCACATCGACCAAAAGGCCGCTGTTTGCCATTTTCCCGTTTCTTTTGCTGTAACTCATGCCATTGGTGACTATGCCGCCTTCTTCCGATCCTGCCGATATCACCACTCCCCCCGGACACATGCAAAAAGTGTATACACCTCTTCCGTCTTTGCAGTGATGAACCAAATTATATGTCGCGGGCGGCAGGTCGTGTCGACCGTATTGAGCCTCATCCACAAGTTTCTGCGGATGTTCTATTCTCACCCCGATCGAAAACGGTTTGGCCTGCATCTCAACGCCCACCTCTTTTAGCATTGCGAATGTCTCACGCGCACTGTGCCCCGTGGCAAAAACCGCCGCTTCGCTCTTTATCACATATTCCGTCCCATCTTGCATCCGGCTTTTTTCGTATATCTCAAGTGCTTCATCATCCGCTTTTCGACCATTTGTGAAACCCGTTTTCATCTTGACGGCATGCAGTTTGCCGCTTTTGCATATGATTCTTTCCACCTTGCTGTCAAACAAAACCGTTCCGCCCAATTGCTCTATGCGCAGGCGTATATTCCTCACCACACGTCTTAAGACATCGGTTCCTATGTGCGGCTTCTGCTCATAAAGTATGTCCGCACAGGCTCCCGCTTCCACCAAGGTTTCCAGAACTTTTCTTTTCAAAGTCCCCTTGATTCCCGATGTCAGCTTGCCGTCCGAGAATGTTCCCGCTCCGCCTTCCCCAAATTGCACATTGCATTCCGGGTCGAGCACGCCGTATTTGCGAAATGCATGCACCTTGCTCACTCTCCGCTCCACATTTGAACCGCGCTCTATCACTATGGGGCGGTACCCCGCTTCGGCAAGGATCAAAGCGCAGAACATTCCGCAAGGGCCAAAACCCACTATCACAGGTCGTGTGAACATATCCTCATTTCCCGATTCAGGTAGCTTGTATGAATATTCCTCTGCCTCCGGCAGATCCAATTTTACATCGGTCGAAAAATCAACCGTATACACGTGGAATACCCGATCCTTATGCCTTGCATCTATGGAATGTCTGACAATTTTCAAATCATGAACCGGCACATTGCCTTTCCTGCGACACTTTCTGCGTATCTTTTCCGCAATATCGTCCATTCTCTCATCGGGAGTCAATTTTATCTGTGAAATTCTGTATCTGAATTTTTTCATACACGCAATCCTTTGAAAAAGACACCCTGCGGAAGCAGATCGACTGCCCCGAGGGTGTCACATGTTAAATGGCTAAAACGCTTTGCGGATCTCATAATCCGCTTGCATCAACGTCATTGTTTACGATGCCTTATTTATTCATCTGAGCCGCAACTTCCGCCGCAAAATTCTCTTCTTTTTTCTCGATTCCTTCTCCGACTTCGCAACGAAGCATTTCCGTAACGGTCATTTCCTTGCCCAAAGCCTTTGCAGCCTCGGCAACGTATTCAGCCACGGTTTGGTCGGCATTTTTCACGAATTTCTGATCCACCAGACACACTTCTTTAAGTATTGCCTTGACCTTTCCCGGAATAATCTTGTCCAGAAGCTTTTCAGGTTTTCCCTCGTTCAAAAGCTGCTGCCTTGCGATCTCTTTCTCGCCTTCGAGCCAGTCATGATCCACTTCGCTTTCATCAACAAAGCGGGGATTCATGGACGCAACCTGCATCGCTACATCCTTTCCTGTCGTCTCGATCTCAGCCGCAGAGGCATCCGTCTTGATTCCGACAATTACGCCGATATTTCCGCCGCCGTGAAGATATCCCGTATACACCGTGCCGGGAGTATTCACTGTGCGAATCCTCCTTATGGTCATATTCTCACCGATCTTGCTGATCTTGGCTGTCAGCGCATCTCTTACCGTTCCCTCTCCCGGATACGGCAATTCCATAAACGCCTCCGGTGCATTGCTGTCACTTTCCAGAGCCATTCCCGCCAGAGTCTCAACAAATTCTATAAACTCAGGGTTCTTTGCGACAAAGTCGGTCTCGGAATTGACCTCCACTATAGCCGCTTTGTGATGATCTTCCGAAAAACTGAGTCTCACAAGACCCTCTGCGGCGATCCTGTCGGCCTTCTTTGCCGCTTTCGACAATCCCTTTTCCCTCAGAACATCTATCGCCTTATCTATATCTCCGTCGGTCTCCACCAGCGCCTTCTTGCAATCCATCATGCCGGCGCCGGTTTTCTCTCTTAATTCCTTTACAAGTTTAGCAGTTACTGCCATCTTTTATTCCTCCAAAATTATTTTAACTCCAGTAAGTTATTCAGCATCTACGGCATCTTCAGCCGCTTTTTCCTCATTTTCCGTATCCGAGGCTTCAACATCCGCATCTTCGCCGGAAGTTCCCGCATCTTCGGATTCTTGAACATCGACCGCAGCATCATCCAAACGCCCGTCTGCGGATTCGTCCTCCGTGCCTTCATCAAAGCTTTCTCCCTGATTTGCTTCTATTACAGCATCCGCCATCTTTGCGGTTATGAGCTTAACGGCTCTGATTGCATCGTCGTTGGCCGGTATCACATAATCGACATCGTCCGGATCACAGTTTGTGTCCACAATTCCCACGATAGGGATATTGAGAATACGCGCTTCCTTGACTGCGATCTTTTCTTTCTTGGGGTCCACTATGAACAAAGCTCCCGGCATACCTTTCATCTCACGTATACCGCCCAGGAATCTCTCAAGTTTATCGTATTCCTGACGAAGCTTGATCACTTCCTTCTTGGAAAGTTTCTCAAACGTTCCGTCTTCTTCCATCGCTTCTATCTCCGACAATCTTTTGATCCTGTCACTGATAGTGCGGTAGTTTGTCAGCATTCCACCCAGCCATCTTTGGCTCACGAAAAACTGCCCACATCTTTTTGCTTCTTCCACTATTGCGTTCTGCGCCTGTTTTTTTGTCCCGACAAAAAGTATCGGTTTGCCCGACTCACCGACCTCTTTCATGAAAGCATATGCTTCCTCTATCTTTTTCACGGTTTTCTGCAGATCTATTATATAGATTCCGTTTCTCTCCGTAAAAATGTATGGAGCCATCTTAGGGTTCCATCTCCTGGTCTGGTGTCCGAAGTGAACACCTGCTTCCAACAATTGTTTCATCGAAATTACTGCCATTTTGTTTTTCCTCCCGGTTTTACTCACCCACTCGATACTCATAAGCATCCAACCGATGTTTTTTTGGCATGTACATCGGCACCCACTGCCACAACCGAGTGTGATAATTGATTTTTCGCTTTCAGTGCGAACATCATGTATTATATAAAATTTTTCGATACAATTCAATAGGGATCACAAAGTATTTTGCGATCCCATGTGTATTCGCGAGCGGTGGTTACCGTGTTACAGTTCCTCGGTTTTCAGATATTCATTGTACGCTTTCTTGGCACGCGTAAATGCGTCGCGCGCAAGCATGAGCCGCTTACCGTTGGAAAAGTGAACTTCGTATCTGCCCATCCAATCTACTTTGTCGAGATTGATGACACACCCCTTCATGCATCTGCAAAAATGCGAATTCAAATGCTTACAGACGTTGTCCATACTTTCATAATAGGAAAAATTCCCTTTCTCCGACATTATGTTTATAATTCGGTTGTTCCTTCCTATCATTATAATGTCATTCAGGCTTACTTTTCTCGAATATTCTCTGGTTATAACCGGTATATAATCGATCTTCATAACAACTTCCTCCTCGTATTATCCTTAAGCCACCTGTGCACCGCGAAATGATAGTAAATTCATAATAAATGCGTTTTTGCACGAGCGCCACAGTTATAATGCGACACTAATCAACCATTGAAAACTATATTCGACTTTTGAAGTTGTTTTTCGATTTTCGGAACCTATTGTGCGAACTTTGACATACTCAATCAGTCAAAGATATCCTCTTGCATTGTCTTCTCTTCTGTATCCTCCACTTCTCCTGTTTCTTCCGCTTCTTCCATTTCACTCTTCGGCATTATCAATTCTTCCGCTATCTCATTTGCAGCTATTGAAACCGGTCTCTCCGTTTCACTTTCCGTAAGCACAGGTTTTCCATCGACCAGATCCCTTGCCCTCTGCGCCGCCAATATAACCAGCGTGTATCTGCTGTCCACTTTTTTTCTTATCTTGTTTATCGATGGATATAACATTTACTTTCCCTCCTTGTAACTATCCAATAAAATCTGTTTTATGCTCTCCGTAACTCTCGAATGCTCCGCCGTAACGATCGCTTTCACACGATCCACCGCCTCCTGCAACTCACCGTTTACGACCACATAATCGTATTCCTCTATGTACGACAGCTCTTCCAACGTGTGCGAAAGGCGCATATCGATTGTTTCAAGACTGTCGGTTCCCCTGCCGGTCAGACGCTTTCGTAAAACAGACATCGACGGAGGCAAAATAAAAATGAAGATCCCCTCCGTGTAGGCTTTCTTTACTTTCATTGCTCCTTGTATGTCTATCTCAAGAATCACATCCACGCCTTCCGACAATTTCTGCAAAACCTTTGCCTTGGGGGTTCCGTAAAAATTCCCGTATACCTGCGCATATTCGAGAAAACCGGATTTTTCAATCTCCGCGATAAACTTGTCTCGGCTCACAAAATAATAGTTCTTGCCTTCCTCTTCGCCGATTCTCGCCTTTCTCGTCGTCATGGATACGGAGAGTTCTATCCTTTCCGCATCGCTTTCTTCTATCAGACGTTTGCAGATCGTTCCCTTGCCCGCGCCGGAGGGTCCCGACACTATAAAGAGTTTTCCCGAACGCCGGTTGTTTGAATTTGCCATTATCTTTCTCCACACCACTTATATGCCGCGTCTTTACCGCAATCAGTCCTATGACCGCACAGCCCGTTTGCTCTCCACACTACTGTATATTCTGCGCCTGCTCGCGGATTTTCTCTATCTCCGATTTTATTAGCAGAACATTTTCCGTTATCTCTATATCGTTGGCCTTGGCACCCATGGTATTTGCTTCTCTGTTCATCTCCTGAAGCAGGAAATCCAACTTTTTCCCATCCGCCTCACCGCCTGAAAATATTATGCGATTCAACTGATGAACGTGGCTTCTCAATCTTACAATCTCTTCGTCTATGCTACACTTATCGGCAAACAGCGCGGTTTCTGCCAAAATTCTCTCCTCGGAAACGGTCGCACTGTCGCCAATCATTTCCCTGATTCTTTTTTTCAGCCTCTGAGCGTAGTCTTTGGGAACGGTTTGGGCTTTTGCTTCGATCTTCTGCGTAAATTCAAGGATACTCTCTCCCTGCTCCAGCAGCTCTTCAGCCAACTTTTCCCCCTCAATGCGACGCATTCTGTCAAGATTTTCAAGTGCCTCCATCAGCGAAGATGAAATAGACCGTGAAACTTCATCCCGGTCTTCGGCAACCGCCGTCTTCTTCAGAACATCCGGGTAACCGGCTATCAAAGCAAGATCCACCTCTCCGTCAAGATCATAATCATTCTGAAGCTGCGTCAGGACTTCAATGTATTGTTCGGTCACGGGTCTGTTAAGCTCTATCGTGACATCTACTCCGGAAATACATTCCACTGTCACATAGACCTCCACCTTTCCCCGCTTGATGAAGTTTTTTACGGTTTTTCTTATATTATCTTCCATGAATGAATACGTTCTGTCTATCCTTACGGTTACATCGCAGTGTCTGTGATTTACGGACTTTATTTCCGTCGTGACATTCCGGTGCTCACCTGCATATTCACCCCGACCATATCCGGTCATGCTCTTTATCATACCATCTACCTGTTTTTCGCTATTTGCTTTTCGCAGTTGCCATAGACTCGTCACGCAACATTATAACACAGATAGCGCCCTTATTTTAAAGATTTTTAGTGCAGAGCCAGGTAATCTCATAAATTATATACGACAAGGTTAAATTGTATCAAATATTTTTGTTTGCATTTTTTCTATGGGGGTATATAATTAGCATACATCAGAAAAATAACTTACGAATATTTTTTAGGAGGAAATTATCATGTTGGAAATGTACAAATGTTCACATTGCGGAAACATCGTCGTTATGGCTCACAATTCGGGAGTTCCGGTAGTCTGTTGCGGAGAACCTATGAACAAACTTGAAGCCAACACTGTGGATGCTGCTCAGGAAAAGCATGTACCCGTTGTCGATGTTGACGGCAGCAAAGTATCTGTCAAGGTCGGAAGCGTGGAACACCCTATGATGGAGGAACACTACATCGAACTCATCATTCTGGAAACCGAAAATTCGCTTCAGATCAGATATCTGAAACCTACCGACAAACCTGAAACCGTATTCTCTCTGGCCGAAGGAGACAAGGCCGTTGCCGTTTATGAATACTGTAACCTGCACGGACTTTGGAAAACCGCTCTGTAATACTTTGGATTGTGGATAAGCACAGCGATATTTTCGCTAAACACAAGCCGAACAAATAAACGGAAAAAGGTTAAAAACCCCAAAAGACATCAAAACGGTCTTCTTTTGGGGTTTTTGTTTGTAAAGACGTTCACAAAAGGTTTTATCTGTGTTACCATATCTTTGAGAGTTTAGACAAATTAAAAGATTTTGGAGGGTAACCTTATGGAAAAATTAAACTTCGCAACTGACTATATGGAGGGGGCACACCCTCTTATACTTCTGAAGCTTATGGAAACCAATCTCGCAAAAAGTGTGGGCTACGGGGAGGATGAATTCTGTGAAAAAGCAGAAGCTTTGATCCTGAATGCCTGCGGCTGCCCCAACGGAAGCGTTCACTTCATGGTCGGCGGGACACAAGCAAATTCCACCGTGCTTTCCGCATTGCTGAGATCCTATGAAGGTGTCATCTCGGCAAGCAGCGGTCACGTTAACACACATGAGGCCGGAGCTGTTGAACTGTTCGGTCATAAAGTGCTGTCATTGCCCCATAAATTCGGCAAACTTGAACCAGAAACACTGGAGAAATTCTTAAATGAGTTCAATGACGACGAAAATCGCGATCATATGGTGCATCCGGGAGCGGTTTACATTTCTCAGCCAACCGAATACGGAACCATCTATTCAAAATCCGAACTGCGCAGATTTCATGATATTTGCAGGCGCAACGGTCTGCTTCTGTTTGTGGACGGTGCAAGACTTGCGTATGCGCTTGCAAGCCCGGAAAATGACGTAAGACTTCCTGAACTTGCATCAAACTGCGATGTATTCTATATAGGCGGCACAAAATGCGGCGCACTTTTTGGCGAAGCCGTAGTTCTTCCCGATAAAAATCTTATCAAAGATTTCTTTCCGATAATAAAGCAACACGGAGCATGTCTTGCAAAAGGAAGACTTCACGGAATACAGTATGGTACTTTGTTTGAGGACGGGCTGTACGAAAGGATAGGAAAACCCGCCATAGAATCCGCACAGCTTCTTCAAAATGGGCTTACCGAAAAGGGATACAAGCTGTATTTCCGCTCACCGACCAACCAGGTATTTGTCATTGTCGATAACAGTCAAATGGCTTCACTTGCCGAGAAAGTCGTATATGAGTATGCGGAAAAATATGATGATGATCACACCATAATAAGATTCTGCACAAGTTGGGCAACCGACATAAACGATATAAAAGAGCTTCTTGCTATCCTGTAGATATGCATATATACCCACGCGCCACCGCAGCTTCCCTCCCATGAGCGAAGCTGCGGTGGCAATAGACCTGCGGTAAACAGTTTGCGGAGCATTGCGTTTTCAGTCCACGTAAACGCTACCCCCGATAAATTCTCTTATTATCGAGTTTGCAAGTATAGCGGAGTCATCTTCCATAACGTCAAAGAAACTAAGAAAACTTAAGAGCCTCCTTGCTTCGGCATATTCGGGTTCTGTAGGTTCTATGCTTTGCAGCATCGGCGCCGCATATTTCTTAAGTACGGCAATTTCATACACGTGATATGAATTGAACAGAACATCCGCTTCCCCGTTGTAAGGAAATATATTCTTATCTTCACCGGCTCTGACCTTCGGCCAATCCGCAATGGTGCCTTTTGCATCGTGGTTTCGGAACTGATGATCCCGAACCATCCTACGTAGCATCCTTTCATCCGTGGTCGGAACTCTTGTGTGCGGATCGATGTTAAGCTGCGTAAGCGGACTTATGTAGATTTTGAACTTCGATTCTCTGGATATCTGCTCGGTCATCTTCTCATTGAGCCCGTGGATCCCCTCTATTACTATCGGTTGTCCCTGCTTGAGTTTGGTTATTCGCTTCCCGTACTCTTTTCTGCCCGTTATGAAATTGAACGTTGGCAGATCAACTTCCTTTCCGCTCAACAGATCATTCATGTTATCGTTGAAAAGTTCGGTGTCTATAGCATCCAGATCCTCATAGTTGGGTTCTCCGTGCTCATCAAGCGGCGTTTCCGATCTCTCCACGAAATAATCGTCCGTACCCAGATAGAGGGCATCCATTCCGTTCACTTTCAATTGAATGCACAGCCGCCTCGCAAAGGTCGTCTTTCCTGAAGATGACGGCCCGGCGATGAGTATGATTCTCTTTTTTCTCTGCTTTATCATATCCGCAATCTCTGCGATCTTTTTCTCGTGAAGCGCTTCCGAAAGCATTATCAATTCTTTTGCATCGCCGTTTTTTATTATCCTGTTCAAATCGGTCACATAATCCACATGAAGCAACTTGTCCCAACGAGCCTGTTCCTTGAATGCTTCATACAGTCTCGGCTGATCCTTATATTCGGGCACTCTTTCCGGATCTTCCTGCGAAGGGAATCTAAGCAGAATCCCTCTCTCATACCTTCTTATATCAAATTCTTTAAGATATCCGGTGGACGGAACCATATACTTATCCGAGATCTCACGGTGTCCGTCAAGCTCATAGACTCTGTTCCCTTTATAGTCGATTCTCATATCGGATGATATCATTCTATGCATTTGCTCCGATATCTTCATTACATCTTCGTCACTAAAACGCGTCCGTATGGTCGTATACAATCCCTGATTCAGAGAATTCTCTATCTCCACATGGACTTTTCCAAGAACATTCCTTACGGCGACAAAGTAAACCATGCACAAGCTTTTCTGATAAACCAGATGTGCCGCATGATTTCTAATATCTAGAAACTCCACATTGTCGTTTTCCTCAACCGAACTTGCAAGTCCCCTGTAACTGTTGTTCACTTTTGCAAGAAACACGGTATATTTGAGTTTTTCTTTCAGCATGAGATATAAATCTTCCACCGTGCTTTTCTCAGGCGCCTCAACGCAGACAAAATCTCCCCTTGCTTCAAGTTTTAAGTTTATCCTCATATATTCAATCTCTTTCCGCCAACATAATGATACCCGCCCGTCGAGCTCCGGGGCTCAACGAGCAGTGACTACATTATATCATACGGGGTCAAATGAGGCCGGCTTCCGCGCCTTGCGAATCAAAGCACGGCCGCCGCCGTATCGAATACTTCAACCGACTCATTTGCCGTTTTACCTGATACTTCGGGGGTCGGCGCCCCATCTATCCCATTTTTTTCGCGCTCTTTTTTCCATTCGCAATAGAGATCCACCAGAGCGCTCATTTCATCCGAGAATAGAGTGATTCCACGTGCCATGTGCGTATGATCCTCATTCCATGCTCTGATATCAAATTTAGGTGTCTTCTGTCCATTCCAGCTCACGATGTTGATTTCCTTGTCCCAACCGTTGGTGTTTGAAGAAATCGTTCCGATGTGCTCCTTGATCTCAAACAATATTTTTTCATCCTTAGCCATTTCAATCTCCTTTCATGATCCTCAAAGGCTTCTGTTTGGCTGATATTATCATTTTCAACATATAATGTCAATAGGATCGCATAAAAAAACTCCCTTTGGGAAAAGAAAGTTTTTATTTCACAGTGTGGAGCGTCAGCGCAACAACTTCGGGTTGATTATTCAATCTGAAAGGGAATACGCTATTTCCAAGCCCTCTGCTGACCATCATGGCAGTCCCGTTTTTGAGATAAAATCCGCCGGTTATTTTCGGCAGTATCCCCTGCCCGGGCGAAAACAGACCCTGCCCTCCCGGCAACCTGAATTGACCGCCGTGCGCATGACCTGCAAACACAAGATTTATTCCTGCTTCGGCATACTGCGCCAAATACTGTGGTTCATGCGTCAGCAATATAGAAAAACCTTTTTCATCGCTTACGTCTTCCCGTGCGGCGCCGTAGCCTTCACTCAAAAGCTGTACACTCTTTGCAAGAACCGCTTTCCCGTAGCTTTCTACGTGCCCGTATCCGATTTCTTTCGCACCGAACACCGATTCCTCCGAAAGACCCATGATTTTGAGTGAATCTTTCCCCCGCGATATCTTTTCGGATGCGTCAAGCAATATGTGCACTCCCATATCGCGCATGTGCTCATAATAGTCAGTCATACGCTGTTTTGATATGGCAAGCTCATGATTTCCGTTGACATAATAGACAGGCGCAAGCTTGCACATTCCCTGAAGCGCTTCCGTTGCAAGCCTAAAATCAGTGTGGTTTCTGTCTATCAAATCGCCTGTGATCACTATAATGTCTGCTCTTGCATGTCTAACGGCGCTTATGAGATCCCTCTGACCCAATCCGAATTCCTGACTCTGTAAATCCGAAACATGAGCTATCTTGAAACCGTCGAAGGCCTTGGGCAGACTCTTCGATTTCAGATGATGTTTGTTCACTTCAATTTTTTTATTGCTGCGTTTCAGGAATTTTCCGCCCAAATAACCGCATGCCGCAGCCACGCATACGGAATAAATGCCGCTTTTTACAGAACCCATTTTCTTATCTCCATTTTGATTGATCTTGCCGAATTCCCATCTCCGCTTTGCTTGATCCTGCGGGATTCGCATCGCTATTTTGCCCAATCCTGTCGGATTCTATCACAGATCCAGTTCCAATTCAACGGGGCAGTGATCGCTGCCGAAAATCTCGGTGTGTATCGTTGCTTCCCTTATCTTATCTTTCAGAGCTTCACTGACAATAAAATAGTCTATGCGCCACCCGGCATTGTTTTTGCGGGCATTGAAACGGTACGACCACCAGCTGTACATGCCCTCCGCATGGGGGTAAAGATACCTGAAAGTATCAATAAATCCCGCCTCAAGCAGCTCCCCGAACTTGCCTCTCTCCTCATCCGAAAAGCCAGCATTTCCCCTGTTGTTTGCAGGATTTTTCAGATCTATTTCCCGGTGTGCAACGTTCAGGTCACCGCACATTATCACCGGTTTTTTAGTTGCCAGGCCTTTCAGAAAAACCCGAATATCGTCCTCCCACTTCATCCTGTAATCCAGCCGCTTCAGTTTTTCCTGCGAATTCGGCACATATACATTTACCAGATAAAATTTCTCGTACTCTAAAATTATGCTACGTCCCTCGTCCGTATGCTCTCCGAAATTATATTGCACGCTCATCGGACTTTCTTTCGCATAAATTGCGGTTCCCGAATAGCCTTTTTTATCGGCGGAGCAGTAGAACTCCTCATAATCCGGCAGATCCACTTCCGCCTGTCCCTGCTGCATTTTTGTTTCCTGAATGCAGAAAAAATCCGCGTCAAACCCTCTTACAACATCCTCAAAGCCTTTTTTAAGACAGGCTCTGAGTCCGTTAACGTTCCACGATATAAGTTTCATAACCCCCCTCACATTTTGCGTTTAGCCGATCCGCATGCGCTTTCGGATGCCGCAGTTCATATTGCCCCGGGCGCCGCAGTTCATATTGCCCCGGGCGCAGATACCGGCCAGAAGTTCTCACCGGATGAAAGTTCTCAGCGGCCGAAAAAACCTTTTTTGACGTAAGGTTCTCTTTTCACCGATAGAACCTTGTAACCCATTTCAGCCAGAGCCTTCGTAAGATCCTCCTGAGTGATATTTTCTTCTGTGATAATCTCCGCCGATCCTTTTGAATGGTTGGCCTTGACCTTCTTGACATTAAAGTTTTTTCTTACAAGGTCATTTACGTGTGCATCGCACATTCCACACGACATGCCGTCGATCTCAACTGTCAATTTTTCCATAGTTCCTCCGCCTTTCCTTATAAATGGTGACTGCCCGATAAGTCTTAGTGGGGATATTTAAAATCTATTAAAAACATCCGCTCTCAGGACTTTCTAGGCACACATTGAATCATTCCATGTTTTTTAACGCCTGTGACATAGGAATTCTTCTTATCTTTATCGTAAGTATCTTCTGTATCACAAAATAACTCAGCACACCGATCGCTATTATGAGCGGAACCATCCAGTCCGGAACGTAGTACTCCAACCAGCCTTTCATCTTCTCCTTGGCCATGAACTTGTATAAAACTCCGACCACCGGCACGCTTGCAAACGAGCACACTATAAGCGACACCGTCACGACGAAAGCCGTCGCTCTGTTGTACAATCTGCCCACTTCACCATTACTATACCCCAAAATCTTTACCATGGAAATAGAATCTGCATTTTTTTCCACTATAAGTTTCGCAAGCAGATAAATCATCAGCATATACAGCATAATCGAAAATGCAGTCTGAATCCTAAAGAAACCGCCTATGGATTTTTCGAGCTGGTTCGACATTTTCTTGAGGTCATCTTCCGTTATAATCGTCGCCACATACTTCTTCTTCAGTTTTTTTATCTTGGTATCGGAAAAATATCCGTTAAAATATCCGCCCCTTTTGTTAAAGTTTTTTTCAAAATTGGGCTTTGTCATAAATACGCTGAATGCGCCGGTATAATTATAACTGCCCGCGATTTTGAACCTGTAAACTTTTTTGCTGTATTTTTTCTTGACTCTGACGGTATCTCCGACTTTGACATTATACTTCTCCATGTATCCCGTCGTCGCGATAACCTCATTCTTTTTTTCCGGCAACTTCAAGTCCGGCAGGTATTCGGAATGATACCTTATACCGTACACGCTCATATCATCTCTTTCATTTATCTCAAGCTCTCCCATCGCATATCTTTCGATGCCTTTCTGCCTGACGGGAACGGGAGCTTTCAGCACGTACTGGTACTTTGCAATCTGCGTTTTTTTAATCGCATCGGAATAATGATCGAGCAGGGGTTTCAGCATAAGTCCAAACAGAAGCAGAATACACGCAAGCGATACTCCGAGAAACATGAGAAAATATGTGGTCTTATTCTGAAGTACGATTCTTACCCTGAATCTCATCAGGAACGGCATTTCTCCGAGTTTAACGGCATGCTTCGGTTTCCTCTTTTTGAAATCGCGCCTGAGAAAATTCATCGGCGACAATCTGAAAGTCCACCACATGACCGCAAATATGACTATTGCTATTATTATGCAGGGAACAACGGTTGTCAGTAAAAAAGCTTCGCTGTTCCATAACGTTCTGTAAGTTGTAAGAGAATAACTGTTATAGTACATACCCGCTATAAGTTCTTTCCCTTTCCAGTAACCGAATATATTGCCGACAATCGCTGCCGCCAGCGTCACGAGTATCGGCAGAACGGTATAGTGAGTCACCATTTCCATGCTACTGAATCCGGAAGCCCTCAAAGTGCCGATCGAACCTGCCTCCGCCTCCAGAGTGCTTCTCGTCGTGACCCCGAATATAAATGCGAGTATCACTATTATTATATAAAGCATGAGCAGGAACATCGCCTTGTCACCGCCCAGATCTTCACCCGTAAAATTTATTGCCTGGTTATCTATCCTCGGAACAACCTCTTTTACATTGGAAAGAGAATCTTTTACCAAGACTTTTATGATGCCTTCCCCCTGTTTTCTGCGCTCACCGTCCGTCATATCCTTCTTGTCGTTCAGCCATGAATACTGGTAGTTAAGAGGTTCATCAATTTTCTCAAAGCTTTTTCCGGTAACGACCGCCACACCAAAAAATGTTGCGTTCAGCATTGAGTCCGTATTGTTTTCAAACAATGCACTGTAATCGGTAAGAGCAACGAGTCCCGTAATTCTTCGCGTGGATCCTCCGACTTTAATCTTATCTCCCGTCTTCATCGAATTGTTCCGGGCGAACAGCCGGTCGACCGCAATCTCATCACTTTTTTCCGGCAATCTGCCTTCGAGCAGATCCTGTACGTTGATTTTTTTTCTCAGGATAAAAATTCTGAGTTTGTGATTTTTTGATGTGATCGGCTGCTTGTAAAATGTTTCGTGGATCTTTACTCCTTTTTTCTCCACCTTTGCTTTCAGAGCATCGTTGAGTCTGTGTTTAAGGATGAAATGGCCGTCCTCAATGTTATATTTCTCAAAGCTCTCATCGTAAGCGCTCTTCATGCTGTTGTCAGCCACGAGAAAACCGGACGTTAAAAAAATTGTCAACGCCAAAAACAAAAAGAGTGCCGCATATTTTCCAAAATCACTCTTTAGCTCTCTCGGTATTCTTTTGTTCAAAGGATTGGCCATCACAACACTCACCGTTTCAAATTTCGATTTTGAATTTTCGACTTACCGAAACCTCCGTAGACAGCGCAAGGCGGCTTCGGTATAGATAGTCCCGCCGGCTTTGCGCAAGGTAGCTTCGAACCCTACCATTCCAGTTCCTCGACGGGAGTCTTGGTTATATTTTTTTCCTGCGCCGTAATCCTGCCGTCTTTCATGTACAAGACCACATCCGCCATCTTTTGCAAAGCTTCGTTGTGCGTAACAAGGATGACTGTGGTCTTATATTTTTGATTGATCTGCTCGATCAACTTCAGGATTTCCTTGGACGTGCTGTAATCCAAAGCCCCGGTCGGTTCATCGCAGAGAAGTACCCCCGGTTTTTTTGCAATCGCCCTTCCTATTGCAATCCTCTGCTGCTGCCCGCCGGAAAGCTGACTCGGAATCTTGTCCTTATGTTCCCAAAGACCCAGCACATGCAAAAGCTCTTCGACAGGCAGGGGATCCTTTGACAGGTATGCGCCCACTTCTATGTTTTCTTTTGCGGTAAGGTTGGGGATGAGATTGTAGGACTGAAAGACATATCCCAAGTACTCTCGTCTGTACCGTGAAAGCGTGTTTTCTTTCTGTCCCGTTATCTCATTCCCGTCTATTACGATCGAACCGCTATCAACGGTCTCAATTCCTCCTATTATGTTCAGGAGTGTGGATTTTCCCGAGCCCGACGGCCCGAGCATGACACAAATATTACCCGCCTCTATACCGCAGGTTATGCCGTGAAGCACTTCCTGACGATTCTCGTCTTCGCCAAAAGACTTGTAGATTCGATCCATTTCAAGATACATTATCCGTTATCCCCTTACCTGAAATATCTGTGTCGATTATACCACTAAACAGCCAGCGCCGCACCCAATTCTTTGCACTCAGCAATACCGGCATCATCCGGAGCATAGTTGCACATAACGCTGCCCGTCACCAGCTTGATTCCTGCCGATGCGCAATCATCCTCCCAGTCACGAATCCACTGTCCGTCTCCCCATCCATATGAACCGAACAGAGCTACTTTCTTGTCTTTCAGACTGTCTTTGATATCGTCGTACATAGGCTGAAATTCACCTTCTTCAAGGACTTCATCACCCATTGCCGCACATCCCAAAGCGATGCTGTCAAAATCCGCCACCATCGAAGGATTGAACTCATCCGGCGTAAACAACGTTGCTTCCGCGCCCTTTTCCTTTGCACCCTCGGCCACTGCCTGTGCCATCATCTCCGTGTTACCTGTTCCACTCCAATAAACTACTGCTACTTTCACTTTTTTCCCTTTCTGCTTTAATCAAACAGCAACGATCAGCCTTTCGACCGACCTTCCTTTCAATAACTGCTCACTGTAAGCCTTGGTGCACTTTCTGAAACGCTCAAACATTTTCTGCGCTTCCTCCGGATTTCCGTATACTTTCCATGCGCCAACACATTTACAGTTTTCGGCGTTGTTATCTATAAAGCCCTTTACATCCTCGGGAGGATACCCCAGAAACAAGCCTATCTCATGAGGAAAGTCCCTCTCCGTTCGAAACCTCCGCATCAGCTGCACGAGCATTGAGTTTGCATCTCCGCCCGAATATCCGCATCTTGCGAGAATTTCTCTTGCGAGAGAAGCCTCCAGGTCTTGTTCCAGTCTTTTAGGGCGATATAGATAAATCACCGCCTTATTATCAAAATACCGAAGAGGCAGTATGCGCAAACCTTTCGGCGAGAGCATCCTGTTGAGTTTTCTGAGGTCATCGTGCAATTCCTCCTGATCATATACTGCACACGTGAAGATATTGCCTGTTTTCAGTCCCGCCATCGTTGGCGAGCAGTGACCTATCAACAAATTCTCCGATATTCTAACCATGTTTATCTACCCTTCTCCTATTCAATCGCATTTCCGTGTGGCACAAAACTCAAACGTGTTCTTCCATGATGTTTTTCAACGCCGCCATAGAACTCGAGTGAGATCTCACGACGACGGTGTCGGTTCCCTTGGTTCTGCTCAGTGCGCATCTCACCATCTTGTGTGAAACGGTACTCGTGAACAGTACCATGAGATCTGGTGAACCTATCTTCTTTTTCATGGCCTCGTTATAATTTACAAACACTTTCGCTTTGCATCTGTATTTTTTGCACAAATCCTTGTATTGACAAATCATACATTCGTTTCCGCCTATAATCACTATGCTCATGAAACTTCCTTTCTACCATGGGAGTATGGATATATTAACGCCATATGGTTATTTGCTAACCCCTCTGCGTGCCGACCGACTGATTTTTCAAGAAGCGTAGGAGCTTGCAGAGAATATTTTCTCAATTGGTGACTATCGCAAACCCCATCTCCGGAAATAGGGTTAGTAGATCCTAACCTTTGGCTTTTAAAAATGGCCGGAAATCCCGACCGTCTCCGAGGATACAATAAGGATATCTAACCTGTTCTTCTGGATTGTACCATAAGGCTAACCCACAATACAACCCCATTTTAATAAATTTCTTGCATTACTCGCTCCGATTCCGCCGTCATGCCCCCGTTTCTTGACATGCACCCGCACTTTCCGTCATGCGACAACACAATCGATGCCCGCTCCATATGCGGGAAGCGCAGGGCAGGCATCCAATTGCTATAATGCGGTAAACATGAGACAGATGACTATTTCAACAAATCGGTCATGCTGTGCGTGCTTATTGCCAGCGTCGACATGTTGTGAAGAAGCGCCGAGGTTGTAGGGCGCAAGATTCCGGAAATGCCCAGCGCAATAAGCCCTCCGTTAAATCCTATTATGCCCCGATAATTGGACTTAATTCTCCTCATCAGTTTGTTGGAGAGCTCTTTAAGTGTTACGAGTCCGTACAAATCATCGCATGCGATGGTTATATCCGCAATTTCCCTTGCGATGGCGGCTCCGTCGCTTATGGCTATCCCCGCATCGGATTCGGAAAGAGCCGGGGAATCGTTCACTCCGTCGCCTATCATTATGACCTTGCGCCCTTGCTCTTTCTCTTTTCTTACAAAACTCGCCTTGTCTTCAGGCAGCACTTCCGAGAAATATTCATCCGCTCCTATAAGCCTCGCAACCCTCGATGCCGTTTTCTCACTGTCACCGGTCATCATGACCACATTTTTGATGCCCAGGCTTCTCAACTTTTCTATCACCTCCGGGGCTTCCTCACGAATCGGGTCGTTTATGCATATAACTGCAACCAGTTGCCCCGAAATCGCCATGTACAGATGAGAATACTCATTTGACATGCTGTCGAATTTATATTGTTCGCTCTCGGGAACGACGCAGCCCTCGTCCTGAAAAACAAAGTGGTAACTTCCTATGATTACCTTTTGGCCGTCGATCACGCTTGAGATTCCGTGAGCAACCACATATTCGACCTCGGAATGACGTTCCTCGTGCAAAAGTCCTTTGAGTCTTGCCTCTTCAACCACAGCATTTGCGATGGAATGAGGATAGTGTTCTTCAAGGCATGCCGCAAGTCTGAGCATTTCTTTCGCATCATTTCCGGCGAACGGGATTACATCCGCAACTTTCGGGGTCGCATGTGTAAGTGTCCCGGTCTTATCAAATACAATGGTATCCGCTTCCGCCACAGCTTCCATAAACTTTCCGCCCTTTATCGACACATCGAACTTTCCCGCTTCTCGCATGGCCGAGAGTACCGATATAGGCATGGCAAGCTTGAGTGCGCAGGAGAAGTCAACCATGAGTACCGACATTGCCCTCATCACATTGCCGGTCAAAAGATACGTCAACCCGGTTCCCAGAAGTGTATACGGCACCAGATGATCCGCCAAATGCGAGGCCTTGTCTTCACTGAGCGATTTCAGTTTTTCGGAGGCTTCTATCATTTCGACTATCCTGTCGTATCTGCCTGCTCCCGTAGTCTTTTCCACCCGTATTACACATGCTCCCTCTTCCAAGACGGTCCCGGCATATGCATAGCTTCCGGCTTCCTTGCGAACCGGCATTGATTCTCCCGTCATCGAGGCCTGGTTGACAAAGGCTTCGCCGTGCACCACTTTGCCGTCAAGCGGAATGATATTCCCGGTTCTGACCACTATGAAATCCCCTGCGGCAACATCGCTTACAGGCGCAAGCACCTCTTGCTTGTTCTTGATAAGCCATACCTTATCCACGTTCAGCGACATGCTTCTTGCCAGATCGTCTACACTTTTCTTGTGAGTCCATTCTTCAAGGGTTTCGCCGACATTCAGAAGGAACATCACAGATGAAGCGGTCGCAAAATCCCTTCTCAACACAGAAACGGCTATTGCGGTCGCATCGAGCACAGGCACCTCGATCTTTCCTTTCAGCAGGGTCTTCACCCCCTTGGCAATGTATCTGATTGATCTGTATATCGCAAGCCCTGCGCGTAGCGGTGCCGGTAGAAAAAGTTTGCAGGCATAGTGACTTATAAAGTTCCAAACAAGTTTTTCCTGATATTCGCAATTCAACTTTCTTCCCGTGTGCTCGGGTACGAGCTCCCTGTTTTCCTCAAAGTCATACTTTTTCAGCGCATCAATCACCGCACCTCTGTCACCGCTGTGAAAAATCGTTACGCCGCCGGTGCGCTCATCGACTTTGGCAACGGAAACGCAGGCGCACGACGATAGGTAATATTCCATCACGTCCGCCTCGAAACACGTCATAGCGCAACCCAACGCTTTGAATCTGATCCTGCGATTAGATTCATGCTCAATTCTAAATTTCATATTGTTTTTTATTCACTTTCAACCACGTCTTTGTTCTCATCAATTGCTATGTTCTCGTTTATATCATGAGCATCGGCGAGTATGTCGCCGCAGTTTTCTTTAACCTTGATCACTGTTTCCATCACCGAGTCCTTGGCTCTGAGCGTCAGCGCGGTGGCATGCGTATACACCTTCTTTGCTTCGCGGCTCGTAAGCGCCTTGAGTCCCGCGGTTCCAAGCATAATCCCTCCGGCTATAAGACCTGTTCTCTCCCAACGTTTTTTCATAAAAATACCTCCTGAATGTCGATTTCTTAAATTTATTTCTGTATTATAGCAAACGAAGAGCCTTTTAGACAACTCAAACATCTGTTGCGCGGACCTCGGTTCTCTTGGTTGTCCAGATATATGTCACGCAAACATCGCGCCTTACGGGCACAAAGCTGTGATTAGAAGAATTTAACCAAAACACTTTATCAAAGCCGCCGGCAAGTTTTTTCACTCTTTTCGGCGACCTTGAAGCATTTTCATCAAAACTTATAAGGTGCGATCAAAGGCATTCACCCTTGTTTGTGGATGTGCTTTGCGGAAGGACAACTGTCGCTTGCGCCGCAGCCTTTGCATCCATCGCAATATCTGTAGCCTTTTCTCTTGTTTCTCACGATGCTCGCAACTATTGCCACAACTATCACGGCTATTACCAGGCAAACTACTATATTTGCTATATTCCAAGTCATATTTCTCACCTCTTCCAAAGTTATACTCTTGAAACCTATTTTTTCTTCTTTCCGCCCCGAAAGAAGCCGATAACAATTCTGACCCCTACGATCATAAGAATCGCTACGATCAAAAGGACTATCAAATCCACCCGGTTAATTTTTACACCTAATTTCATTTATTAAACTCTTTTCCCCGCAGTTTCCAAGCGTATTTTTTTGCTCGGATCAGGTCTGAACAGTAGATAGAGCACGACTATCAAAACCACTATAGCCACGCACGTTCCTACTCCAAAAGCTACCTCGCCGGTCGCAAGTCCTCCGAGCTGATATACCATGAGCGCAAGCAGGTATGCCGCAACATTCTGGAACACTATCGCAAACCAGAAAAATTTTCTGTTGCCCATTTCCTTTGCAACCGTTGAAATTGCCGCCAAGCAAGGTGAGTCAAACAGGTTGAAGAACAGGAATGAGATCGCTGCAATGCTCGTAGGGAAGAATCCGTCAAAAGCTGCTTTCATCGTGGTATCGTACTCTTCAATTTCACCAAGTCCTGAAAGAACACCCATTGTTGAAACTATACCCTCTTTTGCGACGAATCCGCTGATTGATGATGCAACTGCCTGCCAGGTGCCGAATCCCAAAGGCGCGAACACCCATGCGATCGCTCCGCCTATTACTGCCATAAGGCTGTCTTCCGGATCCACAAGGCCAAAAGCTCCGTTCTTGAAGCCAAAGCTTGAGAGGAACCACATAACCACGCAGCATAGGAACAGTATGGTCCCCGCTTTTTTGAGGAATGCCCATACACGTTCCCATACGTGTATCAGAACACTCTTAGGTCCCGGAATGTGATACTGAGGAAGCTCCATTACAAACGGTGCCGGATCTCCTGCAAAGGCTTTCATTTTCTTCATTATGATACATGCAATTATTACAAATGCAATCCCTGAGAAGTACATAACAGGTGCGACCCACCATGCTCCGCCCATCAGGTATCCTGCGATTGTCGCTATTACCGGAAGCTTTGCTCCACATGGGATGGATGTTGTGGTGATCATCGTCATTCTTCTGTCTTTCTCATTCTCGATGGTACGGGTGGCCATTATTCCGGGAACGCCGCATCCCGATGAAATCAGGAACGGAATAAAACTCTTTCCGGAAAGACCGAATCTGCGGAAGATACGATCCATTATGAACGCCACGCGCGCCATGTATCCACAGTCCTCAAGTATTGTGAGGAAAAGGAAAACTATAGCCATCTGAGGTGCAAAACCAAGAGGTGCTCCCAATCCTCCGATGATACCGTCTTTGACCAGAGAAATTACCCATTCCGATGCGCCTGCGCCTTTCAGCAGATTTTCCGCTCCCGGTTGGAGAATCCCCCCGACAAATGTATCGTTTGTCCAGTCCGTCACATACGTACCTATGGTCGTTACCGCAACATAGTACACGGCAAACATGACAACCGCAAATATAGGAAGCGCAAGGATTCTGTTGGTTACAATCCTGTCTATCCTGTCGGACTTCGATAATTTCTTGCCCTTGTGTCCCTTCGTTACGGCACCGCCTATGATTCCCGTTATGTATGTATACCTCTGATTGGTCACGATACTCTCGGAATCGTCTTCAAGTTCTTTTTCGCAGTCCTTTATATGCTCTTCCAGATGATTTTTGAGATCCGCGCCGAGTTTCAGCTCTTCGAGGATTTTTTCATCTCTTTCAAATATCTTGATGGCGTACCAGCGAAGATTCTCTTTTGAAACTACGTTCTCTATGGATTCTTCTATGTGCGCTATCGCATGCTCAACGGGACCTTTGAAAACGTGAGGCGGTTCTGCGCCCTTCTTGCTCTTCGCCGCTTCGATCGCTTTCTTCAGGAGTTCATTTCCGCCCTCTTTTTTCAAAGCGCTTATGGGAACGACTTCGCATCCCAATTCCGCACTGAGTTTTTTTACGTCAACTTTGTCACCGTTCTTTCGAACTATGTCCATCATGTTCAGAGCGATCACCACCGGAATGTTGAGCTCCAAAAGCTGAGTGGTAAGGTAAAGATTTCTCTCGATATTGGTACCGTCTATAATATTAATAATTGCATCCGGTCTCTCACTTACCAGATAATTTCTCGAAACCACTTCTTCAAGTGTGTACGGCGACAAGGAATAAATACCCGGAAGATCCTGTATTATGACATCCTTGTGACCTCTCAATTTACCATCTTTCTTTTCAACCGTTACACCCGGCCAGTTTCCGACATACTGCGAGCTCCCCGTTAAATCGTTGAACAAGGTGGTCTTACCGCAGTTCGGATTACCTGCCAGAGCAATTTTTATTGCCATTTTCTACTCCTTTCAAACAGTCGAAGTTTTTAATCTCCGACAACCATATAAATACTAAAACTCTACAAAACCGCTTAAATTCCTGTCGGAATCATTACTCGACGTCTATGCTCTCCGCCTCGACTTTTCTGATGGAAAGTTCGTAGCCTCTTACGGTGAGTTCCATAGGATCGCCGAGCGGTGCAACTTTTCTCACATAGATCTCGGTTCCCTTGGTTATGCCCATATCCATAATTCTCCTTTTAACGGCTCCGCTTCCGTTCAGTTTCTTCACGGTAACGGTCTTTCCTACCGGCACATTGTTAAGTGTCTTCATGCTTCCCTCCTATACCATTATTCTGTTGGCCATACTCTTGTCCAGAGCGATGCGGCTTTCCTTGACCTGCAGAATAAGGTTTCCTTCAAATTCGCTGATTACCCTGACCTCACTGTCCACGACAAATCCAAGTTCCGCAAGATGTTGACGCACCTTGTCGGTTCCCGTTATTTTCCTTATGGTTAAAACATCTCCTGCCTTCGACATGGTAATCGGTATCATATCAAGTTCACCTCTTTCTTTGTGTCACAATGTTAAATCCATGCATTTTCTGACCAAAATTTTAACTAAAATGTAGTTTAGTATTTTTAACTATTTTTGTCAATATGATTCCTCTATTTTTCTTGAAATTTAACTCAAATTATGTTAACCTTTCTCTGACGGGTACGTGTTCAAATTTTATGAATTTTTTTTGTGTCCGTTGCCGTAAATCTTGAATTTAAAGAAAGGAGTGTATGACCTTTTCTACAGGGTCATGCGAGTATAGAGATGCCAATTAATAAATCTGCCGAAGACTATTTGGAAGCAATGTTGATCATGAAAGAGACCAAGGGTTATATCCGTTCTATCGATATAGCCGCACATTTGGGAGTAACAAAGCCGAGCGTTTCGTACGCCACTAAGCACCTACGCGAGAGCGGACATATCACGATGGATCCCGACGGTCTGATCACTCTCACCGAAAAGGGAATGAAGATCGCGAAAAAAATATATGAGAGACATAAGATACTAACTGAATTTTTTACCGAGATAGGTGTAAACCCGACCACCGCAGAGCAGGATGCATGCAAGATCGAACACGACCTCAGCGTCGAAACATTCGATGCTTTCTGCAAATACATAGGAAAGAAATAAATGCGCAGGCAATATTGCCCACTGCGGCCTCACGGTCGCATTACGCTTGATGCAAGCAATCGACGAAAGTAATTTCTCAATTACAATTCATATCACCGATTCTTATTTACCGGCGGCGACTTGGAAGATTCCAATTTTAAGTCGCCGTCTTATTTTACGCTCATGCCCTTTCGGCTTCGATTCCCTATATTTTAAAAGGCACCTCGTTTCCTCGGTGCCTTTGGAGCGGGCGAAGGGAATTACGCGTTTTTCTCGTCCTCTCGAAAAACGCCGTCCTGCGTCATCTCTTTCAGATGACTTGGACCATTCGCTACAAAAAACTCCGCCGGAGTTTTTCGCTTCACGCTCATGCCCTTTCGGCTTCGATTCCCTATATTTTAAAAGGCACCTCGTTTCCTGGGTGCCTTTGGAGCGGGCGAAGGGAATCGAACCCTCGACGCAAGCTTGGGAAGCTCGAATTTTACCATTAAACCACGCCCGCTCGACAAGGGATATTATAATGTAGGGGTGGCTGTATTGCAAGTGGATTTTTTTGCACGTGCAGGTCTCACATCATTGGCTGATGCACAATCTTTCGAACATGCAGGTGTATGGTATTTGTAAGTGCACAGATGCCTGTGTTTTGGACTGTCTTCCAGATTTCCCATGTCTGCTATTGTTGTTTTAAGACCTCGGCTATCTTTGCGGGCATCTTTCGGCAATTCTTTTCCGATACGGATGCAACCGAAACTCTCAATCCCATGGCAAGCGGCACGATGAAGATTCCGTATTTTTCGAGTTCCGTCGCGGCTTTTTTGGGGTCTTCGCACGGAATGGATATGAAAAAGCCTCCATCGTACGGTAACATTTCAAGCTCCGTCTTTTGTGCTTCCTCTTCAAATGCTTTTGCTCTCCTGAGCAGCATTTCTCTGATTTCCTTTCTCTCGGCAGTTACCTTTTCCAGCAGATTATTATCCGAAAAGATCTTCACTATCATACTCTGCCCCGCCTTTGGTGCGGTGGACCATCCCGCTCTTGAGGAGAATTCGCAGACTCTTACAAATTCGTCAGCTATGCTCTTCGTCGGCGCCAAGCATATAATCGCTCCGCAGCGCATCCCGTACAACGTGAATGTTTTTGACATGCTGAAAGCCAAAACCGCAAGCACATTTTCCGGCATATGCTCAAGACAAGGCAGAAAAGAGCGATATTCCTCCTCGTCTCCGGCAAAATCTATATACGCTGTATCGATCAACAATGTGATCTTCTTTTCTTTCGGCAACCCGGATACCAGTTCCACAACTTTTTGCCAATCTTCATTTGTGAGCGAATACCCCGTCGGATTTTGTGCCGGAGTATTTAAGAATATTATCAATTGATCCTGCTCCGCAAGGATGGCTTTTGCCGCCCTTTCCAAATCATCGGCATTGAACTTTTTCGCACCGTCAAAAAGCTTAAAAGTTTCAAAGCTTCTCCCTTGCTCATCGGCTATCGTCTTATACGGCGCCCAATGCCAATCCGTTGTGAGAAGCTTATCTCCGCGGCACGAATAATTTGAAATCACATTGCGCAGCGCCCCTGTACCTCCGGGGGTTGCGACCGCCCTCACATGTGACCTCTTGGGGGTGAAATTCTTAAACGCCGCTTTCACCGCAGCCTCTCTGAATTCCGGAAGTCCGCATATCGGAGCATAAGCCGCATATTCCACGCAGGTCAAGCTCTTGAATGTTGCATCCACTGAAGAAAGCACCATCAAATCCCCGTTGTCGTCCATCAAAGCCCCTATCGCACTGTTTATCACAGCACCTTTTCCTTTTTCCGCAATCATCTCTGCGGCTCTCCTGTTTATACCGAAAATCATATCCTCGCCGTCGATACTTCTGCCGTTTTGTTGTGCCATTTCGTATTTTGCCATTTTCTATTGTCTCCTCATACTTTCTTTATCTTTTATCCGCATACACACGATTTTATGTGATCACATCAAAGTCTCCGTAATTTTACATAATTTATATTCTTACCTTTACGGGAAAACTTCTCTTCGTATTCGGTGGTTATTATATCTTCTCGATCAAAATCTACATGCAGATCTCTGCTTATATCGGTTAGCTCAAACACCCGTTTTATATTTTCAGATTCGATTTCTCCTAGCGTATACTCAAAAAAGTCGTCGTTGTCCGTCTTAAATTCCAGTGTTCCGCCATGCCGCAATATCCGTGCGTACTCTTGAAGCCTTGCGCCGCATGTCAGTCTGCGCTTTTCATGCCTTGCCTTTGGCCACGGATCGCTGAAATTGAGAAAGATACCAGACACTTCCCCATCCTCGAACACATCGTCAAAGCCATTTATGTATTTTAGCACAAAGGTAACTCTCTCCCTTTTTTCCTTCTTCACCTTTTCCATTGCGTGCAGTGCGACACTCCTGTGTCCTTCAAATGCCAATATGTTCCAGTCGGGATGTTTCCCCGCAAGCGACGTAACAAACTGCCCCTTTCCACACCCTATCTCTATGTAGCACGGTTTTGCCCAGTTGCCACGCACGGCGCAGGGATCTGATACCTGTAACTCGGAAAGCATTTCAAGTTTTTCATCCAAATTCTTAATTTTTCTCTGCCTCAACGTAAATCGATTCTCCTATAAATACAAATTCTGAATTCAAAAAACGATGCGTATCGTTATTATCGCACACAAAAATACTGCGGCGGCGGCAAGAAAGAAAATGTCCGCCGGTCTCAGTTTCATTTCATTCATCCTTGTGCGACCTTTTCCGCCGGAATAGCATCTGGCTTCCATGGCCATGGCAAGATCCAAGGCTATGCGAAAAGCACTCACAAAAAGCGGCACAAGTATGGGCACAAGAGCTTTTGCCCTTCTGAAAATATTTCCACTTTCAAAGTCTGCCCCTCTCGCCTGCTGTGCCTTGATTATTTTATCGGTTTCCTCCATAAGCGTAGGTATGAAACGAAGCGCAATCGACATCATCATTGCAATATCGTGGGTCGGCAGACCTATCTTGGAAAAAGGCCAAAGCAATTTTTCTATTCCATCGGTGAGCTTTATCGGTGTGGTGGTGAAAGTCAAAATTGACGTTCCGATTATAAGCAGTATCAATCTTATGCTCATAAATACGGCCGTATACAGCCCTTTATCCGTCATCTCCAAAAAACCTAGACGCCACAGAACTTTGCCGTCGATCATGAACAGGTTCAGAGAAAATGTGAACAACAGTATGAAAATAATCGGTTTCAGTCCACGCATTATGAACGTAATCGGAACTTTGGACACCGCAATAACCGCCGCAAGGGCAAGTCCGCATGCCAAAAATCCCATATAATCCCCAACGACAAATATTGCGGCAATATACATAATCACCGCAAGTATCTTGACTCTTGGGTCACGCCTGTGAATGGGCGAATCCACGCAATAGTATTGACCTAACGTTATATCTCTGATCATTCTATATCCTTTTTTAACGGTTTGCGCCTCGATTTCAGCGGTTTGCGCCCGGAAGCCGCACTCACCGGGCTGCGAACGACTTCAGCGGTTATGCCTCAAGTTCAGCACTTTGTGCCTCGAAGGTATGCATATAGGGTTTCCTCCGCATCGTGCAAATTCAGAGCTACCGTATCGATGTCTATCCCGGATGTTTTTATTCTGTGCATCATATCTGTCACCGGAGGAACGTTCAGCGCTATGGCATCCAGTCTTTCTTTTTTGCTGAAAATCTCTTCCGGCGTGCCGAGCATTATCAATTTCCCTCGATCCATGACTATTACTTTGTCGGACATCTCCGCTATATCTGCCATATCATGCGACACAAAAACAATTATATTGTTCTGCTTCTCATGCACATTCCGTATAAGCTGAAGTACTTCCTTATGTGATCCGGGGTCAAGTCCCGCCGTGGGTTCATCAAGGATCAGAACCTGCGGCTTCATAGCTATCACTCCCGCAATCGCCACCCTACGTTTCTGTCCTCCTGAAAGTTCAAAAGGCGACCGTTCCGCAAATTCATCATAATCGATTCCGACCATTTCCAATGACTCACGAACCCTAAGGGCTATATCGTTTTCACTCAAACCCAGATTTCGCGGGCCGAAAGCCACATCCTTTGCCACCGTTTCCTCAAACAACTGATATTCCGGATACTGAAACACAAGCCCCACGCGGCGCCTGATCTCCTTCATTGCGACGCCCTGCGATGTTATGTCGGTTCCACCTATGATTATATTCCCGGAATCCGCCTTGAGAAGCCCGTTCAGATGCTGTAGCAATGTCGACTTTCCCGAACCTGTATGCCCTATTACACCTATAATCTCACCGTCGTAAATATCAAAATTTATGTTATCCAGCGCAACCTGCTCCGAGGTAAGTCCCTTATTGTACACATGCGATAGATTTCTTACTTGTATTGACATATGAACTCAACCATATCCCTCATTGTCACTATATTTTCCGGAACCTGTATGCCGCGTCTTCTCAGCCTGCTTGAAAGTTCCACTGCGATCGGAACGTCAAGATCCACAGCTTTTATCTCCCCCGCATGGGAAAAAACCTCCACAGGCGTGCCGTCCAGCATTATTTTTCCGTCATTCATTATTATGACCCTGTCCGCTTCCACCGCCTCGTCCATAAAATGCGTTATCAAAATCGTCGTTATTCCTTCCCGATTCAGATCCTTTATTATTCTTATAATGTCAGCTCTCCCTCTGGGGTCGAGCATTGCGGTAGGTTCGTCGAAGATTATACACTTGGGCTTCATTGCCAAAACGCCCGCTATTGCAACTCTCTGTTTCTGCCCCCCCGACAGCATATGAGGTGCCTTAAGTTTATATTCTCCCATTCTCACCGAATCAAGAGCATCATCTACTCTTTTTCTGATAATCTCCGGCGAAACCCCCATATTTTCGGGTCCAAAAGCAACATCATCTTCCACTATCGCAGACACGAGCTGGTTGTCGGGATTCTGAAACACCATGCCCGCAGTCTGCCTTACATCCCATATGTGCTCATCATCCGCCGTATCCCAACCATCCACATAGACCACGCCGTCCGTGGGAACGAAAAGCCCATTCAGGCACTTGGCAAGCGTCGACTTGCCCGAACCATTTCTGCCTATTACAGCGGTAAAACTGCCCGTCCTTATTTCAAGAGATATTCCTTTGATTGCCCTTAGGGCTTCCTTATTCTCATCACCGGCGTATTCAAATATCAGATTTTCAATACGAACTATGTTTTCCATATGTTTGCGACCTCTTAACATCCGATTTTACTATGATGCAAGGTCGGTGTCAAATGGCGGAATTTCCCTGACGGTGTCAAGTTTTTGCGGAGTTTTTCACCGGCATTATACGTGAACGTATTTCAGACTTCCCTGTAAAATGCGTACATGGGTATCCGGCAAGTCCTCCTCGCAGGCAATCGTTCGTCTCACTTGCGAAAACCCGAGCGCGGCGTTAATTCTAAACATTATCTTTGACAGTTGTTTTAACTTAGTGTGTGCTCACGCACTTTTAACTATATAGCTTAACTCATTGGAATTACTAACATTCGGACTCATATATGGTATAATACAGGTTCAAAGAAAATCAATTCCGGTATGCGTTTTTTGCTATCGATTTTTCAAGGTACATATGCTGGCCTGAATTTAGAGTCGGCGTTCTAACAACGATTTATTGATCAGATACTAACTTAAAAACCGGCTAGATGTTCCAATGAATGGCTCTGCCGGTTTTCCTAGTGATTGTGATTTGGGTTATAGGACAAAAGTGTTGATGACTAATCCCAATAAATTGGGTATCCACTAGAATGATGTAGTTCACTCAAGACAACTGCATCACCCCACATTGGGATAGTATTTTCCAACTTTTCTTTTGCGGTCATCTTCTTGTAAATGTCAGCTATACTCTTGTTTGTAGGCATTGTTTTTAATATCTCAGAAGCAAAAAACCGCTTTAATTCTAAATAAAGTGTTCTCATTAAGTAGTCTCAGTATTAATTTTTCAGCTTTTATCAATCTCTCATGCTTAAGTCTTGCTTTTCCATTTTCATCATATGTAATCTCACTTAAAAAACGTTTATGCTTTATGATCCAATCTGTAAAAGGGTTTACCCAAACCCTTGAATTTTCAAGGTTTTTAACATCAAATAGATCCTTGGCCAGTGCATAAAATTCCAGTCCTGCTAAAGTGTTTGGTCTACTTGTTGTGTATCTTTTAACCTGTGAAAATACGTGAAACACACATCTTTGGTGCTTGGCTTTAGTCCATTTTTTCTTAAGCGCCTTTCTAAATCCCGTGCCTCCATAACTTAGAGGTTTTTCTTCTAAAAGTCCTCCCACCACCGGACATATTGTTTTGTACTTCTTTTAGGGAAGATATACCACGTTTTAACATTGATATTTCAACGTATTAGAAGCTTTTTATCAACACTTTTTGTCCACCCTCAATCTTCTTCCAAAAAAGATTAAAGGGGAAGCACGCCCGTTTCCCAATAGGCACAGCTCAAGCCATATACATAATAATAGCCGCATACGACAAATTTATTGTACATATTGAAAAAATGAGTAATGGTCGGCTACTCTTATCGCAAGCGCCACTGTTCTTATAAAGTCGGTTACTCGATATAGCAATTGATATAAACATAAGAATGACTACCGATATCAAAGCACAATAACTTACCGGTTTCTCAATGTAAAAAAGTTTTACGAAAAAAAGTACCGCTAGCAATAACGCCTGAATATACGATATAAGTTTACTTTTAAAACTCACTGATAGTTCTCCTATACGTTTTGTAATTCCGGTGGCCTTTGCATTTTATATAATAAAATACGTGGCGGACATCCGATTCTCACGGCTTCCATCACCGCTACTTAATTTTACTCTGAGACATCTCCTTTTTAGATAGAGAGTTTCATTCTTTCGGGAAATTCCTCAATATGTAGTTAGCCTTTTATAAGGTCGATATGCGTAAAATTTAAACGTATGACCCGCTTGGTGTTTATACTGAGTAACACGTTCCAAATGTACAACGATTCCATGTTTGGAACTTCCCGCCTTTATTCCAGCAACAGTAGCTGCAATTCCAATGCGACTAAAAATTACACTTACCCAAAAAGCTACTGAACCAACGATGACTTCCTTATATGATAATATCGCAATTATTATACCTGCAACACCTGCTGCACTCCCAATACCTGCTGTACCATAACTTTTCAATTCCTTAACACAACCAAAGAAAGGATATTCAATCGCTATGAATAGTATAACACATTCTCAAAGATATTT